>CAWCRU010000042.1:0-171213 GCA_963798075.1 uncultured Alphaproteobacteria bacterium | reverse complement strand
AGGCGGACAAGATGACCGAAATCGTCACCGGCCGGCGGGCTTTCGTTCTGGGCCTCGCGTTGTTGATCGGTGGCTGCGCCGGCGGCGGGTCCGGCGCCGCGGGCCCCGACAACCTCTACGATTCCTACGACGACGATGACGACAACAACCTCGATCAGCAGGAGTGGGACCAGGCTTATCGGGGGATGGATACCGATGGCGACGGCGTCGTCTCGCGTGGCGAGTTCAACGCCGCGCTTGGCGGCGGCCGCGGCGGACGCTAGCGGCGGTTGCTGAGGTTGTCGGATCGGTCGCGGATCGCCGCCAGAGCTCTGGGGAGCCTGGCGGCTGCAGTGACGATGGCGGCAGCCCAGGGTTGCGGCGCTGCTTCCCCCTCGCAGCCGGCCGCCCCGACCTTCGTCGGCAGCGCCGCCTGCGGCGGTTGCCACCAGAGCGAGATGGCCGCCTGGCGCGGATCGCAACATGCGCTGGCCATGCAGGAGGCCACGGCCGCGACCGTGTTGGGCAACTTCGATGATGCGAGCTTCCGCCAGGGCGAGGTGATCTCGCGTTTCTTCAAGCGCGACGGCCGCTTCCTCGTCGCCACCGACGGGCCGGACGGCAAGCCCGGGGAGTTCGAGATCCGCTACACCTTTGGCGTCTACCCGCTGCAGCAATATTTGATCGCGTTCCCCGACGGCCGCCTGCAGGCGCTCGGCATCGCCTGGGACGCGCGGCCCAAGGAACAGGGCGGCCAGCGCTGGTTCCACCTCTACCCCCACCAGGACCTGCACGCCGGCGATCCGCTGCATTGGACCGGCATCGATCAGACCTGGAACTTCATGTGCGCCGAGTGCCACTCGACCGAGCTGCACAAGAACTACGATGCCGCCGACAACAGCTATCGGACGAGCTGGGCCGAGATCAACGTCGCCTGCGAGGCCTGCCACGGCCCGGGCTCCGCCCACGTCGCCTGGGCCGGGCGGCAACAGAGCTGGCTGCCCTGGGGCAAGGGCGGCGACGACGGCCTCACGGTCCATTTCGATGAGCGCCGGGGCGTCCACTGGACGATCGATGCCGCGACCGGCAACGCCCGCCGCAGCGCGCCGCGGACCAGCGCCAAGGAGCTCGAGACCTGCGGCGTCTGCCATTCCCTCAGCGCCAGGATCGCCGAAGGCTGGCGCCCCGGCCACCAGCTCCTCGAGACCCATCTGCCGAGCCTGTTGCAGCCCGGCCTGTTCGAGGCCGACGGCAAGATGCTGGGCGAGGTCTACAACTACGCCTCGTTCCGGCAGAGCAGGATGTTCATGGCGGGCGTCAGCTGCAGCGATTGCCACGATCCGCATTCGCTCGAGCTGCGCGCCGACGGCAACGGCGTCTGCTACCAGTGCCACGAGCAGGCGAAGTACGGCGTCGCCACGCATCACCACCATGCGGTCGGCTCGCCGGCGGCGGGCTGCCCGAGCTGTCACATGCCGGAGCGAACTTACATGGTGATCGACCGCCGCCACGATCATAGCTTCCGGATTCCGCGGCCGGATCTGTCGGCGCGCTTTGGCGTCTCCAACGCCTGCAACGACTGCCATGGCGACCGGGATGCCGCCTGGGCGGCGGCCGCGGTCGAGGGCTGGTTCGGGCCGGAGCGCAAGGGCTTGCAGACCTGGACCGAGGCCTTCGCCGCGGCGCGCGACGACAAGGTGGAGGCGGGGCCGCTGTTGCTGCAGCTCGCGACCACGCCCGGGGTGCCGGCGATCGCGCGGGCGACCGCGCTCGAGGATCTCGCGCGATGGCCGAGCCGCGAGGCGATCGAGGCCGCGCAGCAGGGTCTGGCGGCCGCCGACCCGCTGGTCAGGCTGGCGGCGCTGCGGACGCTGCAGCCGCTGCCGCTCGAGCAGAGCTGGCCGCTCGCTCGCGGCCTGCTCGACGATCCGGTCCGCGGGGTCCGGCTCGAAGCGGCCTCGCTGCTCGCGGCGATGCCGCACGACCAGCTGGCGGCGGCGGACCGGCAACGGTTGGCCCTTGCGGTCGACGACTACGTGGCGGCCCAGCGGCTCAATGCCGACCGGCCCGAAGGTCGGGTGAACCTCGGCAACCTTTATGCGCAGCAGGGGCAGGCGAGCGCGGCCGAGGCCGAGTATCAGGCCGCCCGCTCGCTCGACCCGAGCTTCGTTGCCGCCGACGTGAGCCTTGCCCAGCTCTATGCCCACGGGAATCGCGATGGCGAGGGCGAACGCGTTCTGCGCGAAGCGCTCGCGCGCCTGCCCGCCGACGCCGAGCTGCACAGCGCGCTTGGCCTCAACCTCGTGCGGCAGGGACGCGGCGCCGAGGCGTTGGCGGAGATCGCCCGCGCCGCCGAGCTCGATCCGGCGAATGCGAGATACGCCTACGTCCAGGGGATCGCGCTCAACTCGGCCGGACGGAGCGACGAGGCGCTAAGCGTGCTCGAGGCCAGTCAAGCCCGCCACCCGGCCGATCGGGACACCCTGCTGGCGCTGGTCACGATCAATCGGGACGCGGGCCACCTCGACGCCGCGTTGACCTGGGCCGACCGGCTGGTGGCAATCGACCCCCAGGGACGCGCGCTGCGCGACGAGATCGCGCGCCAGGCCGGCGGTCAGCAATGAGCCGTTGATCCGGCGCCCGCCAAACCCGGCCCACAGCCTTAGATTGGCAAGCGAGGCGCGCAGGCTGATGATCACACGATGGGGCGCGGGGGCCGCGCGGGATGGTCGACCGGCGCTTGAATTGCCGGCCCTCCAAAGGGTACTCTGGGTGGCTGCGAAGGGTCATGATGCCGGGCCGGGATTCGGGACCGAGCTCCGAACGGTCACGATCTTGGTGCAGCCTGCTACTCGCCGCCGCGACGCCCGCCGCGCGTGAGCCGGGCTCCGATGACAGGGTGTTGCACCGACCACGAGCGGTCCGAAAGGGAACCCAGCATGCGTGTCACGCTTCTTCCGATGACCGGCGCCGCGATGATCGGCGCTTTCCTGAGCAGCGGCCTCGCTCTTGCCCAGCCGGCGAGCAACGAGGCCGCCGAAGTGGGCGACGCCCCGAGCCAGGGCACTCATTACACGGTGGGCGCGGGCGTGGGAGTGGCCCCCGATTACGAGGGCTCGGACGACTACGAGCCCGTCCCGCTCTGGAACCTGCGGGTGGGCAATCTCTATCATCCGAACACGTTCGTTCAGATTCTCGGACCGCGGCTGCGGTCCAATTTCCTGCCGTCCGAGCACTGGCGGCTCGGCCTTGCCGGTCAATTCATCAAGGAGCGCAACGACGTCCATGACAATAAGGTCGATGCTCTCAAGAGCGTCGACGCCTCGGTCATGCTCGGCGTCGTCGGCGGCTATGACTTTCTGGCCAGTCCGCGGCAGAATTTGGGCCTGGAAATCGAGGCCCGCCAGGACGTCGCCAATGGCAACGGCTTTCTCGGCACCCTGCGGGGAACCTACGGTACTCAGCTGAGTTCGAGCTGGCGCGTGGATATGGCGCTCGAGGGGACCTGGGCGAGCAGTGACTACATGGACGCCTATTTCAGCATCGACGCCAATGACGCCGCCCGGAGCGGGCTCGACCAGTACAGTGCCGACTCAGGTTTCAAGGACGTCGCTTTCGGCGGCACGCTCACGTACCGGTTCCTGGAAAACTGGAGCGTGTCGGGGCTCGCGACCTACACGCTTCTGATCGGCGACGCCGCCGACAGCCCGGTGGTCAAGGACCAGGGCGACGAGAACCAGTTCTTCGGTGGCGCCCTCGTCAACTATCGGTTTTAAGCCGTCAGGCGTTCCGGACGCTGCGGCCCCTGGTCCAAGGTCCTGGTTCCCGAAATGACTAGACCGCGAGAGCGGTGTGGAGAATCCCCGTGAGACGAACAATTCTCGCAACCCTCGCAGTCGCACTGGCCGCCCTTCCGGCGCTGCCCGCCGGTGCCCAGGTGTCCGGGGAGACGCTGCAATCGATCTCGACCCCGGACAAGATCGAGACCCGACTGGGCCCGCTCGGATTCAAGGATGGCGCGCCCAATCCGGCGACCGTGGACCGAATTTACGACAACCTGGACCGCACGCACGCCTTCGAGGCGTTCGTGAACACCATGTCGGGGGTCAGCATCGACGCGCTCCACAAAGGCCTTTTGAGCGCCGGAGTGCAGGACAACGAGGTCATCGTCTTCTCCGAGCTGATGGATGCCAAGTCGCTGTTCCTGACGGCGAACGCGGACACCGTTTACGCCTTGGGCGTCCTCGACCTCACCAAGGGGCCCATGGTGCTGGAGGTGCCGCCCAAGTTTCTCGGCGCCATCGACGACTACTGGTTCCGGTGGGTCACCGACATCGGCCTGCCCGGGGCCGATCGCGGCGAAGGCGGTAAGTACCTGATCCTGCCGCCGGACTACGACGGTCCGCTGCCGGCGGGCGGATTTTTTGCCGCCCGCGCCCGCACCACCCGCGTCGCGTGGTTCGGCCGCTCGTTCCTGGAGAAGAACGACCCGAAGCCGGCGGCCGAAGCGATCCGGAAGTTCACCAAGATCTACCCGTACGAAGCCGGCGGCTTCGGCACGCCGATCGCCGAGTTCCTGGCCGGAAAAGCCAAGCTCGGCCGGGTCGCGCCGCCGCCGCCGACCGTGTTCCACGAAGGCAGCGGCAAGGCCATGAGCACCGTGCCGCCCAACGATTTCAGCTATTACGAGATGCTGAACGAGGTCGTGCAGCAGGAGCCCGCCACCTCGCTCGACCCGGAGCTCATGGGGCCGGTTGCCGCGATCGGCATCATCAAGGGCAAGCCGTTTGCGCCGGATGCGCGCATGAAGAAGATCCTGACCGAGACGCTCGCGGTCGCCAATGCAACTTCACGCACTCTCTTCATGAATCCGCGCGATCCGAGCTGGTTCTACTATCCGGGCTCGGCATGGTGGAACTTCCTGTTCGAGACCGGCTACCAGTTCGAGACGCCGATCCCGCTGATCACGCCCGAGGGCGCCAAGCCCTTCCCGCCGACCGGCTACCGGACCTTGGATGCGCGCACGAACTTCTTCTACGGCATCACCGGCATCACGCCCGGGATGGCCATGCGCCTGACCGGCATCGGCTCGCAGTACCTTCTGGCTTCGCTGGATGCGGACAAGCAGTACCTTGACGGGGCCAGGACTTACAAGGTGACGCTGCCCAAAGACATTCCGGAAGCCAACTTCTGGTCGTTCACGGTCTACGACAACCAGACGCGCTCGATGCTCGACACGCCCCAGCGTTACCCGCGCGCGGGCAGCCAGAGCTATCCGTCACCCGCCGCCGAAGCGGCCGCCGACGGCACCACGACGGTCTACTTCGCTCAGGAGCAGCCCGCGGGCGTCAAGCGGGGCAACTGGGTCCAGACCATGCCCGGCAAGGGCTGGTTCCTGATCCTGCGTCTCTACGGCCCGCTCGAGCCGTTCTTCGACAAAACCTGGCGTCCGAGCGAGATCGAGCTCGTGCCGTGACCAGGGCCGGGCCATGGAGCCGCCGCCACGAGATGGCATCCGTGCGGCACCATTGCCGAGCGGCACGGCCGGCGTTACTCAAAGGTGGAGGGAACGCGTCTTCCGCGGGGATCCTCGGGGCGCGGGCGCCGATGCCGCATCCGCTGGGACGGGGGGATCACATGAATATCCGCAAGCATTCGAATGCGCCGTCGGTGGGCTCCGCATGAGCACGCGTCGTTGGGGCGCAGCGCTCGGGGCGACGGTCGCGGCCGGCTTGATGGGCTCGCCGGCCGGGGCCAAGGACGCAACATCGGCGGCGGCGCCCTGGACGTTCGCCGTCACGCCCTATCTCTGGGCGACGAGCCTCGACGGCAAGGCAGGTGTCGCAGGCAAGACCGCCGATGTCGACGTCAGCTTCAGCGACCTGCTCAAGGACCTCAACGGTGCCCTGATGCTCGACCTGGAGGCGCGCAAGGGTCGTTTCGCCCTGATGTCCAACACCGTCTACGCCAACCTCGAGGACGATGCGAGCAAGCTGGAAAATGACCTCAAGATAAAGACGACCGCCAACATGCTGATCCAGGGCCTGGCCGCCAGCTGGCGGGTCGGAACCTGGCAGCTCGCCGAGTTCGACCAGGCGGGGCCGCTCTCGGTCGTGCTCGATCCCTATGCCGGCATCCGCTACACCTATCTGGACACCGAGCTCAAGGGCAAGCTCGACCTCCCCGACCTAGGCGTGAACGCGAAGCGGACCGCCGAGGGCGACAAGAACTGGGTCGACCCGATCGTCGGCCTGCGCACGACCTGGACCCTGGGCAATCGCCTCAGCCTGATTGCCGCGGGCGACGTCGGCGGCACCAGTACCAACTCGGACTACAGCTGGCAGGCGATCGGCGTCGTCGGCTACCGCTTCGGACTGTTCGGGACGGACAACGCCAATGTGCTCGCCGGCTACAGGGCCCTGCACCAGAAATTCAAGGACGGCAACGGGCGCAGCGAGTTCGAGTGGGACATCACGATGTACGGCCCCGTGGTGGGCCTGACCATAAACTTCTGAGCACGGGGCGAGACCGACAGTCGACGCCGGCGAGGCCAAGCTCGGCGTCGAGCGCGAGCGGCTGGCCGGCAGGCTTGGGGACGACTACAAGTAGAACGACTTCCCTTTATTCAGCTTTAACCCGAGCCGGCGCCTGCGGGCGACCGGCAAAAATCCGAGGGAGACCGTCGATGCTCTATCCAGAGAAGCTCATCCGGGGAGCCTTTGCGCTCGCCGGGCTGGCGCTGCTCGCCGCCTGCACCTCGACGCAGAGCCAGAACGAGACCAATGGCCAGATGCTGCCACGGCCCTCGGTCGTGATCGTCGACCGCTTCGCCACCTCGCCCGAGGAGGTGACCCTGGACGAGGGGCTGAGCACGGAGATCGAGCAGGCGATCAAGGCTCGCCACGGCACGTCGCGCACCGCGCAGGAAGTGGAGGCGGGTCGGCAGGTCGCCGATGCGATCGCGGACAAGCTGGTGGTCGAGATTCGCGACCTGGGCCTGCCCGCAGAGCGCGGCAGCGCGGTGCCGGCCGGCACGCAGCACGCGGTCCTGATCAAGGGCCAGCTGATCTCGATCGATGAGGGCAACCGGACCGAGCGCGTGATCCTCGGCTTCGGCGCCGGCCGCAGCGACGTGCGCGCCGATGCCCAGGTCTTTGAGGTGACGCCTGCGGGCCGCGAGCTGATCGATCAGATCGAGGTCAGCGCCAAGAGCGGCCTCGCGCCGGGCATGGCCGAGACCATGGGGGTCGGCGGCCTGACCGGCCACCTTTTGGTGTCGACGGCAGTGAGCGGCGGGCTGCACGTGGTCTCCGAGGACGTGGGCGCCAACGTGGTCGCCGACGCCGACCGGGCGTCCAAGGGCATCGCCAAGCAGCTCGCCGCCCTGTTCGGCGAGCAGGGCTGGACCACGCCTTAGTCCGTGGTGAGGAAGGGAAGGACCGCGTCATGAGAGGATGGATGACGGCCGCCTTGGCCCTGGCGGTCGCCGCACTCGGGCAGGTGGGCCCGGCCGCCGGCCAGCAGATCACCGGCGTGCCGGGCGCGCCGAGCGCCACGACGACCGTCGACGGGCGGTATCTTCCCAATCCGCCCGCCCCATTCGGCGGCGTGATCAATCTCGGCGCCAAGGATTCCAAGCCCTGGTGGCCGCCGACCGTGGTGCCGCCCAAGGGTGCCCCCAACGTTCTCCTGATCATGACCGACGACGCCGGCTATGGCGTTGCCGGCACCTTCGGCGGCGTCATTCCGACGCCCGCGTTGGACCGGATCGCGAGCATGGGGCTGCGCTACACCCAGTTCCACTCGACCGCGCTCTGCTCGCCGACCCGGGCGGCGATCATCACCGGACGCAACCATCACTCGGTCGGCTTCGGGGTGATCGCCGAGCAGGCGACCGGCTATCCGGGCTACGACTCGATCATCGGCCTCAACAACGGCACCATCGGCGAGATCCTGAAAGAGAACGGCTATGCCACCTCGTGGTTCGGCAAGAACCACAACACGCCCGACTATCAGTACAGCACGGCCGGTCCCTTCGACCAATGGCCGAACGGCATGGGCTTTGAATACTTCTACGGCTTCATGGGCGGCGAGACCGACCAGTGGACGCCGTTCCTGTTCCGCAACACCACCCAGATCTTCCCCTGGATCGGCAAGCCTGGCTACAACCTCAACACCGATCTGGCGGACGACGCCATCGACTACATCAAGCAGCTTAACGCGGCGGCGCCCGACAAGCCGTTCTTCGTCTACTACGTCCCCGGCGCCACCCACGCCCCGCACCAGCCGACCCCGGAGTGGATCGCGAAGTTCAAGGGCAAGTTCGACATGGGCTGGAACGCCATGCGCGCGCAGATCTTCGCCAACCAGAAGCGGCTGGGCGTGATCCCGGAGAATACCCAGCTCACCCCCTGGCCCGGATGACCTGCCGAAGTGGGAGACGCTCAACGCCGACGAGAAGAAGCTGTTCGCGCGCCAGGCGGAGGTCTATGCCGCCTACGTCGCCATGACCGACCATGAGATCGGCCGCGTGATCGACGCGGTCGACGACATGGGCAAGCTCGACAACACGCTCGTCATCTACATCACCGGCGACAACGGCACGAGCGCGGAAGGTTCCGAGATCGGCACGCCCTTCGACATGGCGGCGATCCAGGGGATCAATGTTCCGGTCGCCGAGCAGCTCAAGTTCTACGATGCCTGGGGCTCGGCCGCGACCACCCCGCACATGTCGGTCGCCTGGTCCTGGGCGTTCGATACGCCGTTCAAGTGGACCAAGCAGATCGCGTCCCACTTCGGCGGCACGCGCCAGGGTATGGCGATCGCCTGGCCCAACCGGATCAAGGACAAGGGCGGCATCCGCAGCCAGTTCCACCACGTGATCGACATCGTGCCGACGATCCTCGAGGCCACGGGCATCCCGGCGCCGGTGATGCTGAACGGCATCGCCCAGAAGCCGATCGAGGGCGTGAGCATGACCTACACCTTCGACAAGGCCAACGCCGACGCCCCTTCCACGCGCACCACGCAATACTTCGAGATGATGGGCAACCGCGCGATCTATCATGACGGCTGGATCGCTGCCACGACGCCGCCGCAGCCGCCCTGGCTGATGGGCCTCGCGAAGATGCCCGACGTGGTCAACGGCTACCAGTGGGAGCTCTACAATATCGCCCAGGATTTCTCCGAGAATAACGACCTCGCCGCCAAGATGCCCGAGAAGTTGCACGATCTGCAGGAGCTCTTCCTGGTCGAGGCGGCGAAATACGGTGTGCTGCCGCTGGACAACGACGTGCTCGAGCGCCTGCTCACGCCGAAGCCCAGCTACAGCGCCGGGCGGAAGCTCTTCACCTATTCGGGTGAGATGTCCGGCCTGCCGAACTCCGACGCCCCCAACATCCTGGCCAAGTCCTACACCATCACCGCGGACGTGGAAGTACCCGCAGGCGGGGGAGACGGCATGATCGGCACCGACGGCGGCCGCTTCGGCGGCTATGGCCTGTACCTGCTCAAGGGCAAGCCGGTGTTCACCTACAACTTGTTGGATCTGGAGCGCTTCCGCTGGGAAGGCCAGGATGCGCTGGCGCCGGGCAAGCATCAGATCGTGTTCGACTTCGCCTACGACGGCCCGGGCTTCGGCAAGGGCGGCACCGGCGTGCTCAAGGTCGACGGCAAGGAGGTCGCGACCAGCAAGATCCCGCACACCATCCCGTTCCTGCTGACGATCGACGAGACCTTCGACGTCGGCGTCGACACCCGGACGCCCGTGGACGACAAGGACTACCAGGTGCCGTTCCGCTTCACGGGCAAGATCGCCAAGCTCACGGTCGAGCTCAAGCCCGAGGCACTCTGATCGGCCGGGCGGTACGACAGGGCGAGAGGGAGGGCGGGCGGCTCCAGCGGGCTACCCGCCCTGCCCAAGGGGGCGTGACAGCGACAAGGAGATTGCCGGATGAGACCCTTATTTGCTGGCCCGAGGGGGGCCGTGCCATGATCGCCGTGTGGATCCCGCACCGGTTACCGGGTCTGGGGATCGCCGGCGCGATCTTGCTGCTGGTTGCCGGCTGCCAGAACGCCGATACCGCCGCAGACCAGGCGATCAGGAGCCAGATCACGCCGATGCCGACGGCCATTCTGGTGTCCGACTTCGCCATCACGCCGGAGGAGGTCACGGTCGGGCATCGAGGGAGCGCGAAGCTGATCGCGGACAACTCGCGGACCGCGACGGAGCGGGCGGTCGGGCATCGGTTTGCCAGCGCCTTTGCGGCCAGCCTGGTCGAGGAAATCCGCCGCATGGGGCTGCCGGCGGAGCGCGCCGGCGCGTCCCTGCCCGCGGGTCCTGACATCACGTCGATCGAAGGCCAGTTCATCTCGCTTGCCAGCGACGACCTGAGCGCGCCCGGGATCGTCGGTTTCTCCGCCGACTGGCCGAACGTGGTCGCCGACATCGAAATCTACAGCATGACCGCAGCGGGCGATCGCCTGTCCGAGGAGGTCGAGTTCAACCTCGCCGACGCGAACCTGCCGCCCGAGCGCCTGCCGGCCGGTGTGCTGGCGAGGCTGCCCGGCGGCACCCGGGACGGGCTGCCGGCGGCGACCGAGACCGAGCTCGATCTGACCGCCAAAGCCACCGCCAGCGCGGCGGCCAGGCAGCTCGCGACGTTCTTTGCCGACCAGGGCTGGATCGCACGGGCGGCTCCGTCCCAGTCCTAAAGCAGGAGCCCGGCACCACCAGAGAAGGGTCGCAGATCATGAGCACTCGGATCATCCTGGCAGCCGCCATCTGCGGCATGATCGGTCTGACTGTGGTCACCGCTCGGGCTGAGGAGGCAGCGGCCGTGCCGGGGCCGGGCAACCCCGATCCCTGGCCGCGCGAATACCAGCTGCCGTCGGCGAAGCTCCTGGTCTACCAGCCGCAGGTCGAGAGCTGGCAAGGCAACCAGATCAGTTTCCGCGCCGCGGTCGAAGCGACGCCGCCCGGCGCCAAGGAGCCGGACTTCGGCGTGATCTGGGCGACCGCAAGGACCGAGGTGGACCCGATCCGGCGCGCGGTGACGCTCCAGGACGTGCACGCGACCCGCAGCAATTTCCCGACCCTGCCCGACCGCGGCGCCAGCTATCTGGGCGAGCTGCAACAGGTGCTGGTGACGGCGCCGCGGTCGATCTCGCTCGACCGGGTGGAGGCCTCGCTCGCCGCCTCGGCGGGCGCCAGCGCCGAGCCGGTCGCGGTCGACAACCGCCCGCCCGAGATCATCGTCAGCTATACGCCGGCGATCCTGATCCCGATCGACGGCGCGCCCGTGCTGCGTGCAATTCCCGACAGCGCGTACGAGCGCGTGATCAATACCGCCGCGCTGATCATGCGCCAGCAAGGCGGCGGGCCCTACTATCTCCACGCCTATGACGGCTGGCTGTCGGCCGACCAGGTCGACGGCCCCTGGCGGCGCGAGGACCATCCCATGGACGCCCTCGATCCGGTCGCCGAAACCATTCCCGCCGGTGAGGTCGATCTGCTCAATGGCGGCGGCGGCCAGCCGGGGCCCTCGCTCGCGGACGGCGTGCCCACGATCTATGTCCGCCACACGCCCGCGGCGCTGATCGTCTTCAAGGGGCAACCCGACTTCCAGCCGGTCGGCACGACCGACCTGCTGTTTGCGGCGAACACCACCTCGCACGTGCTGTTCAGCACCGGCGACAACGACTTCTACGTTCTGATCTCGGGCCGCTGGTACCGCTCCGCCGCCGCCACGGGGCCGTGGAGCTACATCTCCAGCAAGGACCTGCCGGCCGCCTTCCGGGAGATCCCCCCGAGCTCGCCCACGGGCGTGGTGCTCGCGACCGTGGCCGGCACGCCGCAGGCGCAGGAGGCGGTGATCGAGGCCTCGGTGCCGCGCACCGCCACCGTGCCGCTCAAGGATGGGCCCAAGTTCGACCCGCTGTTCGATGGTCCGCCACAGCTCCAGCCGGTCGAGGGCACCGCGCTCAGCTACGTCGTCAACTCGCCGGACCCGATCATCGAGGCCGGCCCCGGCCAGTACTATGGCCTGCGCGCGGGCATCTGGTTCGTAGCACCCTCGCCCCAGGGGCCCTGGGAGATCGCGACCTCGGTGCCGGACGCGATCTACGGCATCCCGCCGAGCTCACCGCTGCACTACGTCACCTATGTCGACGTCTACGGGTCGACGCCCGAGGTGGTCTATGAGGGCTACACGCAGGGTTACATGGGCAGCGTGGTCGCGCCCGACGGGGTCGTGGTTTACGGCACCGGCTACGACTACCAGCCCTGGATCGGCACGCAGTGGTATCCGCCGCCCGCGACCTATGGCGTCGAGGCGGAGCCCGTCTACAACCCGGCGGTCGGCTGGGCGTATGGCGCCGCGCTCGGGCTCACCACGGCGGCCCTGATCGACTCCTGGGGCAACGACAACAACAACCACAACTCGACCTACTATGAGCCCTACTACGCCCCGATCGACCACGGCTACCCGTGCTGCGGCTCGACCAGCGCCCAAGTCTATGGCCAGTATGGCGACACCTACAGCTCCGGCACCGAGCAGTGGTATTCGCACTCGAACGGCAACGAGGGCCGCGACTATTCCGGCAGCTATACCAACTATGCGACCGGCACCACGGGCCAGGTCTCGGCCGACCGGAACTACGACACCGAGAACGGCGTGAGCAGCGACAGTCTCAACCGCAGCGTTCGACACCGCCCGCGGCACGACCGGCGACGTGCAGCGCAGCGCCAGCTACGATCCCAACACCGGCAAGACCACCACGTCCGGGAGCGCGTCCGCCACCAATCGCTATGGCGACACCGCGAGCGAGCAGCGCAGCTCGAGCTACGATGCGCAGACCGGAACCTCGAACTACGACGCCAGCCGCTCGGCGAGCACGCCGGAAGGCGGCGCCTCGAGCGCCCAGCGCAGCTCCAGCTACGACGCCCAGACCGGAGAATCCAACTACGACGCCAGCCGCTCGGCGGCCGGCGCGGGCGGCAGCTCGGTCACCCGGCAGACTGAAGCCGAGGCCGGCGCGCAAGGCTCAGGCGTCAGCCACGACACCTCGGTCTACAATGCCCGCACCGGCCAGACCAACACCTACGATTCCGGCGCGGCGGGTGGCGATCGCTACGCCGGCGCCGACGGCCAGGTCTATCGCAACTCCGGCTCCGGCTGGCAGCAGCAGACCTCGAGCGGCTGGCAGAGCGCGTCGTCCGACACCTCCTGGGCCGACCGCGAGCAGCAGGCCCGCAGCCAGGGCGCCGACCGCTTCAGCAGCTTCTCGGGCGGCGGCTGGGACCGTTTCGGCGGTTCGGTGGCGGCGGCTTCGGTGGCGGCGGCTTCGGCGGTGGCGGCTTCGGGGGCGGCGGCGATCGCTGGGGCGGCGGTCGCTGGGGCGGCGGTGGCGGCTTCGGCGGCGGCCGGTTCGGCGGCTTCCGCCGGTGAGCGGGCGGAGCGCAGCCGGGTGGGGACAACCATGAGAGGGATGGGAGAGACCATGAGAACGAATCGGATGCGAGGATTCTTCGCGATTGCGGCGTCTTCTGATGCTGATCGGCTGTTCGCCGGTCTCGGTCAGCACCGGCACATCGCCGACCGCGGACTTCGCCAAGCTGCACACTTTCGCCTGGGAGCCGAACCCGCAGATGGGCGGCACGCTCGACGATTCGATCGCCGGGCAGGACATCCACGCGGCGGTCGAGCAGGCTCTCGAGGCGCGCGGCTTTCGGCCCGCGGCCGCCGGCGAGGCGCCGGATTTCCTGGTCGACTATCACGTGCGGTTGCAGCACGAGTCGGAGATCGAAGGGGGCCGCTGGAGCGTGTCCCAATTCAACTACACCGAGGGCACCCTGATGGTCGCGCTCGTCGACCCCGAGAGCAAGCTGTTCCTCTGGCAGGGCAACGCCCAAGGCATCGTCGATCCCGGCGGCGCGCCTGCCGGGGACATCCAGACGGCCGTCCAGAAGATGTTCGCAAACTTCCCTTCGTAGCTCGAAGGGGGCGGGCCAACCGCGGCCGCCCCGCTGCGACCCGTCAGCCGAACCGCTGCGCGGGCGAAGGGTCGGGCGGAGCGCAGCGATAGACCACGATCTCGCCCTTGCCCTTGAGGCACACCCGACCGAGGCAACGGCCCGGGCAGCGGCCCGCGATCGTGGTCCAGGCGTCGCCGCTCAGATAGACCGCACCTTCCGAGCCGAGGGCGGACAGCCGGGCGGCGGTGTTCACGGTGTCGCCCCAGAGGTCGAAGCTGAACTTGCGACGCCCGACCACGCCTGCGACGACGGAGCCGACGTGGATGCCCAGGCGGATCTGCCAGCTCGCCGGATTCCGCCGCGCCGCCTCGACCATCTCGAACGCGAAGCAGACGCTCGCCAGCACAGGGTCGGCGTGCGGCTCGAGCAGATTGGCGGTCGCCATGAAGCCGTCGCCGGTGGACTTGATCTGCTCCAGCGCGTGGCGGCCCGCGATCCGCTCCAGATCGAGAGGCCAGACGGTCGAGGTTGGCGACCACCTCCTCGGCCGAATGGCGCTCGCAGTAGCTCGTGAACCCGACCAGATCGCCGAACACGACCGCCACGTCCTCGAAGCGCCGGGGCGCGATGTGATCGCGCGCTCTTCAGCTCTCGCACCGCCGGCGCCGGCAGGATCGCATGCAGCAGCTGGTCGGCGCGTGCGCGCTGGCGCTCGATCTCGGCCAGATGCGCGGCCTCCCGGTCGTGCAGGCGCTTGCGCTCGAGCGAGGCGCCGATGCGGGCTCGCAGCAGCACCGAGTTGAACGGCTTCGGCAGATAGTCCTCGGCGCCGAGCTCGATGCAGCGGACCACGCTCTCGAGCTCCGAGATCGCCGAGATCATGATCACCGGGATGTGGCGCAGCGCGTCATCGGCCTTCAGGCGCTCGAGCACCTCGTAGCCGTTCATCTCCGGCATCATGATGTCGAGCAGGATCAGATCGAACGGCTGGCGCGCGATCAGGTCGAGCGCCTCGCGGCCGTTGGTCGCGACCGCGACCTGCTCGTAGCCCTCCCGCCTGAGCCGCCGCGTCAAGGTGTAGCGGTTGTCCTCGTTGTCGTCGACGACCAGGATCCGCGCCGGCTCGCTCACGGACCCGCTCCCGGCGGCAGCAGCGCCTCGATCTTGGCCATCAGGCCGCGCAAGGTCGACGGGCTTGGTGTCGTAGTCGTCGCAGCCCGCGGCCAGCGCCCGCTCGCGATCGCCGGTCATGGCGTGCGCCGAGAGCGCGATGATCGGGATCGCCCGGGTGTCGGGCGCGCTCTTGAGGCGCCGCGCCGCTTCCCAGCCGTCGATCACCGGCAGGCTCAGGTCCATCAGGATCAGATCCGGCCGCTCGCGCTCGGCGGCGGCGATGCCCTGCGCGCCGTCGTTGGCGACGATCACCTCGATGCCTTTGCGCTCGAGACGGCGGCGCAGCATGTAGATGTTGTCGTCGTTGTCCTCGACGTAGAGGATCCTAGTCATCGGCCGATCCCCTCGGGCAGGGCCAGCCGGCCCGGCACCGCCCGTCCGACCAGATCGCGCAGCGCCTGCAGGAGCTCGTCGCGACTGCACGGCCTGCTTCAGGAGCACCTGTTCGACCGCGCCGTTCAGGCGGCGGTGGTCGTCCTCGGTCAGATCGGCCGCGGTCACGACGATCACCGGCACGCGGGGCGCCTTGGATCCGCCTGCAGCCGGGCCAGGAACTCGAAGCCGTCCATCTCCGGCATCAGCAGATCGAGGAGGATCAGGTCGGGCCGGCGCTCGCGAACGCTGCGCCAGCGCGGCGCGCCCATCCGCTGCCTCGCTCGCCTGCCAGCCCTCGGCGGTGAGCGCGCGGGCGAGCCAGCGCCGCGCCTCCGGATCGTCGTCGACGATCAGCACCTGCCTGCGCGCGGCATCGCGGCAGTAACGGGCCAGCAGCCCCCGCAGCCGGTCGCGCTGGATCGGCTTGGTCAGATAGTCGGCGGCGCCGAGCGTATAGCCGCGGTTCTGCTCGTCGATGATGGTCAGCATCACGACCGGAATCGCGGCGAGCTCGGGATCGGCCTTGAGCGCCTGCAGCACGCTCCAGCCATCCAGGCCCGGCATCAGGACATCGAGCGTGATCAGCGCCGGGCGCAGCTGCCGCGCGAGCCCGAGCCCCTCCTCGCCATCTTTGGCCGTGACCACATCGAAGCCTTCGCGGGCGAGGAACCGGCGCATCAGGTCGCGCACCGTCTCCTCGTCGTCGACCACCAGCACGGTCGCGGCATCGCCGGCGGCGCGCCTCGAGGGTGCGGCTGCGATCGACCGCCGCTGGGCGGGCTCGCCCGGCGGAAGGGCCGCGGCCGGCTCCGCCGGACCCGCCGGCAGCCGGACCGTGAAGGTCGTGCCGACGCCCGCTGCGCTCTCGACCGTGATGTCGCCCCCCATCAGGCGCGCGAGCCGGCGGCTGATGGCAAGGCCCAGGCCGGTGCCGCCGTAGCGGCGCGTGGTCGAGGCGTCGGCCTGGCTGAACTCCTGGAACAGCCTCTTGACCTGCTCGGGCGTCATGCCGATGCCGGTGTCGGCGACGCTGATCGTGACCCAGTCCGGGTCGGCGCGGACCGCCGAGCTGCACCTCGCCCCGCTCGGTGAACTTGCAGGCGTTGCTCAGAAGATTGAGGACGATCTGGCGCAGCCGGGTCGAATCCGCCCGCAGGCTGCCGACGGCCTCGGGGCAATCGATGGTGAGCTGGTTGCCGTTCCTGGCCGCCAGCGGCTCGGCGGTCTGGGCGACGTCCTGGATCGCGGCGGCGAGGCCCACGTCCTCGACGTGCAGCTCGAGCTTGCCGGCCTCGATCTTGGACAGGTCGAGGATCTCGTTGATCAGGTGCAGGAGGTGGTCGCCGGCGCGGTGGATGCGCTGCAGCGGCTCGACCAGCGCTTCCTGGCCCTCCTCCTCGGCGTCCTCGCGCAGCATCTCGGCGATGCCGATGATCGCGTTCAAGGGCGTCCGCAGCTCGTGGCTCATGTTGGCCAGGAACTCGGACTTGTGGCGGCTGGCGGCGGCGAGCTCCTGCCCCTTCTGCTCGAGCTCCTCGAACAGGCGGGCGTTCTGGATCGCCAGGACCGACTGGTTGGCGAGCGTCTGCACCAGATCGACCGCCTCGGCGCTGAACGCGCCGGGGCTCTTGCGGCAGATCACCAGCGCGCCGACCAGGCTATCCTCGCGCAAGAGCGGCACGCCGAGCAGCGCCCGATAGCCGGGCCTGCGGATGGTGTCATAGAAGGCATAGCCCGCCTCCTGATCGATGTCGGCGATCTGGACCGCGGCGCGGCGGAGCCCGGCCTGGCCCATGGCACCCTCGCCCAGGCGCACCGGCCGGCGCGTGATCGCGTCGACGACCTCGGGGTCGAGCCCGTGGGTCGCCTGCAGGCGAAAGACCCGGGCCGCCTCGTCGTAAGCGCTGAATACGCCGGCATCCGCCTCGGCCAGCGCGACCGCGTGGGCGGCGATTGCGCGCAGCACCGTCTGCAGCGCCAACGTGGAGCTGATCTCGCGGCTGACCTCGCCGAGCGCGCGCAGCTCCGCGACCGAGCGGGTCAGATCGCGCGTGCGCGCCTGCACCTCGTCGAACAGCCGCGCGTTCTCGATCGCGATCACGGCCTGATCGGCGAACTGCTTCAGCAGCTCTTCCTGGGCCTTGGGCACGGGTCCAGCCTCGGCCCAGCTGACGACGATGACGCCGACCGGCTCGCCTTGGCGCAGCATCGGCACGCCCAGCATCCGGTGCCAGCCCATGGCCGCGGGAAACTGCTGATCGTAGTCCGGATCGGCCAGCGCGTCCTCCAGTCGGACCATCGACCTGGTGAGCACGACCCGTCCGGAGACCTGGGACGAGTTGGGCCGCATCGGGTACTTGGCCCGCAGCAGCTCCACATAGCTCGGGCCCACGTTGTGGCTGGCGACGAAATGGAGCAGCTCGCCATCGAAGCGGAACACGTTGGCAAACAGGCTGCCGCACAGAGCGACCGCGTTGCGCACGATCGTCTCGAACACCGGCTGCACCTCGGTCGTCGAGGTGCTGATCACGCGCAGGATCGCAGACGTCGCCGTCTGCTGCTCCAGGGCCTCCGTCAGGTCGCGGCTGCGCGCCTGCACCTCGTCGAACAGGCGCACGTTCTCGATCGCGATGACGGCCTGGTCGGCGAAGGTGGTGACCAGCTTGATTTCCTCGTCCGTAAACGGCCGGACGACGTTCCGCCCCAGGACGATCACGCCGATCACCGTGTTCTCGCGCAGCAGCGGCACGCCGAGCACGGTGCGATGGCCTCCCTTCGCCTGCGCCTCGAACCAGGTGAACTCGGGGTCTTGAAGCGTGTCGACGATGTACACGGTCCTGCCTTCGAGGGCGGCGCGGCCGGTTATTGTTCCCCGCCCGGGAGTGACGGGATTCTCAGCCAAATAGCGCAGAAACTCCGCGTCTTTCCCGGTAGCGGCAGCCAGGTGATATCTGCCGTCGGAGTTCGAGCCTCCAGATGGTCGCCCGATCGGAATGGCAGAGCCGCGCCGCGGTCGCGCCGATCGTGTCCAGCACCGGCTGCAGCTCGGTGGTCGACCGGCTGATGACGCCCAGCACCTCGGCGGTCGCGGTCTGCCGCTCGAGAGCGCCGCTGAGCTCCTGGGTCCGCTCCTCGAGCTGCCCATAGAGGCGTCCCAGCTCCCCGGAGGTCCGGTTGACGTCGGTGGCGAGCGCGCCGAGCTCGTCGCGGTTGCTGACCTGGACCCTCTGATCGAACTCGCCGGACGCGATCTGGCGGAGCCGGCCCGTGATCTGGGTGAGCGGCCCCACGATCGACCAGGAGAACACGTAGCCGAGCCCCAGCGCCAGCACGATGCTGGCCAGCGCCAGGCCGACGACCACCTCGCGCGAGGTGTCGTAGGCCTGCTGGCTGGCCTCGATCCGCTCGAGCATGTCGGCCTCGGCGACGTTGACCAGCTGGTTGGTCAGCCGCTCGAGGCGGTCGGCGAGCGGGCGCGCCTGGCTCAGCTGCAGCTCGCGCGCCTCGGCGACCTTGCCGGCGCGGGCGCGCTCCACGGCATCGGTGACGATCTCGATGAAGCGGTTGTAGTCCTGGCGCACGCTCGCCAGCAGGTCCGCCTCGCCCTCGGCCACGTATTGCAGCCGGTCGAGGTCGTAGCCGAACTGGCTGAGCTGGCGCAGCGTGCTGTCGAGGGTCCGCTCGTCGGGCGCCAGCAGCGCCGAGGCGACGCCGTAGAGCTGGCGCGTGGTGTCGTGCTGCACCTGCCGGAAAGCCGCGATCTTGCGCTGCAGCCCGATCAGCTCCTCGGTGCGCTCGTTCATGCCGCTGAGCACGCGCAGGCCGACCGCGCCGAGCAGGATCAGCAGCGCCACCATCACGAGAAAGGCGACCAAAAGCTTGGTCTGGACCCGCGCGGGTGTGCGCGCGACCAGACCCACGGCGAGATTGCGCAGGCGGATCAAGGCTCGGCCACCAGGCTCTGGAGGTCGCGGCGGAACTCCTCCTCATCGAACCGGTAGCCCAGATACTGCACGCGCATCGTGCCGCCGCGGTCGATCAGCGTGGTCAGCAGCGTATGATCGAGCGCGCCGTCCGCCTGTCTGGTGACCGCGACGCCGTAGCGATGCGCGACCTCGAGCACGGCCGCCGGCTCGCCGGTGAGGAAGCTCCAGCCCGCGAGATTGGCTTTGAACGCCTGGGCGTACTCCTTCAACGCCGCGGGCGTGTCGCGCTCCGGATCGATCGTGATCGAGACGAAGGCGACCTTGGTGCCGAAATCCGGCCCCAGCTCGTCCTGCACGCGCGCCATCTTGTCGGTGAGCATCGGGCAGATGTCGGGGCACCAGGTGTAGATGAAGGTCACGGCGACCACCTTGCCGCGCAGCGACCCGAGCGTCACCTCCGCACCGTCCTGCGAGGTCAGGGCGAAGCCGGGCGCCGGCCCGATCGTCGGCAGCCGCTGTTCTTCCTGATGGGCGGCCTCGTGCGACCGCACCGACGCCGGGCTCGCCAGCACGCCGAGCACCAGAATGAGCAGTATACTCGCGCCCATCCGAGCCATTCCCGTTCCGTCCCCCATCCTGCACCTCGCGTCAGGTGAAGACAAACCGAGTCCCGGTATAGGAGCGCAGGAGCTTGGCCGGCATTTCGACCTTGGCGATCTCGTAGAACGGCTCGCCCGTGCAGTGCAGCGGAATCAGGTAATCGAGGTCGATCTCCTGCAGCGCCCTGATCGTCTCGCGCACATAGTCTTCCTTGTAGAGTGCGAGGTGAAAGCCACCGATCACCGCGTGAACCTTTTGCACACCCGAAGCCGCCTGGGCCTGCTTGATGGCGTTGACCACGCCGCGATGGCTGCACGACGTCAGCACGACGAGCCCGCGCCCCTTGAGGTTGAAGGCGATCGCGATCTCGTGCCGGAACTGGTCGGGGATCACGGCCTTGGCGCGCTCCTGCTCGGAGAATGTGTCGGGATAGCAACCGACCCCGTTCTGCACGCCGATCTTCATGGCACTGGGCGACAAGAGCTTCTCGAAGCTGTTCAACCCGATCTGGCCCGTGGTGAAGGCGTGATCAGCGACCAGCGCCGGTGCCTCGGCAAACGTCACAGCAAGGTCCGCCTGTTCGAGGGCCCTGCGGTCGAGCGCGCCGAAGTTTCCCCGCACCGGCGGTGCCGTCCACTCACGCGAGCAGAAGCACTCCTCGCCACCGACGTAGAGCGGCAGCCTGGCTTTTAGCTTGCCGTGACTTGCCCGCAAGAAACCCACGATGCCGCCGAAATGGTCGTAGTGGCCGTGGCTCAGCACCAGAGCGTCGAGCGCCGCCGGATGGATGCCCAAAAGATCGACGTTGTTGACCAAGGCCTGCGAGGTGAAGCCGAAGTCCATGAGGATGTTGCGGATCTCGGCGCCGCGCTGGGATTCGGCGTGCATCGACAGGCCGAATTCGCTGATCAACGTGCGATCGGGCGGCTTGTCGTCGCTGATGCCCCAGCCGAAATGCTGGACGTCGACTTCACCCAGCGCCTTACTGGGCGCGACGGCGAACTGATAGCTGTCGATCACCACCCGCACGGCGAGCGGTCGACCTCGGGTACCGGACCCGCGATGCCCGCGGCCCTGACCGGCGCCGACCCGTCGAGGAGTGCCGCCAGCATCGCAACCAACGCGGCGGCACCCCCGGCACAGAGGGCATCCCGCCGATCCATCAGATCGCCATCATGGTCGATTGACATGATGTTCCCTCATCCGCCGCCTTGGCTGCCCAAAAACAGGCGCGCACGCCGACGATTGCGAGGACTGGCCGGGAATGGCGGCGAGACCGCACAATCTCCATCAGGAGTCCCTGCTCTCGGTTCGCGGCGCGCCATGCGTCACAGCTAGCGGCCAACAGACCAGCAAGGCTGACCGGAGCGCCAGCGCCGCCGCTTGCCTCACGCCTTCAGCTCGCGCTTGAGCTCGTCGAGGAAGCGCCAGTCGGTGCCCGCGGCCAGAATTTCGTTGGGGCTCGACCGGATCATTCCGGCTTCGTGCAGACGCAGCGCGTAGAAGCGCATGGTGTCCTCGGGATCGTAGTTGCGCCATGCCCGGTACTTAATCTCAGTGAGCGTCTGCAGCGCGTATTCGTAGCGCGACCCCGGCTTTGACCAGACGTTGCGCCGCGCTTTTCCGGCTGCTCGGCGCAATAGTCGGCGGACTTGAGAATGGCGCGCAGGTAACGCTTGGTTGCGATCGGATGGTCGTGGACGAACTGCCGGCTGCTGAACAGCATGCAGCACAGGTACTGCGACCAAGGCTTGTCCTGGATCGTGCTGATGATCACGCGACCAATCTTGCGGTCCCTCAGCTCCTGAGGCTCGGGCGGAAAGGCGAGAAAGGCGTCGGCCTGGTGGTCGCGCGAAGACCTCCATCGGGTTGCCGCCGGGGCTCGTGACCCACTCGAAGTCGGTGCGCGGGTCGAGCCCGACGTGCGCGGCGATGATCGCCATATAGTAGTAGCCATCCGAGTTCAGGTCCTGGATGGCGACCCGCTTGCCCCTGAGTTCGCTGATCGTGCGGACGGGTTCGTGCGCGAACAGCTCGTAGCAGCCGGAGGAACCCCGGACAAGCCGGTGATGGGCAAGCCGTTGTCCATGTGCGAGACCAGCGTGCCCGCGAAGGTGTTGGCGAAATGGCAGTCCCCGCGCGCGACCAGCTCGGGGATGGTGAACGACTTGGGCACCGCTACGTAGCGGATATCGGTGAACGCTTTTGCGCGCAGCAGGTCCTCGGCCACCAGCAGCGGTGCCAGGCAGTTGTTCGAGTAGTAGGCCAGCTTGATGGTAGCGTTCTTCGGCGGCCCGTCGTCGGCGAGCGATCCCCGCGCGCCGAGCGTGCCGACGGCGCCCGCCGCGTACAGGCTGGCCAGGAAGTGGCGGCGATTATGCCTGATCTGCATCAAAGCTCCCCGACGAAAAGCTGGTGCTGGCGGGCAATCGCTCGTTCCGCAACGCCTTTCGCGCCACCGTCGAAGCAGCGCGCCGCCCGAGCACCTTGTCTCACTGTCAACGCGTCACGATGACAATAGGTCCGAGCCCGAGGAAAGCGCCTTTTGCCTACATGAATTGGCGGTCCAACCGAGCGTCTGGCGCGGGCGCACAGCTTCGTCTCACAATCGCTCGCTCGCCGTGAGGGCAGCTCGAACCCGCACCGCCGGCCGATCTCGGTTTGCAGCGCCCCGAACGCCCGGCGAGTCTCCTGGAGGGGGCTCCGCTCACGCCTTCAGCTCGCGCTTGAGTTCGTTGAGGAAGCGCCAGTCGGTGCCTTGAGCGATGATCTTCTGCGGGGTCGACTTGATCATGCCGGCTTCGTGCAATCGCAGCGCGTAGAACCGCAGCGTGTCCTCGGGGTCGTACTCCCGCCATTTCGTCGTAGGGGACTTCGACCAAGCATCTTGCAGTATATACTCGTAGCCTGGTTGGTGAACCCGCCGTCGACCAGGTGCCGCGCGACCCGCTCCGGCTCGGCGGCGCACATGTCCGTGGCTTTGAGAACCGCACGCACGACGCGTTTGGTCGCCACCGGATATTTGTCTGATGTAGTCGCGTGTTGCCCGCGAACATGCAGCAGAAATACTGCGACCAGGGCAGGTCGAGCGCGGTCCTTGAGGATCACGCCCGCCGATGCCCCGCGCCCGCAGCTACTGGGGCCTCGAGCGGGCCGCCCAAGAAGGCATCGCTCTTGCCGTCGACATAGAGATCCATGGGCTTGGCCCCATTGCCCGTGACCCAGGCGATGTCCTCGGCCGGATCGAGCCCGACATAGCTCGCCATCACCGAGAGAATGAGCCGCGTCGCATAACCTAGTCTCTTCCAGAACAGCCCACGGTTCTGCCTTTTAGATCCGTGATGCTGTTGATGGGCTCTCGGGCGAACAGCTTCGTGGCAGCCGGGATGCACGCCGGCCAGAACACCTTGATCGGTTTGCCGGCATCCATCTGGCGCAGCGCCTCCGGCGCGTAGCTCTGCGAGAAATCCAGCTTTCCGTCTGCCCACCATCCCCGCATCGGAATTGCCCTCCTCGATGTGGACGTAGCGGACATCGGTGACACCCGTCCGCGCGCAGCAGCTCCTCGGCGACGTAGAGCGGCGCATCGCAGACGCCCAATTCCTTGAGCAGCCGGACCGTGGTCGTCTCGAGCGGGGCCTCATCGGCGAGCGATCACCCAGCGCCAAGCACACCAGCGGCCGCGGCCAACGACGCGCTGGCCAGGAAATCGCGGCGGCTCTGAATGATCTGCATGAGAAGTCCTCCGTAAAGTGCAGCTCGGGCTCAGCCCGAGACCATATTCACGCCTTCAGCTCGCGCTTGAGCTCGTTGAGGAAGCGCCAGTCGGTGCCCTGGGCGATGATCTGCGTTAGGGCGTCAATACGAGCATGCCGAACTCGTGCAGCCAGAGCACGTAGAACCAAACCGAGTTCCTCCGGGTCGAGCTCGCGCCAGAGATTGTAGGGCAGGTCAGTCAGCGTCTGGAGTGCTGTCTCGTCAGTCGCAGAGCGAAGCCGCCCTCGACCAGCTGCCGCGCGGCCTGCGCCGGGTCCGTCGCGCACAGATCCGTGGCCTTCAGGGTGGCGCGCAGCGCCCGTTTGGTCGCAACCGGATATTGCCGGACGAAGTCTTTGTGTCCGACCAGGCTGACGCTCTTGCCCTTGAGGTCCGCGATCGTGCGGATGCGCTGATTGCCGAACAGCTCGAAGCAGCCCGGGTGGACGCCGGCCAGCATCGTCAGGCGCTCGCCCGCGTCCATCGAGATCATCAGCGGCGCGACGAAGTTGGTGCTGAAGTCGATCTCGCCGCGCGCGATCTTGGTCGCCTCCTCGGTCCCGGCCTGGGTCGGGATGTAGCGCACGTCGGTGAAGCCCTCGACCCGCAGCAGGTCCGGCAGGTACTGCGGGGCGATGCAGGTGCCCGGGATCTTGCCCATGCGGATCGTGGTCACCTCGGGCGGCGCCTCGCCGGCGAGCGCGCGGCCGCCGCCAAGCACGCTCGCGGCACCGGCCGCCGAGAGTCCGGCGAGGAATCGGCGGCAATTCGGTCCGATCTGCATCCAAGCCTCCCGTTTCCAACCGCCGACAGTCTATCACCCGCGAGCGGTCCGCGCAGCCAGAGCCTCACGCCTTCAGCTCGCGCTTGAGCTCGTTGAGGAAGCGCCAGTCGGTGCCCTCGGCGAGGATCTGCTGCGGGGTCGACTTGATCATGCCGACCTCGTGCAGCCGCAGCGCGTAGAACCGCATCGAGTCCTCGGGGTCGAACTCGCGCCAGCGTCGTACGGCACCTCGTCAGCGTCTGGAGCACATAATCGTATCGCTCCGTGAACCCGGCATCGACCAGCGCTGCGCAGCCCTCTCCGGATCGGCGGCGCACATGTCGGCCGCCTTGAGCACGGCCCGCATGACGCGCTTGGTGGCGACCGGATGTTCGCGGACGAAATCCCTGTTGCCGAACGGTGCAGCAGAAATACTGCGACCAGGGCTGGTCCGTGGCGGTGTTGAGGATCACGCGGCCGATCTGCCGGCGCGCAGCTCCTGGGGCTCCGGCGGAAAGCCGAGGAAGGCATCGACTTGCCGTCCATGAACAGCTGCTTGGGCGTTCCGGCCGGACCCGCGGTGACCCAGTCGATGTCCTGGTGGGGGTCCAGCCCGACATGGGCCACCATGATCGTGAGGAACAGGTGCGAGCCCCCACCCCGAGTGATCCCGACCCTTTTGCCCTTCAGGTCGCTGATGGTTCGGATCGGCTCGTGGGCGAACAGCTCGTAGCACCCGGGTGCAGACCCGCCAACGCCATGATCGGCTCGCCGGCGTCCACCTTTGCGACGACCCATGCTGCCGTCTCAAATTTGAAGTCGTAATCCGAGGTCGAGATGTAGCGGATATCGGTAAACCCTTCCGCGCGCAGCAGCTCCTCGGAGATGTACGCAGGCGCGATGCAGATCGAAGGGTCACGGAAGATCCGGATCGTGGTCACCTCCGGCGGCCCCTCGTCGGCGAGCGCGCCCCGGGCGCCGAGCACGCCCGCGGCGCCGGCCGCCGACAAGCTGGCCAGGAAACGTCGGCGATTTTGGATCATATGCATTCTGAAATCCCCTCTCTCCAGTGCGGCTCAGCCTGAGCGCACTCTCACCCCTTTAGTTCACGTTTGAGCTCGTTGAGGAAGCGCCAGTCGGTGCCTTCGGCAATGATCTTCTGGGGGATTGATTGAATCATCCCCACCTCATACAGCCGGAGGGCGAAGAACCGCACCGTGTCCTCGGGATCGTAGCTGCGCCACCGATTGTAGGGAACGTCCTGCAGGACCTGTCGCATGAGGTCGTAGCGGGGAGTACGCCCGCGGTCCACCAGCAGCCGCGACGCGCGGTCCGGCTCCGCAGCGCACACGTCCGTCGCTTTCAAGATCGCGCGCAGGGCCCGCTTCGTGGCGACCGGGTGCTGCTGGACGAACGGCCGGTGCGCCGCCACCATGCAGCAAAAGTATTGCGACCAGGGCCGATCAACGTTGCTGTTGACGAGCACGTGGCCGATCCCGCGGGCGCGCAGATCCTGCGGCTCCGGCGGGAAGCCCATGAAGGCATCGACCCGGCCCTGGATGAATAGCTCCTTCGCAGCAGGATTTGTGACCCAGGTAAGGTCCTCCGCGGGGTCGAGGCCCACGTAGGCCATCATGCTCGCGAGGAAGACGTGCTCCGGACCGCCGACCGCGCGGATGGCCACGGTCTTGCCCTTGAGGTCGCGCAAGTTGTCGAGCGGCTGCACGGTGAACAGCTCGAAACACCCAGGGTGGACCCCCGCCAGGATGGTGATCGGCTCGCCACGGTCCAGTCGCACGATGAGAGGGGCCGAGAAGTGCATGTTGAGGTCCACCTCGCCCGAGGCGAGGGCGTCAGCGATGTCGTAGGGCCCCTCCTTCTTGACATACACCACCTCGGTGAACCCCTCGAGCCGGAGCAGTTCCTCCGCCACGTACTGCGGGGCCTGACACATGCTGGGCGTTCGCACCAGCCGGATGGTCGTCGTCTCCGGCGGCCCCTCGTCAGCGAGCGATCCCCGGGCGCCAAGCACGCCAGTGGCCGCGGCCATTGACGCGCTGGCCAGGAAATCGCGGCGGCTCTGAATGATCTGCATGAGAAATCTCCCGGCAGATTTGGCCCTGGCTCAGCCCGAGACCATGCTCACGCCTTCAGCTCGCGCTTGATCTCGTTCAGGAAGCGCCAGTCCGTGCCCTTGGCGATGAGCGCGTTCGGATTGGATTGGATCATGCCGACCTCGCGCAGCCGCAGCGCGTAGAATCGCATCGAGTCCTCGGGGTCGAACTCGCGCCATCTGTTGTATGGGAGCTCGGTCAGCGTCGGGAGCGCGTAATCGTATCGCTCAGTGAACCCGCCATCGACCAGACGTTGCGCGGCCTTTGCCGGCTCGGCGACGCACATGTCGGCAGCCTTGAGGATGGCGCGCAGGTAGCGCTTGGTGGCGATCGGATGATCGCGGACAAAGTCCCGGTTGCCGTACGCTATGCAGCAGAAATATTGCGACCATGGTTGGTCAAAGGACATGTTGAGGAGCACACGACCGATCTTGTGGGCGCGCAGCTCCTGCAGCTCCGGCGGAAATCCGAGGAAGGCATCGACTTGCCCGGCGGCGAACAGGTCCACGAACCTGGCGCTGGGCTTGGCGATCCAGCTGATGTCCTTGTGCGGATCGAGGCCGACCTCGGCCGCCATGATCGAGAGCAGCAGGTGGGCGCTCAAGCCCACCCGGTCGATGCCGACCTTCTTGCCCTTCAAGTCGCCGAAGGTTCGGATGGACTCGTTCGCGAACAGCTCGTAGCACCCGGAATGCACGCCCGTGAGCGCCGTGATCGGCTCGCCGGCATCCAGATGGGCGACGACCCATGCGGCGGTGTTGAGCTCGAAGTCGACGTCGCCCCTCGCGACAGCGTCGAGCGGCGGGTTTGGTGTGCGGCGGATGTCGGTGAACCCTTCCGCGCGCAGCAGGTCGTCGGAGATGAAGCCGGGTGCCAGGCAGATGTTGGGGTAAGTGGACAGCCGGAGCGTGGTCACCTCCGGCGGACCCTCGTCGGCGAGCGCCCCCCTGGCGTCAAAGACCCCCGCGGCGCCGACTGCTGACAGGCTGGCCAGGAAATGGCGGCGATTCTGTTGTATTCGCATCTAAGGAGTCCTTCTCAACAGCTTGTTGGCAAACGCCAGTCGCGCCAACACCGGCAAAGTGTAGATCTCTGCATTTATTAGATGCCGAACCGGCATGATGTCATGGCGCCTCGTTGAAAGATAGAGTCACATTTTACTGGCGAGGGCGCTTCACCGCATTGCGCGTCGCGGGCTCGCGGGCGCCGAGGATGTCGCCGCCCCACCCTGCGCGCCTGGGCAGCGCGAAGAACCGCACCGTGTCCTCGGGGTCGAACTCCCGCCAGCTGGCATAGGGAAGCTCGGTCAGCGTCTGGAGCGCGTAGTCGTACCGCTTGGTGAATCCGGCATCGATCAGACGGCGCGCTACGCGCTCCGGTTCAGTGATGCAGAGGTCGGCAGTCTTGAGGACGGCGCGCAGGAAGCGCTTGGTGGCGACCGGATGATCACGGACGAACTCGCGGTTGCCGTACACGGTGCAGCAGAAGTACTCCGACCAGGGCTGGTCGGTGGCCATGTTGAGGATGGCGCGACCGAGCCCGCGGGCGCGCATCTCCTGGGGCTCAGGTGGGAACCCGAGATAGGCATCCACTTCCCTGTTGGCGAACAGCTCGAGCGAATAGCCGGTGGGGCTGACGACCCAGTCGATGTCTTTCTTGGGGTCGAGCCCGACGTGGGCCGCCATGACCGCAAGCTGCAGGTGGGGGCTGGAGCCGAACGCCGGGATGCCGAACCGCTTGCCCCTCAGGTCGCTGATGGTCCGGATGGGTTCGTAGGCGAACAGCTCGAAGCAGCCGGGATGGATGCCAGCCAGCGCCGTGGCCGGCTCGCCCGCGGCCAGCTGAGCGACGACCCAGGGCGCGGCTTCGATGTCGAAATCGGCCGCGCCGCGGGCCACGACATCGAGCGGCGGCTTCGGCACCCAACGAACATCGGTGAAGCCCTCCGCGCGCAGCAGCGCCTCGGCGGTGTACACCGGCGCAGCGCAAATGCCTACAAAGCGGGCCAGCCGGATCGTCGTCGTCTCCGGCGGCGGCTCGTCGGCGAACGATCGCCGGGTGCCAAGCACGCCCGCGGCGGCGGCCAACGACGCGCTGGCCAGGAAATCGCGGCGGCTCTGAATGATCTGCATGAGAATCCTCCGCCATCTTCAGCTCGGGCTCAGCCCGAGGCCGTGTTCACGCCTTCAGCTCGCGCTTGAGCTCGTTCAGGAAGCGCCAGTCGGTGCCCTCGGCGAGGATCGCGTTCGGGCTCGCCCGGATCATGCCGGCCTCGTGCAGGCGTAGCGCGTAGAAGCGCAGCGTGTCCTCGGGGTCGAACTCGCGCCAGCGGTCGTAGGGGACCTCGGTCAGCGCCTGGAGCGCGTAGTCATAGCGTTCCGTGAAGCCGCCATCGACCAGCTGTCGCGCAACCCGCTGCGGGTCGGTGACGCAGAGGTCGGTCGCCTTGAGGATCGCGCGCGTCACGCGCTTGGTCGCGATCGGATATTGATGGACGAAGTCGCGGTGCGCCGACAGCAGACAGCAGAAATACTCGGACCAAGGGCGGTCGACCGAGCTGTTGAGAATCACGTGGTCGATGTTGCGGGCGCGCAGTTCCTGGGGCTCGGGCGGAAAGCCGAGGAAGGCGTCGATCTTGCCGGCGGCGAACAGTTCCTTGGGCTTGACCGACGGGCTGCTGACCCAATTGATGTCGTTGACGGGATCGAGCCCGACATAGGTCGCCATGACCGCGAGGAAGACGTGCGGGATCGATCCGAGACCCTGCACGCCCACACTTCTGCCCTTGAGGTCGAGCAGGCTCGGGATACGCTCGTTCGCGAACAGTTCGAAGCAGCCAGAGTGCACGCCGGCCAGGACCGTGACCGGTTCGCCGGCATCGATCGAGAGCACCAGGGGTGCTGCGAAATTCAGGCTGAAATCGAGCTCGCCGCGGGCCATTCTCTCCGAGTGGCGGCCCGCTTCGGCCGCAATGTAGCGGACATCGGTGAAGCCTTCGGCGCGCAGCAGGTCCTCGACGGCGTACTGAGGCGCTATGCAGATGCCAGGGATCTTGGCCAAGCGGACCGCGGTGACCTCGGACGGTCCGTCGCCGGCGAACGAGCGCCGCGCGCCGAGGATGCCGGCAGCGCTTGCTGCTGACAGGCTCGTGAGGAACCGGCGGCGACTTTGGAGAATCGGCATCAAAGCCTCCCATCCAATGCCCGCGCTGCGGGGAGGCGGCCGCCTGCCACCGCGTCGGCCCGGCACGGGCCGCCGGAGCGCCGCCAACAGCGCTGACACCTCAGGTCTCCGGATCGGGGGCGAGGTCGCGCGCCAAGGCGCCCATCGGTGCGGTCGGCGGAGATCTCGGCTGGGCTCGACCTGGGCATGTCGGCCTCACACGAGCGCAGCACGGCCTGCGACCGTGCTCGGCCTCGCAAACCTTGACGACTATGCCCGACCTCCCGCGGCTTTGCACGTCTTTTGAGCGGCAGGGTGGGGTGCGTCCTTCCTCGCCCGAGGCGACTTTGGCGGGCATTCGGCCTCCTCGGCCGCCCGCGCCGCTATTGTTCGGAATTGTTTCCCAAATTCCAAATTTTTCGACGCGCCCCGCCAACGCCCCTGGTCTTGGCCGCGAAAATTGTCGGCAACCCGAAGCTGGCGGTGGCCATGGCGGCCGCGGCGCGCGTTGCCGAGCCGGCTGGTCGAGGCTATTTGGCGCCAGCGGCCGGCGGCGCTATGGTGCCGGCGGAGCTCCTTGAACCGCCCCGACCCGCAACATCGCAAGCGGAAGTAGCGTCCGATGCCCGCCACCCCCCGCCCGCGCCGCAGCGTCCTTTACATGCCGGGCTCGAACGCGCGCGCGCTCGAGAAGGCGAAGTCGCTGCCGGCGGACGGGCTGATCCTCGACCTCGAGGACGCCGTCGCACCCGATGCCAAGGACGCCGCGCGCGCCCAGGTCGCGGCCGCGGTCCGCGGGGGCGGCTATTCGCCCCGCGAGGTGATCATCCGGGTCAACGGGCTTGCCACCCCCTGGGGCCATGCCGACCTCGTCGCGGCCGCCACCGCCGGTGCCGACGGGGTGCTGCTGCCGAAGGTCGAGAGCGCCGATGCGGTCCGTCAGGCCCTGACCGTGCTCGATGCGGCCGGGGCGCCTTCGGACCTCGCCATCTGGTGCATGATGGAGACGCCCCGCGCCATGCTGCAGGCGGCCGAGATCGCCGCCGGCCCGCGCCTCGGCGGCCTGGTGATGGGCACCTCCGATCTCGCCAAGGAACTGCACGCGGCCCACACGCCGCTCCGCCTGCCGCTCTCGACCGCCCTTGGCCTCTGCCTGTTGGCGGCGCGCGCGTACGCTCTGGCGATCCTCGATGGCGTCTTTCTCGACCTCGAGGACGGGGCGGGCTTCGAGGCCGCCTGCCGGCAGGGAGCGGAGCTCGGCTTCGACGGCAAGACGCTCATTCACCCGCAGCAGATCGGCCCCGCCAACCAGGCCTTCGCGCCGGATGCGGCGGACCTCGCGCGGGCGCGGCGGATCATCGAGGCGCACGCGGCCGCCCGCGCCAAGGGCCAGGGCGTCGTGCTGGTCGACGGCCGCCTGATCGAGGAGCTGCACGTGACCGAGGCCAAGCGCCAGGTGGCGCTCGCCGAGGCGATCGCCATGCTGGCCGGTTAGGCGCCCGACCGCCGGCTCACTTCTGGAGCGGGACCTTGGTCAGCGAGCGGACGTCGAGCATCTTGACGCATTCGAGCGAGGTGCCGGCGCCGTCCTCGCACCAGGGTACGTCGTTGACCAGAATGCTGCCGATGCCATCGCAAGCCTGGTCGCCGAGCAGGAAGGAGGCCACCGTCTTCTTGTCGGCATACAAAGGCGCCATGTCGAGCAGCAGCTGCTTGCTGTACACACCCTTCGGATCGAACAGGATCAGGTCGATGCGGAAGCGCTCGAGCTCGTGCCCGGTCCGGTTGTCGAACACGAACACCGAGCGGCAGCCCTGGTCGGTGTCGTCGAGCTTGTTGAGCTCGATGTCGAGATTGCCGTCGGCGGCGGCCGCAGGCGGCGCCAGGAAATGCAGGCCGGCCAAGACGGCCGCCAGGACGAGCGGGCCGCGGCCGGGTCGAGCGCAATGCGAGCCAGTATTCATCGGGACCGTCTTTCGCGCCGCGAGCTGGTGCCCCATTTGTTGGAGGCCAGTTGGTGAGCGGCAGGCACAAGCCTGTCACTACAGCGGCGTTTACACATAGCCTGCCCCGTTGTCTAGAGGATCGATTGTCGCTCAAAGGTTGAAAATTGGCTACGGTTGCGCCAGACGGTCGGTAGCAACGACCGAACGTAGAATTCGGTGCCCCGGCGCCGAAAGCCAGACCCGCGTGCCGGACACCCGCAATCGACAGGATCGGCAGCCGCCATGAGCAAGACCGTCGCCGGCCGTTTCTTCGAGGACTTCCAGCTCGGCGAGGAGGTCCAGCACGCCACGCCGCGCACGGTGACCGAAGCCGACGCCGCGCTCTATCTGGCGCTGACCGGCTCGCGCTTCGGCATCCACTGCTCGGCGACCCTTGCCCGCATGGCCGGGCTGCCGCGGCCGCCGCTCGAGGACCTCTTGACCTTTCACCTGGTGTTCGGGCGCACGGTGCCGGACGTCTCGCGCAACGCGATCGCCAACCTCGGCTACGCCGACGGCCGCTTCGGCGCGCTCTTGTACCCGGGCGACAGCGTCCAGGCGACCTCCCTGGTCATCGGGCTCAAGGAAAGCTCGAACCACGAGACCGGCGTGGTCTGGGTGCGCACGCGCGGGTTCAAGGAGGACGGCCGCCAGCTGCTCGAATACGTCCGCTGGGTGCTGGTCAAAAAGCGCGACCCGGACAGCCCGGCGCCGGCGCCGGTGGTGCCGGATCTGCCCGACCACGTCGCGCCCAGGCACCTCTCGGTGCCGCCCGGCCTGCGTCCGCGGCACTTCGACCGCGTGCTGTCCGGCGCGCTGGAGCGTTTCGAGAGCTATCAGATCGGCGAGCGGATCGATCACGTCGACGGCATGACGGTCGACGAGGCCGAGCATCGGCTGGCGACCCGGCTGTACCAGAACCCGGCCGCCGTGCACTTCAACGCCCACCGCGAGCGCGAAGGGCGCTTCGGCCGCTGCCTGGTCTATGGCGGCCACGTGCTCTCGATCGCCCGGGCGCTCTCCTTCAACGGCCTCGGCAACGTGCTCCACGTGCTCGCGATCAACGGCGGCCGGCATGCCAACCCGGTGTTCGCGGGCGACACGATCTACGCCTGGTCGGAGGTGCTGGACCGCGCCGAGCTGCCGGGCCATCCCGACCTCGGCGCGCTCCGGCTGCGTCTGGTCGCGACCAAGGACCGCCCCGGCCACGATTTTCCGTACCAGGACATGGACGGCAAATATTTGCCGGAGGTCGTGCTCGACTTCGACTACTGGGGTATCCTGCCAAGATGATGCCCGCAGAAGGGGGTCGAACATGAGGATCGAACCGGTCAAGTTCGGGATCGCCTTCGGCATCGTCTATGCCGCGGTGTTCTTCCTCTTTGGCGTGCTCGCCGCGCTGTTCGGCTGGGGAGCCGCGATGACCGAGCTGATGGGCAGCTTCTATCCCGGCTTCGGCCCGACTGCCGGCGGCGCGCTGATCGGCGCGGTCTGGGGCTTCGTGGTCGGCTTCGTCTTTTTCGCGCTCGGCGCCTGGATCTACAACCGCCTGCTCGGCGGCCGGCCTTAGGTCGCGCAGCTCAGCGAATCAGGTCGACGCGGACGCCGATCGGCGTCGGCCACGCCGAGCCAGCCTGCGATCGGCCGTGAGCGCGGGCAGACGCAGCGTCCTCGCCAGCGCGAGACAAGCTCGATCGGCGAGCGAGAGCCCTGCGCTCCGAGTCGCAGGACGAAGGTGCCCTGCTGCCAGCGCCGCCGTCAGATCATGCTCGTGCACGTCCAGCTGCATTTCGGCGATGATCTCGTCCACCTTGGACTTCCGCCATGCCGAGATCGCGCAGCTTGGCAACGACTTCGCCAAGGTTGACCGCGGAAGCGGTGCCACCTGGCATGTAGGGCTCCACCCGCTCGGCGCCGGGCTCCTCCAGGATCAAAGCCAGCATGGCCGAGGCATCGAGGACCACGTCAGCCATCCTGCTCGTCCCGACGCGCCTCCGCGCGCCGCTCCAGGATCAGCTCCTCGGAGGCGAGCCGGCCTTTGGGCTTGTAGGGCCGCGCCAGGCTGCGGATGTGCTCGAGCGTCTGCGCTGGGGTGCGCAGCCGGACCGCGTCGTCGTCGATCGTCAGAACCACCGCCGAGGCGCCCTTCATGCCCAGCGCGCGCCGCACCTCGGCGGGAAGATGCATGCGCCCCGTCTTGGATACCTGGACCGTAACCGATTTCATACCCCGATACCTCACGTCAGGACGCGATATTGCCAATTAGGGCCCGATGGCGCGTCTGGGTCAATTGGAATCCCATATACACCGGGGCGCCGGCGTTGACTCGGCCTTGGCCCGGGCTATGCTCCTGTGCAGCTGCGAAATGCCGTCCTGCCCGGGCGGTTCGGAGAGCGTGATGGCCCGATCCGAGCGGCCGCTTGTCGCCGCATCTGCAGATCTACCGCTGGTATCTGACGATGGCGCTCTCGATCGGCCATCGGGTGACCGGCATCGGTCTGGCGCTCGGTCTTTTGCTGCTGACCTGGTGGCTGCTCGCGCTGGCGAGCGGCCCCGCGGCCTTCGCCACCGTGCAGGCGGTCATGCGCTCCTGGCCCGGCGTTCTGGTGCTGTTCCTCTACACGTTCGTTCTGTTGTATCATCTGGGCAACGGCATCCGCCATCTAGTCTGGGATGCGGGCTATGGCTTCGACATCGAGGTCGCGGCCCGCTCCGGCGTCGCCGTGCTGGTGTTCGCGGGCGTCGCGACCCTGCTGATCTGGCTCGTGCCAGTGATCATCGGCTGAAATGGGGCTGAGGAGAGGGGCATGAGCGCACGCTCGCCGATCGCCAGGGTGCGCGGGCTCGGGGCGGCGCGCACGGGCGTCGGCCATTGGGCCGCCCAGCGGCTGACCGCGATCGCGAATGTGCTGCTGGTGCTCTGGTTTCTGTTCAGCACGCTGGTGCTGGCCGGCGCCGGCTACGCCGAGGTGCGGGCCTGGCTCGCGCGGCCGTTATCGGCGAGCCTGATGATCCTTTTGATCATTTCGGCCTTCTATCACGCCCGCCTCGGCGCTCCAGGTCGTGGTCGAGGACTACGTCCACGACGAGGTTGCCAAGCTCGCCGCCCTGATCGCGATCCCGCTCGTGATCTTGGCGCTCGCGGTCACCTGCATCGTCGCGGTGCTCAAAGTCTCAGTCGGAAGCTGATCAGGTCTCACTCGGAAGCTGCGTCATGGCCAAGGCCTACCCGATCATCGATCACGAGCACGACTGCCTGATCATCGGCGCCGGCGGCTCGGGTCTGCGCGCTGCGGTCGGCATGGTCGAGGCGGGGCTGAAGACCGCCTGCATCTCCAAGGTCTACCCGACCCGCTCGCACACCGTGGCCGCCCAGGGCGGGATCAACGCAGCGCTCGGCAACATGGGGCCGGACGACTGGCGCTATCACATGTACGACACGGTCAAGGGCTCGGACTGGCTGGGCGACCAGGACGCGATCGAGTACATGACCAAGCACGCGCCGGCCGCGGTGATCGAGCTCGAGCACTATGGCGTGCCGTTCTCGCGCACGCCCGAGGGCAAGATCTACCAGCGCGCCTTCGGCGGCCAGTCGACCGAATACGGCAAGAGCCAGGCCTATCGCACCTGCGCGGCTGCCGACCGCACCGGCCATGCGCTGCTGCACACGCTGTTCCAGCAGGCGCTACGCCACCAGGTCCAGTTCTTCAACGAGTATTTCGCGCTCGATCTGATCATGGACGACGACGGCAGCTGCCGCGGCCTGATGGCGCTTTGCCTCGAGGACGGCACGCTGCACCGCTTCAAGGCCCAGCTCAGCGTGCTCGCGACCGGCGGCTACGGGCGGGTCTACTTCTCCTGCACCTCGGCCCACACCTGCACGGGCGACGGCAACGCGATGGTGCTGCGCGCCGGACTGCCGCTGCAAGACATGGAGTTCGTCCAGTTCCATCCGTCAGGCGTCTATGGCGCCGGCTGCCTGATCACCGAGGGTGCCCGCGGCGAGGGCGGCTACCTCACCAATTCGGACGGCGAGCGCTTCATGGAGCGCTATGCGCCCTCGGCCAAGGATCTGGCCTCGCGCGACGTGGTCTCGCGCGCGATGACCATCGAGATCAACGAGGGCCGCGGCTGCGGGCCGAACCGTGACTACATCGAGCTGCATCTGGAGCATCTCGATCCGGCGCTGCTGCACGAGCGCCTGCCGGGCATCTCCGAGACCGCCAAGATCTTCGCCGGCGTCGACGTCACCAAGCGGCCGATCCCGGTCGTGCCGACCTGCCACTACAACATGGGCGGCATCCCGACCAACCACGTGACCGAGGTGGTGGCGCCCGCCAACGGCAGCGGCGATGCGGTCGTGCCCGGTCTGATGGCGGTCGGCGAAGCCAGCTGCACCTCGGTGCACGGCGCCAACCGCCTGGGCGGCAACTCGCTGATCGACCTCGTGGTGTTCGGCCGCGCGGCTGCGCACCGGACCGCCGAGATCGTGACCCCGGGCGCCAGCCAGAAGCCGCTCGCCAAGGACGCGGGCGACGCCGCGATCGAGCGCCTGGACCGCACCCGGCACGCCGCCGGCAGCCTCTCGACCGGCGAGATCCGGACCGGCATGCAGCGCACCATGCAGCGCTATGCGAGCGTCTTTCGGACCGGGCAGGTGCTCGAGGAAGGGACCCGAAAACTCGGCGAGGTCGCGGGCAGCCTCGGCGAGATCCGGCTCACCGACCGCTCGATGATCTGGAACTCGGACCTGGTCGAGGCCCTGGAACTGCAGAACCTGATGCTGCAGGCGGTCGCGACCATGCATTCGGCGCTCTACCGCACCGAGAGCCGGGGCGCCCATGCGCGCGAGGATTTCCCTGAGCGCGACGACGAGCACTGGCTCAGGCACACGCTCTGCTGGGTCGATGGCGAGCATCGGCCGCAACTCGGCGACCGGCCCGTGCACACCCGGCCCCTGACCAACGAGGTCGAGCCGATCCCGCCGCAAAAGCGGGTCTACTGACCGGTTGCGCGCAGGCAGTCGGCAAGTCGAGGATCGCCATGGCGAAGTTCACGCTGCCCAAGAACTCGCGGCTGGTCGAAGGCACGAGCCACCAGGCGGCCGCGGGCGCCAGGCGCGTCAAGACCTTCAAGGTCTACCGCTACGATCCGGAGAGCGGCGGCAATCCGCACCTCGACCGGTTCGAGATCGATCTCGAAGACTGCGGCCCGATGGTCCTGGATGCGCTGATCAAGATCAAGAGCGAGATCGACAGCGGCCTGACCTTCCGCCGCTCCTGCCGCGAAGGCGTGTGCGGCTCGTGCGCCATGAACATCCACGGTCGCAACACGCTCGCCTGCACCACCGCGATCGAGGACGTCGACGGCGAGATCGGCGTCTACCCGCTGCCCCATATGGCGGTGATCAAGGATCTGGTGACCGATTTCTCCGACTTCTGGGCGCAGTACGAGACGATCCAGCCCTGGCTGCAGACCGAATCGGCGCCGCCCGAGCGCGAGCGGCGCCAGGATCCGGCCGATCGCGCCCGCCTGGACGGCCTTTGGGAATGCATTCTTTGTGCCTGCTGCTCGACCAGCTGTCCGTCCTACTGGTGGAACAGTGACCGGTTCCTCGGGCCGGCGGTGCTTCTACAGGCGTATCGCTGGCTCGCGGACTCGCGCGACGAGCATGCCGGCGAGCGGCTGGACGCCCTCGAGGACCCGTTTCGCCTCTACCGTTGCCATACCATCATGAACTGCGCCAACACCTGCCCCAAGGGCCTGAACCCGGCCAAGGCGATCGCCGGAATTAAGAAACTAATGGTTGAACGAAAGCTCTGATCATTCAATCAGAATAGATCTTGCACAGCCTGTGGAAAACCAGTACTTTCACGGAGTGAACATAAGCCGGAAACGGCACCGCTCTTAGAGCATCACTCGCTGGGGAGGCTTCGGCCTCCTTTTTCTTTATCGCCTCCAGGTTGATGCGGACGGCCGGCGGGACCGCCATCGCTCCGTCGCGGCGCCCCCCGTTAACCATTCATTAAGCCCAATCAGCGACTCTCCGGAGACCAGCCCCCGGAGGTCGTGATGGCCGAGATCACCAACGCCGGCCCCTACCAAGCTCTGCCGGCGGTCACCGATGCGGATGACGACCGCTGGTCGGTACCCCAGACGGCGATGTTCGTCACCGTGGCGAGCGCCGGCTTGTGGGCCCTGATCCTGCTTGGCGCGCGCTGGCTGATCGGCTAGGTCGGCCGCGGGCCGGTATAAAAATTGGTCTCCAGTCGCTCTCGCGTCGGGAAGCTGAGGAACTCGTCCCGATACTCGCGCTGCTTGGCGAGGCGCAGGAACAGACCCCAGGCAAGACCGGGGAAAGCCCGGGCCATCGGTCTGGCAAGCGCTGGCGGCAACGGGTAGAAGTTGGCGCCCGCCCAATCGCGAACCGCAAAGCCGCCCGGAAAGGCCGCGTCCAGAAAATGCCGGAGGTCGGCGCGGGTGAAGCCGCGCACGTGCGCCGAGGCCGCCTTGATCACGCTCGGCTGGCGGCCGAGCAGGAGCAGCAGGCGGTTGTGCGCCGAGGCCAGGTTGGGAACCCCGAGGATCATCTGGCCACCGACCCGCAGCACGCGGGCGATCTCGTGCCAGATCCAGAACACCTCCTTGGTGTGTTCGAGGACCTGGTTGGCGATCACCAGGTCGATCGTGGCCGGCTCGAACGGCAGCCGGTCGCGCTCGAGGTCGAGCTCGACGACCTGGATGCCGTGACCCCGCAGGAGCAGGACGTTGGGCGGGTGCACTTCGACCGCGTGCAGCACGCACTCCGGCTGCACGCTGCGCGCGGCGAGCAGATCGACGCCGTTGCCGGCGCCGAGGTCGAGGACGTGCCGGTAGGGTCGGGCCGCCTCCAGGAACCCGCGCACGATCGGCCGGCCGTAGTTGAGCGAGCGATCGATCATGGCAGGCCGATGGTTTGCCGATAGATGTCGAGATAGCGCCTGCTGATGGCCTCCCAGGCGTAGCGCTCGGCGACCACCGTCCGGGCGCGCTCGATGATCGCGTCGCGCAACGCCGGCGCGGCCATCAGCAGGCGTACCGCCTCGGCGAAGCGGCCGGGATCGTGGCCGTCGATCAGGATGCCGTTCCGGCCATGATCGATGATCTCCGGCAGGCCGCCGACCGCGCTCGCCACCACCGGGATCCCGATCGCCATCGCCTCCAGGGGAGCAAGCGGCAAACCCTCCCAGAGGGACGGCACCAGCAGGACATCGAGCGTGGCGAGCGCCTGCAGGGCGTCGGCGCGCGGCAGGCTGCCCAGGACCTCGACCCGGTCGGCCAGGGCGAGGGCGGCGGCGCGCCGGCGCAGCTCGCCCAAGAGCGGACCGTCGCCGATCACCACCAGACGATAGCCCTCGGCGCGCAGGGCATCGAGCACCGCGAGCGCGAGCAAGGGATTCTTGACGTCCTCGAGACGGCCAAGGAAGCCCAGGCGGCGGCCGCCCGGGCTGGCGGTCGCGCGCGGCAGGCCACCAAGCTCGATCCCGTTCGGAATCACCTCGTGGCGGCCGCCGCGGCCCAAAATGCCGGCGGCCGCCGCCAGCCGTTGGTCGTGCTCGCAGACGAAGACGGTGAGATCGGCGCGGGCGCTGCAGCGGCGCTCGGCGAGCATCGCCAGCCCGCGCAGGCCCCAGGTCTTGCCGACGAAATGATAGCCGTGGACGCTGTAGATGAGCGGCAGCCGGCGGGCGACGCTGGCGAGCGGCAGGCCGGCGCGGGCGCCGTGGGCGTGGATCAGCGCCGGGCGCAGACGCGAGACCAGATCGGCCAGACGCAGCCAGAGGCGAGGGTCGAGCCGGTGCCTGAAGAAGTCGAGACCGTGCACGGTCGCGCCCAGCCGCGCGCCTTCGCTCAGCGCCGGCGAGCGCGCCTGGCTCACCAGGTGGACCTCGACCGGCAGGCGAGAGCGCACCGCCTCGATCAGCTGCAGGACGTGGGTCGTGCCGCCACCCGGACGCCCGTCCGCCACCGCCTCGAGCACGCGCAATGTCGGGGTCACGCGCCGCCGGCCGCCGGCGCGGCCCGCTGGGCATGGGCGAGCACGTAGCTGATCCCGACCCAGAACGGCCAGTCCGTGAGGCCGTTGAGGAAGGCGTAGCCGGTCAGGATGAACAGCAGCAGCGGCAGCTGCGCCGGCGCGCTCCGGGCGACGATGAAGGTGATGTGGAGCAGGAAGCCGACGAACGCCAGATAGCCGAGCCAGCCGAACTCGCCGAACACTTGCAGGAAGACGCTGTGCGCCTGCCGCCCGGGGCGGATCTGCGGCCCGCCGGCAAGGGCGCTCGTCACCGCCTCACCGTTGAAATAGCCGACCCCGAGCGGCGCTTGCGCGCCCGCCTCGGCATACGCGACCCAGATGATGTAGCGGTTGCTGGTAAGGCGGTTGAGATGCTGACGCGTGCTCCAGGCAATCGAGTCGTCGACCGCGAGCACGATCAGCGGCTGGGCACAGAGGATGAGCACCGCGAGCCACGCCAGCCCAATCCCGCTCCGACCAGCCCCCTTGGTTCCCAGCCAGCTCCCGATCGCCGCGATCAGGCCGCGGCTGAGGCTCGGCAGTGCGACCAGAAAGGGAGCCATCGCGAGCCAGCGGGGCCGCTGCTGGACGAGGATCGCCCCGACCACGCCATAGAGCATGGCATTATAGTTCGGCTCGCCGTGCAGGCCGGCCTGGCGCAGGATGCCGATGCCGAACACGGGACGCGCCGCGTACAGCGGCTCCGGCAGCAGCGGCTCGACCGCCAGCACGAGCAGGAAGGCCGGCACCAACAGAGCCAGATAGCGGCCGAGCAGTTCGGGGTCGAGGCGCATGATCAGCGCCGCGGCGAGCAGGATCAGGAACAGCTGGACCAGGCGCGGTCCGCTCGTTGCCAGGATCCCGAGCTGCCAGGCCCCGAAAAGACCCAGCCCGACCAGGGCGACCATCCAGAGCAACAGCCGCGGCAGCGTCTGCAGGACGACCAGCGAGAACAGCCCGAGCAGCAGCAGCGTCGAATTGAGGTAGATCGGAATTCCGAGCGGCTGCTTGACCGCGGCGGCTACCACCAGCACGCAGAGCAGGCGCTCGAGCGGCGGCGCGAAGGTCGGCTGGCGAGCGGTCGCGAGCGCCTCGGCGGTCACCGCCCGCCTCCGTGACGCTCGGGCGCGTAGCTGGCATTGACCCGCCGCCGCAGGCGGTCGTAGAGCCCGGCCGGCGCGGCCCGCCGGAGACCGCGCTGGGCTGCGCCCTTGGCGACCCGATAGAGGAAGCGCGGCCAGGCGCGCACGGCCGGCTCGCCATGGGCGATCGCGATCGCCCGGACTTCGCCGAGGGCCCGGACATAGTCGCGATCGGACGCGCCGGCCAGCGTCATGTGGCCGACCACCTCGGGTGCAAAGGCGCCGCGAAAACCCGCCCGATGCGCGCGCAGCAGCCAGTCGTAGTCCATCGCAAAGCGCAGCCCCGGGTCGAAGCCGCCGATCCGCTCGAAGACCTGCCGGCGCACCAGCATGGTCGGATGATTGACGTCCGGCATGCCGGAGCCGATCCGCCGGGCATAGGCCCGGTCGCCCCGGATCCGGAACCGGGCGCCGCCCTTGGCATCGTGATAGATCAGATCGCCGAACACGAAATCGGCGCCCGTCGCCGCAAGCGCGGCGACCGCCCGCTCGATCTGGTCGGGCTCCAGCCAGTCGTCGGCGTTGAGCAGGCCGACACTCTCGCCCCTCGCCATGGCCAGGCCCTTGTTGAAGGCATCGCTGATGCCGCGGTCCGGCTCGCTGATCCAGCAAGCCAGCCGGTCGGCGTGACGCCGGATAACCTCGACCGTGCCGTCCCGCGAGCCGCCATCGACCACGATGTGCTCGATCGGCGCGTAGGTCTGCCTGAGGACGCTTTCGATCGCGCGCCCAAGGGTCGCCGCCCGGTTCAGCACCACGGTCACGATCGTGACCAATGACCGGCAGGGCGGCGGGAGCGACCCGTCGCGGTCGGGCGGCCGGGTATGTTGCGGTTGTCTTCGGTCTAAGGCCATGGCGAATGTCGCGCCGGCTACGAAGTGATGCGGCGAATGCGCATGTCCGACGAACCCGACCCTTGCGCAAAGCCGTCGAGGTAGCCGAGATCGCGCATGACGGGGCCGAACGCCGCGGTGATTCGGGCTTCCACCACCGGGTCGAGCCGGTTTCTCCAGCCACCCGCAACGCCCGACCGGACGCCGGGCCGCTCGAAGCGGCCTCGATCGATGACCCCTTCCTTGGCCTGCAGCTGCTCCAGCTTGCGCATCGCCGTGATCGAACATTGTTCGACCGCCAGCGCCAGCTGCGCGTCAGTGGCCTCCAGCCCGATGAAATCGACGATGCGCCGCAGTTCCGATACCGTCGCGTTTTTGAGATCCTCATAGCGCAACAGAAGAAAATCCGATCGCTCACTGCGCGCACCTAGCCAGCTGCCGGCATGCTCCCGCCAGGTTCCCAGGCCATCCATGCCGTCGGTAACAAAGCGTTCGCCGTAGCTCTGTAGGGGATAATCCTTTGGAATTCGTCCCTTTCTCTCATGAAAGTCATGATAGGATATCACGACATCGCGCGGATCGCGGACCAGATAGATGACTTTGCGATATCGGGGATCGAAATATTCATGGCTTTTGAGGAGGCGCGGGCGCGCCAAGCGACTGAGGTAATGTCGCTTGGCCACGTAGATATCGGGGAGCAGAGCGTTGACGCTCACGAAGTCGGGTGCGCGCCCGGAGAGCACGGCGGCGATCAAAAAGCTGGTCCAGACACTACCGGATCTGGGATAGGAGACGAGAAAGGTGTCGTCGGGCAGGACATCGAGGCGCCGACCCGGCGCTCGGAAAAACAACAACCGCTCGATCGTGGCGATGCTCTTCATCGGCCGAGCACTCCCCTGTACAGATCGGCATATCGTCGAGCGACTTTTCCGAGCGAGAACTTCTCGATGGCCTTCTGTCGAGCGCGCATCGCGATCTCCTTGGGCGCGTCCGACGCGAGGATCGCCATGATGCCGTTGGCCAGGTCCTGGGCATCATAGGGCTGGGCCAAATAGCCGTTGGCCCGATGATCGACCACATCCCGCAGACCGGTCGCGTTGAAGGCCACGACCGGAGTACCGCAGGCCAATGCTTCGGCAGCGGTCTGACAGAAGCTTTCCTGCCGCGAAGGCACGACTAGCAGATCGGCAGCGTTATAGGCAAGGGCCATGGAAGTCTCGTCCGCGAGCAGTCCGAGAAAACGCGCCTCCAGTCCGAACTGGCGCGGCTCGGCAGGGGCGCTGCACCCGAATATGACCAGTCGCGGGGCTGCGCTACCGAGTTCTCGAGCGACGAAGGTGATCGATTCCTGCAAAATCTCCAATCCCTTGTTAGGATCTTGAAGGGCGTTGACCGCCCCGAACAGGATCACACGCTGGTCCGGCTCGATCCCGAGGCAGGCGCGCGCAAAGCGCCGGTCGAGGGGTTTGAAGATCGCCGTGTTGACGCCGTTGGGGATGACCGTGATCGGCCGGTCGCAAAACAATGAGCTGGAGCGGGCGCACTCCGCCATCCATCTGCTCGGCGCTACCAGGTTGAGATCGATCGTGCGCCACGCCCGCGCCTTGCGCCGCCATACCCAGCGGGTCAGATCGTAGCCGGAGCTGCTTCCCAGCTGCCAGCACGAACCGCAGGCGGCGCGATAGCGCTCGCAGTCGCCGCTGACATGGCAGCCGCCCGTGAAGGGCCACATGTCGCAGAGCGTCCAGACCAGCGGACGGCGCAGTTTTCGCAGTGTCTCGATGCGCAAGAAACCGCCCGTGATCCAATGGAGGTGGAGGACGTCGGGGCGCATCCTCGCCACCAGCGATCTCGAACAGCTGCCGATCCATTGGACATCGAATGACCCGGCGACGCGCGTCCTGTAGAGGGCCAAAGGCACTCGATCCATGATCGCGACGAGCTCGTGCCCGAGCTTCGAGAGCCGCGTCTGCGGCGCCACGACCGCGGGATCATCGGTCGATTTGACCTGGACCGCCATGCGCGATCTGATCCCCAGGTCCATCAGGCCCCGATGCAGCCGGAAGGCAGCCCGGGCGGCGCCTCCGCGACCGTCGTAGGTGCTCAGATGCAGGACCTTGAAGGTGCTTTCGGACATGCGCGCTCGGTGGTCCCGGGCTGTCCGCCCGGGCTCGGCTCCTCGGCAGACAGCCAATGCGTCAGATCGCGCCCCAGCAGGCGCCCGAGATCCACGATATCTGCTGCGAGCTCGGCTGTCAGCCGTCGCCGAAGGTCGGCCGGCAGCGGAGCGCGCGGCGCCGGGTGGCTGTTGAGGCCGAGTATGGTCGCCGCCACCCGCGGCCGAAGCCCGCCCGGAACCAGCATGCGGGCGATCCGGCGCACCACCGGTGACGGCTGGCGCACGATGCGCTGCAGCAGCATATTATGCACATGCTTGTTCGGGTTGACGATGTCGAGCGATGGGACTAATTCTTTCGTCACATTTAAATAGTCAAGAACATCGCGATACACGCAAGCGCTATCCAAGCTAAGATCATCGTACCATATGACCTTGACTCGATCGGTCCCGAACACATCAAGATAACGGGCGACCGGTTGCGTGTATCTGCCCACATTCAAGTTGAACGGTTCGGACGGCGGATCCGAGAATAGCAGTCCCGCATAGCGGCTGCGCCGCGGTGATCGTTGATTGAGCGCGGTCTCGAAGGCCGTGATCGTCTCGGTTCCGTTGAAAATTCTCTGGCTATGCAACGCATACAGCATGTCGACCGGCTGCCGCAGCATGATGATGATGCGGGAATCTGGATTGAAGGCTTTGATCGCGGCGGCCGCCTGCGGAGAGTAGAGATACCAGACTGAGGCCTCGCCGACCCTCTTTTTGCCGACTGCGGAACTGAACAGCGATAGATAGTCAGGCTCGGTGGCAGTCAGCACATGGATATTGAGATCGGGGCAGAAAAAATTGATGTCCTTGAGATCGGGGATGAAGATGTCCGGATGTTGGCGCAGATAGGTGCACAGCGCGGTGGTGCCGCACTTCGGCGCGCCAACAATGAAAAAATCGGGCCTGGGCTGCATCACCGCCGTTCATCCTTCAGCCTGGCGAACGCGGATAGACTGTCCGGCGTAGGCCATCGGCGTCAGCGGGCTTCGCCGCCGCGCAGGGCATCATGCAGGAAAACGACGAACAGGCCGATGATCAGGCCGATCACCGCGGCCAGCGCGAGCGCCAGCAGTGGGTTGAGCGAGGTCGGCTGGGGGCTGACCGTCGCCGGCACCACGACCTGGGCGGCATAGGGCTGCTCGACGCTGAGCAGCGCCTGGGCCTGGTACTGCTCGCTCAGCAGCGCCTCGAGCGCCTGCCTGCGGGTCGCGGTCGTGGCCGCCGCGAGGTCGCTTTCAGCCTGCCTGATCTGGCGGCCGATCCGATCGAGCGTCTCCTCCCGCAGCAAACCGTCCGCGGCGTGGTGCATCATGGCGATCAGCGAGACCGCGAACGTGGGCCGCGGATCGTTGATCTGGATGCGAAACAGCGCGCTCGAGCCGATCCGTTGGATATAGACCTGATCGCCAAGCCAGTCGGCCAAGCGGGTGAGGTCCGGCGGGGTCCACGCGGGATAGCCGAAGAAGCGCAACGCCGTCCGCCCGATTCTGGCGAGAAAGCCCCCGGGTGGATGCCAGGTCTGGTGCTCCTTGTCCCATTCGTCGACAAAGATCGTCTGCAAGAGATCGCGCTCGGCTTGCAGCCGGGCGGCCAGCGCTGTCGATCCGAACAGCTGGGCGTAGCGCTCGAGGTTGGAGACGCGCTCGATTTTGACCGGGCTCTGGCCCAAAGTCGCGAGGCCGGCGAATTGCTCGACCTCGCTCGTCAGCTGACTGGCGGCGGTGAAATCGATTTCGGCCGGCGCGACGATCATGGACGCGGTGTAGAGCGGCTTGCTCAGCTTGAAATCGATCGCGGTTGCCAGCACACAGAGGATGACCACCGCGATCAGCAGCCAGAGGCCGCGCCGCACCGTCTGCACCAGGGCGGGGATCGAGATCTCGCGTAATGCGGCCGGCGCGCCGCGCGAGTGAGGCGTTGCTTCGTTCACGGAGGATCCTTCAGGGCGGCCGTCGCGGCCGGAGGCATACCACGGAGGAGTCCGGCTGTCACGGCCGGCAGCGGCGGCGCGGCGCCGGCCGCGTGCGTCACGCGGCGGCGGCGACCACCCGCTCGCGATACCAGCGGTAGGCGTCCGCCAAGCCCTCTTCGAGCGCGATCCGGGGCCGCCAGCCGAGCGCGTTGAGGCGCCTGGTGTCGAGCAGCTTTTGCGGCGTGCCGTCCGGCCGCTCGCTGTTGAAGCGGAGCCGGCCCTCGAACCCGACCACCGCCCGGACCGTCTCGGCGAGTTCGGCGATCGTCAGATCGAGGCCGCAGCCGACGTTGAGGTGCAGCTCGCCGCTGTAGACCTGGAGCAGATGGACGCAGGCGTCCGCCAGATCGTCGACGTGCAGGAACTCGCGTCGTGGCCGGCCGCTGCCCCAGACCTCGACCTCCTCGGCGCCGGCGGACGCGGCGGCGTGCATCTTGGCCATCAGGGCCGGCACGACGTGGCTCGACATCAGGTCGAAATTGTCGCCCGGACCGTACAGGTTGGTCGGCATCGCGCTGATGAAATCGCAGCCGTACTGGCGCCGGTAGGCCTGGCAGAGCTTGATGCCGGCGATTTTGGCGATCGCGTACCACTGGTTGGTGGGCTCCAGCTGGCCCTCGAGCAAGCAGTCTTCCGCCATCGGCTGCGGCGCGAGCTTGGGATAGATGCAGCTCGAGCCCAGGAACAGCAGCTTTTCGACCCCGACGCGGCGGGCCGTGTGGATGACGTTCGCCTCGATCATCAGGTTGTCGTACAGGAACTCGGCCGGATAGCTGTCGTTGGCGAGGATGCCGCCGACCTTGGCCGCGGCCACGATCACGACCTCCGGGCGCGCCTTGCCCATCCAGCGCTCGACCTGGTCCTGGCGGCCGAGATCGCACTGCTCGCGGGTCGCGGTCACGAGCTCGCAGTCTTCCCGCTCGAGTCGCCGCACCAGGGCGCTGCCGACCATGCCCCGGTGGCCCGCGACCCAGATCCGCTTGCCGGCGATCGGATAGATGACGGGAACGCCGCCGCTCTGGTTGGTCATGCCTGCCTCGATCGTTGCGCCCCGCTAGTCCAGGCCGTTGCGCCCCTCGCGGGCGACCGCCACCAGATCCGCCTCGACCATCTCACGCACCAGCTCGGTGAAGCTGGTCCGATGCCGCCAGCCGAGCTTCGCGCGCGCCTTCGAGGGATCGCCCAACAGGAGATCGACCTCCGTTGGCCGGAAGTAGCGGGTATCGACCCGCACCAGCTGCTCGCCGGTGCGGCCGCAGGCGCCGACCTCCTCGACCCCCTCGCCCCGCCAGACGATCGACCGGTCGACGCAGGCAAACGCCAGCTCGACGAGCTCGCGCACGCTGTGCGTCTCGCCGGTCGCGAGCACGTAGTCGTCGGGCTGGTCCTGCTGCAGGATCCGCCACATGCCATCGACGTAGTCGCGGGCGTGGCCCCAGTCCCGTCGGGCGTCGAGATTGCCGATGTAGAGCCGCTCCTGCAGGCCGAGCTGGATCGCCGCGACCGCGCGGGTGATCTTGCGGGTGACGAAGGTCTCGCCGCGCAGCGGGCTCTCGTGGTTGAACAGGATGCCGTTGGAGGCGTGGTAGCCGTAGGCCTCGCGGTAGTTGACCGTGATCCAGTAGGCGTACAGTTTGGCCGCCGCATAGGGGCTGCGCGGATAGAAGGGCGTGGTCTCGCGCTGCGGGGTCTCCCGGACCTTGCCGTAGAGCTCCGAGGTTGAGGCCTGATAGAAACGCACGCGCTCGCCCATCCTGAGGATGCGGATCGCCTCGAGCAGACGGAGCGTGCCGAGGCCGTCGGCGTTGGCGGTGTACTCGGCGGTCTCGAAGCTGACCTGGACGTGGCTCTGGGCGGCGAGGTTGTAGATCTCGTCGGGCTGGGTCTCCTGGACCAGGCGGATCAGGTTGGTGGCGTCGGTGAGGTCGCCATGATGCAGGAAGAAGCGGGTCTCATGCTCGTGCGGGTCGAGGTAGAGGTGGTCGACCCGGCCGGTGTTGAACGACGACGACCGCCGCTTGACGCCGTGCACGACATAGCCCTTGGCCAGCAGCAGCTCGGCGAGATAGGCGCCGTCCTGGCCCGTGACCCCGGTGATCAAGGCAACCCTGGCTGACATCTGGCTCCTCGGTGGCGGGCAGTGGCGCCCTGGTCCGGCGGCGGCGCCGGGTTCCGATCGCCAAGCGGCGCGGCCGGCGCGCCGCTTGGCAGGGTCGCGAACCATCGCTACCCTCAGGTCAAGGCGCTCCTTACACCCGATCGCCGGGCGCCAGCAAGGGCGGGCGCCGCCCCCGGCAGCGAGGTGGGCCGCCGGCGGAGAGTTCCGAGGCATGCTGCAGCCGGCTGACGACTTCTCGACCCTGCGCCAGAGCTTTCACTGGCAGATCCCGCAGCGGTTCAACATCGCGGATGCGGTCTGTGATCGCCACGCGGGACCGGACAACCGGCTCGCCCTGATCGAGGAGCGGAGCGCGGGCGAGGTTCGCCGGCATGGATTTCGTGATTTGCGGCGGGGCGCCAACCGGCTCGCGAACGTCCTCACCGCCGCCGGCATCGGGCGCGGCGACCGGGTCGGCATTCTGCTCGGCCAACGTCTGGAAACCCTCCTCGCGCATCTCGCGGTCTACAAGCTGGGCGGGGTCGCGATGCCGCTGTTCAGCCTGTTCGGGCCCGAGGCGCTGGCCTACCGACTGGCCGACAGCGGTGCGCGCGCGGTGATCACCGACCCCGCCGGCGCCGGCAAGCTTTCGAGCCTGCGCGCCGACCTCCCGGCGCTCGCGCAGATCTTCGCGACCGACGGCGGCGGGCCTTGCGCGGTCGACCTCGACGCGGCCATGACGCGCGCCTGCCGACAGCTTTGCCGCCGCCCCGACGCGCGCCGACGATCCGGCGCTCCTGATTTACACCTCGGGCACGACCGGGCCGCCCAAGGGCGCTTTGCACGCGCAGCGCGTGCTGCTCGGCCATCTGCCGGGGGTGCAGCTGCCGCACGACTTCTTCCCGCAGGCCGGCGACCGCTTCTGGACGCCCGCGGACTGGGCCTGGATCGGCGGCCTCATGGACGTGCTGATGCCCTGCCTCTATTTCGGCCTGCCGGTGGTTGCGGGGCCGGGCGGCAAGTTCGACCCCGAGGCGGCGGTCCGGCTCATGGCACGCCACGAGGTCAAGAACGTCTTCCTGCCGCCGACCGCCCTCCGGCTGCTCCGGCAGGCGGGCGTGGCGCCGCTCGCCGCGGGCGCCCGGCTGCGCTCGCTGGCGTCCGGCGGCGAGAAGCTCGGCGACGACGTGATCGAGTGGGGACGGAGCACCTTTGGCCTGACCATCAACGAGTTTTACGGCCAGACCGAGGCCAATCTCGTGGTCGGCAACAATGCCCGGATCCTCGCGCTCAGGTCCGGCAGCATGGGCCAGCCGATCCCGGGCCACGAGGTGAGCGTGCTCGGCGAGGACGGCGGGCCGGCGCCGCCGGGCGCGGCCGGCGTGATCGCGATCCGCCGGCCGGACCCGGTGATGTTCCTCGGCTATTGGAACAATCCCACGGCCACGGCGGCGAAATTCCGGGGCGAGTGGCTCTTGACCGGCGATCTTGGGCGCCAGGACGATGCGGGCTATCTCACCTATCTCGGCCGTGAGGACGACCTGATCAGCAGCGCCGGCTACCGGATCGGGCCGTCCGAGGTCGAGGACTGCTTGGCCCGCCACCCGGCGGTGGCGCATTGCGCCGTGATCGGTATCCCCGACCCGATCCGCGGCGAGGTCGTCAAGGCGTTCATCATGCTCAAGCCCGGCCAGGTGCCGGGCGCGGAGCTCGAGCGCTCGATCCAGGCCTTCGTTCGCGAGCACCTCGCCGCCCACGAATATCCGCGCCAGATCGCGTTCCTGGACGAGCTGCCGCTGACCGCGACGGGCAAGGTCCGGCGCCGGGAGCTGCGCGAGCGCGAGCACCAAAGCGGTCTGTCCACGGGTCAAGGGCAGCGGGACGGCGCTCGGGATTGAGCGCCACGGCCGGGTCTGGACAGGCTTTCGGGGCGCGTTCATAGTGGCCCGATCGCGCCGCCGGCGGCTCGTCGGCGGGCTCGAGAGCACCGGTTGCAGGCGATGTATCAGGAACGCACCCGCTCGATTCAGATCTCGGTCGAGCCCTTCTATCTCGACGACCAGTCGGTCCCCGAGCAGAGCCGGTTCGTGTTCGGCTACCGCATCCAGATCGACAACCAGGGTCGCGAGGTGGTGCAGCTGATCAGCCGGCACTGGCGGATCACCGATGCCCTGGGGCGGACCATGGAGGTGCGCGGCGCCGGCGTGGTCGGCCAGCAGCCGGTGCTGCAGCCGGGCGAGCACTTCGAGTACACCAGCGGCACCCCGCTCGCGACGCCGAGCGGCATCATGGTCGGCAGCTACGAGATGGTGACCACGGCCGGCGAGCACTTCGAGGTGGCAATTCCGGCGTTCTCGCTGGATGTGCCCGGGACGCTGACCTCACCCAACTGAGGCGCCGCCGCGCGAGGTTGCGGGAGCGTCGGCGGCGACGGCATAATGGACCACACGGTCGCGGCCGCCGGACTTGGCGGCGTAGAGCGCCTGATCGGCGGCGCGCAGCATATCCTCGATCGAGCCCGACCGAGGCTGCCACTCGGCCACGCCGATGCTGACCCGCAGACCGACGGTCCCGGTGGCGGCCGGGACGCAAAGGGTCGCTGTCCGCGCGCGCAGTCGCTCGGCGACCACGGCGGCCGCGCGAAGCCCGAGGCCGGGCAAAAGGATCGCGAACTCCTCGCCGCCGATCCGGGCAAACAGGTCGAGGTCGCGCAAGCCGGCCTGGCAGGCATCGGTGAACGCCTGCAGGGCCAGGTCCCCGACCGAATGACCCCAATTGTCGTTGATCCGCTTGAAGTGATCGAGGTCTGCCAGCAGCACCGACAGTGGTCGCCGGCTCGCCGCGGCTGCATCCATCGCTTGATTCGCATAGTCGAAGAAGGCACGGCGATTGGCGCAACCGAGCAGCGGGTCGCGTGCTGCGAGGTCGTTGAGGGCATGCTCCTTACGCTTGAGCTCGCTGACGTCGGTGAAGCTGATCACGACGAAGTGGTCGGCGGTGCGGCGGGCGCGGGCGAGCAGCCAGCGCCCGCCCGGCACCTCGATCTCCAGCGGCTCGGCGAGCGGCCGCCGGTAGATTTCCTTCCAGGGTACCGGCGCCACCACCGAGCCCTGCCGAATGGTAGCGCCCAGGCGCGCCGTAAGCTCGTCGAAGCGGCGGCCGGTCAGCTGGCCCAGGCCGACGCCGCCGTGCAGGCGGCAATAGGGCTGGTTGGCGAACACCAGGGCCTCGGCATGGTCGAACAGCGCAAAGGCGTCGCCGATCACGCCGGCCGCGCTGTCGAGCAGGCGATGCTGCCGGTGGGCCTCGGCCAGCGCCGCCTCGGCGTGCGCCCGCGCGCGCGTGACCTCGTCCAGCAGGCGCGCCAGCTCCCGGCTCTGAGTCTCGAGCTGGGCCTCGTAACGGATGCGCTCGGAGATGTCCGTGATCACGCCCACGAGATGCGGCTTGCCATCCGCCGTCACCAGACGGGTCTTGCGGGTGATGATCGTGTGCTCGGTGCCGTCGGCGGCGGTCAGCGTCTCCTGGCATTCGTCGACCTCGCCGGTCGCGAGCACCAGCCGGTCGCGCGCATTGAAATGCTCGGCCTGTTCGGCGGGCACGAAATCGCCGTCGCGGGCGCCGATCATCTGCGCGCGCTCGACCCCGAGGAGGCGGCACAGAGCTCCATTGACCAGCTCGAAGCGCAGCTCGGCGTCCTTGACCAGGATCGGATTGGGCAGGCGGTCGAGCACCGCGACGCCGAGATCGGCCGAGCCGCCGTCCGCGACCCGCTTGACGCGCCGCCGGTGCGGCAGCGCCGCGCCTGATCGAACGCCGTCCTGCGTCTGCGTCAACGACCCGGACCCACGTGCAAGTCTAACCTTTCTGGGGCGATCGCCCGACATCCGCACTCGACTCTAGGTGCCGATCCTTAACGGAAAGTAAGTCCGGGCGACCTGGCTCCACGGTTGCGTCGCCGCACCGCTCAGGGCGGCGCCGAGCCGCCGGTCGCGGCCCGCGACGATTGGCTCCCGACCGGCTTCGACTGGCGGCGGCGCGCCAGCTCTGTCACGCTGCTGATCGACCGGCGGTCCGCTATTCGGCGGCCGGCGTGGATTAGTTGCACTGCCGTCGAAATCTGTTAATGAGGATCACTTGTGCTTAAGGGAGGCTAACGAGGTGCGCGAAGCCCCAGATCATTCCAAGCTCGCCGAGCTGACGGCGGAAATCGTCTCGGCCTACGTCTCCAATAACCCGGTGTCGGTCGCTGAGGTGTCGGGCGTGATCAGTTCGGTCGCCTTGCACCTGGGCGCGCTGGCGAGCGCGGAGCCGGAGGCCGCCGCGTCCAAGCCGGAGCCCGCAGTCGCGATCCGCGGTTCCGTCAGTCGCGATCAGATCACCTGTCTCGTCTGCGGCGGCAAGCACAAGGTGCTGAAGCGGCATCTGGCGGTCGCTCACCAGCTGACGCCCGTGGACTACCGGGAGCTGTTCGGTCTCAAGCGCGACTATCCGATGGCCGCGCCGAGCTACGTGCAGGAGCGGGCGGAGATCGCCAGGCGGATCGGCCTCGGCCGGCCGCGCAAGGCGACCGCTGCGCGGCGGGCCAAAGCGGTCAAGAGCGCGACCCAGTAGCGTCGCGGCGGTCGCCCCGGCGGCGCCGCCGCCGCCACCCCGACCGCGTTCAGCGGGCGCCGGTTGCATCTGATCGCCGCCATCGGATGCGATCGCCGACCGCGCGGAGGTGCGAAGCCACCGCCCGCGCAACCGCGGACCCGATCGCTCGCGAAGCCATTTGATCTTCGGGCCGAGGGCGGCTATGTCCGCGGTCTGCCCACGGCCGCCGGTCGCTCACGACCTCGAGCCCGGACCTTGCGGCCAAGCGGAGGGCTTGCGCGATCCTGCTCGATCCTCACCAGCGACCGGCGCTCGCCGATGCCCCTGTCCGGGCCGCTTGAGCTTGGCCAGAAACCGCAGCTCCGTATGGCCCGGCAAGCCCTATCCGCTCGGCGCGAGCTGGGACGGCGCCGGCGTCAATTTCGCCCTGTTCTCGATCCACGCGACCAAGGTCGAGCTCTGCCTGTTCGACAGCAGCGGGCGGCGCGAGCTCGAGCGCATCGAGCTGCCCGAATACACCGACGAGGTCTGGCACGCCTATCTGCCCGAGGTCGGACCCGGCCAGCTCTACGGCTACCGCGTCCACGGCCCCTACGAGCCGCGTCGCGGCCATCGCTTCAATCCTCACAAGCTGCTGCTCGACCCGTACGCGCGGGTCCTGCACGGCACCCTCAGCTGGACCGATGCTCATTTCGGCTACCGCATCGGCAGCCCGCGGGGCGATCTGTCGTTCGACCGCCGCGACAACGCCCGCGCGATGCCGAAATGCCGCGTGGTCGATCCGGCGTTCACCTGGGGCGACGACCGCCCGCCCCGGGTGCCCTGGCCCGAGACGGTGATCTACGAGGCCCACGTGCGCGGCCTGACCGAGCGCCATCCCGACCTGCCGGTGCGCCTGCGCGGCACCTATGCCGGGCTCGGCTCGCAGCCGATGATCGACTATCTGGTCAAGCTCGGGATCACCGCGATCGAGCTCTTGCCGGTGCACGCCTTCGTCGACGACCGCCGGCTGGTCGAGCAGGGGCTGCGCAACTACTGGGGCTACAACACGCTCGCCTACTTCGCTCCCGAGCCGCGCTACGCCGCCAGCAGCAGCGCCAGCATCGAATTCAAGACCATGGTCAAGCGCCTGCATCACGCCGGCATCGAGGTGCTCCTCGACGTCGTCTACAACCACACCGCCGAGGGCGATCACCTCGGCCCCACCCTCAGCTTCCGCGGCATCGACAACGCCAGCTACTACCGCTTGATCCCGGGCGACGAGCGCTTCCACATCGACGAGACCGGCTGCGGCAATACCGTCAACCTGAGCCATCCCCGGGTGCTGCAGCTGGTCATGGATTCGCTCCGGCACTGGGTCGAGGACATGCACGTCGACGGCTTCCGGTTCGATCTCGCATCGACGCTGGGTCGCGAGGCGCATGGCTTCGATCCGGGCAGCGGGTTCTTCGACGCGATCCGCCAGGACGAGGTGCTGCGGACCGTCAAGCTGATCGCCGAGCCCTGGGATATCGGCCCGGGCGGGTACCGGCTCGGCGGTTATCCGCCCGGCTGGGGGGAGTGGAACGACCGCTTCCGCGACGGCGTGCGGCGTTACTGGCGCGGCGACGAAGGCATGCTGCCCGAGCTCGCGTCCAGGCTAACCGGCTCGAGCGATGTCTTCGAGCACCTGGGCCGGCGGTCCTGGGCGAGCATCAACAAGATCACCGCCCACGACGGCCTCACCCTGCAGGATCTGGTCTCCTACGACCATAAGCACAACGAGGCCAACCTCGAGGACAACCGGGACGGGACCGACGCCAACTACAGCTGGAACCACGGCCATGAGGGGCCGACCGACGATGCGGCGATCACGGCGCTGCGCGAGCGTCAGAAGCGCAATCTTCTGGCGACCCTGCTTTTATCCCAGGGCACGCCCATGCTGCTCGGCGGCGACGAGTTCGGGCGCAGTCAGCAGGGCAACAACAATGCCTATTGCCAGGACAGCGAGATCAGCTGGTTCGATTGGAGCGGGATCGGTCCGGACGGTGAGCAACTGTTCGCGTTCGCCCGGGATCTGATCGCCTTGCGCAAGGCGCATCCGGCGCTGAGACGGGCGCGCTTCCTGCATGGTCGCGACCGTTCGGCGGACGGCCTCAAGGACATCACCTGGCTCACGCCCGCGGGCGTCGAGCCGGAGGAGGCCTACTGGCGAGACGGCCAAAGCCGCTGCCTCGGCTTGCTTCTGAACGGCAAGGCCGGCGCCTACTGCTCCTGGGACGGCCGCCCGCTGGACGACGACATCCTGCTGATCCTGCTCAACGCGCACCACGCCAAGGTGCCTTTCGAGCTGCCCGCGATCGCAGCGGAGGGCCGTTGGCGCTGCCTCGTCGACACCGCGGCGCCGGACCGTCGGGCCGCGGCCGGGCCGCATCCGGGCGAGCGGCCGTTCGAGCTGGCCGGCCGCTCGCTCGCGCTATTTGCGCTCGAGCCCGCAGCCGGCCAGCCGGAGATGGCGGCAGCCGCCGATCCGGGCTTCGCGCACGAGATGCCGTTCGGCGCCGAGCTGCGGGCCGGCGGTAGCGTCCGCTTCCGGCTCTGGGCGCCCGGCCAGAGCACCGTCGCGCTGGTCCTCGACGAGCGCGCGCCGCCGCTTGCCATGACCCCGGACGACGACGGCTGGTTCGAGCTGGTCACAGCGGCAAAGCCCGGCAGCCGCTACCGCTATCAGCTGGACAACGGGCTGCGGGTCGCGGACCCGGCCGCGCGTGCCCAGGCGGACGACGTCCAGGGCCCGAGCCTGGTCGTCGACCCCCATCGCTACGTCTGGCAAAACCCGGTCTGGGGCGGCCGCCCCTGGTCACAGACGGTCCTCTACGAGCTGCACGTCGGCACCTTCAGCGAGGAGGGCACGTTCGAAGGCGTGCGCCAGAAGCTGCCGCATCTGGCCGGGCTCGGCATCAGCGCCATCGAGCTGATGCCGATCGCCGATTTTGCGGGCGGGCGTAACTGGGGCTACGACGGCGTCCTGCCGTTCGCCCCCGATCGCGCCTACGGCGACCCGGACGATCTCAAGCGCCTGATCGACGAGGCGCATGGCCTGGGGCTCATGGTATTTCTCGACGTCGTCTACAATCACTTCGGGCCGGAGGGCAACTATCTGCCGCTGCTGGCGCCGGAGTTCTTCACCGAGGAGGTGCCGACGCCCTGGGGTGCCGCGATCGATTTCACCCGGCGGCCGGTGCGCGATTTCGTCATCGACAACGCGCTCTACTGGCTCGCGGAGTATCGCTTCGACGGCCTCAGGCTCGATGCCGTGCACGCGATCTCGGACCCGAGCGAGGTGCACATCCTGACCGAGCTCGCCGAGACCGTGCGCCGGGTCATCGGCCGCGAGCGCTACGTCCACCTTGTGCTCGAGAACGATGCCAACCAGGCGCGCCATCTGGAGCGCGACGCGGCCGGCCAGCCGTTGCGCTACGCCGCCCAGTGGAACGACGATTTCCATCACGTCGCCCACACGATCCTGACCGGCGAGAGCGCCGGCTACTACAGCGACTACGCCGAGCGGCCGGTCGAGCGGCTGGCGCGGGCGCTCGATCGCGGCTTCGTCTACCAGGGCGAGCCGTCCGCCCATCGGGGCGGGGTGCCGCGCGGCGAGCCCAGCGGCAACCTGCCGCCGCTCGCGTTCGTCGACTTCCTGCAGAACCACGACCAGATCGGCAATCGCGCCTTCGGCGAGCGTTTGACTGTCCTCGCCGAGCCGGCGCGGCTCAAGGTGATGCAGGCGTTGCTCCTGCTCGCGCCGCAGGTACCGCTTCTGTTCATGGGCGAGGAGTGGGGCGCAAAGGAACCCTTTTTGTTCTTCTGCGATTTCCACGACGAGCTGGCTGCGGCGGTGCGCGATGGCCGCCGGCGTGAGTTTGCCCACTTTCCCGAATTCGCCGACGCGGCGGCCCGGGCGCGGATTCCGGATCCCAACGCGCAGGCGACGTTCGCTGCCTCCAGACTCGACTGGTCGAAGCTCGAGGTTCCAGAGCATGGCGAATGGCTCGAGGCCGTCGCGGCGCTGCTCAGGCTCCGCCAGGAGCAGATCCTGCCGCGGCTCGGCGGCGGCCCGGCCGCAAGCCTGGGCGCGACCACCTGGAGCGAGACCGCGCTCAGCGCCGGCTGGCGCCTCGTTGACGGCGCGAGGCTCAGCCTGGTCGCCAACCTCGGCAGCGCGCCCGTGACCGGCTTCACGCTGCCCGCGGGCGAGCCGATCTTCGAGAGCGCTGCCGGCGTCAGCGAGGCGCTCCGGGACGGGCGCCTGCCCGGCTGGTCGCTCGCCTGGTTTCTCGCGGTCGAGGCCTGATGCCGTGCCGGCGATGCCCGAGCCGGGGCCCGTGCAGCCCCGGGCGACCTACCGCCTCCAGTTCAACGCGGGCTTCGGCTTCGAGGCGGCGCGCCGGGTCGTGCCCTATCTCGCCGGGCTCGGGATCAGTCATCTCTACGCCTCGCCCTTGACCATGGCGCGGCCGGGATCGGCCCACGGCTACGACGTCATCGACTTCAACCGGTTGAACCCGGAGCTCGGCGACCAGGCCGCGTTCGAGGCCCTGACCGCCGATCTGCACGCCCACGGCATGGGCCTGATCCTCGACTTCGTGCCCAACCACATGGGCGTCGGCGCCGACAATCCCTGGTGGCTGGATGTGCTCGAGTGCGGGCAGGAGAGCCCGTTCGCGAGCTTCTTCGACATCGACTGGGAGGCGAGCGCCCGCGGCGTTCGCGACAAGATTCTGCTGCCGGTGCTGGGCGACCCCTACGGCCTTGTGCTCGAGGCGGGCGAGCTGCAGCTCGACTTCGATGCCGCCGCCGGCGGCTTTGCCGTCCGCTACTACGACAACGTCTTTCCGATCGGGCTGCGGCATTATGCGCAGCTGCTGCACGCGGCCACCGCCCGCCTCGGCAGCGAGGGCGGCGCGCTCACCGGGCTCGCCTTGCGCTTCGGCGCGCTCGAGGCGGGCGGCAGCTCGCGGGCAAGGCGCGGGGCGCGGCGCCAGGAAACGGCGGCGCTCAAGGCCGAGCTGACAGGGCTGGCGGGCGATGCCACGGTGCGCGCGGCACTCGAGGGGCAGCCGGCCGCATGAACGGCAGCCCCGGCCAGCGGCAAAGCTTTCGCGCGTTGCACCGGTTGCTCGAGGAGCAGGCGTACCGCCTCGCCTACTGGCGGGTCGCGAGCTCGGAGATCAACTACCGGCGCTTCTTCGACATCAACGAGCTGGCGGGCCTGCGCATGGAGCGGCCCGAGGTCTTCGAGGCGACCCACAAGCTCCTGCTCGGCCTGATCGCGGCGGGTCAGGTCCAGGGCGTCCGGCTGGACCATATCGACGGCCTCTACGACCCCAAGGGTTACTGCGAGCGCCTGCTGACCCGGGTCGCCGAAGTGCTGCCGCGCGCTGACGGCGCGCCGCCGCCCGTGCTCGATCCGAAGGCCGGCCGGCCGATCTATCTCGTGGTCGAGAAGATCCTCGCCCGCCATGAATATCTGCGCGAGGACCTGCCGGTCGCCGGCACCACCGGCTACGAGTTCATCGGTCTCGTCGGCGGCCTGTTCGTCGATCCTGCCGCCGAGCGCCAGCTGACCGCTACCTACGACCGTTTCATCGGTGCCGAGCCCGACTTCGGCGAGGTCGTGGTTGCGGCCAAGCGCCAGGTGCTGCGCTACGCCCTCAACAGCGAGCTGCACGTGCTCGCGCATGAGTTGCATCGCCTGGCGCAGCAGAGCTGGCGGACACGCGATTTCACGCTTACCGGCCTGCGCGAAGCGCTCGGCGACGTCATCGCCTGCTTCCCGGTCTATCGCACCTACATCACCGCCGAGGGCGCAAGGACCGAGGACCGGCGCGATCTCGACTGGGCGATCAGCCAGGCGCGCAGGGCGAGCAACCTCGTCGAGCTGTCGGTATTCGACTTCCTGCACGCGGCGCTCAGCACCGAGCTCGCGGCCAGCGGCCACCATCGACGGCGCGACGTGATCGCGACCGCGATGCACTTTCAGCAGCTGACCGGGCCGGTGATGGCAAAGTCGGTCGAGGACACCGCCTTCTATCGCTACCTGCGCCTGATCTCCCTGAACGAGGTCGGCGGCGAGCCCCAGCATTTCGGCACCAGTCCCGCCGCCTTCCACACGCTGGTGCAGCAGACCCAGCGCTTCCATCCGCTGACCATGCTGGCGAGCGCCACCCACGACCACAAGCGCGGCGAGGACGTGCGCGCCCGCCTCCACGCCCTCAGCGAGCTGGCGCCGGAATGGCGCCGGCGGGTGCGCCGCTTTGCGCTGCTCAATCGCTCCAGGCGGCAGGAGATCGCCGGCCGCCGGGTCCCGAGCCGGAACGACGAGTATCTGCTCTACCAGACCCTGATCGGCGCCTGGCCGCTCGAGATCGATGCGCCGGACGCTCTGGCCGCCAGCGACTTCGCCGAGCGCATCGGCGCTTACATGATCAAGGCTTTGCGCGAGGCCAAGCTCGAGACCAGCTGGACCGCGCCCGATGCCGCCTATGAGGACGGCGTGGCGCAGTTCGTGCGCCGGATCCTGGATCCGGTCAGCGGGCGCGCCTTCATCGCCGATCTGCTGCCGTTCGCGAACGAAATCGCGCGCATCGGCGCGCTCAATGGCCTGGCTCAGACCCTGCTCAAGCTGACGGTCCCGGGCGTCCCCGACAGCTACCAGGGGACCGAGCTCTGGGACTTGTCGCTGGTCGATCCGGACAACCGCCGGCCGGTCGACTTCGAGCTGCGCCGCCGCTGGCTGGCCGAGCCGCGGCCGGCCTTTGAGCTGGTCCGCGACTGGCGCAGCGGCCGGATCAAGCAGCAGCTGATCGCGCGCACGCTCGCCTTCCGCAAGCGGCAGCCGGCGCTGTTCCGGGACGGCGACTACCTGCCGCTGACGGCGTCCGGCGCCCATGCCGAGCGGATCGTCGCCTTCGCGCGGCGGACCGATCAGGTGCTGGCGATCGTGATCGTGCCGCGGCTCGTGGCCCCGCTGCTGCGGGACGGCGAGCTGCCCCTGCCGCTGCCTGCTGGCCTGGGCGGACACCGAGATCGAGTTGCCGGAGGGCTGGACGGAGTGCCGTTCCGCGATGAGCTCACCGGCCGGGAGCATGCGGCGCGACCGTCGGGCAGGCTCGCGATCGCCGAGGCTCTGGCCGAGCTGCCGGTGGCGCTGCTTTCGGCGACGTGCGTGGCCGCCTGACAAGCCGAGAATTTGGTGCGCGCGGCAGGAGACGACAGACCGCAGCCCGAACTCTAGCGTTTCTGCCGTTTTCGGCTTCTTGGCCCATGCTGCATGCTGCGCCAGGTGAAGTCCGATAACCCGCGCTTATGACAAGGGGCAGGGACCGCCCCGGGCTTTTCTTTCGCCCCTTCTGTACTCCACCAACGTCTACAACCCCGGCCCCTCCAAGAACTTGATGACGCGTGCCACTTTACTGCGTGTTGAGCGACCTTACCAGGTTCTGGTACGCGTTACCGGTTCGTTCGTTCATGAGATCGGAAGATCCCGCAAGGACGTTGGAAAGAGGTAGGTGCTCGCAGTACTTATCCATCCAGAGAAATACCTGCTCTTGGCTGACAGGAATTCCTCCTGCGTTCCAGAATTCAATGCTCGAAGCCACTGCCATCCCGTTCATTAGTCCAACCAGGTAGTTCTCTAAAGCGAGAGCTGTTCCCTGTTTCCTCGCCTTGACCCACAGTCCGCAGTCAACCATGCCCATTACCCCAATGCCTTTAGCGTGAGCGGAGATGGGTTTGATGCCTATCGCAGCGATTAGGACCGCTATCGCTGCGAGTACAGTGAGGATACGACGCGGCATTGGAAATTCTCCCCCAACCTTGCGCCAAGCCCTTGCGCCTCTGGGCTGTCGGTGCATCGCCACCGCTTGGCTACCACGGCGCAGGGCACCTGTCATCATTGGTTGTGTTCGCGACTGGATCGTGGCAGACAACCACCACAAATTGGCTGCCGTGCGAGCCTGTGGGAATGCAGACTCGTGCTGGCCGCTATCATGGTGGCCTGCCTCGGGGAAAGGGTACGGGGTGGCTCACGGATGAAACGAGGAGAGCGATGAAGAGAGGACTTTATCTCCTGGTCGCGCTGGCGCTTGGCGCCTGTGAAACTACGCCACCAGTCCAAGCGATCGGTGGCAGCAAGTCGGACGGCACTGTCGCCTTCGCATATGAATACGGGTTGTTCGAAAAGCCTCACCCGGATCTCTCCACGACTGAAGAGAACGCCACCCAACGGTGCAAGGTGTGGGGGTATAGCAGGGCAAGTGCTTTCAACAACGGCATAGCAAGTTGCCTCGCCTATAACGGGTATGGCAACTGTGTGAAGACCCGCGTCACTATCACTTATCAGTGTATGGACTGAGGGGCTCCTAGAACAAGAGGGTCAGTTCCTCTTTGCGCGACCGAACAGTTTTGCAACCGACCTCAACGGATTGGTCCAGGTTTGGCCGCCGTATAGTTGCAGATCCTTCTTCGCCAGAAGTATGAAATCTTTTAGAGCATCGTCGATAGCGAACCATTCGTTATTAAGCGCCTCTGTCCAATCTTCTCCTGGCAATCTATCAGACGCTTTGTGATCCTCTGCCCGATATCGTTTCAGCCTGGCCTGGGCCCCATCCGACAGTAGAAAAGCGCCGAGCTCGATCGCCCTCGCGATCTCCTTACGTGCTGCCCTGGTTTGCGCCCATAGCTCTTGTTTTGCTTCATCCGATAGCTTCCTACGGTGCAGCTCAGCCTCTAACCAATCGTTTGCAGATGCTTTGGCGTTATAGAGAGCGTCGATCACTCGTTCATATGCCTCGACCTTTCTCTCCCACCAGCGCTCCGTTCGAAACCGGCGCAAAGACAGCTGGACCGTCACCCAAGCACTTACTACCGCGATGAATAAAGTCATGGCTGCTTCGAACATGTGTGTTCCTTGCAAGTTCCGAAGCTAGTGCGTCCCAGCGAGCGGTGGCGATGAAGATCGCTTCCTCCGCAGGCATCCCTTATACCACGTAACATCGGCGAGCATCCCTGATCCACGGGCCCACCATATCGGTCCCGCGAGACCAGCCAGTGCAGGAAACTGTGGTAGCTGGTGCGCGGTGCGGTCGCACCGGCCTTGGCTAGTGGATCGAAGCTAACGCTTGGTACCCTCTTTTGGCGGCGGCGATGATCGCCTTGGGGTCGGCTCGCCAGACGAAGGGCTGGGGGTGGTGGTTGTGGGCCGCGACGAAGCAGTTGATGGCTTCCTGCAAGGCGACGACGGAGGGGAACACGCCGCGTTTGAGCCGGCGCTTGGTGAGCTTGGCGAACACGGTCTCGACCGCGTTGAGCCAGGAGCATGAGGTCGGAGTGAAGTGGAAGATCCAGCGCGGATGCCGGGTCAGCCATCGCCGCACCTTGGCGTGCTTGTGGGCGGCATAGTTGTCGAGGATGACGTGGATCACCTTGCCGGCCGGCACGGCGCGCTCGACGCCATTGAGGAAGCGGATGAACTCCTGATGCCGGTGCCGTTGCATGCATCGGCCGATGACCGTGCCGTCGAGCACGTTGAACGATGCGAACAGCGTGGTCGTGCCGTTGCGTTTGTAGTCGTGGGTCATGGTGCCACAGCGGCCTGGCTTGATCGGCAGGCCCGGCTGGGTCCGGTCGAGCGCCTGAATCTGGCTCTTCTCGTCGATCGACAGCACCACGGCATGGGCCGGCGGATCGACATACAGGCCGACGATGTCCTCGACCTTGGCCGCGAAATGCGGATCGGTCGAGAGCTTGAAGTTGCGGACTTGATGGGGTCGCAGCCCGTGGGCCCGCCAGATCCGCTGCACCGAGCTGACGCTGAGCCCGCTGGCCGCGGCCATCGCCGGCGCCGTCCAGTGGGTCACCCCGTCCGGCGGCGCCTCTTCCAGCGTACGCATCACGACCCCCTCGACCGCAGCCTTAGGCAACGGTGGGATGCGCGACGGCCGGGTCTTGTCGTGCAGCAGACCGTCAACGCCCTCCGCCATGAACCGCTCCTGCCACCGCCACACGCACGGTTTCGACATGCCAGACCGGCGCATCACCTCGGCGGTGCCGCAGCCATCCCCGCTCGCCAGAATAATCCGCGCCCGCCAGACATGCTTTTGCGGGCTGTTGCGGTCCGCCACGATCGCCTCGAGCCGCGTCCGATCGCCGGCGATGACTTCGATCTCGATCCCCTTGCGCATGGCCACAGCCTATCATCGCCATGCCGCTCAGGGAATCTTTCGTTAGACTTAGTCCACTAGGAACCGGCCGAACCACCTTTCCTCCCCTCGCTTGGCGACGAGCTGAGCGGCCGGCGGCACGAGGCGCCGGCCTCGGGCAGGCTTGGGATCGCCGAGCTGCTGGCCGACCTGCCCGTGGCACTGCTGTCGGCCACGGGTGCCGCTTGAGAGTCCGAGCTTGGTGCGCGCGGCAGGAGTCGAACCTGCCAGCCGGTGCCCTGTCTGGCCCCTGAACCCTCAGCAGCGCGCGGCCGTGGTCAGTCGATGTTTACCAATGGCTGCCGCCCTGCGCGGCATCAAGCCGCAGGAAGACATACTCAGCTAGGCACCGTCGACCCGGGTTCCGCGATCGCCAGCAGCTCGGCACCTTCCACCACCTGCTCGCCGGCCGCGAAGTTGACGCGCTCCACCACGCCCTCCAGCGGCGCGCTGATGGTGTGCTCCATCTTCATGGCCTCGAGGATCATGAGCGGCGCTCCGAGCGCCACCCGCTCGCCGGCCACGACCAGGACCGCGAGGATGTTGCCGGGCATCGGTGCGGTGAGCCTGCCGCTCACGACCTCCTCAGGCAAAGCGGCGTGCAGCGGGTCGCGGATCAGGAGGCGTTGGCGGCCGGCGGCGCTGAAGACGGTGAGTTCGTCACGCGAACGGACGACCGTGGCGTCGCCCTGGACGCCATCGAGGTCGAAGCGGAGCCGACCGTCCGGCGCCAGCTCGCCGGCGGCCTTGATGCGGACGTCCGGGAGCTCGAGCAGGAAGTGGTCGGGGCGGTAGTGCGCCCTGATGCTGATCTCGCGGGCACCGTCGGCAAGCTCGATGGTGTGATGATTGTCGTCGTTCAGGCGCCAGCCGGAGGCCTGATGCCAGGGCGAATGAGGATCGAACGAGCGGGCGGCCGCCGCCTTGGCGGTCTGCTCGATCCGCAAAAGCTCGCCTAGCGCCGCGATCGCCAGCACCCGGTCGGGTGCGGGATCCGAGGGCGAAAACAGCGCCGCCCGATGACGCTCGATGAAGCCGGTGTCGAGCTCGCCCGCGGCGAACGCAGGGTGCGCGGCGATCGCCGCCAGCAGCTCGAGGTTGGTCGCGAGCCCGACCACCTGATAGCCCGCGAGCGCGGTCCGCAGGCGGCGGAGTGCGCCCGCGCGATCGCTGTCCCAGACGATCAGCTTGGCGAGCATGGGGTCGTAGTGGATGCCGACCTCGTCGCCCTCACGCACCCCGCTCTCGATGCGCACATGCGGGCCCTCCGCCGGGGTCGCGAGATGGCGCAGCATCCCGGTCGCCGGCAGGAAATCCCGGGCCGGGTCCTCGGCATAGATCCGAACCTCGATCGCGTGGCCGGCGATGCGCAGATCCTCCTGGCGGCAGGGCAGGGGCTCGCCGGCCGCGACCCGCAGCTGCCATTCGACCAGGTCCTGGCCGGTGATCATCTCGGTCACGGGATGCTCGACCTGGAGGCGGGTGTTCATCTCCATGAAGTGAAAGCGGTCGCCTTCCCCGCTTCCCGGGACGATGAACTCGACCGTGCCGGCGCTCTGGTAGCCGATCGCGCGCGCGGCTGCGACCGCCGCTTGCCCCATCGCCGCGCGGCCCTCCTCGGTCAGCCCGGGCGCCGGCGCTTCCTCGACGATCTTCTGATGCCGGCGCTGGATCGAGCAGTCGCGCTCGAACAGGTGCACGACGTTGCCGTGGCGGTCCCCGAACACCTGGATCTCGATGTGGCGCGGCCGCTCCAGATATCTTTCGAGCAGCACCCGGTCATCGCCGAAGGCGCCCTTTGCCTCGCGCCTGGCGGCCGCGAGCGCGGCTGCGAACGCCTCCGGCTGCTCGACGACCCGCATGCCCTTGCCGCCGCCGCCGGCGGACGCCTTGATCAGCACCGGCCAGCCGATCGCCGCGGCCGCCTCGGCGAGGCGCGCCGGGTCCTGATCGCCGCCATGATAGCCCGGCACCAGGGGCACGCCCGCCCGTTCCATGATCGCCTTGGCGGCGATCTTCGAGCCCATGGTCCGGATCGCCGCCGGCGGCGGGCCGATGAAGACCAGTCCGGCCGCCCCGCAGGCTTCGGCGAACTCGGCGTTCTCGGCGAGGAAGCCGTAGCCCGGATGGATGGCCTGCGCCCCCGCCGCGCGCGCGATCTCGATGATCCGCAGGGCGTTCAGGTAGCTCTCGCGTGCCGGCGCCGGGCCCAAAAGATGCGCCTCGTCAGCGAGCTCGACGTGGCGGGCGCGCCGATCGGCCTCGGAATAGACCGCGACCGTGCGAATACCGAGCCGCCGGCAGCTGCGGGCGATCCGGCAGGCGATCTCGCCGCGATTGGCGATCAGGATCTTTTCGAACATCACTGGGCCGCTACATCCGAAAGACGCCGAACTCGGTCCTCGCGATCGGGGCGTTGAGCGCCGCCGAAATCCCGAGCCCCAGCACGATGCGCGTGTCGGCGGGGGCGATGATGCCGTCGTCCCACAGCCGCGCGCTCGCATAGTACGGATGCCCCTGGCGCTCGTACTGCTCGAGGATCGGCTGCTTGAAGGCGGCCTCGTCCTCGGCGCTCCAGCCCTCGCCCTGGCGCTCCAGGCCGTCGCGGCGGACCTGGGCCAGCACGTTCGCGGCCTGCTCGCCGCCCATCACCGAGATCCGCGCATTCGGCCACATCCAGAGCAGGCGAGGCGCATAAGCGCGCCCGCACATGCCGTAATTGCCGGCGCCGAAGCTGCCGCCAATGATGACGGTGAACTTGGGCACCGCCGCGGACGCGACCGCGGTCACGAGCTTCGCCCCGTCCTTGGCGATGCCGCCCGCCTCATATTTGCGCCCGACCATGAAGCCCGTGATGTTCTGCAGGAAGATCAAGGGGATGCCCCGCTGGCAGCAGAGCTCGATGAAATGCGCACCTTTGAGCGCCGACTCGGAAAACAGGATGCCGTTGTTGGCGAGGACGCCCACCGGATAGCCGAAGATGTGGGCAAATCCGGTGACCAGCGTCGTGCCGTAGAGCGCCTTGAACTCGTCGAACGCGCTGCCGTCGACGATCCGTGCGATCACTTCCCGGACCTCGAATGGTTTCCTCAGATCGGCGCCGACGATGCCGTGCAGCTCGGCCGGGTCGTAGTGCGGCGCCGTCGGCTTGCAAAGCTCCAGCTCCGGCCGCTTGACCCGGTTCAGGTTGGCGACGATGCGGCGCGCCAGGCCGAGCGCGTGGGCGTCATTGAGGGCGTAGTGATCGCTCACTCCGGAGGTGCGGGCGTGGACGTCGGCGCCGCCCAGTTCCTCCGCCGTCACCACCTCGCCCGTCGCGGCTTTGACCAGGGGCGGCCCCCCGAGAAAAATCGTGCCCTGATCGCGCACGATAATGCTCTCGTCCGCCATCGCCGGGACGTAGGCGCCGCCCGCGGTGCAGGACCCCATGACCACTGCAATCTGGGCGATGCCCGCGGCCGACATGGTCGCCTGGTTATAGAAGATGCGGCCAAAATGGTCACGGTCGGGAAAGACCTCGTCCTGGTTGGGCAGGTTGGCGCCGCCCGAATCGACCAAATAGATGCAGGGCAGGCGGTTCTGCCGGGCGATCTCCTGGGCGCGCAGGTGCTTTTTGACCGTGATCGGATAGTAAGTGCCGCCTTTGATCGTGGCATCGTTGGCGACCACCAGGCATTCCTGGCCTGCGATCCGGCCGATGCCGGTGATCAGGCCGGCGGCCGGCACCTGATCCTCGTACATGCCGAAGGCGGCGAGTTGGGAAAGCTCCAGAAACGGCGAGCCGACATCGAGCAGCGCCCGCACCCGATCGCGAGGCAACAGCTTGCCGCGGCCGAGATGACGCTCGCGCGCGGCAGCACCTCCGCCTAGCTTGATCGCCGCGACCCGGGCGCGCAGGTCTTCGACGAGCGCGTCCATCGCGGCGGCGTTGGCGCGAAACGCCTCGGCGCGCGGATCGATCTTGGTCCTGATCACGTTCATGGCACGCCCGCCCGGTGACGAAAGCGCAGTTGCAACCGGGGATTAGACGGGAAACGGGGCGACCGCAATCGCGGCCTGTCGGCGGCAGCGCGCATGGTGCGGCCCGGGCTCAGCTCGCAAGCGCGCGCGCGATCGCCTGCCGCTGGCGCCAGAGCAGGCCGCAGGCGACGATTCCGAGCAGGGCGCCGAACGCGAGCGGCGCCTGCAGGCCGACACCTTCGGAGGCCACACCCATGATCAGTGCACCGAGGGCCGGACCGCCGCGGAAGATCAGCCCGAACAGGCTCAGCACGCGGCCGCGCATCTCGTCCTCGACCGCGGTCTGCATCAGCGTCTGGGTGCCGACGCCGGTCGCCACCATGGCGAAACCCGCGACCGCGACGCAAACGATCGCCGCCGGGAACCAGCTGCTGAGGGCGAAGCCGAGGGCCGACAGAGCGATCAGCAGCGAGTTGACGAGGACGACCTGGGCCAGGCGCGTCTGATCGCTCCGTTGGGCGAGCCAGAAGCCGCCCACGATCGCGCCGACGCCGACCGTCGAGCTCAACGTCGCGAGCCCCGGCGCGCCACGGCCGAAAACGTCGTCGGAGAAGCCGGGCAGGAGCTCGAAAAATGGCCGGGCGCCGACCGACAGCACCACGTGCAAAAGGAGGATCGGGCCGATCCCGGCATGGTTAGCCGTGTAGCGCAGGCCCTCGCCGACCGCCGTGAGCACGGGCGGCGGCCTGCGCGGCCGCGCGCCCGGCGCCGGGTGCAGGCGTGCCAGCGCCAGCAGAAAGGCGAGGAAACTCAGCGCGTTGAGCGCGAAGACGATCCCGACCCCGAGCCAGACGATGGCGAGGCCGGCGAGCGCCGGACCGATGAAGCGGGCAGTGTTGAAGACGATGCTGTTGATCGCGACCGCGGTCGCGAGGTCGGGGCGCGGCACCAGGCTCGGCACCAGGGCGAGGCGGGCCGGCTGCTCGACCCCCGCGGCGGCGCCGCCGAACAGGACCAACGCCAGGAGCCACGGCACGCTGATCAGGCCGCTCGCGGTCAACAGGAACAAAGTCGCCGCCTGCACCAGGCCCAGCGCCTGCGCGACCTTGATCAGCCGCAGGCGGTCGAGGCGGTCGGCGAGCGCGCCGCCGAACGGGCCGATCAGCACGGTCGGAAACAGATCGGCGAAGGCAGCAAGCCCAAGCACCGCGCCCGAGTGGCTGAGCTCCCAGGCGAGCCAGCCGACCCCGATCCGCTGCATCCAGGTGCCGATCAGCGAGACGCTGATGCCGGCGACATAGGTGCTGAAGTCACGGTGCGCGAGGGTCCGTGGGATCGCGCCAAGTCCGGCCAACATGGTCATCCGGCGCTGGCCGGGCGCCGTGCGGTCGCGTCCGGATCTGCGGGCCGGGCGTCGAAAGAGACCAGGGGCGTCAACTCCTCGATCAGCCGGCTTGCGAGCGCGGCTGAGCATGGCATTGTGGGTTGGGCGGGTGAGCCTGCCGCAAGTTTAGCAGAGGATCGAAGCAGCACCATGCGACGCAATCAGGCGCTCAGGAAGCAGCGCGCCGGCGAGGCCACCTTCGGGCCGAGCCTGGTCTACGATTCGGCCGATCTGGTCGAGCAGGTCGCTCATCTGGGCTTCGACTGGGTGTGGATCGACGGGCAGCATGGCCAGTTCACCGAGCATACGCTGAACCAGGCGCTGGCGCGTTTCCTCGCGGTCGATAGCGCACCGATCGTGCGCGTCAAGGGCAACGAGGCGGGCACCATCAACCGCGTGCTCGACATGGGTGCTCTGGGTGTGATCGTGCCCATGGTGCAGAACGCGGACCAGGCGGCGGCCGCGGTCGAGGCCGCCTTCTACCCGCCCAAGGGGCGGCGCTCGGCGGGCGGCGTCCGCCTCGAGTTGATCGGCGGCTCGTTCGAGGACTATATCCCAAGCGCCAACGACGAGATCATGCTGGTGATCATGGTCGAGACCGAGGCCGCGGTCGCCCGGGTCCGCGAGATCATGCAGGTGCCGGGCGTCGACGTGGTCCTGATCGGACCCTTCGACCTGATGACCGACGTCAAGGCCCATGGCCACGACGAGGCGCATCACGAACGTCTGGTCGAGGCGGTCGCGGCCGCGTCCAAGGTGACCGGCACGGCCGCGGGCTACGTCTGCGGCAGCGCCGAGATCGCGGAGCGCCGCCTGGCCCAGGGCTTCCGCTTCATCAACTACGGCCTCGACCACTTCGTCCTGGTGGGCGGCATGGGCGCGATCCGCGACCAGACGCGCGCCTGGGCGAGCGAGCGCTGAGCGGCAACGAGCCGAGGGGGATCGTCCATGGCGGACAAACGCCGCATCGCGCTGATCGGGCTTGGCATGGCGGTGAGCCCGCACGCCAAGAGCCTGATCGACCTGGCCGACCGGGTGGCGGTCGCTTATGCCTTCAGCCGTAGCGAGCGGCGCCGGCGCGCGTTCGCCGACCGCTTCGCCTTTCCGCCCGCCGATGACCTCGAAACGATTGCCGCCGACCCGTCGGTGACCGCGGTGATGATCCTGACCCCGCCTGGCACCCACCTGGAGCTGGTTCGACACTTCGCCGCGGCCGGCAAGCACATCCTGCTGGAAAAGCCGGTCGAGCGCACGACCGAGCGGGCAACGGCGCTGGTCGAGGCCGCCGAGGCGGCGGGGGTGAAGCTCGGGATCGTGTTCCAGCATCGTTTCCGGGAGGCCTCCCTGGCGCTCCGCGCCCGGCTCGCAGCTGGCGAACTGGGCGAGCTCGCCCTGGCCAACGTGATCTGCAGCTGGTGGCGGCCGCAGAGCTACTACGACGAGCCCGGCCGGGGCACGCTCGCGCGTGATGGCGGCGGCGTCCTGATCACCCAGGCGATCCACACGCTCGATCTGCTGCTGAGCCTCGCCGGCCCGGTCGCCGAGGTCGCGGCCGTGGCCGGCACCTCGCGCCTGCACCGGATGGAGACCGAGGACTTCGTCGGCGCGGGGTTGCGCTTTGCCAACGGCGCCTCCGGTGCCCTGCTCGCGACCACCGCCGCTTTTCCCGGTTTTCCCGAGCGGCTCGAGCTGGTCGGCACCCAGGCCACCGCGGTGCTGGCAGCCGGGGTCCTCGCCCTCCATCACCATGATGGGCGCATTGAAAAAATCGGCGAGGAGCAGGGCACCGGCGGCGGCGCCGATCCCATGGCCTTCCCGCACGATGCCCATCGCGCCCTGCTCGAGAGCTTCCTCGACGCCCTCGATGGCGGCCGCAGCCCGCACGCCTCCGGCCGCGAGGCGTTACGGGTGCATCGTCTGATCGATGCGCTCCTGCGCTCTTCGGCCGAACGCCGGACCATCGCCGTCGCGACCGGCTAGAGTGGGAGTGCCACGGGCTTGCCGGACGCGCCGACGACGTCGCGCAGCTCGCAGTCGTCTCAAAGGACCCTCATGGCTGACCATCCGCCGCTGAAGTTCGCCGCGATCGGGCTCGATCACCGTCACATCTATCATCAGGTCGGGCGGCTGCTCGAGCTCGGGGCGATCTGTAAGGGCTACCACAGCCGGCAGGATGCGGTGCCGCTCGAAGGCTTCGTCAAGCGTTTTCCCGCCCTTCGCCGTGTCAGCGATCCGCGGGCATTGCTCGAAGATCCCGAGGTGCAGCTGATCGTGACCGCCGGCATCCCGGGCGAGCGGGCCGCGATCGCGATCGAGGCCATGCGCCACGGCAAGGACGTGATGGTCGACAAGCCGGGCGTGATCGCCGCAGGTCAGCTCGATCAGGTCAGAAAAGTTCAGGAGAGCACCGGAAAAATCTGGTCGGTCAACTTTTCCGAGCGCTTCGAGGTCAAGGCGATGACCCGGGCGGCCGAGCTGGTCGGGGCGGGCGCCCTCGGCCGTGTGGTGCAGACCGTCGGTCTCGGGCCGCACCGGCTCAATCGGCCTCTGCGCCCGCCCTGGTTCTTCGAGCGCGCCCAGGCGGGCGGCATCCTCGCCGACATCGGCTCGCACCAGATCGACCAGTTTCTCCACTTTTCCGGCTCGAGCGACCCCAAGATCGTCGCGAGCGCGGTCGCCAACCACGCCAATCGGGAAAACCCGGAATTCGAGGATTTCGGCGAAATCCTGCTGCGCAGCGAGGTCGCCAGCGGCTACATCCGGGTCGACTGGTACACGCCCGACGGCCTGCCCACCTGGGGCGATGGCCGCTGCACCATCCTCGGCACGGAGGGCTATATCGAGCTTCGCAAATACGTCGACATCGCCGGCCGCGAGGGCACCGATCACCTGTTCCTCGTGACCAACCAGGACACCCGCTACATCGACTGCCGGGACGCGCCGCTGCCCTACTATGAGCGGCTGGTCGCCGACATCTTCGCGCGCACCGAGACCGCGATGTCGCAGGCCCATTGCTTCAAGGTCTGCGAGCTCGCGCTCGCCGCCCAGGCGCAGGCCAGGCGTCTCAGCTAGAAGAACCGCGGCGCGCGCTGCCGCACGGCGCAAGAAGACCCGCCGCGCTTGCTCGATCGGCGGGCATGCGTGCTAGAAGAGCCACCGCCGCGTATCAGGGAGGAGCCGCCATGGCCGCATCGACCGCCCGCGAGGGCTCGTTCGTGATCGTCGCCGAGTTCGAGGTCAAGCCGGAGGCGTTCGAGCGGTTCGTCGAGCTCGCCAAGACCGACGCCAGCCAGTCGGTTGCCGGCGAGCCAGGCTGCCATCAGTTCGATGTGACGGTCGACCGCAGCGCCAGTCGCGTCCTGCTCTACGAAGTCTACGATGACCAGGCGGCGTTCGACGCCCATCTGGAGACCCCGCACCTCAAGGCATTTCGCGCCGGCATCGAGTCCCTTGTGGTCGCCCGCAACGTCCGCCGCCTGACGCGCGTCTTTGGCTGAGGGTCGGCGGGATGGCCAAGGTTCTGGTCGCGATCCCGCGGGTCCATGAGGCGAGCGAGCCCGCCCTCGAGCGGCTCCGCCAGGCGGACTTCGAGCTGGTCGTCAATCGCCACGGCCGCACGCTCGGCGAAGCGGAGCTGATCGGCCTGCTGCCGGGCTGCTTTGCGACCATCGCCGGCGGCGAGCGCTACGACGAGCGGGTGTTCGCCGCAGCGCCGGAGCTCGAGGTCGTGGCGCGCATGGGGGTCGGCTACGATCAGGTCGACGTCGCCGCGGCGACCCGCCACGGGGTCGCCGTGGCGATGGGCTTCGGCACCAACCACGAGGCGGTAGCCGATCTCGCCTTCACCATGATGGCGGCGCTGAGCAATCGGCTGATCGCCTATCACTGGGAAGTCATGGAGGGGCGCTGGGGCGGGCATTTCCACCCGGGACTGTTTCGCAAGACGGTCGCCATCCTCGGTCTCGGCCGGATCGGGCGGGCGCTCGCGAGGCGCTGCCGGGGCTTCGAGATGCGCGTGCTCGCCCACGACACGGTCGCCGACCCCGCTTATGCCGCGGCCGAAGGGATCGAGCTGGTGGAGCTCGAACCGTTGTTCCGCGAGGCGGACTTCGTCTCGGTGCACGCGCCCCATACTCCTGAGACCGACAAGATCGTCAACCGGATGCGTCTCGCGCTGATGAAGCCTTCCGCCTTCCTGATCAACACCGCGCGCGGCGGCTTGGTCGACCAGGCGGCGCTTTACGAAGCGCTGGCCGGCGGGCGGATCGCGGGCGCCGGGCTGGACGTGTTCGAGGTCGAGCCGCTGCCGACGCCTTCACCGCTCCGGACCCTAGACAACGTCGTGCTCACACCCCATTGCGCGGGCGGCAGCGTTGATGCGGTGATTGCCATGACCGAGCGCGCGGTCGACCAGATCCTGGCGATCGCGGCCGGCCACAGCCCCGGCGACGACCAGCTCCTGAACCCGGAGGTCTTCTCGCTCCGGCGCGGCGGCTGAGCCGGCCCCCGGAGACAAGGGAGGCGCCGCGCCTGAGTTCCGGCGCCGCCGCTGGCCGGCGCATTCAACCGCTCGCGGCGCTGTCTTCGACGGCAGCGTTCAAGTGCGCGAAGTGGCGGGCGATCAGGTCGACCTTCTCGAGCACCATCCGGGCGCGGCCGATCTGCCGCTCGAGCCTCTGTTTGGCGGTTTTGCCGAGCGCCGGGTCGAAAGCGACCTCGGCGACCTGGCGGGCGCCGATGCAGATCCGGAGCGCGCCGACCGGGGCATCCGCGAAGCTGCCGAGACGGATCGGCTGGCCGACCCGGCAGACGCGCGCGGCGAGCTGCCGCTCGGCCATCGGCGCGCCCGCCGGCAGCCGGTCGGAGAGGTCCTCCCGCAACCAACGCCAGACCTGGCGGCCGGTGTCATCATCCATGGGTCGGCGCCGCCCGGTGGCGTCGCTCTGCAGGATCCGGAACGGGAAAATCGTCGGCGGCGGGTCGCCCGCGGTCGACGCCAGGCCAGCGACCGGCTCGAGCCGCGGCGATGCGTCGATCGTCTCGCGGATCGCGCTTGCCAGCCGCTCGACGATCCGGCCGCGCAGGGCCTCGGGGACGGCCCGGTAGGCCTGCATGTCGAAAAGCGCGGCACGCCAGCGAAGCACAAGGCCGAGGTTCGGCTGCGCCGGCAGGGCCGCGGTCAGCGCCTGCCAGGCGTCCGGCCACTCCGGCCGGGCAAAGTACTGGCCGTAGCCGGCCGGTAGGGGATCGAACCCTGGCACCTGCTCGGCGAGCCGTTGCGGGACCAGCAGGGCGCCCGAGAACGGCGGCCCCATGGTGAACTTCGAGCCGGTCAGCAACACCATCCAGCCGGCCTCGAGATAGGTTCGAAGCGATGCCGGGCCCTGGCGCCACTGGCAGGCGTCGACCACGACATCGATCCGCTCGCCATCGCGCGCGCTCAGATCCCGAACCGCCCGCAGGCTCGGCGCGCCGAGCCCGCTCTTCGAGACCTCGAGCAGATGGACGAGACAGCGCGCGCCGCGGGCGACCGCCCGCAGCGCCTGGGCCTTGACCTCGGCATCGACCGCGCTTGGCGGCCGCGGCCTGCCATCCGGCGCCCGGATCTCGACCGTCTCGAGGGTGATCGCGGCCGGTTGCAGACCGGCCAGCGGCGCGCCTTGGACGACCGCCTCGCCGGCCGGCGTGTCGCTCGCGAAGTGGAGGCCCCGGGCCGCGTCTCGGAGCCCGCGCCCGGTCTCATGGGGCGCAATCACGAGGTTGACCAGGCGCTCGCTCGCCCGCCTGCGCGCGAGATGCAGCGCCGCGTACTCGCCATCGGTGCCGGACGGCGTCAACACCACCTCGCTGCCCGCCAGGCCCTCAACCCCAGCCGCCTCGAGGATGCCCCGCTTGGTCTCGCCGACCAGCCGCGCGAGCGCATCGGGCAGTCGGCCCGCAAGGCCGGCCCCGATCAGCTCCTGGCGCAGCGCCTCGACCGCCCCGTAGGCCGGCGCCGAGACGGTCGAGGCGGTCGACGACGCGAACTCCAGGCTGTCCGGCTCGGGCAGGGCGCCGCAGCCATAGGGGTTACGACCGCTTTGGGCGTCGAGCCGGAGCCGGCTGCCACCGCCGCTCAGCAAGAGGTGCTCGCTCGGCGCCGCCAGCGCCTGCATTTGCCCCATCAATTCGTCGATGGCCGGGCCCGGCTCAGCCCCGGCGGCCCCGCCGTCGAGGCGTAGCAGCTCGGCCGGCAATCGAGCCCAGTCCGGCTCGGGCAGGGCGAGCATCTCGTGAGCTCGAGCCAGCCAGCCCGGCAGAGCGGCAAGGGCCTCGGCGCGCGCGCCGGCCGGCAGGATGGCACCGTAACGGGCAGCGACCCGGCCGACCAGGCGCGCCCGCGCCAGACGCTGCGCGTTCAGGAGCTCTGGACGGCTGAGCCGCTGCCAGAGCGCCAGCTCCAACGCGTGCCGGAGAATCAGCGCGGCACCCAGCGGATGCGCGATGCTGTCCGGATGGAGGATGATCCGCTCGCCCGGCGCCGCGCAAAAGGGCGTCTCGAGGGCGGGATCGACGGCGAAGCGGACGCCGGTGCAGAGCGGGCGCAGCTCGGGCCGGGCCGTGGTCAGCCTGATCGCGAGCCTGAGATGGTCGGCCGTTCCCTTCTCGACGGCCGCGGCGGCGGGGCCGCGGAACAGCTCGCCAGGCCCGGTCGCCGGGTCAGGCGGCCGTGCGCGTCGGCCGGTCGCCGCCATCACGCGGCACTCACATCTGCCCGCGGCAGTTGCGCAAGGCGCCGCCCGCCAAGCTCCAGCACCGCCTCGAGCAAGCGGTCGAGGTCGGCCTCGGCAGTCCGATGGTTGGTGAGATTGACCCGGATCGCGAGACCTTTGGGGAGGCTCGCGCTCGAAGGCGCGGCGATGCCGCTTTCCTGCAGGTCGACCACGATCCCGGCGTTCAGGCGATCGGTCTCGGCCGCCGGGAGATCGCCGCCGCGGACGCGAAAGCAGACGATGTTGAGCGCGACCGGCGCCATCAGCTCAAGGCGCTCCCGCTCCAGCACCCGGGCCGCCAGATACTCGGCCTGAGCGCAGTTGGCCGCGATCGCCTGGCCGAGGCGGCGAGTGCCATGCTCCTTGAGCGTGAACCAGACCTTGAGAGCGCGAAAGCCGCGCGACAGCTCGGGGCCCAGATCGCAGAACCAGGGCTCGCCGCCGGCAAGCCCGCGCGTCGCCCGCTGCAGGTAGTCGGCGTGGAAGGCGAACGCGTCTTGATGCAGCTCGCCCCGGCGGACCAGAATGCAGCCGGCGTCATACTGCACGTGCAGCCACTTGTGAAAATCGAAGGCCAGGGAATCGGCCCGCTCGATGCCGGCAAGCTTGGGCTTGTGCTCCGGGCTCAGCGCCGCGAGCGCGCCGAAGGCGCCGTCGACGTGCAACCAGAGACCGTGCCGGGCGGCGAGGTCGGCGAGCGTGGCGAGATCGTCGATCGCGCCGGTGGTCGCGGTGCCGGCCGTGCCGATCACGCAGAACGGCCTGAAGCCGAGGCGACGGTCGGCGCCGATCGCGAGCTCGAGCTGCTCGGTGTCGATCCGGTGGTCGAAGCCGATGGGGATCGAGCGCAAGGCGTGGCGTCCGAGCCCCAGTATCTCGAACGCCCGCGCGATGCTGCTGTGCGCCTCCCGCGAGGCGTAGCCGACCAGAGGCTTAGGAGCGGCAGCGACGCCCTCGGCCCGCACGTCGCAGCCGGCGAGATGATGGCGCGCGACCGTGAGCCCGATCAGGGTCGCCATCGAGGTGCCGCTGACCAGGAGGCCGCTCGTCCCTTCGGGGAAGCCGACCAGCTGCCGGCACCAGTCGATGACCTGGCGCTCGACGTAGATCGCACCGTGGTCGCGACCGCCGAGATTGGCGTTCATGGTCGCCGCCAGCAGCTCGGCCAACAGGCCGCCCGCGGTGCCCGAACCGTGCACCCAGCCGAAGAAGCGGGGATGGATGTTGCCGGTCGCGTAGGGCAGGATCGAGCGCACGGCCTCCGCGGCGGTCGCCTCGGCGCCCTGGCCGGCGACCGGCAACGGCTGCCGGAACGCTTTTTTGACCGCTTCGGGGACCGGCCGCCAAACCGGCCGCTCGCCGACGGTGCGCAGATACGCCAGCGCCTCATCGAGCAGGTGATGGGCGAGCTTTGCGAACGCCTTCCAGTCGGGGGGATCGAGCGAGCCTGGCGGGGCAGCTGGCATGGCACCTGTCGACCGGAGGTGGTACCCGTCGTCCACCCGCCCGACGCTAGGTGATCGGAGTTAATGCGTGATTAACGCGGCGATGATCAGCTGCCTGCGCGCCGGCGCTTCCCGCCTCGAGTGCTGCTGGCAATCGTCAGTTGGCCATGATCACCGGCAGTTCGGCCGCGCCCAGGATGTGGCTGGTGGCGCCGCCGAAGATCATCTGGCGCAGCCGGCTGTGGGTGTAGGCGCCCTTCAGCAGGAGGTCGGCGCCGGCGGCCGCGGCCTCCTGGAGGATGGCGGCACCGACCGCGCGGCCGGCCGCCTGGGCGTGCCTGCTGCGCGCCTGGATGCGGTTGCGGACCAGGTTCTGCGCGACCTCCGCCCCGCTCGGGCCCGGCACCATGCCCTCCTCGACGCTGAGCACCAGCACCTGCTCGGCCTGGGCGAGGAACGGCATCGCCATGGCGATCGTGCGCGCGGTCTCGGTGCTGCCGTTCCAGGCGATCACGATGTTCTGACCGAGGGCTCGCGGCCGCGACCGGCGGCGCGATCAGGATCGGCCGTCCGCTCTCGAACAGCGCCGTCTCGAGCGCGCTCATCGACGGCGCCGGCGTCCCGGCGACCGGCCGCCCGACGACGATCAGGTCGAACACGCGACCGAGGCTGCCCAGGACCTCGGTGCCGGGCGAGACCTCCTCCTGCCAGTCGGCGACCGGATCTTCGCCGGCCAGCACGTTGCGCCCGACCGCGACCTTGTGCTCGCGCATGAAGGCCTCGAAGGCCTCGCGCAGCCGCCGGCTCAGCTCGCGATCGGCGCGTTCCAGGTCCTCGACGATCTCGGTCGCCGGGATGAACGCCCCCTCGGGCGCGACCGGCACCAGGCGCGGCATCCCCGGACGCACGTGCAGGCCCGAGATGTGGGCGCCAAAGCGCCGCGCAGCGAGCAGCGCCGTGGTCAGGACCGATTGCAGCCCCGCGTGCTCCTCGAGGTGAACCAGAATCGTACCCATGCTCATCGTCGTCGCCTCCTCGGAAGCCCCCGCCAAGGGCCACCGACCGCCCAATCGGACGCTGCGCGTCGGATCGCCTCGGCGAGCGGCTTGGCGGGGCAGATTCGCCCAATTCGATCCGAGTTTCCAGCGCAACCTGTGGCGATCGCTCCCCGGTTGCCGTGATGAATCACGCTGACGGTCGGGGCGGCGAGCTGCTATGACCGTCGGCAGATCCGATTTCGCGAGGCAAAATGCCGTTCTCGGCCTATCTGCGCGAGCACCTCGGGCGGGCGACGATCGCGCCCGCAGGCGACCTCGAGGCCGGCTCCTACGCCTCGCTGACGCTTACCTACACCGCGGGCCGCTTCGGCATCGACGATTCGGGCGCGATCAAGCTCAGCTGGCGCATGCTCTCCGATGCCGCCAAGCCGCAGTTCGACGCGCCGACCTTGCCCAACTACACCACGGCCGAGGCCAGCAACGGCGCCAAACTGGTCCTCGAGGTCAACCGCAACAACATCCGGCCTTGGGTCAATACCTTGCTGATCCGGGTCGCGCGCGGTTTCCTTCGCGCCGGCGACCGGATCGTCGTCCGCCTCGGCGACCGCAGCCAGGGCTCGCGGGGGATCCGCCTGCAGACCGCCTGCGAGAGGGACGTTCACCTTCAAGACCTTCGTCGACGCGTTCGCGACTTACGATTTCGTCGAGCTGCCGCAATCGTCGAAGATCCGCCTGGTGCCGGGACCGCTCGCGAACTGGCGGGCGATCCTGCCGACCTTGCGGCGGGTGGGCGAGCCCTTTCGTCTGGCGCTCGTCGCCCTGGACCGCTGGGGCAACCCGACCGCCAACGCCGCCGCCAGGCTTCGCCTGCAGGCCAGCCTGCCGGTCGCGGGGCTGCCGGCGGAAGTGAGCGTCGCGCCGGGCGACGGCCCGCTCTGCCTCGAAGGCCTGCGGGTCGCGGCGCCCGCCGATCTTTGGATCGAGCTCAGCGCCGAGGGCGGCGCCCCGCTCGCAAGGTCCAACCCGCTCCGGATCGTCGAGCGCGCGGAGTTGCTGCCCTACTGGGGCGATCTCCACGGCCAGAGCAACGAGACGGTCGGCACCAACAGCGCCGCCGACTATTTCGCCTTCGCGCGCGATCGGGCATTCCTCGACATCATCGGCCACCAGGGCAACGACTTCCAGATCGAGGACGACTTCTGGGCGGAGGTCAACCGGCTCGCCAAGGCGTTCGACCGCCCCGGTGAATTGGTCGCCGTCCCCGGCTATGAATGGTCGGGCAACACCGGCATGGGCGGCGACCGGAACGTGTTCTTCGCGCGCGAAGGCCGCCCGATCCGGCGCTCGTCGAGTGTGCTGCTGGAGCGGGATTCGGGCACCGACGTCCATTCCGCCAGCGAGCTGTTCCAGGCGCTTGCCGGCGAGGATGCGGTCGTGATCGCCCACGTCGGCGGCCGCTACGCCGACCTCGAGGCCGCCCACGACGGTAAGCTCGAGCGCGCGGTCGAGGTCCATTCCTGCTGGGGCACCTTCGAGTGGCTGCTCCACGACGCCTTCCGGCTCGGCCACCGGGTGGGCCTCGTCTGCCACAGCGACGACCACAAGGGCCGCCCGGGGCTCGCCCACCCGGGCGCCTCGACCTTCGGCGCGATCGGCGGCCTCACCTGCTATCTGATGCCATGCCTCGACCGGCAGAGCCTGTTCGAGACGATCCGCAGGCGCCGCTGCTACGGCACGACCGGGACCCGCCTGCACCTCGACGTCCAGGCGCGCTTTGCGGGCGGGGCCGAGCATTTCGCGGACGATCCCGCGCTCGGCGCGGCACACGCCACGCCGGTCGAGCGGGTGATGATGGGCGACATCCTCCGCACCGACGATGCGGAGGCGATCCTCGAAGTCGAGGCGCTGGGCTCGGCGCCGATCGAACGGATCGTGCTGTTCAACGGCGCCGATCCAATCGAGACGATCCGCGGCTATGCCAAGGCCGATCTCGGCGCTCGCATCCGGGTCTTGTTCGAAGGCGCGCAGGACCGCGGGCGCGGTCGCGAGGTCTTCTGGCAGGGCTCCTTGAGCCTTTGCGGCAACCGCTTCAGGCGCGCCGCAGCGATCAACTTCTTCAACGTCGACCAGCCGCTTTGCGCCGCGGCAGACGGCACGCGGGTCGAGTTCGGCTCGGTGACCACCGGCAATTTCGCGGGCTTCGATCTCTGGCTCGAGGACCCTGATGCGGGCGAGCTCACCTTTGCGAGCTCGATCATCGAGAAGACCCTCGGGATCGCCGAGGTCGGCCTGGAGGATCTGGTGTTCGAGGCGGGCGGGCTCGGCCGGCGCCTGCGCGTGTTCCGTTTGCCCGAGGTCAACCGGACCTGGCGGATGCGCTTTGCCCGCGAGGTTCCCTTGCGAGCCGGGGTCGACAATCCGCTCTACGTCCGCCTGACCCAGGAGGACGGCCACCAGGCCTGGTCGAGCCCGATCTACGTGATCCCCTGACCGGCCCTCAACCCGGATAGTCGGCCGCCAGGTGGGCGAGGCAATCGCCGCGCTCGACCTGCGGGATCGGCCGCTTGCAGATGACCGTGCCGCTGCCCCGGAATGTCACCTCGACCGGAGGCGCCGCCGGATCGTCGACGGCATGGATGAAGCCCGCGCTCTGGCCTTCCCGGACCTCGTCGCCGAGCTCGAAGGCCGGCTCGAACAGGCCGCGGCCCTGCGCATGGACATAGTGCTCCGGCCCGCCGACCCGCATCAGCCGCGGGCGGACACCGGCATCTGCCGGCGCGGGCGGCGGCATCAGGCCGAAATGAACGAGCATGTTCCGAACCCCGCGGCGGGCGACCGTCAAGGTCTCGAGCGTCAGGGTGCCGGCGCCGCCGAGCTCGGTTCCGAGACCGACGATCCCGACCCGGTCGGCGGCCGCGAGGATGGTCCGATCCTCGCGCCCCTCGCTCGTGACGTAGCCGATCGGCGCGCCGAAGGCTTTGAGCGCCGCGAGCTTGGCCGCGAGCAGCGGATCACTCTCGCCGTTCTGCCGGACCAGGGCGCTCGGGATGTAGTCGAGGGTCTTGCCGCCCGAGTGCAGGTCGATCGCAGCATCGCAGAGCGGCAGCAGCACGCTCTCGACGAAATGCGCGATCGCCGCGGTCGGTCCGCCGTCCGGGTCGCCCGGAAAGCTCCGGTTAAGGTTGCCGCCGTCGATCGGCGAGCAGCGCTGGCCGGCCAGCGCCGCCGGCAGGTTGGTCGCCGGCAGGATGATCAGGCGGCCCTGGATGCGGCCCGGATCGAGCTCCCGGATCAGGTGCAAAAGCGCGATCTGGCCCTCGTACTCGTCGCCGTGATTGCCGGCGCCGAGATAGAGCGTCGGCCCCCGGCCGTTCCGGATCACGGCGATCGGGATCCCGATCCAGCCGTAGGCGGAGGTGTTGCTGGAATGCGGCAGCTGCAGATGGCTGATCTGCCGGCCGTCCCGATCGAAGTCGACGAAACACCGGATCCGGGTTTCCCCCGCCATGTCTTCCTCCGCACTCGCTGGTCGCAGGAGCGCTTAGCACGATCTGCGGCCCATGGCGTCTTTTCCCGCCGCCATCCGCCGACTAAGCTCGCGGCCGCAGGCAGGGGAGGCTGAGAAAATGCTGGAGCGGTTTCCGGTCGATCGGGCGGACTTCGACGGCCCGGTGCTGATCACCGGCGCCGGCGGCTGCATCGGCAGCTGGGCGATGCGCGCTCCTGGTTCGCGCCGGCGTGCCGGTCGTGGTCTACGACCTCACCGACGACCGGCGCCGGCCGCGCCTTTTGATGAGCGACGACGAGCTCGCCAAGGTCACCTGGGTCACGGGCGACATCGCCGATACCGCCGCGGTCGCGAATGTCGTGGCGAAGCATCGCGTGCGCGCGATCATCCACTTGGCCGCCCTCCAGGTGCCGTTCTGCAAGGCGGACCCGGTCGCCGGCGCGCGGGCCAACGTGGTCGGCACGGTCAACGTCCTGGAAGCCGCCCGCCACCACGGCCTCAAGCGTGTCGCCTACGCGAGCTCGATCGCAGCCCTCTCCTTCTTCCCCGGCGCGCCCTGGCTCGACACCCTCTACGGCGCCTACAAGCTCGCCAACGAGATGACCGCCAGCGTCTATCTCCAGGACTGGGGCACGCCCAGCACCGGCATCCGCCCGGGCGTGGTCTACGGCGTCGCCCGCGATCAGGGCCTGACCTCCAAGACCACGATCGCGATCCTCGCGGCCGCCGCGGGCAAGCCCTACACCATACCCTTCACGGGCGCGGTCTCGGCGCTCCACGCCGGCGAGGTCGCCTCGGCCTTCATCAAGGCGGTCTCCAAGGAGCGCAACGAAGCCCGCGTCTTCGATCTCAACGGCCGCGCCACCTCGGTCACCGCCTGGCTCGATTTTCTCCACACGATCGTCCCGGACGCCCAACTCTCGATGGCCGGCGCCGAGCTCCCCTTCCCCGCCGACCTCTCCGACGCCCCGATCCAAGCCTACCTCGGCGACTACGGCCCGGTCCCGCTCGAGGCCGGCATTCGCGCCACCTACGATGCCTTCAAGAAGCTGCTGGCCCAAGGCGCCCTTTCCCCTGATGTGATGGCATGAACCACCGCGCGCGCTCTCGCGATGAGGAGTAGTTGCTCCGCTCCACGGCGACGAATTGGACATGGAGATGACGGCCTCGGCCGAGGGTCGCGTTGGGCCAGGCGCCCTGGCTCAGCCGAGCAGCTGCGGCAGGATCAGGACGATCGCGGGGAAGCCCAGCAGCAGTGCGATCCGGATCAGCTCGACCAGGAGGAACGGCAGCACGCCTTTGAAGGTCTCGCTCATCGGCACGTCCGAGGCCAGCCCATGGATGATGAATACATTCAGGCCCACGGGCGGCGTGATCAGGCCGAGCTCGACCGTGATCAGCGCGATGATGCCGAACCAGACCTTGAGTTGTTCGGTAGTCATGCCGAAGTCGATCCCCTCCAGCATCGGCCAGAAGAACGGGATCGCGAGGATGATCATCGACAGACTGTCCATGAAGCAGCCGAAGACGATCAGGATCAGGAGGAGCACGAGCATCACGGCCATCGGCGGCAGGGCCTGCTGCTCGATCCAGAGCGCCGCGCCGGCGGGCAGCCGCGAGAGGGCGAAGAAACCGTTCAGCAGCTCGGCACCGAACAGGATGAGGAAGATCATGCCGGTCGCCTTGGCGGTCTCGAGCAGGCAGTCGATCAGCGCCGCCCCGTCCAGCCGACCCTTCAGGAGCGCGGTCAGGCCGACGCCGAAGGCGCCGATCGCGGCCGCCTCGGTCGGCGTGAACAGGCCGGCGTAGATGCCGCCGATCACGGCTGTGAAGATCACCACGACCGGCCAGATCGCCCAGGTCGCGTCGCGGCGCTGGGTCCAGCTCGCGCGCGGCCCGACCGGGGCCGCCTGCGGCCGCAGCGTCACGTAGCCGCGCACGGTGAGGGCGAAGAACAGGGTCGCGAGCAGCCCCGGGATCAGCGCCGCCTGGAACATGGTGACGATGCTGGTCTCGACGATGATCGCGTAGATCACCAGGATCACCGACGGCGGGATCAAGATGCCGAGCGTGCCGCCCGCGGCGAGCGTGCCGGTGGCGAGCGCCGGCTCGTAGCCGTGGCGGCGGAGTTCGGGCAGCGACCACCTGGCCCATGGTCGAGGCGGTGGCCAGGGAGGAGCCGCAGATAGCGCCGAAGCCGGCGCAGGCGCCGATGGCGCCGATCGCCATGCCGCCCTTGAGGTGACCGACCCAGGCGTTGGTGGCGCGGAACAGGTCGCGCGACAGCCCCGCCCGGCTCGCGAACTGGCCCATCAGCATGAACAGCGGCACGACCGAGAGGTCGTAGGTCGAGAAGCGCCAGTAGGCGAGGGTCTTGAGCTGGCTCAGCAACGCCGTGGGGCCGGCGAGGATGGCGAAGCCGCCGCCGCCGACCAGGATCATCGCGAGCGCGATCGGGATACGCAGCAGGATCAGGCCGAGCAGCAGGCCGATCCCGAGCAGGCCGGTCGCCTCGCTGCTCATGATCGCCCGGCGGCGCTCAGGAACCGCGGCGGAGCGCCGCCTCGAGATCCTCTGCGAAGCGCACCAGCGCCACCAGAGCCAGCAAAGCTAGCGAGATCAGGATCGGCGGAAAGGCCCACCAGCGCGGTAGCTCGAGATTGGTCGTCACTTCGTGGTGGTGATAGAAGTCGTAGCCGCCTTCGGTCATCCGCCAGAACAGCACGAGCCCGACAAGGGCCAGCGCCAGCGAGCTTGCCGCCCCGAGCGCGCGCTTGAACCGCTCGGGCGCCCGGTTGGTGAACACGTCGACCAGCACATTGCCGCCCGCCAGGTGGCAATAGGGCAGGAAGGCGAAGGCCGCGAGTGCGGTGCCGATCTCGACCAGCTCGTAGTCGCCCGGGATCGGGAAGCCGAGCGCCGCCCGCATGACGACGCTTGCAACCGTCATCAGCAGCATGGCGACCAGGACCAGACCGCCCAGGATCGCCCAGGCCCGGCTCAGGCTCAGTACGGCCTGCCCGAAGCGTCCAAGCGGGCCGTTCCCGGCAGGCGCCACCGCCCGCGGTCTACTTGCTATGCGCCGCGACCGCGGCCTGGGCCGCCTGGAGGAGGCCCGCGCCGTCAACGCCGGCGTCGGTCACCTCCTTGACCCAACGGTCGATCGCCGGCTGAATCGCCTTCTCCCACTTCGGCTTGTCGGCGTTCGGCCAGTCGATGAACTCGTTGCCGGCCTCCTTGGCCGCCTTGCGCCCCGGTCCCTCGGCGTCCATCCAGACTTGGCCGATCTGTTGAGCGATGTTCGCGCCCGAGTTGTCGTCGATCACCTTCTTCAGATCGTCCGGCAGGCTGTCGTAGCGGGCTTTGTTCATGCCGAACAGGAAGACCGCGGTGCCGAGCCGGGTGCCGTCCTCGAACTCCATGTGATACTTGACCAGCTCGTGGATCTTGAGCGGTAACGAGATCTCGTAGGGGATCGTGGTGCCGTCGACCACGTGCTTGGCGAGCGCCTGCGGCAGCTGCGGTACCGGCATGCCGACGGGCGTGGCGCCGAGCGCCTCGAGGACGAAGCTGCCGGTGCGCGACGGCGTCCGGATCTTCAAACCCTTGAGGTCCGAGGGTTCCTTGACCGGTGTGTCGATGGTGTGGAGCGCATTGCCGGCATGCACATGGATCAGGATCGGATGCACGTCCTGGTACTCGGGCGCGAGCCATTTCGCGTACAGGTCCTGGATCGCGAGGTTGGTCGCGACCGCGTCGTTGGTGTGCACGAACGGCAGCTCGAACACCTCGGTGCGCGGGAACTGGCCGGCCGTGTAGCTGGTCACAGTCCAGATCAGATCGACCACGCCATCGCGCAGCTGGCTGATCAGCTGTGGCGGGCTGCCGCCCAAGGTCATGCTGGGATAGATCTCGACCTTGATCCGGCCGTTCGACTGGTCCTCGACCCGCTTTGCCCAGGGCTCGAAGAAGGCGCGCTGCGCGGGCGCGGTCGGCCCGAGGAAGTGGTGCAGTTTGAGGGTGATCTCCTGGGCGCCTAGCGGCGTCGCCCCGAGCCCGACACCTATCAGAAGTGTCGCGAGGGCGGTCGCCACCATCTTGCTTGCCGCCGTCGTGTTGATTGCCATGATGGGCTCCCTGATGATCGTCGTCCGGATGCGCGGGTGCGGGTCAAGCCGCGCGCCGCCTCCCCTCTCGCTCGACGTTTCCAGGAACCTTATGTCAGAAGCGCCCGCTCTTTTCAAAGCAGGTCGGGCTGGCTCGCGAACTCGAAGTTGCGCTCGCTCTGGCCAAGCTCACTGGGCTGCGCTAGAGTGCGCTGCTGCTGCACAACGCCGCCCATGATGTCCGCCATTCGCAGGGATTTCCCTGTCACTGAGCCGTCGCGCTCCGCTCCGGCCAGCCAGGACGACCGCCATGAAGCTGTACATGCATCCGGTATCGATGACCAGCCGGCCAGTGCGCCTGATGATCGCCGAGCAGGGCCTCGACGTCGAGGAGCAGATGGTCGACCTGATGACCGGCGAGCACTATCAGGCGCCGTTCGCCGCGGTCAATCCCAACCGGCTGGTGCCGGTGCTCGAGGACGGTGACTTCCGCCTGACCGAGAGCTCTGCGATCCTCAAATATCTCTCCGACAAGCTCGACTTGCCGGTCTACCCCAAAAACCTGAAGCAGCGGGCCCGGGTCAACGAGGTCATGGACTGGTTCAATACCAACTTCTATCGCGACTATGCCTACGGCTGGATCTACCCGCAGCTCTTTCCGAATCATCGGCGGCCGAGCGACGAGCTGCAGCGGGCGACGATCGCCTGGGGCAAGGAGCGGGCGCTCGGTTGGCTCCAGGTCCTGAACGACTACTGGCTCGGCCCGGACAAAAAGTATCTCTGCGGCGAGCAGATCACCATCGCGGACTACTTCGGGGTCTGCCTTCTGACCTTGGGCGAGGTGATCGGCTGCAACTTTTCGCGATACCCGAACGTGCAGCGCTGGCTCGACACCATGAAGCGGCTGGCGAGTTGGCCGAAGGTCAACGAAGCGCTCTACGGCTTCGCCGACGCGGTCAAGGGGCAGCCCTTCGACCGGATCTGAGCGGGACGTAGGAGGCGAGGATGATCAAAGGCCTGCACCACAACGCCTACCGCTGCCGGGATTCCGAGGAGACGCGGCAGTTTTACGAGGACTTTCTGGGTTTGCCGCTCGCCGGTGCGCTCGCTATCAAGGCGACCAAGAGCGGCCGCGCGACCGACGTGCTGCACAGTTTTTACGCCCTCGACGACGGCTCCTACCTCGCGTTCTTCGAAGCGCCGGACCGGCCGTTCGAATTCAAGCCGCAACACGATTTCGACCTGCACATCGCGCTCGAGGTCTCAGCCGGCGACTTGCAGACGATGTTCGCCAAGGGCAAGGCCGCCGGCATCGAGACGCGCGGGATCTCCGATCCCGAGTTCATCGATTCGATCTATTTCCGGGATCCGAACGGCTACGTCATCGAGCTGACCGCAAAACGAGACAATCATGACCAGGCGATGGACCCGGCAAGCAACCGCGCCCGCCAGATCCTGACCGACTGGCAGGCAGCAAAATCCAGCTGAACCCTGTACACCACAGGCTGCCCGCGGCGTCGATCTTCATGCCGTCGGGGCGATCCGCGAAGGATCCGCGTCGCCGCGCGGGCAGAGGCTGCGCCGGTCGTGGCGGGATGACGCCGATCCTAGTCTTGAGGCGGCGCGTCGGCCTCCGAGCTCACAGCCGCGCCGGCTTCCTCCCCCGACTTGACCGCCTTGGTCTGCTCGGCCCGGGCTGCCTTCACCTCGGCGCGCGCGGCCTTCTTGGCGGCCTTGATGCGCTCGCGCTCGTGCCGCTCAAATCGATAATTGGGCTTCCGCGGCATGATTCTCCTTTCCCAAGTTTGCGATGGATACGATCAACCATCACCGATGCGTGCCCGACCGGCCCCGGCAGACCAGCAATCAGGACTCCACGCCGCCCGACGCCGTTCGCTCCGTGGGCCCGTTTGCTGCACGCCACCATCGCGGCCGATCTCCAGGCGCGACCACCTTAACATAGGGCTTGGCCGAGAGCGCGCAAAGTTTCGCCGCGCCGCTGAGCCTCAAGTCTGGGCCTGGGCGGCGGCGCCAGCCGGCAGCTTCAGACCCGGCGCCGAGCCGGCTCGGGGTCGAGCTGCGGCGCGGCCGCCTCGTGTCCGCGGCGTGCGGCGGCCACGCCGGCCCCCCTTGGCGGCGGCATTCGCCTTCGCGGGCGCCGGCCCGAGCGCGACCCCCAGGCGCCGACTGTGCTAGGGTCCGGCGGCCCTCGCCCCGGAGCCGTCGAATTGGACGCCCAAGCTCGCATCGAACAGATGATCGTGGTCGCCCTGCTGCTGATCCTGACGATCGGCTGCTTCGTGGTCCTGCGGCCCTTCGTCTCGGCGCTGCTGTGGGCGCTGATCCTGTCGTTCTCGACCTGGCCGCTCTACGCCTGGCTGATGCGCGCGCTAGGCGGTCGGCGCACCCTCGCGGCGGGCCTCATGACGCTGCTGGTCGCGGCGGTGCTGATCCTGCCGCCGGTCGTGGTCGGCTCGAGCATGGCCGACAACGTCGCCCAGGTGGTCGCCATGGCGCGCGCGCTGCTCGCCCAGGGGCTGCCCGGCCCGCCCCACTGGGTCGCGGGGCTGCCGCTGGTCGGCGCAACCCTGCAGGGCTGGTGGTCCGACCTCAGCGAGCAGGGCACGGGCTGGACCGCGGTTCTGCATCCCTATCTCGACACCGGTCGCGACCTGCTGCTGAGCACCGGGGTCAGCCTCGGCCAGGCCGTGCTCCAGCTCAGCCTCAGCGTGCTGGTCGCGTTCTTCTTCTTTCGCGACGGCGCCGAGGGCGGGCGGCAGCTCGATGCGGCCGTCTCGCGCCTGGCCGGCGAGCGCGCCCGCAATCTGCTGGCCGTCGCCGGCGGCACCATCAAGGGGGTGGTCTACGGGATCATGGGCACGGCACTCGCCCAGGCGACGCTGCAGGCGATCGGGCTCTGGGTGACCGGCGTGCCGGCGGCAGCCTTCCTCGGCTTCCTCACCTTCTTTTTGTCGTTCGTGCCGATGGGGCCGGCTCTGGTCTGGCTGCCGGCGAGCATCTGGCTGATCTACAAGGGCGCCCTCGGCTGGGGCGTGTTCCTCGTGATCTGGGGCGTCTTCGGCGTCAGCGGGATCGACAACGTGCTCAAGCCCTGGCTGATCAGCCGCGGCAGCAAGCTGCCGTTGATCCTGGTCTTCCTCGGCGTGCTTGGCGGCGTGGTGGCGTTCGGCTTTCTCGGCGTGTTTCTCGGCCCGACCCTGCTGGCGCTGGGCTACACACTGATCAAGGAGTGGCTCGCGGGCGCCGCCCCTCCCGGACCGGCTTGAGGACAGAAAACCGAGGCCCCGCTCCTCACCGGCTCGCACACCAGGTCGACGATGCGCTCCGGCGGTTCGCCGAACTTGATCAGCAGGCGGGCGGCGACCACCCCGGCGCGAATTTGCCGGGGCGGGACCCTGAATCCTCGCCGCATCCGACACGGGCGAGGCGTCGGCCGCCTGCATGGTCCGTCGCGCCTGGCCCTTGTCGCTTGTGCTGGCGATCCCATGGATGTGGGTCATGCCCGCAGCGGTGCCGGCACGAAGGAGGCGAGGTCGGTGCGTTCCTCAATGGTGCCGAGATCGTCGCTCCAGGGCGCGTCCAACCAGAGCGCCCGTTGCCGCGAGCCCGGCGCTGCCAGCCAGCGGTTCGGCCCCCAGACGTTGCTGAGCTTGATCTCGGCCCAGCCTGGTGGCGCGGTGACGTCGAGCACCAGGCCGATGCTATTGCCCAACAGGACGAAGGTGTTGCCCGCAATCCGGTTGCGGACGCCATTGAAGGGGCCGGTGTAGAAGCCCTGTTGCTGCGGCGGATCGCTGTCGCGCTTGCGGGTATGGTGCGCGACCGAGAGCGCGCAGCCGCGGTCGGTCACGATCGTGCAGCCCTCGACCACGCAGTCGTGGGAGTTCTGGAGCATCAGGTCGGCCGACCAGACGCCGGGCTCGCGCCAGCCGCTGGTGTTGTTGAAGCCGATCAGGCAGTTGCGGAAATGGCCCCGGGCGCTCGCCTCATAGGCGATGCCTTCATTCGTATTGTGATGGATCACGCAGTTTTCGAGGCCGCACGCCAGGCAGTCCCAGTCGAACCAGACCGCGCGCCCGTTGTTGTGGTGGATGTGACAACTGATCAGCCTCGCGTCCTGCATCACCGGCATGGGGCCGGGCAGATGGCCGCCGACGTTCTTATAGCCGCCGCTCTCCCAGTGGGAGCCGTAGTTGCGGGTGTTGTTGCGGGCGATCTCCGCACTGTCGACGATCGCGCCCGTGGCGCGCCCGCCGATCCCGATGTGGCCGTTGTCGACGTAGCGGCCGCCCTGGACGTGCATGCCGGGGTTCATCGAGAGGCCGCGGCCGCCGATTTGCTGCACGGTGCAGTCGACCACCTGCCAGTTGCGGCCGTTCGAGGCCTCGATCGCCGCGATCTGCCGCGCCTTCCGCTCGGCGCCGCCCGGCGGATCCATCGTGTCATAGGCCTGGACGGTGAGGCGGGTCAGCTGCACGTCCTCGGCGGGCCCGCGGCGGAAGGCGAGCAGCCGCCGGCCGCCGCCGTCGAGGACGACGCCATCGCCGTCGGCCTCGAAGCTCTGAGCGTGCTTCGGCAAGACGCTCCAGCCGAGATAGGTGCCGGCCGCCAGGATGATACGCGCACCAGCGGGCGCCGTGGCGACCAAGTCGTTGTAGTCGAGACCGGGGTGGAGGCGGATCTCGGGCCGTGCGGTCGCTCGGACCCGCGTCGCCGAGAGCGCGGCCGTCGCCAGGATGAAGCTCCGTCGAATCATGGCTGCCGCCTCCATCAGCGCGCGGCAATGCTCTCTTGATCGGTTGCCTTCGCGCCGGGCGAAGCTACTCTTGGCCGGCGTTTGATGCCAATGGGGCAGGGAGGCTCTCGATGGCGGACAGGCTCAGGGCAGTGGTGATCGGCTGTGGCTTCTTCGCCCGCAACCACCTGCACGCGTGGCGGGATCTCGCGGCGGACGGCGTCGAACTGGCGGCGGTCTGTGACCTCGATGCCGCCAAGGCGGCCGAAGCCGCGCGCGCGTTCGGCGTGCCGCGCCAGTATTCGGACGCGCGCGCGATGCTCGAGTCGGAGGCGCCCGATTTCGTCGACGTGGTGACCACGATGCCGAGCCATCGAGCCCTGGTCGAGCTTGCCGCCGCCCGGCGCGTCCCGGTGATCGTGCAGAAGCCGTTCGCGCCCACGATCGCCGACTGCCAGGCGATGGTCGACGCTTGCGTTGCCGCCGGCGTGCCGCTCATGGTGCACGAGAACTTCCGCTTCCAGGCCCCGATCCTCGCGGTCCGCGAGGTGCTGGCGGAGGGCACGATCGGACGGCCGTTCTTTGCCCGGATCTCCTGGCGAACCGGCTACGACGTCTACGCCGGCCAGCCCTACCTGGCCAAGGAGGAGCGCTTCATCATCCTCGACCTCGTGATCCACCTGCTGGACGTCGCGCGCTGCCTGTTCGGGGAGGCCCGCCGCCTGACCTGCCGGACCGCGAGCGTCCGGCCGGGCATCCGCGGCGAGGATTGCGCGACCCTGCTCCTGGAACACGACGGCGGGCTCACCTGCATGGTCGATGCCACTTACCAGGCGCCGCAGGACCCGGACCCATTTCCCGAGACCACGATCGAGATCGACGGCAGCGACGGCACGCTCCGGCTGGCGCCTGGCTACGCGCTGACCGTCACCACCCGGGCCGGCAGCGAGCGCCGTGACGTGGCGCCCGCCCTGCTGCCCTGGGCGAGCCGTCCCTGGCATGGCGTGCAGGAGAGCGTCTTGACCACCCAGCGCCACTGGGTCGATTGTCTCCGTCACGGGATCGAGCCTCAGACCTCGGGCGCCGACAACCTCAAGACCTTCGCGCTCTGCGAGGCGGCCTATGCTTCGGCCGCAAGTGGCGATGCGGTCATGCCTTGTGTCTGAGACAACCCATCCATGCGTCCGGGGCGCAGCCACGGCGTCCGGAAACAAGCAATGTCGCATCAAGGAGCCCTGCGATGACCACGGAGCCGCTGTCCGAAACCGAGATCAAGGCGTTGCGCGCCTTCGACACGCCGACCATCTGCAACGCGCTCGAGATCATCGTGCCCGAGCGGCGCGCGCTGGGCTTCACGACCGAGACCCTGATCTGCCCGTTTCCGGGACGCCAGCCGATGGTCGGCTACGCACGAACCTCGCTCTATCGGGCCATGGAGCCGGCGCGCCACCACAAAGAGCAGGCGCGCCAGGCGCGGCTCGACTACTACCGCTACGTCGCGAGCGCTCCCGGCCCGACCATCGCGATCGTCCAGGACGTCGACAGCCGGCTCGGCTTCGGCTGCTTCTGGGGCGAGGTCAACACCGCGATCCACAAAGGCCTCGGCTGCCTCGGCCTGGTCACCAATGGCGGCGTGCGCGATCTCGACGCGATCGCGCCCGACTTCCAGGTGCTGTGCGGCAAGGTGACGCCGTCGCATGCCCATGGCCACACCGTGGCCTTCGGCTGCGAGGTCGACGTGTTCGGCATGATCGTGCGCTCGGGCGACCTCGTGCACGCCGACCGCCATGGTGCTGTCGTGATCCCGCACGAGGTCGCGCACGAGGTGGCGCGAGCGGCCGAGCTCTGCGGCCGACGCGAGGCGCCGATCCTCAAGGTAGCGCGCGACCCCAGCTTCTCGGTCGAGGCGCTCGAGCGCGCGATGGGCGAGGCCGACGAGATCCACTGAGCGACGTAGCGCCCACCAGGATTTGGGCCGTGCCGGGGTTGACAGCCAACCCTTTTCTGACCAATACTTTCCCACATGGTGAACTATAGTGAACGGCTCGACCGGACATTTGCGGCGCTCGTCGACCCGACTCGACGGGCGATTCTCGCTCGGCTCGAACGCGAAGACGGCGCATCCATCAGCGCGCTGGCGCGGCCCTTCGCGATCAAGCTGCCGGCCGTGATGAAGCATCTCGATGTGCTGGACGATGCCGGCCTCATCACCCGCTCGAAAGTCGGGCGCACCGTCACGGTACGGCTCCGGCCCCAGCCCATGAGGGAAGCCATGGATTGGCTGCGCCGCTACGAACGCTTCTGGTCGAACAGCCTCGATCGGCTCGCGGCCTATGCCGAAAGCAAGGAAGCCGAAGCGAGGAGGAACAGACGATGACCGGTCTGACGCTCGTGCGCCGGATCAAGGCGCGGCCATCGCTCGTTTTCGATGCGCTCACCACGGCGGAAGGCATCGCCAGCTGGTGGGGCCCCGACGGCGGCCCCGTCCTTAGGGCGGAGACCGACCCGCAGGTTGGTGGCCGCTTCCGGGTCCGCTTCCGCATGCTCGATGGCAGCGAGCATGAGAGCAGCGGCGAATATCTCGAAGTCGTGAAGCCCGAGCGGCTGCGCATGAGTTGGCGCTGGACGGGCGGCGCCGAAGATTCCGGCGAGTTGCTTGTCGAGATCAGACTGCGCGCCGTTGCCGAGGGCACCGAACTCACACTCACTCATTCGCGCCTGCACGACGAGGAGAGTCGCCGCAGCCATGAGGAAGGCTGGAACGGAGCGCTCGACAAGCTGGAACGCCATTGTTCTCGAAACCGACCGGAGCTTTCCGTGACCAAGGAAGGACATCGCATGATCACGATCTCCGCTTTCAAATGGGTTCCGGAGTTTGCCCAGGGCCAAGTGCGCGATCTGCGCGCGCGCTGGGCGCTCGAGGAAGCGGGCCTCCCTTACCAGACGCGCCTGCTCGAACAGGGCGATCAGGACAAACCGGACTATCGCGCGCTGCAGCCCTTCGGGCAGGTGCCGATCCTCGAGGAAGACGGCTTCGTCCTCTTCGAATCCGGGGCCATCGTGCTCCATATCGGCGAACGGAGCGAGATGCTCCTGCCGAAGGAAGCGGGCGCACGCGCACGCGCGACGCAATGGCTGATCGCGGCGCTCAATTCCATCGAGCCCTCCGTCATGAACGTCGCCCTGATCGATCTCGCTTACAAGGATGAGGAATGGGCGAAACTGCGCCGACCGGGGGCGGTGGAGTTTGTGCACAAGCGCCTGTCCGCGCTCTCCAAGTCGCTCGGCGACAAACCCTACCTCGATGGTGACCGATTCACTGTTGGTGATTTGATGATGACGACCGTGCTGCGAATTCTGAAGCACACCGACATCGTCACAAGCGAGAAGCGCCTCGCCGCCTATGTCGGACGCTGCACCGCGCGGCCTGCCTTCAAGCGAGCGTTCGATGCCCAGATCGGTGATTTCAGGAAGGCTGCATAGCCCGATCGGGCCACCGTCGTGAATATCTTCAAAAGCGAAAGGCCAAGCAATGCCCAAGAACACAATTTGCCTGTGGTACGACAAGGACGCCGAGGCGGCTGCCCGCTTCTATGCTGCAACCTTTCCCGACAGCGCGGTCGGTGCCGTGCACCCTGCGCCCAGCGACTATCCCGGCGGAAAGGAGGGCGGCGTGCTGACGGTGGAATTCACGGTCCTGGGCATACCCTGTCTCGGTCTCAACGGCGGTCCCGTGTTCAAGCATAACGAAGCCTTCTCGTTCCAGATAGCGACCGAAGATCAAGAAGAGACGGACCGTTACTGGAACGCAATCGTCGGCAATGGCGGGCATGAGAGCCAGTGCGGGTGGTGCAAAGACAGGTGGGGAATTTCCTGGCAGATCACGCCGCGCGTGCTGACCGACGCGATGGCGGCTGGCGGCGATGAAGCAAAGCGCGCTTTCGATGCGATGATGAAAATGAAGAAAATCGACATCGCGGCGATCGAGGCGGCGCGGCGCGGCTGAAGGGCTGGACTCGTGCCGGCCTCCACCTAACACTCAGGGATCGAGCGTTCACGCGCCTCGCACCAGGCCAGGCGCGAATGACAAGGCGGACGTTCTCGATCCGAACTTTTAAGCCCGCTTTGGGTCAGGGCGGCCGTTCATAGTTGACATTGGGTCCGGTCTGGAGCTCGGAGCCGGAAAAAGCACCAGTAGAGCCGGGGGCCGCGCGAACAACCTGATCGAACCGCCCAACAACAGGCTTCGCGCCAAAGTCGACCCTGAAGCCGACGGGATACTTGTGGCTGCCACCCCATTTGATCGATTGACGACCGGGCGCGCGCTGGTCAGAGTTGGGCTAACCAAACGAGACCGGACGGAGGGAGGGACTGAGACCCATGGCATCGCCAGGTCTGAAGGAGATGGCGGGGAGCCGGGAGCTCAAGCTCGGGCATTTCATCGTCGAGTTCGCGACGCCTGGGATCGGTCAGATCCTGAAGGCCGCCGGCTGCGATTTCGCGCTGTTCGACACCGAGCACTCGGGGTTCGGCTTCGAGACCATCAAGAGCGTTTTGCGCTACATGCAGGCGGCCGACCTGCCGACGATCGTGCGCGTACCATCCAAGGAATATCATCACATCGCGCGCGCCGCCGACATGGGCGCCGAAGGCGTGATGCTGCCGATGGTGGGCTCGCTCCGAGGAGGCGCGGGCGATCCTCGACTGTCTGAAATACGTGCCGCATGGGCAGGCGCGGCGTGGCGCTCGGCATCGCGCACGACCGCTATATGCCCGGGCCGACGATGGAGAAGCTCGCCGCCGCTAACGAGCGGACGATGCTGTTCGCCCAGATCGAGACCCGCCAGGGCGTCGAGAATGCGGACGCGCTGGCCGCCGTCGACGGTGTCGACTGCCTTTGGATCGGGCATTTCGACCTCAGCTGCTCGCTCGGTATCCCGGGTCAGTTCGAGCACCCAGACTTCACCGCCGCGGTCAAGGCGGTCGCCAAGGCCTGCAAGAAGCATGGCAAGGCGCTCGGGCGCCTGGTGCCGACTGTCGAGGAGGCGGTCCGGCTGCGCCAGCTGGGCTTCGACTTCCTCTGCTACTCAGGCGACGTCTGGGCGCTCCAGGGTGCGGTCGAGGCGGGCATCACCGAGATCCGGGCGCGGACCGCCGCCGGGATGTCCGCCAAGGGCAGATCCAAAAGCAAGAAAAAGAAAAAATAGCGGGTGCGGAGGCTGTGATGACCAAGTTTCGGGTCGCCCTCAGCGGCGACTTCAAGAAGCCGGACGGCAGTCCGGCCTTTCCCGACTTCGATCTCTCGCCGCTCGAGGGAAACCCGGCGGTCGAGCATGAATACATCCGGACCAACGGGGTGATCACGGCCAAAGACCTCGAGGGCTTCGACGCGCTGATCCTGTTGATCCCGAGGATCGAGCCCGAGAGCTTTCCGAAGGTCGGCCGGCTCGCGATCATCGCCCGCTTCGGCGTCGGCTTCGACACGGTCGACGTCCAGGCCTGCACCGACCACGGCTGCGCGCTGGTGACGACCCCCGATGGCGTGCGCCGGCCGGTCGCGGTCGCGATCCTGACCTTCATGCTGGCGTTGACCGGCAAGCTCGCTGACAAGGACCGGATAACCCGCCATGGGCCCGAGGGCTGGGCCAAGCGCGCCCAGTACATGGGCACCGGCCTGATCGGGCGGACGCTGGGCCAGCTCGGGATCGGCAACATCGGCGCCGAGGTGTTCCGTCTGGCCAAGCCCTTCGGCATGGCCTTCATCGCCCACGACCCCTACGCCGACCCCAGGCTCGCGCAGGAGCTCGGCGTCCGCCTTGTCGGACTGGAGGACCTATTCCGCGAGGCGGACGTGCTCTCGGTGAGCTGCCCGCTCAACGACGACACCCACCACATCGTCAACGCCGAGCGCCTGGCGTTGATGAAGCCCGGCGCCTACCTGATCAACACCTCCCGCGGCCCCGTGGTCGACGAACGGGCGCTGACCCAGGTGCTCCAGGACGGCGGCATCGCGGGCGCCGGCCTGGATGTGTTCGAGCAGGAGCCGAGCCCGAAGGGCAACCCGCTCTACCAGCTCGACAACGTGCTGCTGACGCCGCACGCCTTGTGCTGGACCGACCAGTGCTTCGCCGGTATCGGGGCCGCCGACGTCAAGGCGGTGCTCGACGTCATGCACGGCCGGGTCCCGATCGGGATCGTCAACCGCGCGATCGAGAGCCAGCCTGCCTGGCAGAGCAAGCTCGAGCACTACCGCGCGGAGTTTGGCGGCTGATCGGACCGCCGAGCCCCTGAACTCGACGCGACTCGAAGCAGGCGGCCGGATGCCGGCGCCGGCCCGAAGTGGCCGGGATGCCGGCCATTGAGCTGGCGCCGCACGGTCGTCTGCCTCGGCCTTTCGCAGCTCGTCTGCTGGGGCATCACCTACTATCTGATCGGCGCGCTCGGCGAGTTGATCGCGGCGGACCTCGGCTGGAGCCGCTCGCTGGTCTATGGCGGCTTCTCGGCTTCGCTGCTGGTGATGGGCCTGTCCTCGCCGGTGGTCGGCCGCCTGATCGACCGTTACGGCGGCCGCCAGGTGATGGTTGCGGGCTCCGGCCTGATCGCGCTCGGCTGCGTCTGCCCTTGCCCTCGTGCACGAGCTTTGGGCCTACTACGCCGTCTGGGCGCTGCTCGGCCTCGCTATGCGCTGCACCCTCTACGACGCGGCCTTTGCCGCGCTCGCCCGGATCGGTGGCCCCGGCGCGAGGCGGCCGATCTCGCAGATCACCCTGCTGGGCGGTCTCGCCTCGACCGTGTTCTGGCCGATCGGCCATGCGCTCGCCCTGCACTTCGGCTGGCGGGGCGCGGTCTTCGCCTACGCCGGTTTTGCCCTGCTGACGGTGCCGCTCCATCTCGCGATCCCGAGCGCGCGCTACGGCGACCGGCCGGCCGGCGAGGCGCCCGAGCGCCCGCATCTCGCCCAAAGCCGCCGCCAGCGCCTGCTCGCGGGCAGCCTCTACGCCCTGATCGTGACTCTGATCAACGTCCTCAACTCCGGCATGTCGGCGCACATGATCGGCCTTCTGAGCGGGCTCGGCCTCACGGCCTCGCTCGCCGTCTGGGTCGCGAGCCTGCGCGGCATCGGCCAGTCGGCGGCCAGGCTCTGCGAGGTCGTCTTCGGCGGCCGCCTGCACCCTTTGACCCTGAACCTTTTCGCCGCCCTCGTGCTGCCGGTCTGTTTCGCGGCCGGCCTCCTGAGCGGCCAGGCGCTCGCCGCCGCGATCGCCTTCGCGCTTCTCTACGGCGCCGGCAACGGCCTCCTGACCATCACCCGCGGCACCCTGCCGCTGGTGCTGTTCGACCATCGCACCTACGGCACCCTGGTCGGCCGCCTGCTGGTCCCGAGCTTTCTCCTGTCGGCAATCTCGCCGCTCGCCTACGCCTTGGTGATCGAGCACCTGGGCGACGCCGGCGCGCTCGTTTTCTCGATCCTGATCGCGCTGACCGCGCTCGCCGCCGCGATCGCGCTTCGCCTGCGCTTCGGCCGATGACGCCGTATCCAATCAGCGCAGAGCGCCGGCGAGGCGCAGCAGCGGGCCAGCTGCGGCCGCCGCAGCGAGCAGCGGCAGCGTCCCGACCCGGTATCGGAACACCGCGATCAGCGCCACGCTCGCCAGAGCGACCGCCCAAGGATCGACGCTGGCCAGCACCGGCAGGTCGACCTGCAGTCCCCAGAAAACCGGTCGTGATGCTCTGCCGGAACATGGTGTGGATCGCGAACCAGATCGCGAGGTTGAGGATGACCCCGACCACCGCCGCCGTGATCACCGAAAGGGCGCCGCTCAGCGCCCGGTTGCCGCGCATGGCTTCGATGAAGGGCGCGCCGAGGAAGATCCAGAGGAAGCAGGGCGCGAACGTGACCCAGGTCGTCAGCAGGCCGCCGAGGGTCCCGGCCAACGCTGGCGCGAGCGACCCTGGCTCGCGCCAGGCGGCCATGAAGCCCACGAACTGAACCACCATGATCAGCGGGCCGGGCGTGGTCTCCGCCATGCCGAGCCCGTCGAGCATCTCGCTTGGTGCCAGCCAGCCATAGGCATCGACCGCCTGCTGGGCTACATAAGCGAGCACGGCATAGGCGCCGCCGAAGGTCACCATCGCCATCTTGCTGAAGAAGACCGCGATCTGGCCGTAGACGCTCTCCGGCCCCAGCGTGACCAGGATCGCGGCGACCGGCGCCAGCCAGAGCAGCAGCCAGACGCCCGCCATCACCAGCGCCCAGGGCACCGACGGCCGCGCAGGGGCTGGCAATTCTTCGCCCAAAAAGGGGTCGTCGGTAGGAGCGCCGGCATCCCTTTCCATGCCATGACTGCCGAGCGAACGAGACGGCAGCCAGCCGATCCGGCCGCCGATCAAGCCCGCGAGGCCGGCCGCCAGAACGATCGCCGGGAACGGGACCCCGAGGCAAAAGATGCCGATGAAGGACAGGGCTGCGACCGCGATCATCAGACGGTTCGTGAGCGCCCGCCTGCCGATCCGGACGACTGCCTGCAGGACGATCGCGAGCACGGCGGCCTTCAGACCCATGAACGCCGCCGTGACCGGGCCGACATTGCCGTAGGCGGCATAGACGTAGCTCAGGCCCATGATGGCGACGACGCCCGGCACGACGAACAGGCCGCCCGCCAGGATGCCGCCCCGGGTGCGGTGCATCAGCCAGCCGAGATAGGTCGCGAGCTGCTGCGCCTCGGGTCCGGGCAGCAGCATGCAGAAGTTCAGCGCATGCAGGAAACGGCTCTCCGAGACCCAGCGTTTTTCATCCACGATGATGCGATGCATCACGGCGATCTGGCCGGCGGGACCGCCGAAGCTGAGCATCGCGACCCGGAGCCAGACCCGCAGCGCCTCGCCGAACGAAGGATAGGCCCTTGCATCCTCCGCCCGGCGCGCGCCCGGGTCGAGCGCGGTCTCGACCACCTCACCCGCCAGGCTTCTGCGACGGCCAGTTGTGGGTCTCGTCGGTCGCGTCCCGGCACCAGCGATAGAAGGCGTCGTAAAGAGCGATCCCCGCCTCGAGCTGGACAAGGTCGTCGGCATAGAGGCGCGACAGACCGAGCGATGCGGCCAGCAGGCCCGGCGCCTCCGGCGCCAGATCGAGACGCGCCGTGTCCGCGCCCCGGACGATCAGTGCCAGGTGTCGGAGCGGCTCGGTCGCGATGCCCAGTTCGTCGATCATCGTGTCGAAGGTGCACCGGTCACCCCGGTGGCTCCAGAAGACCCCCTCGACATCGAACGGCGTGGCGCCGAAGCGTTCCGCCACCGCCTCCACCTCCGAGGGTGCTACGAACAGGAAGACGGCCGCCGGGTCGACGAACCGGCGGATCAGCCACGGGCAGGCGATGCGGTCGATCTTGGGCCGGGATCGGGTCACCCAGACCGTGCGACCCTTTGCATCGAGGGGCGGCAGCCGGTCGGCTCGCACCATCGGCAGGCCGGCGCTCGCCCAGGCCTCGACGCCGCCCTCCAGGCTGTCGGCCGGCACGCCCGCGTGGCGGAGCCAGGCCGCGGCCCCCTGGCTGAGCTTCAGCCCCTTCTGACAGACGACGATCGCGGAGCGGCCGGCGAATTCGGAGGCCCAGTCTGCTGCCTCTTCATGTGGCCGCCGGACCGAGCCCGGAATCAGCCGCGGCGCCGCCTCGAAGTCCTCGTCGAGGCGGACGTCGATCAGGGCCGGACACTTCGGCGTCCCGATCAGACGGGCGAGCTTGTCGGTGGAGATGGTGTTGATCGACGACATCGTGCGTCCCCCATGTTCGGAGCAGGACGCGATGCTTCAGCATGTCGCCTCGTGGGGAGATCGCAGTCCCCATGGCCGGTACTACTGGCCGTGAACTGGCCCGCTGTCAAGAATCACGCCATTGTCGGTGGCTCACCCCTGGACGGCGCCGAGCGTCAGGCCGCGGACCAGGTGGCGCTGGACCAGCATGCCGAGGATGATCGAGGGTATCAGGGACGTGACCGACAAGGCGCTGGCCTCGCCGTATTGCGCGCCCTGAAAACCGAGGAAGGCGCGGAAGACGGTCGGCAAGGTGAAGGCGTGCCGGCTGGTGAGGTTGAGGGCGAAGAAGAACTCGGTCCAGACGAAGATGAAGGCAAAGACCGCGGCCACGATGATCCCGGGCACCGCCAGCGGCAGTGCCACCCGCCAGAAGGCGCCGAAGCGCGTACAGCCGTCGACCAGGGCTGCCTCCTCCATCTCCTTGGGCAGCTGGCGGAAATAGGCGTACATCATCCAGACCGAGAGCGGCAGCGTGAAGACCGTATAGATCAGGATCAGGCCGATCCGCGAGTTGTAGAGACCGAGGCCGCGATAGAGGAGAAAGATCGGCAGCACGACCGCAATCGGCGGCAGGAAGCGCTGCGAGAGCACCCAGAACGAGAGGTGCGGCCCGCCGGTGTTGAAGCGGGCGAGGCTGTAGCCCATGAGCGTCCCGAGCAGCGCCGAGAGCACCATGGTCACGGTCGAGACGATCGCGCTGTTGGTCAGGCCCTCGAGGCCGCGATAGGCGAACAGCGCCGCGGTGTAGTGGATGAATGTCGGTTGCGTCGGGAACCAGACCGGCGGGATCGTCAGGTAGTCGGTGACGGGCTTGATCGAGGTGATCACGACCCAATAGAGCGGCGCCAGCACGAACAGGATGAAGAGGCCGACGAAGGCAAAGCGCAGCACGTCGAACCCCAGGCCCGCCTTGCTGGGGCGTCGGGCATGTTGGGCCGCGGCTGCCATCAACGGGCCTCCGGCCGCAGCAGGCGGCGGACCAGCGCCATGATCAGAATCGCGGAGAGCAGAAGAAAGATCCAGCTGCCGGCGGTCGCCTTGGACAGGTGGAACTGCTGGAAGCCGATCTGATAGAGGTAGAAGGATGCTGTGTAGGTGCTGGAGCCGGGGCCGCCGCCGGTCATCACGTAGATGACGTCGAAGAGCTTGATCGCATCGAGCAGCCGGAAGGTCAGCGCGAGCAGGATCAGCGGGCGCAGCTGCGGCAGCGTGATGTGCCAGAAGGTCTGGAGCGGACCCGCGCCGTCGAGCTCGGCCGCTTCGAACATCTCGGGCGGGATCGCCGACAGGCCGGAGAGCAGGATCACGAACATGAAGGGCGTCCACTGCCAGACGTCGGCGGTGATGATCGCGATGAAGTTCCAGGGCGTCTGGGTCAGCCAGCTGATCTCGATCGGGTGGCCGGCGAACAGGCCCAGCAGGTAGTTGACCGGGCCGTAAGGCTGCTGCAGCAGCAGCGACCAGAACTGGCCGACGATGACCGGGCTGATGAACAGCGGCACGATCAGGATCGGCATGATGAGGCCGCGGCCGCGAAAGCTTCCGAGCATGGCGAGTGCCAGCAGCAGGCCGAGCCCGAACTCGACCGCGACGCTCACGGCCGACAGGACGATCGTGTTGATCAGCGAGGAGCGCGCGATGGGGTCTTCGATGATCTCTCGGAAGTTCTGCAGGCCGACGAAGGCGTGACCCGGAATTTGGAAGTCGTAGTTAACGAAAGCGACCCAGATCGAATAGACCAAGGGGTAGATCGACAGCGCCAGGATCAGGAGCGCCGCCGGCGTCGCCAGGAGCCAGCCGATGTGACGGTCGGTCCAGCTCGCGGCGGCCGCGCGCTCCGCGGGCCGCCGCGTGGCGACCCCACTCATGCCGACCCCATCCGCCATGTCGCTCCTCGATCGGGCCTTTGCTGGTCTTCAAAGCCGCCTGCAGCGAAGCGCCGGGCCGCGATCGCAGCCCGGCGCAGGGCGCTCCCGTTGGCGGGGCCGGCTCAGGTGATGTGCACGGCCAGACCCATCGTCTCGATCGTGTGGTCGGCGTAGGAGCCCGGCAGCTTTCGGAACTGCTCATAGGCCTCGCGCTGGCTGTCGACGCCGAGCTTTTGGGTAGTCGCATCCCACTCGGCGGCCGCGCGCTCGAGCGCCGTCTTCGGCTCTTCGCCCGCCCAGACCGCCGTGCACATCCGGTCGATCGAGAGCGCGTAGTCCTGCCAGCCCGGCATGATCATGTCGAGCACGGCGCCGTTCGCCGAGTCGCTGAGGTTGATCAGATAGTCCTTGGCGTTCGGCCACAGCGCCCGGTAGAGCGGCGAGGTGAAGTGCGACATGCGGTAGGGATCGCGCAGCGCAAATGGCGCCGTCACGCGCGCGAGCGAGACCGCGGGGCTGGTCGCCCACTGCATGAACAGGTAGGCGGCCTCCTCGTTGCTCGAGTTGGCGGCCAGCGACTTGACGTAGCCGGACGCCTGCTCGGGGTTGCCGCCCGGCATCACGGCGTAGCCGACCTTGCCGACCACCGTCGACTGCGGCACGAAGTTGATCGCCTTGTCCCGCTGCGCGTAGTTCTCGCTCATCCGCCCGGTCGGCGGCCAGGAGAACAGCATCGCGCTCTTGCCCTGCAGCCAGGCCGCCCAGGCTGCCACCGCGTCCATGTCGTTGTTGCCCGGGACCGAGGCCTTGTTGGCCGCGATCATCTGCTTGAAGGTGGTCATCCCGGCGTCCGAGGCGAGCAGCGCCTTCATCTGGTCGTCGAAGAACTTGCCGCCGTTGGCGCGATACTGCTGCAGGAAAGAGAACTGGTTGCCCGGGCTGCCCGCCTTACGGAAGTGGGCCGCCCCGTAAATCTTGGGGGCGAGCTGGTCGGTGATGAACTGGGCGGTCTCGGCGTACTCGTCCCAGGTCTTGGGCACGGCCAGGTCTTTCTTGTACTTGGCCTTGTAAGCCTCCTGCAGCTTGGGGTCGCCGAAGACGTCGGTGCGGTAGTAGAGTGCCAGGACGTCGCCGTCGTCGAAGAAGCCCCAGCGCTTGCCCTTGTAGGTCGGCAGGAACTGGTAGAGGGGGTGGTAGTCTTCGAGATCGGCCTTGTCCATGTACTTGGCGACGTAGTCGTCGATCGGCAGGATCACCCCGCCGTCGGCGAGCGAGGGGATCCAGGCCGGCTCGATGTCGAGGATGTCGTAGGCGCCCGAGCCCGCGATGTGCTCGGCGATCGGCTTGGAATACTGGTCCGGATGCGGCAGCTCCTCGACGTTGAAGCCGATCCCGGTCAGATCCTGCCAGAGCGGCCCCGAAAAGTTGCGCGGCTCGAGCGCCTGCAGACCCGATTCGTACGTCATGTTGAGGGTCGCGCCCGAATACTGCTTGGCGGCCTCGACGGCGCGATAGGCGGAGTTCTCCGGCGGACCCTCCTTCGAGGCCTTGACCGCTGCCGCCTGCGCCTGGCCGAAGGGGGTGCTCGGATCGGCGAGCTCGACCGCCGCCCGCGCCGAGCTCGCCGCGAAGCCGCTGCCGAGCAGGGCTAAGCCCGGGCGCGCGAGCGCGGCAGCGCCGCCGGCCTCGACCAGCCGCCTCAGAAACGTCCGCTTGGAGGTGTCCCCCCGCAGCCAGGCGTCGACCTCCTCGGACAGGCCTGCCTGGAAGTCCCGCTGCTTGCGCTCCCTGCTCATCGCATTGTCTCCCTGATCCTGTCGCGCCCGGCTCTTGGCCGGGCTTCCCCCAAGGCGCTTGATTGGCGCTAGGTAGCGCAATTCCGGCGCGGCTGGCAAGCCGCGGCGCGCGCTCCGGCATCAATGCGGGTTGAGCCGGGCCGGCAGCGGAAGCGCGCCTGGTCGATCGCCGGGCTCGAGCCGATCGACGGCGGCACGATGGCGTGCTCAGCGAGATGCGGCCGCGCGAGGCAATGTTGCCCTGATGTTCCAAACTACGCGCTTGATCCGTACATGAACGTTTACGAGAACATCGCCTTGGGGCTTCGCAAAATCGAAACGGCCCCGACGTTCGCCGGCCGGTCCCAGCCGCCGACGGCCAGCGCCTGAGCTAGCGCCCAGCTGCGGCCGACTGCAGGGTGCCGTTGCCCGGAATGAAAGCGCCCGCTCTTTAGTCGGGGCGGGGGTGCGGCTATAACCGGCAGCGTGGGGAAAACCAGGGAGAACCGTCATGACGTCTGCCCCATCGCGCGCGATCATGCTGTTCGGGACCGAGGAGAAGGTGGTGCCGCGCAAGAGGCTGCGGGCCGGACCGCTCTCGTGCGAACTGGATGGCGGCAACCTCCGCTCCATCAGGATCGGCGATAAGGAGGCGATTCGGGCGATCGCGTTCATCGTCCGCGACAAGGAATGGGGCACCTACAACCCGACGATCCTGAACCTCAAGATCGGCCAGGGGCCGGACGACTTCGAGGTCGGCTACGAGGCGGTCTGCAAGGATGCGAGCCAGGAGCTTCGCTATCGGGCGAGGATCAAGGGAGCTCCGGACGGCAAGCTTACCTTCGAGGCGAGCACGCGGGCGGTCGGCGACTTTGTCACCAACCGGACCGGCTTCGTCGTCCTGCATCCGATCGAGGGGGTCGCGGGTCGCCCGGTCGAGGTCCTGCATACCGATGGTCGCAGCGAGCGCAGCGTCTTCCCCGAGCTGATCGACCCGACATGCCCGTTCCAGGACGTCCGGGCGCTGACCCACGAGGTCCTGGCCGGCGTGCGGGTGACCTGCACGATGACGGGCGATGCCTTCGAGACGGAGGATCATCGCAACTGGAACGATGCCTCCTATAAGACGTACGTGCGGCCGCTCGCCAAGCCTTGGCCCTATACGCTCAAGGCCGGCGAGGCGAGCGGGCAGTCGGTGGTCCTGAGCATCAGCGGCACTGTGCCCAAGGTGGCGGCCACGGCCGGCGACGCGCCGGTCGAGCTCGTACTCGGCGGCGCGGCCGGAATTCGTGCCGGCGCTCGGCCTCAGCCTCCGGCCGGAGCATGCCGCGGCGACACTTCAGGCGGTCGATCCGATCAGGAAGCTCCGGCCGCAATTCCTGGTCTGCCCGTTCGATTCCCGAATTGCCGATGGCCATGCCGGGCCGGCGGTGATCGGCCGTTCGACCTTCCCATTCGATCAGCGGACCGGCGATCCCGGCAGAATCCTCGCCATGTACAAGGCGATGGGCGAGGCGACCGGGGCCGAGCTGGTGCTGGAGGCGGTGGTCGCCTGCCGCGAGCCGGACGGCAGCCCGTGCGGCGACGAGGCGACCGTGCGCGCCGACCTTGCGAAGATTTCGGGCTGCGGCCGAAACGGCCGGGGTGCGCTTTGGCAAAGTCGCCGTGGCGCCGGCCTCGGATCTCAAATGCACGCTGCCCGGCGGCGTCTGGCCGCCCTGTCCCGAGGCCGAAGCCCTCTATGCGGCGGCGCGCGAGGCGTTTCCCGGCGTGCCGGTTGGCGGCGGTATGTTTTCCTACTTCACCGAGCTCAATCGCAAGCGACCGCCGGCCGCGGCGCTCGATTTCGTCGTCCATACCAGCTGCCCGATCGTGCATGCCTGTGATGACGCCACGGTCATGGAGAACCTCGAAGCGATGCCGCACATCGTAAAATCGACCCGAAGCTTCGCGGGCGGCAAGCCCTACCGGGTGGGCCCCGCGGCGATCGGTGTCCGCGACAACCCCTATGGCGCGACCGCGACCCCGAACCCGGCAGGCGGCCGGGTGGCGCTCGCCGGCATGGACCCGCGCCAGCGCGGCCTGCTCGGCGCCGCCTGGTACCTCGGCTATTTCGCGCATATGGCGGCAGGCGGCCTCGAGGCGGTCTGCCTGGCCGCCCCGGTCGGCGAGTTCGGCGTCGTCTATGCCAAGACGGACTATCCGCAGCCCTGGTTCGACGACCAGACCCGCCCCGGCCAGGCGATGGTCTATCCGGTCTACCACGTGCTGCGAGGCCTCGCCGCGGGTGCCGGCGAGACCCGGCTCGAGACGACCGTCTCGAACGGCCCGGGGGTGCAGGCGGTCGCCTGGCGGGCGAATGGCAGCGTCGTCGTCTGGCTCGCGAACCTGACGCCCACGCCGCAGACCGTGGCGCTCGAAGGCCTGCCCGCCGGACGCGGGCGCGTGGCCGTGCTTGACGAGGCAAGCTTCGTGACCGCGACCGCCGATCCGGAGGCGCTGGCCGGGCTCGCGCGCGAGGGCGAGATCGGCCGCCTCGAGCTTGGCGCCTATGCCGTGGCGCGGCTCGAGTTGCCCGGCTGAGCCGGCAGCGCTGGCGTGCCCAGTCGTCGCACCGGGCGCGCCAAGACGGGGGGCAGCATTCGCACTTGCAGCATGCCAAGGACTTGCCGCAGGCAGAGACGACGGAGGTCCGCAACCGCAGCCGGCGCAAGCTCCGCCCCTAGTAACCGGTCGTCAATGCTGGTGACCGATGTCGCGAGAAAGTTGTCGCTCCGACGCTGGATCTCCGGCAGAATTATACTAAGCGCATATGAGCGCCGGCCGTCGTGCAGACTCCCGATCGGGTGGTCGTGAGTTGGACGGGACCGCGGCGGTGTCCCAAGGGATAAGGGGGACCTCCTCGATGGAAGCGAAGGTAATCTGGCTCTTCGTGTTCGTCATCCTGTATTGGGCGTACTGCATCTTCTGGGGCATCAAGGGCGCGCTATCGTCGCGCACTGCCAGCGACTACTTCATCGCTGGGCGGCGGATCTCGCTCTGGGTGTTCGTGCTCGCCGCGACCGCGACGTCGTTCTCGGGCTGGACCTTCATGGGCCATCCCGGGCTGATCTTTCGCGATGGCTTCCAGTACGCCTACGCCTCCTTCTACACGATCACCATCCCCTTCACTGGCGTGCTGTTTCTGAAGCGGCAATGGATCATCGGCAAGCGCTTCGGTTTCATCACGCCGGGTGAGATGCTGTCGTACTATTTCCGCTCCGACGTGATCCGGCTGCTGGTGATTCTGGTCGCCCTGGTGTTCTCGGTGCCCTATCTCGGCGTCCAGCTGCGGGCGTCGGGGTTCCTGTTCAACGTCCTGACCGACGGCCGCCTCAGCGTCGACGTCGGCATGTGGATCCTGTCCGCGGTGGTGTTCATCTACGTCGCCTCGGGGGGCTTGCGCGCGGTAGCCTACGTCGACACCTTGCAGTGCATCCTGCTGGCGCTCGGCATCGTGATCATCGGTGTGATCGCCCTCGAATTGGTCGGCGGCTGGAGCGCGCTCAACGCCAACATCGCGGCGCTGACCCAGATACCGGGCGGCAAGTTGACGCCGGATGGCTACAGCTCCTACGTCGCGATCCCGGGCGTGATCCAGTTCGTCTCCAGCGGCCCCAAGGCCGAGGGCGGCGCCTGGACCGGAGTCATGGTGCTGACCTACATGTTCGCGCTGATGGGCATTCAGTCGTCGCCGGCGTTCTCGATGTGGGCGTTCTCCAACCGCGATCCGGCGCCGTTCGCGCCCCAGCAGGTCTGGGGCTCGTCGTTCGCGATCGGTCTGATCCTGTTCGTGTTCACCGCCATGCAGGGCATCGGCGGTCACTTCCTGGGTGCGGACCTCAAGTTCGCCGCCCAGTATCCCGAGCGCGTGGCGACCGCCGGCGCGGTCCGAATCCAGGGCAACCTTTTGGAGACCGACTACCGCAGCGACGCCCAGGCGAAAGGTTGAACGCGCGGGCCCTGCGGCCGATGTGGCCGGCGCTGATCGCGGTCTGCTACTGGCCGTGGCTGACCCGCCAGGGCGTGATCCTCGGGCTGATCGTCGGCCTGATCGTGGTCACGATCACCGACGGACCGTCGACCTTCGGCATCGAGGCCTGGGGCCGCTGGCCCTGGACCATCCACTCGGCGGGCTGGGGCATCATCTTCAACTTCCTGGTCGCGATCATCGTCTCGGCGATCACCCGTGATGACCTCGACCGCAAGATGGAGTTCCACAACTTCCTGGCCCAGCACGCCTCGCTGCCGCCGGAGAAGCGCCGGCTGGTGCCGACCGCCTGGATCGTGACGCTCGCCTGGTTCTTCTTCGGCATCGGCCCGGGTGCCGTGATCGGCAACTGGGTCTTCGGTAATCCGACCGACGCGTCTACCTGGACCTTCGGCATGCCGTCGATCTGGGCCTGGCAGATCCTGTTCTGGGCGCTGGGCGTCATGATGATGTATTTCCTGGCCTACAGCATGCAGATGTCGACGGTGCCCGAGACCGAGGTCGAATCCTTGGCCGAGGACGTCGCCGAGATCGAGCGCGAGCGGGCCGCCATCTGAGGCGGGCGCGGCTGACGACGGTGAGGGGAGGGGCTTGGGCCCCTCCTTTCATTTTTTGCGCCCGGTGGATTTTCGGGATGGGCCCGTCGCGCTAAGCTTCGCTTCGGACCCGGCTGCTCGGATCTGCCGATGTCGCCTTGGACCTACTACTGGCTGTCGGTCGCGGTGCTCGCGGCGCTGCTGTTCTGGCCGGCCTCGAAGATGATCTGGGTGCTGAGCGTGCGCCGTCTCGAACGCAAGCGGGGTGAAGCCGTCACCGAGGTGGAGCGCCTTGGTCAGCGCAATCGGGCGTGCTTCATCGCGGTCATCGTCTGCACGGTGTTCTCGGCGTTGTTCAACTACCAGATCCTGGATATGGCCAGCTATCGGGCAATCCCTGGCGCGGCCGATGGCTGAGCGGCGCATCGACCGCCGGCAAGGCGATGACCGCTTGACCCGCGCGCTCAAGGCGGTCGCGGTGGCCATGGCGGTCCTGTTCCTCGGCTGGGCGGCGTACGACAGGTTTTTCGCCGCGGCGGCGCCCGGCGACATGGCCTATTTCGCCGGCGACCAGGCCTTCGTGGACGGCGACTACGCCCGCGCCGAGGCCGACTATCGAGAAGCCCTGGCGGCGGCCCCGGAGCACCTGTTCGCGCTCCGGGGACTTGCCCAGAGCCTGCACCAGCAGGGCCGCTACGACGAGGCGCTCACGGCCTACGACGAGGCGATCGCGCGCGCCCCGGACTTCGGCGCGACCTATGCCAATCGCGGCATCCTGTTCGATACCACGGGCCGCCACGAGGAAGCGCTGGCCGACTATACGCGCGCCCTCGACCTTGAACCCAAGCTCGCCGAAGGGCCGCACTGGCTGACCCGCTTCCTGCGCAACCAGCCGGAGCCGCCGCCGACCATCGCCGACCGCGCGGCCTATCTGCGCGCCGAGTTCGCCAAGCCCGAGGCCGAGCGCACGCTGCGCCAACCCGAGCTCGACGCCCAGCAGCGCCCGTATCAGCAATGACGAGACGACCCGGTAGGGCCGGGCCGTGAGCGACACGGCCGATCCGAGAGTGCATCGCGATCGCGCCGGGCGAGGGACGCGCCCTGGCGAAGGCCTGGGCCGGCTATGGGCCGACGCGCTGCCGCTCGGGACGGCGTTTTGGTGGTATGCGGTGATCTTGGGGACGGCGCTGAACCTCGTGGCGACGTTGCTCGCGATGGCGCTGCTTGCGGCCGATCTGTCGGCCGTGCTGGCGGTGGTCGTCGCCGCTCTGCCGATCCCTTACAACCTCATCGTGCTGGTCGCGGTCTGGCGGAGCGCCGGCGCCTATGCGGGGCCGCGGCTGTTGGCCGACCTCGCCCGCGTGCTCAGCCTGATCTGGGCGCTTGCCGCCTCGGCGACCTGAGGGGTTCGGGGGCTCGCGCTCGCCGCCCGACTGGGCTAGGTGAGGGGACGCAGGAACATCGGGAGGCAGCTGGACATGAACGGGGCGGAGAGCCTGATCAGGACGTTGCTCGCCGGCGGCATCGAAGTCTGTTTCGCCAATCCGGGCACCTCCGAGATGCACCTGCTGGCCGCGCTCGATCAGGTGCCCGGCATCCGCTCGGTGCTCGGCCTGTTCGAGGGCGTCGTGACCGGGGCGGCCGATGGCTATGCGCGCATGGCAGGCCTGCCCGCGATCACGCTCTTGCACCTCGGTCCGGGGCTGGCCAACGGGCTCGCGAATGTGCACAACGCGCGCCGGGCGCGCTCGCCGATGGTCAACATCGTGGGCGAGCACGCGACCCATCACCAAGGCCTCGCCTCGCCGCTCGAGACCGACCTCGAGGCGGTTGCGCGGCCCTTCTCGGACTGGGTGCGGACCGCCCGGACGCCGATTGAGGTCGGCCGGGCGGCGGCCGATGCGATCGCGGCCGCGTGCACCCCGCCCGGGCGGATCGCAACCCTGATCCTGCCGGGCGATGCGGCCTGGAACGAGGGCGGCGAGCCCGTCCTGGCGCTGTCGGAAACACTGGCGCCGGCCCCGGTGCCCGCAGCCCGGATCGAGGCGATCGCGACCCTGCTGCGCTCGGGCGCGCGCTGCCTTTTGTTCATGACCGGCAAGGCGCTGGGCGCGGCGGGCCTGGCGGCGGCCGGGCGGATCGCCGCCGAGACCGGAGCGCTGCCGCTCGCGCAGATGAGCAACGCGCGTCTCGAGCGCGGCGCCGGGCGGGTGCCGGTCGACCGGCTGCGCTATCCGGTCGACCAGGCGTTGGCTCAGCTCGCGGGCGTCGGCCACGTGATCCTGGTCGGCACGAGCGAGCCGGCGGCCTTCTTCGCCTATCCGGGCAAGCCCAGCCGGCTCGCCCCCGAAGGGGCGGCGGTCCATCGCTTGGCCGGGCCCGGGGACGATCTGGTGGGCGCGCTCGAGGAGCTGGCCGACCGGCTGGGCGCGCCGCGACAGGCGGCACCGGTCGCAGGCTTCGATCCGCCGGCGCCGCCGAGCGGGGCTCTCACGGGCGACAAGATCGCCCTGGCGCTCGCGGCGGTGCTGCCCGAAGACGCCATCGTTGCCGACGAGTCCGTCTCGGTCGGCCGCAATTTCTTCGCGCTGACCCGAAGCGCCCGGCCGCACAGCTGGCTGCAGGTGACGGGTGGTGCGATCGGCTGCGGCCTGCCGCTGGCGACCGGCGCAGCGATCGCCTGCCCCGACCGCAGGGTCGTCTCGCTCGAGGCCGACGGCAGCGCCATGTACACCCTCCAGGCGCTCTGGACCCAGGCGCGCGAGGGCCTGGACGTGACCACGGTCATCCTCTCCAACCGCAGCTATGCGATCCTGCAAGGCGAGATGCGCAACGTCGGGGTTGAGCGCCCGGGCCGGACCGCGCGCGACATGATGGAGCTCGACCGGCCGGCGCTCGACTGGTTGGCGCTGGCGCAGGGGCTGGGCGTCGACGCGGCGGCGACCGAGGATGCCGGCGAGCTCGCCCGCCTGCTCGAGCGGGCGCTCGCGACGCCCGGCCCCTTCCTGATCGAGGCCCGGCTCTGACCCGGTGCGGCCGTCCGCCCGGCGCGCCGGTCACTCGGTCCGATGGTAGCGCAGGATGGTAGCGATGTTCTCGTAGGACAAGGCGTGCTTCGGGTCGACCTCGATCGATTTCCGATAGTCGGCCAAGGCGGCCCGGTACTGACCTTGCTGTTGCCTGATGTAGCCGAGATTGTACCATGACCAGAAAAAGGAGGGATTGGCAGCGATCGCTGCCTGGTAGTGCTGGATGGCACGGGAATAGTCACCATGCTTTTGGAAGATGTAGCCGAGATTGTAATGAGCGAAGGGATGTCGGGGCGCGTAGTGGAGAGTGAGCAGGTACTTCTGGCGCGCGCCTTGCTCGTCGCCATGCTGCTGCAACAGATAGCCCCAGTCGTAGTAGGTCGCGGCGTGCTGCGGGTTGGCTAAGGCGGCCATGCGGTAGGCCTCGATCGCCTGCACGACGTCGCCCTTTTGCTGCAGCCGATGGGCCAGATCATAGAGCGGATCGTCGTCCTCGGTCGCCGGTTCGCTCGCTGCGCCGCTGCCGACCGCAAGGGCAGCAATCTTGCCGTCGGCGGCGGGGCCGAGAGTGGAATCTTTGCTCCGGGGCGGCGCCGCCGCGACCGCCGTGCTGGCGTGGGCGAGGCTCGCGGGGATCGGAGCGGGATCGGTCGACGGCTCGGTCGTCTCGGGGATCGCCACGCCTACTGCGGCCACCGCTTGAGGCGGAGCGGGATCGGTCGGCGGCTCGGTCGTTCCTGGGATTGCCGCGCCGGCTGCGGCCGCCGCTTGGGGCGGAGCGGGATCGATCGCCGGCTCGCTCGTCCCGGGGATCGCTGCGTCGACTATTGCCACCGGTCCGGGCGGAGCGGAACTGTCCGCCGGTTCGGGCGCCTCTGGGCGCGAATGGCCGATATCGATCGACGGCGACCGGTTCGCGACTAGCAGCGGGCCCGGCATGCCCGGGGTCCCCCGATCGGCCGCGGGCCGGTAGCGATCGGGGGTCGGCGGCGCCCGCACCAGGGCGCCGGCCTCCGCCGGCGGTTCGACCAGCCGGGCCCGATCCCGACCGCCCGTCGGCTCGAACAGGGCGATCAACACAAGGGCGGCCGCACCCGCGGCACCGATCAGCAGAGCCGCACGGCGGACCGCGAGCCGGCGCAGCCCACGCTCGATCGCCGCGAGCGATGCGAGGTCGCCTTGCATCAGCCGGCGACCGCCGGCCGGGGGCATCTCCGCCGGGGGTCGGGCGGCTGTCCGGGCCCGGGCATCGTGCCATGGGTCGGCGTCCGCGGGCGCCGACCCGCGCGCGCCGCCGCGCAACTCGAGCGCAGCCACGAAGCGGGCGAACCGCGGCGGGCGCGCGGGCCATTTCGCGCAGTGCTGGTGGTCCTGGTGGTCGGCGGCAGCGGCGACCGGTTCGCCCGCGGCTGGGCCGGCGATCCCAGAAAGGGCTGGAGGTGACGGGCGGACGAAGCAGGGTTGGATCAAAGCGCGAGGGGGCGCCGGCAGCGTCGCGGGGCGGGGCGGCCAGGGCCGAAAGACCGGGGTCGGCAGCTTCGCCCCGGCGTCGTCGGCTCGGTCGCGGACCACGGTCATGGCTTCCCGCTTCGGCAAATGATCGCCGCGTCCTCGGCGGGGGACGACCACTTGAGCCGTGGTTGTTCTCGACCTCATGACATTCGCCTGACAATTTTCCGAAAATTAGCAAACACACCGAAAGAATCAAGCTTACCCCGCTATTCAATGTCGCTGGCGAGGGCAACCTGCAGATATGGTAGGCGCGGGCGCAGAAACGGCAGGATGTGGTAGTCGTGTCGGCGGCCAAGCCCAACATCGGGCGCCGGCAGGGGGCGGCGCGTGGCGCTTCGCGCAGACCCGGACCACGAGCTCAGCCGGAGGATGTCGAAGAACAGGACCCGCAGACAGAACAGGAGTGCTCTGCAGCCGAACAGAGGTGCGCACGAAGTCGCGCTCGCCGTCCGGACGGCGGTAAGTGATGCCGTGATAGGCGACCGCGCCCGTGACCAGGACGAAGATCCAGTTGACCGGACTCTCCATCGCCCGGGCTTTCGAGGGCCTCCGGGTCAATAGCAAGGCGGGAGATAGCAGGACTGATACCAAGGCGCCAGCGGGGCGACGGTCGCAGCACCGGTCAGCAAGGTGCCGAAAATCACCGTGAGCCAGAGAAAATAGCGCAGTCCCCGGTTGTACATGTCCATGGACAAGGGCTTGGGCAGGACGCCGAAGCTCTTCGGGTCCAGGCAATCGGCCTCGGCGCGCGCGATCACCTCGCGCGTCAGCTGGCGCACCCATAGCGGCACCCGGCCGTGGAACATATAGGGGAGATAGAGACGCTCGAGGTCCTGCTCCCCGACCTTCGTGCCGTACCAGCGCCGATAGGCGATGCCGAACAGCTCGAACTCGGTGACCTCCAGCAGGGCGGCGGCCTCGAGCACGTCGGCAACATCCGCCGACATCCTCTTCTCGTCGAAGAACAGCCGCCGTCTCTGCATTTCCAGGCTCAGGCTCCGCGAGGTCAGGATAGCCGCTACCGCCGCGAGGCCAACGGCGATGACTCAGTCCAGTTCCAGGAGGTGCGCAAGCTCGCGCCACTCGCGCGCACCCAGCCCGCTGTCCGCCTGCTCCACCGGCAGACCCTTGAGCCGGCGGCGGACGACCGCCAGCGCCTTGGCCGACAACATCCTGCCCTCGAGCCGGTAGTCGACGAAGGCGGCACAAGTCAGCGGCACCCAGCGGCGCGCGACCTCGAGCAGGACCTCGGCATAGGCGCGGATCTCATACTGTGCATGAGGATCAGCTCGTAAAGATATGAAATGAAGGAAGTTGTGCAGGTCGGTCTTCCAGTACCACTCGGTGTAGGTATTGAGCGGCAGGACGATGCGCGCGAGTTCGCGCGCAAGCCCGTCGCGATCGGGGTCGATCGGCTCGCCGGCTTCGTCCAGATTGAGGAGGCCGAGGTAGCGCTCGTAGGCGCCCTCGGCGCCGCGCTTGAGCGTGCGCTGCACGTCCAGGGCCTCGGCGCCCTCGAGCACCCTGCCGCGGCCCTGCCGGTTGCCGGTCGACTGGACCGCGAGCTGTTCGGGCGCGGGCTGGTAGAACTCGTCCTGCATGACCGAATAGCGGGCCGAATACTCGTTGACGTTGGCGGTCCGGTGCCGGATCCACTGGCGGGCGACAAAGATCGGCAGCTTGACGTGGAGCTTGAGCTCGCACATCTCGAACGGGCTGGTGTGGCGCATGCGCATGAGGTAGTTGATCAGCCCGCGATCGTCGCTGACCTTCTTGGTGCCGCGGCCATACGATACCCGCGCCGCCTGCACGATCGCGGCGTCATCGCCCATGTAGTCGATCACCCGCACGAAGCCGCGGTCCAGCACCGGCAGCGGCTCATACAGGATCTCCTCGAGCGCCGGCACCGTCGCGCGCCGGGTCGGGGTCGTCGCCGCCCTTTGCGCCTCGATCTCCTGCTCCTGCTCCCTGGACAGCGACATCGCGGATCTCCTCGCTGGCGGACGGCGCGCGCGGCCGCAGCGGCGATTCAATCATATCGGATGCGACCGGTCGAGGACGGCTTGCCGGCCCTGGAACCGGACACTGCCGGAGCGTCGGGCGGCGAAGGGAAGCGGCGGTGATCGATGCGCTCCTCGTCTATGGCCCAGACCGATCGGAGCAACGGCCGGGGCCTTGAGGTTGTTTGGACCTACCGCCCGGGCGAGCTTGGCCAGGGCTTCGCGACCGCCGCCAAGCTCGCCTTCGAGGCGATGCGGCGGGCTCGACACCAGCCGCGGCGACTACGTGCTCGCCTTCGCTCTGCCGGACCGGCCGCGCGAGCAGGTGCAAGCTGCCCTCCGCTCGTCCATTGCGCGAGGCGCGGGCACAGTGGATCGGTGCGATGGCTCTTCAAACGGGCTGGCGCAATGCCTATATTGAGAACGTCGGCTGCGGTCGACTATGGCGATAAACGCCGTTCGGAATAAGCGTAGCGGACCCGGGGGCAGTACCCGGCGCCTCCACCAACTTCCCATCCGGGGCGACTTGGGCGCTCGGGGCGGGGTGGACCTGAGGGGGCGAAACAGGCTCGACGCGCGTGGTAAAGGGACGGTTTTTGCCCGGCATGGTACCGCCGTTATCGGGCCAAGCTTAGAGATGCCAACGACAACCGTATGGCTCTCGCTGCCTAGACATAGGTAAGCGCGGCTCGGGGGGCGCCGGGCAACAGAAGCCCCCCACTTGCCACGCGGTCGCGGGCGCCCGCCCCGATCGAGCCGAGGTCCGCCGATCGACCACACCAGCATGCCCGCACCCGAAATCGACTATGACCAGCTGGCCGAGCGCGCCATGCGCCGGGTGGTCCGCGACGCCCTCGAGGTGGTCGCCGAGCACGGCCTGCCCGGCCGGCATCATTTCTATATCACCTTCCGCACCGATCATCCGGGCGTCGTGGTCGGCGACACCTTGCATGCCCGCTATCCGACCGAGATGACAATCGTGCTCCAGCACGAGTTCTGGGGCCTCGAGGTCGGGCCGGAGGGCTTCGCCGTGACCCTCAGCTTCAACGGCCTCGGACAGCGGCTCGAGATCCCGTTCGAGGCGGTCCGGCTGTTCGTCGACCCGAGCGTCGATTTCGGCCTCCAGTTCACGGTTCCGAACGGGCCGACCGAAGCCCGGCCAGCGGCCCCGCCGGCGCCGGTCGCCCAAGTGCTACCAGAGGCGTCGACGCCGCCGGCCGAAGCCGCTCTCGAACCGGGCGGCGCCGAGGTCGTGACCCTCGATCGTTTCCGCAAGAGATAGGCCGCACCGCCCGTCGGTGCCGGACGGCGACGACCGGCACGGGCGCGCTCGGCGATTGACACGGCCGGGGCGCCGAGCCTTGATGAATGCGGGGCGATTGCAACCACAGGTGCAACCATGTCCGGCGACAAGCGGATGCGCGTTGAGACCGACACCTTCGGTCCGATCGAGGTCCCGGCCGATCGCTATTGGGGCGCCCAAACCCAGCGCAGCCTGCAGAACTTCCGGATCGGCACCGAGACCATGCCGGGACCGCTGATCAACGCGCTCGGCCTGGTCAAGCAGGCTGCCGCCAGGATCAATCGCGAGCAGGGCCGGCTCGAGCCGCGGCTCGAGGGCGCCATCGTCCGGGCCGCCCAGGAGGTGGTCGACGGCAAGCTCGCCCTGCACTTCCCGCTGGTGGTCTGGCAGACCGGCTCGGGCACCCAGAGCAACATGAACGCCAACGAGGTGATTGCGAACCGGGCCAACGAGATCCTGGGCGCGCCGCTCGGCAGCAAGGCGCCGGTCCACCCCAATGATCACGTCAATCTCAGTCAGTCCTCGAACGACACCTTTCCGACCGCGATGCATATCGCCGCCGTGCAGGAGATCTACCATCAGTTGCTGCCGGCGCTCGAGCATCTGCTCGCCGGCCTCCAGTCCAAGGCCGCCGCCTTCAAGGACATCGTCAAGATCGGCCGGACCCATCTGCAGGACGCGACCCCGCTCACCCTCGGCCAGGAGTTCTCGGGCTACGTCCAGCAGGTCGCCTATGGCATCGCCCGGCTCAAGCACGCCCTGCCGCGGCTCTGCCAGCTCGCCCAGGGCGGCACCGCGGTCGGCACCGGTCTCAATGCAGCGCCTGGGTTCGCCGAGCGGTTCGCCGAAGAGATCTCGGCGCTGACCGGCCTGCCGTTCACGAGCGCCGACAACAAGTTCGAGGCGCTGGCCGCCCATGACGCCCTGGTCGAGCTGTCGGGTGCCTTGAATGTGGTCGCGGTCAGCCTGACCAAGATCGCGAACGACATCCGGCTGCTCGGCTCGGGCCCGCGCTGCGGCTTTGGCGAGCTCAGGCTGCCCGAAAACGAGCCCGGCTCCTCGATTATGCCGGGCAAGGTCAATCCGACCCAGTGCGAGGCGCTGACCATGGTCTGCACCCAGGTCATGGGCAACAATGTGACGGTCAGCATCGCCGGCGCCAACGGCCATTTCGAGCTCAACGTCTACAAGCCGGTGATCATCTACAACGTGCTGCAATCGGTCCGCCTGCTGGCCGACGGCGCGCGCAGCTTCACCGACAAGTGCGTCGCCGGCATCGAGGCCGATCGCGGGCGGATCGATGAGCTGCTGCACCGCTCCCTGATGCTGGTGACCGCGCTCAATCCCAAGATCGGCTACGACAATGCCGCCAAGGTCGCGAAGAAGGCGTATGCCGAGGGCACGACGTTGAAGGAGGCGGCGCTCGCGCTCGAGCTGCTGACCGCCGAGGAGTTCGACCAATTGGTCCGGCCGGAGAAGATGCTCGGGCCCGCCTGAGCGGCCGCTGCGCTCGGATCAGGGCGCCTGCTCCGGCCGGATCGGCCGGGCTGGCATCAGCAGGCGGAGCTGCGGGCGATCGAGCGGGCCGACCAGCTTGAGCCCGAGCGGGCGGGCTTGCGCGCCGTCGTCGCCGTCCAGGCGGCCGATTTTGTCGTCGAGGCGGAAGGTCAGATCGGCCGCCCAGAGCAGCAGGTCGATCGTGCCCTCGAGCCGGGCCGGTGCGGCCCCCAGCTCCAGGCTCACCGATTGGGCGGTCGCGATCCCGCGGTTGAGCGCGAAGGCGCCGCTCAGGCTCGGCACCGCCACTTCCGGCGGCGCCTCGGCCGCGGTATCGTCAGCGGTCATCGCCTCAGATCCCGGCGGGGGCCCGCGGCCGGCAGCCGGGGTCGCCGCCAGCTCCGCGAGATCGGCGCCGAGCAGCCGACCGTCGTGGAGTGAGACCTTGGCATCACCGATCAGGCCGCGGACCAGATCGCGCAGATTGTCGCCGGCGGTGGTCGCCTCGACGTAGAGATCAGCCTTGCCCTCGACCACCCGCGGCAGGCCGAGCCAGGCCGTGAGCGCGGCCGCGTCGATCGCCTTGAGATCCAGCGCCACCGCCATGAAGGGCAGGGGGCGCGCGCCGTCGAGCGAGACCTGGGCCTCGAGCCGGCCGTCCCAGAGCGCCGTCGACAGGTGATCGATCATCAAGCGACCCTGATCGAGCCGGGCCTGCAGCTCGACCCCCGGCCCGGCGAGGCCGCCCTTGGCGGACAGCTCGACCTCGGCGTCGGCGGCGCTGAGCCAGTCGAAGGCGAGCGGCCGGGTCGACCACGCCCCGTCCCTGGCGCCCTGGATCAGGATCGGGTCGGGCCGGAGCCCGGCCAAGGCCGCCAGGCTCGCGACGCCTTCGGCGTTCGGCTCGCCGGCGCTGAGCCGGACGACGAGCTTCGGCCGCGGCGTGCCGCGCTGCCAGTCGACCTGGCCGGTCAGGCTCATCGCGCCAAGGTGCGCCGTGCCGACCACGGCGGCCTCGCCGACGAGATTTCCCGTCAGCCTGGCGGTCACGTCGAACGGGGCCGGTGCAGCAGGGGCGGCCGTGACCAGAACCCCCATGTGGTCGAGCAGCTGCGGGTAGTCCGGATCGCTGCCATCGACCGCGAGCGCGTAGGTCAATGGCCCCTCCGGCGGCGACCTGACCTGGCCCTTGAGCGCGAGGCGGGTGGCGTCGTGGCGGAACTCGAGCGCCACATCGAACGCATTCATATCACCCTTAGCGGTACCGCTCACGCCGATCGGCGTGAGCCGGGCGAGCATCAGCGGCGGCGTCACGCCCAGGTCCCTGAGCAGCTGGACGGGCCGGGCGGTCTGCACCGTCCCGGACAAATCGAAGGTCCGCCGCTCGAGATCGAGCGCGCCGGTAAGATGGGCACCGGTATCGGCGGAGACGTGCAGCGAGAGGTCGTTGAGGGTCAGCTGGCCGGCCACCGAGCGGCCGTCCAGCGCGATGTCCTGAAGTCGGAGGCCGTGCCAGGTCAAGCGCTCGATCCGGGCCTCGAGCGCGAGATCGAGGCCGCCGAACAGCTGCAGCCCGTGCTCGACCAGCTGCGTCGCGCTGCCGTCCGGCAGATAGGCGTCGAGGTTCAGCCGATCGAGCGCGAGCGCGCCCGCGATCTGCGGTCGGGCGCCCAGGCTCAGCGCCAGAGAGCCGGACAGGCGCGATGCGTCGACCCGGAGTTCGGCCTCGGTGAAGCGCAGCGCCGAGCCGTCGAGGGTCAACTGGCTGTCCAGGCTGAGGGTGCGCAGCCGGCCGGCGGCGACCCGCCTGGGCTCGAGACCCGACCCCAGGCCCGACCAATCGAGCAGCGAGCCGAGGTCGTCTGACACCATCTTCAAGGCGCCCTGGAGCAGGGCATCGGAACCTTGCCCGGCGAGCGCGCCGGTGAAGTCGACGCTGGTCTGGCCGGGCAGGGTGGCGCGCGCCTGCTCGACGGTCATCTGGCCAGTGCCGGTGAGCACCAGGGTCGTGCGCAGCCGCCGGATCGTGCCGCCCCGGTAGTCGAGCGCCCGCACCGAGAGGTCGATCCGTCCCTTCAGCGCCGCGAGCGCCGCGAGGGCAGCGAGGCTGGTGGCGTTTTGCGGCCAGGCGTCGGAGACCGCGAGCTCCGGCAGATCGAGTTCGAGACCGATCTCCGGCCGCGGTCCGCCGAGCCCGAGCCGCAGGCTGCCCTCGGCTTCGGCACCGCCGAGCGCCACGCGCAGCTGATCGAGCTTGGTGTCGCGGTTCACGAGGTCGATGTGGCCGGCGAGGCGAAACGGTGCCGCAAGCCAGCCCGGCAGCGTCGGCAGCACGCCCCCCAGCGCCCGGCCGAGCGCATCGATCCCCGCCTCGGCGTTGCTCCCGCTCAACGACAGGTCGCCGCGCAGGCGCGGGGCCGTCAGATCCGACCATGTCAGGCCGCGGAAGCTGAGGATGCTCGGATCGCTGCCGGCCACGGGCGTGGTCACCACGAGCTGCAGCGTGCTCCAACTGTCCGGGTGGATCTGGCCGAGGCGGCCCGTGACCCCGAACGGCTGCGCCGCGATCACGAACTCGCCATCCAGGGTATAGGGCCCGTTCGGCCCCGCCGACCCGACCTCGAAGTTGATCGCCTCGATCGCGTGCTCGGCGTTGGGGTCGCCCCCGACCACCAGGGCACGGCCGTCGACCACGCTGAGCCGGCTCGGGCCGCTGGTGCCGAGCGGCAGCAACAGGCCACCACCGGCGAGCAGTAACGCGCTCGCCCGGGTGGCATGCGGCGCCTCGACCCGGAGCACCGGCCGGACCAGGCGCACCGTGTCCACCTCGAGCCGGCCGCGCAGCAGCGGCAGGGGCTTCAGGCGGAGATCGAGCCGCTCGACCGCGAGCGAGCGGCCGCCCCGGGGCTGCGACGGGCTCGACAAGGTCGCCCGCGCCAGCGTCAGGGTCGGCCGGGGCAGGAGCTCGAGGTCGATCCCGCCGGCGATCGCGACCGACTGACCGGTGATCGCCTCGGCCTGTCGGGTCAGCTCGTCGCGGTAGTCGTCCCAGGTGACCAGGTGCGGCAGCAGGGCCAGCGCGCCGATCAGGGCGCCAGCCAGACAGACCGCGATGACGACCAGAATGCGCACGATCGGTGCAATCCGAGGGCCCGCGTCACCGGCGCCGGCGGCGGCCGCCGTCCGGCGCCCGCGAGTCCCGCTCAGGCGCGCGGATGGGCATGATGGTACAGCCGCATCAGGCGTTCGCCCTCGATCCCGGTATAGCCCTGCGTGGTCGACAGGCTGACATGACCGAGCAGCTCCTGGATCACCCGCAGATCGGCGCCGCCGGCCAAAAGATGCGTGGCGAAACTGTGGCGGAGCGCGTGCGGCGTGGCGCTTTCGGGCAACCCCAGGCGACGCCGCAGAGCCTGCATCCGACGCCGGACCAGCGCGGCCTGCAGGCGCCGGCCGCGCAAGCCGATGAACAACGGTCCGTCGCCGCCTTGCGCATGCGGGCACTCATCGAGATAGGCGCCGAGCGCGTCTGCGACCACCGGCAGGAGCGGCACCAGACGTTGTTTCTGGCCCTTGCCGGTCACGGTCAGGGTCTCCTGCCGGGCCGGCCAGCGCCCGAGCGCCCGGCGCTCGAGCGCGAGCGCCTCGCCGATCCTGAGGCCGGCGCCGTAGAGCAGCAGGAGCAGTGCGAGATCACGCCTGGCGACCCAGTCGGGGGTCGCGACCTCGGGCAGCTCCTGGATCAGCTCCAGCGCTTGTCCGAAAGACAGCGGCCGCGGTAGCCGCCTGGCGAGCCTGGGCGTGCGCAGGGCCTTGAGCGCGGCATTGGGCCGCCCGTGCTGGCGATCGAGATAGCGATAGAAGCTGCGCAGCGCGGCGAGCGCGCGGGCGGTCGAGGTCCGGGCGAGGCCCCGGCGGTGGCGCCAGGCAAGCCAGGCGCGAAAGTCCGCGGCCGCGAGCCCGACCAACTGATCGAGCGCGGGCGGCCCGCCCAGGTGATCGCAGCAGAACCCCAGAAAGCCGAGCAGGTCGGTCTGGTAGGCCTTGACGGTCAGGGCCGCCTGGCGCTTTTCATGGGCGAGCCAGTCGCACCACGCCGCAGCCACTCCGCTGACCTCCGTTTGGAGGCCCGGAACCGGGGCGCCCGCAGCGAGCAGCGTCACGTCGACCTCCGATGCCTTCGACTTCGCGACAGTGCCGCGGGCAGCCGGTGTCGCGCAAGCTGGAATAGCCGCGGCCGGCACTACTCAGATGGCCAATTCGATACCTGTCCTGGTCCCCCTGCCGCTCGATGCGCCGTTCGACTACGCGTTGCCGGCGGATCTCCGGTTGGCACCGGGCGATCTGGTCGAGGTGCCGTTCGGGCCCCGCCAGCTGATCGGCGCGGTCTGGGACGCCCGGTCGGCCGAGGTGACCGGGGCGCCGGTGGCGGCGCGGCTGCGGCCGATCCAGCGCCGCCTGGACGCGCCGCCGCTGCGGCCGCCGCTGCGCCGGCTGATCGAGCATGTCGCCGCGGTAACGCTCGCCCCGCTCGGGGCCGCCTTGAAGCTCGTGCTGAGCGTCCCGTCGGCACTCGAGCCGCCGCCGCCGAAGCTCGGCCTGGTGTTGGCGGCGGATGTCGGGCCGGCGGCAGCGCTGAGCCCACCGCGCCGGCGGGTGCTGGCAGCGCTGGGCGATCGCCGGCCGCGGCGCGCGGCCGAGATCCAGCAGCTGGCCGGGGTCGGTGCCGGCGTCCTGCAGGCCATGACCCGGGCGGGTCTTTTGATCCCGACGCCGCTGCCGGAGACCGCAGGCGAGCCGTTTGCGCCGGGTCGATCGCCGGTCGAGCTGTCGCCGCCGCAGGTCGCCGCGGCGCAGGCGCTTTGCGACGGGCTCGCGGACGGCCACGGGATCACGCTCCTCGAAGGAGTGCCGGGCGCCGGCAAGACCGAGGTCTATCTCGAGGCGGTCGCGGCGACGGTTGCGGCAGGGCGGCAGGCGCTGATCCTGCTGCCGGAAATCGCGCTCACGGCCCAGCTGCTCGAGCGCTTCGAGCGGCACTTCGGCCGGCCGCCTGCGGCCTGGCATTCCGAACTCGGCGCGGCGGCGCGGCGGCACACCTGGCGGCGGATCGCCGAAGGCCGCGAGCCGATCGTGATCGGCGCCCGCTCGGCGCTGTTCCTGCCGTTCCCGGAACTCGGCCTGATCGTGGTCGACGAGGAGCACGACACGAGCTTCAAGCAGGAGGACGGCGTGCCCTATCACGGCCGCGACCTGGCGGTCGCGCGCGCGCGCTTCGAAGCCTGCCCGGTGCTCCTGGTGTCGGCGACGCCGGCTCTTGAGACCGCCTGGCGGATGGGTCGGATCGAGGGCGCCGCCGGAGCCGGAGACGCCGGCAAGACGCTCCTGCTGCCGGCCCGGCACGGCGGCAGCGCGTTGCCGGAGATTCAGCTGATCGACCTCCGTCGCGATCGCGCGCCGCGGGGCGGCTGGCTGGCGCCAAGCCTGCGCGCGGCCCTCGAGGCGACGTTCGCGGCCGGCGAGCAGGCACTCCTGTTCCTCAACCGGCGCGGCTTTGCGCCGCTCACCCTTTGCCGGGCCTGCGGCCATCGGCTGCGTTGTCCGAACTGCAGCGCTTGGCTCGTGACCCACCGCCTGCGCCATCGCCTGCTCTGCCATCATTGCGGCTATGGCCGTGCGGAGCTCGATCACTGCCCGAGCTGCGGCACGGTCGACGGCCTGGTCGCCTGCGGTCCGGGCGTCGAGCGCCTGGCCGAGGAGGTGCGAGCGCTGCTGCCGGCGGCGCGGCTTGCGATCCTGACCAGCGACCAGCCGGCCGGCCCGAGTGCGGTCGCGGCGCTGCTCGGTGCCATGCGCGATCACGAGCTCGATCTCTTGATCGGCACCCAGATCATCGCCAAAGGCCATCACTTCCCCGATCTGACCCTGGTCGGCGTGGTCGACGGCGACCTTGGCCTTTCGGGCGGCGATCTGCGGGCCGCCGAGCGCCAATTCCAGCTGCTCTACCAGGTCGCGGGCCGGGCCGGGCGGGCGCGGCCGGGCCGGGTGCTGATCCAGACCCATCTGCCGGAACACCCGGTCATGCAGGCGCTCGCCGCCGGCGACAAGGAGCGCTTCTATGCCGAGGAGCTGGCCGAGCGGCGGGACGCCGGCATGCCGCCATTCGGCCGCCTGGCGGCGCTGATCGTCTCCGGTCGTGACTTGCAGGCCGTGCGGCGCCTCGCCGCCCAGCTGGCGCGTGAGGCACCGGCGTTGCCGGGGGTTCGCGTGCTGGGCCCGGCGCCGGCGCCGCTCGCGCTGTTGCGCGGCCGCTACCGCCAGCGCCTCCTGGTGATCACGGGCCCCCAGATCGACCTGCCGGCGGTGCTCCGACCCTGGGCCAAGGGCCGCAAACTCCCGGGCGACCTCCGCCTGCAGGTTGATGTCGACCCCTACAGCTTCCTCTGATCCGGCGAGGCCGACCGGCGCGGGGCTTGCGGCGTGCTGGCGGCTTGCACGGGCAGGGGGCCTGTGTTATTCGGGCCGCGCCGTATGGGAAGGCGAGGTTCCGGGGCTTTTTGCGGCCCGCCGTCGGGGATTGCGACAACCAAGGAAACGTCGGATTGCCTGCATCTTCAACCGACGCGTCGGGCTTGGCGGGTCGTTACGCTGCGGCCCTGTTCGAGCTGGCCGAAGACCGCGACGCGCTCGATGCGGTCGCCGGTGATCTCGGCGATTTCCGCTCGCTCCTGGACGAGAGCGCGGATCTGCGCCGGCTGATCCGGAGCCCGGTGCTCGCACGCGAGGACCAGGGCCGGGCGATCGTGGCGCTCGCCGAGCGCGCCGGGTTCGATCGTCTGACCGTGCAGTTCCTGGGCTTGCTCGCGCACAAGCGGCGGCTGTTCGCGCTGCCCGAGATCATCGCCGCCTATCAGGCCATGCTCGCCCGCCACCGGGGCGAGATCAGCGCAGAGGTGAGCTCGGCGGTCGCACTGTCGAAGGCGCAGCTCAAGGCCGTGCAGCAGCAGCTGAGCGCAGCCATGGGCCAGAGCGTGACGCTCGCGAGCGCGGTCGATCCCGGCCTGCTCGGCGGGCTGGTGGTGCGGGTCGGCTCGCGCATGATCGACGCCTCGCTGCGGACCAAACTCCAGCGGCTCGAGCTGGCCATGAAGGGGGCTGCCTGATGGACATCCGTGCCGCCGAGATCTCGGCGCTCCTGAAGGAGCAGATCGCCAATTTCGGCACCGAGGCCGAGGTCGCCGAGGTCGGGCGAGTGCTGTCGGTCGGCGACGGTATCGCCCGGGTCTATGGCCTCGATCAGGTCCAGGCCGGCGAGATGGTCGAGTTCGAGGACGGCACCCGCGGCATGGCGCTCAACCTCGAGACCGACAACGTCGGCGTCGTGATCTTCGGCGACGACCGCAAGATTTTCGAGGGCGGCACGGTCAAGCGCACCCAGTCGATCGTCGACGTACCGGTCGGCAAAGGCCTGCTCGGCCGGGTGGTCGACCCGCTCGGCAACCCCCTCGACGGCAAGGGGCCGATCGAGGCGACCGAGCGCAAGCTGGTCGAGGTCAAGGCGCCGGGCATCATCCCGCGCCGCTCGGTGCACGAGCCCATGCAGACCGGCCTCAAGGCGATCGACAGCCTGATCCCGATCGGCCGCGGTCAGCGCGAGCTGATCATCGGCGACCGCCAGACCGGCAAGACCGCAATCGCGATCGACGCCTTCATCAATCAGAAAGGCGTCAACCAAAGCGGCGACGAGAAGAAGAAGCTCTACTGCATCTATGTCGTGATCGGCCAGAAGCGCTCCTCGGTCGCCCGGGTTGCCAAGACCCTCCAAGACTATGGCGCCATGGAATACTGCATCATCGTGGCCGCCACCGCCTCCGATCCGGCACCGCTACAGTTCCTGGCGCCCTACGCCGGCTGTACCATGGGCGAATATTTTCGCGACAACGGCATGCACGCGCTGATCGTCTATGACGATCTGTCCAAGCAGGCGACCGCGTATCGCCAGATGTCCCTGCTGCTGCGCCGCCCACCGGGCCGCGAGGCTTTTCCGGGCGATGTGTTCTACCTGCATTCGCGCCTGCTCGAGCGCGCCGCCAAGATGAGCGACGAGCACGGCTCGGGCTCGCTGACCGCACTACCGGTGGTCGAGACGCAGGCCAACGACGTGTCGGCCTACATTCCGACCAACGTGATCTCGATCACCGACGGCCAGATCTTCCTCGAGACCGACTTGTTCTATCAGGGCATCCGACCGGCAGTGAACGTCGGGCTGTCGGTGTCGCGGGTCGGCTCGGCCGCGCAGGTCAAGGCGATGAAGCAGGTCGCCGGCCGGATCAAGCTCGAGCTGGCGCAATACCGCGAGATGGCGGCGTTCTCGCAATTCGCCTCCGACCTCGACGCCGCCACCCAACGCCTGCTCAACCGCGGCGCCCGTTTGACCGAGGTGCTCAAGCAAGGCCAGTACGTGCCGATGCCGGTCGAGCTCCAGGTCTGCGTGGTCTACGCCGGCGTCAACGGCTATCTCGACCGGATCCCGGTCGCCGAGGTGACCCGGTACGAGCAAGGCCTGGTCAGCGAGCTGGAGGCAAACGGTCAGGCGATCCTGAAGGCGATCCGTGACGAGGGGGCGCTCAGCGAAGCGACCGACGGCCAGCTCAAGCGACTGCTCGACGGCTATAGCCAGGCATTTGCCTGAGCCGCGGCCGCGAGCTTTTTGAGTTATGCCCAGCCTCAAGGAGCTGCGTACCCGGATCGGCAGCGTCAAGCAGACGCAGAAGATCACCAGCGCCATGAAGCTGGTGGCCGCCTCCAAGCTCAAGCGGGCGCAGGAGCAGGCCGAGGCGGCGCGGCCGTTCGCCGAGCGCATGGCGCTGATGCTCTCCAACCTCGCGGCCAGCGTCGCCGACCGCGAGGGCGCACCGCCGCTGCTCGCGGGCAGCGGCCAGGACGGGGTCCACCTCGTGGTGGTCGCGACCGCCGACCGAGGCTTGTGCGGCGGCTTCAACAGCTCGATCGTGCGCGGCGCCAGGGCGCGCATCCGGGAGCTGCGCGAGCAGGGCAAGCAGGTCAAGGTGCTGTGTGTCGGCCGCAAAGGCCGCGACATGCTGCGGCGCGAGCTCGGCGAGCTGATCGTCGGCACGATCGAAGGCGTTGGCCGCAGGCGGCTGGAATACGCCGAGGCGGTCGCGATCGCAGAGCGCATCAACACGATGTACGAGGCCGGCGAGTTCGACGTCTGCACGATCGTGTTCAACCGCTTCAAGTCCGCGATCACCCAGATCTTGACCCGGCAGCAGCTGGTGCCGGTCCAGCCGGCGGCGGTCGAGGCCGCGGACGAGGCCGCTGCGAACGAGGTGCGCGCGGTCTACGAGTTCGAGCCCGACGAGGCCGCGATCCTGAAAGAGCTGTTGCCCCGCAACCTCGCGGTCCAGATCTATGGCGCGCTGGTCGAGAACGCCGCCAGCGAGCAGGGCGCGCGCATGACCGCGATGGACAACGCGACCCGCAATGCCGGCGAGATGATCGACCGCCTCACGCTGTTCTACAACCGCACGCGGCAGGCGCAGATCACGCGCGAGCTGATCGAGATCGTCTCGGGCGCCGAGGCGCTGTAGGCGCGCCGCGCCGGAATCCTTGGGAGCCGAGGAACCATAGATGAACGATGTCAGCCGCGAGAACGTCCAGGCCGGCCGGGTCACCCAGGTGATGGGCGCGGTCGTCGACGTCCAGTTCGAGGGCGCCCTGCCGGCGATCCTGAACGCCCTGCACACCGACAACCACGGTAACAAGCTCGTCCTCGAGGTGGCGCAGCATCTCGGCGAATCGACCGTGCGCACGATCGCCATGGACGGCACCGACGGCCTGATCCGCGGCCAGGAAGTCATCGACACCGGCGAGCCGATCGCGATGCCGGTCGGCCGCGAGACGCTGGGCCGGATCCTGAACGTGATCGGCGAGCCGGTCGACGAGCGCGGCCCGGTCGAGGCCAAGATCAAGGTGCCGATCCACCAGCCGGCGCCTCTTCTGGTCGACCAGTCGACCGAGACCGAGATCCTGACCACCGGGATCAAGGTGGTCGACCTGCTGACGCCCTACCCCAAGGGCGGCAAGATCGGCCTGTTCGGCGGGGCGGGCGTCGGCAAGACCGTGATCATCATGGAGCTGATCAACAACATCGCCAAGGCGCACGGCGGTTTCTCGGTGTTCGCGGGCGTCGGCGAGCGGACCCGCGAGGGCAACGATCTCTACCGCGAGATGATCGAGTCCGGCGTCATCGACCTCGAGGACCTGTCCAAGTCCAAGGTGGCCCTGATCTACGGCCAGATGAACGAGCCGCCCGGGGCCCGCGCGCGCGTGGGCCTCTCGGGCCTGACCGTCGCGGAACATTTTCGCGACACCGAGGGCCAGGACGTACTGTTGTTCATCGACAACATTTTCCGCTTCACCCAGGCCGGCTCCGAGGTCTCGGCGCTGCTCGGCCGGATCCCGTCGGCGGTTGGCTATCAGCCGACGCTCGGCACCGACATGGGCGCGCTCCAGGAGCGGATCACCTCGACCACCAAGGGCTCGATCACCTCGGTGCAGGCGATCTACGTGCCTGCCGACGATCTCACCGACCCGGCGCCCGCGGCCGCGTTCTCGCATCTGGACGCGACCACGGTTTTGTCCCGCCAGATCGCCGAACTCGGCATCTATCCCGCCGTGGACCCGCTGGATTCGACCTCGCGCATCCTGACGGCCTCGGTGGTCGGCGAGGAGCACTACCGGGTGGCGCGCGAGGTCCAGGCGACCCTGCAGCGCTACAAGGCGCTCCAGGACATCATCGCGATCCTGGGCATGGACGAGCTCTCGGAAGAGGACAAGCTGGTGGTTGCCCGGGCGCGCAAGCTGCAGCGCTTCCTGTCGCAGCCGTTCCATGTTGCCGAGGTGTTCACGGGTTCGCCCGGCAAGCTGGTCTCGATCGAGGACACGATCGCGGGCTTCAAGGCGATCTGCGCCGGCGACCACGACGACCTGCCCGAGGCCGCGTTCTACATGGTCGGCGGCATCGAGGAGGCGGTCGAGAAGGCCAAGCGCATGGCCGCCGAGGACTGAGGAGACGGCGCGTGACGGACGCTGGAGCCTCGGCGGCCAAGGTCGAGTTCGAGCTGGTGGCGCCCGAGCGGCTGCTGGCGAGGGCCTTGGTCGACATGGTGGTGGCGCCGGGCGAGGCCGGCGACTTCGGCGTCCTGCCCGGCCACAGCCTGCTCATGTCGCTGCTGCGCCCAGGCGTGCTCGAGACCTGGGAGGGCAACCAGGTGACCCGGCGGATCTTCGTCGCCGGCGGCTTCGCTGAGGTCAACGAGCGCGGCTGCACGGTGCTCGCCGAAGAAGCCATGCCGGTCGAGGAGATCGACCTCGGGCGCGCGCGCCAGCGGCTCTCCGATGCCGAGGACGACCTCGGCGAGGCCAAGGACGATGCCGCTCGCGGCCTCGCCGAGCGCGCGATCCGGATCGCCCAGGCGCAGATCCAGGCGGCCGGGGGCTGATCGCTCGTTCCGGATCGGTCGGAGGCGGACAGGATGACCATCAGCCAGGATGCGGCCCGCGCGGCGGTCGCGGCTCTTGTCGATGCGCGGCGCAGCCGGAGGCCGCTCGCGGGCTTGCCCGAGAGCTGCCGGCCGGCGACCATGGCCGACGGCTACGCCATCCAGGAGGCCTTCATCGCGAGCTTCGGCCAGCCGGTCGCCGGCTGGAAGGTCGGCTGCACGGCCGAGGCGAGCCAACGGCTTTTCGGCATCGAGGAGCCGTTCTACGGGCCGGTGCTGGCGCCCCTGGTGTTCGCCTCGCCGGCCGAACTGCCGGCCGCCGACTTCCCGATGCGCGGCATCGAGTGCGAGTTCGCGTTCCAGCTCGCGGCCGATTTCGAGCCGCGCGATCGGCCCTACGAGCCCGACGAGGCCGCCGAGCGGGTCAGCGCGCCGATCCCGGCAATCGAGATCGTGAGCACGCGCCTCGACCACCCGATCAGGCACGGCGCGCCGTCAGCGGTCGCCGACTGCGGCGTCAACGGCGCTTTGGTCCTGGGCGCACCGACCTTCGACTGGCAAGCGCTCGATCTCGCGACCCACGAGGTGCGGCTCGAGGTCGATGGCGTCGTCAAGGCCGCGGGCACCGGCGCGCTGGTTCTCGGCCATCCGCTCAACGTGCTGGCCTGGTTCGTCAACCGCTACACGGCGAGCGGGCGCACCCTGCCGGCCGGCCAGATCGTCAGCACCGGCACCACGACCGGCCTCCTCGTTCTCGAGCCCGGCCAGACCGCAATCGGCGACTTCGGCGTGCTGGGCGACGTCTCGGTCCGCTTCACCCCATGAGTCGCGTTTGGCGCGCAACGAAGCGCGCGTGACGGTCGCCGAATTCCTCCGTCGCGCGCGGACATGTCCGACGACGCGCTTGCACATCCCGCTGTCTTCCGCCAAATCTTCGAACCAGCAGTAGATAGTACTTGCTTGCCAACCGAGCGGAGCCACGGCCATTCCGGCCCGCATGGCAAGTGTTGGATCGCAATTGATAGGGAGCCAAAATGCCGTTCGGCCGAGTGCTTCTCGAAAAGGAGACATGGTTGGTTGCTGCCGGTGTGCTGCGAATGAAAACGACCCTGCATCAGAAGCAGCAAAGCCTCACTTAGAAAGCCACACGCTACGGGCGGCTATATTTTTTGATAGTCCCACCTGGGAAGTGCTTTTCCTCGCCACTGCGCCGAGGACCGAGCAGCGGGCGGCGCAGATGGTTAGGCTGGCTTTGCCGGGATCCGGATCACCCCGCCTGGCGGAACGTGGGCGAGTGCCTCGGCAAGATCCGGAACGAGCCGCTCCACCTCTCGAAGCCGATTGGTGGTCAAGACCACGAAGGCGAGCCCGTAGCGACCCGGATCGCGCTCCCGCGACAAGAACTGATCGTTGGTGAGCAGCACGTCGAATTTGCCCTGCGCCGCAGACAGCAGCTCGCCGTTCCGCTTGCCTTTCCAGCCCAGGAACGCGACCGTTCGGACATCGAATCCGTCGAGCCATCGATGCAGCTGGACAGGCAAGCACTCGTCGACCAGCACGTGGCGCATCAAGCCGCGTCGTCGAGCAGCCGTTTCCGTGCCAGCTCCAGTGCGCTAACCGCGTCCTCGCGGTCGACCGTGGGGTAGGCCCGCAGGATCTCCTCCAGGGTGAGGCCGTCGGCTAGATTGTCGAACAGCACGTCGACCGGCACCCGCGTGCCGCGAAACACCGGCCGGCCGCCCAGGATGTCCGGATCGCGGACGATCAACGCTTCGGTCGGGCGAGCCGCCCCAGGGGTCTCAACTGCCATCGCCATTCTCACTCGCGACGCCGAAAGTAGCATGGCTCATGCACGGATGATAGTAGAGGGTGGCCACGGCTTGGCGGCCGATCACGCGCCGGGGTGGGCGACCGCGGCTTCGAAGGCGGTCAGGATCTGCTTCTGGCGCACGCCCCAGCGGTAGTTGTGGATGATCCCGGTCGACAGGATCACCCGGTGGCAGGGGATCAGCCAGGAGATGTTGTTGGCGCCGACCGCGCGCCCGACCGCGCGCACCGCCCGCGGCTGCCCGATCGCCTGCGCGATCGCCTGATAGCTGACGAGGCGGCCGAACGGGATCCGGAGCAGCGCCTCCCAGACCTTGATCTGGAAGTTGGTGCCCCGCATCAGGAGCGGCAAAGGCTCCGCCGAGGGCGTGCCAAGCTCGAAGGCGCGGGCGGCGATCGCGGCAGTGCCGTCATCGTCGCGCAGGCGGCGGACGCCGCGCCATTCGCGCTCGAACTCGGCGATCACCGGCGCGTCTTCGGCCTCGACGAAGGCGAGCCAGCAGACACCGCGCTCGGTGACGCCGACCAGGACCCGGCCGAGCGGCGTGTCGTGCAGGCCCCAGCGGATCACGAGCTTGTCGCCCAGCGCCTTGAATTCGCCGGGCGTCATGGCATCGCAGGCGACGAACAGGTCGTGCAGGCGCGATGGACCGGACAGGCCGGCATCGAGCGCTGCGTCCAGCACGCTCGCGTCGGCGGAGAGCGCCCGCTTGGCGTTGGCGAGCGTGACGTACTGAAGAAAGCGCTTCGGGCTGATCCCGGCCCAGCGCTTGAAGATGCGCTGGAAGTGGAACGGCGACAGCCCGGCCTGCTCCGCCATCGTCTCGAGCGAGGGCTGCTCCTCGCCGTGCTCGACGACGTAGCGGAGTGCGGTGGCGATTTGGGCGTTGTAAGGCAGGGCGCGGGCAGAGGGCGCCGCGTCGATCAGGGCGAGATTGGCGGCCATGGTTCCGGCTCCTCGGTGGTGGTCCCCCGAGAATCGGCCTCGCGCGCGCCCCACACAACCCGGTTCTTGCGGTCGGTCCTCGGTCAGCGGCCGAGCATGGTCCCGATCGGCTGCAGGGGCTCGAGGTGATCGCAGCAGATCTTGAAGGTCGCGAGCAGAGGTACTGCCAGCAGGGCGCCGGCGATGCCCCACATCCAGGTCCAGACGATCAGCGCCAGGAACACTGCGACCGGATTCAGGGTCAGGCGGCGGGCGAGCAGCGCCGGCGTGATGAACTGGGCCTCGATGGCGGTCAGAGAAAGGTAGCTCAGCGGCGGCAGCAGGATCGACCACGGGTGGTCGAAGGTGATCAGCGCCACCAGGGCCACGGTACTGATGCCGGTCACGGCGCCGAGGAACGGTACGTAGTTGAAGACCGCGGCCATCACGCCCCAAAGGACGGCGTTGGGCATGCCGAGAAGATACATGGCCGTGCCGACGGCGAGCCCGAGGCCGGCGTTGATCAGGCTGATCGTGACCAGATAGTAGGAGATGTCGTCCTCGGTATCGCGGGCGATCTCGACCAGCCGGCGCTTGTCGCCGAGCCTTGGCGCAATGCTGACCGCCTGGCGCAGCAGGGTGTCGCCCGAGGCGAGCAAAAAGTACAAAAGCGCGACCATGACCACGAGTCCGGCCACGATCGTGAACGCGCCGCTGAGGAACAGCTGCGTCAGCCCCGGCCCCTGGACCGCGACCTGCACCGGCTGCTGCTGACCCGTCGTCGGCTGGCCCTGGGCCATGGCCTCGACCTTCTGCGCCGCCTCCTGCACCTCCTTGACCGGTTTGCGCAGCGCCTCAACCTTCTCGCGAACGTCGATCAGCGCCACCGGCACATCATGGAGCCAGCGGGCAGCAGGGCCGGACAGGCCGTAGATGGTCAGGCCGACCGTGGCGACCAGCACGACCAGCACGAGGCCGGCGCCGACCGCTTCGGGCAGCCTCAGATATCGTTTCAGGCCACGCACCAGCGGCGCCAGGAGCAGGTTGAGCAGCAGGGCGAGCGCGATCGGGATCAGCACCGCCTGGGCGAAGTAGCAGGTGTAGAGGATCGCAAGCGTGAACAGGCCGGTGAGCATGCGCGAGCGGATGCGCACCCGACCCTTGGCGACCGCGACCGCCCGTTCGGTCTCGCGGTCGAGGACGATGCTTTTGCCCGCCTCGATGGGGGCCGCCGGTCCATCGACGCTGATCGGACGCGTGGGCTCGCGCCCTGCCGCCTCCTGCGGGGCCTCAGACGACGCTTCTATGGTTTGGCCGGGCATCGGCCGATCAACGCCGGTGGTCGGTGGAAGTTCCAGGCGCTCCCAGGCTCCGGCAGTTCCGCGCGGCTGTCAATTCTCGTAGACGATCTTTGGGAACGGTCGTTGCTCGGCGGCCGCCGGCTGGTCGAGCTTGGCCAGGACCAGCCGGGCGAGCTCCAGATAGGCGAGCGCCTGGGGGCCGTCGGGCTCCGCCACCACCGGCGGCCGGCCGGCGTCGGTCTGCTCGCGGATCGCGAGGTCGAGCGGGATCTCGCCCAAAAAGTCGACCCCGAACTTGGCCGCGGTCGCGCGCGCGCCGCCGTGGCTGAAGATCTCCGAACGACCGCCGCAGTGCGGACAGAGGAAGTAGCTCATGTTCTCGACGATGCCGAGCACCGGCACGTCGACCTTGCGGAACATGTTGAGCGCCTTGCGCGCGTCCAGAAGGGCGATGTCCTGGGGCGTCGAGACGATCACAGCACCGGCGAGCGGCACCCGCTGCGCCATAGTCAGCTGGGCATCGCCGGTGCCGGGCGGCAGGTCGACCACCAGCACGTCGAGCTCGCCCCATTCGACGTCGCTCAGCATCTGCTGGATCGCGCTCTGGACCATGGGTCCGCGCCAGATCATCGGCGCGTCCTCATCGACCAAAAAGCCCATCGACATCACCCGGACGCCGTAATTTGCCATCGGCCGCAGCTTCTTGCCGTCGGGGCTCGTGGGCTTGCCCGTGATGCCGAGCATGCGCGGCTGCGAGGGGCCGTAGATGTCGGCGTCGAGCAGGCCTGTCCGTTGGCCGAGCCTGCCCAGCCCGAGCGCCAGGTTGACCGCGGTGGTCGACTTGCCGACGCCGCCCTTGCCGGAGGCGACCGCGATCACCGAGCGGATGCCCGGCAGCCCGGGCTTGGCCTGGGTCGGCTGCCGGCCCTCCGACGGTCCGCCGCGGACCATGGGGCTGCCGGTCGGGTGGGGCGCCCGCGCGCCGCCGGGGGCGCGCTCGGCGGTCAGCACCGCGGTTACCGAGGTCACGCCCGGCAGCGCCAATACCGCCCGTTCGCAAGCCTGACGCAGCGGCTCCTTGGCTTCGGCCTCGCTCGGCTCGACCTCGAGCGCGAAGCCGACGTTGCTGCCCTTGACCACGATCCCCGAGATCATCTCGAGAGCGACGACGTCCCGGCTTTGCGCAGGATCGAGCACTCCGGCGAGGGCCTGGAGGACCTGGTCTCGGCTGAGCTGCGTCATGGTTGAACCCTCTCGGTTGCCGCACGATATTCTCGGCAGCAGTGCGATGGGCACGAAGCTCGCCCTGGCGCTTCCGGTCCTGCTGATATAGAGGACGCCGTAGCGCGGGCAAAGCCCTCCAGGGCGCTGCCCCAGCAGCGAGAGGTAGCGATCGATGCCGTGGAACAACCAGGGAGGCGGCTGGCAGGGTGGCGGGGGCCAGGGGCCTTGGGGCGGTCGTCCGGGCGGCGGCCAGCAACCGCCCGACCTGGAGGAGCTGCTGCGCCGCAGCCAGGAGAAGGTCAAAAAGATCTTTCCGGGCGGCATCGGCGGCGGTTTCGGCGGCAACCGTAAGGCGCTGGTGGCGGTTCCTCTGATCCTGGTCGCGGTCTGGCTGGCGAGCGGCTTCTATCGCGTGGACCCGGACGAGCAGGGCGTCGTCCTGAGGTTCGGCAAGTGGACCGAGACCACCCAGCCGGGTCTTCGTTGGCACATACCGGCGCCGATCGAGACCGTGTTCATGCCCAAGGTGACCCACTCCAACCGGGTCGAGATCGGCTTTCGCTCGGCCGCGGAGATTGGCGGCGGCTCGGCGCGCGAAGTCGGCAACGAGAGCCTGATGCTGACCGGCGACGAGAACATCGTCGACATCAATTTCGTGCTGTTGTGGATGATCAAGGACGCGGGTCAGTTCCTGTTCAACATTCGTGATCCGGAATCGACCGTGAAGGCGGTGGCGGAAAGCGTGATGCGCGAGATCATCGGCAAGACGCCGATCGCCGAGGCGACCACCGAAGCCCGCGGCGCGATCGAACAACACGCGCGCGAGCAGACCCAGCAGATTCTCGACGATTACGGCGCCGGCATCCTGGTCACCCAGGTGCAGCTGCAGAAGGTCGACCCGCCGGACGAGGTGATCGAGGCATTCCGCGACGTGCAGCGCGCGCAGGCGGACCGCGAGCGGGCCCAGAACGAGGCCGAATCGTTCGCCAACGACATCCTGCCGCGGGCGCGCGGCGACGCCGAGCGGATCTCGCAGGAAGCTCAGGCCTACCGGCAGGAGGTGGTCGCCAGGGCCGAGGGCGACGCGCAGCGTTTCCTCGCGGTCTACGGCGAATTCAGCAAGGCGCGCGACGTCACCGTCAAGCGGATCTACCTCGAAACCATGGAAGACGTGCTGCGCGGCATGAACAAGGTGCTGATCGATCAGTCCGGGAAGGGCTCCGGCGTGGTGCCCTATCTGCCGCTGCCCGAGCTCGAGCGGCGGGCGCGGGAGCGCGCCGCCGCCCCGAGCGCGAGCAGCGACGGAGAGCCAAAGCCATGAACCGCAATCTCGCCATTGGCGCCGGGGCGCTCGTAGCCGTCGTCCTGGTGCTCGCGACCAGCGCGCTGTTCACGGTGCACCAGACGCAGCAGGCGCTGGTCCTGCAGTTCGGCGACCTCAAGCGCGTGGTTCGGGCTCCCGGCCTGCAGGTCAAGCTGCCGTTCATTCAAAACGTTGTCTACATCGACCGCCGCGTGCTCGACTTCGACGCCGATGCGCAGGAGGTGATCCTTGGCGATCAGAAGCGGCTGGTGGTCGACGCCTTCGCCCGATATCGGATCGTCGACCCCTTGCTCTTCTATCAGTCGGTGGGCAGTGAGGCGATATTGCGCGGCCGCATCGATACCATTCTCGACGCCTCCTTGCGCAAGGTGCTGGGCGAGGTGCCGCTGTTCACGGTGCTGTCGGCCGATCGCGCCGAGCTGATGAACAAGATCCGCGACCAGGCGAACACCGAGGCCAAGCAGTTCGGCATCGACATTGTCGACGTTCGGATCAAGCGGGCGGATCTGCCGGCCGAGAACAGTCAGGCCATCTACCATCGGATGCAGACCGAGCGCGAACGCGAGGCCAAGGAGCTGCGCGCGCAGGGCGCCGAGCTGGGGCAGCGGATCCGCGCCCGGGCCGATCGCGAGCGGCGGGTGATCATCGCCGAAGCGGACAAGGAAGGCGAGATCATCCGCGGCGAGGGCGACGCCCAGGCGATCAAGATCTTCGCCGAAGCGTTTGGCCGGGACGTCGACTTCTTCACCTTCTACCGCTCGATGCAGGCGTATAAGACGGCGCTCGGAGACGATTCCACGAGCGTGGTGCTGTCGCCGGACAGCCAGTTCTTCCGCTTCTTCGACAGTCCGGACGCAGCGCTGCAGACCGCGCATGGTGCCGAAGGCGCCCCTGGCCCCGCCGCCGCGAGCATGCAGCGCGCGCCGTCACAGACGCCGCCTCCCGCCACGGCCGGGGTCGATCAGCCGCCGGCGGCCAGCGCGGTCGAGTAGGCTTGGTGGCCGGCGAGCCGGCTCGGCGCTGCTGCGGACATCGGCCTTGCCGTCGGTTAGGGCGCCGCCAGGCTCGCGGCTCGCAGGCGTGCTCGTGGAGCTTTCGGATCGCTCAGCGCCCGTCGCCGGCTGGCCGCACGCGCCGGCGGGCGGGACCCGGCCCCACGAACCGACGCGAGGCCGGTGGGCGGGAGCAGGGGCGGCGACCCGATGATCGATCTGGCTACGGCTTTGGCCCTGGTGCTGGTGCTGGAGGGGCTGCTTTGGGCGCTGTCGCCCGATGCCATGAAGCGCGCCGCCGCGATGGCGCTCGGCCTTGCCAACGAGCAGCTCCGGATGGGCGGCTTGGTCGCGGTCGCGCTCGGCGTCGTCCTGGTCTGGCTGGTGCGTGGCTAGCGGTCGGTTCGAGGTGCAGCTTTTTCCCAGGGAGATGATGGCGCCGGATCCATTTCGGGGGTATGCTTAGCAGGCTGCCAAGCCAATCATGCGTAGCGTGACGCGGCAATTTGGGTGCCCCTTCCGTAGAGCAAGGTCAACCGCTGGGATAGCCAGCGGCCGGTCTTGCGGAGAACCGTACATGAGCCTGGTGTCAGCCTTCGCCCCGACTCTGCCGACGGCATCGCGCGGCGGCGTGCGCGGGGCTGGTCGCACGCTGTTGCTGACCGCGGTCCTCGTGGGGCTGCTGGCCGGACCCCAGCAGACCCGTGCGGGACCACCGCAGATCAGCTTCGCCGACATCGTCGACCGGGTCGGTCCTGCGGTGGTCAACATCGCGACCACAAAGGCGGTCCCTCGCGGTCAGAACCCGGCGTTCCCATTCCCCGAGCCGCCGCCCGGCTCGCCGTTCGAAGACTTCTTCCACGAGTTCTTCGACCGCAACCGGCCGCCCGAGCAGCAGACCCCGCAACGCCAGTCGTCGCTGGGCTCGGGCTTCGTGGTCGACCCTGCCGGCTACGTGGTCACCAACAATCACGTGATCGCCGAGGCCGACGAGATCTCGGTGATCTTCGGCGATGACACGACCTATTCGGCCAAGCTGATCGGCCACGACCAGAAGACCGATCTCGCGCTGCTCAAGATCGAGGGCGACAAGCCGTTCCCGGCGGTCACCTTCGGCGACAGCGACCACATCCGGGTCGGGGACTGGATCATCGCGATCGGCAATCCGTTCGGCCTCGGCAGCACGGTGACGGCCGGCATCATCTCGGCCCGCTCGCGCGACATCCGGGCGGGGCCCTACGACGACTTCCTGCAGGTCGACGCGCCGATCAACCGCGGCAACTCCGGCGGCCCGAGCTTCAATCTGGAAGGCGAGGTGATCGGGATCAACACGGCGATCTTCTCGCCGAGCGGCGGCAATGTCGGGATCGGCTTCGCGATCCCGTCCAATCTTGCCCTGCCGGTGATCAACTCGCTCAAGGCCGAAGGCAAGGTCAAGCGCGGCTGGCTCGGGGTCCGGATCCAGACTGTGACCGACGAGATCGCCGACAGCCTGGGCCTGACCGGCGCCGCCGGCGCGCTGGTCGCCAGCGTGACCCCGGGCGGGCCGGCCGAGGACGCCAAGATCGAGGCGGGCGACGTGATCCTCGAGTTCGACGGCAAGAAGATCGATCGGATGCGGGGCCTGCCCCGGATCGTTGCCGAGACCCCGATCGGTGAGGCGGCCAAGGTCGTGGTCTGGCGGCACGGCGAGCGCAAGGCCTTCGAGGTGACCCTCGGCGAGCTGCCGGAGGAGGAGGAGCTGGCGGCCCTCACCGAGGGCGAAGCCGACACCCCGACCTCGGCCGACATCGAGGGCCTGGGCGTCACCGTCGCGACCATCACCGATGAGCTCAAAACCCGCTTCCAGCTCGCCGAAGACATCAAGGGCGTGGTGATCATGAACGTCGCCGACGGCGGCGCCGCCAGCAAGGAGAGCCTGCGGGCCGGCGACGTGATCGTCGAGGTCGGCCAGGAGGAGGTCCATTCGCCGCCCGAGGTGGCGGCCAAGGTCAACCAGGCCCGACAGGACGACAAGAAGTCGGTCCTGTTGCTGATCGATCGTCAGGGCGACCTGCGCTTCGTGGCGCTACGCCTGGCAGAGGCGGGCGCGCCGCCGGCACCAGCGCCAGCGCCGGCGCCGCAGTAGTAGCCGCACCGGGCCCGGACGCGGTCCGCGCCCGGGCCCTCGACGGCGGAAACGCGGTCGCGCGGCCGCCCTTTGCGTTCAGGCGAGCGCGAAATCGCGGCCGGGCGATGCCCTGCAGATAGAGCAGAGCCGTCAGGTCGGCATGGCTGATGCTCACCGGAATCGCCCCCCTGACCACCGGATGGGCGCGATAGGCGACCCCGAGGCCGGCGGCCTTGAGCATCGGCAGATCGTTGGCGCCGTCGCCGACCGCGAGCGTCGCGGCGGGCGCGAGCCTTCGGGCCCGGGTCAGGCGCTGGAGCAGCGCGAGCTTGCTCTCCGGGCCGCGCACCGGCTCGAGCACCCGGCCGGTCAGGCGGCCGGCGCTGGCCTCCAGGCGATTGGCCTGGACCAGATCGAAGCCGAGCGCCGCGCGCACCCGCTCGGTGAACGGGGCGAAGCCGCCAGAGACCAGCGCGGTGGTCGCACCCTGCGTCCGCATCGTCCGGACCAGGGTCGCGGCACCGGGCATCAGATGCACGCGCGCCCGATAAACTTCATCCAGGACCGTGACGCTCAGGCCCGCGAGCAGGGCGACCCGGGCCGCGAGGGCGGTGCGAAAGTCGAGCTCGCCGTTCATGGCGCGCCGCGTGATCGCCGCAACCTCGGCCTGGATGCCGAGCGTACTCGCGACCTCATCGATGCATTCGACCGTGATCATGGTCGAATCCATGTCGCTGATCAGAAGACGCTTGGCCCGCCCCGCGGCCGGGACCAAAGCGACGTCGACGCCGAGGTCGTTGAGGGTCTGCCGGAGCGGCCCGGCGAGAGCCCCTTCGGACGGACCCTCGAGCGCGAACTCGCAGGCTTCGGCCTCGGCCAGCCAGCGGGGTCTGGCGCCGACCGCGCGGCCGACCTCGGCGACGATGTGGGTCTGAAGGGATGCCCGCGCGGGATCGGCGATCAGGCAGAGGATCTGGCTCACCGGCGCCGGCTCCTTTCACTCCGCCCCCTGGCGGCAGGACCATGACCGGGCTTCTGGTGATCGGCGGCCCGACCGCGAGTGGCAAATCGACGCTGGCGCTGCACCTGGCCGAGGCCCTGAATGGCGTGATCATCAATGCCGACAGCATGCAGCTCTACCGCGAGCTGCCGTTGCTGACTGCGCGACCGGGTCCGGCGGACGAGGCGCGGGTGCCGCACCGCCTGTTCGGTGTGCTCGGCGCCGCCGATCCGGCGTCGGTCGGGAGCTGGCTCGAGCTCGCCGGCGCGGCGATCGAAGCGAGCCGGGCGGCGGGCCGGCTGCCGATCGTGGTCGGAGGCACCGGCCTTTATCTGTCCGCGCTGCTGCGGGGCCTGGCGCCCGTGCCGCCGGTGCCGACGGCAACTCGGGCCGCGGTCGAGGCGATGTGCGAGCATCTCGGCGGCCCGGGCCTGCATGCAGAGCTCAGGCGGCGCGATCCGGTCATGGCGGCGCGGCTGCGACCGAGCGACCGGCAGCGGCTGATCCGCGCCTTCGAGGTGTTGGCGGCGACCGGCCGCTCGCTCGCCGACTGGCAGGCCCTGCCCCGGTTCCGGATCCGGCTGCCGCAGCCGCTCGTCGGCCTGGCCCTGCTGCCGCCGCGGCCTTTGCTGCAGCTGCGGATCGAGCGCCGCCTGCGAGCGATGCTCGAGGCGGGCGCCCTCGCCGAGCTCGGCGCCCTCCGCCGCGCCCACCCGGAGCCCGATCTGCCGCTTCTGAAGGCGGTCGCGGTGCCCGAGCTCTGCGCCCATCTGGACGGCCTTCTGGATCTCGCAACTGCGCTCGCGCGCGCCGTCGTGCGCACGCGCCAGTACGCCAAGCGCCAGGTGACGTGGTTGCGCCATCAGCTGCCCGAGCTGGAGCCGCTCCAGGGGTTCGGCGACGATCCGGGCATCCCGCTGGATCTGCCAGGGCTCGAGCGCCGCTTGTTGACCGATGCCGCGTTGCCGCATAGTTTCCGATCCAGCCCTTAAAGAGGGCCAAAAACCGGCGCACGAAAGGGTTACCAGCCCCTTTACCGACCGCCGAGGCATCGATCGAGGAGCCAAAATCATGCCAGATGCCACCTCGCTGCCCCGAACCGACGCCCAGATTCAGGCGATCACCCAGCCGATGACCGGCTCGGAGGTCGTGCTCCAGGCGCTGGTCGAGCAGGGGGTCGAGGTGGTATTCGGCTATCCGGGCGGTGCGGTCCTGCCGATTTACGACGCGATCTTCAAGCAGGACAGGATCCGCCACATTCTGGTCCGGCACGAGCAGGGGGCGGTCCACGCCGCCGAAGGCTATGCGCGCTCCACCGGCCGGGTCGGCGTCGTCCTGGTGACCTCGGGTCCGGGCGCCACCAACACCGTGACCGGGCTGACCGATGCGCTGATGGACAGCGTGCCGGTGGTCTGCCTCACGGGCCAGGTGCCGACCCACATGATCGGCAACGACGCCTTCCAGGAGGCGGACACGGTCGGCATCACCCGGCCCTGCACCAAGCACAACTACCTCGTCAAGTCGGGCGACGCGGTCGCGCGCACGGTCCACGAGGCGTTCCACGTCGCGCGCAGCGGGCGCCCGGGGCCGGTCGTGATCGATTTGCCCAAGGACATCCTGATGGGGCCCGCGACCTACGCCCCCGCCGACCAGGTCCGGCACCGGACCTACAATCCGCGCGTCGAGCCGCTGCCGGAGCCGATCGCCCAGGCGGTCGAGCTCATGGCCAAGGCGCACCGGCCGATCTTCTACGTCGGCGGCGGCGTGATCAACTCGGGCCTCGAGGCTTCGGCGCTGGTGACCGAGCTCGTGCGCGCGACCGGCTTCCCGATCACGCTGACCCTGATGGGGCTCGGCGCCTATCCGGCCTCGGACCCGCAGTTCATCGGCATGCTCGGCATGCACGGCACCTACGAGGCCAATCTCGCGATGCACGGCTGCGATCTGATGATCGCGATCGGCGCCCGCTTCGACGATCGGGTCACGGGCCGTCTGGACCGGTTCTCGCCCGGCTCGCAGAAGATCCAGGTCGACATCGATCCCAGCTCGATCAACAAGAACGTACCGGTCGACGTCGCGATCGTGGGCGATGCCACGCGCGCTCTGCGGGCGCTGCTTGAGGCCTGGCGGGCCAAGGGCAATCAGGCCGATCCGGCGCGCATCGATCCCTGGTGGGAAAAGATCCGCGAGTGGCAGGCCAAGGACAGCCTGCGCTTCCGCCAGAGCGGCAAGGTCATCAAGCCCCAATATGCGATCCAACGCCTGTACGAGCTGACCAAGGACCGCGAGACCTACATCACGACCGAGGTCGGCCAGCATCAGATGTGGGCAGCGCAGCACTACAAGTTCGAAAAACCGCGCCACTGGATGACCTCGGGCGGGCTCGGCACGATGGGCTACGGCCTGCCGTCCGCGATGGGCGTTCAGGTCGCGCACCCGGACGCGCTCGTGATCGACATCGCGGGCGAGGCCTCCTGGGTCATGAACATGCAGGAGATGTCGACGATCGTGCAGTACCGCCTGCCGGTGAAGTCGTTCATCCTCAACAACTCGTATATGGGCATGGTCCGCCAGTGGCAGGAGTTCTTCCACGGCCACCGCTACAGCGAGAGCTACATGGACAGCCTGCCGGACTTCGTGAAGCTGGCCGAGGCGTTTGGGGCGGTGGGCCTGCGCGCGCAGACGCCGGACCAGGTCGATGACGTGATCAAGGCGATGATCGAGACCGAAAAGCCCGTGATCGCCGACATCGTGGTCGACCGGGCCGAGAACGTCTACCCGATGATCCCGGGCGGTGCCGCGCACAACGAGATCAAGCTCTGTCCCGAGGACGACGGCGCCGGGACGGTACCGCGCTCCGAGGAGGGCATGGTCCTCGTCTGACGCTTGCCCATTGCGCCGCCTGCGGTCCGGATGCCGCCCCAGGCGGCGCCGGGACCAAAGGATTTGCGGAGCAGGGGTGGCCTTGTCATGAGCGCAGCGGAGCAGCGGCACACGATCGCGGTCCTGGTCGACAACGAGCCGGGCGTGCTCGCGCGCGTGATCGGCCTGTTCTCGGGCCGCGGCTACAACATCGAGAGCCTGACGGTAGCCGAGGTCGACCGCGCGAACGGCCGTTCCCGGATCAACATCGTGACCACCGGCACCGCCCAGGTGATCGAGCAGATCAAGGCGCTGCTCGACAAGCTCGTGCCGGTGCACAAGGTCGCCGACCTCACGGTCGAGGGCCCCTGCCTCGAGCGCGAGCTGGCGCTCGTCAAGGTCACCGGCGAGCGCGAGAAACGCGTGCAGGCGCTCCGGATCGCCGACTTCATGCACGCCCGCCTGGTCGACAGCACGCTCGACAGCTTCGTCTTCGAGATCACCGGCTCGCCGTCCGAGATCGATGCCTTCGTCGACCTGATGGAACCCCTCGGCCTCGCCGAGGTCAGCCGCGCGGGCGTGGTCGCGATCGCGCACGGCTCGCGGACTTTGTGATAGGCTCACGCTCGCCGAGCGCGAGACAGGGTGAGCGGCGTCTCCTTGCCGGGAGAGAATGATGGCTAAAGCGCGGCCTTACGCCTGGACGATCGAGGAGTTTCTCGCCTTCGAGGCCGACGAACCCGAGCGCTACGAGTTGGTCGGCGGCGTCGTGCGACTGATGACGGGCGCCTCCGCCGCGCACAGCGCCATCAAGGGCAATGTCTTTGCCGAGATCAGGAACGCGCTCCGCTCGAGCCCCTGCCGGGTAGACATCGACGACCTCAAGGTCGTGACCCCGAACGCCGTGATGTACCCGGATGTGCTCGTGACCTGCACGCCGGTCGCACCGGATGACGATCGCGTTGAAGAGCCGACGGTCATCGTCGAGGTACTCTCGCCCACCACCGAGCGCCATGACCGGATCGAGAAGTGGCGCGAATACCAGCGGATCGCCTCGCTCCGGCACTTCGTCCTGATCGAGCAGAAGGAGCGACGCATCGAGATGTAGTCGCGCACCGCGCGCGGCTGGGAGCTTATTGTTGTCGAACCTCCCGAGGACATGGTCGTTTTGGAGGCCGTCGGCGCGACTCTCCGCTCGAAGCGATCTACGAGAGCAGCGGGCGCTGAGCTTCACCGGTACTCCCACCACTTGATTGCGTGCGGCGGGTTGCCTGAAGGCTCTCGCCGAACGAATGCCGCGGGATCTCGGCGTCTCGCCTGTGGACCTGCGCCCGCCACCAACCAGCCGGAGGCCCGCCATGCGCGTCTACTATGATACCGATGCCGATCTGAACCTGATCAAGAGCAGGCGCGTGGCCGTGATCGGGTATGGCAGCCAGGGTTTTGGCCATGCCAACAACCTCAAGGACAGCGGCGTGCCCGAGGTCGTGGTCGCGCTGCGGCCGGGGTCGGCGACCGCCGCCAAGGCGGAGGGCGCGGGCTTCCAGGTGATGTCGGCCGGCGAGGCCGCGGCCTGGGCGGATGTCGTCATGGTGCTGGTTCCTGACGAGCTCCAGGCCGACCTCTACCAGCAGGATCTGAAGCCTCATCTGAAGGAAGGGGCGGCGCTCGCGTTTGCCCATGGCTTCAACATCCATTTCCGGCTGATCGAGCCGCGGCCCGATCTCGATGTGTTCATGATCGCGCCCAAGGGGCCGGGGCATCTGGTGCGCGCCGAATACGAGCGGGGCGCGGGTGTGCCGTGTCTGGTCGCGATCCAGCAGGACGCCTCGGGCGGCGCGCTCGATCTGGCGCTCTCCTATGGTGCCGCGATCGGCGGCGGCCGGGCCGGGATCATCGAGACCAACTTCCGCGAGGAGACCGAAACCGATCTGTTCGGCGAGCAGGTGGTCTTGTGCGGCGGCATGTGCGCCCTGATCCAGGCGGGCTACGACACGCTGGTCGAGGCCGGCTACGCGCCCGAGATGGCCTATTTCGAGTGTCTGCACGAGGTCAAGCTGATCGTCGACCTGATCTATGAGGGCGGGCTTGCCAACATGCGCTACTCGGTCTCCAATACCGCCGAGTTCGGCGACTACACGCGTGGGCCAAGAGTCGTCGACGAGCACGTCAAGGCCGAGCTGAAGCGGATCCTCGCCGACATCCAGAGCGGTGCCTTCGCGCGCGAGTGGGTGCTCGAGAACAAGGCGGGCCAGGTCGGCTTCAAGGCCATGCGGGCGAAGCACGCGGCCCATGGCAGCGAGGCGGTCGGCCGCCAGCTGCGCGGCATGATGCCCTGGATCGCGGCCAAACGCCTGGTCGACACCTCGAAGAATTAGGACGGACCAACGTGGCTCGAGGCGACAAGAAGCCCCCCGCAGGCCGCGCCGGTTTGCGCCCCGGCCCACGCGGCAAGCCGCCGGCGCCGGCCAAGCCCCCGGCCGCGCCCATGATCGAGCAGCCGACCATGCGCAGGCGTCTCGCCCTGCTCGGCCTGCACCTGCCCGAAGTCAAGCCACCCGCGTTCCAGTACGTGCCCGTGGTCGTCCACGGCGGGATCGCTTATGTCAGCGGCCAGCTGCCGTGGCAGGGTGACGATCTCGGGCCGCTCGGCAAGCTCGGCCGCGAGGTCGCGCTCGAGCAGGCGCAGGATTCGGCACGCCGCTGCGCGCTGCAGGCGCTCGCCTGGCTGAACCAGACGCTGACCGGCGGGCTCGATGAGGTCGAGCGGGCGCTGCGCCTGACCGGCTACGTCGCCTCCGCTCCGGGCTTCGACCAGCAGCCCAAGGTGATCGACGCCGCGTCCGAGATCCTGGTCAAGGTGTTCGGCCACGCCGGCCAGCACGCGCGCTCGGCGATCGGGGTCGCCGAACTGCCGCGCAACGCGCCGGTCGAGATCGAGTTCACCTTCGCGCTGAAGCGCCGCCCGAGCCCGACCCAGCGCTTCCGTCGCCCCGGTTTTCCTGTGGTCGAGATGCGTTGAGGCGTCGAGCTCTCGCTCATCGACGATCTCGAAGCTCTGACAGCCCTATCGCGCGTTCTCGACGCGGGCGACTGCAGCGGGCGGTCCGAGCAGCCCACTCGAGCGCTCAGCATTGCGCTGGGCAGTCAGATACTCGGCCATCTTGACCGTTCCGATCGGGGACCAGTGCGCGTGGTCCACGAACAATGTCAGGGCGGCAAATTGGGTGCCCGTGATCTCGATTTCGTCGAGGGCCAGCTCTGCCATGTCCATGAAGTCGAAATTGGCATTCGTTGCCAATTGAATCAATCGCTCGCGCTCGTTCTTGTGACTAGCGAAAGTGCCTCCCCGATAGCCTCTAAATCGCGTCAAATATGGCACGATATTATATATGTAGGGTGCGTACACAATAGTCACCTTGTCGATTCCTTGCCGCGCCACAAACTGCTGCAGCCAAGAGATCACATCTTCGGGCTGGCCCATCGGCTTGTCATCTTTGAAATCATTCTCGCAGTAGATGTAGATCAGCTCCCTGATCTGGCCGCGATAGCGCCGCCCGGCCCGCTCGAGCGCGCATTTGATCTCGCCGGCGTCGGCGCCGCCGATCCCGATGTTGACATACTGACGCGCGGGATCGAGTTGCTGCAGACGCGAGGCGAGGGTCTCGTCGTCGTTGACCATGGCGCCGTTGGCAATACTGTCGCCGGCCACGATCACCTTGGCCGCCGCGGTGACGGCGGGCAGCGTGATACGCTCGCCCTGGTCATTGGTGCGATGGCGAATCTTCCGGATGCCGTACCGATCGATGAACGCCTGGACTTCCGGGCGCAGCGGCTTGCCATAGTCGTAAAAGGCAGTGACCAGGCTGAACGGCTCATAGAGGCCGGCGCGCAGATAGGTCATCTCTTTGTCAAGATTTGGCTTCTGGGCGGTACAGCCATCGATCACCGCATTCAGTTCTGCCCGATCGGTCCTGAGCTGATCATACTGGGAATTGCCCAGGCCGACGCCATCGGCCTTGAATGCATCCAGGAGCGGCTCGAAGGCTGCCGGCCGCGTGATCACGGGCGCGTAGATCTCGAGATCCTGGTCCGATTTCAGCCCCGGCAGCTCTTGCCTGGCGAGATCGAGAGCCTTGAAGGACAGACTGGTACCCAGTCGATCGCCGCGGCTCAAAGCATAGCCGCCCTCGACAATCAACAGCGTCGCCAGCAACATCGCGATGGTCAGGCCAACGTTTTGCAGCGCTCTCTTGATCATTCACCTCTACCCCTGGCATCGCCGCGCCCGCGAGGGAACGACCGAGGACCGGTCGGCGAGTTGCAGCTCGCTGCTCGATGCGGGGGCGGGTACCGCCGAGCGCCGGGACCGCGCCCGCTGCGGCCGGCCATGATCAGGACGTTCGCCGCGAGGCCTGCGCGATACTTGCCGCCCCTGCTCTGGCGCTCGAACACTGGGCATGGCGGTTCCCTCGCGGCGATTTCGGCGCGCCACCCTAGCCCTGGCGCTTACCGAATTGAAGGCATCGGGCTTTACAAAGTCGGGGCGATGGTCTTCTATCGTGCCGTGATGGGTGATCGCCAAGTCGGGCCGGTGACCCTTTAGGCGAACCTGAGCGGGACGTGGGACAAGGGTGATGCTGGGCCGCGACAGACTGACGACCGGCGGTCGCGGCGACCGTGCCCACGGGGTTCTCCTTCCGGCGGAGCTTCGACTTAGCTGCCCCTGAGCCGCTGCCGATCCAAGCGCGTTCAGGGGACAGCCGTGCATCAGCGAAGCATCAACCATCCGTCAGAAGGGAATCGGGCCATGTCGGCCGAACCAGCCAATCCAGTCGTCGAGCCGGGCAAGCACGTAGCCCCCGAAAACCGCATCATCATCTTCGACACCACCCTGCGCGACGGCGAGCAGTCGCCGGGCGCCTCGATGACCGTAGCGGAGAAGATCCGGATCGCCCAGGTCCTCGAGGAGATGGGCGTCGACGTCATCGAGGCGGGCTTCGCGATCGCCTCGCCGGGCGACTTCCAGGCGGTCAGCGAGATAGCCAAGAAAGTCCGGAACAGCGTGGTCTGCTCGCTCGCGCGCGCCAGCCGCGGCGACATCGAGCGCGCCGCCGAGGCACTCGAGCCGGCGGCGCAGAAGCGAATCCACACCTTCATCGCGACCAGCCCGCTGCACATGGCCGTCAAGCTGCAAATGACGCCCGAGCAGGTGTTGGACGCGGTGATCGACAGCGTTACCCATGCGCGCCGCTACTGCGACGACGTCGAGTGGTCCTGCGAGGACGGCTCGCGCTCCGAGCACGATTTCCTCTGTCGCTGCATCGAGAGCGCGATCGCGGCCGGCGCCCGTACGATCAACATCCCGGACACGGTCGGCTACGCCTACCCCGAGGAGTACGCCGACCTGATCCGGATGATCCGCAACCGGGTGCCGAACATCGACAAGGCGATCATCTCGGTGCATTGCCACAACGACCTCGGGCTCGGGGTCGCCAACTCGCTGCGCGCGATCGAGGCCGGCGCCCGCCAGGTCGAGTGCACGATCAACGGCATCGGCGAGCGGGCCGGCAACGCCGCCATGGAAGAGATCGTGATGGCGATCCGCACCCGTCAGGATCTCATGCCTTACGCCAGCCGGATCGTCACCCAGCACATCACCCGCGCCTCGCGCCTGGTCAGCGCCGTGACCGGCTTCGCGGTCCAGAACAACAAAGCGATCGTCGGCGCCAACGCGTTCGCCCACGAGGCGGGCATCCATCAGGACGGCATGCTCAAGGACCCCGGCACCTACGAGATCATGCGCCCGGAGGATGTGGGCCTGGTCCGCTCCAACCTGGTGATGGGCAAGCATTCCGGCCGCCACGCCTTCCGCAAGAAGCTGGCGGAGCTCGGTTACGATCTCGGCGACAACGCGCTTGCCGAGACGTTCGCCCGCTTCAAGGCGCTCGCCGACAAGAAGAAGGAGATCTTCGACGAGGACCTGATCGCGCTGGTCGACAACGAGATCCAGACGACCGATCAGCGGATCAAGGTGCTCGACCTGGATGTCCAGTGCGGCTCGCGGCCGAAGTCGCTGGCGCGCGTCGTGCTCGAGATTGATGGTGCCGAACGCTCGGCCGAGGCCGAGGGCAGCGGGCCGGTCGATGCCACCTTCAACGCCATCCAAAAGCTGGTGCCGCATGCGGCGACCCTCTCCCTGTTCGAGATCCACGCCGTCACCGAGGGTACCGATGCGCAGGCCGAGGTCACCGTCCGGCTGGAGGAGAATGGCAAGACGGTTAATGGTCAGGGTGCCGAAACCGACACAATTCTCGCTTCGGCGCGTGCTTATGCGACGGCGTTAAACAAGCTTTTAGTGAAAAGGGAAAGAACAGCACCTGCTGCCCTGTCCGCGTGACGGGCTCGGCTTGGGTACGCCCGGGCCGAGGCGTCGGGTTGGCGAGCGGCCGACCGCCGATGGCCGATGTGGCCGTGGCGGGTCGGCCGCTCCCGCGCGTCTGGGCCCGGATCCTTAGCCAGGGAACGCGTCCGCATGTTCTCTAGATTGCTCGGCCTGTTGTCCGCCGACATGGCGATCGACCTCGGCACGGCCAACACGCTGGTCTACGTCAAGGGCAAGGGCATCGTCCTCGACGAGCCTTCGGTAGTCGCCATCACCAACAATCGCGGACGCAAGCAGGTCTTGGCGGTCGGCGAGGAAGCCAAGCAGATGGTCGGCCGCACCCCCGGCAACATCGAGGCGATCCGGCCGCTTGCGCGACGGCGTGATCGCCGACTTCGAGGTCGCCGAGGAGATGATCAAGCACTTCATCCGCAAGGTGCACAACCGGCGCGGCTTCGCGAGCCCGCGGGTGATCATCTGCGTGCCGTCGGGCTCGACCGCGGTCGAACGCCGCGCGATCCAGGAATCCGCCGAGAGCGCCGGCGCCAGGCGGGTGTTCCTGATCGAGGAGCCGATGGCGGCCGCGATCGGCGCCGGCCTGCCGGTGACCGAGCCCACCGGCTCGATGGTGGTCGACATCGGCGGCGGCACCACCGAGGTCGCGGTCCTCTCGCTCGGCGGCATCGTCTATGCCCGCTCGATCCGCGTCGGCGGCAACAAGATGGACGAGGCGATCATCAGCTACATCCGGCGCAACCACAATCTTCTGATCGGGGAATCGACCGCCGAGCGGATCAAGAAGGAGATCGGCTCGGCCTGCCTGCCCGAGGACGGCAACGGCCGGGTGCTCGAGATCAAGGGCCGCGACCTGATGAATGGCGTGCCCAAAGAGATCGTGATCAGCCAGCGCCAGATCGCGGAATCCCTGGCCGAGCCGGTCAGCGCGATCATCGAGGCGGTCAAGGTGGCGCTCGAGCACACGGCACCTGAACTCTCTGCTGACATCGTCGACAAGGGGATCGTGCTGACCGGCGGCGGCGCGTTGCTCGGCAATCTCGATTTCGTGCTCCGGCACGCGACCGGCTTGCCAGTCAGCCTCGCCGACGAGCCGCTCACCTGCGTGGCGCTGGGTACGGGCCGGTGCCTCGAGGAGATGAAGACGTTGCGCCACGTCCTGCACACCGCGTATTAAGGTACACGCTAGAGCCGCGCCTTGCCGTTAGTCCTGGTACGCCCGCGCTGGCCGCACAGATTATGGCATGGGTCCGGGGGATGTCGGTCGGGCCCCGTGCACGTTCCTGGGCCTCCGGCCGGCCGGTGCCGTCCCCGGCGCTTGATCGATCGTGACGGAGGCTTCGCGTGAAGCTCGAGCGTCGCTCGCTGTCGCGGCTTGCGGTGCCGTTGAAGGCGCTGGTCGATCGCTTCGCCTTCGGCACTCTGATCGTCGCCTCGGTGGTCCTGCTGGTCATCAGCAGGGCCGACCTCCGGCTGCTCGAGGCCGTCGACAGCCGGATCAGCGATCTTTTGACGCCGGCGCTCGAGGTTGCGGTGCAACCGATCGAAGCCTCGCGCCGCCTGGTCCGCAACATCGGCGAGCTGGTGGCGCTCAGAGGCGAGAACGCCGAGCTGCGCGAACAGAACCAGCGCCTGCTCGAATGGCAGAGCGCCGCCCGCCAGCTGGCGGTCGAGAATGCCGGACTGCGGCAGCTGCTGCATGGCGTTCCTGAGGATCAGCCTCCGACCGTGGTGACGGCCCGGGTCGTGGCGGACGCCGGCGGACCCTTCGTCCAGACGGTCCTGGTCAACGCCGGCGCCGAGCAGGGGGTTGCCAAGGGCATGGCGGCGGTCAACGAGCGCGGCCTGGTCGGTCGGGTGATCGAGGTCGGGCGGCGGAGCGCCCGCATTCTGCTGTTGACCGATTTCAATTCCCGCGTCCCGGTGATGGTCGAGCCGTCGCGCGATCAGGCGATCCTGGCCGGCGACAACAGCCGCGAGCCGGGCCTTATCTTCCTGCCGCTCAATCCACGTCTGTCGGTTGGCGATCGCGTAGTCACCTCCGGGCGCGGCGGGGTCCTGCCGCCGGGCCTCCCGGTCGGCGTGGTCAGCGCGATCGGCGAGCAGAAGGTCACGGTCGCCCCGCTGATCGACTGGGACCGGCTGGCCTATCTGCGGCTCCTGGACTATGCGCGGGTGCTGCCGCCCGAGCAGCTCGAGGAGCTGCAGCAGGAGACCTATGGTCCGCCTTTGCCGCCGGGCTACCGGGTCAAGGGTGCCGCTGCCGAAGCGCCGGCCGCACGGCTGGTCGAGCCGCCGCCGGTCGAGCTCTCTGCCCCGGCGCCGATCGAGCTTCCCGACGATCCGGAGCCGCCGGCGGAGACGCCGGAGTGACGTGGCTCTGGCTCCGCCATCTGGACGCGCAGCTGCGTGCGCTCGCGCCGGTCGCGACCGCCCTGATCGCGGTGCTGTTCGACGTGGCTCCCCTGGTCGGCGCCGGCGCCGCGGGCCTGACCTCGTTCTCGACACTTTGCGTGGTCTACTTCTGGAGCCTCTATCGGCCCGATCTGTTCACGCCGACCGCGGCGTTCCTCACCGGCCTGGTCTACGACGGCCTGGCCGGCCTGCCGCTCGGCCTGACCTCGCTCGCTCTGTTGCTGGTCCGCCATCTGATGATCCTGCAGCAGCGGTTCTTCGTCACCCGCTCGTTCCTCGTCATCTGGAGCTGCTTCCTGCTCCTGGCGCCGGCCGTCGAGGCCGCCCGCTGGCTGTTGTCGAGCCTCTGGTGGGGCCACGTGTTCGCGCTCCGGCCGATGCTCCTCGAACTGCTGATCACCATGGCTCTCTATCCCGCGGTGAGCTGGCTGCTCAGCCGCCTCCATAACCAGATTCCGAGGCTGCTGCATGCATCGTGAGAGCGACCGCCTGCGCAGCTTCTCGCGCCGCGCGCTGCTCCTCGGCGCGGGCCAGCTGGGGCTGTTCGGCCTGCTCGCCGGCCGGCTGTACTACCTGCAGGTGGTGACCGCGGACGAGTATGCGCTGCTCGCCGACGAGAACCGGATCAACCATCGCCTGCTGCCGCCGGCGCGCGGCCGGATCTTCGATCGCCACGGGGTGCCGCTTGCGCGCAACAGCCCGACCTACCGCGTGCTGGTGATCCGTGAGCAGACGGCGGACCTACGCGCAACCCTCGGCGCCCTGGCACGCCTGATCCCGGTGCCGGAGGAGCATATCGAGGAGGTGATCGCCGAAGCCGCCCGGCGCCGCCGCTTCGTGCCGATCACGGTGCAGGAGGATCTGACCTGGACCGAGCTCTCGCGGGTCGCGGTCAATGCTCCCGACCTGCCAGGGGTGAGCCTGGATGCCGGCCTGCTGCGCGACTATCCGGCGGGACCGATCATGGCCCATATCCTGGGCTACGTCGGGCCGGTCTCGGAAAGCGAGCTGAACGGCGATCCGCTCCTGGAGCTGCCCGAGTTCCGGACCGGCAAGAACGGCATCGAGAAGATCTACGATCAGGTTCTGCGCGGCCGCGCCGGCATCAGCCGGTTCGAGGTCAACGCGCTCGGGCGCGAGATCAAGGAGCTGTACCGGTCCGAGGGCGAGCCCGGTCGCGACCTGAGCTTGACCATCGATCTCGATCTGCAGCGTTACGTCCACGAGCGCCTGAGCGGGGAGCAGAGTGCCGCCGTCGTCGTTCTCGACGTGCACACCGGCGACGTGCTGGCGCTCGCCTCGGTGCCGACCTTCGACCCGCGCGCCTTCATCGACGGCCTCAGCCGCGACACCTGGCGCACCCTCACGACCAACGCCAATGCGCCGCTGGTGAACAAGGCGATCGGCGGCCAGTACCCGCCGGGCTCGACCTTCAAGATCATCGTAGCGCTGGCGGCGCTCGAGGCGGGCGTCACCGGACCCGACTACGAAGTCTTCTGCCCCGGCTACGTTAAACTCGGCGATCACGAGTTTCACTGCTGGAAGCGCTGGGGACACGGCCGGCTCAAGCTGGTCGAGGCGCTGGCACAGTCCTGCGACGTCTACTTCTATGACCTCGCCCGCCGCCTCGGCGTCGACGCGATCGCCGACATGGCGCGCCGGTTCGGGCTCGGCCAGACGCTCGGCATCGATCTGCCCGGGGAGCGCTCCGGCCTGGTGCCGGACCGGGCGTGGAAGCGGGCGACGCGCGGTGTGCCCTGGCAGCTCGGCGAAACCCTGATCACCGGCATCGGCCAGGGCTACATGCAGGCGACGCCGCTCCAGCTCGCGGTGATGACCGCCCGCATCGCCAACGGCGGCCGGGCGGTGTCGCCGCGCCTGGTGCATACAGAGCCCGCCGCCGGCGACGCCCCGGGGCCCGAGCCGCCGGCGGCGCTCGGGGTCTCGGACTGGTCGTTCCGGTTCGTCAGGCAGGGCATGTACGAGGTGGTCAACGGCGAGCACGGCACCGCCCGCCAGGCGAGCCTCGGCAATCCGCAGGTGGCGCTGGCCGGCAAGACCGGGACCTCGCAGGTCCGCCGGATCAGCCACGCCGAGCGCGCGACCACCGTGCGCAAGAACGAGGACAAGCCCTGGGAGGAGCGCGATCACGCCCTGTTTGTCGCGTTCGCACCCTTCCGGGAGCCGCGCTACGCGCTCGCCGTGGTCGTCGAGCACGGCGGCAGCGGTGCGGCGACCGCGGCGCCGATCGCCCGCGACATCATGGCCAAGGCGCTCGAGCTCGATCCGACCCGGGCGCGGCCGTCGGTGACCGCGGACCGGTCGCGCTTGCGCCCGAGCGGCGAACCGGCGTGACGCCGATGGCGGTCGCCGCCCGCTTCAAGGCCATCGAGCTGTCGCTGCTCGAGAAGCTCAGGCTTTTGAACTGGCCGTTCGTCTCGGTCGTGATCCTGATCGCGCTGGTCGGCTACGGCATGCTGTACTCGGCCGCCGGCGGATCGCACGAGCCCTGGGCCTGGCGCCACAGCGTGCGCTTCGCGATCGGCCTGGTCCTGATGCTGGCCATCGCGCTCACCGACATCCGGGTCTGGTTCCGCTGGGCCTACGCGATCTATGCCGCCGCCCTGGTCGGCCTCATCGCGGTCGAGATCGCGGGCAACATCAGCATGGGCGCGCAACGCTGGATCAACCTCGGCCTGTTCCAGCTGCAGCCTTCGGAGGTCATGAAGATTGCGCTGGTGCTGGCCCTCGCGCGCTATTTTCACGGCGCCTATCTGGAGGACGTGGCGCGGCCGAGCCAGCTGATCGTTCCGCTCGCGATCGTGCTGGTGCCGACCGCGCTCGTCCTCGAGCAGCCGGACCTCGGCACCTCGGTCATGCTGCTCGCGGGCGGCGGGGCGCTGCTCTTCCTCGCCGGCGTGCGCTGGTGGAAGTTCGCGCTGGTGATCGGCGGCACTCTCGGCGCGCTGCCGATTCTCTGGCACCAGCTGCATGGCTATCAGAAGGAGCGGGTGATGACTTTCCTCAACCCCGAGCGCGACCCGCTGGGGGCCGGCTACCACATCATCCAGTCGAAGATCGCGCTCGGCTCCGGCGGCATCTGGGGCAAGGGCATCCTCAAGGGGACCCAGAGCCAGCTGAGCTTCCTGCCCGAGAAGCAGACCGATTTCGTGTTCACGATGCTGGCCGAAGAGGCGGGCCTCGTCGGCGCGCTCGGCCTGCTCTGCCTGTTCATGGTCCTGGTCGCCTACGGCTTCGTGTTCGCGCTGCGGGCGCGCAACCAGTTCGGCCGCCTGCTCGCGATGGGCATCACGGTGACCTTCTCGCTCTACGTTGTCATCAACATCGCCATGGTCACCGGCCTGATCCCGGTGGTCGGCGTGCCGCTGCCGATGATCTCCTACGGCGGCACCGCGATGATGACCGTCCTGATCGGCTTCGGCCTGATGCTGAGCGTCGACATCCACCGCGAAGTCACGATCCCCCGGTTTCCGGTCGACCACGACCGCTGAGCGTCGCCGGCAGCCGGGTGAGGTTGACCGGCGGCCCGGGCGCGCGCATCTTACTTGTGTCTTACCGGCGGATACGGGGCGATGACGAAGACGCGGCTGTCGAGCAAGGGTCAGGTGATCATTCCGAAGGCGGTCCGGGACCGGCACGGCTGGCAGCCCGGCGTCGAGCTCGAGGTCGAGGACCGAGGCGACGTCGTCGTGCTGCGGCCGGCGAACCCGTTCCCGCCGACCACGTTCGAGGAGGTGCGCGGCTTCCTCAAGTACCACGGCCCGCCACTCACGATCGAGGACATGGACGAGGCGGTCGAACGCGAGGCACGTCGGATGTGGGAAGACTTCGAGCGGCAAGGGCGGTGATCGCAATCGATACCAACGTCCTGGTACGCTACCTGGTCGAGGACGATCCGGTGCAGACAAACCGGGCGGATGTGGTGTTGCGGAGCGGCGCCGTCCTTGTGCTGAATACGGTGCTGCTGGAGGCTGCTTGGGTCCTGCGCACCGGTTACGGCCTCGATCGAGCCACGATCGCCGATGGGATCGCCAAGCTTCTCGGCCTTCCCGGGGTCGAGGCCGAGGAACCGGCCACGATTGAACGAGCGCTTGGCTGGTACCGGCTGGGGCTCGACTTCGCTGACGCCCTGCACCTCGCCGCGAGTGGACGGGCCGATGCCTTCGCCACGTTCGATCGCGCGCTGCGGCGCAAGGCGCGAGCGCTGACCGGCTCCGTGCCGGTGGTGGCGCCTTAGCCGCGGACGAGGCTCGGGAGCCAGGTCGCGAGCTGCGGCATGGCCATGATCAGCAGCAAAAACGCGAGCATGCCCCAAAGGAAGGGCAGGTTGGCCCGGAACACGCGCAGCTGATCGACCTCGGCGATCCGGCCGGTGATCACGAGCGCGATCGCCATCGGCGGGGTCACCTGGCCGATGACCACCGCGATCACCATCAGCACGCCGAAATGGATCAGGTCGATGTGGTAGGCCAAGAGCGTCGGCAGGATGATCGGCAGCAGCACCGGGATCAAGGGATCGAGGATCATGCCGGCGATGATCGCGAGGATCACCATCGAGAGGACGCGCAGGAACTGGCTGTCGACGATCACGAGCGTGTCGATCCCGCGCGCGAGGATCTCGGGCACGTGCGCGTTGGCGAGGCCCCAGCCGAGCGCGAACGAGAGGCTCACGATCAGCAGCAGCTCGCCGGTCAGCTGCACGGCGTTGACGAACACACGGTAGAGATCGCGTGCGCTCAGCACGCGATAGACGATGCAGGCAAGGAACGTCGCGTAAGCCGCCGCGAACGCGCTCGCCTCGGTCGGAGTGAAGACGCCGATCACGAGGCCGCCGACGATGATCACCGGCAGCCCGAACGAGAGCGTGGCCCGGCTGCCCGCGCGCAGGCATTCGCGCCAGGAGAAGGGCGCGAACGGCCGCCAGCCGTAGCGCCGGGCGAGCCAGGCGACGATCGCCATCTGGCTGAGGCCGAGCAGGATGCCCGGGATCAGCCCCGCGAGGAACAGAGCACCGAGCGAGGTGCCGGTCACCGCCGAGTACAGAATCATCGGCGACGACGGCGGGATCATGGGCCCGATCCCGGCCGATGAGGCGCTGAGCGCGGCCGAGAAATCAGCCGGATAGCCGTCCCTCTTCATCGCCGGGATGACGATCGAGCCGGTGCCCGCGAGATCCGCGGTCGAGGAACCGATCATGCCGCCGAAGAACATCGAGGTGAGAACGTTGACGTGGGCGAGGCCGCCGCGGAAAGGTCCGACCAGGGCGCGGGCGAACTCGAACAGGCGCGCCGAGATGCCGCCCGCGTTCATCACCCCGCCCGCGAGCACGAACAGCGGCAAAGCGAGCAGGACGAACCGGCTCATGCCCGAGACCATAGTCTGGGGCAGGGTCGCGGCCCAGGCGCCGGAGAGCCACAGATCGAGGGCGACCGCGCTGATCAGCGCGACCACCATCGGTGCCCCCAGCATCAGGAGGCCGCAGAGCAGGACGAGCGCACTCAGCGCCGCGCTCATCGCAGGGCGACCCCGGCGACGGGCCCCCACTCGCTAGCTCGGATCACGCCACTCCCGCCAGGCGGCGAGGGCGAAGGCGAGCGCCACCAGGGCGGCGCCGAGCCCGAGGGCGGAAGTGAACAGGCCCTTGGGCAGGGCCAGATAGGGCGTGCGGTCGCCGCCGAACCGCTCGACGTAGGCAAACCCGAGCCAGGCGAGCCAGCCCAGCATCAACGCCCCGAGCAGTTGCGCTGCGACCTCCAAAAAGCGCCGCCCGGGCACCGAGAACCGGTCGAGAAAGAACTCGATCCGGATCATCTGTCGGCGCCGGACCGAGAGGAACAGCCCGGTGACCGCGAGCCAGGGCACGAGGCTGATCACCACCTCCTCGGCCCAGACGAAGGAGTAGTTCAAAAGATAACGCGAGAGGGCATTGGCGAACACGATCGCGAGGATGCCGCCGAGCAGGCCGACGCCCAGGATCTCGGCCGTTCGGTTGATCACCCGCTCGGCGCGCGGCAGGCCCTGATCCGGGTCCTGCAGCTCCTGCTGACGGGAGACGGCGCCGATCCGCGCGGCCAGATCGCCGCCGCCGGCCGGGGCTTGGTCGGCCAACGGGTGCGAGCCCGCGCGCGGGCTCAGCGCGCCGCCTCGACGACCTTTTTGGTGAACTCCTCGCCCGCGACCGGGGCGATCTTGTCCCAGATGGGCTTCGCTGCCGCCTTGAAGGCCGCAACGTCGATCTCGTTGACCTGCATCTGCTGCTTGAGCTCGCCCAAAAGGTTGGCATCGTTGTCGGCGCCATACTGCCGGCTCTTTGCGACCGCCTTCTGCGCCGCCCGCCCGAAGGCCGCCTTTTGCGGTGCCGACAGCCCGTCCCAGCGCGGCCCGTACATGACCAGCGTGATCGGCGTGTACACGTGATGCGAAAGCGAGAGATACTTTTGCACCTCGAACCAGGAGAACGCCTTGATGTTGCCGAGCGGGTTCTCCTGGCCGTCGACCGTGCCCTGCTGAAGGGCCAGATAGAGCTCGCCGATGTTCATCGTGACCGGGGTCGCCCCCAGCATCTGAAAGGCCAGGATCCGGGTCTTACTGCCCGGCGTGCGCAGTTTCAGGCCCTTGAGATCGGCGGGCTCGACCACCGGACGGACGTTGTTGGTGATGTTGCGAAAGCCGATCTCGCCGAAGCCCAATACCTGCAGATCCGCACTCTTGCGCATCGAGGCGGCGAGCTCCTGGCCGATCGCGCCGTCCAGGATGCGGGATGCGGTCTCGCGGTCCGGGAACAGGAACGGCATGTCGAAGATCGCCCATTTGGCGTCGAGCTGAACCGCGTCGGAGCCGATCGGGATCACGTCCAGCTGGCCGCTGCGGACCATCTCCATGTGGACGATCTCGTCGCCGAGCGTGCCGCTGTCGTAGTACTCGATCTCGACCGCATCGCCGAGCTCCTCCTTGAGCGCGTCGCGAAAGGCGGCGAGCATGACCTGCGTCGAAGCCCCGGGCGCGCTCTCGACCGACATCCGGACCTTGAGATCCGCCGCCAGGGCACCTCCGGCCGCGAGCAGGCCGGCGAGCGGGGTCAGCAGCGCGATCGTGATGAGCTTCCGCCTCGTGAGCATCCCGGTCTCCCGTTTCTGTTTGGTGGCCCTGATCGGCGGACCTTACCAGATCGGGCCGCGAATGCCACCGAGGAAGGCTCGCGGCCGGAGCTGGAACCCTTTAGGGTGCGCCTTGGAAGCGCGGAAGGAGGGTCAGCCATGGGTCTGCGCGAGCGGATCGGGATCGACTTCGGCGGCAAGCTCCGCCTCGAGGACGCCCTCGACTGGGCCGCGGCCAACCATGTCTTCTACGCCGACGTCTGCGTCGACGGGCCGCCGAACGAGCTCGGATCGTTCGATGCGGCGCGGGTCCAGAAGGTGCGCGCGGCGCTCGAGCGGCATGGTATCCACCTCGGCCTGCACACGCTCTCCGCGGTCAACGTCGCCGAGACCTCGCCCTATCTGCGCGACGCGGTCGACGCCTATCTTCACGCCTACATCGGCCTCGCGGCGCGTCTTGGCGCCGGCTGGATCGTGGTCCACGCCGGCTATCACTTCACGAGCGACTTCGCGGCGCGCAAGCAGGCGGCGCTCGACCGGCTTCAGCGCGCCTCGGCCGAGGCCGAGCGGACCGGCGTCCAGCTCCTGCTCGAGAACATGAACTGGGAGCCCAAGGACGCCGAGGTCCGCTACCTCGGCCACGACGTCGCCGAATGCCGCTTTTTCTTCGACCATCTGACCTCGCCCAATCTGGGTTGGGCCTATACCGTCAACCACGCCCACATGCTGCCCGAGGGGATCCTGGGCTTCACGCCCTTGTTCGATCTCGGGCGCTGCGGCGAGGTCCGGCTCGCCGACAACCGCGGCCATCGGGAGGAGCACCTCTACCCGGGCCAGGGCACGATCGACTTCAAGGCGATGTTCGATCAGATCGAGACTGCCGGCTACCGCAACCATTACATGCTGGCGTTCGGCTCGGTCGAGGACATGCTGCGCGGTCGCGACGATCTGCTCAGAATTTCTGGTCGGGCCTGAGCGGATGGCGGATGACGGCAGGATCCGCTGCGGCTGGGCGGGAAGCGACCCGCTCAACCTCGCCTATCACGACCGGGAATGGGGCGTGCCGCTCAGGGACGACCGGCGCCTGTTCGAGATGCTGGTATTGGAAGGTTTCCAGGCCGGCCTTTCCTGGATTACAATTTTAAGAAAGCGAGATAACTTCCGAAAATCGTTCGATGATTTCGATCCTGACAAGATCGCTGCCTACGCTCCGGCGAAGGTCGAGGCGCTGCTCGCCGACCCCGGCATCGTGCGCAACCGCGCCAAGGTCGAAGGCGCGATCCTGTCCGCTCGCGGCTATCTCGAGCTGATGCGGGAGCCGGGCGGCTTTGCCGGCTTCCTCTGGCAGTTCGTGAACGGCGAGCCGATCGTCAACCGGCGGCGCTCGATGAGCGAGATCCCGACCGAGACCGCCGAGGCGCGCGCGCTCTCGAAGGCGCTCAAAGCGCGCGGCTTCAAGTTCTGCGGCCCCACCATCTGCTACGCCTTCATGCAGGCGACCGGCATGGTCGACGATCACCTGGTCGACTGCTTCCGACACGGGGCGGGCAGGGGCTGACGGCCCCGGCCCTTTTTCGAAGGCGCGTAGAACTGCCGCGATCGCTGCCGCCCTCGCGCCGGTCGCGGGCGTATTCCGGCTGTGGGAACGGAGCCGCCTCGTCGGCAGTCCTCTCGAGGGCGTCTCCGACCCTTGCGCGCACCGGTCGCTCGCCTAGCCTGGCCCCGGGCAGGCGGCCGGACCGTCGGCCAGCGCCCGCGCGGCCTGGTTGGTCGTCACGCGGCCGATCACGCAGGGGCCACCCGGGTCCAGGCGGACCACGAACAGGCGCGACAGCTGCTTGACGGAATTGGTCGGATCCTGGGCCACCACGCGGAAGATCAGCGCATCGGGCCGGCCCTGCGCATCCCGCCGCCACTCGACCACGTGGGCGCCGCCGACATTGGGGAAGAGCCCGATCGGCTGCTGGTAGACGAGGGCGCCCTCGCTCGACCAGGCCAGCTCGGCGCGGCGCAGCTCGAGCCAGGAATTGGCGTCCGAGGCCACGAACAGCAATTGCCAGTCGCCGGGCGCCGGGCATTTCTGCACTCCCAGATCACGGTCTGCGAACTGCTTCTCGAGCTCCGATGAAGCTGCCTTGCAGTCATTCTGCTGGATCGACGTGTAGACGCTGTCGGCGGCCTCGGCGCGCGGGCCAAGCACGCTCAGCAGGGCAGCGGCGCCGCCGACGGCGAGCCGCGACAGGAGGAACCCGAAGCCGCCGGCGGTCACGCGAGCTCCAAGGCAGCCTTTGTTCGCCGCCCGACCACGCCATCGGGCACGAGGCCGCTGCGCGCCTGAAAAGCCACGACCGCGGCGCGCGTCCCGGTTCCGAAGATGCCATCGACCGCGAGACCGGCCTGAAGCTGGTTGAGACGGCGTTGCAGTGCCACGACCTCGGGCCCGCGATCACCGAAGCTCAGGACCGGAACGGGTACCGGCGCGACGGGGCCGAGGCGGCCTTCGCGGTGCCACTGCCGGATCAGCTCGTCGCTGGCCTCGAAGTGCATGCCGTCCTCGGTCCGGAAGCCCGCCCCCCAAAACCACAAATGCCGATTGAAAATCGGCGCGATCCTGGCCAGCCCGACCTCGACCCTGCCGTCACCGCGCCGATCGAGCACGCCATCCAGAGTGAGATCGACGGCCGTGCCCCAGGAGTGATTGCTGATCGAGCTGGTCGAGCCGCGCACCAGCCGCGCGCAGAGCATGCCCGCCGTCCCGAGGCCGGCGTGAACCTCTCTCTCCTCGCGCCTGATGTCGGCGAAGATCGCCTTCAGGGCCTCGATCGCCGGCGCGAGGCCGCGCGCCCGGAACGGTCCGACATCGTCGACGACGATCAAATCACGCATCCTCGGATCGGTCACCTCGCGACAGGTGTCGTCGTAGGTGCCCCGCGGGCTGCCGAGCAGGCTCAGCATCGTCGTCTGCTTGGCGCTGCTGACGCCCTGATTGATGTTCTCGGGAATGTCGATAAGGTCCGTGATGGCCATGGATGCTCTCCTTGGGCAATGGCAGCGTCATCCCCGCCCGGTCACCCGCGCTCCGGGCCTGGCTCCCACGTCGGACATCATCCGCTGCCGCCCCGGCCAAGGCTGTGAACCACCTCACACCCCTGCGGGTGAGAAGATACTTGCAGTTGAGCCAGATCGAGGGACGACCCGCAGCCGCTCACGAGCCGTCATCGAGGGTCGACCGGCGGCGGAAGCCGAGCGCGGCCGAGATCGCCTCGGCGTGGTGGACCACGATCCGGGCCAGGGCCTCGGTCTCGCTCATCCGTCGGGCCGGGCCGCTGATGCTGATGCTGGCGAAGGTCCGACCGCCGGGATCGCGGATCGGAGCGCCGATGCAATGCACCCCCGGCTCGTGCTCGCCGCGGTCGACCGAGAAGCCCTGCGCCCGCACCGCGGCCAGTTCGGCTCTGAGCCTCGCGCCATCGACGACCGTCGCCTCGGTGTAGCCCTCGAGGCCGAACCCGATCAGGCGCTCGATCACCGGCTCGGGCTGAAACGCGAGGATCGCCTTGCCGACACCGGTGCAGTGCAGGGGTGCCACTTCCAGAAAGGTCAGCGGACCGACCCCCTCGGGCGCCGGATCGGAGCGATGGATGACCACCGCCTTGGCGCCATCGAACACCGCGAGATGCACGACCTCGCCGCTGAGGCGGCTGAGGGCGCCAACCATCGGTCGCGCCTCGCGATGCAGCTCCATGTTGGCGAGTGCCGTGTTGCCGAGCTCGAACAGCTTGAGCCCGAGCCGGTAGTGATCGCCGCCGCGCGCCTGCTCGAGAAAGCCGACCTCGCGCAATGACGAGACCAGCCGGTGCGCGGTGCTCTTGGGCATGTCGGTGCGCCGGCAGAGATCACCCAGCGACAACGTGCGCTCGACCCGCGAGAAGCACTCGAGGATGCGCACGAGCTTGGTCAGCGATTTGAGGTGGTCCTCGGCCCGGCGTCCGCTGCCCGCGAGCTGCATGGTCTGGCTCCGACTTCCATCCGGTTCCGCATAGCGGGACGAGACTAGGAGCGATCGCTCGCGCCGACAAGCGGGCCGCAGTCCCGCCAGCGGCTTTGCCCTGCTCAGCCTGCTCGCGGTCGCGGGTTGGGAGCGTTGCTCCGGACGCCTTTGCCGCGGCCGCTCAGCTGTCGATCTCCTCGATGCGCACGAAGCGGCCGCTTGCGACCGAGCGATAGGCTGCGAGCACGACCTTGAGCGAGCCGATCTGCTCCTCGGGCGATGTGATCGGATCGCGCCCGGACTCGAGGCAGGCGATGAAATGCGCCATCTGCTCGACGAAGCCGCGCGAGGCGGCAAGGTCGTGCTGCTCGCAGCGCCGCTCGCTGTCCGAGGTGAAGTATTGCCGCAGATGGGTGTCGAACTCGATTGTGCCCTTGGGGCCGAGGATCGTGAACTCGGTGCGCGGCCGCTCGCGCTGCGCGGTCCAGGCGATTGCGATCGTGCCACTCGCGCCCGAGGCAAAGCGCAGCAGCAAGAGCGAGGTGTCCTCGAGCGGGGCGAATTCCTTGAAGTGGTAAGTGTCCTGCAGGGCCGCGACCGCACTCACCTCGCCCATCAGGTAGCGCGCCGTCGAGACCGCATGGATGCCGCCGTCGAGCAGCGCGCCGCCGCCCATCCGGGCGGCATCGTAGCGCCAGTCGAGCCCCTTGAAGCCCGGCCGCACGTCCATGTCCATGACGCTGCGCAGGAGGAACGGCTGGCCGATCTCACCACCCTCGATCGCCGCCTTGGCCTTTTGGACCAGCGTCGCGTAGATCCAGTTCTCGCTGATCATGACCTTGCGCCCGGTGCGCCTTGCGGTATCCCTGATCCGCAAAGCGTCGCCCAGCTTCGCCGCGAGCGGCTTTTCAAGCACCACATGCTTGCCCCGATCGAGCGCCAGGCACGCGACCTCGGCATGAAGGTCGTGCGGCAGGCAGATGTCGACGATGTCGACGTCCTCGCGCGCGATCACGCTCCTGTAGTCGTCGCTCCAGGAGGGCACCTGCCAGCGCGCCGCGGTCTCCTCGGCCGCCGCCGCCCGCGAGCGCACGACGCAGACGACCTCGACGTCGCTGCGCGCGCGCCAGCCGGCCAGGTGATTGGCGCTCCAGACGCCGGCGCCGATGATCGCGACCCTGTACATGCGAGATCCTCCTTTGCGAGCTAAGCCGGGCCCATCAGAAGATTGGGCAGGAACAGGACCAGGGCCGGGACGTAGGTGATCAGCAGCAGCGGCAGCAGCAGGGCGAGCACGAAGATCCAGATCTCGCGGGTGAGTTGCGGCACGGTCGTGCCGGTCAGCGCGCAGAGCACGAACAGGATCGAGCCGACCGGGGGCGTCACCAGGCCGATGCTGATGTTGACCGCCATGATCACGCCGAGGTGGACCGGATCGATGCCGGCGGCGAGCGCCAGCGGCAGGAACATCGGCGTGATGATCACGATGATCGCGATCGCGTCCATCAGCGCCCCGAGGCCGAGCAGCAAGAGGTTGAGCGCCAGCAGCATCAGCGCCGGGTGGGCGGCGTTCGAGAGGACCGGCAGGCGCGCGAGCTCGGCCGGGACGTTGCCGCGGGCCAGGATCCAGGAGAAGATCGAGGCGGCGGCGAACACGAACATGACTTTGCCGGTGGTCCAGGCGGTGCGCCGGAAGACCTCCGGCAGGGCGCGAAGCGGGATCGTCCGGTAGACGACGAGCCCCAGCACGAGCGCGTAGGAGCAGGCGATCGCCGCCGATTCGGTCGGCGTGAACACGCCGCCGACGATGCCCGCGACCACGATCAGCGGCGTCACGATCACCAGCAGCGCGCGGCGGGTCGCAATCATAAAGCCCGCGAGGCCGACCCGGCCGCCGCGCGGGAAGTCGCGCCGGCGCGCGAGGTGGGCGGTGATGACCATCAGCGAGAGCCCCATCGCGAGGCCGGGCACGATCCCGCCCAGAAACAGCCGGCCGACCGAGACGCCGCTGATCGAGGCGTAGATCACCATGACGATCGAGGGCGGGATGATCGGGCCGATGGTCGCGGCCGCCCCGACCAGCGCCGCCGAGAACGGCACCGGATAACCCGCCCGCCGCATCGCCGGCACCAGGATCGCCCCGGTCGCCGCGGCATCGGCCGAGCCCGAACCCGAGATTCCCGCCATCACCATGTTGGTGACGATGCTGACGTGGCCGAGACCGCCGCGCAGGCGGCCAACCAGGGCGTCGGCGAAAACCACCAGGCGGTCGGTGATCCGGGCCTGCTCCATCAGCTCCCCGAGCAGCACGAACAGCGGCACCGACAGGATCACGAACGAGTCGAGACCGAAGAACATGCGCTGGACGACGATCTCGAGGCCGGCGTGCGGCAGAATCAAAAGGGCGCCGCTGGCCGCAAGGCCCATGGCGAAGGCAATCGGCACGCCGATCGCGAACAGGCAGAGCATGACCCCGAACAGGACCAGGCTCAGCATGCCCGTTCTCCGGTCGGCACTGGCCGCGATGGCGCTGCGCGCAGGGCCTGCAGTCCCTCGAACAGCTGCAGGACGAGATGCAGCGCCATATAGGTGGCCGAGATCGGAATCACGGCATAGACCGCGCCCTGCGGCAGCTGGAGCACGTCCGAGCGGGCGAACATCAGGCGCGTGCTCCAGCCATAGCCGTAGACCACCAGGATCAGCGCGAAGGCGAGGCAGAGCGCGGTGCCGAGCAGCCGCAGGAGGCAGCGCGCCCGGGGCGGCAGCCCGTCGGCCACGAAGTCGATGCTGAAGTGCTCGCGCCGGCCGACGATCACCGCCGCCGCCAGCAGGCTCGCCCAGATGAAGCAGTCGCGCGCCACCTCGTCGGTCCACGGCAGCGACTGCTCGAGCACGTAGCGGAAGAACACCTGGACGACGACGCAGACGAACAAGGCGGCCGTCAGCAGCGCCACGAGCCCCATGATCGCGCGGTCGACGCCGGCCAGCCGACGCGCGTGCGGCAGGCCGGCGCCCCCTTGGACGGCGGACGACATCCGCTCACTTGGTCTCGATGACCTGCTCGATCGCCGCCATGCCGCCGACCCGGTCGGCGTATTTCTCGTAGACCGGCTTGACCGCGTCACGGAAGGCCTGGGGGTCGTCGACCTGATTGACCTCCATGCCCTCCTTTTGGACCACGACCAGCGCGTCCTTGTTGTCCTGGTCGTAAGTCTTGTCGTACCAGGCCGCGGCCTCGGTCTCGGCCGCCTGGATCGCGTCCTTGTATTCCTGCGGCAGACCCTCGTACCAGGCGGCGTTGACCGCGACCGCCGACGGCATCGCGAAATGCTGCGTCAGGCTGTAATACTTCGCGATCTCGGGCGCCTTCATGTCGATCAGGCCGGCGGGCGGGGTCTCGGCGCCGTCGATCACGCCCTGCTTGGCCGCCATGTAGACCTCGGGGTAGGCCATGGGCGTCGGGATCGCGCCGAGCGCCGTGAAGGTGTCGACCATCAGCGGCGATTGCATGACCCTGAGCTTCATGCCCTTGAGATCGGCCGGCGTGTGCACCGGCCGGGTCCGGTTCCAGACCGAGCGCGGCCCGTCGGCAAGGCCGGTCAGGATCAGCTTGATCCCGGTCTGCTCCTCGAACTTGGCGTAGACCTCCTGGCCGATTTCGCCGCGCACCACCTTGCGCATCTGGTCGTTGTCGCGGAACACGAACGGCAGGTCGAACAGCATGGTGCCCGGATAGAGGCTGCCGAGGAAGGCGTTGTTGACCTGGCACATCTCGAGATTGCCGGCCATCACCGCTTCGATGTTCTCCTTCATGCCGCCGAGCTGGCCGTCGGTGACCACTTCGAGCTTGAGGCCGCCGTTGGTCTTCTCGGCGACCAGGTCGGCGAACTTCTGCTCGACGCGCGGGATCAGGAACGTCTTGGCGTTGACCGTGGCGATGACCCCATCCATCTGGTCGGCCGCCAAGGCCGCGGGCGCGCCCGCCGCCAGCGCCAGAACCGCAGCGCCGGCGCACAGCACGCACCTGCTGGTGAGCTTGATCATCTTTGTTCTCCCTGGTCCACGGCGGACCCCGCCGACCGCGGCGGGCGCCGGATCTCCTCAGACGTAGATGCGCCGTAGCCGGCGTTCGCTTGGCGTTGGCGCCGATCAGGCGGCGGCGTTCATCCCCAGCTCGACGCCGGCGAGCGCCGCCCGGATCGCCGCCTGCTGCTCGGCCGAGGCCGCCGGCATCGGCGCTCGCGGGTAGCCGCCGGGGCAGCCCTGGATGGTCTGGGCGTACTTGACGCAGGCGCACATGTTGGCTGACCAGATCGCGTTCCACAGCGGCAGCAGCCGCTCGTGCAGGTCGAGCGCCCGGGCGTGGTCGCCGGCCTTGACCGCATCCCACATCTCGACGTAGCGGCCCGGCGCCGCCGCCAGCATCGCGGTGATGATGCCATGCGCGCCGAGCGTGATCGCCGGGTAGATCAGGGCGTCGACCGCGCTGAACAGCCGCTTATCCTTGGGTGCCGTGATCATCAGGTCGGCGAACAGCTTGAGATCGCCCGCACTCTGCTTGACCCCGATGACGCCCGGAACCTCGCGCATGATGCGCACCAGGAGCTCCGGCGACAGGTAGCTCCAGGGCACCACGTTATAGATGAACAACGGCAGCCCGGTCTCCTCGGCGACCGCGCGAAAGTGCTGGAGCATGGCGTCGTCGTCGGGGCGGAACAGGTAGTGCACCGGCGTCACCTGCAGTGCCGCGACCCCGAGGTCGGCGACCGCACGACCCTTGGCGATCGCCTGGCGGGTGCTGTCGACGATGATGCCGGCGACCACCGGCACGCGGCCGCCCACCTCCTCGATCGTGGCCGCGACCAGCCGGCGGACCTCGTCGGTCTCGAGCGTCTGGCCCTCGCCGGTGCTGCCGCCGGCCACGAGGCCATGGACGCCGTGGTCGACCATGTAGGCGGCCTGCTGGCGCACCGCGCGCTCGTCGAGCTCGCCGTCCCGGGTAAAGGGCGTGGTGATCGGCGGCAGGATGCCGAACAGCTGCTGACTCAACGGGAGTTCCCTCCGCGCCGTTCGGTCCGCTATCCGGAACGGCATTGCTCTATGTGGAACACACCCTACGCGATCCGGACGCCGTGCGCAAGGTCCTCCCCGGGGCACTCGCGGGGCCGGCGGTCACCAGTTTGCGTCGTCGTCGAAGCGGAAGGCGCCGCCACCATCCGAGCAGATGCGGCCGGCCGAGGGCAGCGGGAAATGGGCGGTGCAGACCAGCGTGTCGGTCTCGCAGTAGCGTTCCATGAAGGAGCGCCGGGTCCTCTTGGCGAGCTCCGGATCCCAGTCCGGCCAGGCCGTCCACTCGGGGTGCAGGCATTGGATCGGCGAGTGCATCACGTCGCCGCACATGACCGCCTGCTCGCCCTTCGAAGCCAGGCGAATCGCCACGTGACCCATGGTGTGCCCGGGCGTCGGCTCGAGCCAGATCTGGTCGTCGAGGGCGAAGTCGTCGCTCACCAGCAGGGCCTGTCCGGCGGCGATCACCGGCAGCACGCTGTCCTCGAGCGCCGCGCGTGAGAACTTCGGGTGGCCCTGCTCCCAGGAGTCGAGCTCGGTCCTCGCGAACACGTAGCGGGCGTTGGGGAAGGTCGGCACCCAGCGACCCTCCACGAGCTTGGTGTTCCAGCCGACGTGGTCGACGTGGAGATGGGTGCACAGGACGTAGTCGATGTCCTCGGGCGCGACTTCCAGGGCGGCGAGTGCCTGCATGTAGGTCGCATCCGTCTTCTGGTGCCAGAAGGGCCGATTGGGCCGCTCTTTGTGGTTGCCGACGCAGGAGTTGATCAGGATCGTGTGGTGCGCCGTGCGCAACAGATAGCTCTGGACCGGGAACAGCAGCGCGCCGCTCTCCGGGTCCATGGCTCTGGGCTTGAGCCAGCTCTCGTGCGCCGCCCAATCCTCGCGCGTGGTCTCCGGAAAGAACACCAGCGGATCGAAGGGCGAGACGGTCTCCAGCGCGCGGACGATCGATATGTCACCGATGCGCCTGCCTTGCCATGCCATGGATGCGCCTCCCGTCACCGTTGCCCGAAACCCTGCATAGCCCCTGTCCGGGACATCCGGTAGGGCCCCCGTGATCGATCCCCGACCGGAAGCGGCGGCGGGTCGGGGAACCGGTGCGCCTCGCCCCCGTTATCGACTTTCGCCGGCCATCTCGAGATGGTAGGCCTTGGCCATGCCAGCGTGGGGAAGTCGATGGACAGCAAGATGCCGTTCAAACGGATCTGTTCCGAATGCAACCGGCATTTCTCGACCGACCGGCCGGAGACCCGGTTCTGTTCGTCGGACTGCCGGCGCGCGCATTTTCTGGCCCGCAAGAGCCGCACCGGCGGGCGCCAGTCGAAGGCGGTCCGTTCGCGGCCGACCTAGGTCTCGTCGTCGGCCAGAGCGGGCGGCGTGGACCGCACCCGCTCGCCGGCCGCCCGACCTGCCGCGAAGCGGCACAAGGCGGCGCCGGTTGAGCGGCATGGCGGTGAGCGGCTTGATCCTGGTCACCGGCGGCGCCGGCTACATCGGCAGCCATGTCGTCCTCGCGCTGCGCGCTGCCGGCTGGCCGGTGCTCGTGCTCGACGATCTCTCGGCCGGCCGGCGCGCCGCCTTGCCCGCGGATGTGGCGCTGGTGGTGGGCGATGTCGGCGACACCGACCTGCTCGCGAAGCTGTTCCGGCGCCAGCCGATCCGGGCGGTATTGCATTTGGCCGCCTCGGTTGAGGTAGCGGCATCGGTTCGAGCGCCGCTCGCGTGCTATCGCAACAACACCCAGAACAGCTTGAGCCTGATCGAGGCCTCTGTCGCTGCCGGAATTGGGGCCTTCGTGCTGTCCTCGAGCGCCGCGGTATACGGCAATCCGGCGCGGATCCCGGTCGACGAGGACGCCCCGACCCAGCCGCTCAGTCCCTACGGCCACTCGAAGCTGATGGCCGAGCAGATCCTGCGCGATGCCGGGGCGGCGCACGAGCTGCGCCACGTCATCCTGCGCTATTTCAACGTCGCCGGCGCCGACCCGCTCGGGCGCGCCGGACCGGCGGCGCCGGGCGCCACCCATCTGCTCAAGGTCGCTTGCGAGGTGGCGCTCGGCAAGCGCCCGACGCTGCCGTTGTTCGGCGCCGACTATCCGACCCCGGACGGGACCTGCGTGCGCGATTTCATCCATGTCAGCGATCTCGCCGACGCCCACCTCAAGGCGCTCGAGCACCTGCTGGCGGGCCGGCCGAGCCGGACCCTGAACTGCGGCTACGGCCACGGCCATTCGGTGCGCGAGGTGCTCGACACGGTCGCCCGGGTGAGCGGCCGGACGCTGACGATCGAGCAGAGACCCCGTCGCCCGGGGGATCCGGTCGAGGTCGTCGCCGCCGCCCTGCGTATCCGCCGCGAGCTCGGCTGGCAGCCGCGCTACGATGACCTCGAGCAGATCGTGCGCGACGCGCTCCGCTTCGAGGCGGGGCTCGGCGCGGATCAGCCTCAGCGTTGAGGGGTCGCTGCCGCCGGCTCCAGGATACGGCCGCGCTCGATGTGGAAGATGCGATCGAGCAGGTCGGCGACGTGGGTCTCGTTGGACTCGGCGAGCAGCACCGAAACGCCTTCCTGCTTGAGGTCGGAGAGGACCTCGGCGAGCCGGCGGGCGAGGGCCGGCGCCAGACCTTCGAAGGGCTCGTCGAGCAGCAAAAGACGGGTCCCGGCCATCAGCGCGCGCCCGAGCGCCACGAGCTTCTGCTGGCCGCCCGAGAGCTGGATGGCGCGACTCTGGCGAAACTTCTCGATCTCCGGCATCAGGCCGAAGACCCAGTCCAGGCGGCCCGGGGCGCCCTCGAAGCCGATCGACCAGGCCGGCAGCATGAGGTTCTCCTCGACCGTGAACTCCGGCACCAGACGCCGGTCCTCGGGCATGTAGCCGAGGCCAAGATGCGGCCGCCGGTGCGGCGGCACGGCCATGAGGTCGACCTCGCCGAGCTCGACCCTGCCGGTCGCCGGCAGCAGCCCCATCAGCGCGCGCATGAAGGTCGTCTTGCCGGCGCCGTTGCGACCGATCAGGCCGCCCATCTCGCCCTCCTCGAGTCCCAGGCCGACGCCGTAGAGGATCTGCACCGGCCCGATCCGGGCGTCGATGCCGCTCGCCCTAAGCATGGACCGCCGCCCCGCTCGGCCGGGTCGAACGGTGCAGGGTTTCGCCGACCACGAACTGCTTGACCTGATCGTCGTGGAGGGCCTGCGCAGGAGGCCCGTCGGCGATCACGGTGCCGTCGTAGAAGGCCAGCACGCGGTCCGCATAGCGCTCGACGATCTCCATGTCGTGCTCGATGAACAGAACCGTGAGGCCAGCCGCGGTCAAGGCGCCGACCACGACCTCCATGATCTCGTATTTCTCCTCGACGCTGATGCCGCTGGTCGGCTCGTCGAGCAGCACGAGGCGCGGCTCGGCGGCGACCGCCATCGCGATGTCGAGCAGCTTGCGCACGCCCTGCGGCAGCGTGCTCGCGGGCGCATGGCGATAGTCGGCGATCCGGTAGCGCTCGAGGATCGCCTCCGCGTCCTGGAGCAGGCGGCGGGTGCGCAGCGGCCGCCAGATCGCACCCGCACCCCGGCGCGCGATGCCGAGCGCCACCGCCATGTTGTCGAGCACGGTCATGGTCGTGAATACCTGTGCCACCTGGAACGAGCGGCAGACGCCAAGGCGCGTGATCTCGCGCGGCGTGAGGTCGGTGATGTCCTGGCCTTCGAAGCGGATCCGGCCCGAGCTCGGCTTCAGGTAGCCCGTGATCAGGTTGACGAAGGTGGTCTTGCCGGCGCCGTTCGCGCCGATGATGCCGACCGTCTGGCGCGCCGGCACCGCGATCGTGATGTCGCGGGCGGCGGTGACCCTGCCGAAGGTCTTGCCGAGATCCCGGACCTCGAGGATCGGCGTCGCCACCGCCATCAGGCGCCCGCGCGCCGCTCGAAAAGCGACCAGAGGCCGCCCGGGAAGATG
>CAWCRU010000041.1:0-28353 GCA_963798075.1 uncultured Alphaproteobacteria bacterium | reverse complement strand
CGAGCATCTGAGCGTCGGGTTTCGAACCGAGGCAGGCGGTCGCGAGGCGCCGGTGGTCGAGGAGCTCTCGCTCGCCGTGGCGGAGGGCGAGATCCTCGGGCTGGTCGGCGAGTTTGGCTGCGGCAAGTCCGTGACGGCCCTGTCCATCCTGCGTCTTTTCCCCTCGCCGCCGGCGCGCATCGACGCCGGGCGCATCGGCTCGCCGGGCAGGACCTGCTGCCCTCGCGAGCCCGAGATGCGGGCCGTCCGCGGTGGCCACATCGGCATGATCTTCCAGGAGCCGATGACCTCGCTCAATCCGACGCTGACCATCGGCTTCCAGATCGCCGAGGCGCTGCGCCTGCACCGGCCCGCCACCCGCGCCGGACGATGGAGCGCGTGCTCGATCTGCTGCGCCTGGTCGGCATCGGGGCGGCCGCGCGCCGGCTCGAGCAGTATCCCTTCCAGCTTTCCGGCGGCATGCGCCAGCGGGTCATGATCGCGATCGCGCTCGCCTGCCGGCCGCGCTGCTGATCGCCGACGAGCCGACCACCGCCCTCGACGTCACCGTCCAGGCGCAGATCTTCGACCTCTGCGCGGCTCCGCCGCGAGCTCGGCATGGCGCTCCTGTTGATCACCCACGACCTCGGCATCGTGGCCGAATTCGCCGACCGGGTCGCGGTCATGTACGCCGGCCGCTCGTCGAAGGCGCGCCGGCGCGGCTGTTCCGAGCCCCCGCCATCCCTACACCGCGGGCTGCTCGCCTCGCGGCCCGGCTGGAGGGCAGCGCCGGCGCGCTGCCGACCATCCCGGGCGCCGTGCCGCCCGCCGGGCGGCGCCGGCTGCCCCTTCGCCGCCCGCTGCCCGCAGGCCCTGGTCGCTGCGCCGAGCACCCGCCGCTCGCTCCGGCGGCGGCCATGGCGCGCCTGCTGGAACCCGGCGCCATGACCGCCCCCCCTCTCGAGGTCGAGGTTTTACCAAGCTTTTCCGGTCGGGGGGGCCGCGGCGGGATTTGCAGACGTCAGCTTCGTTCGCGGCGCGGCGAGACCCTCGGCATCGTCGGCGAATCCGGCTCCGGCAAGTCGACGCTCGCCCGCGCGCGCTGCGCCTGATCCAGCCCCGACGGGCGGGTGCGCTTCGACGGCGAGGATCTGGGCGCGCTCTCGGCGCGGAGCTGCGCCGCCGCCGCCGCGACCTGCAGATGGTCTTCCAGGATCCGTTCGCCTCGCTCGATCCGCGCTTCCGGATCGGCGGACGCTCGCCGAGCCGCTGGTCGTCCATGGCGTGGGCGGCCGCCGCGAGCGGGCCGGAGGGTCCGCGAGCTGCTCGCGCTCGTCGGCCTCCGGCCGAGGCCGCCCATCGCTACCCGCACGAGTTCTCCGGCGGCCAGCGCCAGCGCATCGGCATCGCGCGGGCGATCGCGCTGCATCCGAAGCTGCTCGTCGCCGACGAGCCGGTCTCGGCGCTCGACGTCTCGATCCAGTCGCAGATCCTGAACCTTCTGGTCGAGCTGCGGGCGCGGCTCGCGCTCTCCTACCTCTTCATCTCGCACGACCTCGCCGTGGTCCGCTACGTCAGCCACCGGATCGCGGTCATGTACCTCGGCCAGATCGTCGAGCTCGGGGCCGCGGCGGCGATCTACCGGGACGCCGCCCACCCCTACACGCAGGCGCTGCTGTCGGCGATCCCGCAGCCCGACCCCGAGCGCCGCCGGACCCGGATCGTGCTCACGGGCGACGTCCCGAACCCGGAGCAGCTGCCGCCCGGCTGCCCGTTCCATCCGCGCTGCCCGAGGGCGTTCGAGCGCTGCCGCAGCGAGCCGCCGGCCGAGCGCAATCTCGGCAGCGCCGCCCTGCCGCACCTGGTCCGCTGCCACCTCTACTGAGGGCGTTGCCGGCCGCAAGCCGCGCACCCTCTTGGGCAGAACCGCCCGGCAGCCTCAGACCAGCCGGTCCAGCGCCTGCCGGAGCATGCCCTCGAGCCAAAGGGCCCAGGCCGCCTGCCCCTGCGCCTCCGCGATCAGGTCCTGGCGGATCTCGATCCCGACGTGCGGCAGGCCGCGGCGCTCGCCGTGCACGGGCAAGGTGTAGTCGCCCTCGTCCTGGACCGTGTAGGGCAGCTGGTCGCCCACATAAGGCGCGCATTCCTGGTTCAAAAGCTCGAGCAGCGCGCGGGCGAGACGGCCGTCGCGATTGTAGAGCAGGCCGATCAGCCAGGGCCGGGCCAAGCCCTTGAAGACCGGCGTGAAGCTGTGCATGGCGACCAGCGCGGTCTCCAGGCCCGCCGCCGCGCGCGCCTCGAGCAGCGCCTCGATGGTGCCGTGATAGGGGCGGAACAGAGCCTCGATCCGGGCCGCGCGCGCCGCCTGCGAGAGGTCCAGATTGCCAGGGATCAGGGTCAGCTCGCTGATCTCGGGGATCGACTGCGCGACGTGGATCGGCCGGTTGCAGTCGACCACCAGGCGCGAGTAGGTCTGGGCCACCAACGGCGCCGCGAACGCCCGCGCCAGCGCCTGCGCGACCGGCAGGATGCCGATGTCGTAGGCGATGTGGCGCCCGAGGTCGAAAGCCGGCAGGCCCAGATCGCCCAGGCGCCGCGGCAGCCGCCGGCCGGCATGGTCGGCGACGAATATCAGGCGCGAGCGGCTCTCGGCGCGCTCGACGAACACCGGCGCCGGCTCGTCCGGATCGAGCAGACCTGCCGTCGACAGCGGCGCTTGCAGCGAAGGCACAAGGGGGGGCGTCGTCATCGTCACCCCCAACTCAGCCGCCGCCTGCGGGTTTGTCAAACCATCTCCTTGATCGGCCGGCCGATCCTGCTTCAATCGGGCGAGATCATCCGGCAAAGGAACGGGGCATGCGACGGGAACCGCTGATCATGGCCTGCTGCAGCGACATCGCGGGGCAGGTGCGCGGCAAGGCCTTCCCCGCGCGCGACTTCGAGCGGCGCTGCGTGAGCGGCGTCGGCTGGTGCCCGACCAACGTCCAGATCACGGCCTTCAACCAGATCGCCGACACGCCGTTCGGCGCGCTGGGCGATGCGCTCCTGATGCCGGACCCCGCGGCACGGGTCGACGTCGACCTCGGAGCGGACGACCCGGGCGAGCATTTCGTGCTCGCCGACATCGTCGAGACCGACGGCACGACCCCCTGGCCCTGCTGCCTGCGCTCGCTGCTCAAGAGCGCGCTCGCCGCGCTCGCGAGCGAGGCCGGGCTCGAGCTCCGGGCGAGCTTCGAGCACGAGTTCCACTATAGCGGCCCCGGCACCGAGGATGCCGGCGGCGGCTTTGGCCTGCGCTCCTGGCGGGTCGCGGCGGCTTTCCACGAGCGCTTCATCGCGGCGCTCGACCAGGCCGGCATCCGGGTCGAGCTGATCCAGCCGGAATATGGCCTGGGCCAGCACGAGATCAGCATCGCTCCGCGCCAGGGCCTGATCGCCGCCGATCAGGCGGTGATCCTGCGCGAGCTCGCGCGCGCGGTGGCAAGGCGCGCGGGCGCGGCGGTCAGCTTCGCGCCGATCGTCGCCGGCATGGGGGTCGGCAACGGCGTCCACGTGCACCTCGGCCTCGTCGACCGCGCGGGCCAGCCGGTGATGCACGACCCCGCCGGCCCGGGCGGCCTCAGCGCCACCGCCGGCAGCTTCACGGCCGGCATCCTCCGCCACCTGCCGGCCCTGGTCGCGTTCACCGCCGCGAGCACGGTCTCCTATCAGCGCCTGGTGCCGCACCGCTGGAGCTCGTCCTTCAACAATCTCGGCTATCGCGACCGCGAGGCCGCGGTCCGCATCTGCCCGGTGCGCGAGGATGCCGACGTCGCGGCGCAGTACCACGTCGAGTACCGGGCGGCCGATGCCATCGCCTCCCCCCATCTGCTGCTGGCGGTTCTGGTCCTGGCCGGCCTGCAGGGCCTGCGCGAGGGGCTGCCGACGCCCCGGCCGAGCGAGGGCGATCTCTCGACCATGGACGAGGCCGCCTTGCAGGCCCAGGGCGTCCGCCGCCTGCCGACCTCGTTCGCGGCGGCGCTCGCCGCGCTCGAGGCGGATGCGACCCTCCGGGCCTCGCTGCCGCCGCTGCTGCTGGACTGCTACCGCAAGCACAAGCAGAACGACATCGCGGCCATGGCCGGCCTTGCCGACGTCGAGCAGGCCCGCCGCTACGCCGAAGTCTACTGAGGTGCAGGCGCGCCGGGCGCGGGTCAGGCGGCGGCGAGCGGGCGGGCGTGCAGCCGGCCCAGGGCGGTGACCTCGAACACCGAGCGTTCCGGAACCTCGGGCCAGGGCTCGCCGGTGATCGGCTCCGAGGCGATGATCAGCGCCCGGTAGTCGTCGCGGGCCGCGGCGGCGTGCGGCTGGCCGCAGACCGGGCAGGCGCTGCGACCGCTGCGCTCGAGGTAGTGGAGCGTGCGCTGCCAGCGGGAGCCCACCATCCGGACGCCGTCGCTCAGCAGGACGTTGAGGCCGAGATGCGGTTCCTGGCCGATCTCGCGGCACCAGCCGATCACCTGTTCGAGCGCCCGCTGCAGGCTCGCAAGCAGGGGGCGCGCGGGCGTCTCGGCATGGGTCGAGAGGATCAGGTGGAACAGATGCTCGCTGTCGGTGCTGCCCCGGATCGCGGCCCGGTGCGCAGGCGACATCGCCGCCAGCAGCTGGCGCCGGATGTCGGCGAAATAGGGCACCGTGCCGTTGTGCACGAAGGTGAAGCCAGCGTGGTCGAAGGGGTGGGTGTTCTCCAGCGCCACCGTGCCGACGGTGGCGTGGCGGACGTGGGCGAGGACGGTTCTCGCCTGGGTCCGGGCGGCCGCGGCCTGGAACCAGTGGTCGTCGTGCGCGGGCCGCGGGCGCCGCTCGATCACCCAGTCGTCGTCAAAGCGGGCAGCGCCATGGGCCGCGATCCCCCAGCCGTCGGCGTTCTCGAAGCCGCGCAGATCCTGCCGGCTCTGGGCGAGCAGCGAGTTCGGCGCCTGCACCAGGCAGCATTCGACCCGGGTCGGGGCAGTCGCGCGCAAGGCGTAGAAGCGGCACAAAGGGGCGATCTCCAAACCTGGCCCGGAAAAGGGGCCTGCAGGGCGGGCCCGCCACCCGCTTCCCCTACGGGATTGCCCGCGCCGGCTCAGCGGATCACGAGCGGCGGTGCGCTCAGAGCGCCGGGGCTCAGCCAGCGCAGCCACGGGCCGACGGCGTCGAGGCCGATCGAGGTGCCGCGCATCAGGTCCAGCACCTCCTCGAACGGCGAGCGCGGGCGCGGGTAGACCCTGAGCTCGACCGGCTGCCCGGGCGCGACCCCGATCGCGTCGCGGGCGAGCTCGAGCGCGCGCGCAAAGCCGCCGAGCTCGTCGACCAGCCCCAGCTCCTTGGCCTGGGCGCCGGTCCAGACGCGCCCCTGGGCGGATTTCTGCACGGCGCTCTCGGGCAGCGCCCGGCCGCGCGCGACGCCGGTGACGAAGGCGCCGTAGACGTGGTCGAGGAACGTCTCGAGGCGCGCCCGGCCGCGCGCGTCGTAGTCGAGATCGGTGCTCCACATGCCGGCATTGGCGCCGCGCTGCACGCGGCCCCAGGTGACGCCGATGTCCTGCCAGAACTGGCGCAGCACGGGCTTGCCCGCGAACACGCCGATCGAGCCCGTGAGCGTGCCGCCGTCGGCCACGATCTTGGACGCGTCCATGGCGATCCAGTAGCCGCCCGAGGCCGCGACGTCGCCCATCGATACGATCACCGGCTTGCCTTCTTGGACGGCGCGCCGGACCTGATGGCCGATGGTCTCCGAGGCGACCGCCGAGCCGCCGCCGGAATCGATCCGAAACAGGATCGCCTTGACCGCCGGGTCGTCGATCGCGGCCGCGAGCGCGCCGGCGACCGTATCGGCGCCCATCACCCAGCCGGTCGCACCATAGTTGCTCTTGCCGCGCTGGATCTGGCCGATCCCGCGGACCAGGGCGATCACCGGCGCATCGCCGCCGGCCGCCGGCGCCGCCTGCGCATAGTCGCTGACCGCGACCAGCTGGCTGCCGCTGCCGGCGCGGCTCTCGGCCTGCTCGACCAGGTCCTCCCAATACCCCAGATGATCGACCAGCCCCGCCGTCTCGGCCTCGGTCGCGTAGTAGGGGCCATCGTCGATCAGCCGCGCCACCCGCGCGGGCTCCAGCGCCCGGCCGGCACCGATCCCCTCCTTGATCTGGCGGTCGAGGGAATCGGCCAGCGCCTCCAGCGACTCTTTGCTCGCGGGGCTCATCTCGGTCTCGGTGAACATCTCGGCGGCGCTCTTGTAGGGGCCGCGCTTGTCGCCGCTCGGCAGGACGCCCACCTTGTCGAGCAGGCCGCGCAGCAACGGCGTCTCGAGCAAGAGCCCGGTCAGGCCGAGCGAGCCGACCGGCTGCAGATGGATCTGCTCGAAGGCGGTCGCGAGATAATAGCCGCGCGTGCCGGGGCCGAACTCGCCGAAGCTGTCGGCATAGGCGTAGGCGAACTTGCCCTGGGCGCGAAAGCGGGCGAGCGCCGCGCGCAGCTCCTGGCTCTGGGCGAAGCCCGGCCCCTCGCCGCTGAGCTGCGCGACCAGGCCCTTGACCCGCGGGTCGCGGCCCGCCTGGTCGAGCGCCTGGATCACGTCGGTGAAGGTCGGCGTCGCCGCGAGGCCCAAGAGGTCGAGCGGATCCTGGGCCGGGGCCTCGTCGAGGCCGTCGCGCAGGTCAAGCGCGAGCACGATCTGCTTGGGCAGACTGGGCTTGCCGGGCAGCAGCAGCCAGACCGCCGCCGCGCCGCCGCCGACCAGCAGGAGGCTGAGCAGGCCCACCAGCGCGAGCAGGCCGACGGCGAAGCGCTTCATGGCTCGGGCCGCCCCGGGGCTCAGGCCGCGCGGGCGGCCGGCCGGCGCCGCCGCTCGCTTGCCGTCTTCAGCTGACCGCAGGCGGCCAGGATGTCCGAGCCGCGCGGCGTGCGCACCGGCGCGGGGTAGCCCGCCCGGGCGACGATCGCCGCGAACGCCCGGATGCGCTCGGGCGGCGAGCAGCGGTAGGCTGCGCCCGGCCACGGATTGAACGGGATCAGGTTGACCTTGGCCGGCAGGCCGTGGAGCAGACGGACCAGCTCCCTCGCGTCGGCGTCGCTGTCGTTCACGCCATCCAGCATCACATACTCGAAGGTCAGATGTCGGTCGCTGCCGGCGGCATAGCTCCGGCAGGCCTCCAATAGCAGGGCAATGTTCCATTTTCGGTTAATCGGCACGAGCCGGTCGCGGACTTCGTCCTTGACCGCGTGCAGCGAGATCGCGAGCCCGACCCCGAGCTCGCGGCCGAGCGCCTCGATCCTGGGGACGATGCCCGAGGTCGAGAGCGTGATCTTGCGCCGCGCGAAGCCGAGGCCGTCCGCGGCCATCGCGATTCGCAGCGCGGCCACCGTCTCCTTGTAGTTGAGGAGCGGCTCGCCCATGCCCATGACCACGAGGTGGCTGAGCCGCCGGCCGCCCTTGGGCGCCGGCCATTCGCCGAGCGCGTCGCGGGCGACCAGGATCTGGCCCACGATCTCTTCGGCGCCAAGGTTGCGCGCGAGCGGCATCGTGCCGGTGTGGCAGAAGCTGCAGGTCAGGCTGCAGCCGACCTGGGTCGAGAGGCAGAGCGCGCCGCGCCCGGGCTCCGGAATGTAGACGCTCTCCACGGTCTGCCGGTCGGCGAAGCGGAGCAGCCACTTGCGCGTGCCGTCGTTCGAGACCTGCTCGCGCACCACCTCCGGCCGCGCGATGCTGGAGGCCTGCTCGAGCCGGCGGCGCAGGTCGGCGGGCAGGGTGGTCATGGCCGCGAAATCGCGGGCGCCCTGGTGGTAGAGCCAGTGCCAGAGCTGGCGCGCGCGCAGCCGGGCCTCACGCTCCGGCTCGCCCTGGGCGCCGAGCAGGGCCGCGAGTTCGGCCTGCGAGCGGCCGACCAGGCTCGCGCGCGGGGCGGCCGCAACGGGCGGCGGCACCGGCGCGGCGACCGTGGTCATGGGCGGGTCACGAGCTCGAGCCGGCGCAGGCCTCGGTCATGGCGTCGAACGCCGCCGTGAAGCCGAGCAGGGAAAAGGTGTCGAGCGAATAGGTGTTCCTCGACGACGTGCCGCGCACGGTCATCTCGACCCCGCGCTTCATGGTGTTGATCAGGTTCTGGTCGTCCTGCTCCTTGGGCGTCCAGGCATGCTCGCCGCGGGTGAACAGCACGAACTTGCGCCTGTCGACCTCGATCTCGACGGTGCTGCCGTCGAGATAGGTGTAGCCCGGATCGACGCTCACCTCGTAGACCACGTGCGGTCCCGGCCGCCGGGTCACCAGGACCGCCGGGCTGCCGCGGCGGGCGTAGTTGCCTTCCTGCTTCTTGGGCTCGCTGGCCATGTAGCAGATCGTCTGGTCGCCGTCCTGAAACTTGTACACGTTCCAGTCGCGATGGCTGCCGACGAACTCCGGCACCGGCGCCTTGCGCTCGGCCTCCTGGGCAGCCAGCTGCCCGGCGCCGAAGCCAAGGAGGGCAATGAGGAGGAGATGGCCGATGGTCGCGGTTCGAGTCGCTACGCTCATGATCCCGTCGATCAGCTGCGTGATGGCCAAGCCGCCCGATATGTCGGCAGGCCTCACCATAAAGGCAAGACCCGCGGTGGCAAGAGCCTCCCGCAGCGCGCGTGCGCCGCCCGGGCAACCACCGTCCGGCGCGCATGCCTGGCCTGCGGCAATTCGAGCCCGCCCGGCATGCGCCGCTTGGAGCCGGCCCAGCTTCCGGTCTAAGCTGCGGCGCCGGCCGGGGCTGGCCCCCGGGGGCCGGCGAATGGGAGGGCAGCGATCATGAAATATGTGCTCCTGGGCACCGTCGGTCCGGAGTGGGCAACGCGCCACGGCGAGCGGGTCGAGCGCGCCAAGGCCAAGCTTGCCGAGCTCGGGATCAAGCTGGAATCGGTCTACTATACGCAGGGCGATGTCGATTTCGTCGACGTCGTCGAAGCGCCGAGCGCGGAGGCGATGCTCACGTTTTCGGTCTGGTATGCCAACCAGGGCTACGGCCGCTTCCGCTCGCTGCCGGCGTTCGACGACGCGGCGATGCGGACGGCGTTGAAGCGGACCTGAGCCCTGAAACCGGAGGTTGGGAGAACGCAGATGGTGAAGAAAGCCGCCGAGCTGGTCGCGGAGGCCAATGCCGCGGTCGGCACGCTCTCGGTCGCGGAGGCGCAGGCCCTGGTCGGCCGCGACGACGTGCAGTTCGTCGATGTCCGCGACGCCGCCGAGCTCGCCCAGCACGGCAGGATCCCGGGCGCGGTCCACGCCTCGCGCGGCCTGCTCGAGTTCTACGCCGACCCGTCGGCGGCTTACCACAAGCCCGAGCTCGCCTCGGGCAGGCGCCTGGTGCTCTACTGCGCCTCGGGCGGCCGCTCGGCGCTGGCCGCCAAGACGCTGAAGGACATGGGCATCGACAAGGTGACCAACCTCGTCGGCGGCTTCACCGCCTGGTCGCAGGCCGGCGGCCCGATCGAGCATTAGCCCCGCGGCCGGCGCCGCTCAGAAGGTGAGCGTCGTATAGACCTCGAACAGGTGGAAGGGGTCGTCGGCGCCGAACACCTCCTTGGCGGCGTCGCCCGGGAACGCGACGCCGTAGAGCGCGCCCACCGAGAGGTTGTCGGTGATCGTCCAGTCGGCGTAGACGTCGACCTCGTCGGCGAAGTCGCGCTCGCCGACCGGCGTGCCGAAGTAGTTCTTCTCGGCGAGGTCGAAGTGGAAATAGAGCGCGCCGATCTCGAGCGCATCGGTCGGGCTCGCCGACAGTCGCACCATGTGGTTGACCTGGTTGCTGTTGAACAGCAGGTAGTTGCCGACGATCTCGCCCTGAGTCCAGGTGCCCCAGTTGCGGTCGCCCTCGTAGAACAAGGGATCGAAGTCCTTGCGCCGGTCGTCGTCCGGAGCGGAATCGCCGGAAAAATAGGCAAACCGATAGGCGAGCGTCGGCGTCCAGGGCAGCCAGGAGAAGGTGTAGGCCGGCTCGACGTAGAAGGCGTTGGCCCGGTAGTCGGCATTGTCGCCGTCGCCGAACTCCTGGACGTATTCCGCGTACAGGGTCGCGTCCTCGAAATCCGGCCAATGCAGCTCGTTGACCCTGAGGCTCAGCGCCTGCATGCCCTCGCGCGGGGTGGCCGCGTCGAAGTCGCCCTCATCGTCGATGATCTGGAGATAGGTCGTCCCGAGCGTGCCGAAGCCCGCCTCATAGTCGAGGTTGATCCCGACCGCCTCGGTGTCGCCGTCGTCGGTATCGCCCTCGAGGTAGAACAGCTGGCCGCTGACCGGATCGACCTGCAGCTTGATCAGGCCGGTCATCTTGAAGGCGCTGCGCGGCGCCAGCCAGTAGGCGCCATCGCCCTCGCTGTCGAAATTGCCGTCCCAGATCAAAAAGCCGTCGCCGACGTGGAAATCCTGGCGGCCGAGCGACAGATCGAGCGCATCCTCGGCGAGCGCATCCTCGAACAGCTTGCCCGAGCGCCAGCCGGCATAGAGGTCCTCGACGTCGAGCTGCTTGTCGCCGCCGTCGGTGAAGCCGCCGGCATCGCCGTCGCCGACCGTGAGCGCGCCGACCGCAGAGGCGCCGCCATAGATCGTGCCGGCGGCCTCGGTCGCATAGGTGAGATCGAGCGACGGCTTCAGATAGCCCTCGCCCCAGCGCGCATCGCCGGTATTGTCGCCGCTCTTGAGATCGACGCGGCCGGCGCTGAAGTTGGTGTTCTCGGTGTCGAGGAAGGCGGCGCCGACCTCGAGGCCGGCGTTGACCGTGAGGCCGCCCTTCTGCACGAGCTCGATCGCCTGCCCGGACCCGCCGCCCACGACCAGCGCCAGGGCGCCGAGGCCGACCACGATCATGCGCGCCATAGGCCCTGCCGATCACCTAGTGAGGACTGGGGCGCACTCTTTAGTTGAATAATGCAGGATGTAAATACGTTTTAGGTTGATCGACGCAGCCTGCCCTGGACAGCGGCCCCCGCGGCGCCAGTTTTCATGGGACCTTAGCCAAGCATCCGGAGAAGACGCATGCGCCGGCTCGACCGCCGCCATGTTCTTTGGGCCATGGGCCCGCTCGCGACCCTTGCCGCCCGGCCGGCGAAGGCGGCGGCCCTGCTGCTGCCGACGCCCCGCCAGACCGAAGGCCCCTTCTATCCGCTGAGCCTGCCGCTCGATGCCGACAACGATCTGGTCCAGGTCGAGGGCCAGGCGCAGCGCGCCGCCGGCACCGTCTTGCACCTCGCCGGCCGCGTGCTCGACCGCGACGGCCGACCGGTCGCGGGCGCCCGGATCGAGATCTGGCAATGCGACGCGTTCGGGGTCTACCACCACTCCTCCGACCGCCGTCGCCCCGCCGATCCCAACTTCCAGGGCTTCGGGGCGACCACGGCGAGCGGGGACGGCGGCTGGCGCTTCCGGACCATCGAGCCCGTGCCCTATCCGGGGCGCACGGCGCACATCCACTTCAAGATCCAAGGCCCGGGCCTGGCACCCCTGACCACGCAGATGTATGTCGCGGGGCAACCGCTCAACGCCGGCGACCCGATCTACCAGGGGATCGGCGATGCGGCCGCGCGCGCGGCCGTGACCGTCCCGCTGGCGCCCGTGGCCGGGCTCGAGCCGGACGCGCTCGCGGCGCGCTTCGACATCGTGCTCGGGCTGATCACCTGAGCCCGGGCCCGCGGCCGGTAAAATACAGGCCTTTGGCGGCGGCGCCGTTTGCTCTAAGCTGTTCCCGGGCAATGGCAGCCCCGGGGTCGATGCGCCGCCTCGCGCGCGATCACGCGGCTGTCATGGCGCTCGGGGAGACTTCGACGTCGGCGCCGCAAGCACGCAGCCGGCTTGCCGCAAACGGCAGACTTGCAGCGGTGCGCAGCGTCGATGCAACCAGGGAGAGATCCGATGACCGGCTTGAAGCTCGCTGTCGTGGCGTCGACCATCGCCGTCCTGGCCGGGCTGGCGGTGCCGCCGCCGGCCGCGGCCGAGGAGGTGACGCTGACGCTCTGGTCGCGCGCCGACCGCTCGGGCCCCTTGCGGACCGGCAACATCGTCGAGGCCGCCAAGCAGCTCAACGCCATTCTCGCCGCCTCGGGCTCCGACACCAGCATCAAGCTCGACGTTCACGAGGGCAATGCCACCGGCTACGACGACGACGCCTTGCAGCTCCTCCAGGCCTGCGCCGTCGGCCAGTGCCCGGACCTCTACGTCGCCGCCCACGAGTGGGTCGGCGAGTTCGCCAAGGACGGCTACGCGATGAACATGGAAAAGTTCATCGCCGCCAATGACTGGGCCTTCAAGGACGTGATCCCGGTCTTATGGGATTCGACCAAGTATCAGGGCGAGCGCTACGCCATCCCGCAGGATACCGAGATTCGCATGTTCTTCTACAACAAGGACATGCTGCGCAAGATCGGCAAGGACGACGCGTTCATTGAGGCGATCCCGCAGAAGGTCGATGCGGGCGAGATGACCATGGCCGACTTTGGCGAACTCACCAAGGAGGTGGTCGACAAGGGTGCTGCCCAGATGGGCCTCTTGCACCGGCCGAACACCGGCCCCGACTACATCATGACGTTTGCCGCCTTCGGCGTGAAGTTCATGGACGAGAAGACCGGCAAGCTGCTCTTGCCGCGCGCCGAGATGGAGAAGGCGCTCGAGTGGTTCGACTGGATGGCCCGCAACGGCGCCACGCCCGAGAACAACACCGCGATGACCTGGGACGACATCGAGGCGGCTTTCAAGCAGGAGAAGGCGTTCGCCTTCCACCACGGCGTCTGGGACATGGCCTGGATGCTGGGCGACGCCCACGACGCGACCTGGCCGACCGACCAGGAGGCCTTCCTCCACAAGATCGGCTGGATCAACGCGCCGGCCGGCGAGAAGGGCGGCAAGCCCGCGAACCTCTCGCATCCGATCGTCTACGTCGTCAATCCCAAGTCGGCGCACGCCGACCTCGCGGCCCAGATCGTGGCCTTCGCGACCTTGCCGACCTACAATATCCAGCACGCGGTCACGACCTACCACCTGGGCGTCCTGAACGGCGAGCAGAGCATGCCGGCCTACGTCGAGGCCTGGCCGCTGCACGCCGCGAGCCCGCTGCTCGCATATACGACCTTCATGCCCAACCACCCGGACTTCGGCACCTACAACGGCATCCTCTTCAAGGGTCTCCAGGGGGTCGAGACCGGGCGCCTGAGCCCCAAGGACGCGGTCGCGTTCCTCGAGGACGAGATGACCTCGCAGCTCGGCGACGCGGTCGAGGTCGTCGACAGCCTCTCGCAGTAGTCGTGCCCGGGGGGCGGGGGCCCGGGCTCCCGCCCCGGACCGGCGCGACGCTCGCCGATGCACTCCAGCACCCGCATGGCCGGACCCCCCATGGCCGGCACCCGTATGGCCGGCACGCATGCCGCCGCGCTGCGGCGCCAGCGCCTCAACATGCTGATCTTCCTGGGACCGGCCGCCGTCCTCTTGCTGCTGTTCTTCATCGCGCCGGTGATCATCAACGTCGTGATCGCGTTCACCGACATGGGCCGCAATCTGCGGGTCACGACCTTCACCACCGCCAACTTCGAGCGCATGTTCAGCGGCGATACCCGGCTCGCCTCGGTGCTGACCGTGACGCTCGTCTACGTCCTCGGCACGCTCGCGATCTTCAACGTCACCTTCGGGCTCGTGCTGGCGCTGGTGACCACCGCCATCCCGGCGCGCTCGGGCGCCTTCTTCCGGGCGATCTGGCTGTTGCCGCGGATGAGCCCCTCGGTCGTCTACGCGCTGCTCTGGACCTGGGTCATCTCGCCGACCGACTATGGCCTGCTCAACCAGTTCCTGCGCCAGGCCGGCCTGCCGCCGGTCGATGTCCTGAACGAGGCGCCCTGGGCGCTGATCATCGTCGCCAACGGCTTCGTCGGCGCCTCGCTCGGCATGATCATCTTCACGTCTGCGATCCGCTCGATCCCGGAGCATCTGTTCTTCGCCGCGCGCGTCGACGGTGCCGGCGGCCTCGCGATCGTCCGCCACATCACCTTGCCGGCGATCCGCTGGCCCTTGTCCTTCGTCACGATCTACCAGGCGCTCTCGCTGCTCGTGAGCTTCGAATACATCTGGCTGATCACCGACGGCGGGCCGTTCTACGACACCACGGTCTACGCGCTCTACGTCTACAAGCGGGCGTTCGGCAACGGCCAGTACGCCTATGGCGCGGCCCTGGCGCTCGGGCTCGTGGTGATCGGGATCGCGGCGGCGCTGCTGATGTGGCGCTCCCTCGACATGCGCTCGCTGCTGCAAAAGCCCCGGATCGAGGTTCAGTGAGCGCCGCCCTCGCAGCCCTCGCCGAGGACGCCGGCCACTGGCAGGGGGTGGTCGAGCGGGCGAGGCTGCGGCGGCGCTGGACCACGAGCCTGCTCTACGCCTTCCTGATCCTGTCCTCGCTGCCGATCATCATCCCCTATTTCTGGCTGTTCACGGTCGCCTTCTCGGCGCGCGGCGGCACCAGCACCTACGTGCTCTGGCGGACCATGGCGATCATCGTGCCGGCGCTGTTCGCCTTTTGGATCCTGGGCCTCAACATCGAGAGCAGGCGGCGGTTGCGGCTCGCGCAGGCGCTCCTCGGGCTCGGCACGCTGGCGCTGCTCGGCGTCCTGACCGCGCCTTATCTGCGCCTCGACAACTGGCGCTTCCTCTGGAACCCGGATTTCTCCGCCGGCATCAACTATGGCCCGGCGGCGATCGGCGGCGCCCAGTTCCCCTCGGTCTGGGTGGCGTTTCGCAACTCCCTGCTGCTGGCGCTCGGCGAGACCGCCATCATCGTCACGGTCGGGACCCTTGCCGCCTACTATCTCTCGCGCTTTGCCTTCGGTGGCCGCGAGCGGCTGCTCAAGGGCGTGCTCGTGCTGCACGCCTTTCCGGCGATGACGCTCGTGATCCCGATCTTCCTCTTGATGTACTGGGTCGGGCTGCTCGACACGATCACCGGCGTGATGCTCGTGATCTGCACGATCGAGCTGCCGTTTGCGATCTTCATCATGAAGGGCTTCTTCGACGCCGTGCCCTGGGACATCGAGATGAGCGCCATGACCGATGGCGCCTCGCGCCGCCAGGCCTTCGTCTACGTGCTCCTGCCCCAGGTCCGCTTCGGCATGCTGGCGATCGGCATCTTCGCCTTCCTGCGCGGCTGGGAGGAATATGTCTTCGTGCGCACCCTCCTGGTCGCCAAGTCGAACTGGGTCATGAGCCTCTATCTGTTCTTCGTCTCCGAAGACATCATGGGCGTCGATTACGGCATCGTGTCGGCGGTGGGCGTCTTCTACATCGTCCCAAGCCTTCTGCTCTACAGCTTCACGCAGCGCTATCTGACCCAGATGAGCGTCGGCGGCATCAAGGGCTGAGCTAAGGTGGCGCGGATCGAGTTCGATGGAGTGACCAAGCGCTGGGGCGACGTGGTCGCGGTCGACGCGATGTCGCTGGTCGTCGAGGAGGGCGAGTTCGTCTCGCTGCTCGGTCCGTCGGGCTGCGGCAAGTCGACGACCTTGTTCATGCTGGCCGGCATCTACGCGCCGAGCACGGGCGAGATCCGCTTCGGCGGCGCTGTGGTCAACGAGGTCGAGGCGCGCGACCGCAACGTCGGCATCGTGTTCCAGTCCTATGCGCTCTACCCGAACATGACAGCGCTTAGGAACATCATGTTCCCGCTCCGCTTCAAGCGCGTGCCCCGGGCCGAAGCCGAGCAGAAGGCGCGCGAGGCGGCCCGCCTCGTCCAGGTCGAGGAGCTGCTGGGGCGCATGCCGGCCGAGATGTCGGGCGGCCAGCAGCAGCGTGTCGCCCTGGCCCGCGCGCTGGTCAAGGAGCCGCAGCTGTTGCTGCTCGACGAGCCGCTCTCCAACCTCGATGCGACGCTGCGCCTTTCCATGCGCAGCGAGATCAAGACCCTGCAGCGCCAGCTCGGCGTGACCACGATCCTGGTGACCCACGACCAGCTCGAGGCGACCACGATGGCGGACCGGATCATCTGCATGCGGGCGGGCCGGATCGAGCAGGTCGGCACGCCCGACGACCTCTATCTGCGCCCGGCCAGCCTGTTCGTCGCGGGCTTCATCGGCGCGCCGCCGATCAACCTTTTGCCGGGGCTCGCCGCCGCCGGCCGCTTCCGGGTCGAGGGCGCCGAGCTCGCCTGTGCGGCCGGCATCGAGGGCCCGGTCGTCCTCGGGCTGCGTCCCGAGGCGCTGCGCTTTGCAGCCAGCGGCCTTGCGGCCAGGATCGCCGAGGTCGAGCCGATGGGCCGCGAGACCCTCTATCTGGTCGAGAGCAAGCTCGGGCCCCTGCGCGTGCTCGAGGCGGGCTCCACGGTCCGCCACCGGCTCGGCGACCGCGTTGCGCTCGCCTTCGATGGCGCCAGCACGATGCTGTTCGATCAGGCGAGCGAGCGGCTGATCGAGGGCGCGCATCTGGCCGAGGCGGCATGATCGGGAGCGGCGGCCGCAAAGTCGCGCTCAAATGGCACCAGCTGCGGCGCGCTCGCTCCGATCCGGCGCATGATCGGACCAACCTTTGGGCCGGGATCGAGCAGGGTGCCAGCCTCGAGGTCGACATCGTCGCGACCCGCGATCGCCATTTCGTCTGCCTGCACGACCCCGAGCTCGCCTTTGAGACCACCGGCCGCGGCCCCGTCCATGACCAGGAGCGGGCAGCCGTCGAGCAGCTCTGCCAATGCGCCAACGACGGCCGCCCGCTCGCCACGGCGCCGCTTTTTCTGGATGAGGTCCTGGCCACGCTCAGCCAAGCGCCGCCGGACTGGCCGGGGCGGCTCCAGCTCGACCTGAAGCAGCCGCAGGGCCGGATCGACGGCCCGCTGATCGATCGCTTCGCCGCACTGGCCCTGCCGGTCGCGCGCCATCTGATCCTGGCCGGGACCGAATGGCGTGCCGTGCAGCGCCTTGGCGGAGCGGTGCGGGGCCTTCGCCTCGGCTTCGATCCGCTGGCCCTCCACGAGGCGGCACCGCCGGCATCGGCGGCCGAGTTCGAGGCGCTCGCCGCCTCCATGCTGGCGCACGCCCCGGGTGCCGCGACCTTCTATCTGCACATCCCGCTCGTGCTCCAGGGCCTCGAGGCGGGCGTCGACCTGATCGCGCTCGCCAAGGCTGCCGGCGCAAAGGTCGATGCCTGGCCGCTCGAGCCCGAGGACGACCGGGCGAGCGAAACCCTGGCCAGGCTGATCGCGGCGGGCGTCGATCAGATCACGACCGATTCCCCGCTCGCCCTGGAGCAGCTGTGGCAGAGCCGCTGATCGTCACGCGCACCACGCCCGCGATCACGAGGCTCGATGCGCCGGTGCGGGCCGGCATCGCCGCGCTGCCGGCGACCAGGGAGGAGCACGCGCGCCAGTTCGCCGGCTATCCGGCGTTGCACGAGATCGAGCTCGGAGCCCCACCGGCGCCGGCGCAACTTCAGGGCCCGGCGCGAATCCTGTTCTGGAACGCCGAGCGCGGCAAGTTCCTGGACCCGGCGGCACGGCTGCTCGGCCGGCTGGACGCCGCAGCGATCCTGCTCTGCGAGCTCGACCTCGGCATGGCCCGCTCCGGCCAGGCGCACACCGCGCGCGAGCTCGCGGGACGCCTCGGCCTGGGCTACGTCTTCGGGGTCGAGTTTCTGGAGCTCGGCCTGGGCGACGCCTTCGAGCAGAGCTGGCATGCCGGCCAGACCAACGAAGCCGGGCTGCACGGCGCTGCGATCCTCTCGCGCTCCCCGCTCGAGCGCCCGGCGCTGATCCGGCTCGAGCAGGACGGCAACTGGTTCGATGGCGCCCATGGCGAGCGCCGGGTCGGCGGCCGGATGGCGATGGTCGCAACGCTCCGGATCGGCGGCCGGCCCGTGACGCTCGCCTGCGTCCATTTCGAGAGCCACAGCGATCCCGACGCTCGCGCCCTCCAGCTTCGCCGGCTGCTGGACGCGCTCGATCGCTACGGCGGCGATCAACCAGTTGTGATCGGGGGCGATCTCAACACCTCGACCACTCGCGCGCGGCTGGGCGCGCGGCTCGGGCAAGAAGCCCGTGCTGCCCGCGCAACGCCTGCTCGACCCGGTGGCCTTCGAGCCGCTCTTCGAGGTCGCACTGGCGGCGGGCTACGACTGGCGCGCCTGCAACGCGCTCGGCGTTCCGACCCAGCGCACCCGCCCGGACGGCACGCCGGCACCGCCGCTCGGCAAGATCGACTGGTTCTTCGCCCGCGGCCTCGAGCTCGCGGATGCGCGGACCATCCCCGCCGTCGATGATGCCGGCCGCGCGCTCTCCGACCATGAGGTCCTGGCGGTGACCATCGGCAGCGCGCTGGACCTTCGCACACGTCCCGGCTAGAACCACGCTGATTTCAAGCCCGCGGACGCCAAGCCCGGACGGGCTGCGAGGGGAGAGAACGCATGGCTGGCTATGCCCATCCCGAGATGCTGGTCGACACGGCCTGGGTGGCCGCGCACCAGAATGACCCCAAGATCCGGATCGCCGAGGTCGACGTCGACACCGCCGCCTACGAGCAGGGCCACGTGCCGGGCGCGGTCGGCTGGAACTGGACGACCCAGCTCTGCGATACGGTACGCCGCGACATCATCCCCAAGGACGCGTTCGAGAAGCTGATGGCGGATGCCGGCATCGGCAACGACACGACCGTCATCCTCTACGGCGACAACAACAACTGGTTCGCCGCCTGGGCGCTCTGGCAGATGAAGCTCTACGGCCACAAGGACGTCCGCCTGATGGACGGCGGCCGCAAGAAGTGGCTGGCCGAGGGCCGCGAGCTCACGACCGATGCGCCCAGGATCACGCCCGCCTCCTACCGGGCGTCGGGCCCCGACCTGTCCTTGCGCGCCTTCCTGTCCGAGGCCATGGAGGCGTCCAAGAGCCGCTCCAAGGCGTTCGTCGACGTGCGCAGCCCGGACGAGTTCAGCGGCAAGATCCTGGCCCCTCCAGGCCTGCCCGAGACCTGCCAGCGCGGCGGCCACATCCCGGGTGCGGCCAGCATTCCCTGGGGCCAGGCCTGCAAGGAGGACGGCACCTTCAAGTCCTTCGACGACCTCAAGGCGCTCTACGGCGGCAAGGGCGTCACGGGCGACAAGCCCGTGATCGCCTACTGCCGGATCGGCGAGCGCTCGAGCCATTCCTGGTTCGTGCTCAAGTACCTCTTGGGCTACGACGACGTGAAGAACTACGACGGCTCCTGGACCGAATGGGGCAACCTCGTCGGCGTCCCGGTCGAGCGCGGCGCGTAACGGGTCGAGCCGCCCGACGCCCGACCGGCGCGGGGCTTCGCCGTCGGGCCGGAGGAAAGTGGGGAAGAATGCGCACCGAGGACTACCAGCGCCGTGAGGACAAACTGGCCGGCTGGCCGGTCGGGATCGTCTCCTACAAGCTGGGCGACAAGTATTTCTGCGAGATCGACAACGTGAGCCCCGGCGCGCGCCTCGCGCGCGCCGAAGGCCCGACCCGCGAGGACGCCGAACGCGACGCGATCGCCGCCGCCACCCGCCGCCTCGCCCGCACCAAGGTCCACGAGGTCGATTAGCCGGCCACCGAAGGACACTGCGGATTGCCCCTCGGGCCGAGCATGCGCATGAGGCTTTCGGGTTCTTGTCGGTCAGCGCCGCCAGCTCCTGAAAACCGATGGTCGCATTGACGTAGTCCCGCAGAAGCACCTTGCCGGCGTCGATCTCGCCGCCGAGCAAGCACTCCACGGCTTCCGTCAGAAGGCCGGCGCGAAAGGCCGGATCGCGTTTTGCGCGTTGCCGCACGGTGTCCTTGAAGTCCCTGGTCAGCGGCATCGATGGCCCTCTCTCCGCTTGCGGGCCTTGTGTCCTGCCAGCAGGCGATTGCGTTGTCGAAGTCGGTTTGCTGACGTCGCTTCGTGCCTCCGCCGAGCAGGACCACGACCCGCTCACCGTCGCGGCCGAGGTAGATCCGATAACCAGGTCCGAAATCGACGCGGATCTCCGATACCCAGCCCGTGCCAGCCGTGCGCCCGGCACCTGCTCACGGGCATACTCGTCGGCCGCTCGGACTTCGACTAGGATCGAACGTCATGGTCCAGCCGGGGCTTTGGGGTCTGGGTCGGCATCGCGGCGCGCCGCAAGGTGGCAGGGCTGCGAAATCGGCGGGGTGGGGGAGCAGCATGAAACCGATCGTGACCTCGTTCTTCCATGAGGAATCGAACACGGTCTGCCACGTCGTCCGCGAGGCCGCGGGCAAGGGCTGCGCGGTCATCGATGCGGCGCTCGATTTCGACGAGGCGGCCGGCCGCACGAGGACCGCGTTCGCGGATGGGGTGATCGCGTTCGTGCGCGAGCAGGGGCTCGCGGTCGAGTGGATCCTCGAGACCCACGCGCATGCCGACCATCTGTCGGCCGCGCCCTATCTGAAGCAGGAGCTCGGCGGCCGGATTGGGATCGGCGAGCACATCGGCGACGTCCAGAAGCTGTTCAAGGAGCTGTTCAACCTCGAGAAGACGTTCAATACCGATGGCGGCCAGTTCGACCATCTGTTCAAGGACGGCGAGCATTTCCGGATCGGCGCGCTCGCTGGCCAGGTGATCTATACCCCGGGGCACACGCCCGCCTGCGTGACCTACGTGATCGGCGATGCGGCGTTCGTCGGCGACACGCTCTTCATGCCCGACGGCGGCACCGCGCGCGCCGACTTCCCGGGCGGCGATGCCGCCACGCTCTACCGCTCGATCGAGAAGATCCTCGCACTTCCGGCAGCGACCCGCCTGTTCGTCTGCCACGACTACGGACCGGGCGGGCGGGCGATCGCCTGGGAGACCACGGTCGCCGAGCAGCGGGCGCGCAACATCCACGTGCATGAGGGCACGGCCGAGGCCGACTTCGTCAGGACCCGGACCGAGCGCGACAAGACGCTCAAAGTCCCGAAGCTCCTGATCCCCTCGATCCAGATCAACATGCGCGCGGGCGAGCTGCCGCCGCCCGAGGACAACGGCATCTCCTACATCAAGATCCCCCTCAACCGGATCTGAGACCCATCGGCTCTGAGACGGGGCAGGGGGCTCAGTACTCGGGTCGCGGCTGCGAAGCTCCGGCGCGGCTCGAGGCCCATCCGGCCGGCTGGTTGGAGATCAGCTCCTCGATCCGCTCGGCGAGATGGCCGCGCTTGTCCTCGGTCGCGCCGTAGGGCCCGGCATCGGCCAGGAACAGGAACTTCTCGCGCTCGAGGGCAGCGCAGGTCGCGCGACAGCTGAGCCCGAGCTGATGGTACTGGTTGAGATGCTGCAGGCCCTCGAGGACCACGATCAGGACGCCGAGCAGCGCGATCAGGACCGCCGGCAGCAGATGCAGCGCCGGCGGCAGCACGACCGCCAGATTGTCCTGAAAGCCTGCCAGGAACGGGATCAGGGCGGCGAGCACGATCTCGACCAGCTTGAGGCGCCGGTAGGCGCGCTGCGCCTCGGCCGCCCGGCGCTCGTACCCCTCGATCTGAGCCTCGAGCCGGCTCCACGTCGGATCAACCCACCCCTCGTCCGCGCTGGGGGCATCCATGAGGCCGTCTCCGTATCGTCTCCCCCAGGGACGGCGACGGATTGCATTGCCGCCGAGCCGCGATCGTCAGTGGTCGAGAATCGGATATCACGGAGAGGACCTGGGGTATACCGATTTCCGGCGCTGGGCCTCCTTCTGATTGCGCCCCAGGGCCGGTATTCTGCCATCGGCTCGGCGGTCGCGCGCAACTGCTGGCAAACGGGCGCGCTAGGGCTGGCAAGACAGTCGACCACCGCCGCCGAAGCCCTTGACCGGTCGGGGCAGGTCACGAATGCTCTTCTTTGGATGCAAAGCGGCACCGGCAGGAAGGGTGCACGTCGGATCGTCGGCGACTGCGTGCCGCCACGGCTCGCGGTGATGGCGATCCAGGGCGGCCGCGGGCTCGCCCTGCGGCTCTGAGGCGCGCGCAGCAGGAGGATGGCATGAACAGCTCGACGCGGGATCCCCTCCTCCAGCCGTTCCAGCTCAAGCACCTCGTGCTGCGCAACCGGATCATGAGCACCGCCCACGAGCCCGCCTATTCCGAGGACGGCCTGCCCAAGGACCGCTACCGGCTCTACCATGTCGAGAAGGCCAAAGGCGGGATCGCGCTCACCATGACCGCGGGCTCGGCGATCGTCGCCGAGGACAGTCCGGCCGCGTTCGGCAATCTGCACGCCTACCGCGACGAGATCGTCCCCTGGCTTGCCCGCCTTGCCGACGACTGCCACGAGCACGGCGCCGCCGTGATGATCCAGATCACCCACCTCGGGAGGCGGACCAACTGGAACAAGGCCGACTGGCTGCCGGTGCTCGCCGCCTCGCCCATCCGCGAGCCCGCGCACCGCTCCTTCCCCAAGGAAGCCGAGGACTGGGACCTCGCGCGCATCATCAAGGCCTATGCCGCCGCGGCGGGGCGCATGCAGGCAGCCGGCCTCGATGGCATCGAGATCGAGGCCTACGGCCATCTCATGGACGGCTTCTGGTCGCCCGCGACCAATCGCCGGACGGATGCCTACGGCGGCAGCCTCGACAACCGCCTGCGCTTCACCTTCGAGGTCCTGGCCGCGATCCGGGCCGCGGTCGGGCCCGCCTTCATCGTCGGCATCCGCATGGTCGCCGACGAGGACTGGGAGCGCGGCCTGTCGCGCGCCGACGGGATCGAGATCGCAAAACGCCTCGTGGCCAGCGGCCAGGTCGATTTCCTCAACGTCATCCGCGGCCACATCGAGACCGATGCCGCGCTCTCCCGGGTGATCCCGATCCAGGGCACGCCCGCCGCCCCGCATCTGGACTTCGCGGGCGAGGTCCGGAGCGCCACGAAATTCCCGGTGTTTCACGCCGCAAGGATCAACGACGTCGCGACCGCCCGCCACGCGATCGCGACCGGAAAGCTCGATATGGTCGGGATGACCCGCGCCCATCTCGCCGATCCGCATATCGCCGCGAAGGTCGCCGCCGGCCGCGAGGAGGACATCCGGCCCTGCGTCGGCGCCACCTATTGCCTGGATCGGATCTATGAGGGCCACGAGGCGCTTTGCATCCACAACCCCGCGACCGGCCGCGAAGCGACCATGCCCCACACGATCGCCGGCGGCGATGGGCCGAACAGGAAGATCGTGGTGGTCGGCGCCGGCCCGGCCGGGCTGGAAGCGGCCCGGGTCGCAGCCGCGCGCGGCCATCGGGTCGTGCTGTTCGAGGCGGCCGATCAGCCGGGCGGCCAGATCCGGCTCGCGGCCCGCGCGCGCCGGCGCTCCGAGCTGATCGGGATCGCCGAGTGGCGCCTGGCCCAATGCCAAAAGCATGGCGTCGAGCTGCGCTGCAACCAGCTCGCCGAAGCCGAAGACGTTCTGGCCGAGAACCCGGAGGTCGTGATCGTCGCGACCGGCGGCCTCCCCGACACCGGTTTCCTCGAACGGGGCAAAGATCTCGTGGTCTCGAGCTGGGACATCCTGGCGGGTGACGCCAGGCCCGGTGCCGAGGTCCTCCTGTTCGACGACAACGGCGCCCATCCGGGCCTGCAGGCGGCAGAAGCCCTGGCCGAGGCCGGGGCGAAGCTCGAGATCGTGACGCCCGAGCGCTACTTCGCGCCCGAGATCGGCGGCCTCAACCACGTCGCCTACGCCCGCTGCTTCAAGGAGCGGGGCGTCCGGATCACGATCAACACCCGCCTGCTCGAGGTCGCCCGCGAGGGCAATCGCCTGGCCGCCCTGCTCGGCAGCGACTACAGCCCGCAGACCGAGCGGCGCCTGGTCGACCAGGTCGTGGTCGAGCACGGCACCCTGCCGCTGGACGAGCTCTACTTCGCGCTCAAGGAGGGCTCCAGCAACCGCGGCGAGGTCGACTATCAGGCGCTGATCGCCGGCCGGCCGCAGACGATCCGGGCCAACCCCGATGGCCGCTTCCAGCTGTTTCGGATCGGCGATGCGGTCGCCTCGCGCAACATCCACGCCGCGATCTACGACGCGCTCCGCCTGTGCAAGGACCTGTAGTCGCGGCGGTGCAGGCAGGGGCTATTCAGGCCCGATTAAGATCCTTGCGCTAAGGCCTGGATCCTCTTTCTTCTGACCAAGCCCGGATAGGGCACCGATGCGTCGTGCGGGTCTTTTGGTTCTGGTGGCCGCGTTGGTTGGCCTCGCCAGCGATGGCGCCGGTGTGGCGCAGCTCGGGCAGCTGCTGCAGACCGCTGTCGGGCCGCCGGTCCAGCACTTCTCGGCCTGGCTGGCCGGCGCCGATACAAGCTTTGCCGACGTCACGGTCCTGAGCGAGGGTGCGGGCGCCGCGGCGGCAGCGCTGCTCACGATCACGCTCGGACTGGTCTTTGCCCGCCTGTCCTGGTGGGCCGGGCTCCTCGCTCTCCTTGCCCTGATCGGCGCCTGGTACGCGATCGCCCTGACCGCCAGGATCGCCCCGCCGCTGCCGCCCGTCCCGCTGCTGCTCGCCGCCCTCATCGCCTATGGCGTCGGGCCGCTCGGCCGCGAGCCCGCCGCCGGCAAGGTCGCCCGCGATCGCGATCAGACGCAGCCGGACGACAACGTCCTCATGCCGCAGCTCGCGGCGAACAGCTGTGCTGCGATCTTGACCATCGACGGCGGCGGCGCCATCCGGTCCTGCAACCGCGCCGCCGGCACCATGTTCGGCTACCCCGCCCGCGAGCTCGCGGGGATGCCGTTCCGCAATCTGCTCGCGGGCGGCGAGCGCGACAACCTGCGGCTGCCGGGCCGCTCCGAGGGCGCCAGCTGCGAGCTGCTGGCCCGGCGCAAGAACGGCCAGTGCTTCGAGCTCGCGGCCGCCCTCAGCACGATCGAGGTGGACGAAGGCCGCCTGCGGGTCGCCGTGATGCAGGACGTGAGCGAGCTGCACGCGCCGCGGGAGGCGCGCGCGCTGACCGACGGCGTGACCGGGCTGCCGCTCGAGGTCCTGTTCGCCGACCGGATCGGTCAGGCCCTGCTCGCCGCCGACCGCGCCGCCGAGCCGGTCGCGCTCCTGCACATCCATCTCAAGCTGCTGCGGACCCTGCGCGGGACCATGGGCGACGCGTTCGCCGATCAGCTGCTGAGCCAGGCGACGGCCCGGTTGCGCCAGGGCCTGCGCCGCTCCGACACGCTCGCCCGCACCGGCCCCGCCGAGCTCGGCCTGCTGCTGCCGGCGTCGGGCGACGCCCAGGTCGCCAGCCACAAGGCCGGATGGGTCGCGCGCGAGCTCGGCGGGCCCTTCGTCGTCCAGGGTCTCGACCTCGGGCTGGATGCGCACATCGGGCTTGCCATCTATCCGCTCGATGCCCGCACCACCCATGAGCTGCAACAGCGCGCCGAGATCGCGATGCTGGCGGCGCGGCGGGCGCAGCGGCCGGTGGCCGCCCATCCCGAGGCGGAGCTGCTGCCGTCCTCCGAGGAGCTCGTGCTCCTGGACGAGCTGCGCGAGGCGATCGAGGACGGCCAGTTCTTCCTCGAATACCTGCCCAAGCTCGATCTTGCGACCCATCGGCTCGAAGGCGTCGAGGCCCTGGTCCGCTGGCAGCACCCGCAACGAGGTGTCGTCGCGGCCAACAAGTTCATCACGATCGCCGAACGCAGCGACCTCATCCTGCCCTTGACCTTGCGCGTGCTCACGCTCGCGATCGCCCAGCTGCAGGCGTGGCAGAGCCAGGGCGTCTCGCTCTCGGTCGCTCTCAACCTGTCGGCGGACCTGCTGCAGAACCCGAAGTTCCCGAGCATATTCAGCCATGTCCTGGCCAGCTGCGGCGGCCGCGCCGATCAGCTGCTGCTCGAGATCTCGGAGCGGGCGCTGGCCCAGGACCCGACCTCGATCCTCAACGCGCTGAAAGCGCTCGCGGCCCAGGGGTCGAAGATCTCGCTCGACGAGTTCGGCACCGGCTCGCTGTCGCTGCCGTTCCTGCAGAAGCTGCCGGTCGTGGAGCTCAAGATCGACCGCTCCTTCGTCACCGTGATGACCCGCAATCCCGACGCGGCGGTCGTGGTGCGCGGGGCGATCTCGCTGGCGGCCACTCTCGATCTGCGCGTCGTCGCGGTCGGTGTCGAGGACCAGGAGACCCTGGACCGGCTGCGCGAGCTCGGCTGCGCCGAGATCCAGGGCTATTTCGTCGGCTCGCCGATGACCGCGGCCAGGCTCGAGCCATGGCTGGCGGCGCGGCCGCGTCCGAAGGCCGGGCGCGAGCCGGCGGCGGCGCTGGCCGACCCCCCGGCGCTGGCGCACGCCTGAGAGCGAGCCGGCGCCGCAGACGGTCGACCGCTAAGGGGAGCGCTGGTATCTGTGGGGCGCGGCATCGTTCGCGAACCCGTCCGGCTGTCCGCCGCCAGGCCGCGGGCGAGCGCCGCCGGAGGTGAAACGCTCGCCATGACGCTCTATGCGATCCGGCGGCTCGCTCTTGCCCTGGTGATCGTGATCTGCGCGATGGCGGTCCTGTTCGGCATGATCCACCTCGTGCCGGGCGATCCGATCACGATCGCGCTGGGGCCGCGCGCGACCGAGGCGATGCGCCGGGCCTATCTCGCCAAGATGCGCCTCGATCAGCCGGTCTATGTGCAGTTCCTGGCGTTCGCCGGCGGCGTGCTGCGGGGCGATCTCGGCGCCGACGTGTTCAGCAACCGGAGCGTCACCACGATCATCCGCGAGCAGCTGCCCTATACGCTGGCGCTCGACCGGCGCCGGGCTCGGCTGGGCGGTGCTGCTCGGCATCCCGCTCGGCTGCTACTCGGCGATCCGCCGCAACAGCGCCTTCGACAAGCTCTCGGGCGTGATCACGGTCGGCGCGATCGCGGTGCCCTCGTTCGTGGTGGCCCTCTACACGCTCCTGGTGTTCGCGGTCTGGCTCCGCTGGCTGCCGGCGATCGGCGCGGGCGAGGCGGGCGAGCCCGGCGATCAGCTCAAGCACCTCGTCCTGCCGGCGTTCGCGATCGGGCTCGGCTGGGTCGGCTACCTCGCCCGCCTGGTGCGCGCCTCGATGCTCGAGGTGATGGGCGAGAACTTCATCCGCACCGCGCGCGCCTTCGGCCTGCCGAACCGCATGATCACCTACCGCTATGCGCTCAAGATCGCGATCCTGCCGACCGTGACGCTCTTGGGCGTCGGCATCGGCAACCTGCTCTCAGGGGCGGTATTCGCCGAGATCGTGTTCGCGCGGCCCGGCATCGGCAAGCTGATCTACGACATGGCGATCACCCGCAACTATCCGGTGGTCCAGGGTGCCGTGCTGGTGACGACCGTCCTGTTCGTGCTCTGCGCGCTGTTCGCCGACCTGCTCAACGCCTGGCTCGATCCGCGTGTCCGCACCGGCCTCTGATCTTGCGCCGCTTGCGGTCATTGATGCGGGTTCGACCCGCTTCATCGGCCTCCGCCGCCTGCTCCGCGACCCGCTGGGCCTCGCCGGCCTGATCCTGGTCGCGGCCTTTCTGGCCAGCGCGCTCTTCGCCCACTGGCTCGCCCCCTACGATCCGAACGCGCTCGACGTCCGGGCCAGGCTCGGCGGCCCCTCGCTCGCCCATCTCGCCGGCACCGACCAGCTCGGCCGCGACACCTTCTCGCGCGTGCTGTTCGGCGGCCGGGTGGCCCTCGAGGTCGCCGCCTGGGCGATCTCGGTCTCGCTCGTGCTCGGGATCCTCTTCGGCATGCTCGCGGGCTACGGGCCCCGCTGGCTCGACAGCGCACTGTTGCTGCTGTTCGACACGGTGCGCTCGTTCCCGACCATCATGTTCGCGCTCGCGGCCGTGACGCTTGCCGGCCCCAGCCTCGAGATGGTGATCCTGATCCTGATCGTGACCTCGGTGCCGGTCTACGGCCGGATCGTGCGCACCCAGACGCTCTCGCTCAAGGTGACGGAATTCATCCTGGCCGAGCGCGCGCTTGGCGCCGGTGCCGTGCGCATCCTTTGCGTCCACGTGCTGCCGAACGTGATCGGCCCGCTCCTGATCCTGGCCAGCATGGACGTGCCGGTCGTGGTCACGGTCGAGGCAGGCCTTTCCTTCCTCGGCCTCGGCGTCCGCCCGCCGACGCCCTCCTGGGGCAACATCCTGGCCGACGGCTACGCCTTCATCCGCTCCACCCCCTGGCTCGTGATCGCAGGCGGCCTGCCCCTGATCCTCACGACGCTCGGCTTCACCTTCCTCGGCGAAGCGCTGCGCGACATCTTCGACCCCAGGCTCCGGCGGACGCCTGATGAGCGCCGGCGCCGACCACGTCCTCGAGGTCCGGGATCTGAGCGTCGATTTCGCGACCCCGCGCGGACGCGTCCACGCGCTCCGCCACGCCAGTCTGGCCGTGCCGAAGAACCGCATCGTCGGCATCGTCGGCGAGAGCGGCAGCGGCAAGACCACCTTGATCCTGGCGGCGCTGGCCCTGCTGCCCGGCAACGCCGA
>CAWCRU010000040.1:0-97485 GCA_963798075.1 uncultured Alphaproteobacteria bacterium | reverse complement strand
CCGGCCGCGGCGGCAGCTCGAACGACGACGGTGCCGGCCAGGGCGGCGGCTCGAACGACGACGGCGCCGGCCAGGGCGGTGGCTCGAATGACGACGGTGCTGGCCAGGGCGGCGGCTCGAACGACGACGGCGCCGGCCAGGGCGGTGGCTCGAACGACGACGGTGCCGGCCAGGGCGGCGGCTCGAACGACGACGGCGCCGGCCAGGGCGGCGGCTCAAACGACGACGGCGGAAGCCAGGGCGGCGGCTCCGGCGGGCACGGTCATTGGGGCCACGATCGAGGCCACGACCATGGCAAGGGTGGCCATGACCGTGGCGGCAAGGGCGACCACCATCGTGGCGGCAAGGGCGGCCACGACCGCGGCGGCAAGGGCGACCATGACCGTGGCGGCAAGGGCGACCATGACCGTGGCGGCAAGGGTGGCCATGACCGTGGCGGCAAGGGCGGCCATGACCGCGGCGGCAAGGGCGACCATGACCGCGGCGGCAAGGGTGGCCATGACCGCGGCGGCAAGGGCGACCACGACCGTGGCGGCAAGAGTGGCCATGACCGCGAAGGCAAGGGCGACCACGACCGCGGCGGCAAGGGTGGCCATGACCGTGGCGGCAAGGGCGACCATGACCGTGGCGGCAAGGGCGACCATGACCGTGGCGGCAAGGGCGACCATGACCGTGGCGGCAAGGGCGACCAGACCTGGCGGCAAGGGCGGCAATGGCCGGGCGGCAAGGGCGGCCAGGGCGGCCAGAGTGGCAAGGGTGGCCAGGGCGGCAAGGGTGGCCAGGGTCACGGCGGCCACGGCAACCCGAGCTAGTCCGGTGCCCGCAGCTGGCGTAGCGGTGGTGGCGGAGCGAGGCGCAACCTGAGCTCTTGAGCCGTCCCCGCGCGCCGATCAGGCGAAGATCTCGGCCGGCTGGCTCCGTCCAGCCGGCCGAGACCCATTTCCGGCCAGACCTCCTTTATCGTCGGGCCGCGCGGGCGGTCGCCGGCGGCACCGGAACCCGCTGCTTTGGCTGGACCGGGGCTCTCCCTGTCGCTAATCTGGAATTGTAACAACGAGAAACTGCCGGCCGGCTCGCAGCGGTTCAGAAAGGGCGGCCGCGTCTCGGCAAGGACGGCCGAGCGCATAAAGAGCGGCCGCGGGGGCTGCCGGGAGCCTGGGGAGGCGAGGGCATGGCCAAGGCCATTCACATGATGGTCCGGGTGCTCGAGGAGCGGCGCTCGGTCGACTTCTACGGCCGGGCGTTCGGGCTGGAGGTCGCCGACCGCTTCGATTTCGACGACTTCACGCTCGTCTATCTGCGCAACCCCGAGGCCGACTTCGAGATCGAGCTCACGGTCAACAAAGGCCGCAAGGAGCCCTATCAGGCGGGCGACGGCTACGGCCATGTGGCGTTCGCGGTCGACGACCTCGACGCCGAGCACGCGCGCTTGCAGCAGCAGGGCCTCAATCCCGCCGACATCAAGGAGTTCCAGCGCGACGGCGCGCTGATGGCGCGCTTCTTCTTCGTCCAGGACCCGGACGGCTACAAGATCGAAGTCCTGCAGCGCCACGGTCGCTACCGCTAGCGTCAGGCACACCACGAACCACAAACCATCAGGGAGCACGCAGCATGCAGAGATCCGCAATGAACCGCCGCCGGTTCCTCGAGACGTCGGGACAGGCGGCCGCCGGCGTGGCGGTGGTCGCCGCGGTCGGCGGCACGACCTTGCTGATGGCGCCCGATGGCGCCTGGGCGATGACGCTGGAGGCGCTGAGCGGGGCGGACGGCGCGACCCTGCTCAAGGCGTTGCGGGTGATCTATCCGCACCCGAGCCTCGGCGATCAGTACTACGCCGCGGTGGTCGAGGCGCTCGACCAGGACGCCAAGGCCAAGGGCGAGACGGCGGCGCTGCTCAAGGACGGCATCGCCGGCCTCGACAAGGCGATGCCGATGCCGTTCCTCGAGCTGTCCGAGGGCAACCAGCTGCAGGTGCTGGAGGCGATCCAGGGCAGCGACTTCTTCCAGACCATCCGCTTCAAGGTGATCGCCGTCCTCTACAACAATCCCCGCGTCTGGCAGGCGTTCGGCTACGAGGGCCCCTCCTTTGAGGAGGGCGGCTACATCGAGCGCGGCTTCAACGACCTCGGCTGGCTGCCGGATCCGCCGGCCGCGGCCAGCCCGCCGGTCGAGGCTGTGAGGGGAGGGCACCAGTCATGGCAAAGTATGATCTGAGCGACGACAAGGTCGTGATCGTGATCGGCTCGGGCGCCGGCGGCGGCACGCTCGCCAACGAGCTCTGCCAGAAGGGCGTACCGGTCGTCCTGCTCGAGGCCGGCAAGCGGGTCGAGATCGACGACTTCGTCAACAACGAATGGAACTCGTTCCTGCAGCTCGCCTGGCTCGACAAGCGCACCACCTCGGGCAACTGGCGGGTCGCCAAGGATTTTCCGAACCTGCCGGCCTGGATCTGCAAGACCGTGGGCGGCACCACCACCCACTGGGCAGGCGCCTCGCTGCGCTTCCAGGAGCACGAGTTCAAGGACAAGATCGACCTATGGCGAGATCGCGGGCGCCAATCTGCTCGACTGGCCGATCACGCTCGCCGAGATGGAGCCCTACTACGCCAAGGCCGAGGACAAGATGGGGGTGACCCGGACCAACGACATTCCAGGGTTACCGGGCAACAACAATTTCAAGGTGATGTACAACGGCGCGACCCGGATCGGCTACAACACCGTCCACACCGGCCGGATGGCGATCAACTCGCGGCCGCGGGACGATCGCAGCTCCTGCCACCAGCTCGGCTTCTGCTTCCAGGGCTGCAAGATGGGCGCCAAGTGGTCGACGCTCTATACCGAGATCCCGAAGGCGGAGGCGACCGGCAAGCTCGATCTGCGGCCGCAGTCGATGGTCCTCCAGATCCAGCACGACGATGCCGGCAAGGTGACGGGCGTCCTTTATGCCGATGCGGACGGCAAGCAGCAGGTGCAAAAGGGGCGGGTGGTCTGCGTCGCCTGCAACTCGATCGAGAGCCCGCGGCTGCTCCTGAACTCGGCCTCGGCCAAGTTCCCGGACGGGCTTGCCAACTCCTCGGGCCAGGTCGGCCGCAACTACATGCGCCACACGACCGGATCGGTCTATGCGATCTTCGATGAGCCCGTGCACATGTATCGTGGCACCACCATGGCCGGGATCGTCCAGGACGAGGCGGAGAACGACCCGAGCCGCGGCTTCGTCGGCGGCTACGAGTTCGAGACCCTCTCGCTCGGCCTGCCGTTCATGGCAGCCTTCCTGGACCCCGGCGCCTGGGGCCGCGACTTCGCCTGGGCGATGGAGAACTACGCCCACATGGCAGGCATGTGGATCGTCGGCGAGGACATGCCGCAGGAAAGCAACCGCGTGACGCTGCACGCCTCGGAGAAGGACAGCTTCGGCCTGCCGATCCCGAACGTCCACTACGACGATCACGCCAACGACCTCGCGATGCGCAATCACGCCTATAAGCAGGGCCGCGCGCTGTACGAGGCGGTCGGCGCCAAGCGGGTCTTCGAGACGCCGCCCTATCCCTCGACCCACAATCTCGGCACCTGCCGGCAGAGCGCCAACGCGGGTGACGGCGTCTGCAACGGCCACGGCCAGACCCACGACATCGACAACCTGTTCATCTCGGACGGCAGCCAGTACACGACCGGCGCCGCCGAGAACCCGACGCTGACCATCGTGACCCTGGCGATCCGCCAGGCGGACTACATCGCCGATCAGATGACCAAGGGCGAAATCTGACCAGCGGGGCGCTGGACCCCGGACGTGAGCCCGGGCTTCGGCCCGGGCTTTTCTTATGGCCGTTCCGGGCGCTCGGGAGCCGGTGAGTGGATGACCTTTGTCGTTGCAATTATAAGCTAAGCAACTATCATCGCGGCCATGGAGGAGCCGCAGCCCGGACGCAATTTCGGCTTCCTGGTGCACGATGTCGCGCGCCTGATGCGGGTCGCGTACGACCGGCGCGCCAAGGAGCTGGGGCTCACCCGCTCGCAGTGGTGGGTGCTGACCAATCTGTTCCGCAAGCAGGGCAGCACCCAGTCCGAGCTCGCCGACATTCTGGAGATCGAGAAGCCTTCGCTCGGTCGCCTGCTCGACCGCCTCGAGGCCAAGGGCTGGGTCGAGCGGCGGGCCGATCCCGCCGACCGGCGCGCCAAGAGGATCCATCTCACCGGCGAGGTGCAGCCCCTCATGCGCGAGCTGCGGGCGCTTGCCGCCGACCTGCGCACGGATGCGCTCGACGGCATCGATGAGCCGGCGCGCCGGCGCTTCGTCGACCTCCTGCTGGTGATCAAGGCCAATCTCTTGCGTATGAACGGCAATGGCAACGGCAGCCGGGCCGGGCCGGACGAGCGCCGAGGGCGAGCTCCCGCGAGAGCGCCGATGACCGATCAGACGCCGCCCGCGCCGGAGGCGGTCTCGCGGCGGCGACGCTCGCTGCGCACCCTGCTGCTCGGCGTCGTGCCGGGGATTGCGGCGGCGGTCGGGCTCTACTGGTATGCCACCAGCGGCCGCTACGTCTCGACCGAGAACGCCTATGTGAAGTCCGATATCGTCGCGATCAGCCCCGATGTCGCCGGCCATGTGATCAGCGTCGAGGTCGCCGAGAACCAGCTCGTCAGGAAGGGCGACCTGCTGTTCCGGATCGATCCGGAACCGTTCCGGATCGCCCTCGACCTGGCCGAGGCCAAGGTGCTCGCGGTCCGCCACGATGTCGAGGCGTCGCGCGCCGAGTTCCACGAGATCGAGGCCGAGATCGACGAGGCCAAGGCGCGGGTCGACTTCTCCGCGCAGCAGGCCAAGCGCCAGCGCGAGCTGCAGGGTCGGGGCCATGCGGCGCAGGCGAGCCTGGACCAGGCCGAGATGGAGTTCGCCACCGCCAAGCAGCGGGTTGCCGGGCTCGGCGAGAAGCTGCGCACCGTGCTCGCCAAGCTCGGCGGCGACCCCGCGAGCGCGGTCGAGCTGCATCCGGACTTCCGGGCGTCCGAGGCCGAGCGCGACATGGCGGCTTTGCACCTCGATGAGACCGAGGTGCGCGCCCCGGTCGACGGCATCGTCAGCCGGATGCGCCTGCAGCCGGGCGAGTGGGTCGAGGAGGGCGAGCCCGCCTTCAGCATCATCGATCCGGCGAGCACCTGGATCGAGGCCAATCTCAAGGAGACCCAGCTCGAGAACCTGCGGGTCGGCCAGCAGGTCGAGATCGAGGTCGATGCCTACCCGCACGACCGCTGGCTGGGCGAGGTCGCCAGCATCAGCCCGGCGACCGGCGCCGAATTCGCCCTGATCCCGCCGCAGAACGCGACCGGCAATTGGGTCAAGGTCGTGCAGCGCCTGCCGATCCGGATCGCCGTCCACCCTCGGGACGGGCAACCGCCGCTGCGCGCCGGGATGACCGTGACCGCGACCATCGACACCGAGCGCGAGCCGCAGCTGGCGAAGCTCGCCAAAGACGCGGTCGCCGCGGTCCGCAGCAAATGACCGCTCGTCCGCAAGCCGGAAGGCAGCGCGGGCCCGCTCAGCTCGTGGGTATCCGCGCGACCGTGCCGGCGGCCAGGCGGAAGAGCGCGTCCTGCGGCTCGTCGAGGGCCATGGCCTCGGCCGGCGCCAGGCGCTGATAGACGCCACGCAGCGCGCGGCCCCAGGCCCCGTGGCCGACCACGATCAGGCGGGGCAGCTGCTCGACCTTGTCGAGCCAGCTGCGCACGCGCTCGGCGAGCATGGCGTGGCTCTCGCCGTCGGGCGGTGGGCGCTGCCAGGGGTCGGCCTCGCGCCAGCGCCAGAGCTCGGGCTCGCGGGCCGCGATCTCGGGCCGGGTCAGACCCTCCCAGCGGCCCCAGGAGACCTCTTTGAGGAGGTCGTCGACGCGCTGGTCGGCGAGCTGGTGTCCGAGACCTTCGGCGATCAACGCGGCGCTCGCCGCGGCGCGACCGAGCGGGCTCGCCAGCAGCACGAACGGCGGTTCGCCCTCGAGCAGGGCGGCGAGCGTCAGGCTGGCGCGCCGCGCCTGGTCTTTGCCCAAGGGCGTCAGCGGCGAATCCAGATGACCCTGGACCCGGCCCTCGCGGTTCCATTCGGTCTCGCCGTGGCGGACCAGATAGATGGTCTGCTCAGCCACGACCGCCCGCGTGCAGCTTGAGGCCCGTGGCGATGAAGCCGTGGACCGGGGTCGGCACGCCCGCTTCCCGGCCCATGCGGACGATCGCCCCGGACAGCCAGGCGAGCTCCAGACGCCTGCCGCGCTCGAGGTCCTCGAGCATCGAGGATTTGATCGCGGCCGGCAGCTGGTCGGTGCGGGCGAGGGTCGCCGCGACGAAATCCTCGCTGAGCGCGACCCCGCGCGCGCGGGCAACCGCCAGCGCTTCGGCAAGGCCGGCCTCGTAGAGGCCTCGCGTCTCCGGATCGGCGCGGATCGGCCCGATCGGGAGGCGCATGAGGGCGGTGAGGCCGGCGAAGGTCGCGAGGAAGACCATCTTGGCCCAGATGTCGCGCTGGATGGCAGCGCTCACGGCATGGTCCACCGCGGCCGCCTGCAGGGCGGCTGCGAGCGCCTCGACCCGCATCGAGGCGGCGCCGTCGAGCTCGCCGACCGCGAACCGCGCCAAGGTGCCGGTGTGCTTGATCAGACCCGGCTCGGCGACCACCGAGGAGATCTGCGCGACCCCGCCGATCACGTGCTCCCGGCCGAGGATGCGGGCCAGGACATCGGCGCTGTCGACGCCATTTTGGAAGGTGACGACCCCGCTCGCCGGGCCGACCAGCAGCCGGCAGGCTTCGGCCGCCGCCTCGGTGTCGTAGAGCTTGACCGCAAAGACCACGAGATTGACCGGTCCGACGCCGGCAGGGTCTGCGGTCGCCTGCGCCGGCTGGATCCTGGCGGCGCCCAGCGCGCTCTCGATCCGAAGCCCGCTGTCTCGGATCGCCTCGAGATGCGCGCCGCGCGCGATGAAGGTGACGTCCTGGCCGCTCGCCGCAAGCCGGCCGCCGAGATAGCCGCCGACCCCGCCGCTGCCCATGACCGCAATGCGCATGTTTGGAGACCCTTGGTTGGTGAGGCGGGGGTAACGTCAGCGGGCCGAAGCTCGGCGGAGGAGGAGGGGTGCCGAGGCCGATAGCCGGGGCGGCGCACGTCGTCATGGGTGCGGGCGTTCGGCGCTGCAGCGCCTCGAAGCTGTCGGGCGCAGCGTCGCCTCGAGCACGGCGGGGTTCCCCGCCGTCGGACCGGCATCGGCACATCCCAGCGATCGATCGCCTGGCCACGGATTGACATGCCATCGATTGGCGGCCATCGATTCGGGACCCAGCCTAGGCAATCGCGGTCGGGATGTATGCCCCTTTTCTTGCTCGGCGGTCACGAGGCACCAGCGCCGTCGCCCAGGCTCTTGGAAGGGGATCCGGGCTGTGGTTCATTCATGAATTGTTAACCACTATCGACCAAAACGTTAATATGGAGAAGCCAGACACAATCGATGCGATGGCGTTCCGACGCCGGCCGGAGCGTCCGACCGGAGGGGCTTCCGGGCCCGGTCGGGCCTTGCGCAGATCGCGACCCTGGCTGCTTTGGCTGGGGCTGGTTGGCGTCGTGGCGGGCTGCGGCGGCGGTGGTGGCGGCGGCGGCGGTGGGTCGGGCGGGGGGTTGCCGGCCAGCGCCTTCGAGACCACGGAGTATCACGCCAACTACGGCCTCGATGTGCTGCGGGCGTCTTCGGCCTATGCGGCGGGCGCCACGGGCCAGGGCGTCACGGTCGGCGTGGTCGATACCGGGATCGACGTCGACCACCCGGAATTCGCGGGCCAGATCGCCGCGGCCAGCACGGACATCGTGAGCGGCAACCGGCAGATGGTCGACGACATCGACGGTCACGGCACCGCGGTCGCCGGCGTGATCGCCGCGCGCCGCAACCAGGCGCTCACGCACGGCGTGGCTTTTCAGGCCAGACTGCTGGCCGTCCGGGCGGACGCGCCCGGGACCTGTCCTGGCAGTTGCGCCTTCGATCAGGCGGATGTTGCCGCCGCTACCGACTACGCGGTCGCGCATGGCGCCCAGGTGATCAACTACAGCCTGGGTGGTGCCGGCAGCCTCGGCGCGGCGCTCCATGACGCGTTCGCGCGCGCGGTCGGCGCCGGCACCGTCCTGGTGCTTGCGGCCGGCAACGAGGCGGCGGCCGCGCCCAGCTTCCCGGGCCGGTTCGCCGCCGATCCGGCAGCGGGCGACCAGGTCATCGCAGTCGGTGCGGTCGACGCCAACGAGCAGATCGCAAGCTTCAGCAACCGGGCCGGCAGCGCCCAGGACCACTATCTCGTCGCGCCCGGCGTCGGCATCCTGGCACCGGCGCTCGGTGGCGGCGCGGCGCTGGTCAGCGGCACCTCCTTCGCGGCGCCGCATGTCAGCGGCGCCGCCGCTCTGGTCCTGGACGCCGCCCCGTTCCTGAGTGCCGCCGAAGTCGTGCAGCTGCTGCTCGACAGCGCGACCGACCTCGGGGCGCCGGGGCCGGACCCGGTCTATGGTCGGGGGCTGGTGAACCTCGCCGCCGCGCTTGGCCCGCAAGGCGCGCTCAGCGTGCCGCTCGGGAGCCGGGTCGGGGAGGCGAGCACGGCCCTGGGCGCCACCGGGCTCCGGCTCGGGCGGGCATTTGGCCGTGGCCCCGATCTCGGCCAGACCATCTTTCTCGATGGCTATGGGCGAGCCTATTGGCTGGATCTCGAGGATCGCATCGCAGCGCCGGCCACGACGCCGGACCTCGAGGCCTGGCTGCGGCCGGGCGGGTCGCAATACCAGTGGTCGACGCCGCTCGGGCCGGCCCTGGCGCTCGGCTTCACGGTCGCCCAGCAGGCAGACGGCGGCGGGGCGGCTGGGGGTGCTGCGACCGACGGCAGCGACGCGGCGTTTGCCCTCGATCTCGGCATCGGCAACCTTGCCAACGGCGGCGCGACCCGCCTGGGGCTGACCCACGGCCTGGGACTGCAGAACCGGTTCGGCCTGATGAGCATCGAGCCTGCGGCTGCCGACACCCTCCTTGCCCAGGCCGGCCTCGGCTCGCCTTACCTGGCCCTCGCGGATCGGGGCGACGGGCTTGTCCTGGCCCAGGAAATCGGGCAGGGGCTGGCGGTCCGGTTCGGCGTCGCCGTTGGCGAGACGGAGGGAGAGCAACTCCCTGACCAGGGCCGCAACGCGGCCGTGATCGCGGAGCTGGTCCGCAGCTTCGGCCCCGGCCGCATGCTGAGCCTCCAGGTCGGCAGCGTCGACGAGCAGCACAGTCTGCTCGACACCCGCGGCAGCGGTGCTCTCGGCGGGTCCGACGGCGCGACGACGACCTTCTTCGGTCTGGCCGGCAATTGGGCGCTCGCCGACCGGGTTGCCCTGTTCGGTCAGGCGAGCCTCGGCGCCACCGATCCCGGCGCCACCGGCCAGGGCCTGTTGGAGGACGTCTCGGGCCTGTGGAGCAGCAGTTTCGCAGGTGGCCTCGCCGCTCACGATCTGCTCGCAAACGACCGGCTGACCTTCGCGGTGGTGCAGCCGCTCAGGGTGGAGGCGGGCTCAGCGGTCATCGATCGACCGGTCGGGCGTAGCTTCGACGGTCAAATTCTGCGCCAGCGCGATCGGGTCGACCTCGCGCCCGCGGGCCGCGAGATCGATCTCGAGGTCGGCTACCGCCTCGCGCTCGGCGGCCGCTGGGCCCTCCAGCTCGACTGGCTGACCCAGCTGGAGCCGGGTCACCAGGCGGACGCCGGGCCGGCGCATGCCGCCGTGATCAGGCTGCGGACCGTGCTTTGAGCGGGCGTCTGCCCGCAACGGCCGTGGCAGCGCCGCCCTTACTCCTGAGTGCCGGGCGCAGTCCGCTCGCAGTCCGCCGCGCGTCTGTCGATCGTAAAGCCGCCATCGCGGCTGCGATAGGAGATGGCCTCGCTCACCATCCGGGTCGGCGAGTAGAGGCGATACATCTGACAACCGTCGGCGTCCGCGCCGATCGGAACCTGATACAGATCGCTTCCCACCTGGACCACGCCCGGCGGCGGGGCTGGCGCCGGCGCGGTACCGGCACCGGTCGAGCTGCGGGCGGTGCAGCCGCCGAGCCAGCCGAGGAGCACAAGGCAGCCGAGGAGCACCAGGCAGCCGAGGGCCGATCGGCGGCGGTCGGCTCTCGCGCTCGCGCCCGGCGCTCGAGCGCCACCTTCGCGCGCACCGGCCCGGTCCGACGAGCGGCGGGACGATGGCGCGGCCGGATGGCCCTGGGTCTTGGGGACCGGCGCATCCACCATGGCCTCAGATAACCGCCTCGGACGGGCGCGTCCAGCTGTTGCGCGCCGAGGCGAGCCATCACCCCCAGCCTGCGCGCCGGTCGCCGCGCGCCGGCTCACGCCGGTCATCGGCGGCAGCGCCAGGGCGGCGATCCCGGAGCAGCCGATCCAAGCCCGCGAGCGCCCCTGTGATGCCGGTTTTTGCCCTCTTTGGAACCCTGGCGGCAGGGACGCCTGTCGATGAGGTCGAGCAGGCCCGCGAGTGTCGGTGCCACCGCGCCTTGCCGGCAGACGCCGCGCGGCGACGGGCGGCAGCACCGCGTGAAGGCCGGTCCGATGCCGGGCCGGGCGAGGCGCTACCATCGGCCGCCACCGATCAGGATGCGGTTCGGTTGCAAGAATTATCGGTTCATTAACTTCAATTGTCGAAGTTCGCTCGGCCGGTCGCGCGGGCGGTCGACATCCAAAGAGGTATCTGAGCAGTGTCAATGGCCGCATTCCTGATCCAGCTCGGCCTCCACGGCCTGACTGGCGCGCTTGCGTTCCTGGTCGGCCTGCGGATGGGGTTGATGGATGCCGGAGGCCCCGGGCCGCTCGCCATGGCCTGGCTGGCGCTGGCGGTGCTGACCATGGCCGCCGTCGGCGCCCGGATCGAGGTCGGTCGGCGCCAGGCGCACGGCCGGGAGGCGCGAGCCAGGCGCGTGGCCGAAGCGCGCGTCGACCATCTCACCCGGCACGATGCTCTGACCGGGCTCGCCAACCGCGGCGCCTTTCTCGAGCGCTTGCAGGCGCGGCTCGGGGGCGCGCGCGGGAGCGACCGGATGGCGGCCGTGCTGTGCATCGATCTGGCCGACTTCAAGGCGATCAACGATCTCCTCGGCTGCGTCGCGGGCGACGTGCTGCTCCGCCACAGCAGTGCGCGCCTCCTGGCGGTGCTGCGCGAATCCGACGTTCTGGCGCGCATGGGCGCCGACGAGTTCGCCATCCTGCAGAACGGGATCGAGGGGCCGGCCGGCGCCGCCGACCTCTGCGAGCGCCTGCTTGCGGCCATGGCGGAGCCGTTCGATCTGTGCGGCCATCTGACCGGCGTCGGCATGCGCATCGGGATCGCGGTCTTTCCCGGCGACGGCAGCGAGGCCGAGACGCTGCTTCAGCATGCGGGCCAGGCGCTCGGACGGACCAAGGCCGAGCCGCCGGGAGCCTACCGCTTCTTCGAAGACAGCATGGATACCGAGCTGCGCGAGCGCAAGGCGCTGGAGCTGGACCTGGCCCGGGCCCTGGAGCGTCGGGAGTTCGAGATCGAGTATCAACCGCAGTTCGACATCGCCAGCCGGCGCATGGTCGGGGTCGAGGCGCTGCTCCGCTGGCAGCACCCCGAGCGTGGCCGGATCGGCCCGGACCGGTTCATACCGCTCGCCGAAGACAGCGGCCTGATCCTGCCGATCGGTCGCTGGGTGCTCGAGCAGGCGTGCCTGCAGGCGGTAGCCTGGCAACGCCGCGGTGCGCTCGATCTGCGCATGGCGGTCAACCTCTCGCCGGTGCAATTTCGCGATCCCGACCTCGCCGACCAGGCCCGCGAGATCCTCCGTCGCAGCGGGCTCGCCGCCCATCGGCTCGAGCTCGAGATCACCGAGCGCGTCCTGATGGAGGACACCGAGGCCAACCTGCAGACCCTGGGTCAGCTGAAAGGCCTCGGCATCCGGATCTCGATCGACGACTTCGGCGTCGGCCATTCGTCGCTGAGCTACCTGCGCCGCTTTCCGTTCGATGAGATCAAGCTCGATCGCTCCTTCGTCGGTGCCCTCGATCGCGATCCGAGTGCTGCGGCCATCGTGCGCGCCACCCTCAGCCTCAGCCGCAGCCTCGGTCTCGACTCGGTCGCCGAAGGGGTGGAGAGCGCCGAGCAGTTGCATCTGCTCGACCTCGAAGGCTGCCGCGTGGCGCAGGGCTACTACTTCAGCCCGCCGGTCCACCCGCGCGAGATCGACGCGATGGTCGCCACCCTGGCGGCCGCCCTCGCCGATGATGAAAAACCTCATGACCTGCGGGGAACCGGTTGATCCAGCTCAGATCTTTGTCGATCATCGACCGGGCTCCGGGCGCCTCCGAGGCCGCTTGACGAGTTAGTTCAAGCGCAGGTTTAGTTTTTTGTTGAAGACATCAACCAATAGGAATAACATCGCCATCAACCTACGATTTCGGAAGTCGCGAGACTTCATCTCATGCGTTAAGAGAGCGCGGCGGCAACGCCGGCATGCGGGGTGGTGTCACAATGGCTCCTTCATGGGCGGCTGATCAAGGCATCGCGTCGGCGCCGAACCCGATCGAGATCGGGACGCCGGATCTGCAGCGTCGCCGGCGCCGGGCGCTGGCCGGGGCGGCCAGCGGCCGCGGGCGGGCTCCCAATCTCGACAGCCTGGCGATCGGCGCACCGCTGACGGCTGCGTTCGTCGGCGCTTTGCTGATGGGGCAGGGGCGGGCCGCCGCCGGCGGCCACGATGGCCAGGCGAGCGCAAGCGGCGTGCGCGGCGGGCAGGGGGGTGACCTCGACGCGGCTGCGAACGCCGCCGGCGGTCTGCCCGCAGCGGTGGCCGCGGGCGACGGGCCGGCGGCGATGGCGGCCGCCGCCCAGTCGGGGGCGATCGATCCGGTCTCGGTCGACGGCAGCGCGCCGCAGGTGGCGGTCCCTCTTCCCGAGGCGCTGGGCGGCGGCCAGCCCGCCGTCGTGGCGGCCGAGGTCTCCGCGGGGATTGGTACGACCGCGGCGATTGCCGGCGGCCCGACCATCAACCTGGCGCTGACCGGTGCGGCTGGCGCCGAGGGCGCCGCGGCCGGGGCGATCGACGGCGGCGGCACCGACGGCGCCGGGTCGATCGGCAGCGTGATCGGCGGCACCGCTGGTGACGACGTCATCCACGGCACGTCGGGCAACGACGTCCTGAGCGGCGGCCCCGGCGACGACATCATCTATGGCTACGCCGGTGACGACCTGTTGGACGGCGGCAGCGGCAACGATCAGCTGTTCGGCGGTGCCGGCAACGATACCCTGCTCGGCGGCGCGGGCAACGACCAGCTGCATGGCGGCAGCGGTGACGACGACCTCTTTGGCGGCACGGGTCACGACCAGTTGTTCGGCGACGCCGGGACCGATCGGCTCGATGGCGGCCCCGGCAACGATCTGGTCGACGGCGGCGCCGGCGCCGACCGCATGCAGGGCGGCACCGGCAACGATGTCCTGGTGGTCGACAACCTGAACGACGTGGCGCTACGACAACGTGCTCGGGCCCGGACCGGCGGCTGGCATCGACACGCTGCAGATCGTATCGAGCGGCTTCGCCGCCAGCCTGGCCGCGGCTGGGTCGCCCGGCGGACGTCACCTTCGTTTACAGCGACAGTCTCGGCACGAGCTTGCCTGACGGGCGTCCAGGGCTATACCCAGCAGGTCGCTGCCGGGATCGAGCACCTGGTCCTGACCGGCAGCGCCGATCACGACGTGATCGGCGATGACGGCAACAACCACATCACCGGCAACGCCGGCGACAACGCCCTCTACGGCCGGGGCGGCGACGACATCCTGCGCGGCGGGGCGGGCAACGATCTGCTCGACGGCGGCGCCGGCAACGATCATCTCGAAGGCGGCGCCGGCAACGACATCCTGAACGGCGGCCCCGGCGACGACCAGCTCTACGGCGGCGCCGGCGACGACACGCTGAGCGGCGGCCTCGGCCTCGATCAGCTGTACGGCGGCGCCGGCAACGACAACTTCGTGATCGGCTTGAACGACAGCGCGGTCGACACGGTCTTCGACCACGAGGGCGTCAATCATCTGACGGTCAACGGCGCCTCCGGTGCTGCGGTGCAGGCCGCGCTGGTCGGCGACGATCTCCACCTGATGGTCGACCAGAACGAGGTCGCCGTGATCAGCGACTATCGGGGCCACGAGGATGCCTGGGCCGGGGTCGACGCCGGCCACGGCGTGGTGTCGATCGCCGATCTGATGACCGCCAACGGCGGCTCCGGATCGGCCTCGGTGTCGACCGCGCCGGCTGTCGCCGCGCTGGCGGCGTCGAGTGATGTGCTGAGCGCGTACCTCAGCAGCCCCAGTCAGATAGGTGGCGCCGGGGCCGACCATTTGAGCGGGACCAGCGGCGCGGACTGGCTGAGCGGCCTCGGCGGCGACGATCTTCTGCAAGGCGGCGCCGGCAACGACATCCTCGAAGGCGGTCCCGGCCAGAACCAGCTCGAGGGCGGCGACGGCGACGATCGCTATCTGTTCAGGTCCGATGCGTCGGGCCTGGATACCATCCGCGATACCGCGGGCTCGAACGTCGCCGAGCTCCACGGCTTCGCCGGGGCGAGGCTGGAGGGAGTTGTGGTCGGTAATGACCTACACGTCGTCGCCGACCACGCCCCGCTCTTCACGGTCGAGAACTTCGTCGGCCACGAGGACTCGTTCGCCGGCGTCGACGTCGACGGCAGCTTCGTGCCGACCGATGATCTGTTCAACCACACCTAGTCGAGCGCGGCGCCGAGCGGCGCCGAGCCGGCGGTCACCGCCGCCCGCAGCGCCGCCGCCGGCGGCAGGAGCTGGCTGACGTAGAAGCGGGCGCCGGCGAGCTTGGCGGCGGCCAGCGGATGCCCGGCGGCGCGGGCCCGCACGGCCGCGCGCGCCAGCAGAAAGCCGCCGAGCGTGGCAGCAAACAGGCGCAGATAGGGCGTGGCGCCGGCGGCGGCGGCATCGGCATCGTTGCCGTGACCGGCCTGCAGCCAGCGGGTCGCCTCCTCGAGATCGCCCAGCGCCGCGGCCAGCGGCGGCCGAAGCTCCTCCTCGCCGGCCTGCGCCAGGGTCGCAAGGTCGCCCCGCAGCTCCGCGAACAGCGCCCAGGGCAGGCGGCCCTCGGCCAGCTGCAGCTTGCGGCTGACCAGGTCGAGCGCCTGGATGCCGTTGGTGCCCTCGTAGATCATGGCGATCCGGGCGTCGCGCAGGTGCTGCGCGATCCCCGTCTCCTCGATGTAGCCCATGCCGCCATGCACCTGCAGCGCGCAGGACGCGATCTCGAAGCCCTGGTCGGTGCACCACGCCTTGACCAGCGGGATCAGGAGCGCGAGCCGGCCCTCGGCCTCGACCCGGCGGGCAGCGTCCTGGTCGCAAAGCGAGCGGTCGAGGGCAGCCGCCGCCGAATAGGCGAGCGCCCGCATCGCCTCGATCTGGACCTTCATCGTGACCAGCATGCGGCGCACGTCGGGATGCTCGATGATCCGCGCCGGCGCGTCGGCGCCGCCCCCGAGCCCGCCCGCGCGCCTTCGGCCCTGGACGCGCTCGCGGGCGTAGGCGAGCGCACCCTGATAGGCGCGCTCGGCGAGCGCCAGACCCTGAAGCCCGACCGACAGCCGGGCGTTGTTCATCATCGTGAACATCGCCTGCATGCCACCCTGCTCATCGCCCACCAGCCAGCCGATCGCCCCCTCCTGGTCGCCGAACGACATCACGCAGGTCGGGCTGCCATGAATCCCGAGCTTGTGCTCGAGCGAGACGCAGCGGAGATCGTTGCGGGCCCCGAGCGCGCCGTCCTCGCCGACCAGGAACTTCGGGATCAGGAACAGCGAGATGCCACGCGTGCCGGCGGGCGCGCCCTGGATGCGCGCGAGCACCATGTGGATCGTGTTCGAGGTGAGGTCGTGGTCGCCGTAGGTGATGAAGATCTTGGTGCCGTGGATGCGAAAGTGATCGCCCGCGCGCACCGCGCGGGTCCGGAGCGCGCCGACGTCGGAGCCCGCCTGCGGCTCGGTCAGGCACATGGTGCCGGTCCACTCGCCGCTCACGAGCTTGGGCAGATAGCGCGCGCGCTGGGCCTCGGTGCCGTGCCGGAGCAGCAGCTCGACCCCCGCCTGGGTCAGGACCGGGCACAGGCAGAAGGCGAGATTGGCGCTGTTCCACATCTCCCAGACCGCGGTCGCGACCGTCCAGGGCAGGCCCTGGCCGCCCCATTCGGCCGGCAGCTGCAGCCCGTGCCAGCCGCCGTCGACGAATTTCCGGTAGGCTTCCTTGAAGCCCTCGGGGGTGTGGACGACGCTATCCTCGAGCCGCGCCCGCTCGCGGTCGCCGGCAGCGTTCAAGGGTGCGAGCTCGTTGACCGCGAACCGGCCCGCCTCCTCGAGGATCTGATCGACCACGTCCTTGCTTGCGGCCTCCAGGCCCGGCAGGCGGCCCAGTCCCTCGAGGTCGACGAGATGCTCGAAGACGAAGCGGATGTCGGCAAAGGGCGGCGCATATGCGGTCATTTGTGATCTCACCATCGCCTGGGCTCGAGATGGGCGTCAGAGCACGGCGCCGGGGTTCAGGATACCCTTGGGGTCGAGCGCGGCCTTGAGCTTGCGCATGAGCTCGAGCTCGAGGGCCGATTTGCGCGCGGCGAGCTCGGTCCGCTTCAGCCGGCCGATGCCGTGCTCGGCGCTGATGCTGCCGCCGAGCCCTACCACCACGTCGAACACGAGGCCCTGGACCTCCCCGGCGCGGGCCCGGAAATCCTCGGCCGCCATCGCCGCCGGCTGCAGCAGATTGTAGTGGACGTTGCCGTCGCCGAGATGGCCGAAGGGCATGATCCTGATGCCCGGCAGGATCGCCCCGAGCGCGGCCGCGGCGTCTTCGATCAGGTCCGGCACCCGCGCGACCGGCACCGCGACGTCGTGGCGCAGGACCAGGCCCTCGCGCGCCATCGCCTCGGTCGGATTCTCGCGCAGCGCCCAGAGTGCCCGCCGCTCAGCCTCGTTTTTCGCGATCACGCCGTCTGCAATCAGGCCCCGCGCGAGCGCCGCCTCGAGCACGCGCTCGAGCTCGCTCCCGAGGCCATCGGCGAGCGACCAGGCGACCTCGGCCAGCACGTACCAGGGCGCCTTGCGTGCAAGCGGCGCGCGGGCCCCCGGCAGGTAGCGCAGCACGAGGTCAACGCAGCCGCCGGCCAGCAGCTCGAAGGAGCTCACGGTCTCGCCGAGCCGGTCGCGGACCAGCCCGAGCAGGGCCACCGCTGCCTTGGGTGAAGGCACCGCGAGCCAGGCCGTCTGGCGCTCGCGCGGCCGCGGCAGCAGCCGCAGCACGGCCGCGCTGATCACCCCGAGCGTACCCTCGGCGCCGATGAACATCTGCTTCAAATCGTAGCCCGTGTTGTCCTTGCGCAGGCTGCGCAGGCCGTCCCAGATCCGGCCGTCGGCGAGCACGACCTCGAGCCCGAGCACGAGCGCCCGTGCCATGCCGTACCGCAGCACGTTGATGCCGCCCGCGTTGCTCGACAGGTTGCCGCCGATCTGACAGGAGCCCTGGGCGCCGAGCGCGAGCGGGAACAGCCGGTCGACCTCGGCGGCCGCCCGCTGGACGGTCTCGAGCACGCAGCCGGCCTCGACCGTGATCGTATCGTTAAGGGGGTCGAGGGCGCGGATCCGGTTCAGCCGGCCGAGCGACAGGACCACAAGCCGGCCGGAGGCATCGGGCACGCCGGCGCCGACCAGGCCGGTGTTGCCGCCCTGGGGCACGACCGGCACGCCCGCAGCATGGCAGAGCTCGAGCAGGGCCGCGACCTCGGCGGTCGTGGCCGGGCGCAGCAGCAGGGGCGAGCGGCCGCGGGCCGTGCCCCACGGTTCGGCCGCGTGCGGGCCGATCCGCTCGGGATCGACACTCCAGCCGCGGGCGCCGACCCGGCGGTCGACCGCCTCGAGGAAGCCTGCCGGCAGAACCGGAAACTCGGCGCCGGCGGCGCGTGCGCGGGCTTCGGCCATGGCGACTATCTAGGGGACTGGCCGCGCCGGTACAACGGCCATGGCGCGGCACCCCTTGGGCGACCCACCGCCAGTTGACAGGCCGGGCGGCTCCGATAGCCTACCCGCGGGTGGCCTGGCGCGCGATCATGAGGAGGGACCCTTGCCAATGGACGAGGCAGCGCTCGAGCGCGTGATCGACGACGCCTTCGAGCAGCGCAGCCGGATCGACGTCGACACCGGCGGGCCGGTCAGGGCAGCGGTCGAGACGGCGCTGGCTGGCCTGGACGCCGGCCGGCTGCGGGTCGCCGAGCGGGTCGACGGTGTCTGGCGGCTGCACGAGTGGCTGAAGAAGGCCGTGCTGCTGTCGTTTCGCCTCAACCCCTTGAGCGTCGTCGACGGCGGCCCGGGCGGCGCCCGCTGGTGGGACAAGATCCCCTCCAAGTTCGCCCGCTGGGGCGCGGCCGAGTTCGCCGCCGCCGGCTTTCGCGCGGTGCCCGGCTGCATCGTCCGCCATTCGGCCTACATCGCGCCGGACGTCGTGCTGATGCCGTGCTTCGTCAATCTCGGCGCCCATGTCGAGCGCGGCACGATGATCGATACCTGGGCCACGGTCGGCAGCTGCGCGCAGATCGGCCAGCGCGTGCACATCTCGGGCGGCGCCGGCATCGGCGGGGTGCTCGAGCCGCTCCAGGCGGCGCCGGTGATCATCGAGGACGACTGCTTCATCGGCGCCCGCTCCGAGGTCGCCGAGGGGGTGATCGTCGAGCAGGGAGCCGTGCTGGCGATGGGCGTGTTCATCGGCGCATCGACCAAGGTCGTCGATCGCGCGACGGGCGAGATCTGCCAGGGGCGGGTGCCGGCCTGGTCGGTGGTCGTGCCCGGGACGCTGCCGGGGCCGGCCCTGCCGGACGGACGGCCGGGGCCGGGTCTGGCCTGCGCGGTGATCGTCAAGCGGGTCGATGCCGGCACCCGCGCCAAGACGTCGATCAACGAGCTGTTGCGCACATGAGCGACCTGACCGATCCGATTGCGCTCACCCAGGCGTTGCTGCGCTGCCCGAGCGTGACGCCGGCCGACGCGGGCGCCCTTGCGGTGCTCGAGGAGGCGCTGACGCGACTGGGCTTCCGCTGTCAGCGGCTGACCTTCGAGGAACCGGGGACCGCACCGGTGGACAATCTCTATGCCCGGCTGGGCGAGGGCGAGCCGAACCTCGCCTTCGCGGGCCATACCGACGTCGTGCCCGCCGGCGACCCGGCGGCCTGGCGGGTCGACCCGTTCGGCGGCGTGGTCCAGGGCGGCCAGCTCTATGGCCGGGGCGCGATCGACATGAAGGGCGCGATCGGCGCCTTCGTCGCGGCCACCGCCCGCTTCCTCGCCGAACACCGGCCGGCCGGCTCGATCAGCCTGCTGATCACGGGCGACGAGGAGGGCCCGGCGATCAACGGCACGCGCAAGCTGCTCGCCTGGCTCAAGGAGCAGGGCGTGGGCCTCGATGCCTGCGTGGTCGGGGAGCCGACCAATCCGAGCCGGCTCGGCGAGATGATCAAGATCGGCCGGCGCGGCTCGCTGACCGCCTGGCTGACCGTCCCGGGCGTGCAGGGCCACGCCGCCTATCCCGAGCGCGCGGACAACCCGATCCCACGCCTGCTGGCGATGCTGGCGGCGCTGACCGCGGAGCCGCTGGACGGCGGCAGCGAGTATTTCCAGGCCTCCGAGCTCGTCATCACCTCGGTCGACGTCGGCAACCAGGCGACCAACGTCATCCCCGGGCAGGCCCGCGCGACCTTCGACATCCGTTTCAGCGACCGCTTCAGCGCGAGCTCGCTCGAGGCCTGGCTGCGCGAGCGCCTCGACGCCGCCGGCGGCCGCTACGAGCTGCGGACGCGGGCGAACGGCGAGCCCTTCGTGACCCAGCCGGGCCCGTTCAGCGAGCTGCTCGAGAGCCTGATCGAGCGCGAGCTGGGCGTCACCCCTGAGCTTTCGACCTCGGGCGGGACCTCGGATGCACGCTTCATCAAGGACGCCTGCCCGGTCGTCGAATTCGGTCTGGTCGGCGCCACGATCCACCAGGTCGACGAGCGCGTCGATCTCGCCGACCTCGAGGCCTTGACCCGGATCTACCAGGCGCTGCTGGCGAGCTTCGTCAGGCCCGCCTGATGCCGGACCGCCCCGATGCCCGACCGTAAGGAGGTGCTGCACTCGCTGTACGGCGCCTACCGACTGGCTTTCCTCGATCAATCCGGCATGCGGCATTTCAACCTCTCGGTCGACGGCTTCTGGCGCTCCTTCTTCGCAGCCGTGCTGGTCGCGCCGGGCTTTGCCCTGCTGGTCGCCGAGAAGCTCGACGCCCGCCCGGGACCCCTCGACCTCGGCTGGGCGGCGCTCGTGCAGATCGTGGCCTATGGGCTGAGCTGGGCCGCGTTCCCGCTGGCGGCGGTGCTGCTGACCCAGCTGCTCGGCCTCAGCCGCAACTATGTGGCCCTGATCATCGCGCTGAACTGGGCCTCGGTGTTGCAGGTGGGCGTGTTTCTGAGCGCGCTCATGCTCGAGCTCATGATGCCGGGACTGGTCGACGGCCTGATCCTGCTGCTCGTCACCGGCGCGATCCTGTTCTATCAGTGGTTCGTGACCCGCGCCGCCCTCGAGACCACCGGCGGGATCGCCCTGCTCCTGGTGCTGGTCGACCTCATCCTCAACACCGCGATCAATCTGTCGGCCGAGCGTCTGATGTGACCCGCCGCTCAATAGTCGACGCGGGTCAGACAGAGCCCGCAGGCGGGGGCGGTCGGCCCCGCGGCCGCGCGATCGCGCGCCGCCAGCACCGCCTCGATCCGGGACACCGGCCAGCGCCCCTCGCCGATCAGCTTGAGCGTGCCGACCATGTTGCGCATCTGATGATGCAGGAACGAGCGCGCCCTGGCGCCGATCTCGATCTGCTCGCCGCTCCGGACCACCGCCAGCCCGGCGAGCGTCTTGACCGGCGATCTGGCCTGGCAGAGCGCGCCCCGGAAGCTCGTGAAATCGTGGTGGCCGAGAAGGCGCTGGGCGGCCTCGTGCATGATCTCGGCATCCAGGTGGCAGGGCACCTGCCAGGCGCGGCCGCGCTCGAGGGCGAGCGGGGGCCGGCGATTGGCGATCCGGTAGCGGTAGTGGCGCATGGTCGCCGAGAAGCGGGCGTGGAAGTCGGGGGCGACCGCAGCCGCCTCCAGCACCACGATCGGCTGCGGCCGGAGATGATGGTTGAGCGCGTTGCGCAGCGTCGCGACCGAGACCGGGCGGGTCAGATCGAGATGCGCGACCTGACCGCTCGCGTGCACGCCGGCGTCGGTGCGGCCGGCGCCGACCACCTCCACGGCCTCGCCGCAGAACGCCAGAACCGCCGCCTCCAGGCTCGCCTGGACCGAGAGGGCGTCCGCCTGCCGCTGCCAGCCGCGAAACGGCCCGCCATCGTACTCGAGCACGAGCTTGTAGCGCGGCATCAGGGGCCGAGCCGGCTGCCGACCGGCAGCGCGAAGCCGCGCAGGAAGACGTCGGTGGCCAGCGGCCTGCCGCCGGCCCGCTGCAGGCGGACGAGCCGCAGCGCCCCTTCGCCACAGGCGATCCGCAGATGCTCGTCCAGGACCTCGCCCGGCCGCCCCCGACCGGCCGCGACCTCGCCCGCGAGCACGAGCAGGCGCTGGCCTTCGAATTCGGTCCAGCAGCCGGGCCAGGGGTTGAGCGCGCGCAGCTGGCGCTCGAGCAGCTGCGCCGGCCGGCTCCAGTCCAGCCGGCCTTCGGCCTTCTCGATCTTGGCGGCATAGGTCACGCCCGCCTCCGGCTGCGGCCGCGCTCGCAGGCGGCCGGCCGCGAGATCGTCGACCACCGGTCGGACCATGCGCGCCGCGAGCCCCGCCAACTGGTCATGCAGGCTCTCTGCGGTGCTGTCCGGGGCGATCGGAACGCGTTCCATCGCCAGGATCGGGCCGCTGTCGAGGGCCGCTCGCATCTCGAAGATGGTGATCCCGGTCTCGGCGTCGCCGGCCAGGAGAGCGCGCTGGATCGGCGCCGCGCCGCGCCAGCGCGGCAGCAGCGATGCGTGCAGGTTGATGGCGCCGAGCCGGGGCGCGTCGAGCATCGATTGCGGCAGGATCAGCCCGTAGGCCGCGACCACCGCGAGGTCGGCACCGAGGGCTGCAAACTCGGCCTGCACGTCCGGCTCGCGCAGGCGGGCAGGGGAGGCTATCGGCAGGCCCAGGCGCCGGGCCGCGAGCTCGACCGGGCCGGGTCGGGCGCGCAGGCCGCGGCCCGCCGGCCGGGCCGGCTGGGTGTAGACCCCGGCCAGCGCGTGCCGGCCGCGCGCGAGCGCCTCGAGGCTCGGCACCGCAAAGCCGGCCGTGGCCATGAACACCAGCCGCAGCGACGGATCCCCGATGGCGACCATCCCTCTCCCGATTCGAAGCGCGCCGTCAGCCCCGACTGATACGGACGGCCGTCCGGCTTGCCAAGGGCGGCGGTCCCTGCGCCCACCACCTCAAGCGCTCTCGCGGGTGCGTTTGGCCTTGGCGAGGCGGCGCAGGATCATGGTGCGCTTGAGCGCCGAGAGGTGGTCGACGAACAGGACGCCGTTCAAATGGTCGATCTCGTGCTGCAGGCAGCGCGCGAGCAGGCCCTCGGCAGCGATCTCCCGGGTCTTGCCGCGACGATCGAGGTGGCGCACGCGGACCTCGTCGGCGCGGGCGACCTCGCCGAACTGCTTGGGCAGGCTGAGGCAGCCTTCCTCGGCGGCGGTCATGCTCTCGGAGCGCCACAGCAGCTCGGGATTGATCACGAACTGCGGCGCGCGCTCGCCGTCCTGGCCGAGGTCGATCACGAACGCCCGCTTGAGCACGCCGACCTGGGGGGCGGCGAGGCCGATCCCGGGCGCCGCGTACATGGTCTCGAGCATGGCGTCGAGCAGGCCGAGGAGCTTGCCGTCGATCCGCTCGACCGGCGCGCAGACCGTGGTCAGGCGCCGATCGGGCGCCTCCAGGATCTCGAGCGGGGCCATCGTGGTCGGTGTCATGGTCCGGGCGCCGACACCTAGGAACTCGCCGCCCTGCGGTCAAGCGCGATCGGCGGCGCCGCCCCGGATCGGCCGGCGCGCCCTGAGCGCGGCGCCGAGCGTGCCATCGTCGAGGTAGTTGAGCTCGCCGCCGATCGGCACGCCGTGGGCCAGGCGGGTCACGACCGGGCCCGGACCGCTCGCGGCCAGGCGCTCGGCGAGGTAGTGCGCGGTCGTCTGGCCGTCGACCGTGGCGCTGGTCGCGAGGATCACCTCGGTGACCGGGTCGCGCTCGATCCGGCGCAGCAGGCGGTCGATGCCGAGATGCTCAGGCCCGCGGCCGTCGAGCGCCGAGAGGGTGCCGCCGAGCACGTGATAGCGCCCCTTGAACAGCCCGGAACGTTCGAGAGCCCAGAGATCGTCGACCTCCTCGACCACGCAGATCAGGCCGCCGTCGCGCTCGGGATCGGCACAGATCCAGCAGGGCTCGCCGGCATCGAGATTACCGCAGAGCGGGCATTGGCGGACGTCCCGGGCGGCGGTGCCGAGCGCCACCGCCAGGCGCTGCATCAAGGTCTCGCGCTGCTTGAGCAGGTGCAGCGCCGCCCGCCGCGCCGAGCGCGGCCCGAGGCCCGGCAGCTTGGCCAGCAGCTGGATCAGCTCCTCGAGCGGGCGCGCGACCATCTCTCGATCAGAACGGCAGCTTGAGGCCGGCCGGCAGGTTCATGCCGCCGGTGAGCTTGCCCATCTCGTCCTGGACATGCGCCTCGACCTTGGCCTTGGCATCGTTGAACGCCGCGACCACCAGATCCTCGAGGATCTCGATCTCGGCGGGGTCCACCAGCGAGCGGTCGATCTTGAGCTTGCGCATCTCGCCCTTGCCGTTCAGGGTCACGCTCACCATGCCGCCGCCGGCGCCGCCCGCGACCTCGATCCCGTCCAGCTTGGCCTGCATCTCGGCCATCCGGCTCTGCAGCTTCTGGGCTTCCTTCAGCATGTTGCCGAGATTCTTCATGGTAGCTCCCGTTTCGGGCTCGGGTGGGTTGGCGTCAGTCCGCGGCCGACCGCACGTCGACGATCCGGGCCCCGGGAAAGCTCTCGAGAATCGGCCTGACCCGCGGATCGTTCGCGAGACTGTCGATCCGCTCGCTCCTGGCGGCCGCTGCCTGCTCGGCCAGCGTCGGCGCCGCGGCGCCGCCATCGGCGCCGACGCTCACCAGCCAGGGGCGACCGGTCCAGCGGCCGAGCGCGGCGGCGATCCGGCCGGACAGGCCGGCAGGCGTGCCGGCGCCGAGCTGCAGCTCGATCCGGCCGGGCTCGAAATGCACCAGATGGGCGGCCTGATACAGCCAGCCGTGCAGCATCGGCTCGCCGAGCCGGCGGAACAGATCGACCGCCTCGGCGAAGGACGCCGGCTGCGCCGGTTCGACCTCGGGCCCCTCGAACGGCGCCGGCGCCGGCTCGGCGATCGCGAACGGCGCCGTCGCGGCAGCTGCCTGACCCCCTGAGCGCGTCGGTGCCGGCGGCCGCTCGCCGCCGCCCGCCAGCCGACGCGCGAGCTCGGCGGGCGGCGGCAGCTCGGCGACGTAGGCGAGCCGCACCAGCACCATCTCGGCCGCCAGCAAGGGGCTCGGCGCCTGCCGCACGTCCTCCAGACCCTTGAGCAGCATCTGCCAGTTGCGAGCGAGCAGCGGCACGCTCAGCTGCTCGGCCAGAGCGCTGCCGCGGCCGGCGTCCGCCGCCGCCACCCCGAACGCCGAGGCGGCCTCGGGCGCAACCTTGATCCGGGTCAGCCAGTGGCTGATCTCGAGCAGGTCCTGCAGCACCGCCTCGGGCTCGGTGCCGAGGTCGTAGAGCTTGCCCAAGCCGTCCAGCGCCCCTTTGAGGTCACCCCGCACGAGTTGCTCGAACAGCTCGAGCACGCGGCTGCGATCGGCCAGACCCAGCATGTCCTGGACCTGGACCGCGGTGATCGGGGCCTTGGCATCGGTCCCGTGGAGCGCGATCGCCTGATCGAGCAGCGACAGTCCGTCGCGCACCGAGCCCTCGGCCGCGCGCACCAGGAGCGCCAGCGCGCCCGGCTCGACCGCGACCCGCTCCTTGGCTGCGATCTCGGCAAGATGCTGGCCCAGGCGCTCGCTCTCGACCCGCCGCAGATCGAAGCGCTGGCAGCGCGAGAGCACGGTCAGCGGGACCTTGCGCACCTCGGTCGTGGCAAAGATGAAGATGGTCTGCGGCGGCGGCTCCTCGAGCGTCTTGAGCAGCCCGTTGAAGGCCTGCGTCGACAGCATGTGGACCTCGTCGACGATGTAGACCTTGTAGCGGGCCGAGGTCGGCGCGTAGCGCACGCTTTCGACCAGCTCGCGGACGTCGTCGATGCCGGTACGGGTCGCGGCGTCGAGCTCGAGGACGTCGATGTGGCGGCCCTCGGCGATCGCCACGCACGGCGCGCAGACCCCGCAGGGCTCGGGCGTCGGCTGGCCCCGACCGTCGGGGCCGATGCAGTTCAGCGCGCGGGCGATGATCCTGGCAGTCGTGGTCTTGCCGACGCCGCGGATGCCGGTCAAGAGGAACGCGTGTGCGATCCGGCCGGTGCGCAGCGCGTTGGTCAAGGTCCGGACCAGGGGCGCCTGACCGATCAGCTCCGACAGGCGCTGGGGCCGATAGGTCCGCGCGAGCACCCGATAGGCGGCGGTGCGCTGACCGCCAGGATCGAGCAGGCTGGTGGCGGGTTCGGCGGCGCGCTCGGACATCGGACCTGGCCCCGGCGACGGGTCCGCAGTGAGACGGGCAAAGGGAGCTGGCACTGCGACCCGGCCCGAGCTCGTTACGGCTGCTTCCTTCCGGACCTGACCGGGTTGGCGAGTGGACCGTCCGCCGCCAGCTCCCCAAGGCCAATATCGGGCTTTCCCCGGCCGAGCGCAAGGCGCAGCTCGAGCCCGATGCGGCACCCGCGCCGGCCGGGCGCAACCCGTTGGTGGCGCTCGCGGCTTGACATACAGTGCAGGCGTGCAGCAAGGAGCGGCCATGGCCCCCCTGTCCAATCCACCGCCGCATCGCTACAGCGGCGCCGGCTTCGATCGCGCCGCCCATCGCCGGCTGGACGCCGCCTGGCTCGGCGAGCGCCGCGCCGAGGCCGGGACGCGGGTGCTCCTGATGTCGGGCCTCGAGGTGCTGGTGAGCGCCGAGGACCAGCCGTCGGTCCTGCTCCTCACCGTGGCCGAGCTCGGCGAGCCCCTGCCCGAGACCGCGATCTTCCTCGGCGAGCAGGGCGGTGTCGGCCTGTTCGCGGCCGAGCTCGCACGCGCGGCCCCCGCAAGCGGCCGGTTCGTCGAGGTGCGGGCGGTCGGCGCCCGGCTGCCGGCGCAGGAGGCGGGCTGGCTCGCCTACGCCCGCGCCCTCGCCCACTGGCACAGCCGGCATCGGTTCTGCGGCGTCTGCGGCGGCCCGACGACGAGCGATCAGGGCGGCCACCTCCGGCGCTGCGAGAGCTGCGCAGCGCAGCATTTCCCGCGCAGCGATCCGGCCGTGATCGTGCTCGTGACCCATGCGCACCCCGAATTCGGCGAGCGCTGCCTGCTCGGGCGCTCGGCGCGCTTTCCGGCCGGCATGTACTCGACCCTTGCCGGCTTCGTCGAGCCCGGCGAGTTGCTCGAGGAGACGGTCCGGCGCGAGATCTACGAGGAGGCAGGCATCGAGCTCGAGGACGTCCGCTACCGCTCGTCGCAGCCCTGGCCGTTTCCGGCGTCCTTGATGCTGGGTTTTCGCGCGACCGCGAAGAGTGACGAGCTGCGCATCGATCCGGAGGAGCTGGTCGATGCCGGCTGGTACACGCGCGCGCAGCTGATCGACCCCGAGCGCCGCCCCGTCCAGTTGCCCAATTCCGACTCGATCGCCCGCCACCTGATCGAGGACTGGCTGTTCGAGGCGCCGGCGACCTGAGCCCGCCTCGGCGGGCTGCACTCAGAGCGGCGGATCCAGGAGCGCTTGCAGGCGGCCGGCCGAGGCGCGCGCGAAGCGGATCAGCAGCGCCTTGCGGCGTGCGGCGACGAGGGTGCGGCGCGGCGCCTCGCGCAGGATCTCGGCGGCGTAGCGGTCGGCCCGGATCAGGCCCTCGGCCGGCGGCAGCAGCTCGAGCGGGAAGCCGTCCGCGACCGCGAAGTAGAAACGATCGCAATGGTCGAGATACGCCCGCCACTTGCGATCGGCGAGGAAGTCGGCGCGGCTCGCCTTGACCTCGATGAGGGTGATCAGGCCGGTCCGGTCGAGGGCGGCCAGATCGGCCCGCCGGCCATTGCCGAGCGGCAGCTCGGCCACGACCGCCTGATCGGCGGCCGCGAGCGCGCGCGCGACGCCGCGCAGGATGTCGGCGGCGCCCTGGGTCATCCTCGGCGGCGATCCCGCTTCGCGAGGCAAAGAGAACCTTAACTCCACGTCGGTCACAAATCACGGCTCGCGTCCGGCGCGCCGCGTCCCGGCAGGGGCGGCCGCCAGCTCTGCAAGCAAGCGCCCATCCGCAAGCACGAGGACGAGATGACAGCGCCAGCGGCTCAGCCTGCGTCCGAGGTCGGCATCGCCGGCGAAATCGCCGGCCGGCGGCGCGCTCAACTGCTCGAGCGCGGCGCGCAGGCGGGTCAGGCCGCGGTTGCGGCCGCCGCGCCCGGACTGTCGATTGCCGACGTCCACCAGCTCCGCAGCAACGCTTCGGCCGCCGCCCGCGTCGCGCTCGCGGCCAAGTTCGGTCGACAGTACGACAGCCTGATCGCGGGCAAAACCAGGTCGCTCGCCGATTCCGTGCTCCAGCTGCTGGTCAAGGACCTGGAGAAGAACGTCCGCCAGTCGCTCGCCGAAACCCTGGCCGCGAGCCCCAACCTGCCGCACGACGTCGCCATGCGGATGGCGCACGACGACATCGAGATCGCCCGGCCGGTGCTCGAGCGCAGCCCGGTGCTGAGCGACGAGGAGCTGGTCGAGATCGTCCGCACCCACGCCATGCAATATGCCCTCGCGGTCGCCGGCCGCGAGCATCTTTCGGAATTTCTCTCCGACAACCTCGTCGCGACCGGCGCCGCCGAGGTCGTGACCCGCCTGGTCGGCAACGCGGGCGCCAAGATCTCGGCCGCGACGCTGACCCGCATGGCCGAGGACTACCGGACCGACGAGGCCGTGCAGGAGCGGCTGGTCCGGCGCCCGGTGCTGCCCTACGAGCTGGTCGACCAGATGGTGGGCGCGATCGGCGACCGGCTGGGTTGGGAGCTGGTGCGGCAGCGTCGGATGAGCGCCGACGACGCGCGCCGGCTGATGGCCGCGACCCGCGAGCGCGCCACGATCAACATCGTCGCCCGCGAGCATAGCGAACGCTCGGTCGAGAGGGAGGTGCGCGACCGCCTGGTGGGCGGCGACCTCGAGCCCGAGGACCTGCTTGCCTTCGTGCGCGACGGTGAGATCAGCCGCTTCGAGGCCGGCATGGCCCTGCTCGCGCACGCCGCCCCGCAGCACACGCGAAGGCTGCTCTATGGCGGCGACCGCCGCGGCCTCGCCGGCCTTTGCGCGCGGGCGGGCTTCAGCACGCCGCACTACGTGGCCTTGCGGATGACCCTCGACCTCGCCGAACGCGGGCTCAAGGAGGCGGCGCGCGATCAGCCCTACGCCGACGCCACCATGCAGTTCGTGCAGTACCAGTACGAGGAGATCAAGGCCGACCCGGCCCTGATCGGCCAGTGGTTCGATTCGTAGCCCCGCCGCCGGCCGAGGCGGCTTCGCGCCGGCGTGGCAAGAGCCGCGCGCAAAGCAAGCGCTAATTGACATCGGCGCGCCATCGGCGCGGCGACTGTTGCCCGACCGACACGGCCGGATGCCCCGCCCGCGGCATCCCTGGATCGGCAAAATCCCGTGGGTTTCGCTCCCCGTGATCCACACTGTTGTGGACAAATTAGCGCGCCCCGTGATCCGGGCCCGTGATAGTTTCGTGACATGAGCACTGATCTGCTGTCCGAACCGGACGCCCTGGAGGCACGGGCACCGGCGGGCTTCCGCACCCAACCCCACAACATCGAGGCTGAGCAGGCGCTGCTCGGCGCGATCCTGATCAACAACGAGGCCTATCACCGGGTCGCGGAGTTCCTGCGGCCGGAGCATTTCTACGAGCCGGTCCACGGCCGGATCTTCGAGGCGATGGCGCGCCTGATCGAGAGCGGCAGGCTCGCCGACCATCTCACCCTCAAGGTCGCGTTCGACGAGGACGAGGCGCTGCGCGAGCTCGACGGCGCGCGCTACCTCGCCCGCCTCGCGCGCGCTGCCGAGACGATCCTGAACGCCGGCGACTACGGCCGCCTGCTGCACGACCTCGGCCTCAAGCGCGGCTTGATCCACGTCGGCGAGGAAGTGGTCAACAAAGCCTACGATCCGGGCCTGCCCGAGAGCGGGCGCGAGCAGATCGAGGCGGCCGAGCAGCAGCTGTTCAAGCTCGCCCAGGAAGGCGAGTTCGAGGGCGGCTTCCGCGACTTCGTAGCGGTGCTGACCAGCACCATCACCATGGTCGAGGCGGCCTATCACAAGGACAGCCGGGTGACCGGCGTGCCGACCGGGCTGATCGATCTCGACGAGAAGCTGGGCGGTCTGCAGCCCTCGGATCTGGTGATCCTGGCCGGCCGGCCGAGCATGGGCAAGACAGCACTCGCGGTCACGATCGCCGCCAACGCCGCCGCCAGCAAGGCGGTCGGACCGGAGGCCGAGGGCCTGGCCGGCGGCCGCTATGCGGTCGGCCTGTTCTCGCTCGAGATGTCGGCCGAGCAGCTGGCGATGCGCCTGCTCTCGGCCCAGGCCGAGCTGAGCTCGGACGATCTGCGCCGCGGCAAGCTCAAGGACAGCGATTTCAAGCGGGTGGTCCGGGCCAGCCAGGAGCTGGCGAGCCGGGCGCTCTACATCGACGACACCCCGGCGCTGACGGTGGCGGCGCTGCGCACCCGCGCCCGCCGTCTCAAGCGCCGCCACGGCCTGTCGGCGCTGGTGGTCGACTACCTCCAGCTGGTCCGACCGGTCAGCAGCTCCTCCCAGACCAACCGGGTGCAGGAGATCGCCGAGATCACCCAGGGCCTGAAGGCGATCGCCAAGGAGCTGAACATCCCGGTGCTCGCGCTCTCGCAGCTCTCGCGGGCGGTCGAGCAGCGCGAGGACAAGCGGCCGCAGCTCTCGGATCTGCGCGAGTCCGGGGCGATCGAGCAGGACGCCGACGTGGTCATGTTCGTCTATCGCGACGAATATTATCTGGAGCGGGCCGAGCCGCAGCCGCGCGCCGGCCAGAGCGAGGACAAATACGAGGAAGAGCACCGCAAGTGGCTGGAACGGTACCAGAAGAGCCTGGGCATCTCCGATCTCATCATCGCCAAGCAGCGCAACGGCCCGATCGGCTCGATCAAGCTGGCGTTCGACGCGGCGCGCGGGCGCTTCAGCAACTTCGAATTTCGCGACCTGATCGTGAATGGCCACTGATGCGTCCCGCGCGATCCTGACGGTCGATCTCGGCGCGCTCACGGCCAACTACCGGCGCCTGCAGCGCGAGGCCCCGGGCGCCGAGGTCGGTGCGGTGGTCAAGGCGAACGCCTATGGCCTGGGCGCGCCCGAGCTCGCGCCGGCACTCGCGGGCGCCGGCTGCCGGCGCTTCTTCGTAGCCGACCTGGACGAGGGCAGGGCGTTGCGCGCCCGCCTGCCGGACGCCCTGATCCACGTCCTGAACGGCCTGCCGGCGGCGAGCGCGGCCGCCACCGCCGAGGCCAAGCTGATCCCGGTGCTGAACCATCCGGGCGACCTTGCCCGCTGGGCGGGCCACGCGCGTCAATCGGGCCAGCTGCTGCCGGCAGCGCTCCACATCGACACCGGCATGTGCCGGCTGGGCTTTGCCGCGGCCGAGGTCGAGCAGCTCGATGCGAGCGCCCTCGGCGCGCTCGATCTGGTCCTGGTGATGAGCCATCTGGCCTCTGCCGAGGAACCGGACAATCCCTTGAACGAGCAGCAGCGCGGGCGATTCGAGCAGCTGCGCCGGCATTTGCCGCGCGCCCGGGCGAGCCTTGCCAACTCGTCCGGGATCTTCCTCGGGCCGGCCTTCCACTACGACCTCTGCCGGCCGGGCGTGGCCCTCTATGGCGTCAATCCGACGCCGGCTCGCGCCAATCCGATGGCACCCGTGGTCACGCTCGAAGCCCCGGTGCTGCAGGTCCACGACGTGCGGGCGCCGGGCACGGTCGGCTATGGCGCGACCTTTGCGACCCGCCCCGGCATGCGCATCGCGACCATCCCCCTCGGCTATGCCGACGGCTATCCGCGCGCCGCCGGCGGGCGGGCCTTCGCCAAGATCGCGGGCCAGGTCGTACCGCTCGCGGGCCGGGTCTCGATGGATCTGATCACCCTCGACGTCTCGGCGCTGCCGCAGGATGCGGTCCGCCCCGGCACCCTGGCGACCCTGATTGGCGGGCTAGACGGGGTCGACCTGCTGGCGACGGCGGCGGGCACCATCGGCTACGAGGTGCTGACGCGGCTTGGCAGCCGGTTCGCGCGCCGCTATATCCCGCCCGAACCGCGAGAGATCCCGGCATGAACCCGGTCGCCCTCATCGGCCACGTCTTCTTGAACTTCCTCGCCGGCATCGGCGATCTGACCCGGTTCGCCGGACGCGCGATCGCGCAAGGCGTCAGCGCGCCCTACTATCCGCGCATGATCCTGCGCCAGATGATCGACATCGGCTATTACTCGCTGCCGGTGGTCGGCCTGACCGCGATCTTCACCGGCATGGTGCTGGCGCTCCAGAGCCACACGGGCTTTGCCCGCTTCGAGGCGCAGAGCGCGGTCGCGACCATCGTCGTCTTGTCGATGACCCGCGAGCTCGGGCCGGTGCTCGCGGGCCTCATGGTCGCCGGCCGGGTCGGCGCCTCGATGGCGGCCGAGATCGGCACCATGCGGGTCACCGAGCAGATCGACGCGCTGACCACGCTCTCGACCGATCCCTACAAATATCTGGTCTGGCCGCGGCTGCTGGCGGGCCTTTTGATGCTGCCGCTGCTGGTGGTCGTGGCCGACATCATCGGCGTGTTCGGCGGCTACCTGATCGGCATCTACAAGCTCGGCTTCGGGCCCTACGAGTACATCAACCGGACCTTCGAGTTCCTGGAGCCCGAGGACGTGATCTCCGGGCTGGTCAAGGCCGCGGTGTTCGGCTTCCTGGTAGCGCTCATGGGCTGCTATCAGGGTTACCACTCCAAGGGCGGCGCCCAAGGGGTGGGTGCTGCGACCACCAAGGCCGTGGTCTCGGCCTCGATCCTGATCCTGACCGCCAACTACGCGGTCACCCAGATGTTCTTCAGCAAATGAGCGAGAACCCGCCCAAGATCAGGGTTCGGGGCCTGTACAAGCGGTTCGGCCCCAAGCAGGTGCTGGAAGGCCTCGACCTCGACGTCGGGCGGGGCGAGTCGGTGGTCGTGATCGGCGGCTCGGGCACCGGCAAGTCGGTGCTGTTGAAGTGCATCTTGGGCATCCTGCAGCCGGACCGGGGCTCGATCGAGATCGACGGCCAGGAGGTCACCCGCCTGTCGCGCCGGGCGCGCGAGGAGGTGATGCAGAAGTTCGGCATGCTGTTCCAGGGCTCGGCCCTGTTCGACAGCCTGCCGGTCTGGGAGAACGTGGCCTTCGGCCTGCTCCAGGTCAAGAGGCTGCCCCGGCCCGAGGCGAGGGAACGGGCGATCGAGGTTCTGGGTCGGGTCGGGCTGCCGCCCGAGGTCGCGGACCTGGCACCTGCCGAGCTCTCGGGCGGGATGCAAAAGCGGGTCGGCCTCGCGCGCGCGATCGCGAGCCAGCCCGAGATCCTGTTCTTCGACGAGCCGACGACCGGCCTCGACCCGATCATGGCGGACGTGATCAACGAGCTGATCGCAAGCGCGGTCCGGCGGCTGGGGGCAACCGCGCTCTCGATCACCCACGATCTGGCGAGCGCGCGCAAAATCGCCGACCGGGTCGCCATGCTCTATCAGGGCAAGATCATCTGGCAGGGCCCGGTCGGCCAGATCGACACGAGCGGCAACCCTTACGTCGACCAGTTCATCCACGGCCGCGCCGACGGCCCGATCAAGCTCGACGTCCGCGCGGCTTGACGGGCGGCGGCGCCGCCAGCAGGTCCTTGACGGTCGTGAGCAAAGCATCGGCTCTTGCGAGAATTTCGTTGGTCTCGTTCGGATCCGGGGAATCGTCGCCGTAGTCGCCGGTGGAACGCAGCTCCAGCGCCTGATTGAGCCAGCGACCGAAGTGATCCGGCACTCGTCCCGCCTTGACCAGATGCTCCCCGAACCTCGAGACCAATGTCCCGTGTTTGCCGCTGGGCGCCTGGACCCCGATGTGGGCCAGCGCAGCGTGTGCAGCGTAGAACATCGAGTAGTAGGCGCGGTTGACCGCACCGACGGGATCGCCGGCTTCGAGCAGAAGCTGCGCCGACTCTCGCGCTCGGAGAGCCTTTGCCAGAGAGTCGTGGGGCGTCATATCCTGAGCCCGTCACGGAGCACGGCGCGGCTGATCTGCGGGCTGGGATGGGCATCGGGGTGTTCCAGCGCACCCTTCTCCAATGCCCAGGGCTGGATGTAGTAGCCGGTCGCGAGCATGAGCTCGTAGGTGTCGTCGAGCAGCTGACATTTGGCCCCATAAGGCCGCGGCAGCTTCTGATCGAGCACCACGGCGACGTCGACGTCGCTGTCGGGTTCGTGATCGCCGCGGGCGCGCGAGCCGAACAGGTAGAGCGCGATGAAGCGGTCGCCGAAGCGGCGCTCCAGGCGGCGCTTGAGGTCGGCCAGGAGATCGGCGATCTCCTGCTCGATCCTGCGTTTGGCGAGGGCGTCGGCCATGACGGTTCCGGCGAGACTTCAGGTCCTGGGCCTAAGATCGATTATCCGCCTGGCTTTGCCAAGGGAGCGGTCGACCGCTCCCGGCTCGACCACGGTGACCTCGGTCATGACCCCGATCCGCGACTTGATGTGTTGGATCAGCTCGACGCCAGCTGCGGTCCGGGTTTCCGCGTCGGCCGCATCGGGCTTGGCTTCGACGATCACCTTGAGCGCATCGAGCCGGCCTTGACGGCGGAGCTCGAGCAGGTAGTGCGGGGTCAGGCGGGGGTCCTCGAGGATCAGCTCCTCGATCTGGGTGGGGAAAAGGTTGACGCCGCGGATGATCAGCATGTCGTCGGAGCGGCCCGTGACCTTGGCCATCCGGCGCATGCTGCGGGCGCTGCCGGGCAGGAGGCGCGTGAGGTCGCGGGTCCGGTAGCGGATCACGGGCATCGCCTCTTTGGTCAGCGTGGTCAGGACCAGCTCGCCCGGCTCGCCGTCCGGCAAGGGCGCCCCGGTCGCCGGGTCGACGACCTCCGGATAGAAATGGTCCTCCCAGATGTGCAGGCCGTCCTTGGTCTCGATGCACTCGTTGGCGACGCCCGGGCCGATCACCTCCGAGAGGCCGTAGATGTCGAGGGCGTCGATCGCGAAGCGGGCCTCGATCTCCTGGCGCATCGCGAGCGTCCAGGGCTCGGCGCCGAAGATCCCGATCCTGAGCGAGCACGCGGCGGGCTCCAGGCCCTGGCGGACGAACTCGTCACCGATCGCCAGCATGTAGGAGGGCGTCACCATGATGATGTCGGGCCGGAAGTCGGCGATCAGCTGGACCTGGCGCTCGGTCATGCCGCCCGACATCGGCACGACGGTGCAGCCCAGGCGCTCGGCGCCGTAGTGCGCCCCGAGCCCGCCCGTGAACAGGCCGTAGCCGTAGACCACGTGCACGAGATCGCCCGCGTGCCCGCCCGCATGCCCGGATCGAGCGCGCGCAGACCTCGGCCCACACCTCGATGTCGCGGCGCGTATAGCCCACCACGGTCGGCTTGCCGGTGGTGCCGGACGAGGCGTGCAGGCGCAGCACCTCCGAGCGCGGCACCGCCAACATGCCGAACGGGTACTGCCGGCGCAGATCGTCCTTGGTCGTGAACGGGAATTTCTCGAGGTCCGCAAGCTCGCGCAGGTCGTCCGGGTGAACGGCCGCCTGCTCGAACGCCACCCGGTAGTGCGGGACCTGCTCATGGACCCGCCGCAGCGTCGCTTTGAGACGGCGAAGCTGCAGGGCCGCGATCTCGTCGCGGGATGCGATCTCGATCGGGTCGAGCTCGCGGCGCTCGGGCGCGCGCCCCGCCATCCGAGCCCCGCTCAATCCGCTGCGAGGCCGGGCACGACCGCACCCCGGATCTCGTAGGAGGTGCCGCGGAAGAGCGCGACCCTGGTCGCATCCGCGGTGCTGACCTCGACGTCGTAGACGCCGGTGCGGCCGGCCCGGCTCTGCTCGCGGGCGGTGGCGATCAGGACGTCGCCCGCGCGCGCCGGGGCGAGGAAGCTGATCTGGGCGCCCAGAGCCACGGTTGTCCGGTTGCACGCGTTGCAGGCGTAGGCAAAGGCGCAGTCGGCGAGCGTGAAGGTGATGCCGCCGTGGCAGGTGTCGTGGCCGTTCAGCATGTCCTGGCGGACGGCCATCCGGCAGCGCGCGAAGCCGGGGCCCACCGCTTCGACGGTGATGCCGAGCGCCCGGGCGGCGTGGTCGCTCGCATACATGCCATCCCGAACCGCCTCGGCCAGGCGCTGCATCGCCTGGTCAGTCAAGAAAGCCGCCTTTGGCCATGACCTTGCGGCGCAGCAGCCAAGCCGCCCGATAGCGGTCCTCGCCGTAGCTGCGGGCCAGGTGGTCCAGGACCTCGAGCACCGTCTTGAGGCCGATCGCCTGGGCCCATTCGAGCGGCCCGCGCGGATAGTTGACGCCGAGCCGCATCGCGGTGTCGATCGCGGCGGCGCCCGCGACGCCTGCCTGGACCGCCTCGGCCGCTTCGTTCGCCAGCATGCAGACCGTGCGCATGACGAGGAGGCCCGGCAGGTCGTCGATCACCGAGACCTCGATGCCGGCCGCCTGCAGGAGCCCGATCGCGGGCTGCAGCTGCTCGATCCCGGTCTGATCGGCGCAGGCGACGGCGAGCCGCTTGCAGCCGGCATAGTCGAGCGCGAGGTCGAAGGTCGCGACCGGCCGGTCGAGCATGTAGCTCCAGACCGTGGCGCCGCGGCCGTCGGTCCGGACCAGGCGCAGCTGGCCGATCCGGATCAGGCCTTCGCCGGAGCGCCGATCGATCGTGACGCCCGCCGCCTTGAACCGCGGCAGGAGGGCCTCGGCCAGTCCGAGCTCGCCCTCGACCACGATCCCCGCGGGCGGCGATGCCGGCGGCGCGGTTTGCGCGGAAGTCCCGCCGGCGCCCTCGGCATGGTCGTAGAAGCCGCGCCCGGCCTTGCGCCCGAGCCGGCCGGCAGCGACCAGATCGCGTTGGATCAAGGACGGCGTGTAGCGCGGATCATGGTGGTACGCCTCGTGGATCTGGCGGCTGACCGCGAGATTGACGTCGAGGCCGATCAGATCCATGAGCTCGAACGGGCCCATGCGGAAGCCGCCCGCCTCGCGCATCACGGCATCGATCGTGGCGACACCGGCAGCACCTTCGCTCAGCGCGCGCAGCGCCTCGCCGTAGAACGGCCGGGCGACCCGGTTGACGATGAAGCCCGGCGTCGAGCGCACCTCGACCGCGGTCTTGCCCCAGGCGTCCGCGGTCGCGACCGCGGTCGCGACCGCCTCCTGCGCGCTCGCGAGGCCGCGCACGACCTCGACCAGCGCCATGCGCGGGGCGGGATTGAAAAAATGCATGCCAACCACGCGCTCCGGATGCTGCAATCCGGCCGCAAGGGCCGTGATCGAGAGCGAGGAGGTGTTGCTGGCGAGGATCGCCTTCGGATCGAGGAAGACCTCGAGCGCCTCGAGCAGCTTGCGCTTGGCTTCCAGGTCCTCGACGATCGCCTCGATCACGAGGCCGGCGGGTGCCAGCGCGTCGAGGCCGTGGCAGGCCGTGATCCGGGCGAAGGTCGAGGCGCGCTGGTTGGCGTTGATGCGCCCCCGGGCTTCGGCGCGCTCGAGCGCCGCCTCGATGTGCTCGAGCGCCGCTTCGATCGCAGCCTGCGCGCCATCGTAGAGCAGCACGCGGTGGCCGGCGGTAGCTGCGACCTGCGCGATGCCGGCGCCCATCGTGCCGGCGCCGACCACGCCGATCGGGACCGAGGTTGCGAGTGCGGTCATCAGCGCCCCCTGAACACGGGCGGCCGCTTCTCGAGGAAGGCTCGCACCCCCTCGCGATAGTCCTCGCTCATCCCCGCCTGCCGTTGCAGGTCGCGCTCGAGGTCGAGCTGCCGGTCGAGCGTGTTGGCGGCCGAGGCGTTGAGCGCCCGCTTGATCAGGCCGAGGCCCTGGGTCGGCTGGGTCGCGAGCTGGCGGGCGAGGCTCGTCGCGTCCGGCATGAGCCGGTCGTCGTCGACCACGCGCCAGATCAGGCCCCAGGCGGCCGCCTGCTCGGCCGCGAGCGGCTCGCCGAGCAGGGCCAGGCCCATCGCCCGGGCGGGGCCGACCAGCCGCGGCAAAACGTAGGTGCCGCCGGCGTCCGGCACCAGGCCGAGCCTGCAGAAGGCCTGGATGAACTTTGCCGAGCGGGCGGCGAGCACCAGATCGCAGGCGAGCGCCAGATTGGCGCCGGCGCCGGCCGCGACGCCGTTGACCGCCGCGATCACCGGCCGCTCGAGCCGGCGCAGGCCCCGGATCAAGGGATTGTAGAGGCGATCCAAAGTGTCGCCGAGGTCGGGCGGCGCATCGCCTTCGCCCATGACCCGGTCGCCCAGGTCCTGGCCGGCCGAGAAGGCGCGCCCGGCCCCGGTCAGGAGCACCGCCCGCACCGCCGGATCGGCTTCGATGCGCGCCAAGGCGCGCGCCAGCTCGCCATGCATCGTCTCGTTGATGGCGTTCAGCTTGTCCGGCCGGTTGAGCGTGATCGTCGCCACGCTCTCGGCCAGATCGAACAGGATCGTCGGTTCGCTCACGGCACCGGCACCCCAAGCTTGGGCAAGGAGCCGCGATCCTAACACGCGAATGGGCGGCCGCCGAGCGGCGAGTCGCGCAAGCTCTTTCGCGGCGCCCGCTGATCGTGTCTGATGGCCGGCGCAAGGCAACAACGGAGCGCCCGATGCCGGCAGGGAGCAGCGCCGTCCAGGCGATCGGGCTGAGCAAGCGCTTCGGCAGCGGGGCCGGCGCGGTGCTGGCGCTCGACCGGGTGAGCGTCGAGATCGAGGCCAACGAGTTCTTCACCCTGCTGGGGCCCTCGGGCTGCGGCAAGACCACGCTGCTCCGCCTGATCGCCGGCCTCGAGCAGCCGAGCGCCGGCGAGCTTTGCCTCGAAGGCCGCCCGATCGGCCACCTGCCGCCGTTCAAGCGGCCGGTCAACACGGTCTTCCAGAGCTACGCCCTGTTCCCGCACATGAACGTCGCCCGCAACGTCGCTTTCGGCCTCGAGATGCAGGGCCGCGCCCGGGCCGAGATCGCCCGCGACGTGAGCGCGACCCTCGAGCTCGTCCGCCTCGTCGGCCTCGAGGACCGCTTCCCGGCGCAGCTCTCGGGCGGCCAGCAGCAGCGGGTGGCGCTCGCCCGGGCGCTTGCCAGCCATCCGCGAGTGCTCCTCTTGGATGAGCCGCTCTCGGCGCTCGACCTCAAGCTCCGCCAGGACATGCAGCTCGAGCTCAAGCGCCTGCAGCACGATACCGGCATCACCTTCCTGTTCGTGACCCACGACCAGCAGGAGGCGCTCACGATGTCGGATCGGATCGCGGTCATGGCAGGCGGCCGGATCCTGCAGATCGGCACGCCCGCCGAGATCTACGAGCACCCCAACTGCCGCTTCGTCGCCGACTTCATCGGCGACACCAACCTGATCGAGGCGGTGCCGGACGGGCGTGCGGCCGCGGGCTTCCGCTTTCGCCTCGGCGAGGCGGGCGAGATCGTGGCCGCCCGGGGCGGCAGTGCGAATGGCGCGCGAGTGACGCTTGCCGTGCGCCCGGAGCGGGTCGACCTCGCACCAGCGGCCGCCGCCCACACCCTCAAAGGTCGGATCGAGCAGGTGGTCTACGTCGGCAGCGACACGAGCTTCCACGTCCGCCTCGACGGCGGCCCGCGCCTGCGCGTCCGGGTCCAGAACCGGGACGGCGCGGCCCGCGCGCTCCAGCCGGGCGATCCGGTCGGCATCCGGATCCCGCCGGCCGCGGTCCAGGTTCTCGAGGACTGAGAGCGATGCGCAGCGCTCGCGCCCGCGCGCTTTCCGAGGTCGGCCTGATCGGCCCGACGGTCCTGATCATCGGCATGTTCATGGTCCTGCCGCTCGGCCTGATGGCCTATATCTCGATCCTCGAGCGCGGCATGAACGGCGGCGTGGTCTGGGGCGCCCACACCCCGGACGCCTATGTCAACTTCCTGTTCGAGCGCGATCTCGACGACAGCCTGCTGCTCAACACCGACTATCTGCAGATCTTCTGGCGCTCGTTCTGGCTGTCGGCGGCGACCACGGCGCTGGCACTCGTGATCGGCTTTCCGACCGCGCTCTACATGGCGTTGCAGCCGCGCGCCTGGCGCAATCTTCTGATCTTTCTGGTGACGATCCCGTTCTGGACCAACCTTCTGGTCCGCAACTACGCCTGGATCCTTTTGCTGCGCGGCAATGGCCTGCTCGACGGCGCGCTCGCCTGGCTCGGCCTCGCCCGACCGGCCGCTCGGTCTCCTCTACACGCCCTATGCGATCATGATCGGCCTCACCTACTCGTTCCTGCCGTTCATGGTGCTGCCGATCTACGCGAGCCTGGAGAAGCTCGATTTCCGCCTGGTCGAGGCGGCCTACGATCTGGGGGCCGACCGGCGGCGGGCGCTGCGCCGGATCATCCTGCCGCTCGCCTTGCCCGGCATCGTCGCGGGCGCCATCCTCGTGTTCGTGCCGTGCCTTGGCGCCTACGTCACGCCGGAGCTCTTGGGCGGCGGCAAGACGCTGATGATCGGCAACCTGATCCAGGGCCAGTTCGGCGCCGCCCGCAACTGGCCGTTCGGGGCGGCGCTGTCGTTTGCCCTTCTGGCCATGGTCCTGCTCGCCATGCTCATCTATCTGCTGCGCTTCCGGCAGGCGCCTGGAGCGGCCTCATGAGCGCCAACCCGCTCTGGCGCTTCGTCGGCATCAGGACCATGGCGCTGGTGTTCTTCGTCTATCTCTACGTGCCGATCGTCATCCTGATCGCGCTTTCCTTCAACGAGAACCGGACCGCGACCATCTGGACCGGCTTCAGCATGCGTTGGTATGGCGTCGTGCTCGCCAACGACGACATCCTGCGCGCCGCCCGGACCTCGCTGACCGTGGCCGGCAGCGCGACCCTGATCGCGGCGCTTGCCGCGACCGCCGCTGCCCTCGGCATGAGCCGGGCCCGCTTCCAGGGGCAGGGTGCGGTCAGCGGCCTGATCGCCCTGCCGCTGGTCGTGCCCGAGATCGTGACCGCGGTCGCGACGCTTCTGTTCTTCGTGATCGTCGGCATCCGGCTCGGGCTCACGTCGCTGATCATCGCGCACACGGTCTTTTGCATCCCGTTCGCCTATCTGCCGGTGCGGGCGCGGCTCGAAGGCATGGACCCGGTGCTCGAGGAGGCCGCGGCCGACCTTTACGCCGGTCCGCTCCAGACCTTCCGGCGGATCACTTTGCCGCTTCTGTGGCCCGGCATCCTCTCCGGCGCGATGCTCGCCTTCATCATCTCGCTCGACGATTTCGTGATCAGCTACTTCGTCGCCGGCGCCGGCTCGACCACGCTGCCGGTCTACATCTTCGGCATGATCCGGATCGGCATCACGCCCGAGGTCAACGCGGTCTCGGCGATGATGCTGGTCGTCTCGATCCTGTTCGTGACGCTTTCCTATCTTGCCGGGCGGATCCGCCGGACAGCCTGACCTCAGCTATCAACCAAAGGAGACAAACAAATGCGAATCAAGACAATTTCAACCGCCGCAGCGCTTGCTGCCGGTCTCGTGCTCGGCGCCGGCGCGGCCCAGGCCGAGGGCCAGCTCTTCATTTACAACTGGTCGAACTACATCCCGCCCGAGCTCCTCAAGAAGTTCGAGCAGGAGACCGGCATCAAGGTCACCCTCGACGTCTACGACTCCAACGAAACCATGCTCGCCAAGCTGCAGGCGGGTGCTGCCGGCTACGACATCGTGGTGCCGTCCGACTACATGGTCAGGACCATGATCGACGAGGGCCTGGCCCAGGAGATCGACGCGAGCCAGATGGCCAATTTCAAGAACGTCAAGGCGCCGCACGACCACCCGAGCTTCGATCCCGAGCGCAAGTATTCGGTGCCCTACCTCTGGGGCACGACCGGCTTCAGCTACGACGCCGACCGGGTGCCGGGCGGACCGCTCGAGGACAGCTGGCAGCCGTTCTTCGAGCCCAAGCCCGAGCTCGACGGCCAGATCGCGGTGCTCAACGACGAGGTCTCGGTCTACAACGCCGCCGCCTACTACACCGGGGTCGACAAGTGCACCGAGAACCCCGACGACGCGCAGAAGATCCTGGCCGTGCTCGAGGCCCAGAAGCCGCACGTCGCCATGTACCAGTCGGACGGCACCATCGATCGCATGGTCGCGGGCGAGGTGATCATGCACATGCAATGGAACGGCGCCGCGCACCGCACCAAGGAGCAAAAGCCATCGGTGGTCTATGTCTATCCCAAGGAGGGCATCGACTTCTGGAACGACAATCTGGTCATGCCGAAAGGGGCGCCCGATCCGGACAACGCCAAGCTGTTCCTGAACTGGATGATGCTGCCGGAGAACATCGCGATGGCCAGCAACTTCGCGGGCTACATGAACTCGGTCGCGGGCTCGGAGGCGTACCTCGATGAGAGCCTGGCGAAGGACCCGGCGGTCAACATGCCGCCCGAGTACGCGGACCGCCTGCGGCCGGGCGCCGGCTGCAGCCCGCAGGCGCGCGAGCTGCGCGACAAGGTCTGGACCCGGCTGAAGAAATAGCCGCGCGAACGGCATGTCCGGGACCCTGACGGTCGCCCTCTGGGCCTTGAACGTCGGCCATCCGCTCGCGAGCCTCGACGATTTCGTCCGGCTGGTCGAAGGTAGGATGGCCGAGGCGGCGGAGCAGGGGGCAGATCTCCTGGCGCTGCCGGAATATGTCCTCGAGCCCTGTCTCTGGTTCGCGCAGCGGCCGCTCGCCCGGCCGGCCGAGCTCGACTGGCTGGCGGAGCGGGCGGCCCTGGTGCTGCCGCGGCTGGCCGAGCTGCCCGGGCGCCATGGCATGGCCCTGCTCGCGGGCGCGATGCCGGTCCGGGTCCGCGCCGCCGCGCCTGGCCGGCCGGCGCATCGCAACCGGGCGCACCTCTTCCTGCCGGACGGCCGGACCCTGATCCAGGACAAGCTCTGCCTGCTGCCGCTGGAACGCAATCCCGAGGGCTACCTGCTCGAGCCCGGCGAGGTCTTCCGGATCGTGACCTGGCAGGGCCTCCGGATCGGGGTCGCGGTCTGCCTCGACGTCGAGCTGCCGGCGCTGGCGGCAAGGCTCGCGGGCGAGGCGCTCGATCTCCTGCTGGTGCCCTCGATGACCGAGCAATTGTCCGGCTGCCAGCGGGTCTTCGCCTGCGCCCGGGCGCGCGCGGTCGAGCTGATGTGCGTGGTCTGCGCGGTCGGCTGCATCGGCAGCGCCGGCCATCCCAACGCGCGCCCGAACGTCGGCGGCGCGGCGGCCTATCTGCCATGCGAGACAGAGCTCGGCTCGATCGGCGTTGCGGCCGAGATCCCGCCCGCCGGCATGGCTCGCGGTCCGGGGCCATTGCTGATCGCCCGCGACCTGCCAGTGGGACGCATCCGGGCGCTGCGGGCGGCCGGCGCCGAGGCTTGGCCCGGTGCCTGGTCGGCCCGAGGGCTCGCGATCGAGGAGGTCTGAAAGGGCGCCGCATGAAGACTGTCTACAGCGAGCGGCATCGGCTGCAGGACGGCAAGGCCGAGCTGATCGGGGGCAAGCTCCTGCCATGCTTCGAGCGGCCGCAGCGGGCGGAGCTGATCCTCGCGCGCGTCCGCGAGGTGGGCCTGGGCCTCGTGCTGGCGCCGGATGCGTTCGGCCTCGAGCCCCTGGCGCGCGTGCACGCCGGCAACTTTCTGCGCTTTCTCGAGACCGCGTGGGACGGCTGGGTGGCCGAGCACGGCGCCTGCGATGCCCTGCCGCTCTGCTGGCCGACCCGGCAGCTGCGCCAGATCGAGCCGGACACGATCGACGGCAAGCTCTCCTATTTCTCGTTCGATGCCGGCACGCCGATCACGGCCGGCACCTGGCAGGCGGCAAGGAGCGCCGCCGATGTCGCGCTGACCGCTGCCGAGCTGATCGCAGCGGGCAGGGAGCGCGCGGTCTTCGCGCTCTGCCGGCCGCCCGGCCACCATGCGGCCCGCGACTGCTACGGCGGCTACTGCTTTCTCAACAATGCCGCCATCGCGGCCCAGGCGCTGCTCGACCGGGGCGCCGCCAGGGTCGCGATCCTCGATATCGACTACCACCACGGCAACGGCACCCAGGCGATCTTCTACGAGCGCGCCGATGTGCTGTTCCTCTCGCTGCACGCCGATCCCCGGCAGGAGTTTCCGTTCTTCCTCGGGCATGCCGACGAGACCGGGCTGGGCGCCGGCGCGGACTGCAACCGCAACTACCCGCTGCCCTGGGGCACGGGCTTTGCACGCTGGTCGGAGGCTCTCGAGGATGCCTGCGGACACCTCGGAACATACCGGCCGGACGCTGTGGTCGTCTCGCTCGGGGTCGATACCTTCAAGGGCGATCCGATCTCCCGCTTTGCGCTCCTTCGCGACGATTTCCCGATCATCGGCGCCAGGATCGCCGCGCTCGCGCTGCCGACGCTCTTCGTCATGGAAGGCGGCTATGCGATCGCCGAGATCGGGCTCAACGCCGTCAATGTGCTGACCGGCTTCGAGCAGGCCGCCTGAGCCCTGCCTCAGATCAGAGCGCGATCGGTGAAGGAGCGGCGCGCGATCGACTGCGGCCGGCGCTTGCGCAGGCGGTTGGCGTCGTGGGAGCGGCGCTCGGCCGCGGCGATCAGCGCCTGCTGCGAGCCGCCCTCGGCGTCGTTGCCCGGCTGGCGCTGGACGTAGCTGCCGTCCGGCTGCATGTCCCAGGCGTTGCGCCGGTCGTTCAGCTGGGCGTCCAGGATCTCCCGCAGCTCGTCGCGCGACCCCGGGTCCTCGACCGGGGTCACGACCTCGACCCGGCTCTCGAGGTTGCGGGTCATGAGGTCAGCCGAGCCGATGAAGAACTCCTCGTCACCGCCGTTGCGGAAATAAAAGATCCGGGTGTGCTCGAGGAAGCGGCCGACGACGCTGACCACGGTTACGTTCTCGGACAGGCCGGGCACGCCGGGCCGCAGCCGGCAGGTGTCACGCACGATAAGCTCGACCCGGACGCCGGCCTGCGAGGCGCGATAGAGCGCCTGGACGATGTCGACGTCCTCGAGGCCGTTCATCTTGAAGCGGATCAGGCCCGGCGCTTCGGCCGAATGGCGGCGGATCTCGCGCTCGATCTTGGCGAGCAGCGCCTGCTTCAGACCTTTGGGGGCGACCAGCAGCTTCTGGTACTTGCGCGACGGCTTGTAGCCGGTGGTCAGGTAGTTGAACAGCTCGGTCAAATCGCGGCCGATCGCGTCGTCGCAAGTCAAGAGGCCGAGGTCGGAATAGATCCGCGCCGTCCCGGCGTGATAGTTGCCGGTGCCGATATGGGCGTAGCGCCGGATGCCGGTGTAGTCGCGCCGCACCACGAGCACGACCTTGGAGTGGGTCTTGAGGCCGACGACGCCGTACATGACGTGGATGCCGACCTCCTCCAGGCGCGAGGCCCACTGAATGTTGGCCTCCTCGTCGAAGCGCGCCTTGATCTCGACCACCACGGCCACCTGCTTGCCGTTGCGCGCCGCCTCGACCAGATCGTCGATGATCCGCGTGCCCGACGAGGTCCGATACAGCGTCATCTTGATCGCCAGCACCTTGGGATCGCGGCTCGCCTCGGCGACGAAGCGCTCGACCGAGGTGCCGAAGGATTCGTAGGGGTGCTGGAGCAGGATCGGGCCGATGTCGCGGATGATGTGGAAGATGTTGCGCTCCTGATCCTCGAGCTTGGCGTTGGTGACCGGGTGATGGACCGGGTCGTGCAGCGCCGGCAGCTCGAGGGCTGCGATCTCGAACAGGTCGCGAAGGCCGAGCGGCGCGCTGGTCTCGAACACGTCCCGCTCCTCGTTCAGGCCGAGCTCGACCGCCAGCATGCCGCGATGCACGGGGTCGATGCCGAGGCCGACCTCGAGCCGGACGATCGGCGCGAACTTGCGGTCGCGAAGCTCCGCCTCGATCAGCGACACGAGGTCGTCCGCGTCCTCCTCCTCGCGCTCGGTGTTGGCGTTGCGGGTCACGCGGAAGAACTCGCACGCATCGACCGCCATGCCCGGGAACAGGCGATCGAGGCTGTGCGCCATGACCTCCTCCAGACGCACGAAGGTGGCGCCCGGACCGACCCGCAGATAGCGCGGCACGCCCTTGCCGAGCGGCACCTTGACCCGCGCGAAGGCCGGCTGCTGCTCGTCCTCGTAGTGGAGCGTGACCAGCAGGTTGAGCGACAGGTTGGAGATGAACGGGAAGGGATGCGCCGGGTCCATCGCGAGCGGCGTCACCAGCGGGAAGATGTTGTCGAGGTAGTAGGCCTGCGCCGTCGCGCGCTGGTCGTCCGACAGCTCCGACCACTGCGCGAGCACGATGTCCTGCTCGCGCAGACGCTCGCGCAGCTCGGCAAAGCTGTCGCGCAGCTCGGGCATCAGCTCCTTGATGACCGCGACGCATTCGTCGATCTGCTGCTCCGGCGTGCGGCCGTCGACGGTCAGATTGTGCAGCCCGGCGCCGACCTGCTGCTTGAGGCCGCCGATCCGCTTCATGAAAAACTCGTCGAGGTTCGAGTTCACGATCGCCAGGAACTTGACCCGCTCGAGCAGCGGATTGCGGGGGTCGCGCGCCTCGTGCAGGACCCGCCGATTGAAGGCGAGCCAGGTCAGCTCGCGGTTCAGATAGAGCCCCGGAGCGCGCAGGTCGGTGGGCGGCGCCACCCAGTCGGGCAGGACGGCCGCCAAGCCATGGCCGGAATCGATCGATCGTGACGGGCCGCCGCCGTCGTCGGCCCCCGATCCGTCTTTCGGGTCCTTGGCACGGGGGGCGCGTGCCCGGGGACCGGCCGCCGTCTCGGCGACCGACGCCACGGCCGCGCCGGCGGCCGACGCCGCGAGCGTCTCGGTGGAAGAGTCGGGCTGTGCGGTCATCGTACCCTTGCCTCGACTGAGGGGCCCCCGATCTTGACGATGTCATCTTGCCGATCGGGATGACAACCCCATGATCGATTTCGATCCTCACGTAAAGCCATCGATCGGCGCCTGCGCCCGGCGGCGCTTTGGGCTCAGGCGGCCGCGTCGGCGCGCTCCTTGGCCGGGCCGGCCGCGATGGTGAGGTTATGGGCGCTGTTGATCAGGCCGACGTGCGAGAACGCCTGCGGGAAGTTACCGAGCTGGCGGCGCAGGGCGGGGTCGTACTCCTCGGCCAGCAGGCCCACGTCGTTGCGCAGCGCGAGCAGCGTCTCGAAACGCTCGCGGGCCTCGTCCCAGCGCCCCAGCATCGCAAGGTTGTCGACCAGCCAGAACGAGCAGGTGATGAAGGTGCCCTCGCCAGCCGGCAGGCCGTCGACGGCTTCCTCGGTGGCGTAGCGCCGGACCAGGCCGTCATGGGTCAGCTCGCGCAGGATCGCCTCGACCGTGCCGACCATGCGCGCATCGCCGGGCGGCAGAAAGCCCACCAAGGGGATCATCAAAAGCGCCGCGTCGAGGGCTTTGCTGCCGTAGGACTGAACGAAGCTGTTGCGCTCGGGGTCAAAGCCCTTGGCGCAGACGTCGGCATGGACCTTCGCCCGCAGCTCGCGCCAGCGCTCGGCGGGACCTGCCAGCCCGAAGCGCTCGACCGCCTTGACCGCGCGGTCGGCCGCGACCCAAGCCATGACCTTGGAGTGGGTGAAGTGGCGCGCCGGGCCGCGCACCTCCCAGATGCCCTGATCGGGCAGCTCCCAGGCCCCCTCGAGATAGTCGAGCAGCGCCTTCTCGACGTCCCAGCTGTGCTCCTCGGCCGGGATGCCGAACTTGCGCGCGGCGTGGAAGGCGTCGAACAGCTCGCCGTAGACGTCGAGCTGCAGCTGCTCGTGGGCGGCGTTGCCGATCCGCACCGGCCGGCTGTTCTCGTAGCCCGCGCAGCCATGGCAGCTCGAGCTCGTGAGACCCGCCGCTCGCCGCCGACCCCATAGAGGATCTGCAGCTGCGAGGGCTTGCCGGCGGCCGCCCGCAGCAGCCACTCGCGCCAGGCGCGCGCCTCGTCCTTGAGCCCCGAGAGCAGGAAGGCATAAAGCGTGAAGGTCGCATCGCGGACCCAGCAGTAGCGGTAGTCCCAGTTGCGGCTGCCGCCGAGCTGCTCCGGCAGCGAGGTCGTGGCCGCGGCCGCGATGCCGCCGGCCGGGGCGTAGGTCAGGCCCTTGAGCGTGATCAGCGAGCGCAGCACCGCGTCGCGCCATTGTCCCGCGACCTGGCACTGGCCGGTCCAGTTTTGCCAGAAGGCCCGGGTCTCCTGCAACAGACGCGCGGGATCGCGGGCCTCGGGCTCGGGGCCGCAGGACTGGAAGAAGCAGAGCCGGAAGGGGACCGTCTCGCCCGCCCGCACGGTGAAGCGGCCGACCGTGCGGAAGTCCTTGCCTTCGAGCTCGACCGGGGTGCGCAGGCGCAGCGCATCGGGGCCGGCGATCGCGGTCAGCCCGTCGTCCGCCTTTTGCACCCAGGGCACCGTCGTGCCGTAGTCGAAGCGCAGCACCAGCTCGGTCGCCATGACCACTTCGCCCGCCCGGCCCTCGACCAGGCGTACGAGGTCGACCACATCGCGCTCGCCGCCGAGCGGCATGAAGTCCTGCACCGCGACCCGGCCGGTCGCGGTCTCGAACTCGGTCTCGAGGATCAGCGTGTCGCCAAGGTAGCGGCGCCGGGTGGCGTGGACCTCGCCCTCGGGCGCCAGCAGCCAGCGGCCGTTGTCGGGGGTGCCGAGCAGGGCGGCAAAGCAGGCGCCGGAATCGATCCGCGGCACGCACAGCCAGTCGATCGAGCCGTCGCGGCCGACCAGCGCCACCGTATAGGTGTCGCCGATCAGCGCGTAGTCCTCGATCCGCAGCGCCATCAGGGGCTGGCCTTCAGGAAATCGAAATCGCAGCCCTGATCGGCGGCCAGCACGTGGTCGTGATAGAGCCTGGCGTAGCCGCGCGCCGGCGGCGCCGCGGGCGCGGGCAGGGCTGCCCGGCGCCGCGCGAGCTCGGCGGCATCGACCAGCAGGTCCAGGCGCCGGCCGGCGACGCTCAGCCGGATCCGGTCGCCGTCGCGAACGAGGCCGAGCGGGCCGCCGACCGCCGCCTCCGGCGTCACGTGCAGGACGATGGTGCCGAACGCCGTGCCGCTCATGCGCGCGTCCGAGATCCGGATCATGTCCTTGACGCCCGCGCGCGCGAGCTTGGAAGGGATCGGCAGATAGCCCGCCTCCGGCATGCCGGTGCCGCTCCGCGGGCCCGCGTTCCTGAGGATCAGGACATCGTCCGGCGCGACCTCGAGGGCGGGGTCGTCGATCCGGGCCGAGAGGTCCTCGAGGCTTTGGAACACGACCGCGCGGCCCTCGTGCTCGAACAGGCGCGGATCGGCCGCCGAGCGTTTCAAGATCGCGCCCTCGGGGGCCAGCGAGCCGAACAGCGCGACCAGGCCGCCCGCCTTCGAGATCGGCTCCGCCAGCGGCCGCACCACGCTCCGGTCGACGTAGCCGGGCTCGCCTGCCAGGCGCTCGGCCAGGCTCTGGCCGGCGACGTTGCGCGCCTCGAGATGCAGGAGCGGCCGCAGCTCGCGCAGCACCGCCCCGAGCCCGCCGGCGTTGAAGAAGTCCTCCATGTAGTGCGGGCCGGTGGGCTTGAGGTCGACCAGGACCGGGGTCCGCTCGGAAAGTGCGTTCAGGCGTTCGAGGTCGACCCCGATGCCGGCGCGGCCGGCGATCGCCGCCAGATGCAGGATGCCGTTGGTGGAGCCGCCGATCGCGAGCAGCACGCAAAGCGCGTTGTCGACGGCGGCGGCCGTCACGATCTGCGACGGCCGCGGGCCATCTTCGACCATCGCCACGGCGCGCATGCCGCTCGCCTCGGCCGCGCGCAGGCGGTCGGCGTGGACCGCCGGGATGGCGGCGGTGCCCGGCAGCATCATGCCGAGCGCCTCGGCGATGCACGCCATGGTGCTGGCGGTGCCCATCACCATGCAGGTGCCGGCCGTGGTCGCGAGCCGGGTCTCGACCGCGGCGATCTCGTCGGCATCGATCGTGCCCGCCCGATACTGCGCCCAGAAGCGCCGGCAGTCGGTGCAGGCGCCGAGCCGCTGATCGCCGTGCCGGCTGGTCATCATCGGCCCGGTCACCACCAGCACGGCGGGCTTATCGGCCGCAAGCGCTCCCATCAGGAGCGCCGGCACGGTCTTGTCGCAGCCGCCGACAAGGACCACCGCGTCCATGGGCTGCGCCCGGATCATCTCCTCCGCGTCCATGCTCATGAGGTTTCTGAACATGAGGCTGGTCGGATGCAGGAACGGCTCGCCGAGCGAGATCACCGGAAACTCGAGCGGCAGGCCGCCGGCCGCGAGCACGCCGCGCCTGGTCGCCTCCACCAGCTCGGGCACGGTCCGGTGGCAGTTGTTGAAGCCGCTCGCGGTGTTCGCGATCCCGATCACCGGCCGCGCCAGCATGGCCTCGCCGTAGCCCATCGAGCGCGCGAAGGAGCGCCGCAGATAGAGCGCGAAGTCGGGATCGCCGTAGTGGGTAAGGCCCCTCGCGAGGCCGGTCTTCTCGGGCCTGGCCATGTCAGCTCGCGCTTGAGAACTGAGGGCGAGAACGCCGCCCGTCTGCCTGCCTAGCACGCCGGATTTGATACCACCACCTTCGGTCGCCGGCGGCAGCGATCCCGCCGCCCCGACCAGGGTCCCCGGCACCGGGGAGGATCGCTCTCGTCGTCCGGAAAACCGCCGACCGCCTCCCGTTGGAGCGCCCTCGCGACGCGGACAATTCCTGCTTGCCTGCGCGGCCTGGTGACTGGCACTTACCATGGCATCAGCTTCGTGGCAGCGGTGGCCGCTCGCGATGGATGTCTTTTCACTTTCGTCAGGCGATCGCAGGCGAGGCCGCGCCTCAAGATCGCGCGCTCAGGCGATGGTGCGCGCGGTCGAGGGACCCGGGCAGCGCCGGAACTATGCGCTCCACCTGCTGGGCGGCGGCGCCTTGTTCATCGCCTTGCAGTTCGGCAGCATGCGGCTGGTGGTCCCCTGGATCGACGGGCATCTGGGGGTCCCCTACATCCTGGTCGCGCTCGTCGTGCCGTTGGTCCAGTTCGGGCTCATCGTCGCCCAGCTCGGCGTGGCGCCGCTGATCTCCCGGGTGGCCCGGCGCCGGCGACCGGTGGTCGGCCTCGGCCTGGTCCTGATGGTGGCCCTGCTGGCGATCATCGGCGTCGCGGTCAGCCTGCCTCCGGTCCTCGCCGGCGTGGCGCTGCTGTGGTGCGTGCTCTGCTTCGCGATCAGCCATGGCGCCTTCAACGTCGGCTACGATGATCTTCTGGCGAAGACCATCGCCGAATCGTCGCGCGGACCGCTGGTGGCGCACCGCGCGGCCCTGGGCGGCGCTCTCACGCTGCTGGTCTCGCTCGCGGTCCTGATCTTCCTGCCGCGGGTCCAGAGCAACGAGGTGATGCTGATGTGGCTGGCCGTCGGCGGCTGGCTCGCCGTCGTGCTCGCCTATGCCGGCCTCGACGAGCCGCCGAGCCATCCCGTCAGGATGCCGATCACCCTGGCCGAGCTGAGCCGGGGGTTTCGCCTGATCGGCGAAAATCCCTGGTTGCGCCGTCTGCTGATCGGGCGGGCGTTGCTCCTGAGCGTCGAGCTCGCGATCCCGTTCTATGCGATCCACGCCGCCACGCTGCACGATCCGACCGTCCAGAATCTCACGGTGTTCGTGGTGGCGAGCGGCATCGGCGTGATCTTGAGCGGCTTCCTGTGGGCCGGCATGTCCAATTCAGCCCGCATGGTCGGGGGCGCCCTGTGCGCGCTCGTCGCCGGCGCGCTGACCTTCGTCATCGACGCCGTCGAAGACTGGCAGATCCCGTACTTTCACGCGCTCGTATTCACGCTCCTGACCCTCGGCGAACAGGGCAGCATTCAAGGCCAGACGACCTACATGATCGATCACGCGCAGGCGGCGGACCGGCCGGTGCTGATCGCCACCGGCAACGCGCTGACGTGGACGCTCGCCATCGGGGTCGCCCTGCTGCTCGGCGCTGCCGGCCACCTACACGACATTCGAACGCCATTGGCCCTGCTCATGGCGTTCAACGTCGCGGCCATGCTCTACGTCATGACCACCCTCAGAGATTAGCCGCGCCTCCCCGGCGCGGCTGCCTCTGCGGTCGCTATTGGCCCCTGGGCATCGGGTTCGTGGTCCCCGGCGGGTCGACGTCGGGCGTCTCGGGCACGGGTACGCGACCACCCGAAAGGATGAAGCTGAAATCCGTGCCCTTGTTGACCTGCGCGATGCCGTGGCAGCCCAGACACCCGCCCATGTTGAAGGTGTCGACGAGATTGTTGTGGTCATCGAACAGCAACACGTTCTGGAACGTCGTCCGATCCGGATTGAAGCCGTCGAAATTCGCGGGCAGGTTGGTCGGCGGCCCCTCCGGGCTGATCTGGCCGCTGAAGTTCGCTAGCGTATAATCGGTCTCGACCACCTCGTTGTTGGTATAGAAGGTCGACTCGTTGAGGTCCGACGTCGTGTCACTGACCACGTCCGAAATGTCGAACGGTTTGTATTGGATATTGATCAGCTTGTAGTACAACCACGGCGGATTCTCAAGGCCATTGTCAGTGGCGTAGGTGGCGATCGTCTGGTGCGCGTCTTGATTGGCGTCGAGAATCACTTGCGGGATCGGATGCGTCCGCGCGTTCTGGCAGATCGGGCCGCCGGACGGAAACCCGGTGTTGTCGCTCTCCTCGATGTAGAAGAGCCGACTGCCCACCGACTCGCAGTATTGATCGCCGACGATGTCCAAGGTCGGCGGGTCGCCGTCCTGATACTCGAGCCCGGGCGTGGTGATCGCCGCGGGCCTGATGATCGGTTGCCCGATCTCGTTCTCGACCGGCGCCCCGCTCTCGGTCTGGAGATTGTCGGCCTGCTCGAACGTCGCAAAGATGAAGGAGGGTGCGGTCGCCGTCTTCTGCTCGATGTGCAAGGCAAGCAGGCCCCAACGGGCCTCGCGATAACAGCGCACCTCGGCCGCGCCTTCTTCATTCTCTTCGTAGTAGCGAACGTTCGCCGTGTAGTATCTGCCGCTGTCCTCCTCTTCGGGAGTAAGCACCCGCCAGGCCGACTTGACGTGGATGGTGCCGACAGGGAACGACATCACCGGGTCCTGCAACGTCGTCGTGGTGCCGTTGCCTTGAGAAACCGCCAGGAAATTGGCTTGAGCGGTGCAGTAGGTGGTCGTTTCGCCCGGCTGCAGCTCGGCGCAGTCGGTGGCGGGCGGCGGCAGACCGGTGCCGACGTAGAGCGGATCGCCCCCCGGTTCCAGGGCGTTGGGATCCACGACGTAGACGAAGTGGCTCCGGTTGGCCTTGGCGAGAAAGCGGATCAATTGGGGGTCCTGGTTGTCCGGCACCGATGGCGGTGCCGCGCCGGCAAACATCGAGGCAAGCCCGATCTGGGAGACTTCGTCGAGGTTGATGAAGGAGGGCGTCGCCACCGGCGCCTGGCCCGGGCAGGCCGGAATCTCGCCGGTGCCATTCGCGCCCTGCCCCAATTGCTCCGCATTGTAGATGTACTGGGGCGGAACCGTGCTGTAGCCGAAATCGGGCTTGGATGCGTCGAACCCCGGCGGCGTGCCCTGACCGGGATAGATCTCGACCTTGTGCCGGTAGGTCTGCCAGACCAGCGGCCCGTCGAACGCGGGATCGCCGAATTTGGCGGCCTCGTCGGCCGTGTCGCGCGTGCCGGCCAGGGCCGGCCAGTTGAGCGCGATGAACTCCTGCCATGCGAAGTTCGCGGCATCGGCGAGACTGGCTTCGCCGGCGCCGCCCTGGAATGTCGGCCGGCACCTCCGGGGAAACGGTGATGCCGGGCTCCGGTGCCCCGCCGAGCTCATCGCAGAACCGTCGGGTTGCCTCGCTGAGGACGGGGCGCTGGCAAAGGTCCGCGGTGCGGGCGATGAAATTGCACCTGGCCCGTTGCGCCGGGCTCAGGTTCGGCAACCGGCATTCCTCCGGTACCGGACCGGGCACGGCGCCTGCCGTCGACGGCAGCACCGCCGCCAACGCGAGCAGCGCTATGCCCGCCAATTTTTGCGAGAACTCGTTCGTGTTCATCGGATCCCCCCGCATCGCGCGCGACTTGATCACTGCCGCTTCGTTGCGTTTCCATAGCCTGGGTTGGGCAAAAGGGCCATCCATTTTCACCCAGGGGCCTGTTCACAAACTGGAGATCGCGTCCCGGGGCGGCGGGTCCCGTCCCCTCTCAGGAGAACATCGGGACGAGGCTCGTGATGCGATCCACCTCGACCTTGCGCATCGGAATGTCGTAGAGGCGCCCCAGGGCCGCCTCGGTCATCACCGACTTCGCCTCCCCAAAAGCGTAGTCGTCGACGTCGTACATCAGCAGCGCCTTGTCGGCCACGTGGATGGCATGTTGCGGATAATGCGAAGCGAAGACGACCGTGAGGCCGCTCTGGCTGACGACGCGGCGCATCGTCGAGAGGATGACGTCCTGATTGTGGAAGTCGAGGGAGGACGTGGGCTCGTCCAGGATCATCACATCGCATTCGGAAGCCAGCGCGCGCGCGATCAGGACGAGCTGGCGCTCGCCGCCGCTCAGCTCGTCGATCTGGCGCTCCTCGAAGCCCTGCATGCCGAGCGCATCGAGCGCCGCCCGCGCGGCGCGATAGTCCGCCTCGCCCGGCACCGCGAACATCCCGAGATGCCGCGCGCGGCCGGTCAGCACGAGGTCGAGGACGGAATAGGCGAACGGGACGCTCGCGCTCTGGGGCACGTAGCCGGTGCTGCCGCCGATCCTGGCGCCGCCCTCCGACCACCGCTGCAGGCCGAGCAGCGCCCGCAGCAGCGTCGTCTTGCCCCGGCCGTTGCGGCCGAGGATCGCCAGCGTCTCGCCGCGCGGCAGCGCGAACGAGAGGCGGCGGAAGATCCAGCGCGTGCCGAAGGCCATGCCGGCCTCCTGGACCTCAATCATGGCGCCAGCCGCCGGCATGCATCCGGCGCAGCAGCACGGCGAACACCGGCGCGCCGATGATCGCGGTGATGATGCCGAGCGGGATCTCGGCCGCGGTGGCGGTGCGGGCGAGGTTGTCGATCAGCACGAGATAGAGCGCGCCGACCGCCGCGGCGGCCGGCAGCAGGGCCTTGTGGTCCGGCCCGACGAGCATGCGCGCGAAATGCGGCACCACCAGACCGACCCACCCGACCACGCCTGCGACCGCCACCACCGCGGCGGAGATCAGGGCGACCGCGCCCAGGATCAGCCACCGGGTGCGCTCGACCGGGATCCCCAGGGCCTGCGCCTCCTCCTCGCCGAGCGAGAGCACGTTGATGCGAAACCTGAGCCCGTAGATGAGCGCCCCGCCGAGCGCCACCGGGCCGAGCAGGACCACGACGTCGGGCCAGCCGATGCTGGCGAAGCTGCCCATCAGCCAATAGACGATGGCGGGCAGCTTGTTGTCCGGATCGGCCACGTACTTGATCAGCGAGATCAGGGCCGAGAAGAACGCGCTGGTGACCACGCCGGCGAGCACGAGCAAAAGAATCGGCGCCCGCCCGGAGATCCGGCTCATCAGGTAGACGACCGCGATGGCCAGGAGGCCGCCCGCGAAGGCGAGGGCCACGGTGATCCCGGCGCTGCTGAACAGCAGGATCGCGAGCGCGCCGCCGAAGGCCGCCCCGGACGAGACGCCGATGATCTGCGGGCCGACCAGCGGGTTGCGAAACACGCCCTGGAGCGAGGCTCCGGCGATGGCGAGCCCGGCGCCGGCGAGGCAGGCCGCGAGCACCCGCGGCAGACGCACGAGCTCCACCACGCGCTGCTCCGGCAGCGACCAGCTGACGTCGAGCGGCGCCAGATGGCTCATCAGGATCGCGACGACGTGGGCGAACGGAATCCCGTAGCGCCCGGTCGCCAGCGAGCCGATCAGCACGAGCGGCGCGCCGATCATGACCCCCAGCCAGAAGACCCGAACCCTGGCCGCGCGCCGATGGGGCAATGACCGCGCAGCGAGCATCAGGGCGCCCGGCCAGGATCGTTGGCGGCCTGGCGCCCATCGAGGCCGCCGCCTCGCCTCCGCATCGGCTGCAACCGGGACGCTTTGCCGGTCCGCGTGGCCGGCTTACCGGCCGAACTTCTTCAGATAATTCCGGCTTTCGCCATTGGTCGCCAGCTGCATGATCTGGTCGACGTCCGCATCGGAGGGCCTCTGACCATACATCTCGACGTACTTGTTCGCGACGGTCCGCCGCAAATCCCAATCCTCGAGCTCGGGGTAGGCCAGCATGGTCATCCACATCCACACCAACGGCGCCTCGTGACTGTCCGTACCCAGAGTTGGCATCTTGTAGATCCGGCGGTCCTTCACCGCGGTCATGCTGTCGTAGACCGGGTTGTCGTAAAAATCGGCGGGCGTGATCGCCGCGTCGTAGTAGTTCAGGAAGACGATCTCCGGATCCCACGCCAGAACCTGTTCCGCGCTGACGGTCACCGTGCCCTGATTCAGGCCAGCTTCGAACGCCAGGTTGCGCAGGCCGGCCATCTGAAAGAAGAACTCATCTCTTCCGAACAGCGCCAGCTCGTTGTTGTCCAACCGATCGACGAATACCATGCGAACTCGTTTTTCTTGAGGAATGCTGCTCAAGGTCTCATGCAGATTCTGGCGCACCTGGTCGTGCCAGGCCAAGAATGAATTGGCGCGCTGTTCCTGCTGCGCGATCTTGCCGATAATGCTGATCCGTTCCCTTTCGATCTCATAGGAGCCATAGCTCAGTCCGACGACGGTCAGACCGACCCGCTCCATCGGCTCGATGTACTGGTCGGTTTTGAGAGCCCACTGGATCACCACGTCCGGATTGATCTTCAGCAGCTCCTCGACATTGGGGACGAATCCTTGGGCCACGATCCCGGTGCTGATGTCGGCAACACCCGGAAAGAACTTTCCGAGGACGCTGCCCATGATCGCGCTCTGGGCCGCCGGATGGATGCCGACCAAGTGCTCGATGCCGTCGTCGACGGCGATGTAGAGCGAGGGCACCGGCTTGGGGAACGCGACGGTCCGCTTGGCCGGGCCGCTCAGGGTCACGAGCTGGCCGCGCTGATCGGTGAAGGCGATCTCAGCCGCTGCCGCACGGACGGATGCCAGCGAGAGCATGCCGAGCATGAGGCATACGGCCAGGCTTGCGAAGCTGCGCATCGCGATGGTGCCTCCCCCAAGGGCCTCCGGGCGCCCTCGTTCAGCTCAGCGTCTCGAGACTGGCCATCTGAGAGCCGGGCTGTCGAGATTTGAGCGATCGAACCTACGCGGCGGGCACCGGGTGATCAAGCACCTTGGCCGGTCGCGCACGGCGCGCGGCGCCTCCCGGCAGCCCTGATGGGCGAGATCGGGAGGGGTGGGAGACCGGCGCGGACGTTCATCCTGCATGCGGCGCGCTTGCGAGGCGGCCTTGCGCGGCAGCGCTTCCCGGCTACCGCTTGAGGCGCGCCAGGTGCTCCTTGCGGAACTTTGCCACTTTGGGCGCGATCACGATCTGGCAGTAGCGCTGCGCGCGGGTTCTGCTCGAAATAGTCCTGGTGGTAGGCCTCGCCCGGGTAGAATTTTTCGAGCGCCACGACCTCGGTGACGAGCGGCGCGCTCCAGATTTTCTTCTCGTCGACCTCGGCGATCGCGCGCTCGGCGTCGGCTTTCTGCTCGGGGCTGTGGTAGAGGATGATCGAGCGGTACTGCGGGCCGACGTCGGCGCCCTGGCGGTCTTTGGTGGTCGGGTCGTGGATCGTGAAGAAGACGTCCAAAAGGTCCCGGAACGAGACGACCTTGGGGTCGTAGGTGATCTGGACGACCTCGGCGTGGCCGGTGCGGCCGCCGCAGACCTGCTCGTAGGTCGGATTTTCGAGGCTGCCGCCGGCATAGCCGGAGACCACGCGCTCGACGCCTTTGAGGTCCTTGTAGACGGCCTCCAGGCACCAGAAGCAGCCGCCGCCCAGCGTCGCCAGCTCGTGCTCGTCTTGTCCGGTCATGGGCGGTCCTCCTCGATCCGACTTGCTGCTGCGACCCTTCCCGCGCGGCGGCTCCATGACTATGGTGCGGCGCCACGCGAGCGCAAGGGGGACGACCTCCGGCCGGCGCTCGCCCGCTCCAACCGGCGTCGACGACATGCAAACATCCGAACGGCAACCTGTCCCCCGCGCTGCCGAGCCGGCTGTCGCTTCGGATTCGCAACCGATCGGGCTGACCTCGCTCTCCCTGCTGGCGGTCGCGGTCGGCGTCATCACGGGCTTCGGCGCGGTCGGCTTTCGCGCGCTGATCGGCCTGATCCACAACCTGTTCTTCCTGGGCCAGCTGTCCTTCACCTACGACGCCAACCTGTTCACGCCCGCGAGCCCCTGGGGGCCGCTCGTGATCCTGGTGCCGGTGATCGGCGGGCTCGGCGTCACCTTCCTGGTCAAGACCTTCGCGCCCGAGGCTCGCGGCCATGGCGTGCCCGAGGTGATGAACGCGGTCTACTATCAGGAAGGCGTGATCCGGCCGGTGGTCGCGGCGGTCAAGTCGCTGGCTTCGGCCCTCTCGATCGGCAGTGGGGCTGCGGTCGGGCGCGAGGGCCCGATCATCCAGATCGGCGCGTCGTTCGGCTCGACCATGGGCCAGATCATCAAGATGGCCGCCTGGCAGCGGATCACGCTGGTGGCCGCCGGGGCGGGTGCCGGCATCGCCGCGACCTTCAACACGCCGATCGGCGGCGTGATGTTCGCGATCGAGCTCATGATGCCCGAGATCAGCGGCCGCACCTTCCTGCCGGTGGCGCTCGCGACCGGGACCGCGACCTTCGTCGGCCGCCTGTTCCTGGGCGTGCTGCCGGCCTTCCAGATCCCGCCCTTGCCGGCGCTCGAGAACGAGGCGGTCTCGGCGGCAGCGCTTCTCGCCTATGCGGTCCTGGGTGCGGTGACCGGGGTCGCGGCGGCGGGCTTCACCCAGGGGCTGCACCGCGCCGAGCAGGTGTTCGACAAGGTCGCCAATCCCTATCTGCGCCACAGCATCGGCATGGTCGCGGTCGGCGTCATGATCTATCTCTTGATGCGCACCGCCGGCCATTACTACGTCGAGGGGGTCGGCTACTCGACCATTCAGGCGCTGCTGCTGGGCGGGCTTGGCGGCTTTGCCTTCCTGTTCCTGCTGTTCGTCTGCAAATTCACGGCGACGCTGCTCAGCCTCGGCTCGGGCGCCTCGGGCGGGATCTTCTCGCCGTCGTTGTTCATGGGCGCCACCCTGGGCGGCAGCCTCGGGGCGCTCGCGGGCGCCATCTATCCCTCGCCCGACATCAGCGTGCCGAGCTTTGCCATGGTCGGGATGGCGGCCATGGTGGGCGGCGGGACGGGCGCCGCGATGACCGCGGTCACGATGATCTTCGAGATGACCCGCGATTACGCGATCGTGATGCCGATGATCGTCGCGGTGGCGCTCTCGATCGGCGTCCGGCGCGTGCTCTCGCGCGAGAACATCTATACGATCAAGCTCTTGAGCCGCGGCCGCTCGATCCCCAAGGTCCTGCACGCCAACATGTTTCTCGTGCGCCACGCGAACGAGGTCATGGACCGCGACGTGCTGGTGCTGCCGGCCGAGATGAGCTTCGACGAGTTCCTGCGGCGGCCCGAAGAGGCCGGCAAGCTGCGCCACGTCGTGGTGACCCACGGGGCCCGGATCGTCGGCGTGCAGCGCGTCAATACCGGCCTCCGGCGCGGGCTCGAGGGCGCCTATACCGGGATCACGCTCGGCGACGTCGCGCGCCCCGATTTCACGATCGCGCGCGAGGACGATGTCGTGTTCGACGTCATCCGCCGCATGTGGCGCCGTGGCGGCGCCATGGCGGTCGTCGTCAAGGGCGGCCGCGTGCCGCGCCCGGACGACGTGGTCGGCGTGATCAGCAAGGAGCACATCGCCAATTCGGTGGCCGCGAGCATCCGGCCGTACTGGACCTGAAGCTCGGGCGATTTCTCTACTTGCGCGTGCGATTGTGATAACCATATCTCCTCGCGCGCGCATGCGGACATCGCCGGAGACCGTAGGGTCTCAGGCGCCGCGGGCCGCGATCGGGCCCGGATACCACGAGGATTCCAGCATGGCCAAGCCGCAGAAGCCCTACCGCCACCGGACCATCGGCAACCATACGCTGCATCCCGAGACGCTCATGATGAGCTACGGCTACGACCCCAAGCTCTCGGAGGGCTCGGTCAAGTGCCCGGTGTTCCAGACCTCGACCTTCGTGTTCGAGCGCGCCGCGGCCGGCAAAGCCTTCTTCGAGGTCGCGTATGGGCTGCGGGACAAGCGGCCGGCCGAGGAGCCGGGGCTCATCTACTCGCGGATCAACAATCCGGATCTGGAGATTCTCGAGGACCGGCTGGGCCTGTGGGACGGGGCCGAGTCGAGCCTCGTGTTCTCGAGCGGCATGGCCGCGATCTCGACCACCCTTTGGACCTTCCTGCGCCCGGGCGACGTGATCGTCCACAGCGAGCCGCTCTATGGCGGCACCGAGTTCCTGATCCAGAACATCCTGCCCCAGTTCGGCATCAAGCCCGAGGGCTTCAGCGCCGGCGGCGGCGGCCGCTCGCTCGACCAGGCGGTCAAGGCGGCGGGCCGCGCGGGGCCGGTCGGCGCGATCCTGCTCGAGACGCCGGCCAATCCGACCAACGCGCTGGTCGACATCGCGCACTGCGCCGAGATCGCAAGACGCCTGCCGGCCAAGCCCGGCGGGCGGCCGCCGCTCATCGTCGACAACACCTTCCTGGGCCCGCTCTGGCAGCAGCCGCTGGCCCAGGGCGCCGACCTCGTGGTCTATTCCTTGACCAAATACGTGGGCGGCCACAGCGACGTGATCGCGGGCGCCTGCCTCGGCGCCGAGGCGCGCCTGGCGCCTGTGCGCGGCATGCGCACGATCCTTGGCACCATGTCCGACCCGCACACCGGCTGGCTGCTCATGCGCAGCCTCGAGACCCTGAAGCTGCGCATGACCAGCGCCATGAAGAATGCCCGCTACATCGCCGAGTTCCTGCACGAGCACCCCAAGGTCAAACACGTGCACTATCTGGGTTTTCTCGCCGAGGACCACCCCGACTTCGAGCTCTACCGGCGCCAGTGCAAGGCGCCGGGCTCGACCTTCGCCTTCGAGGTCCACGGCGGCGAGCCCGAGGCCTTCCGCCTGCTCGACGCCTTGAAGCTGGTCCGGCTGGCGGTGAGCCTGGGCGGCACCGAGAGCCTGGCCGAGCACCCGGCGAGCATGACCCACTCCGACATCCCGCCCGAGCGCCAGGCCGAGCTCGGCATCACCCCCGCCATGGTCCGCCTCTCGGTCGGCGTCGAGCACCCCGAAGACCTGATCGCCGACCTCGCCCAGGCCCTCGACGCGGTCTGATCCGCTTGATCCCCCTGATCCCGAGCCCCTGGATTGATCCCGCTTGATCCGCCCGCCCGACCCTCCAACCGTAATGACGATGCCGGAACCAGGTCGTCCACGTTGCCAAGTGGCGCTGATGACGCCGCCGGCAGTCAGGCACAGCGCCAGCCATCCGGAGTATCTTGAAAATCATGCTCGATTCTCCGCACTGAATCCACCCGATCACCAACTTCAGAATGCGCCGCCGGTGGCGCATCTTCGGCTTGGACGGCGGCGCATCGGTGGCGCATGTTTTTCTTGAAGTGACGCATGTTCTGATTGTGGGGGCTCGGTCCGAGCCGACCTATCAGTGAGGCTGACTTCTTAATCAATGGAGATCATTGATCCTTCGGGCCGGAGAGGTTTCAGCTTATCCGCCTGGAACAATCGATTAAAGATGTTATCTAGTGCGTCAGGCGAGGTCGGAATCTGGAGGATTAACTCAAGATCAAGTGAGTTGATGGCCGAGGGTGTTGCGTCGAGCGCACGGAAGTGACGCATCGTGCGCCGGCGGACCGGCCCCCGTGCCAGCTATCTTGCAGGCCTGCGAAGGCAGGATCTGCCTTACGCAGGCCATGCCCAGCATCCGCACCGATCCCGAGGCCGGTCAAGGATCTTCGACCGGCGCAGCCGGCGCGCTTGCGCGCGACCTTGACCGGCGTCGGGATCGGGGGAAAGCAACCGGGAGTTGTGGAAAGGTTCCCGACACCTTTTCCCTCGGGCCGGCTTGAGGGCTGGTATTGACCGCGACGGCGTCAGAACAGCGCCAGTTGGTCGCTCGCCTCCTACACCTCCGGCAGCTCCGGCGGAACCAGAGACGCGTTGCAAATTACCGGTTCCCAGGTTGGGGTCAGGTCTTGCATTCATGCATCGACGGCGATACGAAGCGGCCATGGCTCGACCTCTCCGCCTCGAGTTCGAGGGTGCCCTCTACCACGTGACCGCGCGCGGCAACGCGCAGGCGCCGATCTATGAGGACACCGCCGATCGTCACCGCTTTCTCGACCTCCTGTGGCGCACGGTCGAGCGGCAGGGCTGGCTCTGTCACGCGTATTGCCTGATGAGCAACCACTATCACCTCGTGCTCGAGACGCCGGCAGCCAACCTCTCGAGCGGCATGCGCGACCTGAATGGCATGTACACCCAGGCCTTCGACCGGCGCCACGGCCGCTCCGGTCACGTGTTCCAGGGCCGCTACCATGCCGTGCTGGTGGAGCGCGACGCGCATCTGCTGGAGCTCTGTCGCTACGTCGCGCTGAATCCGGTCCGTGCCGGCATGGTGGTCCGGGCGGCGGACTGGCGATGGAGCAGCTATCGCGCGACCGCTGGGCTCGCTGGGCGCCCCCGAGCATCTTTGCATCGACTGGTTGCTGAGCCAGTTCGCTCGCGGCCGGAGCGCGGCCCAGCAGGCCTACGTCGCCTTCGTCACCGACGGCGGGGAGCCGGTCTGGGACCATTTGAAGGCCCAGGTCTACCTCGGCACCGAAGAGTTCGTCGCGCAGATGAAGGCCCGGATCGAGGCCGCTGACACGCTCTTCGACGTCCCCCGAGACCAGCGATTGCCGGCACCGAAACCGCTCACCCGCTACGAAGCCGAAAGCCGCGATCGCGCCGAGGCGATGTCCGCCGCGCACGCCGGTGGCCATACGCTCCGCGCGATTGCGCGACACTATGGCGTTCATGAAAGTACCGTCAGCCGGGCCGTTCGCCGCCAGGAGGGCCGGAATGCTTGACTGCAAGACCTGACCCCGGCCGCCGACCCCGGCTGCCGGAATGCTTGACTGCAAGACCTGACCCCGGCAATGGAATGCTTGACTGCAAGACCTGACCCCGGCAATGAGACCTGACCCCGGCAGAGACGCTCTTTGACGCCCCCGCGACCAGCGATTGCCGGCACCGAAACCGCTCGCCCGCTACGAAGCCGAAAGCCGCGATCGCGCCGAGGCGATGTCCGCCGCGCACGCCGGTGGCCACACGCTCCGCGCGATTGCGCGACACTATGGCGTTCATGAAGTACCGTCGGCCCGGGCCGTTCGCCGCCCGGGGGCCGAATGCTTGACTGCAAGACCTGACCCCGGGCCCCGGCAACGTGAGACCTGACCCCGGCAACTGACCCCGGGCAAACGTGACCCCGGCAACGGACCCCGGGCAACGCGGCAATGCTTGACTGCAAGACCTGACCCCGGGCCCCTGACCCCGGGCCCCTCTGACCCCGGGCCCCTCTGACCCCGGGCCCCTGACCCCGGGCCCCTAGACCTGACCCCGGGCCCCTGACCCCGGGCAAAGACCTGACCCCGGCACCAAGACCTGACCCCGGGCCAAACCTGACCCCGGGCCCCAGGGCCTTTCAGCTCCCTAGACTTCGCTTCCCCGATCGAGCCAGCTTCCAAATGGCCCGAGCTCGAATGGATACTCCTTGTACAGATCTCCTTTCAGCCGATCCGCTAACTCGCTTGCCAACGCCCGCGCCCGTCCTTCGCTAATTTCGAAGGCCTCCTTCACTCGCGCTATCACCTCCTTAAAGAGCTCATCGCGCATCCTGTTCGACAGTTTCATTCCCAGCAGTGTTGGAAAGATAGTCGCAAAGCTCTTCCTGACCTCCTCCGCCGACGGCGACAGGCTCATGAAGTTGATCAAAAATTCTGGCCGCATTATATATCTCGCTCCGTCGAGTCCGCACCAAATTGCGCGTCGCACCGAGCACATGCGTCTCCTGAGTTAACCACCACGTCCTGAAACCATAAGGATTTGCTTTACTTGTTTCCCGCAGCGATCTCCGCTTAGCGTAGATCCTTAATACATGAAGCGCGTCGTTAAAAGATAAGATCTCCTCCTTCTCCTTGACGCGGCCCGCGACGGCCCGGATCCCCATGAGGTCCCGCTGCAATGCATCAAGCTCACCCTGGTCAATATCTCTGACCATCTCTTCGCCAGTTTCGTATGAAAACCCAAATTCCTCGCACAACGTCCTCCTCATAAACTCTCGCCCTTCATCCCGATGAAGCGCCGGGTAGGTGCAGAATTGACCAACAAATCCCGCCCAACCGCTCGGACGCTTACCACCGGCCTCTTTGTCCAATCTGGCGTACAGGTATGCGCGAATGAGGATCCGATCGATGTGGCGCACCAACTCCCGCCCCAGAGTAGCCTCCACCCGTTGATAGTGATTGACAAATTCGTAGTCAACCCCCGCCAAGTGGGTATACACTTCTTCGAGTGCTTTTTCGGTCAGTATCAATTCTGATCCCGCCGCCTTCATAATCTTAAACAAATTGCGCGTCATCTGATCGTCTGGTTTAAGGTATAGTTCTGACAGAGCGCGGATAATCAAGTCTGAACCAATATATAAGAATAGATTTGTCGACATACTGCGAAAGTACTCCACAATCCGTGGTTCATTTCGGAGCACGAATAGCAGCGTATACGTCCGATCTTCAACTTCTCCAGATAGACCCGTTCTTCCGGTGTGCTATCGTAGAATGTTCGCCTCAGTACGCTAAGAGCCGTCCTCTTCGCTGCGGCACTCAGCTCTCTGTCTTGCAGAGCGAGTTCATTGGTCGCCTGCTCCGCATGCTCGGCAATGGTGCCCGATCTAATTTGAGCCTGCGAGTCCTCGCCCGCAACGAAATAGGCCACTTCCAAACCTTGTTTTTCAAACGTCACCTCCAATGTACGATGGCATACATCAACCACTGCTCGAACTATTGTGTCCGTGGCCTCAGTTCCTAGTTCCTCAAGCGCCCGCGCTCTGAAGATTTCCGACACACCAGCTTTCAACGCCTCGTCCGCAATGTTTTCTCCCTCAACGAGCGTTCTCGTATCGTGCGCCAGACAAAAGTTATCCTGCTTCCGATACCAACGGATCTCTCTGCCGCTCGAATTGGATTTCGATGCAAGCGTCCTCAATCTGTTATCCAAAGAGCCACGAATGAACTGCCGGGCCGCTGGCAGTGCCGCTTCGATCTTTGCTCGGATTTCAACTCGTCCCATTAGGACGCCCAGAACTCGGGGTCGGCGTTTTCGAGTGCCCAAAGTATCAAACTATCGGTGAGCGCCTCTAGCAGATCCGTGTTTCCACGCCGTCGCTCGACCTCTTGTCCGAGAAATACGCAAAGAGCTCTGGCGGAGAAAGGAGGCGCATGTTGGATGGTTGAGGTTCCACCGATGGTCTGCAGGAATACTAGCTGCGGAGCCAAATAGGAATTGAACGCTTCGACCGTCGCCGGCAACGCATTGATGTGTGAAACGATGTACTTCTGGTCCCGGATCCGCAAGCGGAGATCGAGTTCTGCACCAAGACATCCTCGAGAACATCAATGGTCGGGATTATTCTTGAGGTGCAGTAAGTCAACTGCTTGGGAACACGGCCGAATTCGCGTAGACGCCGCGTCGTGTTCCGGATCTTGGCTTCGTAAGTCGCTTGTATCCACGCTTGCCAAAAATGGTCGGGCGGGCCCGCTTGGAAGAGCCCGCGCTCGCTCAGTGCATCTGCGCCACCATCCCGAACCCCTCCGAGGGGTACGAACGATTGCCCTGTCAGTCCGGCGAAGAACGCTTGTGCGAACGCTCGAAGCTTGTGTCGTCGGCGCGCTCCAGTCCAACCTCGACAAGCTGATAATTTACGGTGTTCATCGCGACGGTGCATCCAGTAGCCGGCGGGGATCGTGCCCGGATAGGGTGGCGTTAGTACTATGCAATAGAGCGCAACTGGTGGGAATGCCAGGCCTGCGCGGCTAAGTGTGACGCATCGTCGGACGCGGCCCGACCCCATGCGGGTGGCGCGGCAGCGGAAGAGTAGGGCGCGCGTCGCCAGGGCGGGGCGCGCTGATGCAAAGCTGATGCAAACCGCGTCCGAGCCCTCGGACATGGCTACGCCGCTAACCCACTGGATTAGCGGCGTTTATTTCGTTGCGGGGGCGGGATTTGAACCTGCGACCTTCAGGTTATGAGCCTAATCACCTAAGCCTCGCTCGGCCACATCGCCGAATCAGCAGTAACGGGTTACGCACCAGTTGGAGAGCAGCGATTGTCGCCCGAACACTCGCCGCAATCTGGCTCACTCCGGAATTCCCGCGATTCGGAGCGCCTCGACGTAGCGTTCGGCAAACGCCGCGTCGCGCCAGGGGTTGATCTCCCGCTGCAAGCTCAGCGTGTAGGTCGGAAAAGCCTCGAGAAGGCGGCTGGCTGCGGTGCGCGCCTCGTCGAGGCGGCCCTGGCCGATGAGCGCGCAGATCACGACCCGGTGCGAGGAGCCGTAGTTCGGCATCTCCTGGAGGGCGCTCTCGCCCCGGCGCAGCGCTTCCTCGAAGCGCTCGAGCATGAGGTGGCTCATGCCGATGCCGGAGAGGGCGATGCCCTTCTCGGGGTCGAGGGGCAGCGGCGCTCGGGTTGCGCCGCTGCCCTGGAGGCGCCCGAAGGGTTAGCTATTCCCGATCGCTGTTGTCGTTGAACAAGGGCGTGAGCGAGATGCTGCCATGGCCGGACTGCGGGAAGTCCGGGTCGGCGGGATTGCCCGGGTCGAGGTTGGAGGCGGTATCCGGCGGCGGAAACAGCACGAGCGATCCCAGGAAATCCAGCAGCTGAAGTTGCGCGGATGCCGGCAGGGCCGCGAAAGCATCGCGGGCCGCCTGGGCTTCGCCGCCGTGCCTGAGGATCACCTCGCGCAGGTTGACGCTGCGACCATCGTGGCCGTAGGGCGCCGTCGAGGCCACGCCCCAGAGCGGCTCGGTCATGAACTCGTGCTGCAGCGTGCCGTCGAAGTTCCGCTCCGCGAAGTTCGGGCCGAGGTCGTGGCGCTTGAAGTCGGTGAAGATGTCGCGCACCAGGAAGCGGTGCTCGGTCGGGCGCTGCAGCGGCGGCAGGGCGGGATCGTCCGGGACCTTGCTGACCAGCGGGTGCGCCGTGGCGAACAGGCCATTGAAGATGCCGCGTCGGGGTCGTAGACGGTCGCGACGTCGGCGACCCGGCGATCCTTGGCGATCGGGAGGTTCGGCATGTGGCACGCCGGGCAGCCGATCGCCTCGAAGACGTGGCGGCCTTGTGCCGTCGGCTCGGGCTCGTAGCGCCCCGGCCGGAAGTAGTTGAGGAGATAGAATTCCAGGTAATCGACGAGCGCCGGATCGATCTCGTCGCGGACGCCGTCGTGGTCGCTGTCCTCGCTGGGACTGGCGACCGGCGGCGGCACGAGATGGTCCTCGGCGCCGTCGAGGATCATGCCCGAAGGTGTGGTCACCCGCTCGCCGCGGCTGGCCGCCAGAAGATCGGGATCGGGGGCTTCCAGGCCCATCTCGGCGTTGAGCGCGCCGACGATGAACTGACGGATCGCGAACGCCGAGCCCTCGGCGAAGAACGGCTTGACGCGGAGATCGGAATCGATGCCCTGGATCTCGGATGTTTCGAGCGAGCCATCCGGATTGGCGGTGAGCCAGCCGTAGTCGATCTTCTTGCTGCGCAGCCGGACGCGGACCGCGGCGCCGGCCCGCCCCGCCCGGTCGAGAGCCGCATCGCGGATCGCGCGCAGCTCTTCGGTGATCTCGTCGGCCAGCATCTCCTGCAGCCCGAGGCCGAAGAGGTGCGGGGCATCGCGGCTGTCCGGCCGGGTGAAGACGTCACCGCCGCTGCCGGCCGAGCCGCGCGGGCGGGCGTGGCAGCCAGCGCAGCTGTCGGCCAGCCCGGCGACTCGGCTGGCGTCGAACAGGGTCGCATCATCACCATCGCCGATGTTGCCCGTGCCATCGTCGGTCCGCGGTCCGAGGCCCTCGGACAGGCTGAACTTGCGCTGAAAGAGCTGGCGGCCACGGGCGATCGCGCGAAACGGATCGCGCGCGATGATGAAGAGCGACGAGTCTGGGGTGACGATGTCGCCGCGACCGTTGCCGATCTGCTCCTCGAGCGACTTCTGGATCCCGGCGCCGATGCTGTTCGGGGTCCGGCTCACGTCGCTCTCCTGAGCGTCCGCCTCCGCGTTGCCGACCACCAGTAGCGCCTGTAGAAATAAGAGCCGAAACGTCTTGCTTCCGACGGGAAATGGCCACATCGTTATCAACTCCATGTTCGAGTTGAGGCACGGCAGCCGACTAAAGATCGTGGGGCAGCGCCCCGGGATCCTCTATGCTCTTACGGGATAGAATTGACCGCTTGCTGGCAGAACGGCCTGTGATCCGGCTCAGGGCTTTGAAAATATAGCCAAGCCATGGAAGCGGCGGCGAGCGACCGGCGCGCGTGCGGCACGGGCGCTCTCAACCCGGCGCCCCGCGGGCGCCGACCTGACCCAGGCTCTTGCGCGGCCCCGGTCTGTGCTGTCCCGCCGCCACATGCCGGTTCAAAAGGCGGCTGGCACGAGCTCCGTCTCTGTCGCCGGCCGGCAATCGCGCGCTGGTCATCGGGGCCTGCCGGTGCTAGCTGGGGGCCGGTTCCTGCGGAGGGCGAAGCGGGGCGGCAACGGGCGGGGGCGATGGCCAAGGGTGGGAGCAAAGAGCAGCGCGGTCTCTTGCAGCAGCGCGCCGAGCTCGCCGATTTCGGCATGCGCGCGGCCGAAGGCGCGGACCTCGACGGGCTCCTGGGCGATGCCGCCCTGCAGGCGGCGCAGAGCCTCGAGGTCCACTACGTCAAGGTGCTGGAGTATCTGCCCGAGGACAAGCGTCTGCTCGTGCGGGCCGGGGTCGGCTGGAGCGAGGGCGTGGTCGGCCACGCGACCATCGGCGCCGATCTCGAATCGCCGGCCGGCTTCGCGCTCCAGACCGGCCAGCCGGTGATCGCCAACGACCTCGACCGCGAGGAGCGCTTCCGGATCCCGGAGCTGCTGCGCGAGCATGGCGTCAAGAGCGCCGTCAACGTCATCATCAAGAGCAAGCAGCACATCTTCGGCGTGCTCGAGGCCGACAGCCGCGCGCCGCGCGTCTTCGCCGACGACGACATCAAGTTCCTGCAGGGCTACGCCAACATCCTCTCGCTCGCGATCGACCAGACGCGCCTCGTCGACCAGAACGCGCTGCTCGCGGCCGAGAAGGACATGCTGCTGGGCGAGCTCCAGCATCGGGTCAAGAACAACAACCAGCAGCTGATCAGCCTGATCAACCTCCAGCTCGGCACCGTCACCAACGTCGAGGCGCGCGACAACCTGCAGAAGATCGCGCAGCGGATCATGGCCTTGACCTCGGTCAGCCAGCAGCTGCGGGGCGGGGCGAGACCCAACCTGATCGACGTCGGCCAGTATCTTTTGGGCCTGATCGGCAATCTCTTCAACTTCCAGGCCGATGCGGCGGCCGAGGTCAAGCTCGAGGCCGAGGTCGCGCAGATCGAGATCGCGACCGAGCGCGCCCAGGCGCTGGGCCTGATCGTCAACGAGTTCCTGACCAACAGCTTCAAATACGCCTTTCGCGGCCGCAGCGGCACGCTCTCGGTGGTGCTGACCCACGCGGACGGCGGCGCCACGCTCGCGCTCGGCGACGACGGTCCGGGGATGCCGGAGGCGACGCCTTCGGGGCTCGGCATGAAGCTGATCGACCTCTTGTGCCGGCAGATCGACGCCGAGGCGGACTGGCAGAGCAGCGCCGGCACCCGCCTGACCCTGCGGTTCCCGATCAAGACCGCCTGAGCCCGAGCCGCCGAAGCCCCGGCAGACGAGGCGGCAAAGGGTTCTTTCCCAGCTCGACCCGGTTGCTCTTCGCGCAACCTCGGGACGCATGGCGGGCCGCGCAGCCTTGCCTCGCGCGCGCGAGCGGTGCACAGTCGGCCCTCCCAACCGCTCGCAGGACGGCGGCTCGCCAAGGGAAGGTCCCGATGCCGACTTTGCAATCGCTGCTGCATGCCGCGGCCGGCACGCTGGTCGCGGTGGTCGCGTTTTCGGCCGTGGCCGCGGACTACCCCGTGCCCCAGGAAGGCGAATGGATCGCGCATGATTTCCGGTTCCATACCGGCGATGTCATGCCGGCGGTGCGCCTGCACTACACGACGGTCGGCGAGCCGTCCGGGGAGCCCGTGCTGATCCTGCACGGCACCGCCGGTTCCGGCGCCGGCTTTCTGTCGCCCGGCTTCGCGGGCGAGCTGTTCGGCAAGGGCCAGCCCCTCGATGCCGGCAAATACTTCATCATCCTGCCGGACGCCATCGGCGCCGGCAAATCGTCGAAGCCGTCCGATGGCCTGCGCGCCAAGTTCCCGCGCTACAACTATCAGGACATGGTCAGCGCGCAGCACGCCCTGGTCAGCGAGGGCCTCGGGATCCGGCATCTGCGCCTGGTGCTCGGCAACTCGATGGGCGGCATGCAGACCTGGATGTGGGGGGTCACCTACCCGGACTTCATGGATGCGCTGGTGCCGATGGCGGCGCAGCCGACCGCGATGGCCAGCCGCAACTGGATGCTGCGGCGCCTGCTGATCGATGCGATCCGCAACGATCCCGACTGGCAGGGCGGCAACTACACGACCCAGCCGCAGGCGATCAAGATGGCCAATGTGTTCTTTGGCATCGCGACCAGCGGCGGCACGCTCGCCTACCAGAAGCTGGCGCCGACGCGCGAGCTCGCCGACCAGCTGGTCGATGAGCGCCTGGCGAAGCCGTTCACCGCGGATGCCAACGACTTCCTCTATCAGTGGGACGCATCGCGCGACTATGACGCGTCACCGGGTCTGGAGCGCATCGAGGCGGCGCTGCTCGCCATCAATTCGGCCGACGACGAGCGCAACCCGCCGGAGACCGGCATCATGGAGCGCGAGCTCGCGCGCGTGAAGGACGGCCGCCTCTATCTGATCCCGGCCAGCGAGGACACGCGCGGCCACGGCACGACCGGGATGGCGAAGTTCTGGAAGCAACAGCTGCAGGAGCTGCTGCAGACGGCACCCCACCGGGCGCCCTAGGGACCCCCCGGCCGCCGGCCGTCAGGAGGCAGCCGGCAGCCGCTCCATCGCGTCCTCCGACGGCGGTGCGGCGTCGGCGTCCTCAGCCGCATCGCCCGCGGCCGCATCGGCGGCGGCGGCGTCGGTATCCTCGGCAGGCGCCGGGCGGGCCGTCGTCGCGGCCGCGACGCTCTCGGGCGAGCCGTCCTCGAGCAGCTGGCCCTGGCCGAGGGTCAGGACGCGCTCGAACAGCGGTGCCAGCGAGGCGTCGTCGAGGGCGCAGATCACGGTCCGCTCGCGGTAGATCTCGAGCAGGCGGGTCAGGACCGTGGTCGCGGCGCTGCGGTGGAGATCGCGGGTCGGCGCATCGCAGACCAGGATCTGCGCCTGGCGCAGCGCCGCCGCGGCGAGCGCCAGCTTCTGGCGCTGCTGCGGGGTCAGCTGGCTGCCGCCGATGCCGACCGTGTAGTCGAAGCCCGCCTCGAGCACCAGCGGCCGGATGCCCTGGTCCTCGGCGAGGGCGGCGATGACCTGCTCGATCCGCTCGGCGGCGCGCGCGTGCTGGCTGAGGATGCGCCCGAACACGAGGTTGTCGCGCACGGTGAGCTGCAAAAGGTAGCGCTCCGGGTCGAAGAACTCGATCGCGCCCGCCATCGTCGCGGGCAGCTCCGCGACGAACCGCTCGCGCGCCTGGAGAAGCTGCGCCGTCAGGTCCGCCGACAGGTCGACCAGGCGGTCGCGGGCCGGCGTCAGGTTGAGGGCGAGGTTGAGCAGCATGCGCCGCTGCTCGGCGTTGAGCCGGCCGCCCGCCGTCTTTTCGAGCCCGGCCAGCTGCTGGCGGTAGAGGGTCAATTCCTCGGGCCGGATCGGGCTGAACTCCTGCACCAGCTGGTGATGGACCGGGACGTCGCCGAAGATCTCGGAAAGATTGTGCCAGGCGGTCCGGCCGAGCTCGATCAGGGGCTGCTCGAGCGCCGTCTCCTTGAGGATCCGGCGGACGTAGGGATGGGCGGCGAGGGCGTGGCCGTCGAGCTCGGCGGTCGACGGCGCGCCGAACAGCAGGTTCTCGCCGATGGTCGCGTTGGCGAGATAGCGCTCGCGCTCGAACGGCTCGGCGAGACCGGCATTGTCGCCGGCCGCCAGCAGCTCGCGCAGCCGCGCGCGGGCGCCAAGGATCGCCTCGACCAGGCCCGGATGCAGGGCCGGATCGATCACCGCGCGCAGGCCGAAGCGGAACAGATCGTCGCCGAGCTCGACCTGCTCGATCGCCGCCAGCACGCTCTCGGTGCTCACCCTGCCGAGGTCGGGGCCGAGCAGCTGGCGCAGGTTGTCGGCGACCGTGCCCTGGACCAGGCGCGCCGGCGCTCCGACGAAGGCGACCGCCCGGGTATAGAGGGCCCGCGGCAGCTGGCCCAGGTCCTGGCCGTCGAGCAGCAGCTTGCCGTGGCTCGGGGTCTCGAGCCGGGCGAAGGTCCGCGCCAGCAGGTGGCTGCCGCCGCCGTCGGCGTCGACCAGCGCGACATGCTGCCCGGCCGGGATCGTGACCGACAGCTGCTCGACGCTGACCAGCCCGTCCTCCTCGAGCCCGAGCTCCTGGGCCTCGACGTCGCCCTTGATCGGCGCGTTGTCGCCGAAGCGTTCGGCCGCCTCGACCTCGGTCGCGAACGGCGGGCGCAGGCCGCCGGGGTCGAACTGGGTGATCAGCTGGTCGTACTTGATGCGCGCGTCCTGCTGGCTCTGGTAGAAGTCGAGCAGCTCCTTCCAGGGCGGCGCCAGGTCCTTGTAGGCGGCCAGCACGCCGACCAGGGAGCCGAGCGTCAGATGGCCGCGCAGCACCAGATAGCCGCCGATCGACAGGAAGAAGAAAGGGGTCAGCTGCGCGATGAAGTTGTTGAGGAACTTGATGAAGAACTTCTTCTTGTAAATGTCGTAGCGGATGTCGAGGATGCGGCCGAGGTGGCTGGCGAAGGTGTCGAGCTGGATCTGGTCGGTGTAGTTGACGTGGACGGCCTCGATCACGCTGGTGACCTCGCCGATGCGCTGCGACAGGTGGCGGACCTCGCGCACCCGCTCGCGGCCGAGGCGGTTGACCTTGCGCTGCATCTTGGGGATCAGCCAGGCCTGGATCGGATACAGGGCGACCGCGGCCAGACCCATGGTCATGTCCTGGGCGAAGATGAAGCCCAGCGCCGTCATCAGGAGGCCCGCCTGGAACGCAGGCGTGACGATCGCATCGCCGAAATAGCCGCCCAGCGCCTCGACCTCGCCCGTCACCATGGCGATCAGCTCGCCCTGGGAGATCCTGCGGAAGTGGGGCAGGGGGAAGCGCAGCACGCGGCTCAGGAGCTCCTGGCGCAACAGGCGCAGGAGGCCCTCGCCAAGACGCCCTTTGTAGACGTTGATGGCGTATTTGAAGCCGCCGTTGATCAGCACCGTCAGCAGGAACAGGCCGGACAGGAAGGCCAGATAGTGGAGCTGCGGATAGCTGCCGAAGTCGATGCCGGCGAAGGTGACGCTGCGCGGGAAATCGGCGGGCTTGCCGCCGAGCGCCTTGTCGACGATCTGCTTGGGCAGGTCGAGCGAGGCGTAGTAGATCGGGAGCGAGGCCGCGGTCAGCAGCAGGAGCATGAGCTGCTGCGGCAGGCCGAACTGGAGCAGGAAGCCGAAGGCGGTCCGCGGCAGCTCGTGGCCGCCGCGGTTCGTGAAGCGCGCAAGGAAGCCCTGCCCCGGGCGCGCGGGCCGCGCCGCCGGTGCTTCCGCGACCGCCGCTGGTTGCCAGCGCGCCTCGCCATTCATGGTCGACCCCGGGGTCGAGCCCTGGGTCGAGCCCTGCACCGCCACGCGATCACCGCTCCCTCGTGAGGACCGATCTGCGCATAGCACGACCGGCCGCTCTTCGCATAGCTTCGTCGCGTGCCGCCGGCACCCGATCGGACGGGCGGCGATCGCGACCAAGAGGACTATCTGGGTGACCCGCGGGCTCGATTCCAGCCCGCGCTGCATGGCCGCCGGCGGCCGGCGGAACGGGACGGACGGATGGCGGTTTAGGTAGGGCCATGAAAGACCATCCGCTCGTCCGTTCGGCCGTCGTCACCTGCATCCTCAATGCCACGGCGGGCTCCGAGCAGGCCCTGGAGGCGCAGGACCGGATCGACGCCCTGTTTGCCCGCAACGGCGCCAAGGCGCGCATCCTCCTTGCCCAAGATGGCAGCGAGCTCCCGGACCTCGCGCGGCGCGCGGTGGCCGAGGGCAGCCAGCCCGTCGTCGCCGGCGGCGGCGATGGCACGTTGAGCGCGGTCGCGGCTGCGCTCGTCGGCACCGAGCACGCGCTCGGCATCCTGCCGCTCGGCACGCTCAACCATTTCGCCACCGACCTCGGGATCCCGATGGAGCTCGACGGCGCGATCGCGAACCTGTTCACCGGCAAGCTCGCCCGCATCGATGTCGGCGAGATCAATGGCCACCCCTTCTTGAACAATTCGAGCCTCGGGATCTATCCCGCCCTGGTGGGCGAGCGGGAGGCCCTGCAGAGCGGCGACACCGGCAAATGGCTGGCGTTCGCTCGCGCATCTTTGACCATCCTCGGGCGCTACGCGCCGATCCATGTCGGCCTGGAGGTGGATTTGCGCGAGCACCCGGTCGATGCGACGGCCTTCGTCTTCATCGGCAACAACCGTTACGAGCTCGAGGGCTCTCGCATCGGCGCTCGCGCCCGCCTCGACGGCGGCCGGTTATGGATCTGCTGCGCTCCGCCGGCCGGCCGGGCAAAGCTTCTGCTCCTGGCGCTGCAGGCGCTGCTCGGGCGCGTCCCCACCGCCGAGTTCGCAACCCATGAGGCGCAGGAATGTCGGCTGTCGACCAGGGCAAGACACCTGCGCGTGGCCCGCGACGGGGAAGTGACGGTGCTTGAGAGCCCGCTTCACTACCGCAGCCGGCCGGGCGCGCTCGGCGTCATCGTGCCGGCCGGCGGGGCCACCGCACCCCCGGCCTGACGGCGGGATCGCGGGCCTTGCGCACGCTTGCCCATATCTCGGATCTGCATTTCGGCCGGCTGGACCCTGCCGTGCTGCCCGCCCTGAGGTGCAGGGTCCATGAGGCCGGACCCGATGTCGTCGTCGTCTCGGGCGATCTGACGCAACGCGCGAGCCGGCGGGAATTTGCCGCGGCACGCCACTTCCTCGACAGCCTGCCGTCGCCCCAGATCGTCGTGCCCGGCAATCATGACGTGCCGCTCTACGACGTCGCCTCGCGCTGGCTGCGCCCGCTCGCGAACTATCGCCGCTACATCAGCGCCGATCTGGAGCCGTTTTTCGCCGATGCCGAGATCGCGATCCTGGGCATCAACACCGCCCGCTCGCTCGTCATCAAGAACGGCCGCATCAACCGGCTGCAGGTCGCGCGCGGCTGCGCCAGGCTCGAGGCCTCCGGCAAGGACAGGACGCGCATCGTCGTGATCCATCATCCGTTCGATCTGCCGGCAGGCCAGGACCGCCGGGGCCTCGTCGGCCGCGCCGACATGGCGATGGCGGGCTTCGCGCGCTGTGGCGTCGACATGGTCCTGTCCGGCCATCTGCACGTCAGCCGCCGCAGCGCCAGCGCCGTGCGCTATCGGATCGCCGGCTACTCGGCGCTGCTGGTCCAGGCGGGCACCGCCACCTCGTCGCGCCGCCGCGGCGAGCTCAATGCCTATAACGTCATCCGGATCGAGCGGCGGGCGATCGCGATCGAGACGCTGATCTGGGACGGCGAGTTGGGCGACTTCGTCGTGGCGGAGACGGAACGGTTCCAACGGGGCCCCGAAGGCTGGTCCCGGGTTGGCGACGGGACCGCAGCCGGTGCCTGATGTCCGGCGCCCGGAGGCCGCAGACCCGCCCCGCACCTGCGGGATCCTCGCGGCGCGCCGCCGCCTGATCGGCGTGGCCGAACTGCCGGCCGATTTCGCGCGCTGTCAGCTCACCTACGAAGCCTTCCTCACCGCGGCCCGGCTGCTGACCACGGCAGACCTTCCGCGACCTGTTCCGGGCCGAGGTGGTCCTCAAAGCCCTCCGCTGCGGCGGGCGGCCTCCTTGCGCAGCTCCTCGAGCGCGAACTCCTCTTCGGGCGAGCGGACCATGTATTTGCGCGCGTAGACCCCGAAGTAGATGACCGCGAGGCCGTACCAGATCGCGCAGCCGACCACGCCGACCCGGTAGTCGGGGTTGAGGAACAGGAACAAGAGCGTGACCAGGGCGATGACCAGGGCCGCCCAGGCGCCGTTCGTGCCGAGGGCGCTGACGTAGGGCCGCTCGATGTTGGGCAGGTTCCGGCGCAAGAGGATGAACGCCAGCATCTGCATCGCATAGGAGATGACCGCGCCGAAGACCGCCATGTTGAGCAGCACGCCGCCGACCGGGAAGCCGCCGAACAGCGCGCTCGAGTACTGGATCAGGCAGGCGACCACGAAGCCGATCACGGCGCCGACGATGAGCGCCACGTGCGGCGTCCTGCGCTCGCCGTGGGTGATCGAGAGCCAGTGCGGCAGGTAGCCCGCGCGCGAGAGCGAGTAGATGTTGCGGCCATAGGCGTAGATGATCGTGTGGAAGCTCGCGATCAGGCCGGCGACCGCGATCAGCGCCAGAACCTTGCTGCCCATGCCCTCGCCGAAGATGGTCTTGAAGCCGAGGAACAGGGGCTCATTCGAGGCGCCGACCTCGAACGAGCCGGGCGCGATGCCGGCGTTCAAAAAGAGGGTGAGGAAGGCGGCGATGATCAGCGTCAGGATGCCGTAGAGGATGCCCTTGGGCATGTCGCGCTGGGGGGCGTGCGACTCCTCGGCGGCGAGCGGCAGCTCCTCGATCGCGAGATAGAACCAGATCGCGAACGGCAGGGCCGCGGCGATCCCGAACAGCCCCCTCGGCAGCCAGGGGCCGCCGCCCTGCTCGAGCGCGACCGGCGCGCCCTCCGGATCGACCCCGATATTGAGCGCGTAGAGATTGAAGTCGAAGTGCGGCAGCGCGCCTATGTAGAACACCAACAGGATCGCCAGCGCCACGAAGGTGATCAGGATCGTGAACCGGAACGACAGCTCGACGCCCCAGATGTTGAGGCCGACGAAGACCACGTAGGAGAGCGCCCACCAGACCGGTGCGAAGCCGTCCGGGGTGCCGAAGATGGCACCCAGATAGCCGCCGATGCCGACCACGATCACCGCCGGCGTGAGCACGTATTCGATGTTCTCGCCGAGGCCGGTCAGGAAGCCGCCCCAGGGGCCCATCGCCGAGCGCCCGAAGGAGTAGGCGCCGCCGGTGTGCGGCAGGGCCGGCGACATCTCGGCGATCGAGTAGCACAAGCCCAGATACATCACCGTGATGATCACGGTCGCGATCAGGAGGCCGCCGAAGCCGCCCGAGGTGAGCCCGAAGTTCCAGCCGAAGAAGTCGCCCGAGATGACCGCGCCGACGCCCAGCGCCCACAGCGACCAGACCCCGGCATAGCGGCGCAGGCCGCGCTTCTCGAAATACTCGGCGCCGACCTCGACGTAGCGGACGCCGCCCTGCTGGTCCTGACTGGCCATCGTCGTCTCCGAAGTGAGGAGTCTGCTTCTCCCGGTCGCCGCCCTGATCGAGGGCGCCGGTCGGAAAGGCACCTCAGAAGTGCCGCTCGCAGGCTTGCATTCAACACGTAACACAGTTGGTATTGGCGGGAAAGCGACCCGTCGCGCCCGCGCGGCCGTGCTGGCGGGCTCGACCGGGGCGCCCGGCCCATGGCAAAACAGGCTGGCCGGCGCTGGTTCGCGGCTCAGGCGGGGGCCGCGGGCGCGCGGCGTCGCCGCCATGAGAGCGGCACCGGCCGGAAAAACGCTCAGGGAGGTCAGAGATGCCCGTCCGTCGGACCCACCGCGTCGCCTTGGATCGCCGCCATATGCTCGGTCTCGCGCTCGCCGCGGGCGGCCGCCTGATCTTCGGTGCGGCGCCGCCGGCGGCCGCTGCGGGCGTCATGCGCGAGCTCAGCTTCGACAACATCCACACCGGCGAGAGGCTGACCGCGGTCTATTGGCAGGACGGTCGCTATCTGGCGGCGGAGCTGCAGAAGATCGACTACGAGCTGCGCGATTTCCGCACCGGGGAGGTCTTCGGGATCGATCCCGGGCTGCTCGACCTTCTGAACCGGCTGCGGCACCAGCTGGCCTACGACCGACCGATCCACGTGATCTCCGGCTATCGCTGCCCGGCGACCAACGCCATGCTCGCGGCGCGCAGCACGCGGGTGTCGAAGACCAGCTTTCACATGCGCGGCATGGCGATCGACATCCGCATGCCCGGCGTGGCGCTGACGGAGCTGCGCGATGCCGCGATCCTGCTCGGGCTGGGCGGGGTCGGCTATTATCCGGAGTCCGACTTCGTCCACGTCGACACCGGGCCGGTGCGCTTCTGGTAGGCCGGCCGCCCGGGGCGGCGGCGGCCGGGGCATGGCCGGCAGGAGAAAATCGGCCAGATTGTCATTTCATTTACCATTGCTCTTGTCTAACATAGGCGGGCTCAACCAATGATGACCAGAAAGAGGGATCGATGAGCAGATTCTCACAAAGGTTCCGCGTCGGCATGCTGATCGTCGGGATGACCGCTCTGATGTCGGCTTGCGCATCGCAGATGAGCGACTCCGACCGCGCTATGCTCGAGCAGGCGCGGACCGAAGCCTCGAACGCCCAAGCCGCCGCCGACCGTGCCGCGCAGGCGGCCGACCGGGCTGAAAAGGCCGCGACCGATGCCGCCGACGCCGCCTCGAACGCGCAGATGGCGATGGAGCGGCAGGACCGCATGATGCAGCAGTCGCTGCGCAAGTAGCCTTGGCCGATGCCCGGTGGTCCGGCCACTCCAGACCGGACCGAACCGGGCCGCCGAGGTTTCGTTGAGGATCGCTGGGGCGTCCTGATCGGTGCGGGCGCCCCGTTGTCGACGCGGGCGCTGGTCGCGGTCAGGCGCGGCGGGCCGGACGGCAGGGTTGGGGCGCTGCAGCGCGCCGATCAGCGTCGGTCGTGCGGCGCTGCCGCTCGCTGAGGGGGCCCACCTCCCGGGTTGCGCCGCGATCGGTCAGCGGCTCACTTGCACGGGGGGAGCCGCGGCGCTGGCGCTCGCTGAGGGGACCCATCTCCCGGGTCGCGCCGCGATCGGGTCGGCGGCTCGCTTGCACGGGAGGAGCCGCGGCGCTTGCGCTCGCGCAGGGGACGCGCCTCCCGGTCCGCGCCGCGATCGGGTCGGCGGCTCGCTTGCACGGGGGGAGCCGCGGCGCTGGCGCTCGCTGAGGGGGCCCAACTCCCGGGTCGCGCCGCGATCGGGTCAGCGGCTCACCTGCACGGGGTAGCCGCGCCGCTCGACCGTCGCCTCGCGGATTCGGCTCCAGTCGAGGCGCGCCGCCTCGGTGCCCGCCGCCGCCAGGACCTGATCGACGACGCTGCTCGGCAGGACCGGGTCGAAGCGGCCCAAGGCCTCGAGCTCGTCGCTCTGCTCCTGGGTCGGATGCGCTTCCATGAACAGCTGGCCGTCGATCCAGCCGAGCTTGATCGGCTGATCGATCACCGTGACCTTGGTGCCGATCGGGACCAGATCGTAGAGCGCCTCGACATCCTCCGGATACATCCGGATGCAGCCGCTGCTGACCCGCCGGCCGACCCCCCAGGGCTTGTTGGTGCCGTGGATCGCATAGAGCGGCCAGCCCAGATACATGGCGCGATCGCCCATGGGATTGTCGGGACCGGGCGGCACCGCCTCGGGATACTCCGGATGCTCGGCACGCATGCGCGCGGTCGGCCGCCAGGTCGGGTCCTTGGTCTTGCGCACGACCTCGGTCGTGCCGACCGGCGTCAACAGGCCGTCGCGGCCGATCCCGATCGGGTAGGAGCGGGGCGGCGCATCCGGCGTCTCGAAGTAGTAGAGGCGCATGTCGGCAAGGTTGATGACGATGCCTTGCGGCTCGACATCCGGCATGAGATGGATGGTCGGCAACACGAGGTTGGCGCCTTCGCCGGGCAGCCACGGATCGGTGCCCGGATTGGCCGCGACCATCTCGACATAGCCGAGACCGAACTTACGGGCCACGTCGAGCAGCGTATCCTGGTAGGAGGCCCGGTAGGTGGTAGTCTCGCGCAGATTGCCATCCTGGTCTAACATGGTGCCGAGATCGCAACCACTGGAGAACCAGACCCCGACCAGGCAGAACGCGATGACGTCGTGGCGGCGCATAGGTGGCAACTCTTCTTTAGGTCGGTTCATGGAGATTCGCCATCGAGGATCACCCGCCCGCGGCCAAGTCCTTACACGGTCGGGCTTTCGATTGAACTAACAGGCATGCCTCGAGTTCGAGCAAATCTTCCGTCGGATGGCCATGCGGCCCTGGGTCGCCCTCGGTCTCGCCGCCAGCCTCGTCCTGGCGCTGGCGATCGCCCGGGGCGAACCGGCCCGCGCCCAGATCCCCCATTTCGCACCCGCCAAGGCCGATCTCGTGGTCGTGCACAAAGCGGCCCGCAGCTTGCAGCTGCTCGAGGCGGGGCGGGTGATCGCGAGCTACCGGATCGCGCTCGGCCGCGCTCCCGACGGCCCCAAGCGTCGGCAAGGCGACGGTCGCACCCCGGAAGGGGTCTACACCCTCGACTGGCGCAATGCGAACAGCAATTACCACCGCGCGATCCATGTCTCCTATCCGCGCGCCTGGGACGACCTGCGCGCCATGCGCTGGGGCGTGTCGCCGGGCGGCGAGATCATGTTGCACGGCCTGCCCAACGGCGTCGCCGCCTGGCGGGTCGGTCACCCCTACGTCGACTGGACCGACGGCTGCATCGCGCTGACCAACGAGGAGATCGACGAGATCTGGGCGCGGGTCGACGACGGCACGACGATCATCATCTATCCCTGATCCGCCCGCAGCGAGCGCGCGCGCCCCGCTCGCGGGCGCCGCTCCGGACAATCGGTCGACCTCGACGCCCCGATCACGGGCCCTCGGGGGTCTTTGAGGTTTGACCCGGCGCGTCGGCCCCTCTAACCTGGCCGGGCTGCAACCGTGGCCGCCGATCTGGCGCCACAAACACGAAATCCAGCATTCGACACCTGGGAGGTGTTCAAAAATGAGGTTACGTACCTGCGCCGGTCAGCCGGCGTGGCTCCTGGGCTTGTGCGCCGCGGCGATCGCGACCCCGGCGCTCGCGGCCAGCGAGACCACGATGGAGCGGCTGCTCAACGCCGACAAGGAGCCGCAGAACTGGTTGACCCATCACCAGGACTTTGCGGCCCATCGTTTCTCCAAGCTCGACCAGATCAACACCGACACGGTCAAAGATCTCAAGGTCGCCTGGACTTTCGCGCTTGGCGGCATCGAGCCCGGCGGCATCTGGCCGCACGGCGGCCTCGAGGGCACGCCGATCGTCGAGGACGGGGCGATGTACATCACCGACGGCTGGGGCTCGGTCTACAAGCTCGACATCAGCGACGGCCCGGGCAAGCTGGTCTGGAAGATGGACCCCGGCACCGACAAGGACTGGGCGGGTGCGGTCGCCTGCTGCGGCGTCGACAACCGCGGCGTGGCGCTGTGGAAGGACAAGGTGATCTCGCACACCCTCGACGGCCGCCTGCTCGCGACCGACAAGGAGTCCGGCGAGGTCGCCTGGGAGCGCCAGGTCGCCGATCCCGGCATCGCCGAGGTCATCACCGTGGCGCCGCTGGTGGTCAAGGACATGGCGATCACCGGCGTCTCGGGCGCCGAGTACGGCATCCGCGGCTGGATCGCGGCGACCGACCTCAACACCGGCAAAGAGATCTGGCGCCGGCACACGATCCCGGCCAAGGGCGAGCCCGGCAACGAGACCTGGAAGGACGATCACGACGCCTGGAAGCACGGCGGCGGCTCGACCTGGGTCACCGGCTCCTACGATCCCGACCAGAACCTGATCATCTGGGGCGTCGGCAACCCGGGTCCCGACTGGGACGCCGAGTATCGGCCGGGCGACAACCTCTACACCAACAGCATGCTCGGGATCGATGCCGACACCGGCAAGATCAAATGGTACCATCAGTACACGCCCAACGATCCCTACGACTATGACGGCGTGGCCGAGAACGTGCTGGTCGACACCAAAGTCGACGGCAAGGAGCGCAGGCTCGCGCTGCACGCGGACCGCAACGGCTTCGCCTATGCGATCGACCGGACCGACGGCAAGTTCGTCTGGGGCACGCAGTTCGTCAAGGAGCTGACCTGGACCACCGGCCTCGACCCGACGACCGGCCTGCCGGTCAACTACGACCCCGACAAGCAGGTGCAGCCCTACCTCGACGCGCCCAGGCGCGACAACCCGGTCGGCGCTTCCTGCCCGGGCAACATGGGCGGCAAGAACTGGCCGCCGACCGCCTACAATCCCAGTCTCGACCTCTGGTACATCCCGGTCATCGAGAGCTGCAATCAGATGACGAACAAGCCGATGACCCCGGACTCCTACAAGGCGCGGGAGATGTTCATCGGCGGCGGGCCGCGCCAGAACAAGCCGATCACCGGCAGCGTGGCGGCCCTCGACGCCAAGACCGGCAAGATCGTCGCCCGCTACGACACCCAGTACCCGATGCTGGGGGGCGTGCTGACGACCGCCGGCGGCCTCGTGTTCGTCGGCCATCCCTCGGGCCAGGTGGTGGCGCTCGACGCCAGGACCCTGAAGGAGCTCTGGCGGTTCGAGACCGGCGCCGGCGTCAACGCCCCGCCGATCAGCTACAGCGTCGACGGCAAGCAGTACGTCGCGATCGAGGTCGGCCTCGGCGGCGCCTGGCCGAAGTGGTTCGTCGACGGCACCAAAGGACTCGAGAAGATGCAGCCGGGCTCGATGCTGTTCGTGTTCGCGCTGTAGCCGCAATTCCGACGTTCTGGCAGGCAAGAGGGGCGGGTCGATCACGGGCCCGCCCCGACTTTGCGGGCGGCTATCGATCCGGGCGACCGGCGAGCGGCGGTTTGATGATGATCTGGCCGCCCGTGAGGGTCGCCTTCACGGCATGCTTTCGCACTCGCGCTCGCCCGGGCCCCAGAAGGCGATGCAGTCGGCCTTGGTCGGCTCGCCCTTGCCCTGCAGCTGGCTCTGGACGTAGGCGACCACCGCTTCGATCTCCTGGTCGCGCAGCAGGATCGCCGCCTGGGCGGGGAAGTCGTCGCCGAGATCGGCCTTGGTGGTGCCGCCGTAGCACGGGGTGGACTGATAGGCGTGGCGATCGTGGTAGGGCATGCGCGTGCCCGGGCGGCCGCAGCGCACGACCTCGAGCAGCTCGGCGCGGTCGAGCTCGGTCGCGCGCAGCGACAAAGCCAGGCCGCCATAGCCGCCGCCGCCGCCGCCATGCCATTTGTGACAGCCGACGCAGTTGGCCTTGCGGTACACCCGCTTGCCGAGATCGAGGTCGGCCGCCGAGCGCGCGCCGCCGGCGGTTAGCAGCAACGCCGCCAGGACCGCGACGCCGGCAGCTCCGCTCACAAGCTTCGCCCGAACCATCGATTGCCACCTCCCCAGATCTGATCCCGCCGCCTATAAGGGACCATGCCGGCCGGCCGGCCGCAAGGTCAGGGCCGGCCCGGCCAACCAACGGGAGAGACGCAATGAGGATCCGCACCCTGGTGCTCGGTCTGGGAGCGGGGCTCGCGGCCGGCTTCGGGCTCGGGGCGAGTGCGGCCGAAGATCCGCGCGACGGCGATCTGCGCGACCTCAGGGTCGGCATGACCGTCGAGCAGCTGCCGGCCGCGGGCTATGTCGACTTCGCCTGCGGCAACGACGGCGCGAAGCCTGGCCAAGAGCTCGGCGGCTGGGCGGAGTTCAGGCGCTGCCCGACCGATTCCAAAGGCCTGCACGAGGTCGCTTTCGCCTTCGCGCCGTCGCGCCTTGCAGCCCTGGGCGACCGCTGGGAGGGCACCAAGGTCGCGGGCCATCCGGTGATCCCGTCGCTGCTGATCGACGATCGAGGCGTGGTCCAGGGGCTGCGCATCGTGACCGACCCGGACGCCCGCTACTACCTCAAGAAGGCGGCCTTCCTGTTCGGCATCCGGGTCATGGGCCGCTACGGACGCGACGGCTGGCAGTGCACCGAGGCCAGGCCCGGCGACGGCAAGGTGCCGATCGGCGGCATGTTCATCGACCGGCGCTGCGAGAAGACCCTCGAGGACCGCCGCCTGATCCTGGATACCGAGCTCTATCGCGCGGCCGGCCAGGAGGGCAAGGAGTACACCGACGAGGCGCGCTTCGAGATCTACGAGCGCGCGGGCTGAGCGGCGCGTGCTCACGGCATCGGCGCGCCGCGGCGGCCCCCTGGTGAGCGCACGATGAGCGCGCCTCGAGGATCGGCCGGCGGCCCCATCGGCGAGGTCTGGCTGGTCGGCGCCGGCCCCGGGGCTGCGGACCTCTTGACCCTGCGCGCGCTCCGCCTGCTGCAAAAGGCCGACGTCGTGGTCTACGATCGCCTGGTCGGCCCCGACATCCTCGACCTGGTTCCGGGGTCGGTCGAGCGGATCTTCGTCGGCAAGACCCGCGAGCGCCACGTCTGCCCGCAGACCGGCATCAACGAGCTGCTGATCGATCTGGCGCGGGCCGGCAAGCGGGTGCTGCGCCTCAAGGGCGGCGACCCCTTCGTGTTCGGCCGCGGCGGCGAGGAGCTGGCGGCGCTGGTCGCGGCCGGGATCCCGTTCCAGGTCGTGCCGGGCGTGACCGCGGCGATCGGCTGCGCCGCCGCCGCCGGCATCCCGCTCACCCACCGCGGCCATGCCCAGACCCTGATCTTCGTCACCGGCCACAGCAAGGACGGCGAGCTCGATCTGGACTGGCCGGCGCTCGCCAAGCCCGGCCAGACGCTGGCCGTCTACATGGGCGTCAAGGCGCTCGGCAGCCTCTGCGGCAAGCTGATCGAGCACGGCCTCGCCGCCGCCACGCCGGCCGCCCTGATCGAGAACGGCACCTTGGAGCACCAGCGGCTGGTCACCGGGACGCTCGCGAGCCTGCCGGCCCTGGCCCCCGATTCGCGCCTCGCGGGCCCGACCCTGATCATCGTCGGCGAGGTCGTGGCACTGCAGGCGAGCACCGCCTGGTCCTCCGGCCTGACCGCTCTGCCGAGCGAGGCCGACTGACGCGCTTGACGGCCGCGGGGCCGCCGCGTCAGGTTGGCCGCTCTTCCTTGAGAGCGCGCGCCCGAAGAGCGCCCGCATGTTCGGCCGGGGGAGGCAGGACAAGATGCGTCTGGTGCAGTTCGTCTCGCCGGTCGGCGAGCGCCGGGTCGGCCGGGTCACGGGTGACGGGCGCAAGGTCGAGGTCCTGGCCGGCGTCGGCAGCGTCTACCAGCTGGCCGGGCGCGCGATGGAGAGCGGGCAGGGCCTTCTCGACCTCGCCGCCGGGGCCGCCGCCGACGGCCATGAGGAGCTCGCAGGGCTGCTCGCCGAGGGCCGTCTGCTGGCGCCGCTCGATCACCCCGATCCCGCGCACTGCCTGATTACGGGCACCGGGCTCACCCACATCGGCAGCGCCCAGGCGCGCAATTCGATGCATCAGGTCCAGGCAGCGGACGAAGCCAAGCTCAGCGACTCGATGAAAATGTTCAGGCTCGGGATCGAGGGCGGCAAGCCCCCGGAAGGCCGGATCGGCGTGGCGCCGGAGTGGTTCTACAAGGGCGACGGCAGCATCGTCGCCGCCCCCGGCCAGCCGCTCGCGATGCCGGGCTTCGCCCTCGATGGCGGCGAGGAAGCCGAGATCGCGATGCTCTACGTGATCGATGCCGGCGGCCGGCCGCGCCGGGTCGGCTACGCGCTCGGCAACGAGTTCTCCGACCACGTGCTCGAGCGCCAGAACTACCTCTACCTCGCCCATTCCAAGCTCCGCGCTTGTGCTTTCGGGCCGGAACTGCTGCTGGGCGACCTGCCGGACGACGTGCGCGGCACGGTGCGGGTGCTGCGCGGCGGCGAGCCGCTTTGGCAGGCCGAGTGGCTGTCGGGCGAAGCCAACATGAGCCATACGCTTGCGAATCTGGAGCACCATCACTTCAAATACGCCCTGTTCCGGCGGCCGGGCGACGTCCATGTGCATTTCATCGGCGCGGCCGTGCTGAGCTTCAGCGGCGGCGTCCGGACCGCGCCTGACGACGTGTTCGAGATCTCTTCACCGACTTTCGGCGCGCCGCTGCGCAACCCGCTTGCCGGCGCGGACGACGAGGGCATGGTGCGGGTCGCAGCGCTGTGACGGGCGGCCGAACCGGGGCTTCGGCAGAGTCCGGCCAGGCGGCAGGACGGCAACCCGGAGCGCCGCGAGGGTGAGGGTTGCTCGGGTCGCGTCAGACCCCGGCGCGTACCCGAGAAAGATCGTCGTCGAGGGCCTGGTCCTCCTCGCCTGGCTGCTCCCGATGACCTTCGCCGTGCTCGCCCACACCGATCTGAAGGCGATCAGCGCCGACGACCTCGCGCTCTACCGCTACACATCCGACATCGTCGCCTATTTTCGCGACGGCATGCCGATTGCGTGGCGGGTGCAGCTCGGCGCGCGGTACTTCCCGGACCTCGTGATCTCCTTTGCCGCCTACGCGCTGAGCCTGGGCCGCGCCTGGGCGTGGGGCTCGATCTTCGCGCTTCTGAATCTCTGCCTCGTCTACGGCGCGCTCCGGATGCTGCTCAGAGCGGGCGGAGTTCGTGAGGCCGGGCGGATCCTCGGCGGCACCCTGTTCATGGCCGTCCTGCTGCTCCTGACCGCGATCAGCTTCCAGGCCGGGGCAAACCTGTTGCGGACCACGTTCCATAACACGCTGATCGCGCCGGCGCTGGTCTTCTGCAGCCTGCCGCTGCTCGCCAGCCGCGCTGACAGGTCGCTGCCTTCGACAGCGTTCGTCGCCGGTTTCGGCATCCTGTTCGGCCTCGTGATCCACTCAGATCCCCTGTTCCTGCCGTGGTCGGTGGCACCCACGCTCGCCACGGCGCTCCTGATGGCGGCCCTGGGCGGGATCAAATGGCGCGGGCTGACGGCCGCCGTCGCCGTCGCGCTGGCTGCGCTGCTGCTGGCGCAGGCGCTGCGGCTCGGCTTCGCTGCCCTGCCGTTCCTGGCCTATCGGGACGACCGGGTCTTCTCGTTTCGCCTCGGCCACCTGGATGCGAACCTTTTGCAGCTCGGCCAGGCTTATGCGGGCTACGGCACCACGAACGTTCTCCTTCTCTACGCGCTCGCGCTCGCGGGCGGCGCCCTGTCGCTCTGGATAACGCTGCCGGAGCCTGGCGAAGTCCGGCACTTCCGCCTGTACGTCTTCGTGCTGTTCGCGGCGACCGTCCTCGCGGTTCCGGCGGCGATGGCGACCAAGGATCTGCTCTCCCTTCGCTATCTGTTCTGGGGGATCGCGGTCGCGGCCCTGCCGATAACCCTCGGCATTGCCGACACCCTCGGCCGTCTGCGGGCTTCGTCGGCAGCCGCGGGGCTGGTAGCCGTCGCGCTGGTGGTGGCGACCCCCTTCTTCATGGCCCGGGCGCGCGATGCGGCGGCGCGCAAGACGGCCATGGAAGCCCTCGTAACTGCGCTCGACGCGGAGGCCGCATCCGGACGCATCGGCCGCACCGGCCTCTCCAGCTATTGGGTGGCACACAAGGCGTCGCTGTTCACCGACTTGACCATCACGCCGCTTGCCAAGGACGCGCGGCCGCTCCTGCTGGCCGGCAACGGTTTCGCCTTTTGGGACTGGCGCTCCGGCTGTCCGCAGCGCCGCCATTTCACCTTCGTGGTGACCGCCCGCAAGGGCGCGCAGAGGCTCCGGCCGGCGGCCCTCGAGGCGCAGTTCGGGCCGCCTGCCAAGGTCGTGCCGGTCGCCGGAACCGCCTTCGAGATCTGGCGCTACCCGGACGGCATCCCCGAGCCGGATGAGCTCTATCGCGACCTGACGGATCGGCTCGTGAGCAAAGGGATAAGCACCCGCGCACTCGACCGTTGCGCCGGATCAGGCGGCAGCTGACGGGCGCGCGCTGCCGTTCACGCGGTGTCGATGCGATCCTGCGGCGTCGGGGCGCCGCGAACCGACCGGCGGGCAAGGCCGGCGTCGAACCCGAGAGCGTCGGCTATGAGATAGCGCGGTCGCCGCTTGGTCTCGATGAAGACCCGGCCGAGGTACTCGCCGATGATGCCGAGCCCGATCAGATTGAGGCCGCCGAAGAACGAGATCAACACCACGATCGAGGTAAAGCCGGGCACGTCGGCCCCGAGCACCAGTCTGCGCAGGATGATGAACAGGGCGTAGCCGACCGCCAGCGCCGCGATGCCGCACCCGAGGTAGGTCCACATCCGGAGCGGCCAGGTCGTGAACGAGAAGATGCCCTCGAGGGCCAGGTTCCACAACGCCCAATAGCGCCACTTGCTGCGGCCGGCCGCGCGTGCCGCGCGACTGTATTCGACCCGCGCCTGTCTGAAGCCCAGCCACGCGAACAGGCCTTTGGTGAACCGGGTACGCTCCGGCAGGCCGCGGAAGGCCTCGACGACGCGATGGTCGAGGAGGCGGAAGTCGCCGACGTCGGCCGGCACCGGCACATCGCTCAGCCTGCCCATGATCCGGTAGAAGAGGCCCGCGCTCAAGCGCTTGAGCGAGCTGTCGCCCGGCCGGTCGGAGCGCACCGCGAGCACGACATCGAAGCCCTCGCACCAGCGCTCGACGAGCGTGCGGATCAGCTCCGGCGGATCCTGGAGATCGGCATCGATCGGGATGACCGCATCGCCCGAGGTGAAGTCGAGCCCGGCGCTCAACGCCTGCTCCTTGCCGAAGTTGCGCGAGAGGCCAAGGACCTTGATCCGCGGGTCGCGCCGATGGTGCTCGGCCAGCAGCTCGAAGGTCCGGTCATCGCTGCCGTCGTCGACGCAGACCACCTCGAAGGCCGGCGTGATGCCTTCGAGGACCGGCAAGAGGCGCTCGAAGAAGACGCCGACGCTGCGCTCCTCATTGTAGAACGGCGCCACCACGCTGAGGCGCATGGTCGGCCCCTGGCCCTCCCGCCCGATGCCCGGCGCCTCGCCGCGGCCGCCCGACGAGGTCACGGCCGCCACCCTGGCCCGGCCATCGGCGCGCGCTCCCCGCCGCGGCACCGGGCGAGCGGACGCGGCCCTCTCGTCAGCCGATCATCAGGCCCACGATCACGCCGAGCGCGAAGAACAGCCAGTGCTCCGGGGACCGGGTCCGCAGATAGGTCAAAAGACCGCCGACGAAGCTGCTGGCCTGCTGGCCGAGATCGCCATCGGAACCGCCGCGTCTCTGGTAGGGGTCCATGCACCACCTCTTCGACTGATCGTCCGGGCGCCCTCAAAGCAGCGCCTTTGTAGCAGCTGCGCGGCCGGCTGCAATTCGGGCGGTCAACGCGAGAGCCGGCCCAGCACCTCAGCGGCGAGGGCCGCGATCTCGACGCCGGCCGGGCTCTTGGGCGCGCTCTCGGCGACCCCCTGCCCGAGGGCGATCGAGGCCGCGAAGGCCTGCCGGTTGCCGAGGCTGGCCGTGGCCAGCGGCCAGCGCTGCTGCTCGATCTCGGCCCGGATCGCCGCGGCGGCGAGGCCGCGCGCCGGCACCCGGTTGAGCACCAGCAGGGCTTCGGTCCTGGCGGCTTCGGCGAGCTCGAGCGTGGTCTTCGACGCCCAAAGGTCGAGCACGTTGGGCTGACAGGGAAGCAGCGCCAGGTCGGCCGCGCGCAAAGCACTCCTCGCGTCGGTCTCGGCGTGCGGCGGATTGTCGATCAGCACCAGCTCGAACTCCCGGCGCAGGCGCCCGACCTCGCCGCCGAGCCGCCAGCCGGAAAGCCCCTGCACCATCAGGCTGCCTTCATCGTCGCCCTGCCGCCGGCGGCGCAGATTGAACCAGGTGAACAGGCTCGCCTGCGGATCGATGTCGAGCATCGCCACCCGCTTGCCCATGGTCAGCCAGGCGACGCCCAGCTGGACCGCGAGCGTGGTCTTGCCGGCACCGCCCTTCTGTTGCGCGATGCTCACGACGGCGCCGGTCATCGGCACGCGCTCCCGTCACCCAACCCTGCCTCGAAGGGTTAGCGGCCAAGCCCGACCAGCGCAAGCCGCAGCAACCGTTGGGGCAGGCTGCGGCGGGTGCCGCTCCCGCGAGGGCCCGGACTTCCTGCGCTCGCGATCAACTCCGATGCCGGCCGCCCGCCCGCAGCTGCGCCCGGACCTTCTGATCCGCGACCGCCTGCGGCGTCCGGCCGGTGCGCTCGGCCGCGCTCAGGACCTCGGCCGTGATCGCCTCGATCCGGCCGACCGCGGCCAGCACCGCGGCCCGCGAATCGTCGATCCGCTCCTGATGGAAATCGATCACGCCGCCGGCGTTGGCGAGGTAGTCGGGAACGTAGAGGATGCCCCGCTCGGCGAGCATGTCGGCATGGCGGGGCAGGGCCAGCTGGTTGTTGGCGCCGCCGCAGACGATTTTCGCCCGCAGCCGCGGGAGGGTGTGGTCGTTGAGCACGGCGCCGAGGGCGCAGGGCGCGAACAGGTCGACCGGCTGATCGTAGATGGCCTCCGGCGCGACCGCCTGCGCGCCGAGCTCCTCGGCCGCGCGGGCGACGCGCGCCGGGTCGAGGTCGGCGACGATCAGCCTGGCGCCCGCCTGCTGGAGAAAGTCCGCAAGCGGCCGGCCGACGTTGCCGAGCCCCTGGATCGCGACCCGCAGGCCGTCGAGCCGGTCGCGGCCGGTGAGCTGGCGCACGGCGGCCCGGATCGCCATCAGGACGCCATAGGCGGTGGCGGCGAGCGGTGCCTGCGCCGCCGCGGTCGCGGCCGCCGTGTGGCTGGTCGTCTCGCGCATCAGCACGAGGTCCTCGAGCGTGGTCCCGATGTCGTCGGCGATGATGTAGCGGCCGCCCAGCGCCTCGACCGCCCGGCCCATCGCGCGCAGCAGCGCCGGCGTTTTGGCGCGCCTCGGATCGCCGATGATCACCGACTTGCCGCCGCCATAGGGCAACCCGCAGATCGCCGCTTTGTAGGTCATGCCGCGCGCCAGGCGGAGCGCGTCCGTCAGCGCGGCGGCCTCGCTCGCATAGGGCCACATCCGGCAGCCGCCGAAGGCCGGCCCGAGCGCCGTCGAGTGCAGGGCGATGATCGCCCGCAGTCCGGTCGCGGCATCGCAGCCGAAGACCACCTGCTCGTGATCGTCGAAATCCGGGTCGTCGAACATGGCGGGCCCTTTCCGCTTTCCACCAGGCGCTTGCGCCGTCGACTGTCGACCCGGCCCCGTCAAGAATTGGTTGCAGCGCGAGGCCGCGGGCGATCTCGGCCGCGCGCCCAAGGCATGCCGGCGCCGCCGCCGCCGCCGGGCGCTGACCCATCATCTCAATCGTCCATCGCATGATCCGAAGATGACGGGCGGCGCCGGCGCCTTCCGCCCGTGGCGACGGCCCGTATCCGCCGGGCGGCCGGCAGCGGCAGTTTTAACTCTTCGCTAACCCTGCGCGGTTAGAACGTTGCGCGCGCACCTCGTGCGCCTGCGTTGATGATCCAGCTCACCGCCGCCTGGGGACTGCACCCGCCATGATTGGTATCCTGCAATTACGTCGGCCCGTGGCCCTCGCGCTCGCCGCCGTCATGTTCGTGCTCACCGGGCCGGTCGATGCCGCGCGCGCCGCCCTCGTGACGACCGAGCAGGCGATCGAGCCTGCCGCACCCATCGATCAGCGCGCGCGTGTGACCGCCTTCCTCGCGCGCGACGACGTGCGCCAGCAGATGGCGGCGCTCGGCGTCGATCCGGTCGAGGCCGCCAACCGGGTCGCCGGCCTGTCGGATGCCGAGGTCCAAAAGATCGCCGGCCGGCTCGACCGGCTGCCGGCAGGCGGGGATGCGATCGCGGCGGTGATCGGCGCCGCCTTGTTCATCTTCCTGGTGCTGCTGATCACCGACATTCTCGGCCTGACCCACATCTTCCCGTTCATCAACCACCACTAGACGATGTCGCTCGGGCATCTGGGCCGGGCGGCTCTGGCCGTGATCGGCCTTGCCGCCTGCGCGACGCCGGCCGCCGTCGAGCGGGCCCAGCAGCGCCCCGCCCTGCCGGATCGGGCCGAAGTCGCCGGCGTGCCGTTCGAGCCTCAGGACGCGTTCCAATGCGGGCCGGCGGCGCTCGCAATGGCGCTGACCTGGTCGGGTCCCACGGTCACCCAGGCGGAGCTGGCGCCGGCCGTCTATACGCCCGGGCGCAAGGGCACCCTCCCGACCGACCTTCTGGCCGCCGCCCGAAGCCATGGCCGGCTTGCGGTCCCGGTCACCGACCTTGGCGACCTGCTGACCGAGCTCGCCGCCGGCCACCCGGTCCTGGTGCTGCAGAACCTCGGCCTCGACTGGTGGCAGGTCTGGCACTACGCGGTCGCCGTCGGCTACGACCGGGTGACGGGTGATCTGGTGCTTCGTTCGGGCCCGCAGCCTCGGCAGCGGCTCTCGCTCGCGACCTTCGAGTACACCTGGGCGCGGGCCGGGCATTGGGGATTGGTGATCCTGCCGCCCGACCTTTTGCCCGCGAGCGCCGAGGAGGCGGCCGTCGTGCGCGCCGCCGCCGCGCTCGAGCGGACCCATCGCCTGGCGGCCGCCAGGGTCGCCTACGATGCGATCCTCGAACGCTGGCCGAAGAGCCGCGGCGCGCTCCTCGGACGCGGCAACGCCCGCTACGGCGAAGGTGACCTCGACGGCGCCGAGCTTGCGTTCCGCCGGGCAACGGCAGCCGATCCGGAGAGCGGCGCGGCGTGGAACAATCTCGCCCAGGTCCTGCTCGAGCGCGGCCGGCCGGAGGCTGCGTTGGACGCCGCCAGCCGGGCGGTCGAGCTCGGCGGCCCGCTGGCGGCGTCCTATCAGACGACGCTCCGCCAGATCCGGCAAGCCGCGCCGGCGCCCGGACGATCGCAACCTTTGGCCGCGACTGCCGCGCGCTTGGTGCCGGCCGGCGAACGTATCGCCGCGCGCTGAGCGCCCGGGACGGCGCGCCAGAGGCGCTGGCCATCGTTAGAAGGGTAAATGATTACAATCATATGCGACCGTAATATGATCTGGCGTATAAAGTCGGGAGCTGCTCGCCCATGACGGCACGATCGACGCCACGGTGAAGTAGACCGGACCGGGGCGGGGGCGGCCCGGTAGCCGATACCGGAGTCGCCGCCTTCGAGAGGCTGGTCAAGCGTGGCTTTGCCCGGCAGGATGCGTGGGCCCGACAGGATGCTCTGGGCCCGGCAGGATGCGTGTGCCGGTAGGATGCGTGGGCCCGGCCGGATGCGTGGGCCAGCAGGATGCGTGGGCCCGGCAGGATGCGTGGCCCGGCAGGATGCGTGGCCCGGCAGGATGCGTGGCCCGGCAGGATGCCCGGCAGGATGCGTGGGCCCGGCAGGATGCGTGGGCCCGGCAGGATGCCTGGGCCCGGCAGGATGCGTGGGCATGTCGACCTGGCTCGGGAGGCGCCGCGTGGCCCTGATGTTTCTCAGTCCGGACGATCCGGCCGAGCTCTGGCGCGACGAGCTTCGCGCCCGCATGCCCGAGCTCGAGGTCAGGATCTGGCCCGAGGTCGGCGATGTCGCCGAGATCGATACGGCGCTGGTATGGCGGCCGCCGGCGGGCGCGCTCGCAGGTCTTTTGAACCTGCGGGCGATCCTCTCGCTCGGCGCCGGCATCGAGGGGCTGATCGCCGATCCGACGGTCCCGGATGTGCCGATCGCGCGGATGGTCGACCCGTCGCTCACCCGCACGATGGGCGAGTACGTGCTGCTCGCGGTGCTCCGCCACCACCGCGAGTTCGACCGCTTCGAGCGCGAGCAGCGCGCCCGCCGCTGGGCCTACCGCTTTCCACCGCAAGCAGCGGATCGCCGGGTCGGCGTCATGGGGCTGGGCGAGCTCGGCGCCGCAGTCGCGCGCGGGCTCGCGGCGCATGGCTTTGCGGTCTTCGGCTGGAGCCGCACGCCCAAGGCGCTGGCCGGCGTCACCAGCTACGCCGGCCGCAGCGAGCTGCACGCTTTTCTGCACCAGGCCGACATCCTGGTCTGCCTGCTCCCGCTCACGGCCGAGACCCGCGGCATCCTTGATGCCGAAACCTTCGCCGGCCTGCCGCACGGCGCCTGCGTGATCAACGTCGCGCGCGGCGCCCACCTGGTCGAGGCGGATCTGATCGCGGCGCTGGGTGCCGGTCATCTCGGCGGCGCCACCCTGGACGTCTTCCAGAGCGAGCCGCTGCCGCCCGAGAGCCCGCTCTGGAGCCATCCCAAGGTTTTGGTCACGCCGCACGTCGCGAGCTATTCCCTGCCCGCGACCGCGGCCGAGGGCGTGGTCGAGAACATCCGCCGCGCCCGCGCCGGGCAGCCGCTCCGGCATCAGGTCGACCGCGCGCGCGGCTACTGAGAGGACTGGAGCCGACGCCTCCGGCCGGTGGCCGCGCAAGGGGCGGCAGTCCGCCGACGCCGCGAGGGGACGATCGACGCGCTGCCGTCGGGAGGCCCTTTTCGGCGCCCGCCGGGATCAGGTGAGGAAGGCCGCATACTGCTCGATGACCGGCATGACCGCATCGCGGCCTTCCGGGGGCAGCGCGAACAGCGCCCGATCGATGCCGGCCGCCCGACACTGCTCGACGTAGCCCGCTTCCGGCTTGGTCCCGAACAGCGTCGTCGACACGGTCTTGGGGTCGCGCCCGGCCTCGTCGGCGAAGCTCTTGAGCCGCGCCATCTCGGCCTTGGGATCCTCGAACCCCCGCCCGCGCGGGAACCAGCCGTCGCAGAACTCCATCACGCGCCTGAGCGTGTATTTGGTCTCGCCGCCGAGCAGGATCGGCGGGTGCGGCTTTTGCACCGGCTTCGGCCAGGACCAGATTTTTTCGAACTTCGTGAACTCGCCCTCGTACGCCGCCTCGTCCTTGGTCCAGATCGCCTGCATCGCCTTGGCGCGATCGACCATGACCCGAAAGCGGGTCTCGAACTTCGTGCCGTGGTTCTCCATCTCCTCCGCGTTCCAGCCGGCGCCGATGCCGAGCTCGAAGCGCCCGCCCGAGATCAGATCGAGGGTCGCGACCGTCTTCGCCGTGACGATCGGGTCGCGCTCGGTCAAGAGGCTGACCCCCGTCCCGAGCCGCAGCTTCGTGGTCACGGCGGCGGCGGCCGCGAGGCCGACATAGGGGTCGAGCGTGTGCGAATAGTGCCTGGGCAGCTCCGGGCCGCCCGGCCAGGGCGACCTGCGCGCGGCCGGGATGTGGGTATGCTCGGGCACGAAAAGCGATTCGTAGCCGTGCGCCTCGAGCTCCCTTGCCACCTCGACGATGGGCATCGAGTAGTCGGTGGCGAAGTAGTAGAAGCCGATCTTCATGGGTCGGTTGCCTCCTCGCGGTCGGAAGCCCCACCCTAGGCCGCAGCGCGCCGGGGGGCTAGCCTCCCTGGCATGCGAAAGGTGATGGAACACCCTCCGTGAGCCGATCGCGTCTTTGGGTCGTGATGCCGGTCAAGGACCTGGCGGACGCCAAGCAGCGCCTCGCTGGCGTGCTGAGCGCCGAGGAACGCCAGGCGCTGTTTCGCGCCATGCTAGAAGACGTGCTGAGCGCGCTCGCCGCGACCCGGGGCCTCGCCGGCATCCTCATGGTGACCCGCGATCCCGAGGCGCGAGCGCTCGCGACGCGCTACGACGCTCGCGTCCTGGTCGAGGAAGCCAATCGCAGCCACACGGCAGCCAGCACCCTCGGCGCCCGCACCCTGGCGCAGGAAGGCGCCCTCGGCATGCTACAGCTCCCGGGCGACATCCCCCTCGTGACGCCCGCGGAGATCGAGGCGCTGCTGCAGCGCCCACGCAGCCGCGCCGGCAGTGACGATCGCCCCCTCGCGCGACCGCCGCGGCTCGAACGCGGTCGCCTGCTCGCCGCCCGATCTCCTGCCGCTCCGCTTCGGCGCCGACAGCTTTTTCCCACACCTCGCACGCGCTCGCGAACTCGGCGTCGAGCCGCAGATCGTCGAATGCCCAGGCCTCGCGCTCGACGTCGACACGCCGGCCGACCTCGCAGCCTTGCTGGCTACGCTCTCGCCGACCCGAGCGCATGCCTACCTGACCGAGAACGGGATCGCCGACCGTATGTCGTGCCTCGGTGCTCAGCTCTAGGTTGCACCGGATGTGACGCAGCTCACACTGCGGGCCGCTCAGGGGCTGATACCCCCGTCGTGACCGAACCGACAGGAGGAACGGAACGTGCACGCAGTAGCGAAGATTGGCTTGGCGGTATCCAGCGCCTGCTTATGGATGGCCTCGGTCCAGCCGGGCACCGCGCAGGAGATGGTTCGAGGTTATGCTCTGATCGAAACGGAGCCGGGCACCGAGGTGCCCGACGCTCTCGGAGACCTCATGAATTGCAAGGGCCTGACCAAGTCTTGGGTGGGTTCGGAGGTGATCGCCTTCATCGAGTGCAACGACCTCAAGAGCCTGAACGAGGCCATCGGCAGAATGCCAGAGATCGCCGGCGTCCTGCAGACCACCCTCTTGTCGGTCAAGAGGGAATAGACGGTGCGGCGCGGCGGGCTGACGGATTTGGGCAGGTCTCAGCCGCCGTAGCGCTTGCGCAGGCGCGGCAGGACCTGGGTGGCGTAGAGGTCGAGGAAGCGCTTCTGGTCGGGGCCGGGGGCGTGGAAGACGAGGTGGGTGAAGCCGAGGGAGATGGTCTCGGCGAGGCGCTCGACGTGCTCGTCGGGGTCGCTGGAGACGAGAAAGCGGCTGGCGGCGCGTTCGACCGGCAAAGCGTCGGCGAGCCTTTCCATCTCGACCGGGTCCTCGACGCCGGTCTTTTCCTCGGGTTTCAGCGCCAGAGCCGCCCAGTGGCGGGTGTCCTCGCGGGCGCGCTCGAGGTCGGTGTCGAACGAGACCTTCATCTCGATCATGCGCTCGATGCTGTCCGGCGCGCGGCCGGCTTTCTCGAGGCCCTCCGCGACGGCTGGCAGCAGGGTCTCGGTGTAGAGCTCCCTGCGCCTTGCCGCTGGTGCAGATGAAGCCGTCGCCGATCCGGCCGGCGAGCCGCGCCGCGACCGCGCCCGAGGCCGCGACGTAGATCGGGACCGGGATCTCCGGGCGGTCGTAGATGGTCGCTTTGTCGGTCTGAAAAAACTCGCCGCTCGAAGGTCACCCGGTCCTCGCGGGCGAGGCGGCGCATGAGCTCGATCGCCTCGCGCAGGCGGGCGAAGCGCTCCTTGAACGGCGGCCATCGCATGCCGGTCGCCGGGCACCTCGTTCAGGGATTCGCCGGTGCCGACCCCGAGCAGGACGCGGCCCGGATAGAGCGACGCCGAGCGTCCCGATCGCCTGGGCGACGATCGCGGGGTGATAGCGGAAGGTGGGCGTGACGACGCTGGTGCCGATCAGCGCGCGCGAGGTGCGCTCGCCCAAGCGCGCCCAGCCAGGCGAACGAGAAGGGCGCATGGCCGCCCGTATGCCGCCAGGGCTGGAAATGATCGCTGACCATGATCGAGTCGAAGCCCTTCGCTTCGGCGTGGACCGCGAAATCGAGCAGCTCGCGGGGCGCGAACTGCTCCGCCGAGGCCTTGTAGCCGAGTTGCAGCATGCGGGTCCTCGCGGCTTCAGGGGTTCGGGTAGCGGCCCGCATGGTCGACCATCCGCCCTATCCTGATATCCTCAAGGGCCGCACGTCAACAGCCGCGCCGATCTGCGTGCGCGCGAAGAGAAGATGTCGCAGATGACGGCGCTTCGGTCCTGGCCGGCCTGGTCCGAGCCGGCCTTGCTCGCGGCTCGTGCCGCGTCACGTCGACGACCCCGAGCGGGCGTTCCAGCGCGCCGTCGCGGGTGCGCTCGCGAGCGGCATGGACGACCGCCTGCTCGAG
>CAWCRU010000039.1:0-107613 GCA_963798075.1 uncultured Alphaproteobacteria bacterium | reverse complement strand
CGTTCCGCCCGGCTGCGACAACCGGGCGGGCGGTGGCGGCTTCAAAGGCGGGGCGGGGCGCGCTACATAGGGGGGCGCCATGTCCCAGCGCCGCTCGCCCAGACCCTCAGCCTGCTGCCGGCCGCCGGTGCCCGGCCGCCATGCGCGCTAGCCTCGGCAGCCGCAGCTTCCGGCCGCGCCTCGGGCCGAGCGTCGCGACCCTTGCCGGTCTGCTCATGCTGCTCGGGCTCGGCAGCTGGCAGGTCCAGCGCCTGCACTGGAAGGAGGGCCTGATCGCGGCGCGCACGGCGCAGCTCGCAGCGCCGGCCGAGCCCCTGCCGGCCGCCGCCGCCGACTGGCGCGCCTGGGATTTCCGCAAGGTCAGCGTCCGCGGCAGCTTCCGCCACGACCTCGAGCAGCGGTTCGGCGCGTTCACTGTCGAGGGCCAGTTCGGCCAGCACGTTCTGACCCCTCTGGTGCGGCCCGACGGCGCTGCCGTCCTGGTCGATCGCGGGTTCGTGCCGGCCGACCGGGCCCCGGTCGAGACCCGGCGCCAGGGCGAGACCCCGGCCCCGGCCCTGATCACCGGCATCGCCCGCTACCGGATGGGCGACCGCCCCGGCTGGTTCACCCCCGCCAATCAGCCGCGCGAGCGGATCTGGTACTGGTACGATCTGGCGGCGCTGGCGCAGGCCGTCGGGCTCGAATTGCTGCCGGTCGTGGTCGAGGCGGACGCGACGCCCAACCCGGGCGGCCTGCCGCTCGGCGGCCAGACCCGGGTCGAATTGCCGAACGACCATCTGCAATACGCGATCACCTGGTACGGCCTGGCGGTGGCGCTGGTCGCGGTCTACATCGCCTTCAGCTTCGATGCCGGCGCGGGCCGATGAAGGCGTTGCGCCTCGCGGCCGGCACGGCCATCGGGCTCACCTTCGGCCTGATCGTGCTCGGCGCCTGGGTGCGCGCGACGGGCTCGGGCCTTGCCTGTCCCGACTGGCCGACCTGCTACGGCCATTGGCTGCCGTTGCCCGCCACCCTGCCGGCCGATGCCTCCTACGCCTATGCCCAGGTCCTCTCGGAATGGGCCCATCGGCTGATCGCGGGCGTCATCCTGGGACCGCTGGTGCTGGCGATCGCGATCCTCGCCTGGCGCGTCCGCAGCGCGAACCCGCGCCTGCCGGCCTACGGCGCCAGCCTGATTGTTCTCCTGCTGGTCCAGGCGGCGCTCGGCGGCCTGACCGTGCTCGACCAGAACAGCCCCTGGACGGTCGCGCTCCATCTGTCGACGGCGCTCCTCTTGTTCAGCCTGCTGTGGCTGATCTTCGCGCGCGCCGATGCTGGCAGGGGGCCGGCGACGGTGCCCGACCCGCTCGCCGCTCTGGTCTGGCTGCTGGCGCTTGGCACCATGGCGAGCGCTGCGATGATGACCAAGAGCGGCGCCTCGCTCGCCTGCTCGACCTGGCCGCTCTGCGATGGCGCCCTGATCCCGGACCTGGGCGATGCTCCGGTACGGCTCAACTTCAGCCATCGCCTGCTGGCGCTTGCGACGGGCGTCGGCGTGCTGGCCCTGGGGCTGCGGGCCCGAGCGGGCCTGCGGCCGCTGGCCGGCCTCGCCCTCGCGCTGATGGCGATCCAGATCGGCCTCGGCGGACTCGTCGTCCTTTTCGGCGCGCCGCTGTGGGCGGGCCTTGTCCACCAGGCTTTCGGCGTGCTCACCTTCGGCCTTTTGTCGCTGCTGCTCTGGCGCTCGGGCGGCAAGACGCCGGAAACCCGGGAGAAACCTGCGCATGCTCGCCTATCGCGCGCTTGAGGACCGCTTCAAGCAGCTGGCCGACCTTCGAGGCGCGCTCGCAGTCCTGAACTGGGACCGGCAGACGATGATGCCGGCCGGCGGCAACGGTGTGCGCGCCGACCAGATCGCGACCGTCGAGCGGATCGCTCACGAGCGCCTGACCAGCGCCGAGACCGGCGATCTGCTGGACGCGGCCGAGCAGACAGCGGACGCGCTGGGTCCCTGGCAGGCCGCGAACCTGCGCGAGATGCGCCGCAGCTACCGCCGCGCGACCGCGCTCGCGCCCGCGCTGGTCGCGGCCCTGGCGCGCGCTGCCGCCCATGCCGAGCTGGTCTGGCAGGAGGCGCGCGCCAAGTCGGATTTTTCCCTGTTGCTGAAATCGTTGGACGAGGTTCTTCGACTGACACGCGAGGAGGCGGCAGCCAAGGCTGAGGCTTTGGACCTCGCCCCTTACGACGCTTTGCTCGAGGGCTATGAGCCCGGGCCTCACGGCGGCCGAGATCGACCGCCTGTTCGCGCCGCTCGCTGCGTTTGTGCCGGATTGCCTCGAGCGGGTGCTGGCTCGCCAGATGCCGCCGCTGCCGCTCGCGGGGCGGTTCCCGGCCGCCGGCCAGAAGGCGCTGGGCCAGCGTCTGATGGCAGCCCTCGGCTTCGATTTCGACCACGGCCGCCTGGATGAGAGCGCCCATCCATTCTGCGGCGGCGTCCCGGACGACGTCCGCATGACCGCCCGCTACGACGAGAGCGACGCCGCCTCCGGCCTGATGGCGGTCCTGCATGAGACCGGCCACGCGCTTTACAACTCGGGCCTGCCCAAGGCCTGGCGCGGACAGCCGGTCGGGCGCTCGCGCTCGCTCGCGGTCCACGAGAGCCAGTCGCTCCTGATCGAGATGCAGGTCTGCCGCTCGCGCGCCTTCCAGGGCTTCCTCGCGCCGCTGCTGGCCGCGGCCTTCGGCGGCGACCGGGAGGCGCTCGCACCGGACAACCTCTACCGCCGCGCGCTCCGGGTCGAGCGCAGCCTGATCCGGGTCGACGCCGACGAGGTCACCTATCCTTTGCACATCATCCTGCGCTACCGGCTCGAGATGGCGCTGCTGGCGGGCGATCTGCCGCTGGCGGACCTGCCCGGCGCCTGGAACGAGGGCATGCGCGATCTGCTCGGCATCACCCCGGCGACTGATCGCGAGGGCTGCCTGCAGGACGTCCACTGGCCGGGCGGCGCCTTCGGCTATTTTCCCTGCTACACGCTGGGCGCGATGATGGCGGCGCAGCTCTCCGAGGCGCTGCGCGCCGCCCTGCCGGAGCTCGATTCCCAGATCGCCAGCGGCGACTTCCGCCCGCTGCTCGCCTGGCTGCGCACCAACGTTCACGAGCAGGGCTCGCTGCTCGACACCCGCACGCTCCTGACCCGCGCGACCGGCCGCCCGCTCGAGCCGCAACCGTTCCTCGCCCACCTCGAGGCCCGCTATCTTGTTTGAGCCTGGGTGCCAGACGATATTCCTAATTGTCATGCGGGCACGGACATCCTAAATTCAATCCGCTTGGGTTGCGACGAGAGGCTCGGAGTTGGTGTCCAGGAGTTTGCGCTGCTACGCTGAAGGCACCCGCGGGGAGTGGGAGGCGATCTGCCTCGACCTCGATATCGCGGTCCAGGGTAGCTCGTTCGAGGAGGTGTTCGGTTCCCTTCAAGAAGCTATCTCGTTGTACCTTGAGACGGTCGCAGACCTGCCGCCACAAGAACGACCGGCTCTACTCCGTCGCCCGGCGCCATTCCCGATCAGATTGAAGTTCCTCGTGCATGCGCTGCGTGGCGTGTTCGCGGACACGGATGGCGACCGGCAACGTCATCAGTTCACGGTACCGGCAGCCGCGTGAGGTTCCTCATCCTCGGAATGTTCGTTTGGGCAGTCCCGACTGCCGGATCATCGACGACAGTGTGCCCTGCTTGATGTCGTCGTTTTCGCTATGGCAGGCGACGACTACGAGGCGTGGCGGGCCGCCGATGCGGCCCTTGTAGATGCGATGGCTGCCGCCGCTCTGCCGATCAAGCTCGAAGCCATGACCTTCAAGAATGCGGATGAAGTAGCGGAACTTCATGCGAGCCTACGATAGCAGTTGGGCTTTGCGATCCCTTGGCTCGGAATCTCCGCTCGAAGGCGCGAGGTCAAGCGCTAGGACATAGGTTCATATCCCCATTTCTACGCAACCGCCAAGCGCCCCCCATTTTACCCGAGCAGTGAACCCTTGCAGTCGCGGGCTTGCCGGGTCGGGCGAGATCGCCTAATCAGGGCCGCTTTCGCGGTATGAAGAGATGAGCGTCCGTTACGTCAGTACCCGCGGCGGGGTGCCGGCCTGTGGCTTCGAGGCGGCGCTGTTTGCCGGCCTTGCGGGCGATGGCGGGCTGTATCTGCCGGACGTGTGGCCGCGCATCGAGCGCGACGAGCTCGAGGCCTTGCAGGGCGCGCCCTATCAGGCGGTCGCGGCGCGGGTGCTGCGGCCGTTCGTCGGCGACGATCTCGGCGAGGACGAGCTGCGCCGCCTGATCGATGGCGCCTATGGGACCTTCGAGCATGCGGCGATCGCGCCGCTCCGCCAGCTCGGGGCCGGCGAGTGGCTGCTCGAGCTGTTCCATGGGCCGACCCTCGCGTTCAAGGACATAGCCATGCAGCTGCTCGGACGGCTGTTCGAGCATTTTCTTGGTCGCGGGCGGCGGCCGATCACGATCGTCGGGGCGACGTCGGGCGATACGGGTGCGGCCGCGATCGAGGCGTTCGCCGGGCGGGCGCTGACGACCATCGTGATCCTGCATCCGCACGGGCGGATCTCGGCGGTCCAGCGCCGGCAGATGACCACGGTCCCCGCGGCGAACGTCCACAACCTCGCGATCGAGGGCACCTTCGACGACTGCCAGGCCCTGCTGAAGGCGTTGCTCGGCGACCGGGCGCTACGCGAGCGTCTCAACCTTGCGGCCGTGAATTCGATCAACTGGGGCCGGATCATGGCCCAGGCGGTCTACTATGTGAGCGCGGCGCTGGCGGTCGGCGCGCCCGGGCGGCGGGTGGCGTTCGCCGTGCCGACCGGGAATTTCGGCGACGTCTATGCCGGTTATGTCGCCGCGCGCATGGGCCTGCCGGTCGCCCAGCTGATCGTCGCGACCAACCGCAACGACATCCTGGCCCGCTTCTTCGAGAGCGGGGTCTATCGGGCCGGCACGGTCGTGGCGACTACCAGCCCGAGCATGGACATCCAGGTCGCGAGCAACTTCGAGCGCCTGCTGTTCGATCTCTGCGGCCGGGATGCGAACGCGGTCGCTGCGCTCATGGCCGGGTTTCAGACGCAAAAGTGCCTGAACGTGAGTGCCGATGCGCTCGGTCGGGCGCGCGAGCTGTTCGACGCCGCCCGGGTCGAGGAGGACGAGGTCGCGGCGACCATGGCAGACGTGCTGCGCACGACGGGCGCGCTCATCGACCCGCACACCGCAATCGGCGTTGCCGCCGGCCGCCGCTGCCGGCAAAGTCCGAAAATCCCGCTGGTCACGCTGGCAACCGCGCATCCGGCCAAGTTCCCGGACGCCGTCGCCGCCGCGACCGGCGTCACGCCGGCGCTGCCCGAGCGCCTGGCCGACCTCGAGCAGCGGCCGGAGCGCTTCATCCTGCTCCCGAACGACCTTGCGGCGGTCCGCCGCCGGATCGAGCAGCTGGCCCTGGAGGCCGCATGACCGAGACCACCAAGATCACGACGCTTGCGAGCGGCCTGCGGGTCGCGAGCGAGACCATGGGGGGCGTCCAGACCGCGAGCGTCGGCGTCTGGGTCGACGTCGGCGCCCGCTACGAGGCGGCCGAGGTCAACGGCGTCGCCCACATGCTCGAGCACATGGCGTTCAAGGGCACGCAGCAACGCTCGGCGCGCGCGATCGCCGAGGCAATCGAGAACGTCGGCGGCCAGCTCAACGCCTATACCTCGCGCGAGCACACGGCCTATTACGCCCGCATCATGGCGGACGACCTGCCGCTCGCGGTCGACCTTTTGGCCGACATCCTGCAGCACTCGGCGTTCGACGAGACCGAGCTCGCGCGCGAGCGCGGCGTCGTCCTGCAGGAGATCGGCCAGGTCCAGGACACGCCTGACGACCTCGTGTTCGACCTCTTCCAGGAGACGGCCTTTCCCGGCCAGCCGATCGGCCGCTCGATCCTGGGTCCGGCCGAGCTGATCGCGGCCTTGCCGCGCACAGCACTCGTCGACTACATGGCGGGCCACTATGGCCCCCCGCGTCTGGTGCTCGCGGCCGCGGGCAAGGTCGAGCACGAGCAGCTGGTCGAGCTTGGCGAGCGGCTGTTCCGCGAGCTGCCGGCGCCCGTCGTGCAGCCGGTGGCGCCCGCCCGCTACCAGGGCGGCGAGCGGCGCGAGGCGCGCGATCTCGAGCAGGCGCATCTCTTGCTCGGCCTGCCGGCGATCTCCTATCTCGACGACGACTTCTATGCGCTCCAGGTGTTCTCGACCGTGCTCGGCGGCGGCATGTCCTCGCGCCTGTTCCAGGAAGTCCGGGAAAACCGCGGCCTTTGCTATTCCATCTTCTCGTTTGCCTCGAGCTACGCCGACACCGGCCTGTTCGGCATCTATGCCGGCACCGGCGAGAAGGAGGTGGCCGAGCTCGTGCCCGTGGTCTGCGACGAGTTCTTGGGGCTGATCGCGGAGCCCGGCGAGGAGGAGCTCCTGCGCGCCCGCGCCCAGCTCAAGGCGAGCCTGATGATGGCACTCGAGAGCTGCTTTGCCCAGAGCGAGGAGCTCGCGCGGCAGCTCCTGGTGTTCGGCCGGCGCATCCCGCCCGAGGAGATCATCGCCAAGGTCGACGCTGTCGACCAGGCAGCGATCCGCCGGGTCGGCCGCCGGCTCCTGGCGGAGGGCGGGCCGACGCTGGCCGCGATCGGCCCGCTCGCCCACCTCCCGGACCTCGAGTCCATCCGAGCGCGGTTGCAGTCATAATGGCTTGCCGCCGCCGGCTTCTCTATTTGATCAGCTTGAGGCGGCGAAGATCGGCCTCGCCCCAGCGCGTGGCTTGCAGAACGCTACTGAGCGTCTTGCGCGTCAGGATATCACGGCCCCTGTGGTAGTGAACGACGGTCAGCCTGCCGTCGTCGTGGTCATAGATTCTGGCGCCGGTGCGGGTCTCGCGCTTGAGGACAAAGCCGTCGCGCTGCAAGGCGGCCACGATTGCCCGCACGGGGACGTTGCGCAAGAGATGAAGGAGGCGAGCCGTCTCATCAGTCATACAGTAACGGCGACCCGTGGGCGGCCCGCGACCCGCGGACGGTCAGCGCCCTGTGAGCTCACCCCTGGAGGAAGCGGGCGACCCTTTTCCAGGAGAACCTCGATGTACGCCTGGGCGGCATCCTCCAGGGCTGCAAGGGCCTCCTCTCTTGAATAGCCCCAGGTGGCACAGCCCGGTAGCGCTTCGATCCAGGCACTCCAGCGGCCGTCGTCCTCTTCGGCGACTTCGGCCGCAAATACATAGGAGGTCACATGCGTCATCCCGCGGTTGGCCGTCGCTCAGACCAGCAATGTGGCATAACTGCACGCAGAATCGAAGAGTTGCGCAGAACCGCGGCATGTGACCCCTGGCCGCGTCGGCCGCGGGCCTTGCGCGACCGCCGCCGACGCCTACGTTCCTGCGCGAACGAGGCGGTCTGGGCGGGGTGAGCCATGGATACCGTCGAGACTGTGGCCGAGCTGCGGGCCGCCGCGGCGGGTCTCCGCCGGCGGGGCTTGCGGGTCGGGTTCGTGCCGACGCTGGGCAACCTGCACGATGGCCACCTCAGCCTGATCGACCTCGCGCGCGAGCGGGGTGCCGGCGCCGTGGTCGTCAGCATCTTCGTCAACCCGTTGCAGTTCGGCCCGCAGGAGGATTTTCGGACCTATCCCCGGACCGTCGAGGAGGACGGCGCGGCGCTGGCGGGCAGGGGGGTCGAAGTGTTGTTCGCGCCCGCGCTCGAGGTCATGTATCCGGGCGATCGGGCAGACGCCACCCGGGTCGAGGTGCCGGGGCTCTCGACCATCCTTTGCGGACATTTCCGGCCGGTGCACTTCGGCGGCGTGACCACGGTGGTCGCGCGGCTGTTCAACATGGTCCAGCCCGACCTCGCGGTGTTCGGCGAGAAGGACTACCAGCAGCTGGTCATCGTCCGCCGGATGACCCGGGACCTGGGCTTCCCGATCGAGATCGTGGCCGGGCCGACCGTGCGCGAGGCCGACGGCCTCGCGATGAGCTCGCGCAACCGCTACCTCTCGGCGGCCGAGCGCAGGGCCGCCCCGGAACTCCATCTAACCCTTCGAGCCGCAGTCGCCGCGGTTGCCGCCGGCGAGCGACCGCTCGCCGCGATCGAGGCGGACGCCAGCGCCCGGCTCGAGGCGGCAGGCTTTCGCGTCGACTATGTCGCGGTGCGCGCTGCCCTGACGCTCGCCGAGCCGGACCCGGAGCGCCGGCGCCCTCTGATCGTCCTCGCCGCCGCCTGGCTGGGCAGACCCGGCTGATCGACAACCTCGCGCGTCGAGAGCGCCTGAGCCCGACCGCTAGGCGAGGGATGGGCTACATGGCCCGCGGCAGGCGGCGCGCGATCAGGCCGATCGCGAGCATCCAAAGGCCCGCGGTCGCGAACACGCTGGCCAGGCCGAAGAAGCTCAAGAGCAGCGCGAACAGCGCCGACGGCAGCAGGTCCGAGAGGTCGGTGTAGGTCCGGAACACGGCCGTCATCGGCGGCCGCTCGCGCGCCCGGACCGCGCGCAGGAACGGGATGTTGCCGACCGCATCGAGGGCGCTCGCAAAGACCGATCCGATCAGCAGCAGGCCAGCTACCAGGAGCGAGGCGCCGCTCGGCACGAGCAGGGCCGCGAGCAGCATCGTGACGCTCGAGGCCAGGTAGGCGCAGACGATCACGCGGCGCACGCCGACCCGCTCGGCAAGGCGGCCGATCGGCACCGTCAGGACGAACGTCGCGTTGCCGAGCGAGACCAGGAGCGCGCCCGCGAGATCGCTGTGGCCGGAGATCACCATATAGAGCGGAGCGTAGGTGAAGAACTGCGACCACCAGCTCGAGCGGCCGAAGGCGATCAGCCAGCCGAGCCGAAGGCGCGGCTGGGCGATGAACCGGCCGATGTTGCGCAAGGGGTTGGGCGGCGGCTGCCGGGCGGCGGCGATCCCGGGATAATCCGAGAGCCGGATCGCCCAGAATGCCACGAGCAGCAGGGCGGCAGCGCCGGCGCTGAGCCCGTTTGCCGCGAGCGCGCCGAAGCGGCCGTAGAGGAAGACGCCGAGCGCCGGGCAGAGCGTCCAGGCGGCGCCCGAGATCGCCAGTCGCAAAGGCTCCGAACGCACGAACTCGCCGCGCGGGATGAAATCCATGATGTAGAGGTTGAGGGCGACGTTCAGGCAGGCGACCCCGAGGACGCGGACGATGAGCCCGCCGAGCAACCCGGCCGGGCCGTCGAGCGTGAACAGGACGGCCGCGGCGATGAGGTTCGTAGCACCGAGCGTATAGACCCACCGGCGCGGCACGAGGCGGATCAGGAGCGGGATCAGGAGGCTGCCCGTGAGCCCCGCTAGCCCGACGCAGGTGAACATCAGGCTCACCCCGCGGCTGCTCTGCAGCACCGCGTAGGCCTGGAGCGGGATCACCGTCGCGACGGTCGCCCGCGCGATCGATTCGATCGTGAACAGGAACGCGAACACGCCCGCACCCGGACGAGCGACGCCCTCGAGCCACAAGGGGTGGCGAACGTGCATCCGCGGTCGCGGTCAGCGGGCGGGCAACGGATCGAGCAGGTGGCCGCCGCCGGCTCAGTCGGCGAACGGGTCGCGCAGAAGGATCGTGTCGTCGCGGTCGGGGCTCGTCGAGAGCATCGCAACCGGCGCCTCGACCAGTTCCTCCAACCGCTTGACATATTTGACGGCTTGCGCGGGCAGGTCGGCGAAGCTGCGGGCCCCGCGGGTGCTGTCCTGCCAGCCGTCGAGCTCCTCGTAGAGCGGCTCGACGCCCGCCTGCGCGGTCATCGCCGCCGGCAGGTGATGCAGGGTCTGGCCGAAATGCCGGTAGGCGGTGCAGATCTTGAGCCGCTCCATGCCGTCGAGGACGTCGAGCTTGGTCAGGGCCAGACCATGGATGCCGCCGATCTTGACCGCCTGGCGGACCAGCACGGCGTCGAACCAGCCGCAGCGGCGCGGCCGCCCGGTGACCGTGCCGAACTCGCGGCCGCGCTCGCCGAGGCCGCGGCCGATCTCGTCGCCGAGCTCGGTCGGGAACGGGCCCTCGCCGACCCGGGTGGTATAGGCCTTGGTGATCCCGAGCGCGAAGCCGACCGCATCGGGGCCGGTGCCGGCGCCGAGCGCTGCGGCCGCGGCCAGCGTGTTGGACGAGGTGACGAACGGATAGGTGCCGTGGTCGACGTCGAGCATCGCCCCTTGCGCGCCCTCGAACAGGATCCGGGCACCGCGCCGGCGCAGCTCGACGAGGCGCAGCCAGACCGGCTCGGCATAGGGCAGGAGGCGGGGGGCGAGCGCGTTGAGCCGGGCGACCAGCTGGGCCGCCTCGGTCGCGGGCTCGCCGAAGGCGACCCGAAGCGCGTTGTGGTGGCGCAAGAGTTCGTCGACCTTGCGCGCCAAGAGGTCGGGGTCGGCCAGATCGCACACCCGGATCGCGCGGCGGGCGATCTTGTCCTCGTAGGCCGGGCCGATGCCGCGGCCGGTGGTGCCGAGCGCGCCGGTGCCGCTGTCGCTCGCCTGGCGGGCGCGCTCGCGGGCGCGGTCGAGCTCGCCGTGCAGCGGCAGGATCAAAGGCGCGTTCTCGGCGATCCTGAGGCTGTCCGGGCCGACCGCGACGCCCTGGCCGCGGAGCGCCTCGATCTCGTCGAGCAGCGCCCAGGGGTCGACCACGACGCCGTTGCCGATGATCGAGAGCTTGCCCGGACGCACCACGCCGGAGGGCAGGAGGCTGAGCTTATAGGTCCGGCCGTCGATCACGAGCGTGTGGCCGGCGTTGTGGCCGCCCTGAAAGCGGACGACGACCTCGGCCCGCTCCGAGAGCCAGTCGACGATCTTGCCCTTGCCCTCGTCGCCCCACTGAGCGCCGACCACGGCCACGTTGGTCATCCGCCGCACCTCCGCCGCGCTCGCCCGCGAGCAGCAGCCAAAGCTGGCTCAGCACGGAACCGCGCCCCGGTCAAGGAGCGCCTCAGGCCGCGTTCGAAAGCGGTTGGCGACCCGCCGGCGCGACCTTATATGTCGGGCGCCGGCCCGTCGCCCCCGCGTCGCCGAAAGGCCTCGCCGGTCGGTGGCCGGCGTGTTACAAGCCTGCCGGTCCCGGTCACCGCGCGCCGGGCCATCCGGACGCTCAGCGATCACCCACCAGGCCTGGACGATCCCGCGCCGATGAGCCGTCCCGAGCTGACCATCCTCCTCGCCAGCCCGCGCGGGTTCTGCGCCGGCGTCGAGCGGGCGATCGAGATCGTCGAGCGGGCGCTGGAGCAGAACGGGCCGCCGGTCTACGTCCGCCACGAGATCGTCCACAACCGGCACGTGGTCGACGGACTGCGCGCCAAGGGTGCCGTGTTCATCGAGGAGCTCGACGAGGTGCCGGACGACGCGCTCGTGGTGTTCTCGGCCCATGGCGTGCCCAAGGCGATCCCGGCCGAGGCCAGGCGCCGCAACCTGCTCTACGCCGATGCCACCTGCCCGCTGGTCAGCAAGGTCCATCGCGGCGTCGAGCAGCACCACCGGCGCGGCCGCACGGTGCTGCTGATCGGTCACAGCGGCCATCCCGAGGTGGTCGGCACCATGGGTCAGCTGCCGCGGGGTGCCGTGATCCTGGTCGAGACCGTCGCTCAGGCCGAGACGCTCAGTGTGGCGGACGCGAGCAAGCTCGCCTACGCGACCCAGACGACCCTGTCGCTGCGCGAGACCGAGAGCATCCTTGCGGTCCTCAAACGGCGTTTCCCTTCGATCTGCGGGCCGCGGCGCGAGGACATCTGCTACGCCACGACCAACCGGCAGCGGGCCGTCGAGGCGATCGCGCCGAAGGCGGATCTCACCTTGATCATCGGCGCCCCCAACTCGTCCAATTCGGTCCGCCTGGTCGAGGTCGCCAAGGCTGCCGGCTGTCCGGTCGCAGCTCTCGTGCAGAATGCGGCCAGCATGAACTGGCCTTTGCTCGCGGGCGTGTCGACCGTCGCGATCAGCGCCGGTGCGTCGGCCCCGGAGGAGCTCGTCGACCAGCTGATCGAAGCCTGCCGCGAACGCTTCGTGATCGACGTGCGCGAGGTCCGGGTCGTCCAGGAGGACGTCTCGTTCAAGTCCCCGCCGATCCCTTTGCGTCACCTGTCGTGAGCGCGACCGTCGGGCGCGATGGCACGCCGGTCCGCCTGCGGCCGGCGAACGGCGCGCGGGTCGACCGCACGGGCTGACCGGATGGCGGTCTACACGGCGATCGACGAGGGGTCGCTGGCGCAGTTCCTTGCGGCCTACGACCTGGCAGCGCCGGTCGCGCTCGAGGGCATCGCGCAGGGCGTCGAGAACTCGAACTATCGTCTGATCACCGACCGCGGCCAGTATATCCTGACGCTCTACGAGAAGCGGGTGGCGCCTGCGGACCTGCCGTTCTTCCTCGCGCTGATGGAGCACCTCGCGGCCAAGGGGGTGCCCTGTCCGACGCCTATTCACGGCCGCGACGGGCAGGCGCTGCGCGCGCTGTGCGGCCGGCCGGCAGCGCTGGTCAGCTTTCTCGACGGCGTCTCGCCGCGCCGGGTCGATGCCGCCCACTGCAACGCGCTCGGCAGCGCCTTGGCAAGGCTGCACCTGGCCGGGGCCGACTTTCGGATGGTGCGGCCGAACGGGCTCTCGGTTGCGAGCTGGCGGCCCCTGTTCGAGGCCGGGCGCGCCGGCGCCGACGACCTCCAGCCCGGGCTCGAAGGCGAGGTCGCGCGCGAGCTCGACCATCTCGAGCGGCATTGGCCGCGCCATCTGCCCGAAGGCGTGATCCACGCCGACCTGTTTCCGGACAACGTGTTCTTCCAGGGCCGGGCCCTGTCCGGGATGATCGATTTCTACTTCGCCTGCGTCGACATCACCGCCTATGACCTGGCGATCTGCCTGAACGCCTGGTGCTTCGAGCCGGATGGCGCCTTCAACATCACCAAGGCGCGCCAGATGCTGGCGGCCTACCGCGCGCTGCGGCCGTTCACGGGCGCCGAGCTCGAGGCGCTGCCGCTGCTGGCGCGCGGCGCCGCCCTGCGCTTCCTCTTGACCCGGCTGTTCGACTGGCAGAACCAGGTCGAAGGCGCGCTCGTCAGGCCCAAGGACCCGCTCGAGTATCTGGGCAAGCTGCGCTTCCACCGCGGCGTGTCCGGGCCCGGCGCCTACGGTCTGGACTAGCCTTGGCGACCCCCGAGCCGGCGGCGGACGATGCGGTCGAGATCCATACCGACGGCGCCTGCTCGGGCAACCCGGGCCCGGGCGGCTGGGGGGCCGTGCTGCGCTGGCGCGGGCGCTGCCGCGAGCTGTCCGGCTTCGCGCCGGCGACCACCAACAACCGCATGGAGCTCGAGGCCGCGATCGGCGCGCTCGAGACGCTCAAGCGGCCGATGACCGTGAACCTGTTCACCGACAGCAACTATCTGCGCCAGGGCATCACCATCTGGCTGCCCGCCTGGAAGGCGCGCGGCTGGCGAACCGCCGACAAGAAGCCGGTCAAGAACCAGGACCTCTGGCAGCGGCTCGAGCAGGCGCAGGGCCCGCACCGGGTCGCCTGGCACTGGGTCAAGGGCCACGCCGGGCATCCCGACAACGAGCGCGCGGACGAACTCGCCCGCGAGGCGATCGAGGCTGGCCGGGCGGAGCGGGCGAGCGCCGGTCCGCCGACCGCCTAGAGCGTCGCCAGGATCGCGCTGGCGCTGCTCTTGTCGGCCTGGCTCGGCACCTCCTCGACCAGCAGCGTCTTCACCTTGCCGTCCTCGACCACCATGGCGTAGCGCCGCGAGCGCCGGCCGAGGCCGAAGCCGCTGCCGTCGAAGTCCAGGCCGAGCGCGCGCGTGAACTCGCCATTGCCGTCCGAGAGCATCTCGATCTTGCCGTCGACGCCGCGGGACTTCTCCCAGGCGCCCATCACGAACGGGTCGTTGACCGCGACGCAGGCGATCGTGTCGACACCCTTGGCCTTGAGCGCCTCGGCATGCTCGAGAAAGCCCGGCAGATGCCGTTCCGAGCAGGTTGGCGTGAAGGCGCCCGGGACGGCGAACAGGACCACCTTCTTGCCGGCGGTCAAGGTCGCGACCGACACGTCCTTGATGCCGTCCGGGGTCAGGCGCTTGAGGTTCACAGCCGGCAGCTTGTCACCTACCTGTATCGTCATCAAAGCCTCCTCGGAAGGTCGCATCTCGGGTGCCGTCGCGACGCCCAGGGCCAGGCCGGCGCGCGGCGCATGCTCTGGAGTGGCGCGCGGTGCGCAATCTGGGAAGTGGCGCGCGGCGCGCAATCTGGCATGGCGCCGGGCGACAGGCAACGCCGAGCGGCCAAGAATTTTTCGGCTCCCGGATCGGGCTCCCATGGCTGCTGCCCTTGCTGGGCGAACCCTCCGGGTCTAAGTTCAAGAGCATGGCGGCAGACCCGAATTCGATCCCTAGTGAAACCTCGCTCACCGGGCAGCTGCTGGTCGCGATGCCGCAGATGGCGGACCCGCGGTTCGCCCGGAGCGTGGTTTATCTGTGCGCCCATTCCGCTGACGGCGCGATGGGGCTCGTGGTCAACCGGCTCATCGACAGCCTGACCTTCGACAGTCTGCTCGAGCAGATCGGGGTCGAGCAGACCGTGGCGAGCGGCAGCATGCCGATCCATTTCGGCGGCCCGGTGGAGTCCAGCCGGGGGTTCGTGCTGCACACCACCGACTATCTTCAGGAACTCGAGCCTCGTGATCGAGGACGACATCGCGCTGACCGCGACGATCGACGTCCTCAAGGCGATCGCCCGCGGCGAGGGCCCCAGCCGGCGGGTGCTGGCGCTGGGCTACGCCGGTTGGGCGCCGGGCCAGCTCGACGCCGAGATCCAGGCCAACGGCTGGCTCCTGGTGCCGGCCGATCTCGACCTCGTGTTCGACGTCGACAATGAGGTCAAATGGGAGCGGGCGATCGCCAAGATCGGCATCGATCTGACCCTGCTCTCGAGCGAGGCGGGCCACGCCTGAAGGAGGCGTCCGGCGCCGGCGGCGCGCTCACCGGCCGGAGGTGCTGCGGCCGCGGCCGTGCGGCTCCTCCCAGTCGACAATCGGCCCCAGCGGCACGATCCGGGTCGGGTTCACGGTCTCGTGGCTGCCGTAGTAGTGATGCTTGATGTGGTGGAAGTCGACCGTCTCGGCGATGCCCGGATGCTGGTATAGTTCGCGGGCGTACGGCCAGAGGTTCTGATAGTCGACCAGGCGCTTCAGATTGCACTTGAAGTGGCCGACATAGACCGGATCGAAGCGGACCAGCGTCGTGAACAGACGGATGTCGGCCTCGGTGATCCGCTCGTCCGCGAGATAACGGCGGCCGGCGAGGTGGTCGTCGAGCTCGTCCAGGGTCTGGAACAGCTTGGTCACCGCCTCCTCGTAGGCCTCCTGCCGGCGCGCGAAGCCGGCCTTGTAGACGCCATTGTTGACGTGCTCGTAGACGAGCGCGTTGACCGCGTCGATCGTGGCGCGAAGCGGCGCCGGGTAATAGTCCGAGCCGCGCGCGCCCACCTTGGCGAACGCCCCGTTCAGCATCCGGATGATCTCGGCCGACTCGTTGCTGACGATCGTCCGGGTCTCCCGGTCCCAGAGCACGGGCACGCTCGCGCGGCCGGTGTAGCCGGGCTGGGCCTGGGCGTAGAGCTGATACAGATACGCGTGGCCGTACAAGCCGTCGCCGTCGGCCCCGGGGGCTTGCTTGAACTCCCACCCCTGCTCGGCCATGTGCCAGTGCACGACCGAGACCCCGATCGCCGTCTCGAGCGCCTTGAGCTTGCGCATGATCAGGGTGCGGTGCGCCCAGGGGCAGGCGAGCGAGACGTAGAGGTGGTAGCGTCCGGCTTCGGCCTTAAAGCCGCCCTCGCCGGTCGGCCCGGGACGGCCGTCCTCAGTGATCCAGTTGCGGAACTGGGTCTCGACCCGGACGAAGCGGCCGTCGTCGGTCCGCACGTCCCGATCGCGCCAGACGCCCTCGACCAGCATGCCCATGCCCGAAGCCTCCTCGTTGCCGCTCAGGCGGCGCGCGGGTTCACGCGCTCGCGACTATCCGGCCCGGCGAGATCGATCGCGGGGCCCGTCGGGCGCGACCCGCCCGGACGCGCAACGCGCTTTGCCGATCACAGCGCCGCTGAAAGATCTCGAGATCGACCGCTTCGGCAACGCGCGGCGACTGGTTAGAGTTCCCGACCATGACCGCGCAAAGCGACCGACCCGTGCTGATCACCAGTTCATGGCATTGAGGGCCTCGGCGACGTCGGCGCAGCTGTCCGGCGAATCGCCCTGCTGCTGCTGGCGGGCGTGGCGCCGGACGTCGGTGCCGAACGCCTGCAGGTAGCGCAGGTGGTCGGCCGAGCCGGGCGGGAAGAGCTGGTCGAGCCAGGCGCCGATCGCGTTGGTCGCGCGGCCGGTCTCGAGGCCGCAGCCGGCCGCCCGGCCGAGCAGCAGCGCCATCTGGCTCATCGTCTCGAGGTCGGCGGCCGATGCCGCGAGCGCGACCGGCTGGACCGCCGCGCCAAGCAGCAGGCAGGACAGGGCGGCGACGAGGCGTCCTCTGATCATCGGCTCGGCTCCTGACCCTCGGGACCTGATCCGATCCCTTGTAGCCGGATTTGCCGGCGAAGCCCAACGGTCGCTCCGGCGGGGTCCGTCACCGCGACGATCGCGGCGGCATCGAACGCGGGACCCCACGCCCTGGCCTCACTCGGTGATCTCGGCCTTGAGCGGCTTCAGCGAGCGCAGATAGGCGATCAGGGCGACGAGGTCGGGCGCGGCGATGTTGGCGTAGTAGTGATAGCCCATCGGCGGCTTGAGCGACGAGCCGTCGGCGCTGATGCCCTGGGTGATCGCGCGCTTGATCTGGTCGTCGGTCCAGTTGCCGATCCCGGTCTCGCGGTCGGGGGTGATGTTGCGCGCCATCGAGATGCCCCAAGGGCCGAAGAACTGGTTGCCGCCGGCGCCGAGCCGGCGCCGGTAGTCCGCCTGGCCGCCGACCAGGATCGTGTGGCACTCGATGCAGTGGCCGAGGGGTCCGGCGAGATAGGCACCGTAGGTCACAGGGTCGGTGCGCGCGACCTCGGCGACCCGCCCGACCGGCGGACCGTAGGTCTCGGGCAAGGGCACCCGATATTCCGACGGCGGCACCTGGTTGTGCACGGGCTTCACCTGCCGCAGATAGGCGACCAGCGCCTGCACGTCCCGGTCGGACATCTTGCGGTACAGGCCGATCGGCATCGGCGGGCCAATGATCCGGCCATCGGGCCGGCGGCCGTCGCGGATCGCGGCGATGATCTGGGCATCCGTCCAGGTGCCGATCCCGGTCTCGGGGTCGGGAGTGATGTTCGGCGTGTGGACGGTGAACGCCTCCTCCTGGATCACGAGGCCGCCCGCCATCTCCATGCCCGGCAGCGGCCCGTCCGGCCCCTGCGGGGTGTGGCAGTTGCCGCAGGCGACGACGCTGTTGATCAGATAGCTGCCGCGCTCCAGCGCCGTCTCCGCCCGTGCCGGCGACGCCGCCAGGGCGGCGAGCAGGGCTGTAGCCAGAGCGATCGATCCCAGGCGTTGGCGCATCTTCATTGACCTTTGCGGCCTCGGCGACCCTTTCCCTGCCGGCGGCCGCGTCCTGGCAGGCTGCCCATTCTAGCCGGTTGGCGGCCGCGCGCGAAGCTCTCTCGCGCAGGCCTCGACGACCCGGGGGATCGGCCATGCCGACAGCCCGAACGGCAGCTTACGGCATCGGGGGGCTCCGATCTTGCGGGTCTCATTGACTCCGCCTGGGCAGTACCCCTTCTGCCTCTGATACAAACGACGATACGTCACCCGAAACCGTACCCTCTTACCCACGCTCTGATGGATCGTCGACAGCCCAAGTTCCCGCGAGCGGCTCGCGGCGCGATTGCCGAGCCCCGCAACGACGTGCGGGCGAGCGTGGATCATGCGAACGCGGCCGGCCGGCCGCCCGGCCCGCGTCGCGATCGCTGGGACCGGCTGATCATCGCCCAGGCCATGGCCGGCGGCTTCACCGTGGTGTCGGAGGGCGCGGTGTTCCGCGACTACGGCGTGCCGGTCCGCTGGTAAGGAATCGATGGGCAGGATATATACGGAGTGGAGTTCATCCATACCGAGGCGGCCATGGCACTCAGCATCCGTGACCCGGACGCCGACCGGCTGGCCCGTGAGCTGGCGAAGCTGACCGGCGAGACCATGACCGAGGCGATCCGCGTCGCGCTCGAACAGCGCCTCGCGCGCGAAAAGCGGCGGCGCGATGCGCATCTCGCGCGCCGGCGCGCCCGGATCAACGCGATCGTCGAGCACTGCGCCTCCCTACCCGTCCTCGACGACCGGTCCCCCGAGGAGATCCTCGGTTACGACGAAAACGGGCTGCCGACCTGATGGTCGTCGACAGCTCGGTCGCGATCGCGATCCTCCAGAAGGAGCCAGGCTGGCAGAGGCTACGAGAGATGCTTCTGACGGCCGACGGATGCCTCATGTCCGCTGCGGCCCTGGTCGAGGCGGGGATCGTGATGGCCGCGCGGCTCGGCCAGGAGGGCGCCCGTGACCTCGACCGGCTGGTGGCCGAGGCGGGGCTCGAGATCGTGCCGTTCGATGCCGAGCAGGCCAGCTGCGCCCGAGAGGCTTTTGGCCGCTTTGGCAAGGGGCGTCATCCCGCTCGGCTGAACTTCGGCGACTGTCTCTCCTACGGCCTCGCGAAACACCTTGCCGAGCCGCTGCTGTTCGTGGGCGACGACTTCGCCAAGACCGATGTCAGGCCAGCGCTCGCGGGCTGAATAGGCTCACTCCTCCGGGACGCCGAGGCGCAGCAGGCCGGTGCGCAGGAGAAGGTAGAGGATGAACAGGAGGACGAAGACGGCGAGGTTGACGAGGGTCGCGAGCGCGTAGAGCTCAGGCTCGATGCCGTGCCGGAGCGTGCCCCAGGCGACCGTGGGCAGGGTCGGGATGGCGCCCAGATTGTAGAAGGAGACCTCGAAATTGTTGAAGCCCAGGATGAAGCTCACGAGGAAGGCGCCGAGCACGGCCGGCCAGATGTTGGGAAGGGTCACCTCGAAGAAGCAGCGCATGGGCCTCGCGCCGAACACCATCGCCGCCTCGTCGAGACGCCAGTCGTAGCGGACCAGCTGGGCCAGGATCACGAGGAAGGCGAACGCCAGGCCATAGGTCGCATTGGCGAGGATCGCCGATGTGAGATTGCCGGGCACGCCCAAGACGTTGCGGTTGAACATCAACGTCGAGATGCCGATCAGGACCTGGGCTACGAACAGAGGGGCGATGTAGAAGCCGACCAGCCAGCCGCGCCTTTTGACCTGGTAGCGCAGGATGCCGATCGCGCCGGCGGTCGCCAGCAGCGCCGAGAGCACGCCGGTCCCAAGCCCGATCAGGAAGCTGTTGAAGAGGCCTTCGTGGAAGTCGCTCATGATCTGAAGGCGCTCGTACCACTTCGCGGTCCAGGCCGGCGGGAAGGGCCAGACGCTGTTCGCCATCAGCGACAGATAGCCGATGTAAAAGATTGGAAAATATAGAAAAACATAGAGGAGGCCGAGCAGCAGCGCCTGCCCGGCGATGACCGTCCGACCGCCGCGGGCGACCGCCGCCATGGTCAGTCGACCAGGCCGCCGGTGAAGCCCGCGCGCCGCAGATCGACGGTCCGCCAGATCGCGTAGATGGCGACCAGCGAGACCAGGAACAGCACGACCCCCATGGCCGAGCCGAGCGCCCAGGTGCCGGTGGCATCGAACTGATGCTCGAGGATGTTGCCGTAGAGGGCGCCGTTCGGGCCGCCCAGGAAGCGCGGGGTGACGGTCGCGGCGAGCGTCGGCACCACGACCAGCACGATCCCGATCGCCGTGCCCATCCAGTTGAGCGGCCAGGTGAGCGCCCAGAACGCCTGCCAGGGCTTCGCCCCGCACACCTTGGCGACCTCCAGAAGCTCGAAGTTGAAGTTGAGCAGCGACAGGTAAACCGCGACCAGCATGAAGGGAATCCAGAGATAGATCAGGCCGATGGCGCTCGCGAGATTGGTGTACATGAGCGCCTGAACCGGCTTCAGGCCGAAGGTGGTGAGCGCCATGTTGAGCAGGCCGATCGGGCCCAGGATCTGCTGCATGGCGGTGACCCGGAGCACGATCCCGGTCAGGAACGGGGCGGCGCTGAGCAGCACGAGCACGAGGCGATAGCGGCCGCCGTGCTTGGCGATCAGATAGGCGCAGGGCCAGGCATAGGCCAGGCAGACCACCGCGACCACGAGCGCCATGGCGAGCGAGCGGGCGAGAAAGGTGAGGTAGGTACGCTCGCCCAAAAGCGTCCGATAGTTGTCGAGGTTCCACTCCGCGATCATGACGTAGCTCGCGGTCCGCCAGAAGCTGAACACCACGATCGAGAGCAGCGGCAGGACCAGGAAGAGGAGCACGAACAAGGCCCCCGGCAGGGCCAGCATCAGCGCCCGCGTGCGCGGATCGAAGCGCAGGCGGCCCGTCCCGGCTCATTGGCCGTCCACCGGAAAGATCGCCGACGCCTCGGCCGGCCAGCCGATGCCGACCGCGGCGCCGCGCGCCAGGCCCGGCGTCTCGGGCGGCGCGCTCACGGTCATCTCCTGGCCGCTGCCGAGATCGACCAGGCAGTCGAGATAGGGCCCCTTGAAGATCACGTCGCGCAGCGTGCCGGAAAGCTGATTGACCAGATCGCCGCCGAGGTCGCCGCCGTCGGCCACGATCCGGATGCGCTCGGGCTTCAGGAACAGGTCGACCAGATCGCCTTCGCCCGCGCCGCTCACCCGGCGGCCGATCAGATCGAGGCCGCCCCAGTGCAGCCGGGCGAACTCCCGCTGCTGGCCGACGATCCGCGCGCGCAGCCGGTTGGGCGCGCCGACGAAGGCGGCAACGAAGCGGGTCGCCGGCCGGTGATAGATCTCGAGCTTGGGCCCGACCTGCTCGATCCGGCCTTCGTGCATCACCGCGATCCGGTCGGAGAGCGTCAGCGCCTCCTCCTGGTTGTGGGTGACGTAGATGAACGGGATGCCGAGATCGTGCTGGTAGCGGCGGACCTCGACCTCCATCTCGCGCCGGAGCTCGCGATCGAGATTGGCGAGCGGCTCGTCGAGCAGCAACAGCGACGGTCGCGCGACCAGACCGCGGGCCAGCGCCACGCGCTGCTTCTGGCCGCCCGAGAGCTGATGCGGAAAGCGCGCCTCGAGGCCCTTGAGGCGGACCAGATCCAGGACCCAGGCGAGCTGCTCGGCCTGCTCGGCGCGCGAGCGGCCCTGCATGCGCAGCGGAAAGGCGATGTTCTCGGCGACGGTGCGATGCGGGAACAGCAGAAAATCCTGAAACACCATGCCGAGGTTGCGGGCGTAGGGCGGCAGCCGGGTCACTTCCCGGCCGTTGATCAGGACCCGGCCGGCATCCGGCACCTCGAGCCCGGCCAGGATCCGCAGCATCGTCGTCTTGCCCGAGCCCGAGGGGCCGAGCAGGGCGAAGAACTCGGCCTGCTCGATCACAAGATCGAGCGCGCGGACCGCCTCGACCCGGCCGAAGCGCTTGCCGATCGCGTGGGTCTCGAGGACCGGGCTCACTGGGGGCTGGGTGCGCGGTCGGGGCGGGCACGCCGGGGTGCCCGCCCGTCGCTGCCGATGCTTCAGGCGGCTTCGACCTCGGACCAGATCCGCTCCCACTTCTCGGGCGAGGACGGCGCGTCGAACTGGTAGAGCCCCTCGATCGCGCTGGTCTGGTTCAGGAACAGGGTCTCGACGTAGCGGTCGGGCAGCATGTCGCGCACGTCCACGGTCGGCGCCCAGCCGATCTCCATCGCGACCGTCTTCATGCTGTCCCGGGCCAGGCGGAAGTCGATCCACTTCTGCGCCACCTCGAGCTTCTCGCTGTCCTGGACGCCCGAGGTGATGTTCCAGGTGTCGACCCAGCCGAGCCCGCCCTCGGTGGGCTTGAGCACATGGCGCATGTGCAGGTCGGTCTTGCCGTCGAGCTCGTCGAAGCGGATCCGCCGGTAGATCCCCGACCACTCGGGCGAGGCCCAGACGACGCCCGCGCGCAGCAGGCGCTCGAGCGTGTCCTCGTCGTTCCAGCGGGTCACGAGGAGGCCCTTTTGGGTGATCAGCAGCTCCTTGCAGCGCTCGAGCTCGGCGTCGGTCAGGACGTAGGGATTGAACGACTTGCCGTCCGGGCGCTCCTTGTCCATCGTGCCCATCTCATGGGCGGCGAGGATGCCGGCGAGGGCTATGTTCTCCTCGAAGCGGGCGCTGGTCGAGAGATGGCCGCCATACTTCTCGTTGAACAACAGGCCCACGCTCTCCTGATCGGCCGCGGCGACCTCATCGGTATTGACCGTGAAGCCGTAGCCGCCCCAGCAGTTCGGCGCCGCGATCATCGCCGAGCCGTCCTCGGCCTGCAGCAGCATGTATTTGGGCGGCTGGAATTCGGGGAACACGTGCGCCATGTTGGCGAGCTTGGCGTAGTCGACCGGCTGGGTCAGCCCCTGCTTGGCGTAGAGACGCGGCCAGAAGCCGTCCGCCATCACGAGATCGAAGTCCTGGGTGCCGCCGGCGCGCAGCTTGTTGTAGGCCTCGGAGTTGCCGTCGAAGAAGCCGGCCGAGACCTTGCAGCCGTGCTCCTGCTCGAAGGCCGCGGTCAGCTCCTTGACGTTGTAGTGCTCCCAGCCGAGCCAGCGCAGCTCCAAGGTCGCAGCCTTAGCGTTGCGAATGAACGGAAAGCCGAGCGCGCCGGTCGCCGTCGCGGCCGCGCCCGCCTTCAGCAGCGAGCGCCGCGAGAGGGACTGCGTCCGGGGCTTGATCTCTGCGGCCGAGCTGTCGGAAATCCGGGGTACGCTCTCCGTCCTGGCCATGGTGGATCCCTCCCGTTGGTGATTGGCATTCACTCTACCGACCTGCGCATCGTCCGGGCAAGCCGGTTCGCACGCACCGGGCGGGGGCGGCGCGCCATCTGATCGCCGGCCGGCGTGCGCAGGATACCACGGGGTGATCCGATAGCATGGCCGAGGACGCGCGCATCCGGCCTTTGAACGATCGAGCTCCCGTCGCCGGCGCCTACGTGCTCTATTGGATGCAGCAGTCGCAGCGGGCGGCGTTCAACCCGGCGCTGGAATACGCGGTCGGCGAGGCCAACCGGCTGGGCCTGCCGGTGGTGGTGGGCTTCGGCCTGATGGCGGCCTATCCCGACGCCAACCGGCGCCACTATGCCTTCATGCTCCAGGGCCTGCAGGAGGTCGAACGGGCCCTGGGCGCGCGCGGCATCGGCTTCGTGGTCGGGCGCGGCCGGCCGGACGAGGTGGCGCTTCGCCTGGCCGCCCGCGCCGCGCTCGTGGTCTGCGATCTGGGCTACCTTCGCCATCAGAAAGCGTGGCGCGCGGCCGTCGCGAGGGCTGCGTCCTGTCGCGTCACCCAGGTCGAGGGCGACGTCGTCGTCCCGGTCGAGGCGGCATCGGACAAGCAGGAGAGTGCCGCGCGCACCCTGCGTCCGAAGCTGCGCCGGGTCTGGGACGCCTGGCTGACCGGGCTCGCCGAGACGCCCGTCGAGCACCGGCGCTGCGAGCTGCGCTCCGAGGTCGATCTCTCGGACCTCGAGGTCGTTCTCGACCGGCTCGGGCTCGACGACAGCGTGCCGCCGGTGCGCCGGTTCAAGGGTGGCACCGGCGTTGCGCGCCAGCGCCTCGAGGCTTTTCTCGAGCGCGGCCTCGAGGGCTATGCCGACGGGCGGAGCGAGCCCGCCGCCATGCAATGCTCGCGCATCAGCCCCTACCTGCATTTCGGCCAGATCTCGCCGGTCGAGATCGCGCTCCGGGTGCGAGATGCCAGGACCGGCCATGCCGACGACCGCGCGGCCTATCTCGAGGAGCTGATCGTCAGGCGTGAGCTTGCGGTGAATTTCGTCCACTACAACGACCGCTACGACCGCTACGACTGTCTGCCGGCCTGGGCGCGCAGCAGCCTCGAAGCCCATCGGGCCGACCGGCGCGACCACATCGCTACAGTCGTTCGCAGCTCGAGTCCGGCAAGAACTCATGATCGCTATTGGAACGCGGCGATGCGCGAGATGGTGCACACCGGCTACATGCACAACCACATGCGGATGTATTGGGCGAAGAAGATCCTCGAGTGGTCGTCGTCGGCCAAGGCCGCCTACGCGACCGCGCTGCGCCTCAACAACCGGTACTTTCTCGACGGTCGCGATGCCAATTCCTACGCCAACGTCGCGTGGACCTTCGGCCTGCACGACCGGCCGTGGCCGGAGCGGCCGCTGTTCGGCAAGGTCCGCTCGATGACGGCGGGCGGCCTCGAGCGCAAGTTCGACATGGCCGCCTATCTGGACGTGGTCGAGGGCCTGGTGGCGGCCGAGCAACCCTGAGCGAGCCCTCAGCCCGCCGGATGCCAGGCGGGCCGGCGCTTGGCCTGAAAGCTCTCGAGGCCCTCGGCCGCCTCGGGCGAGGTGCGCTTGAGCGCGGCCTGAAAGGCCAGCGCCCGGACCCGTTGCTCCGAGAGCAAAAGGTTCGCCTGTTCCAGAAACAGGAGCTTGGTGTCGGCGACCGCGCCCGGCGCGCTCTGCAGGAGAGCCTCGAGGATCGGGGCCGCGGCGGCGTCCAGGCCGCCGTCGGGACAGACCGCGTGGACGAGGCCGATGCGCAGCGCCTCCCTGGCATCGAAGCGCTCGCCGCTGATGCCGTAGCGACGCGCCTGGCGCACGCCGATCGCAGCGCAGAGCTGCGGCACGATCGGCGCCGGGACCACGCCCCAGCGGACCTCGGTCAAGGCGAAGGTCGCGCCCTCGCAGGCGATGGCGACATCGCAGCTCGCGACGAGGCCCACCCCGCCGCCGTAGCAGGCGCCTTGGACCAGGGCCAGCGTCGGCTTCGGCAGGGCGTTGAGCCGGTGCATCGCCTCGGTCGTGCGCCACGAGAAGTCGGCGTTCTCGGCGGGGCTGGCGGCGGCCAGCGCGCGCAGCCAGTTCAGATCGGCGCCGGCCTGGAAGTGCTTGCCGCGGCCGCGCAGAACGACGATGCGCACCTCCGGCCGGGCGCCCAGCGTGCGCAACGCGTCGCCGAGCTGGTCGATCATGGGCCCGTTGTAGGCGTTGTGCACCTCGGGGCGGCTCAGGGCGATGGTCGCAATGCCCCGGTCGTCGACCTCGGTCAGCAGGGCGGTCTCGGTCATGGGCGTCGCTCCTTGCGGTCGGGACTGCCGGGCGCGCGGCCCGGCGGCGGCAGGCTACCTTAACCCGGTCTAAACCCCGGCTGGCTAGGTTCGAGCCATCCGGGCACAGCGGTCGCACATGCGTTTCAGTCGATTCCATCTTCCCTCGGGCCAGGCGTTCGGGCGCAAAGCGGCCGACGATGATGACATGCACCCCGAATACGGCCGGCTGCGGCCGGCATCGAGCTCAAGACCGGCCGAGCAGGCTGCCGAAGGCCGGCCGCCGGGCGGGGTGCGCCCGGAGCCCGGCTGGTCCGCGCCGCCGGGGCCGCCGGGCGAACGTCGGCCAGGCACGACCGGCGCCCCGGCCGTGCGGCATGCCGATCCGAGCGGCGAGGAGCCCGCGGCCGGCGGTGGTTGGCGGACCGTCGGTGGCGGTCTCGGCGGCCAGAGCCTGATCGACGAGCTCGCGGCCGAGGCCGAGGCGAACGAGGCGAGGCCAGCGGCGCGCTGGGCGGACGACCAGATGCCGGCCGATCCGGATCGGGGCGCCGAGGCGGTCCGCCGCGGTCGCCCGCAGCCCGCTCGACGACGGTCACGGCGAGCTGGCGGCCGACGACCTCGATGATGTCGCGGTCACGATCGGGCGCGTCGTCTCGATCCGCGGCTCGGTGGTCTGGGGGGCTTTGTTCGACGACGACGACGGCACCGCCGGACGCGCCGCGCGGATGGGGGCTCTGGTCTCGATGCGGGGGCCCGATTCCAGGGTCTTCGGGATCGTCAACGCGCTCGAGCGGGACGGCGGCGGGGGCGGCCAGTCGTCGGAGCGGACGATCTTCGAGATCCAGGTCCTGGGCGAGATCTCGACCGCGAGCACCGCCAGCCGGGGAGCGGGCTTCCAGCGCGGCGTCTCGAGCTATCCGCCGCTCGATGCGCCGGTCACCACGGTCAGCCTGCGCGATCTCGCCGCGGTTTACGCGCGGCCGCGGGTCTCGAACGTCCACATCGGCCGGCTTCGGCACAACCGCAAGGTGCCGGCGTTCGTCCTGACCGACAGCCTGCTCGGCAAGCACTTCGCCGTCCTCGGCACGACCGGCTCCGGCAAGTCCTGCGCCGTGACCGTGATCCTGCGCTCGATCCTCGACGAGCTGCCCAATGGCCACGTGGTCCTGCTCGACCCCCACAACGAGTACGCGAGCGCCTTCGCCGATCGCGCCGAGCTCCTCAACCCGACCAACTTGCAGCTGCCCTACTGGCTCCTGAGCTTCGAGGAGATCGCTCACATCCTGATCGGCAGCGGCGGCAACGAGGGCAGCTTCGCCCAGACCTCGCTGCTCAAGGATGCGATCCTGCGCGCCAAGCGGGCGTTCGTCGGCGATGCCGGCGGCGACGATCACATCACCGTCGACACGCCCTCGCCCTATCGCCTGTCCGACCTGATCGCGGCGCTGAAGGAGGGCATGGGCATGCTCAACCGGGCCGACGGCTCGGCGCCCTATCTCGCCCTGATCGCCCGGATCGAGAGCCTGCGCAACGATCGCCGCTACGCCTTCATGTTCGCGAGCCTGACGGTGCGCGACAACATGCGCCAGATCCTGGCCCAGCTGCTGCGGATCCCGGTTGCCGGCAAGCCGATCACGATCATCGACATCTCGGGCGTCCCCTCGGAGATCGTCGATGTGGTCGTCTCGGTCCTGTTCCGGCTGGTGTTCGAGCTCGCGGTCTGGAGCGACCGGGGCGCCGGCCCGCCGGTGCTCCTGGTCTGCGAGGAGGCGCATCGCTACGTGCCCGAAGACAATTTCGTCAACTTCGCGCCGACCAAGCGGGTCATCTCGCGGATCGCCAAGGAGGGCCGCAAGTACGGCGTCACCTTGTGTCTGGTCAGCCAGCGGCCCTCGGAGCTGTCGATGGGCAGCCTCGCGCAATGCAACACGGTGTTCGCGCTGCGCCTGACCAACGAGCACGACCAGGCGTTCGTCGCGCGCGCTTTGCCCGAGAACGCGCGCTGGCTGGTCGACAGCCTGCCGTCCTTGAACACCCAGGAAGCGGTGGTGGTGGGCGATGGCGTGACCGTCCCGGTGCACATCCGTTTCAACGACCTCGACCGCGACCACCGGCCGTCGAGCTCCAACCCCTCGTTCGCCGAGTCCTGGCGCGACGAGACCGATCAGGCGTTCCTCGAGCGGGCGATCAACCGCTGGCGCCTGCAGACCCGCTGAGCGCGGGCCCGGGCGGCGCGCAGGAGATGACGATCATGGGCAGCGGTGGCGTTCGGCAATCCGGCTCCGGTCGGGGCCTGCATCGGCAGCATCGGGTGAGTTGATCATGCAGGACATGCGCGCGATCGGCGAGGATGCCTCGCTTGCCGGCAAGGTGATCCTGGTCGCCGGCAGCTGCCAGGAGGTGAGCGAGGCGACCGCCCGGCTGTTTGCCAAGCTCGGCGCCGAGGGTCTGCTGATCGGCGGCCGCCATGCCGAGCGCGGCCAGGCGACCGCCGCGATCATCTCCGCCGCGGGCTGCCCGACCGAGTTCCTGCCGACCGACTTCGCCAAGCTCGACGATTGCACCGCCCTGATCACCGAGGCCGACAAGGTCTTCGGCCGGATCGATGTCCTGATCTTCGCGGCCGGCATGGTCCCGCCGCGCGCCGGCGCCGAGACGCTGGCCGAGCATTTCGACCACATCGTCGCGGTCAACCAGCGGGCGCTGTTCTTCCTGATGCTCGGCGCCGCCAAGCTCATGCAGCGCGATGAGCGGCCGGGCATCATGGTGACCGTGCTCGCCATGCCGGGCGAAGGCGAGCCCTTGCCGGTCGCGGCCTATGAGGCGAGCCAGGGCGCGCTCGCGGCGATGACGCGGAGCTTCGCCGCGGGCCTCGTCGACTACCAGATCCGGGTGCTCGGGCTCGACCTTGGCGGCTGCGACGCGCTCAGCGGCAGCGCCGATGGGATTGGCTCGGCGCTCGCGGAGCGGCCGGCGCCGCCATCCTTCACGCCCCACGAGATCGCGGGCGCGCTCGCCCTGCTGGCGGCCGATCCGGACCAGCCGCCGGCCGGCTCGATCGTGGCCATCGACCAGCTGCCGCCATCGACGACCATGCCGGCCGCCTTGCGGCCGAGGCCGGCTGCCGCATCCCTCAGTCCCTGAGCCCGCCGCCGGCGGCGGCCGGCATTCTCCCATCCAAGCGCAGTTCTTCCGGATCCGGAGCTTCCCGTCGCGGGGCAACGGACGAGGGTGGACAACCGTCCGGTCAGGCGCTCAGATGGCGCAAGACCGCGACGGTTGCGGTCGCTGCCGGGGGAGGCCTTTTGAGATGGCGATGTCGCTTCGCGCCCAAGCCGCCGAGCGGGCGGTCCCGCCCGCCGCCACCGAGCCGGACCCCGCCCAGGATGCGGGGGTTGCGGCCGCCAAGGCCGACACGCCCGCCGCGGCGCGCGCCCGCTACTTCGATTCCAGCAACGCCTTCGCGCTCAACTACCCGCCGGTGCCCTGCCATCAGTTCCTGGCCGAGCGCGACCTCGCCTTTGACCCGGCGACGGCTACGGGTCTGATCGCGCTCGATCTGAGGGACCGGCTCGGCACCGCGTTCCCGGCGACCACGCCCTTGATGCTGACCCGCTATGCCCGGATCCGGAAGGGCGATCGCCTGACCACCCGCTTCAAGGCAAGCGGCGAGCTCTACTACGTGCTGCGGGGCGAGGGGCACACGCTCTGCGGCGCAGAGCGCATCGCCTGGGGGCCGGGCGACGTGTTGTGTCTGCCGGGGGGCGGCGAGACCGCCCACGTCGCGGGGGCTGAGGATTGCGTCCTTTGGGTCATCACCAACGAGCCCGAGCTCGCCTTCGAGCAGCTCGAGCCGCCGGCACCCGAGAACGCCCTGACCCGGCCGGTGCACTATCCGGCCGCCGAGATCCGCCAGCAGCTGGCCCGGGTCGCGAGCAAGCTCGCGGGCCGGAAGATCGCGGGCCTGGCCCTGGTGTTCTCGAGCACCGACCAGGCGCATCTGCGCAACGTCCTGCCGACCCTCACGCTCGCGGTCAACCAGCTGCCGCCCGGCGACTTCCAGCGCCCGCACACCCACAACTCCGCCGCCATCACGCTTTGCCTCGCGGGCGAGGGCTGCTACTCGATGATCGACGGCGAGCGGGTCGACTGGCAACCGCATGCGGCGATGGTGACGCCGCCCGGGGCTGTCCACTCGCATCACAACGACGGCGATGCCTGGATGAGCTGCCTGATCGTCCAGGACGGCGGGCTGCACTATCACTGCCGGACCATGGATTTCCGCTACGTCGACGGCTGACCCGCGGGCGCCGGCGCTCGACCGGAGCAGGGCCTCGGCCTCCCTGTCGAGGGGCAGGCCCCGGCCGGCCGAGTGACCAGCGAAGTCCGCGCCAACGGGAGCGATCATGGCCTACGCGCAGACCGACGATGGCGTCCGGCTCTACTACGAGGCGGCGGGCGAGGGCGTGCCGGTCCTGTTCGTCCACGAGTTCGCGGGCGATCATCGCAGCTGGGAAGCCCAGATGCGTTTCTTCAGCCGGCGCCATCGCTGCATCGCCTATAACGCGCGCGGCTATCCGCCTTCCGACGTGCCCGCTGATGTCGCGAGCTACTCGCAGGCCCGGGCGGCGGCCGACATCGTGGCCGTGCTCGATGCTGCCGGGGTCGAGCGGGCGCATGTGGTGGGCCTCTCGATGGGTGCGTTTGCGACCCTCCACTTCGGGCTCGACCATCCCGAGCGGGCGCTCTCGCTGGTGCTGGCCGGCATCGGCTACGGCGCCGAAAAAGAGAGCGAAGCCGAGTTCCGGACCCAGGCCTTGGCCGCCGCCCGGGGCTTCGAGGACCAGGGCAGCCGGGCATTTGCCGAGGTCTATGGGCAAAGTGCCGCGCGTGTCCAGCTCGAGGCCAAGGACCCGCGCGGCTGGCGCGAGATGGTCGACTGGCTGGGCGAGCACGACGCGCGCGGTGCTGCCAACACCATGCGCGGCGTCCAGGCGCAAAGGCCCTCGCTCTACGACCTCGAGGACCGCCTGCGCCGGCTGGCGCCTGCGACCCTGATCATCGCCGGCGACGAGGACGACCAGACGCTCCAGCCCGGGATTTTTCTCAAACGCACGATACCCGCCTCCGGCCTGCTTGTGCTTCCCAAGACGGGCCACCCGATCAACCTCGAGGAGCCCGCGGCCTTCGACCGGGCGGTCGCCGAGTTCTTCGCCCAGGTCGCGGCCGGCCGCTGGCTGCCGCGCGATCCGCGGGCGCGTTCCGACGAGATCTTGCGGACCCGCTGACGGTTGACAGGCCGGAGCGGGACGCGAATAGCTGAGGCGCGCATCGGCCTTGCCCGGCGGGCCGAGGGCCGCGAGGGAGGAGCCGCCGGCATCGAGGGATCGTATGACTGATGCTCGCCTGGCGCGCGGTCGCAACGTCGCGCCGGAGTTCCTGGCCGATCGCGCCCGCTTCGTGCGCCTCGAGACCCTGCGCCTGACCCGGATCGCCGGCGCCGGCCACTATTCCAGCACCTTCTCCGCGGCCGAGCTGTTCGCCGCCCTCTACTACGCGCATCTGCGCGTCCGCCCCGCCGAGCCCGACTGGCCGGATCGCGACCGCTTCATCCTGAGCAAGGGCCACGCCGCGATCGGCCTCTATCCGGTGCTGGCCGACCTCGGCTTCTTCGACAAGGGCCTGCTCGACGACTACACCCGGCTCGGCAGCCCGTTCGGCGACCATCCCGACATGAAGAAGATCAAGGGTATCGACTTCAGCTCGGGCTCGCTCGGCCACGGCCTCTCGGTCGGGCTCGGCATGGCGCTGGCCGGCCGCGTGCAAAAGCGGGATTTCCGGGTCTACTGCATGCTCGGCGACGGCGAGCTGCATGAGGGCCAGATCTGGGAAGCGGCCATGGCCGCCAGTCACTTCCGGCTGCAGGGACTGGTCGGCATCGTCGATCGCAACCGGCTCTGCATCGACGGTTCGACCGAGGAGATCATGGCGGTCGAGCCGCTCGTGGATCGCTTCCGGAGTTTCGGCTGGGCGGTCCGGCGGATCGACGGCCACGACCTGGACGCGATCCTGGCCGCGCTCGACGAGCTGCAGCCGGCCGGCGTGGGGCCGCCCCAGATGATCATCGCCGACACGATCAAGGGGCGCGGCGTGCGGATGATGGAGGGCAACCTCAACTGGCACGTGGGCAATCTGGTCGGGCGGGACTATGACGCCGTGGTCGCCGAGCTGCAACGCGGCCTGGCACCTGCCGCCGCGGGGGATTGAGCCATGGCTGCCGAAGGCACCGCCGCCGGCGCCGGCGCGCAGGACCAGAGCGACCTCTTTCGCGGCGTCAGCGGGCCTGCGGATCTCACCGAGAGCGAATTGGTCAAGGGCACGCCCGCCTCCCGCCTGCCGGCCTTCGTCCTGGGCCAGGAGCTGGCCGCGCTCGCCGATCGCGACCCGCGAATCGTGGTCTTGACCGCGGACCTCGCCTCGGCGAACCGGACCGTCGAGTTCAAGAGCCGGCACCCCGAGCGCTATTTCGACCTCGGCATCGCCGAGAAGAACATGATCACCGCGGCGGCCGGCATGGCGGCCTCGGGCCTCTTGCCCTACGCCGCGACCTTCGCCGCCTTCTCCGGCATCCTGGCTGCCGAGCAGATCCGGACCGATTGCGCCTATCCCGACCTGCCGGTGCGCATCATCGGGACCCACTCGGGCATCTCGATGGGCTTCTACGGCACCAGCCACCACGCGACCGAGGACCTCGGCATGATGCGCACGATCGCGGATCTGACCGTCGTCTGCGCCACCGACGCCAATCATCTGCGCGCCGTGCTGCGGGCCTCGCTCGCGCATCCGCACGCGATGTACATCCGGCTCGGCCGCGGCCGGGACCCGGACGTCTACGCCGAGGTGCCGGGCGATTTCGTCCTCGGCCGGGCCGTCCGCCTGCGCGAGGGCGGCGATCTCACCATCATCGCGACCGGGGCCGAGGTGCATCCCTCGCTCGAAGCCGCCGCCAGCCTTGCCGAGGACGGGATCGCGACCAGGGTCCTCGACATGCACACGATCAAGCCGATCGATCGAGCGCAGGTGCAGGCGGCGGCCGCCGAGACCGGGGCGATCCTGACCGTCGAGGAGCACAACGTGATCGGCGGCCTCGGCAGCGCCGTCGCCGAGATCCTGGTCGATTGCCCGCGCGTCCCGTTCGCCCGCCACGGCGTTAAGGACGAGTTCGCGCCGGTCGGCCCGCCCGCTGCCCTCTACGCCCACTACCGGCTGGATGGTGCCGGCATCGCCGCGGTCGCCCGGGAGTTGCTCGACCGCGGCACCCTCTGAAAGGCCGCCGAGCCCTCCCGCTTACTTCGGGATCACCGCGGTGCACTCGATCTCCACCCGCGCCCGATCCTCGATCAGGCCGCTCACCTCGACCGCGGTCATGGCCGGAAAGACCGCGCCGACGACCTCGCGGTAGGCCCTCCCGAGCTCCTTCGAGCGGCGGCGGTACTCGCGTTTGTCGGTGACGTACCAGGTCATCCGGACCAGATGCTCCGGCCGCCCGCCGGCGGCCCGCAGCACAGTGACGACATTGTCCAGCGCCTGGCGCGCCTGGTCGACGAAGTCGTCGCTTTGGAAGGTCTCGCTCGCATCCCAACCGATCTGGCCGGCGATGAACAGGAGACGGCCCTCGGCCACGACCGCGTGCGCGTAGCCCTTGGGCCGCGGCCAACCCAGGGGCTGCACCACCTCAGGCATCCGGCCCGCTCCGCCAGGCCTTGCCGCGGCTCATGCCGGCAGCGCGCCTGCCGCCTCCTGCCGCAGCCGGAAGCGCTGCAGCTTGCCGCTCGCGGTCTTCGGCAGGCGCTCGCGAAAAGCAATCGCGCGCGGGTATTTGTAGGGCGCGATGGCCTGCTTGACGTGCGTCTGGAGCGCCTTGATCAGCGCCGCGTCCGCGCTCACGCCGGGTCTTGGCACCACGAAAGCCATCACGATCTGGCCGCGCTCGGGGTCCGGCCTGCCGACCACGGCGCACTCGGCGACCGCGGGATGGCCGAGCAGCGCCGTTTCGACCTCGGGACCGGCGATGTTGTAGCCGGACGAGATGATCATGTCGTCGGCGCGCGCCTGAAACCAGAAATAGCCGTCCCGGTCCACCACGAAACTGTCGCCGGTCAGGTTCCAGCCGTGCTGCACGTAGTCCTTCTGCCGCTCGTCGGCGAGATAGCGGCAGCCGGTCGGCCCCTTGACCGCGAGCCGCCCGATCGCGCCCGGCGGCAGATCGCGGCCCTGCGCGTCGACGATCTTGGCCTGGTAGCCCGGCACCGGCTTGCCGGTGGCGCCGGGGCGGATGTCGGTGCCGGCGGCCGCGATGAAGATGTGCAGCAGCTCGGTCGAACCGATGCCGTCGATCAGCTCGAGGCCGAGTTTGTCTCTGACCAGCTCGAAGGTCGCCTTGGGCAGATGCTCGCCCGCCGAGACGCCCTTGCGCACCGAGCCGAGGTCGTGCTGACCGGCGAGCCCGGCCAGCGCCCGCCAGGCGGTCGGCGCCGTGAAGCAGATGGTCGGGCGAAAGGTCGCGATCGCCTCGGCGAGCTGGGGCGGGGCCGCCTGCTCCAGCAGCAGCGAGGCCGCCCCTTCCCGCAGCGGAAACAGCGCGAGGCCGCCCAGCCCGAAGGTGAACGCGAGCGGCGGACTGCCGCAGAAGAGGTCGTCCGCGCAGGGCCGCAGCAGCTGGCGCGAGAAGCCATCGCAGATCGCGAGCAGGTCGCGATGGAAATGCACCGTCCCCTTGGGCTCGCCGGTCGTGCCCGAGGTGAAGGCGATCAGACAGATGTCGTCGCCGGCACTGTCGAACGCCTCGAAGGAGGAGGGCTTGGCCGCGATCCGCGCTTCCAGGCCATCGGCGGCATCGCTTTGCCAGTAGACGAGATGCCGGAGGCCCGGCACCGCCGCCCGGGCGATCTCCAGCTCGTCCTTGAGGCGGAGGTCGCAGAGCGCATGGCTGATCTCGGCCTTGGCCAGGATCTTCTTGAGCTCGCTCGCGCGCAGGAGCGGCATGGTGCCGACCGCGATGCCGCCGGCTTTGATCACGGCGAGATAGGCCGCGACCATCATGGGCGTGTTGGCGGCGCGCAGCAGCACCCGGTTGCCGGGCACGAGGCCCAGGTCCTCGACCAGGACGCGCGCCATGCGGTTCACGGTCTCGAACAGCCGCAGGTAGCTCCAGGAGCCGACGGGCGTCACGAAGACGGTGCGCTCGCCGCGATCGCCGAGCGCCCATCTGTCGAGGAACTCGGCGACGCAATTCAGCCTCGCCGGGTAGGCGTAGGCCGGATGCGACAGATCGAGGTCCGGCCATTGGGCCGCGGGCGGCAGGTGGTCCCTCGCGAAGCCGTCGACGCCGCCGCCTTGAGATCTGCTGTTCGTCCGGATCGAGCCAGCCGTGGCCGCAGCTTGGTTGGTTGTGGTTGTTGCGGCTGGATCGACGGTCGTCGCCTCGTGCAGGCCGATCATCTTGCCACCTCCAGCGCCGATGCCCGCTCTTTCGTCCGCGCTTCGCGCGCGGAGCGGGCGATGACGAGCTTTTGCACCTCGCTCGCACCCTCGTAGATGCGAAGCGCCCGGATCTCGCGGTAGAGCGCCTCGACTCGGGCGCCGCGCCGGACGCCTTCGGCGCCGTGCAGCTGGACCGCGTCGTCGATCACGCGCTGCGCCGCCTCGGTCGCAAACAGCTTCGCGATCGCGGCCTCGCGGGTGATGCGCGCGGCGCCCTGGTCCTTGGCCCAGGCGGCGCGGTAGACCAGCAGCGCTGCGGCATCGATCGAGGTCGCCATGTCGGCAAGCCGCGCCTGGCTCATCTGCAGCTCGGCGAGCGGCCGATCGATGATCTGGCGCCGCTCGGCGTGGTCGAGCGCCTCGTCCAGCGCCCGGCGAGCAAAGCCCAGGGCCGCCGCGCCGACCGTCGCGCGGAAAACGTCGAGGGTCGCCATCGCGATCTTGAAGCCATCGCCGCCGGCGCCGAGCAGGTTGGCCGCGGGCACGCGAACGCCTTCGAGGCGAAGGGTCGCCAGCGGATGCGGAGCGATCGCCTCGAGCCGGGCGGCGACCTCGAAGCCGGGCGTGTCGGCGTCCATGATCAGCGCCGAGAGGCCGCGCGCGCCAGGCGCTTCGCCGGTGCGCGCGAAGACCACGTAGTGCTCGGCGATGCCGCCGTTCGAGATCCAGGTCTTCGTGCCGTCGAGCACGAAATGGTCGCGCTCGCGACGCGCGCTGGCGCGGATCCCTGCGACATCGGAGCCCGCCTCGGGCTCGGTCAGCGCGAAGCCGCAGATTGCCTTGCCGGCTGCGACCCGCGGCAGATAGCGGGCCTTTTGCGCCTCGCTGCCGAACAGCGAGATCGGCCCGGAGCCCAGGCCCTGCATCGCGAAGGCGAAGTCGGCGAGCGCCGCGCGGTAGGCGAGCAGCTCGCGCACAAGGCAGAGGCTGCGGACATCGAGCCGGGCGGCACGCCCACCGTGGGGCGCGATCACGCTGAGCCCGAGCAGGCCCGCGTCGCCCAGCGCCCGGACCAGCCGGCGGCAGCTGCCGTCGACGTCCTGCTCGTCGATCAGGGGATCTACGTCCCGGTCGGCAAAACGCTCGATCTCGCCTGCCAGCGCCCGATGCGCAGGGTCGAAGAACGGCCAGTCGAGGAAGCTGCGATCGGCCATCAATCGCCCTCGAACACGGGCGCCCGCTTGGCGGCGAAGGCCTCGTAGGCGCGCCGGAAGTCGCCCGTCGCCATGCAGATCGCCTGCGCCTCCGCTTCGGCCTCGAGCGCGGCATCGAGGCTCATGTCCCACTCCCGATGCAGCATGCGCTTGGTCATGGCGTGGGCGAAGGTCGGGCCGGCGGCGAGCTCTGCGGCCAGCGCCCGGGCCTCGGCCAGCACCGCTTCGGGCGGGACGAGGCGGTTGAAGAAGCCCCAGCGCTCGCCCTCCTCGGCGGTCATGGTGCGGCCGGTATAGAGAAGCTCGGCCGCGCGCCCCTGGCCGATGATCCGGGGCAGGAGCGCGCAGGCGCCCATGTCGCAGCCCGCGAGCCCGACGCGGGCGAACAGGAACGCCGTCCGGGTCCGGGGCGTGCCGATCCTAAGATCGGACGCCATGGCGAGAGCGGCGCCGGCACCGGCGCAGATGCCGTCCAGGGCGGCTACGATCGGCTGCGGGCAGGCGCGCATGGCGCCCACCACGGCGCCCGTCATGCGCGTGAACGCGAGCAGCTCCGGCATGGCGCTCCGGGTCAAGGGCCCGATGATCTCGAACACGTCGCCGCCCGAGCAGAAATTGCCGCCGGCGCCGGTGATCACGACCGCCTTGACGTCGGAGGCGTGGCGCAGCGCCTCGAAGCTCGCCTGGAGCTCGGCGTAGCTCTCGAAGGTGAGCGGATTCTTGCGCTCCGGCCGGTCGAGGGTGATCGTCGCGACCCTGCCCTCGACCGCCCAGCGGAAGCTCGCGGGGCGATGCCCGGCCATCCGGGTCATGCTGTCGTCTTTCCGCTTGCGGTCCATCAGGTCACCTCGCCGCCGGCGACCACGATCGCCTGTCCGGTGACGCCGCGGGCGGCATCGGCGCACAGCCAGAGCACCGCATGCGCGACCTCGTCGGGGGCGATGAGCCGCTGCTGCGGATTGGCGCCGGCAAGCCGCGCCCGCACCTGGCTCGCCGACAGATGGGTTGCCGCCTGGATGGTCGCGACCGATCGTTGCAGAAGATCGGTCTCGGTGAAGCCCGGGCAGACCGCATTGACCGTGATCCGCGTGCCGCCGAGCTCGACCGCGAGCGAGCGGGTCAGGCCGAGCAGCCCGTGCTTGGCCGCGGCATAGGCGCTGACATAGGCATAGCCCTTGAGCGCTGCCGTGCTCGCGATAGTGACGATCCGCCCGGCGGCGGCCTCCCGCAGCTTCGGCAGCAGCCGCCGGGTCACCTCGAACGCGCCCACGAGGTTGACCTTGAGCATGCGCTCGAGCAGGAGGAGCGTCGGTGCGCTCGAAAGGCGCGCTCTCGGCGGCGCCGGCGCAGTTGATCAGGATGTCGAGCGCGCCGAGGCGCGCCAGGGCGATCTCCAGCGAAGCCGGATCGGTCACGTCGGCGGCCAGCGCCTCGCCCGGGCGGGTGAGGCCCGCCAACACCTCCAGGAGCGGCGCCGGCCGGCGGCCGAGCACGGAGACTTCGGCGCCCGCCCGATCGAGCGTGCGCGCGATCGCCGCCCCGATGCCGCTGCCGCCGCCCGTGACCAGGGCGCGCTTGCGGGTGAGCGGGGCCAGGGGCTCGGTCATGCTCAGACGGCCGTTTCCGGGTCCGGCCGGCGGGCGCGGTTGCGCAGGTACTGCTCGCGACCCGGAAGGTAGGGCAGCGGCCAGGCCTGGGCGTCGTAGCCGAGCTCGGCCGCGGCATGCAGCGTCCAGTAGGGGTCGGCCAGGTGCGGCCGCGCCAGCGCGCAGAGATCCGCCCGCCCGGCCGCGATGATCGAGTTGACGTGACCCGTCTCGAAGATGTTGCCGACCGCCATGGTCGCAATCCCGACCTCGTTGCGGATCCGGTCCGCAAACGGCGTCTGGAACATGCGCCCGTAGACCGGCCTGGCCTCGGCCGTGGTCTGGCCGGCCGAGACGTCGATCAGATCGGCGCCCGCGTCCTTGACGGCACGTGCGATCTCCACGGCGTCGGCCGGCATGAGTCCATCCGGGTGCCAGTCGGTCGCCGAGAGCCGGACCGACATCGGCCGGCCCTCCGGCCAGACCGCGCGCATGGCGGAAAAGACCTCGAGCGGGAAGCGGAGCCGGTTCGCGAGCGAGCCCCCGTAAGCGTCGGTGCGGCGGTTGGTGAGCGGGCTGATGAAGGCGGACAACAAGTAGCCGTGCGCGGAGTGCAGCTCGAGCATGTCGAAGCCGCAAAGGATCGCCCGCCTCGTGGCGGCCACGAACTCGGCGGTGATCTCGTCCATCTCGGCCCGGCTCATGACGCGCGGCACCTGATTGGCCGCGCTCCACGGGATCGGAGACGGGCCGACCACCGGCCAGTTGCCATCTTGCAGCGGCTGGTCCATGCCCTCCCAGCCGAGCCGGGTCGAGCCCTTGGGGCCGCTGTGGCCGAGCTGCAGGCAGATCTTGGCGGGGCTGTGCGCGTGGACGAAGTCGACGATCCGCGCCCAGGCGGACGCCTGCTCGTCGTTCCACAAGCCGGCACAGCCGGGCGTGATGCGGCCGGTCGGCGAGACGCAGGTCATCTCGGTGAAGACCAGCCCGGCGCCGCCCTGCGCGCGGGCGCCGAGATGCACCAGATGGAGGTCGCCCGGCACCCCGTCCACGGCGCTGTACATCGCCATCGGCGAGACCACGACCCGGTTGGCGAGGATCATCTCGCGCAGGCGGAAGGGCGTGAACATCGGCGGGGTCGCCTGCCGCGACGGCTCGCCGCGCGCGCGCCCGGCGAACCAGCGCTCGAAGCCCTCGAGGAAGGCGCGGTCGCGCACCCGCAGGTTCTCGTGGCTGACCCGCTGGCTGCGGGTAAGCAGGCTGTAGGCGAACTGCTCGGGCGGCAGCTTGGCATAGCGCCCGACGTTCTCGAACCACTCGGTCGAGTTGCGCGCCGCCGACTGCAGCTTCAGGACCTCCACCTTGCGCTCGGCTTCATAGGCCTCGAGCCGGGCGGCAAGCGGCCGGCCGCCCGGCTCGCCGAGCTGCCGGGCGAGCGCGATCGCATCCTCGAGCGCCAGCTTGGTGCCCGAGCCGATCGAGAAATGCGCCGAATGGGCGGCATCGCCCATCAGGACGAGGTTGTTCTTGACCCAGGTCCGGTTGGCGACGCGGGGAAAGTTGGCCCAGATCGAGCCGCTGCCGGGATCGCGGGCGTTGCTGAGCAGGGGGTGGCCGTCGAGGACGCCTGCGAACAGCCGCTCGCAGAAACGGATGCTCTCGTCGGCCGGCATGCGATCGAGGCCGGCGGCCTGCCAGACCGCTTGCGGGGTCTCGACGATGAAGGTCGAACAGGCATCAGCGAAACGGTAGGCATGGGCCTGGAACCAGCCCCATTCGGTCTCTTCGAACGCGAAGGTGAAGGCCTCGAACGGTCGGGTCGTGCCGAGCCAGACATAGCGGCAATCGCGGCGCTCGATCTCGGGCTCGAAATGCTCCGCGTAGGCGCTGCGCAGCCGGCTGTTGATGCCGTCGGCCGCGACGATCAGGTCGGCATCCGGGAACGCGGCCCTGGGGTCGATTTCGGTCTCGAACACCAGCCGGACGCCCAGACGTTCGGCGCGCCGCTGCAGGATCTGCAACAGATGTCGCCGCTCGACGCCGGAGAAGCCGTGGCCGGACGAGGTGATCACCCCGCCCCCGATGTGGATGTCGATGTCGTCCCAGTGGACGAGGGAAGCCGCGATCTCGGCCTTGGTCGCGGGGTCGGCGCCGGTCAGATTGGAGAGCGTCTGATCGGAGAAGACCACGCCCCAGCCAAAGGTGTCCGAAGGCCGGTTGCGCTCGAACAAGGTGATGTCGTGGCGCCGGTCCTGCTGCTGCATCAGGATCGAGAAATAGAGGCCGGCGGGCCCGCCGCCGATCACGACGATCCGCATCAGGGCCTCCGGCCTGCGCGCGACCGGCGGCCGGCCCGGCAAGGGAGGAGTTCCACAACCACCTGTTGCATTGTCCAGCCTTTTGCGCAACCGCCAAAATCATTTGGGTCCGCGACGCCCGCTCATCAAGGCCCGGCGCCGACCTTTTTTGCAACGAGGCGTGCCCGCCCTCGATCGGCTGCCGGGCGAGCGTCGCCAGCCGCCGACAATGCCCTTTGCCGGAAATGGGCCAACGCCCCGAACCGACCATCCGGGGCGAGATTGGACAGCCCATCTGCGACCAACTGTGATTTGTCCAGAGCAGCGAGCGCGTGCTTTACTGTCCCCCCGATCCGCACCAGGGCAGGGCTGGTGGGCGTGGACGCGGATCAGCAACCAGGATCGGGAGGAGCGCCCCGTGATTCCCGGCAACTTCGACTATCACGGCCGGCGACGTTGCCCGAGGCGATCGTGCTGCTGGCCGAGCTCGGTGAGGACGCGCGGCCGCTCGCCGGCGGCCACAGCCTGGTGCCGATGATGAAGCTGCGCCTGGCGGAGCCCTCGCATCTGGTCGATCTCGGGGCGATCGCGGCGCTCAAGGGCATCCGGGCCGACGGCGGCGAGATCGTGATCGGCGCCATGACCACGCAGCGGGAGATCGTCGCCTCGGAGTTGCTGGCGGACCAGCTGCCGATCCTGCGCGAGACGGCGCTCCAGATCGCCGACCCGCAGGTCCGCTACCTCGGCACGCTGGGCGGCAACTGCGCCGGCGGCGATCCGGGCAATGACATGCCGGCGGTCATGCAGTGCCTGGGCGCCACCTACGTGCTGGCCGGCACCAGCGGTGACCGGCGGATCGGCGCCCGCGAGTTCTATCGAAGTGCGTTCACCACCCGGCTCGAGCCGGGCGAGATCCTGTCCGGGGTCCGGGTGCCGGTGCCGGCCAAGGGCCACGGCTACGCCTACGCCAAGATGAAGCGCAAGGTCGGCGACTACGCGACCGCGGCCGCAGCCGTGATCCTGACCCTGGAAGGCGGGCATTGCACGTCCGCCAGCATCGCGCTCACCAACCTCGCCGCGACCCCGCTCCATGCCGCGGATGCCGCCGCGGCGCTACTCGGCACCGCGGTCGATGCGGCAGCGATCGAGGCCGCGGTCGGGGCCGCGCTCGCGATCACCGATCCGGCCTCGGACCTGCGCGGGCCGGCGGATTTCTGCAAACACGTGGCGGGCGTGATGATCAGGCGGGCGTTGGCGACCGCCCGCGCCCGCGCCGGAGGTGCCTGATGGCCAAGCACCAGATCAAGCTCACGGTCAACGGCCGCACAATCGAGGCGCTGGTCGAGACCCGCCTGTTGCTGATCCACTTCCTGCGCGAGGCGCTGAACCTGACCGGCGCCCATATCGGCTGCGAGACCAGCCACTGCGGCGCCTGCACGGTCGACATGGACGGCCGCTCGGTCAAGAGCTGCACGCTGTTCGCGGTCCAGGCGGATGGCGCCCAGATCACGACCGTCGAGGGCCTCGCCACCGCCGCCGGGCTGCATCCGCTCCAGGATGGCTTCATGCAGGAGCACGGGCTGCAGTGCGGGTTCTGCACACCGGGGATGATCATGCGCAGCTACAGGCTGTTGCAGGAAAACCCTGATCCGACGGATGAGGAAATCCGGATGGGTCTGTCGGGCAATCTCTGCCGCTGCACCGGCTATCAGAACATCGTCAAGGCGGTCCGCCATGCCGCGGGCAAGCTTGCCAGCCAGGCCAAGGAGGCCGCCGACTGATGGCTACCGATCCCGCCACCCTGACCCAGGAGCAGCGCGAGGCGACGCTCGGCGGCATCCGCAGCGCCCGCAAGCGCAAGGAGGACGCGCGCTTCATCCAGGGCAGGGGCAACTACGTCGACGACCTGAAGCTGCCGGGCATGCTGTTCGGCGACTTCGTGCGCTCGCAATACGGCCACGCCCGGATCAAGTCGGTCGATGTGAGCAAGGCGAAGGCATTGCCGGGCGTCGTGGCGATCCTGCTCGCGGACGACCTGAAGCCCCTCAACCTGCACTACATGCCGACGCTCGCGGGCGACGTGCAGGCGGTGCTCGCCGACACCAAGGTCTTGTTCCAGAACCAGGAGATCGCTTTCGCGGTCGCCGAGGACCGCTACATCGCGGCCGATGCGGTCGAGCTGATCGAGGTCGACTACGAGGAGCAGCCGGCGCTGGTCGATCCGTTCCAGGCACTGGCCCCGGGGGCGCCCGTGCTGCGCGAGGACCTCGAAGGCAAGACCTCGGGCGTGCACGGGGCGCGCAAGCATCACAACCACATCTTCACCTGGGAGGTCGGCGACAAGGAGGCGACCGCGCGCGCCTTCGCAGACGCCGAGGTCACGGTCAAGGAGCTGATCTCCTACCAGCGCGTGCATCCCTGCCCGCTCGAGACCTGCGGCTGCGTCGCCTCGATGGACAAGATCAAAGGCGAGCTCACCGTTTACGGCACCTTCCAGGCGCCGCACGTGGTGCGCACGGTCGGCTCGATCCTGTCCGGCATCCCGGAAGCGAAAATCCACGTGATCGCGCCCGACATCGGCGGCGGCTTCGGCAACAAGGTCGGCGTCTACCCGGGCTACGTCTGCGCGATCGTCGCCTCGATCGTCTTGGGCGTGCCGGTCAAATGGATCGAGGACCGGATCGAGAACTTATCAGCCACCGCCTTTGCCCGCGACTATCACATGACGGGCGAGCTCGCGGCGACCAAGGACGGCAGGATCACAGGCCTCCGCTGCCACGTCCTGGCCGATCACGGCGCGTTCGATGCCTGCGCCGATCCGACCAAATACCCGGCCGGCTTCTTCTCGATCGTGACCGGCTCCTACGACATCCCGGCGGCGCAGGTCACGGTCGATGGCGTCTACACCAACAAGGCGCCGGGCGGGGTCGCCTACCGCTGCTCGTTCCGGGTCACCGAGGCTTCTTATCTGATCGAGCGCATGGTCGACGTGCTCGCGCACAAGCTCGAGATCGACCCGGCGCAAGTGCGCCTCAAGAACTTCATCAAGGCCGAGCAGTTTCCGTATCAGTCGGCCTTGGGGTGGGAATACGATTCGGGCGACTACGTGACCGCGATGCGCAAGGCCATGGCCGCGGTCGGCTATGAGGACCTACGCCGCGCGCAGGCGGAAAAACGCAAAACGGGCGAGCTGATGGGGATCGGCGTCAGCTTCTTCACCGAGATCGTGGGCGCGGGGCCCACCCGCAACTGCGACATCCTGGGCGTCGGCATGTTCGACAGCTGCGAGATCCGGGTCCACCCGACCGGCAGCGCGATCGCGCGCCTCGGCACCAAGAGCCAGGGCCAGGGCCACGAGACGACCTACGCCCAGATCCTCGCAACCGAGATCGGGATCCCATCCGAGCTGATCGAGATCGAGGAGGGCAACACCGACACCGCCCCCTACGGGCTTGGCACCTACGGCTCGCGCTCGATCCCGGTCGCCGGCGCCGCGGCGGCGCGCGTCGGTCGCAAGATTCGCGCGAAAGCCCAGAAAATCGCCGCCCACGTGCTCGAGGGCGCCGAGGCCGACCTGATCTGGGACATCGACCGTTTTCAGGTCAAGGGCCTGCCTTCGAAGGCCCTGACCATGAAGGAGATCGCCTGGGCGGCCTACCACGGGGTCCCCGAGGGGATGGAGCCGGGGCTCGAAGCGGTCGACTACTACGATCCCCCGAACATGACCTATCCCTTCGGGGCCTATATCTGCGTCCTCAACATCGACAAGGAGACCGGCGAGGCCAAGATCCGGCGCTTCTATGCGCTCGATGACTGCGGCACCCGGATCAACCCGATGGTGATCGAGGGTCAGGTCCATGGCGGCCTGACCGAAGCCTTCGGGATCGCGATGGGCCAGGAGATCGCCTACGACCACCTGGGCAACGTCCAGGGCGGCTCGTTCCTCGACTATTTCCTGCCGACCGCGGTCGAGACCCCGGTCTGGGAGACCGACTTCACGGTGACGCCGTCGCCGCATCACCCGATCGGCGCCAAAGGCGTCGGCGAAAGTCCGAACGTCGGCGGCGTCTCGGCGTTCTCGAACGCGGTCGTCGACGCCTTTGCCCACCTCGGCGTCGGCCATATGCCGATGCCGCACACCGCGGCCAGGATCTGGCGCCAATGCCACGACCTCGGCCTCAGCGGCGAGCGCGCCGGGGCAGGACGGGACGGCACCGCGACCGGCACCATCTAGCGCCGGCCCGAGGCCCGAGCGGGCGCGGCGGCGCGAGACCCGCCGCCTGATGGAGGACCGGCCGGCGACCAAGGCCGTGCGAAGAGGATCCCGCCCGCCGGCCGCCGGATCCGGCGGCCGTCGGGCATGCGCCAGGTCTGCTGCAGCGAGCGGATCACCCGAGAAGGCTGAGGGCGCGACGGCCTCGGCTTTGGGCCAGGACCGGGCGGGTCGGGAGGCGAGGAGCCATCACGGCGATCGTAACCGGGCGTTAACGATTGACCGTTAGAGCTTCCTTTGGCTGGTCCATGCGACCGTGGGAATCCGTTCTTTGTCCGGCAAGCCCAGGGCATGGAGTCCGAGGACAGCATGGACCATCGAGCATGCAAGTTGAGGGCATGGAGTCCCAGGATCGCATGGACCATCGAGCATGCTGGTGGTGAGCAGTTAGTTAAGGGTTACCGGACGCTCCGCGCCCGGGTGCTGGCGGTGAGTGGTTAGTTGAGGGACGCCCCGCGCCCGGGTGCTGGCGGTGAGTGGTTAGTTGAGGGTTAGACTGGGACGCCCCGCGCCCGGGTGCTGGCGGTGAGTGGTTAGTTAAGGGTTAACGGACGCGCGGCGTCCGGGTCAGGTCGTGACGGCCTCGGCGAGCGTGGTCGCGGGCGGCGTGTTGCGCGAGCGGACGGCGCGCATCACGCCATCGACGATCACCATGCTGATCGCGGCAGGTAGCCGAGCCGGAGGCTCCTCCAGGAGCGCCTGGCCGGGGGTGTGCTGGGCGCGGTCCATGAGCAGGAAATCGGCGGCGCGGGCCGGCTTCGATCAGGCCGAGCCCAGGGCATGGAGTCCCCAGGATCGCATGGACCATCGAGCATGCTGGCGGTGAGCGGTTAGTTAAGGGTTAAGACGGACGCGGCGCGTCCGGGTCAGGTCGTGAGGGTCTCGGCGAGCGTGGTCGCGGGCGGCGTGTTGCGCGAGCGGCCGGTGCGCACCACGCCATCGATGATGACCATGCTGATCCCGGGCAGATCGCCTAGCCGGACGCTCTCCAGGAGCGTCTGGCCGGCGGTGTGCTGGGCGCGGTCCATGAGCACGAAATCGGCTGCGCGGCCGGCTTCGATCAGGCCGCAGTCGAGCGCCCGCATGCGCGCCGTGTTGCCGGTGGCAAAGCAGAACACGGTCTCCGCTGGGATCTCGCCGAGGCTGCTCAGCATGGCCACGGTCCGCAGGATGCCCAGCGGCTGGACGCCGGAGCCGGCCGGCGAATCGGTGCCGAGGACGATCCGCTCCGGCTGGCCGAGCTCGATCGCCGTGCGCATCGCGTAAAGCGCTGCCAGCGCATTGCCGTTGTGGACGATCTCGATCGCGCGCGTGCACTGCTCGCACAGGCAGCGGATCTGGGTCAGCGGCAGGGCGGTGTGGCCGCCGTTGATGTGGCCGATCACGTCCGCATCGGCCTCGAGCACGACATCGGCATCGATCAGGCCCGAGCCCGGGATCGAGGGGCCGCCGGTGTGGATCGTGCTCTGGATGCCGTATTTGCGCGCCCAGGCGACCATGCGCCTGGCCTCGTCGCCCTGCTTGACCCCGCCGAGCCCGACCTCGCCCAAGAGCTTGACGCCGGCCAGGGCCAGCTCCTTGAAGTCGCTCTCGACCATGCCCTGCTCGAGCACCGGCGCGCCCGCGTGCAGCTTGACCCCGCCCGGGCGAAAGCTCGAGAACGCGCGCTGGGCGGTGATCGCGAGCGCCTTGACCCCGACCACGTCCCGCGGCCGGCCCGGCAGATGGACCTCGCCGGCCGAGACCATCGTGGTGACCCCGCCGTGCAGGAAGCTGTCGATCCAGCCGAGCTGGCTCTGGCGCGGCGTCCAGTCGCCGAACACCGGATGGACGTGGCTATCGATCAGGCCGGGAGCGACCGTCGTGCCCTTGGCGTCGACCACCACATCGGCGCCGCCGGCATCGACGTCTTTGCCCCTCCCGACGGCGGTGATCCGGCCGCCCACAGCGACGATCGTGTCGGCATCGAGCAGCGGTCGCTCGAGGGCGCCCGAGAGCAGCGTCCCGATGTTGCGGATGACGAGCTTGCCCTCGACCGAGCCGTCCGCTGCCAGTCTCGCCATGACCTGCCTCCCTTGACGCCCTTGCGGCCGTCCCCGCGCCAGCGCGCCCCTTTGCCTGACCGCTCGTTCAGCTCTTGGGCGCCAGTCTATCCGGGTTTGACGGTCCAGGCGACCCGTGGGAGCGCGCCCCCCTGCGCGCGGACACCCGTCGGATCTATCGATCTTTGGGGCTACCCGAGGCCGCATCGCGGGCTCGCGAATAGCCGTCCAGGCGCGGAAGGTCGTCGGCAACTGCCAGCCACGGCAACCTCGAGCGCCAGTAGGCGTGCGCCTGCGGTTGGAACCGTTCCGGATGGTCCAGAAATCCGATCGTCAGGTACAGCTCCACGCTCAACCCTTCGTCGGCGTAGCTGATCGAGGTCCCGCAGTCCGGGCAAAACGTCCGGACGACGCCTTTGGTCTTCGAGTAGGCTCTGGGTCTGCCGCGCGCCAGATGGAACTGGTCGGGACGATAGCCGACCCAGATGCTGAGCGGGCTCCCCAGCGACCGCCGGCAGTCGTCGTCGTGATCATAGCAGATCCAAAAGGGGTCGCCCCGCATGTCCGCAGCGATTGCCCCGCAAAAACAGGCCCCGGTCTCCAGTCTGGCAGTCATTGCGGAGCCTCCATCTCGCTGGGCCGATGCGGCGGCGGCGTGATCAAGATCGCCCCCGGCCAAGGGGCCGGGCGGGACCCCGGCAAGCCGGATCGCGCCCGCAAGGCGGCAGGGCGAGAACGATGCGGCACACCATCGACCAGACCTGCACGAGCTGGGCGGGAGCCCCGCTACCGCAAACCGTCCTTGCCCTCGATCTGATGTTTCGTGAGGCCGCCGATCCGGGGCCGGGGCCGGCCGCCGTCGGTAACCACGACCGCGACGACGATCTCGCCGGCGCGCGGCGCATCCGGCACCCTGACCTCCATGGCATCGAAATGGCTGCGCACGTAGGCGGCATCCTTGTGGCCGAGCGGCACGTCGATGGCGCTGCCGATGCCGCCCATCTTCTTCGACGACGGGACGAGGGCCAAACCCTTCTCGACCGCGGCGCGCAGGGGCTTGCCCAGTCTCGGATGCAGGATCGCCGCGGCATGCTCGAGTTCGCCCGCCTCGCCGACGATCGCGGCCTTGCCGTAGCTCTCGATCGCTGCGGGCGCCACGCCGAGCGCCGCCACCGCCATCTCGCCCAGCACCCCGCCCAACTCCTCGCCGATCGCGATCAGCGGCTCGAGGTCCTGGGCGTCACGGCCGGCGAACGGGTTCTCGATCACCGCGATCGCCGCCGCCTTGCGGGTCGGCGCCGCCAGATCCTGGCCCATCTCGCGGCGGGTGCTCTCGACCAGGGTCAGAAATTTGCGCACGATCGCCGGCATCGCCCTTGCCCCCGCCGCTCTCCCGCGCCCGACTATGAAGCAGCCCGGGCGGCAAGGAAAGACCGGCCAAGGCAGCGGGCAGGCCCGGCCGCCCGGGCGAATGCGCGCTCGTACGCAGCCCGCGGCGGCGCCCGCTCGGGTCATGGCCGCGCGCGGTCGCGCCGTCAGGGGCTGGCCTGGCTCCGCGGGGCGGAGCGGCGATCCCGGCGGCCAGCGGCAGCCGCCGGCTGGTCCGCGGCGATCGCGGTCGCGATCTCCCGGCTCATGGCGCCGAGCGCCCGGCTCAGGGCCTGAACGGCCGCGGCCTCGTCATCGGCCGCGAAGGGCTCGACGACGGTCGAGCGGGCGCCGCGCACCAGCTCGCCGCTCTGGTCACGGTAGACCAGCCAGCGGGCATCCAGGATCGCCTGGCCGGCGGTGTCGACGTCGAAGCGCGTGACGTTGACCTCGACGTCGTAGTCGAGGCGGACGGTGCGGCGCAGCGGCAGCGGCACGACGTCGTCGGTGCCCAGCAGCAGCGACAGGTTCTCCGTCAACGTGCGGGCGAACAGCCCGTCCAGCGGCTCGCTCCAACTTTCGAAATCAGCCAGAACGATCCGGTTGCTGCCGGCGCGGGTGACGATCTGGGGCCGGTTGAGATACTCCGGCAGGGTCACCGGCCCGATCCCGAGCGCCGGACCGTGGGGCAGCGCCTCGTTGGCCTCGCCCGGCGCCGCGACGATGCTCGAGAGGGTGTAGAACTGGGTCGGCGTGGTCGATCCGCAGCCCGCCAGGAGCAGGCCGGCGGCGACCGCCATCAGGGCCACGGCGGGCGACCCAACGGGCGGCCTCATTGGGCGCCCGCCTTGCCACGCAGGAGCGCTTCGGGGTGGCGCTCGAGGTAGTCGGCGAACACCCGCACCGAGCGCGCGGCGCCGGTCAGCTCCTTGAGCAGATCGCCGAGGTCGTAACGCAGCTGCAAGTCGTGGCCGACCAGCGTCTGAGCCGAGGCGAGCGTCGAATCGGCCTGCGCGAGCAGAGGCCCGACCCGCTGGTCGAGGCTGGCAAGCAACGTCTGCAGATGGGTCGCCGACAGGCGCAGGGCTGTGATCGTGTCCTTGGTGTCCGGCGATGCGACCAGGCCGTTGATGGTCTGCACGGTACCGCGCAGGTCGGCAACCAGCTCGGGCAGCGGCAGCGTCGCGAGCTTGTTCAGGACGCCCGTGATCGAGGCGGTCAGGACCTCGAGCTGGGTCGGCACCGATGGGATCACCGGGTAGGTTCCACCTTCGCCGAGTTTCGCTGGCGGGCTCTCGGGATGGAAGTCGAGGTCGACCAGCAGGTCGCCGGTAAGCAGGTTGGCGGACTTGAGCTGCGCCCTGAGGCCGCGCCCGACGAGGCTGCGCATCATGGCGTAGGGCTCGGTAGCGAGCGCGCCGCCGGTCATCGTGATCCGCGCCGGTTCGATGCCGAGGGTCACCGGAATCCGCACCGTATCCTGTTTCGGATCGATCTCCAGCTTGACATCGGTCACCGAGCCGATCCGCATGCCACGGAACTCGACCGCCGCGCCGGCGCGCAGGCCGCGCACCGAGCCGTCGAAGTAGACCTCGTAGAGGACCTTATCGGCGGTGTAGCGCGACTCGGTCACCGCGGTGAAATTCTCGAACAGGGGGAAGACAGTGCCCGCGGCCGCCGGCGCACCCGGACGGTCGATCGCCGGCGTGTCGAAGGCGATGCCGCCTGCGAGCAGCGCCTGCAGCGACTCGACCGAGACACTGACGCCCTCGGCGCCGACCGAGACATCGAGACCGCTGGCGTTCCAGAACCGGCTGTTGGCGCGGACGAGCTGGTCGTGCGGCGCCGCCACGAACACGTCGATGATCATGCTCTCCTTGTCCTCCGCGAGCTCGTAGGTCAGCACCTGGCCGACCTGGACGTCGCGATAGTAGATCGGCGAGCCCCGCGACACCGATCCGAGCTTGGCGGCGCGCAGCTGATAGCGGCGCCCGGCCACGTCGGAGCGGAGCGGCGGCGGATCCTCGAGGCCCGTGAATTCGCTGGTCGCCGGCTCCCCGTTGCCGGGATCGACCGCCGATGAACGCGCCCGAGACCAGCGTGCCGAGCCCGGACACGCCGCCGGCGCCGATCCGCGGGCGCACGATCCAGAACTTGGTCCCCTCGTTCAGATAGGCCTTGGCGCCTTTGACCATCGAGGCGGTCACCACGATCTTCGACAGATCCTTGCTGATCGTCACGGTATCGACCAGGCCGACCTGGACGTCCTTGTACTTGACCTGGGTCTTGCCGGCCTCGAGCCCTTCGGCGTTGGCGAAGGTGACGGTGATGGTCGGCCCCTTCTCGCGCAGCGTGGTGTAGCCGAGCCAGATCGCGATCGCGCCCGCGACCAGCGGGATCAGCCAGACGATCGAGATGCCGCGGCGCGCGGCAACCTCGACCTCGGGGACGTCGTCGAGGTCAGTGGTCGAGCGTCGGTCGCCGAGCATGGCTCGTCTCCTGCCTGTCCCAGATCACGCGTGGATCGAATGACATCGCGGCGATCATGGTGATGATCACCACCGCGGCGAACGCGATCGCACCCACCCCCGGTTGGATGGTGGCAATCGAGCCGAGGTTGACGAGCGCCACCAGGATCGAGATCATGAAGATGTCGACCATCGACCAGCGCCCGACCGATTCGATGATCCGAAACAAGAAGGTGCGATCGCGCGGCCGCCATGCCGAGCGGCGCTGCACCGAGATCAAAAGGCCGGTCAGGCCGATCAGCTTCAGCACCGGCACGGTGATGCTGGCGAAGAACACCAGCAGGGCGATCGGCCACATGCCGGCGCCGATCAGGGTCTTGACGCCGCTCAGGATCGTGTCCGGCTCGCCCTTGCCGAACGAGGTCACGGTCATGACCGGCAAAAGGTTGGCCGGGATGTACAAGATCGCGGCGGTCACGACCAGCGCCCAGGTGCGCGCGAGGCTGTTCGGCCGCCGCCGATGCACCGCCGCGCCGCAGCGCGGGCAGGCGAGCCGGGCGTGCTGGCCAGGATGGCGGGTGCGTACCAGCTGATCGCAGGCGTGGCAGCTGAGCAGGGCGCCGGCCGGCGGCAAGGGCAGGGGAGCCGCCGCCTGCGGCCCGAGCCGGTCCCACACCTGGCGCGGGTCGAGCACGGCCTCGGCGGCGACCATGACCAGGATCAGGGCCACGAAGGCCCAGACGGCGATCCCGAGCTCGATATGGGCGAAGTCGGTGAGCTTGACGTAGGCCACGATCACGCCGAGCACGTAGACCTCCATCATCGCCCAGCTATGGACGACCTCGGTGTAGCGGAACACCGATGCCAGACCGAAGCCGCGTCGGCCGAGCTTGACCCCCAGGATCACGTAAAGGTTGCCGAGCAGCTTGAGCAGCGGCGCCAGCGACGCGGTAAAGAAAACCAGCAGGGCGAGCGGCCACATGCCGTCGCGATAGAGCTGGATGTCGCCGGTGATCAACTTGCTGACCTGCTCGCGGCCTTCGAGCTTGAAGGTCATGAAGGGGAAGCTGTGCGCCAGCACGAACAGGATCAACGCCGCCAGCGTCAGTATCAGCACGCGATCGAGGCTGTCGCGCCGCTCGCGGTAGAGGGTGGCGCCGCAGCGCCGGCAGCGGGCGCTGGCGCCATCCGGCAGCGCGCGCATGCGGTGGATCAGGCCGCACTCGTGGCAGGCGATGATCGGGAAGCGCGGCCGCTGGAAGCTCTCGTCGTTCATGGCTCGATCGGGCGCGGTCATCTCACCGGCGCAAGCCGCGCAACGTCTTGATCATAGCATACGCCAGATCAGGTGGACCAGGACCACTGCACGCGCCCAGGGCGGCGGCGGGGCCGCGCGGTCGCTCGTCAGGCGGACGCCTCGATCAGGCCCGCGATTGCATCCAGGGCAAGCCGGTAGCCATGGGCGCCGAGCCCGCAGATGACGCCGGTCGCCGCCAGCGACACGTAAGAATGATGCCGGAAGGACTCGCGCTGGTGGATGTTCGAGAGATGGACCTCGACGATTGGCCCCTCGAAGGTCTTGAGCGCGTCGAGAAGGGCGATCGAGGTCGAGGTGAAGCCGGCCGGATTGATCACGATCGCCGCCGCCCCGAGGCGCGCCTCGTGGATCCAGTCGATGATCTGGCCTTCGTGGTTGGACTGCCGGAACAGGATCTCGAGGCCGCGTTCGGCGGCGAACCGCCGGCACAGCTCCCCGATGTCGGCCAGCGTCTGGTGACCGTAGATCTCCGGTTCGCGCACGCCAAGCAGGTTCAGGTTAGGCCCGTTCAGGATGTCGATCCGCTGGCTCATGATATCTCCAGTGTCCCACCGCGGTGTCGCGTCAGTCGCCGATCCTCGGCGCGAACGGCCGGCACTGCAAGGCCGGCGTGCCGGCGGCGGCCGGAACCCCGGCTGACAACCCCTGGAATGGCGCTACGATGGGCGCGGCAGAGCTGGAGGTCATCATGCCCCGCATCGACTGGCGCATCCGCGCGCTCGAGATCAACACCTGCAACTGCGCCTGGGGCTGCCCCTGCCAGTTCAACGCCCTGCCGACCCATGGCGATTGCCGGGCCGCGGTCGCCATGCGGATCGAGAGCGGGCATTTTGGTGCGGTCGTCCTCGATGGCGTGACCTGGGCGCAGCTGATCGCCTGGCCGGGGCCGATCCACGAGGGCGGCGGCGAAGTTCTGCCGATCATCGACGAGAGCGCCAGCCGCGAGCAGGTGGACGCTGTCTTCCGAATCCTCAAGGGCGAGGAGACCGAGCCCGGGGCGACCATCTTCAACGTTCTGGCCGCGACCATCGACAAGGTCCACAAGCCGGTCTTCACCCGCATCGAGTTCGAGCACGACCAGGCCGCCCGCCGCGGCCGCTTCAGGGTCCCGGGCCTGGTCGAGACGGTGGTCGAGCCGATCCGCAATCCGGTCACCGGCGCCGAGCACCGGGTGCGGGTCGTGCTGCCGGACGGCTTCGAGTACCACGAGGCGGAGTTCGCGAGCAGCCGCACGCACGCGCCGAACGCCGCCGTCCCGCTCGCCTGGCAGGACCGGCACGGCTTCCTCGCCATGGATCGAGATGACCGGCGCGGGCGTCGTCCGCTGACCCTTCAGGCCGGCCCTTGCGCGGGCGTCGCGCCACGCTCAGATCGAGCCGGCTTCGACCATGTAGTTGTTGGCGGTGCACATTGCGGCGTCGTCGGAGGCCAGGAACAGCACCATCCGCGCGAGGTAGACCGGCTCGATCAGGTCGGGCAGGCACTGCCGGCGGCGGTGGCGCTCGAGCGCCTCGGGGCTCGCCCAGAGCTGCTTTTGGCGCTCGGTCATCACCCAGCCCGGCACCACCGTGTTGACCCGGATCCGGTGCGGCCCGAGATCGCGCGCGAAGGCGCGGGTCATGCCGTGCACGGCCGCCTTGGCGGTGGTGTAGACCGGCATGCCGCCGGCCGCCTCCCACCAGGAGTTCGAGCCGAAATTGATGATCGAGCCCCGGCCTGCCGCGATCATCCCGGGTGCGACCGCCTGGATCGCGAAGAACATGTGGCGAAGGTTGGTCGCGATCCGCTCGTCATAATAGTCGGACGTGACCTCCTGCCAGGAATGCCGGTCGTCGCGCGCGGCATTGTTGACCAGCACGGTCGCCGGCCCGAGGGCCGCCTCGAGGGCGGCAAAGGCATGCTTCAAGGCCTCGATGTCGCGCAGATCGGCAACCTCGAAGCGGACCGTAGCACCCGCCCGCTGCAGCTCGCCGGTCAGGGCCCGGCCGCCGTCGGCGTCCATGTCGATGAAGCCGATCTGCGAGCCCTGCTCGGCGAACGCGCGCACGATCTGCTCGCCGATCCCAGAGGCACCGCCGGTCACGAACACCACCGTCTCGTTCAGGCTCGGGTAGCGGGCGAAAGCCATGGTTCCGACTCCGTTGTCTGCCCGGTCCAAGACGCCCCGGTCTCAATGATTCGCGCCCGATCGTCAAGATCCTCTCGCCCCGATCGACGGTTCGGCTCAGAGGGCAGAGCGGACGGGAGCCCGCCTGGTCACGGGTCGCGGTCGGGAGCTGGGGAGATGCCGGCCGCGGCTGGCCGGGCGGATCGGCTAGCTGCCGTCCTGGGGCTCGCGGCGGGTAGTGGCGAGCTCGGAAATTTGTTTCTGCAGGACCTCAATTTTTTCGTTCAAATCTTTGATCTGACTGAATGTGTCTGGACCGGCGGAAGTTTCGCCGAAGACCGGATGTTCGGAGTTGCCGCCGCCCTCGGCGCCGGGCAGGGGGTGAACATGGTGGCCGCGCGCTGGAACAGCTCCATGTTCTGGCGCGCCATGTCCTCGAAGGGGCCGATCGGGAAGAAGCGGCCGAGGGTGCCCTCGATGTAGCGCCGGATCTGGGTCTGGTTGCGCGCGAAGTTCTCCATGCTGAGCTCGAGATAGCGCGGCAGGAAGGCGCGCAGGCTGTCGTCGTAAAAGCCGATCAGCTGGCGCAGGAAATTGATCGGCAACAGATTGCGCCCCTTGCTGTCCTCCTCCAGGATGATCTGGGTCAGGATCGACCGGGTCAAGTCATCGCCGCTCTTGGCATCGTAGACCACGAAATGCTCGCCGACCCGGACCATCTTGCTGAGGTCGTCGAGGGTGACGTAGCTGCTGGTCGCCGTGTTGTAGAGCCGGCGGTTGGCATATTTCTTGACCACCGCGACCTTGGGGCCGCCGTTCGGGCCCTTGTCCTTGACCTCGACCATCGCCGCAGCAGGCCTTTCGATGTGGGCTCGGATTGGGCGGCGAACCTAGCGCACAAAGTCGGGGCCAGGCCAAGCTTTTTTTGCAGCGCGAAAGCGCCGGCTTACGCGAGCCGGGTGAAGCGCTGGTGGAGGTTGAGCGCCAGGCAGCGTCCGGGACCAGACCGTCGCCAGAGGGTCTCCGGCCGGTGGCCGATCTGCGCTCAGAGGCCGAGGGCGGCGAACTCGTCCTCGGGCTCGGGGGCTTCGGCGGCCGCCTGCTCGGCGCGCTCGGCGGCTTCGGCCTCGGCGGCCGCGGCGGCGAGCGCCGGATTGGCCTGCATCTCGGCCTCCTCGGGCGAGCGCGCGATGTTGACCTCGACCGTGACGTGGACCTCGGGATGGAGTGCCACCCGTATCTGGTGGATGCCGAGCGTCTTGATCGGGCTCGCGAGCCGGACCTGTTGCCGGCCGAAGGTGACGCCTGCCTCGGTGAACGCGGCCGCGATGTCGCGGGCGTTGACCGAGCCGTAGAGCTGGCCGCCTTCGCCCGCCTGGCGGACGATCACGACGGAACGACGGTCGATCTTGGCGGCGGCCGCGGTCGCCTCTTCCTTGCGCTGCAGGTTCTGCGCCTCGAGCTGCACGCGGCGCTGCTCGAACCCGGCCAAGTTGGTCTTGGTCGCGCGCAGCGCCTTGCCGTGGGGCACTAGGTAGTTGCGCGCAAAGCCGTTCTTGACCGTGACGATGTCACCCATCTGGCCGAGCTTCTCGATCCGCTCGAGCAGGATCACTTGCATTCGGGCATCCTCCAAAGGCTACAGGAACCGTTGGCGCACATGCGCCCAATCCTCGATGAAGCCGAGCAGCAGGACGGCCAGAACCGGCCATCCCAGCAGCATCATTCCGCCATAGCAGACCGCCAGCGCGAGGCGGCGGTGCGACCAGCGCAGGGCGAGCGCATGAATGACCGCGAGCCCAAGAAAGACGTAGGGCACGGCCAGCACGATCAGGAGCGCGCGCCCGAGGAAGCCCGCGCCGTCATCACCGATCAATGCGAGGGCCGCGGCGACCCCGATCGTGGGCCACAGCCAGCCCGGCAGCTCGAGCTCGCTGAGCGCGGGGCTGGGGCGGCGGTTCCAGCCCAGACGCACCGCGAGCGTCTGGGCGAGCACGCCGTTGACGACCACCATGACCAGCCAGGATGCCGCCATCAGCCCCGGGAACAGGAACATCCAGCGGCCGAGCTCGGCTTCGACCGTGACCCCGGCCTTGCCGGCGCCGAGCTCGGCCAGCACCGAGTTCAAAAAATCGCCGATCGCGCCCTCGAGGCCGCCCGGACGGCCAAGCATGAAGATGAAGGTGGCGCCGATGCCGAGCGCCGCGAGCGCGGTCAGCTGGGCCAGCACCAGGCCCGCCGGATACCACTCGAGCCGGCCGTTGTCCCGGCGCGCGAGCAGGCTTTGCCTGATCACCACCATCGCCGGGATCGCCTGCACCAGCACGAACATGCCCGCGCCGACCAGGCCCGCGAGCAGGCCACAGACCGCGATCGCGCCGGCCACCGCAACGACCGACGCCGCCAGACCGAGGCTCAGGCCGATGAACAGGAGCGGCAGCTGGACGAAATAGGCGAGCAGCACCATGCCCGGCAGCCCGCTCGACAGCGACAGGAAGAGGATGCTGCTGATCAGCCCGGCGAGGACGGCGAGACCGATGATGTGAGGCATGATGTGCCGCGGCGCGCCACGAGCCCGCCCCCCGGCTCAGCTGACCATGAAGGGCAGCAGCGCCAGCAGGCGCGCGCGCCGGATCGCCTGCGCGAGGTCACGCTGCTCCTTGGCCGTGACCGCCGTGATCCGCCGGGGCACGATCTTGCCGCGCTCGGAGACGAAGCGCTGCAGCAGCTTGATGTCCTTGTAGTCGATCTTGGGCGAGTCCTCGCTCGCGAACGGGCTGGTCTTGCGCCGCCGGAAGAACGGCCGCCGGATCGTGATGGTCGGCGGCTCGCCCGAGCGGGACGGCCGCCCGCCCCCATAGCCCTGGCCTCCGTAGCCTTGGCCGCCGTGCCCGTGGCTGCCGGCGCCCGGCGTGTATCCCGACTCGGTCATGCTCGTCCCCAGTCATCCAGTCCGATCATTCAGTCCGATCGTTCGGTGGTCCCGGCTGCGTCGCCGTCGGCGGCTTCGCTCGGCTCAGCCGCCCGCCGCGGCCGTTCACCATCATGCGAGCGCCGGGGCCCGTCGTCATGCGAGCGCCGGGGCCCGTCGTCGTGCGAGCGCCGGGGCCCGTCGTCGTACGACCGCCGGGGCCCATCGTCGTGCGGCCGGCGCGAGCGCTCCTCGCGGGTCGAGCGCACCTGCATGATGATCGACGGGCCGTCCTCCAGCTGCTCGACGCGGACGGTCAGATAGCGGATCACGTCGTCGCTGAGGCGCTCCTGGCGCTCGAGCTCGTCGATCGCCGCGGCTTCGGCGCGCAGGTTCAGGTGCAGATAGTGGCCCTTGCGGTTCTTCTTGATCCGATAGGCGAGGTTGCGCAGGCCCCAATACTCGTTCTTGGTGACCTCGCCGCCGTGCTCGGCGATCACGCCGGCGTAGGTGTCGGCCAGAGCCTGGGCCTGCTGGGGCGACAGATCCTGACGCGCGATGAAGGTATGCTCGTACGACCGCATGGCGGTTTGCCAACTCCTCAAGATCGACCGGGTCCAGGCCATACCCGACGCGGACCGCACGCCTTCCGCGGCGGCTCCCGCAAGCCCGTCCGGCGGGCATTCGGATCCAGGGGACCGGATCGGGGGCGCACTATACAAAAAAAGCTCCGCCCCACAAGCCCGCTTGACAGGTCGAAACGAGCCGCTATCACCTGCCGGCGCTCCGAGCGATCCGGCGCCCCTTATCCAGCCGCTCATGACCACCGCCTGCATCTTCCCTGGACAAGGCTCCCAGGCCGTTGGCATGGGACGGGCGCTGGTTGCGGCCGAGCCGGCGGCGCGCCAGGTGTTCGAGCAGGTCGACGAGGCTCTCGGTCTGGCGCTGAGCCAGCTGATCTTCGAGGGGCCGGACGATCGCCTGCGGCTGACCGAGAACGCCCAGCCGGCGCTGATGGCGACCTCGCTCGCGGCGCTCCGGACGTTGGAGGCGCGCAGCGGCCGGCGGCTCGCCGAGCTCTGCGACTGCGTTGGCGGCCATTCGCTCGGCGAGTATTCGGCGCTCGCCGCGGCCGGCAGCCTCGGGATCGACGATGCCGCCCGGCTGCTGCGCCTGCGCGGCCAGGCCATGCAGACGGCGGTGCCGGTCGGCGAGGGGGCGATGGCCGCGATCCTCGGCCTCGAGCTCGAGGCGGTCGAGGCGCTGGCCCTCGAGGCGGGCGCCGCCGGCGTCTGCGACGTCGCCAACGACAATGCGCCCGGCCAGGTCGTGCTCAGCGGCGCCCGCGCCGCGGTCGAGCAGGCGGTGGGCCTCGCCAAGGCCAAGGGAGGGCGCGCCATGCTGCTCGCGGTCAGCGCGCCCTTTCATTGCCGCCTGCTGGCGCCGGCCGCCGATGTCGTGCGCGCGGCGCTGGCGGAGATCACGCTGGTGCCGCCCGCGGTGCCGCTGATCAGCAACGTTAGCGCGGCGGCCGAGCGCGATCCGGCCAAGATCGCCGGCCTGCTGGTCGAGCAGGTGACGGCGCGGGTGCGCTGGCGCGAATGCCTGCTGACCATGGCCGGCCGCGGCGTGCGGACGACGCTCGAGCTCGGCTGCGGCCGCGTGCTGTCCGGCCTGACCAAGCGGACGCTGCCCGGCGTGACCGGCGTGGCGCTCGGCACGCCCGAGGAGATCGACGCCTATCTCCAGGCGGCGCCCGAGGGCTGAACAGGGGGAGACGCGCGCGATGTTCGATCTGTCCGGCCGCACCGCGCTGGTGACCGGGGCCTCCGGCGGCATCGGCGGTGCGATCGCCCGCCAGCTCCACGCCCAGGGCGCAAGCGTGGTCCTGACCGGCCGGCGGCAGGCGGCGCTGGACGAGCTGGCGCAAGCGCTTGGCGAGCGGGTCGCGGTCGAGGCGGGCGACCTCGGCGAACCCGGCGAACCCGATCGGCTGGTCAAGTCGGTCGAGGCCGCGGGCGCCCTCGACATCCTGGTCAACAACGCCGGGCTGACCCGCGACAACCTCGCCCTCCGGCTCAAGGACGAGGACTGGCAGACGGTGCTCGACGTCAACCTTTTCGCGGGCTTTCGCCTGATCCGCAGCGCGCTGCGCGGCATGCTCAAGCGCCGTTGGGGGCGGATCCTCAACATCACCTCGATCGTCGCCGTGACCGGCAATCCGGGCCAGGCCAACTATGCCGCCGCCAAGGCCGGATTGATCGGCATGAGCAAGGCCCTGGCCGCCGAGGTCGCCCTGCGCGGGATCACGGTCAACTGCATAGCGCCTGGCTTCATCGAGACCGCGATGACCGGCGCGCTTAGCGAGGACCAGCGCGCGCGCCTGTTGCAGCAGATCCCGCAGGGTCGCCTGGGCAGCGGCGCCGACGTGGCCGCGGCCGCGGGCTATCTGGCGAGCCACGAGGCCGCCTACGTGACCGGGCAGACCTTGCACGTCAACGGCGGCATGGCCATGGTCTGAGGTAGAATTCGGCGGAACCTTCCCGACCGTTGCCGGCTTTAACGCCTAGTCAACCTTGGCGGGACTGTGATAGGAAGCGACGCGCCGCGATGTCGGTCAGTGGCGGCCGTAGCTGGGAACCCGAGTCAGGCCAGAGCAACCGAGGAATCTCCCCGATGAGCGACACTGCCGAGCGCGTCAAGAAGATCGTCGTCGAACACCTTGGGGTCGACGAGAGCAAAGTCACCGACAACGCCAGCTTCGTTGACGATCTGGGCGCCGACAGCCTGGATACGGTCGAGCTGGTGATGGCGTTCGAGGAAGAGTTCGGCTGCGAGATCCCGGACGAGGCGGCCGAGAAGATCCTGACGATCAAGGATGCGATCAGCTACATCGAGCAGCACACCTGAGCGGCAGGCAAGAGGCTCGCATGATCTCGTCGGGGCGGGCGTCGGGCGCCCTGCGACGGGCTGCATGAGACGGTCTGCGTGAGACGGGTCGCATGAGACGGGTGGTCGTCACGGGCCTGGGCCTGGTCACGCCGCTCGGCTGCGGCGTCGATGTGGTCTGGCGGCGGCTGATCGAGGGCCGCAGCGGGATCCGGCGGATCGACCGGTTTCCGGTCGACGACCTGCCGGCGCGGATCGCGGGCCAGGTGCCGACCGAGGGCGAGGGCGCCTTCAAGATCGACGAGGTCATGGCGCCCAAGGACGTCCGCAAGAACGATCTCTTCATCATCTATGGCGTCGCGGCCGCGAGCGATGCCGTCCGGGACGCCGGCTGGCGGCCCGAGGACGAGGCCGCCCGCGCCCGCACGGGCGTGCTGATCGGCTCCGGGATCGGCGGCCTCAGCACGATCGCGGATACCGCGGTCGAGCTCGAGCAGCGCGGCCCGCGCCGGGTCAGCCCATTCTTCATCCCGGCCAGCCTGATCAACCTGATCAGCGGTCAGGTCTCGATCCGGTTCGGCTTCAAGGGGCCGAACCATTCGGTCGTGACCGCCTGCTCGACCGGCGCGCACGCGATCGGCGACGCCAGCCGCCTGATCGCGCTCGGCGACGCCGACGTGATGGTGGCGGGCGGGGCCGAGGCCGCGATCTGCCGGCTGGGGGTCGCGGGCTTCGCCGCCGCCCGGGCGCTCTCGACCCACTTCAACGACAGCCCGGAGCGCGCGTCGCGCCCCTGGGACGAGGATCGCGACGGCTTCGTCATGGGCGAGGGTGCTGGCGTCGTGGTGCTCGAGGCGCTCGACCATGCCCGCGCCCGCGGGGCTCGGATCTACGGCGAGATCGTGGGCTACGGCCTCTCCGGCGATGCCTATCACATCACCGCGCCGAGCCCGGACGGCGACGGCGGCTACCGCTCGATGCAGGCGGCGCTCAAGCGTGCCGGCATGACCCCGGATGCGATCGACTACGTCAACGCCCACGGAACGTCGACCCCGCTCGGCGACGAGATCGAGCTCGGTGCCGTCAAGCGCCTGTTCGGCGATGCCGCCAAGCGCCTGTCGATGTCGTCGACCAAGTCCGCGATCGGCCATCTGCTCGGCGCCGCCGGCAGCGTCGAGGCGATCTTTGCCCTGCTTGCCCTGCATCACCAGACCGTGCCCCCGACGCTCAACCTGGACCGGCCCTCGCCCGGCTGCGACCTCGATCTGGTCCCCTACGAGGCGCGCCGCCGCGAGGTCCGGGCGGCGCTCTCCAACTCGTTCGGCTTCGGCGGCACCAACGCGAGCCTGATCTTCGTCCGGGCCCCCGAGCACTGAACCTTCGAAGCCATGAGCCCGCGCGCGCTGAAGCTCCTCGCAGCGCTGTCGATGCTGGCTGCTCTTTGCGGGGTCGTCGTGATCGCCGGCCTGACCCAGCTCGACGCCTATCTGGTCCGACCCGGACCGGCCAGGCAGGAGACGGTCGTGATCCTGCCGCGAGGTGCAGGCCTCGGCCAGATCACGGCGCTGCTCGACAGTGCCGGCGTGATCGAGCATCCCTGGCTGTTCCGGCTGGCGGTGCGCGTGCTCGGCCACGATCGCGAGCTCAAGGCCGGCGAATACGCCTTTCCGCCGGCGATCACCGCCGGCAGCGTGCTCAACCTTCTGGCCAGTGGCCAGACCGTGGCGCACCGGCTGACGGTCGCCGAGGGGCTGACGGTCGCCGAGATCTATCAGCTGCTCGAGAAGACCGAAGGCCTGGTCGGCGAGCTGCCGCCGCCGCCGCCGGAGGGCAGCCTTTTGCCGGAGACGTATTTCTACGCCTTCGGCGACCGCCGCGCCGATCTGGTCAAGCGGATGCAGCGGTCGATGCAGGACCTGCTCGACCGGCTCTGGCCGAAGCGCGCCCAGGACCTGCCGTTCGTCCGGCGCGAGGACGCCGTCACGCTCGCCTCGATCGTCGACAAGGAGACCGCGCAGGCGGACGAGCGCCGCAAGGTCGCGGCGGTATTCATCAACCGGCTGCGCCGCGGCATGCGCCTGCAGGCGGATCCGACCGTGATCTATGGCCTGACCGAGGGTGAGGGTCGCCTCGGGCGCGCGCTCACCCGCAGCGACTGGGCCGACGGCAGCGCCTACAACACCTACCAGATCGATGGCCTGCCGCCCGGCCCGATCGCCAACCCGGGGCGCGCCGCGATCGAGGCGGTGCTCGATCCGGCCCCGGTCGACTATCTTTATTTCGTCGCCAACGGCAGCGGCGGCCACAGCTTTGCAAACACGCTGGCCGAGCACAATCGCAACGTCGCGACCTGGCGCAAGCTGCAGGCGGGCGAGGCGGTGCCGGAGCCGCCGCCGCCCAAGCCCGAGGCGAAGCCGGCATCGGCGCCCGCCGACTGAGGGGCTCACTCCTTGTCCGGCACGCGCGCGAGCCAGCGGTCGGCGACCCGGGGCGGCAGCGCCTGCAGCAGCCGCACGCCCCAGTAGATCGGCAGCGGGAAGGCGATCCGCGCCCGGCGGCGGAGCAGACCGCGCCTGATGATCGCGGCCGCCCGCTCGGGGGGCATCACGAGCGGCATCGCAAAGGGGTTGGCCGCGGTCATCGGGGTGCGCACGAAGCCGGGACAGATCACCGAGACGACGATCCCCTGGCGCCCGAGCCGGCCACGCAGGCCCTCGCCCCAGACCCGCACCGCCGCCTTGCTGGCGCAATAGGCGGGCGTGCTCGGCTGCCCGCGGAAGCCTGCGAGCGAGCTCATCAGCGCGAGCTGGCCGCGGCCGCGCGCGCGCATTGCCGGCAGGATCGGCAGGATCGTGTTCAGCACGCCCTCGACATTGACCGCGAAGATCGTCCGTGCCACTTCGGGGTCGCCCTGGCCGCCGGAGCCGCCGGTTCCGGCATTGGCGACCACCAGATCGAGCGGGCATGCGCCGTCGACCGTCTGAAGCCAGGCTGCCATCGCCGTCCGGTCGGTCACGTCGACCGCGCGGCCCTCGGCGAGCGCGCCTCGCCGCCGGCAGGCTTCGGCCGCAGCCTCGAGCCGCGTCGGGTCGCGGCCGCCCAGCGCCAGATGGACGCCGGGCGCGGCGAATGCCAGGGCGAGCGCGGCGCCGATGCCGCCGCTGGCGCCGGTGATCAGGATCGACCGGTAGGCTGGCGAAGGGTGCGCTGGCCGCGCCTGGCCCGGCGATGGGGCGACGCTCATTGCTTGGCAACCAATCCAGGGGCAAGAATGAGACCGGCTCGACGATTTGTCGACTGGCGCGCATCGTCCGGCACGCTACCGAGGCAGGCCGTAGCATGACCAGATCCCAGGAGCACGGCGATCCCGCCATCCACCGGCGTGGCCTGATGCTCGTGCTGTCGTCGCCGTCGGGCGCCGGCAAGACCTCGATCGCCCGCCGCCTGCTCGAGCTGGAGCCGGGGCTCGAGATGTCGGTCTCGGTGACCACGCGGCCGAAGCGGCCAAACGAGGTCGACGGCGTCGACTACCGGTTCATCGACCGGGCGGCTTTCCTTGCGATGGCCGCGCAAGGCGCCCTCCTGGAGCACGCCGAGGTCTACGGCCATGCCTATGGCACGCCGCGGGCCGCGGTCGCGGACGCCCTGGCGGCGGGTCGGGACGTGCTGTTCGACATCGACTGGCAGGGCGCGCAGCAGCTCCGCGAGGTGGCGCGCGACGACATGGTGGGCGTGTTCATCCTGCCGCCGTCGACGGCGGAGCTCGAGCGGCGGTTGCGGCGCCGGGCACAGGATCCGGAGGCGGAGGTCAAAAAGCGCCTCGCCCAGGTCGCGGCCGACGTCACCCACTGGGCCGAGTACGACTACGTGCTGATCAACTATGACCTCGACCGGAGCGTCGCCCGGGCAGGCGCCATCCTCGGCGCCGAGCGGCTGCGGCGCCAGCGCCGGCCGGGCCTCACCGACTTCGTCAGCCAGTTTCGGGTGCCACGTTAGCGAGCGCGCCGCGGCGAGCCGCCGCGTAGCTGCGGGCGAGACGGCAGAAGCCGGCGACGTCGATCTGCTCGGCGCGCGCCGTCGGCGGCAGCCCGGCGGCGGCGAGCAGGGCCTCGGGCTGCGGGTCCAGGCTCTTGAGGCTCGCGCGCAGCATCTTCCGGCGCTGGCCGAACGCCGCCTGCAGCACGCGCTCGAGGACGGCCCGCTCGGCCGGCGCGAGCGGCTCCGGCCGCGGGATCAGCTGGACCAGGCTGGAGGCGACCTTTGGCGGGGGCGTGAAGGCGCGGGCCGGCAGATGCATGAGGCATTGGACCTCGCACAGCCACTGCACCAGCACCGACAGCCGGCCGTAGGCGCGGCCGCCCGGCGGCGCGGCGAGCCGCTGGCCGACCTCGCGCTGGAACATGAGCGTCAGGCGCTCGATCCCCTCGAGCTGGCCAAGCCACTGGACGAGCAGCGGCGTCGCGACGTTGTAGGGCAGGTTGGCGACCACGCTGACCGGCCTGCCGAAATCGGCGAGCCCGAGCTCGCGGGCGTCCGCCTGGATCAGCTCGAGGCGGCCGTCCGCCGCCTGGGCCAGGTCCTTGAGCGCCTCGATGCAGCGCGGGTCGCGCTCGATCGCGATCACCCGCGCCGCGCCGGCATCGAGCAGGGCCCGGGTCAGACCGCCGGGGCCGGGGCCGACCTCGACCACGGTGCGCCCTCGCAGATCGCCGGCCGCGGCCGCAATCCGGCCGAGGAGCTGGGGATCGAGCAGGAAATGCTGGCCCAGCCGCTTGTCGGCGCGCAGCTGGAAGCGCTCGATGACGGTCCTGAGCGGTGCCCGCCGGTCCATGGGCGCGCGGGCGCCAGCCCTAGATCCGGACTTCGACGAACGCCTGCTTGCGCAGATCGCGCAGATAGCGCCGCGCCAGACGCTCGGTGCGCTCCTGCTCGAGGCGCTGGGCAATCTGCTCGCGCTCCGGCGTCACCTGCCTGGGGTCGCGGCGGTCGCAGACCATCAACAGATGGATCCCGGACGGTCCCTGCAGCGGCGCGCTGACCTCGCCGACCTGAAGGCCGAGGACGGCCTTGCCGAGGTCCGGCGGCAGATCGCCGACCTTGAGCCAGCCGAGGTCGCCCGAGGCCGGCGCCTTGATCTCGGCGGCGACCTTGGCCATCGCCGGGCAGTCGGTGAGCTGCACGCGCAGGGCGGCGGCGCGGTCGCGGGCCTGGGCCGTGGCGGCGGCGCTGCCATCGGTCGGGAACAGGATCTGGGTCAGCTGAACCTCGACCGCGGCCCGGCTCGAATCGACGGGAGCGGCGGCGACCCGCTGATCGCGCAGCCAGAAGATGTGATAGCCGATCGGCGAGCTCAGAGGATCCGAGATGTCGCCGGGGCGCATCCGGTCGAGGGTGGCCTGCAGCTCCGGCGGAATCGACGCCGCGTTGACCCAGCCGAGATCGCCGCCGCGCTCGGCGCTGGCCGACGCCGACACCTGATGCGCGAGCGCGTCGAAGTTGGCGCCCTCCCGGAGCGTCTGGATCAGGCGCTGCGCGTCCTGGGCGACCCGGTCGGCCTGCGCCGGATTGTCGACCGGCAGCACGATCTCGGACAGCAGATATTCCGGCTGACCCTGGCTGTCGCGGGCCTCCTGGACCGCCATGTCGAGCTGATCGACGGTGACGGTGACGTTGGGGCGGATCGTGCGATTGACCACCTTGAGCCAGGCGATCTGGGCCCGGATCTGGCGCATCAGGGTCTCGAGATTGATGCCGTTCTTGACCAGGTAGTCCTTCATCTGCTCGACGCTGAGCTTGTTGCGGGCGGCAATGTTGGTGAGCGCGTTGTCGATCTCGGCCGGCTCGACCTGGATGCTGAGGCGGTCGGCCTCCTGGAGCTGGAGGCTCTCCTCGATCAGGCCGCGCAGCACCTGCGGGGCCAGGCGAGCGCGGGCCTGTTCGCTGGCACGGATGCTGCTGGTCAGCATCACGAGCTGCAGGCGCTCGTCCAGATCGCGAACCGTCACCACCTCGTTGTTGACCACGGCCGCGATGCGTTGCTGGGCGGCCGCCCGTGTGGGCTGGCCGACCAGCAGCGGCAGGGCCAACGCCAGCGCGGCCATCATCGACCCGCGCAACACGCGTATCATCGCCTTCGCCATCATTCGCCTGACAACGTTCCCAGCCCACCGCTGTCGGCCGACAGCTCGCCCAGACCTTTGAGGATGACCCGGATCGAGAACGTCGTGCTCTCCTCGGCGTCGGCCTGTTGGGTATAGCTGCGCTCGATGCCCGCCACGAGGGTCAGGCAGGGGTGGCGGTAGATCAGGCCGAACTTCTCCCAGACGGTCTGGTCATCCTCCAGATTGCGCCGGATCTGAGCGCGCAACGAGAGCGAGGGCAACAGGCCGACCACGACACCGGCGGTGATCTCCTCACGGCTTTGCGGGTCGTCCACGGAAGGATCGTCGCCGAGCGAAAGGTAGTTGACGTCGAAGCGCACGCGCCGGGGCCCGAAGATCGCGCTGACCTCGTTGCGCGTCGGGTTCAGGGTCTGCTGGTCGAGGCGGAAGCGGTAGCGGACCCGGAACGAGGGGTCTGGGATCACCTCGATCCGACCGACGTAGTCGGACAGCGGATGGTTGATGCCGGTGTCCGGATCGAACTCGTCCTCCTGGCCGCTGATCCGGAAGCTCTGGCCGAACAGGCCGCTCACGAGCTCGCCGGAATCGCCAAAGGCGCCGAAGCGCAGACCGTAGCTGATCCGGGCGCCGCCCTCGATCCGGTCCAGCCCGGCGAAGCGGTTCGGATCGAACAGGCTGCTGTCGTCGACCTCGAGATCCTGGCTGTCCTCGTTGGGGATGGAGTCCTTGTTCGGGTCGTCGAGGGTCCAGGTGAAGCTCGCGACCGGCTCGAGCGTCGGGGTGACCCCGAAGGTATCGCCGATCCAGGGCCAGCTCCAGTCGAGCGTCATCCGGGGCAGCACGTGGCCCGTGACGTTGGTGCCGCCGTCGCTGTCGAAGGTCTCGGGGTTGCCGTCGGTATAGTAGGCGTCACCCTGCAGGCTCAGCGCCAGCCGGTATTGGTCGCCGAGGTCGCTGCTCCAGGGCACTTCCCAGCCGCCGGTGGTCGACAGCCGCCGCGTGTCGAGGCCGCCGGTCCGGGTCAGCGCCAGCAGGCTGCTGTCGAGCGTGAACCGCGAGCCCCAGAGCCCCGGCTGGCTTTTCAACTCGGTCTCGGCGAGCGGCAGCGCGACCGGGATCTCGTCCTGATGGTCGAACGGGCGCAAGCCCTGAAAGCCGTAGGCGTTGAGCGCCGCATAGTTCCGATCCCAGACCTTCTCGGTGAACAACCGATTGGTCAGCACGTTGTCGTTGGTGAACTTGTACCGCCGCAGATAGGTGTTGTCGGTCGTCAGCGCGAGGTCGTAGCCCCAGCGCGCGTCCCGGGTCAAATTAAAGCTGCCGTCGCCCTCGATGTGGCCGCGAAAGGTCCGGTCGCTGGGCTCGGGGTTGCCGTTGCTGCCGGCTTCGGTGGCGTAGGTGGCGCTGCCGGCCAGGTCGTATCGGCCGCTCGGCAGCAGGTGACGATACTGGACGGCCAGGACGGGGGTCTCCTGGGTAAAGAAGATCGGCGCCAGCGTCACGTCGTAGTTGGGCGCGAGGGCGAAATAGTAGGGCGTCTGGAGCAGCAGGCCGAGCTGGCTGTTGCTGCCGAAGGTCGGCGCCAGGAAGCCGGACTTGCGCTCGACCGACGGGTCGGGCTGGGACAGGTAGGGGGTATAGGCGATCGGCACCCCGCCCAGCTCGAAGAAGGCGTTGTGATAGGTGATCTCGTGCTCGGTCTGGTCATGGACGACGCGCTGCGCCTTGATCTGCCAGAGGGGCGGCGAGGTCGAATTCGGGCACAAAGGGCAGGGCGAGTAGACCACATGGTTGAGCTCGGTGATGGTGCCGTTGGTCCGGCGGCCCCCGGCGGCCGCGAACAGCGAGTTGTCGGTCATCCGGGCGCGCAGCTGCTTGGCGACGCCGTTCTTGAGATCGTCGCTGAGGGTCATCTGGTCCGCGTACAAGGCGTCGCCGCCGGGCTCGAGCAGGGTGACGTTGCCTTCGGCGTCGATCCGGTCGGCCTCCTGGTCGTAGCGCAGGCGATCGGCCCACAAATGGCGGCCGCCCTGCAGGACCTCGACGTTGCCTTCGGCCGTGACGACGCCGGTCTTGCTGTCGTTCTCCAGGCGGTCGGCCAGCAGCAGCGCCTCGCCGACAGCTTGGTCCGGCGGCGCCGCGGCCACCGGCAGAGGGACCAGCAGAGCAACCAGGACCAGGAGCCAGGACCCGGCGCGAGCCCTCATGCTCAGCCGTCCTCGAGGTGCAGCAGGGTGGTACAGCCGAGCAGCACGGCGACCCCGGCCGGCGTCCAGGCGGCCAGGATCGCGGGCAGCCGACCGGACAGCCCGATCGCGAACACCACATCGGACAGGATGTAGAAGACGAAGCCGGTAGCCAGGCCGGCGGCGATCAAGAGCCCGGTGCCGCCGCGCCGGACCAGACGCAGGCTCGAGGTCGTGCCGATCAGCAGCATCGCCGACAGCAGCAGCGGCAGGGCCAGCAGCTCGTGCCAGTAGAGCCGGTGCTCGCGCGCCGAGAAGCCGACCGCCTCCAGCTCCCTGATGAAGCCCGGCAGGTCCCAGAAGGAGAGGGTCTCGGGCGCGGCGAAGCTCTCCTGGATCCGATGGCCGGTGAGATCGGTCGGAATCCGGAGGCTCGGCTCGACCCGGCTGTTGCCATCGCGGTCGGACAGCAAGGGCTTGTCGAGCTCCCAGTAGCCCGGCCGCAGATGGGCGAGCGCGGCATCGACCCGGCCGCTGAACGTCGCATCGGCCCCGAAGGTGAACACGACCACGTGCTCGAGCACGCCGGTGTCCGGGTTCATCTGGCGGGCGTGGATCAGGATCTCGCCGCCGCCGTCGCGCTGCTGACGCAGCCAGAGGCCGCCATGCGCGACCGAGATCAGGCCGGAGTCCTGCGACAGGTAGGCATGGTCCAGGGCCTCGTAGCGGGCGACCAGGACCGAGGCGAGCGGATTGAAGGCGACCAGGGTGACGACCCCGAGCCCCTGGGCGATCAGGAGGGCCGGCAGCAGGAACTGCCAGACCGAGACGCCGGCCGAGCGGGCCGCCACCAGCTCGTGCGAGCGGGTCAGGCGCTGGAAGGTCAGCATGGTCCCGAACAGGACCGCGAACGGCAGCAGCTTCTGGACCAGGAAGGGCAGGTGCAGCAGCCCCATCAGGAGCACCAGGCCGATGCCCACCCCGGGTCGGCCGTAAGCCCGGCGCAACAGCTCGACCACGTCGACCACGAGCGCGATCACCGCGAGCGCGAACACCACGATCGCGATGCCGATCAGCACCTGATGGCCGAGATAGCGGGACAGGGTGCCCGAGAGCCGGATCTCGCGCTGCCCGGCGGCCGCATGATGGGTGCTGGCCGGCGCGGCGAGAATCCGGGCGGGCGCCGGGCCCCTCATGCCGGCTTGGCGACCATGGCTCGGGGCCGGCGGCGCGGCCAATAACCGGCGATCACCACCAGGCAGACCAGCCCCGGCACGATGGTGGCGGCGTAAAGCAGCGGGATCAGCGCCAGGTTCTTCTCCGCGAGACTGCCGATCGCCATGCCGAGCGCCTCATCGAGGACGACGCCCGCGGTCGCGATCATCAGGCTGGGCCACGGCCCGCGGCGGTCGAAGTCGCGCACGAGCAGCGCCGCGAGGCCGATCAAGGCGAACACCAGCGCGTTCAACGGCCAGGTCAACCGTTTGTGTCCTTCGGCGATCCGTCCCATTCGGCGCTCTTTGCTCAAGGATGCCGGCGGATCCAAGAGCTCGTGCACGTAGAGTTCCTTCGGTTTCGGCGAGCGCTCGCCGGGCGGCGTCGCGTTGGCCGCCAGATCAAGGGTGTAGCGGTCGAAGTGCAGGATCGACAAGCTCGGATTGTCGGGGTCCTTGGCTTCGAACTCCTGCCGGTTGCCGCGCTCGAGAACGAACAGCGGCCCCTCGGGACCCTGCACCAGGGAGCCCTCTTCCGCGAGCATCGTCACCGGCAGCTTCCGCTGGCGCTCGTCGTGCACGACCACCCCCTCGAGGGAGCCATCCGCGCGATAGGCGCGCACGTAGACGGTGACGCCATCGGCGGGCGTATTGAACACCCCCGGCTGCAGCAGCAGGTAGGAGAAGTCGCGCTCGATCTGGATTTGCAGGTCGCGGAACGTGCGGAAGGCAAGCGGCATGAAGTAAAGGCTGATCGAATAGCCGATCAAGGTCACGACCAGCCCCAGCAGCAGGCATGGCGCCGCGATCTGCAGATTGCTGAGGCCGACCGCCTTGAGGACGGTGAGCTCGCTCTCGACCGCCAGGCGGTGGTAGACGAACAGCACCGCGCAGAACAGGGCAAACGGCAGGATCACGAGCAGCAGCGAGGGGAACAGCAGCGCCGTCAGATAGACGAACGTGGTGGCGGGGATGCCCTTGTTGACAATGAGATCGACGAAGCGCAGGGATTGGGACAACCAGATCGCGCCCGACAAAGCGAGCGTGGCGAGCAGCGTCGGCAGGGCCAGCAGCCGCAGCAGATAGAGCAGATAGAGCTTCATCGCCGGGCATCATACAGAGGCGGGATGATCGATACAGAGCCCTGATGATCGAGCCGTCCGCCCGGCCTCTTCGCCCCGGCCCGCCCCCACCGCACCAGCCAGCTGCCCACGATCCGGAGGCCCCGAGATGAGGATCCAGTTCGCCGTCCCCCAACTGCCCGAGGCGGGGACCCTCGTGGTGCTCGCGCCGGCGGGCGGTGCGCTCGGCCCGGCCGCCCAGGCGCTCGACCAGCGTGCCGGCGGGGCGCTGACGCGCGCCGTGCAGATGGCGGGCGAGACCTTCAAGCGGGGTCAGGCCATCGAGCTCCTGTACCCGGCCGGGCTCGGCCTCGAGCGCCTGGTCGTGCTCGCGCTGGGCAAGCCCGAGGAGGCCAAGGCGCTGGATCTCGAGGGACTCGGTGGCAGCCTGGTCCTGAAGTTGAAGGCGCTTCGGGTCGGCGAGGCGAGCGTCGCGGTCGACGCGATCCCGGGTCTCGCAATCGGGCAGGGCCCGCTGGCGGTCGCCCTGGCAAGCGGCGCCTGCCTGCGCAGCTACCGGTTCGACAAGTATCGGACCCAGAAGGCCCAGGACGACGAGCCGGCGGGCGAGGTCAAAGGCCTGACCTTGCTGGTCGCCGAGCCCGACGCGGCCAGAGCCGCCTGGGCGGCGGCCGGGGCGGTGGTGCAGGGAGTCGGCCACGCCCGCGACCTCGTCTCGGAGCCGGCCAACGTGCTCACGCCCGAGAGCTTCGCCGACGAATGCAGGAAGCTCGGCGACGAGGTCGGCCTCGCGGTCGAGATTCTGGGACCGGCAGAGCTGCAGGCACTCGGCATGCGGGCGCTGCTCGCGGTCGCCCAGGGCAGCGCGCGGGAGCCGCGGGTTGCGGTCCTGCACTGGCGGGGAGGAGCCGGCGATAGACCGCCGGTCGCGCTGATCGGCAAGGGCGTCTGCTTCGATTCCGGCGGGATCTCGATCAAGCCTGCGGCCGGCATGGAGGAGATGAAGTGGGACATGGGCGGGGCGGGGGCGGTGTTCGGCGCCATGGAGGCGCTGGCCCGCCGGCGCGCCCGGGCGAACGTCGTGGGCGTCCTCGGATTGACCGAGAACATGCCGTCCGGTACGGCCCAGCGGCCGGGTGACGTGATCACCGCGATGTCCGGGCTGAGTATCGAGGTCGTGAACACCGATGCCGAGGGCCGCCTGCTGCTGGCCGATGTCCTGCACTATGCCAAAGAGCAGCTCAAGCCCACGGCGATGATCGATCTGGCGACGCTCACGGGCGCGATCGTGGTGGCGCTCGGCCACGAGCAGGCGGGCCTGTTCAGCCCCGACGACGAGCTCGCCGCCTGGCTCGCCGCGGCCGGCGAGGCGGTCGGCGAGCGGCTCTGGCGAATGCCGCTCGGCGAGGCCTACGCCAAGCACATCAAGTCCGAGATCGCCGACATCAAGAACGTCGGGCGCGCGCGCGAGGCGGGTGCCACCGCGGGCGCCGTGTTCCTGCAGCGCTTCGTCGGCGACGTCCCCTGGGCGCATCTCGACATCGCGGGCGTCGCGTGGTCGCAGCAGGACCTGCCGCTCGCCGGCAAGGGTGCGACCGGCTTCGGGGTGCGCCTGCTCGACCGCCTGATCGCCGATCACTACGAGGGCTGAGGCGGCAGCTGCGACCACGGGCCGGCTGACGATGGTCGAGTTCGGCTTCTACCACCTGCAGCGCACGGCGCTCGAGCCGGCGCTCGGCCGCCTGCTGGAGCGGGTGCTGGCGAGCGGCCAGCGGGCGGTCGTGCGCGCGGCCTCGCCCGAGCGGGTCGAGGCGCTCAACCGCGCGCTCTGGATCTTCGGAGAGGGCAGCTTCCTGCCGCACGGCTCGCGCGCGGACGGTTACGCCGAGGACCAGCCGGTGTTCCTGACCGACGCGGCCGACTACCCGAATGGTGCGAGCGTCCTGGTCCTGGTCGACGGCGTCGAGGTCGAGCCGGCGGCCCAGTTCGGCCGCTGCCTCTATCTGTTCGACGGCAACGATGAGCCGGCGGTCGAGCGGGCGCGGGCGCTCTGGCGCCGGTGGCGCGAGCAGGGCGCCAAGATCACCTATTGGCAGCAGGCCGAGCGCGGCTGGCGGCAGGCGAGCGCCATCGACGGCTGACCCGCGCGCCCTTTCGCGGGTTCGCCCGGCCGGCTATAAGGCCGCCGAGCTCAAGAGGACGAGGAACCCCGGCATGGCCATCGAGCGGACGCTCTCGATCATCAAGCCCGACGCGACAGGGCGCAATCTGACCGGCCAGATCAACGCCCGCCTCGAGGCCGCGGGCCTCAGGATCGTCGCCCAACGGCGGCTGCGGCTGACCCGCGCCCAGGCCGAGGCGTTCTACGCGGTCCACAAGGAACGGCCGTTCTACCGCAGCTTGTGCGAGTTCATGACCTCGGGTCCGGTGGTCGCGCAGGTGCTCGAAGGCGAGGACGCGGTCGAGCGCCATCGCGCGGTCATGGGCGCTACCGATCCGGCCAAGGCCGAGCCCGGGACGATCCGCAAGGACTTCGCCCAGTCGATGGAGGCCAACTCGGTCCACGGCTCCGACGCGCCGGCCACGGCGGCCAAGGAGATCGCCTACTTCTTTGCCGAGTCCGACATCGTGGGATAAGGCAAGGCTCGATCCCGATGCCGCCGGTTCTCATGCCGGCGCTCCGCTTCAGGCGGCCGGGTTGAGCAGCAGGATTTCGGGTGTCATCGCGCCCGCGATCGCGACGCGTTCGTCCACGACCCGGGCGCGGCCGGAGGCGACCAGCTCGAGCGCCTGCGGGTAGCAGCGGTGCTCGAGCACGAGCACGCGCGCGGCAAGGCTTTCGGCCGTGTCGTCCTGCCGCACCGGCAGCGCTCCTTGGAGGATGATCGGGCCGGCGTCGGGCTCGGCGCGCACGAAATGCACCGTGCAGCCATGGAAGCGGACGCCCGCCTCGAGCGCGCGCCGGTGGCTGTCCAGACCGCGAAAGGCGGGCAGCAGCGAGGGGTGGATGTTGAGCAGCCGGTCGCGCCAGCCCGCGACGAAATCGGGGCTCAGCACCCGCATGAAGCCGGCGAGGCAAACTAGCTTTATTTCATGTGTTTGCAATGATTTGTTGAGATTTTGCTCGAGCTTAGAGCGAGAGCCATGCGCGACGGCCTCGAAGGGAATGCCGGCGGCGCGGGCATGGTCGAGGCCCGGCGCATCGGGCCGATCCGACAGGACCAGCACGATCCCGGCAGCGGTGTCGGGCGCCGTGCAGTGGTCGATCAGGGCTCGCAGGTTGCTGCCGCGACCCGAGATCAGGACGGCCACGCGCCGGCGTGCTCGGACCGGGCCCGGCGCCTGCGCCATCCGTGGCCTCAACCATCCATGCCGTCGACCTGGAGCCGGGCCGGGCCATTGCCGGCGACCAGCTCGCCCAGCCGATAGACCGTCTCGCCCTTGTCGGTCAGGAACCGGATCACGTCGTCGGCGTAGTCGGCGACCACCACGAGCACCATGCCGATGCCGCAGTTGAAGGTCTGCAGCATCTGCTCGGCGGTCATGCGCGCGGCTTCGTAGAGCCACAGGAAGACGGGCGCTGCGTGCCAGCTGCCGGCGTCGATCCGGGCGACCACGCCGGCCGGCAGGACCCGCGGCAGATTGTCGGTCAGGCCGCCGCCGGTGATGTGGGCGACCGCCTTGATCACCTCGTGCTCGAACAGGCCGAGCAGGCTGCGGACATAGATCCGGGTCGGGATCAGCAGGGCCGAGGCCAGCGTCTGGTCGGCCGCGAACGGCGCCGGGTCGGCCAGGAACAGGCCCTGGTCGCGCAAGACCTTACGGATCAACGAGAAGCCGTTGGCGTGCACCCCGCTCGACGCCAGGCCGAGCAGGACGTCGCCCGGTCCGACGTCGGCCCGGGGCAGCAGCCGGGACCGCTCGACCGCTCCGACCGCGAAGCCCGCGAGATCGTAGTCGCCGCGGCGGTAGTGACCCGGCATCTCCGCGGTCTCGCCGCCGATCAGGGCGCAACCGGCCTCCCGGCAGCCCTCGGCAACGCCCGCGATCACCGCCTGGGCCGCGACCGGATCGAGCTTGCCGGTCGCGAAGTAGTCGAGCAGGAACAGGGGCTGGGCGCCCTGGGCGAGGAGGTCGTTGACGCACATCGCGACCAGATCGAAGCCGGCGACGCCGTGGCGGCCGCTCTGCGCCAGCAGCTGCAGCTTGGTGCCGACGCCGTCGGTCGCGGCCACCAGCAGCGGCTGCTCGAAGCCCGCCTCGCGCAGATCGAACAGGCCGCCGAAACCGCCGAGGTCGGCGGTCGCACCAGGCCGCGCCGTCGAGCGGGCAAGCGGGCCAATCGCATCGACCAGAGCCTGTCCGGCCGCGACGTCGACCCCGGCCTGCCGATAGCGATTCGCGTCGAGCGGCTCCAGCGTCTCTTGTGTCATGGTTGCAGGCTTGGCTAGGTTGGCGCTCGAAGCGAGCTGGCGTTCGGCTGCCAGCTTAGGCGATCCGGATGGCATTGCAATGCTCCAATCGCGTCTGTGCTACCCCCTCGTCGCCGCCCTGCTCGGTCTCTCCGCCCTGCTTTCGCCGGGTCATGCGCAGACCGATCAGGCGGTGTTCCAGGTCAGCGGCATCGCGGTCGACGCGACCGCCAAGGACGCGGTCGCCGCGCGCAGCCAGGCGCTGCTGCAGGGCAAGAAGGAGGGCCTCGGGCGCTTGTTCCGCCGGCTGGTCCCGGCCGAGGAGCAATCGCTTCTGCCGACGGTCGGCGACCTCAACATCGAACGCTATGTCCAGAACTTCGAGATCACGAGCGAGGAGCTGTCGACCACGCGCTACCTCGCCGAGCTGACCGTGCGCTACGACCCGAAGGCGGTGCGCGAGCTGCTGCAGAGCGCGGCGGTGAGCTACGCCGAGGTGCGCTCGGCGGCGATCGTGGTGCTGCCGCTGTACGAGGGACCGAACGGCGCCCACCTCTGGCCGGACGACAATCCGTGGTGGCAGGCCTGGGAGAAGAACCTCGACCCGGAGCGCCTCCTGCATCTCGTGCTGCCGCTCGGCGATCTCGCGGACATCAGCAGCCTCAGCGTCGAGCAGGTGCAGGCGCGCGACCGCGCGGCGCTCGTCGCGCTCGCCAACCGTTACAGTAGCGAGGACGCGCTCGTGGTCACCGCCAGGTTGGTCTCGTCGGTCGCCAACGCGCCCGGCGAGAGTGCGCCGGCCGCCGCGCCGCCGACCGTGCAGCTGACCATGGAGCGGATCGGGCAGCTCGAGCAGCTCAACCAGCCGGAGACGGTGCGCGGGCGGCCCGAACAGACGCTGGACGACCTGCTCGGCGAGGCTGTGCGCGGCTTGCAGAACAGCCTCGACGAGCGCTGGAAGAACGCCAACCTCTTGCGCTACGATCAGGCCGGGATCATGGTGGTGGACATCCCGATCACCGCGCTGTCGGATTGGGTCGGCATCGACAAGGGGTTGGAAAGCCTGCCGGAGGTCAGCCAGGTCGAGATCGCCACCTTCGCCCGCAACAACGTGCGGGCGCAGATCCGCTACATCGGGGACCAGTTCCGATTGGAGCAGGCGTTGGCTGGGCTTGGTCTGGGGCTATCGCGGGAAGGGGATTTATGGCTGTTGCGACCAACCGGGGAGAGCCCCAACCCAGGCGAGCGGCCGAACGCGACGTCGACCGCGTTCTAGCGCGCTCGCCGATCAACCTCGCCAATCTGGTCACCCTCGGCCGGTTGCTGATGGTGGTTCCCCTGGTCTGGCTGATCGCGACCGACCGGCTCGGGGCGGCGTTCTGGTTGTTCATCGCCGCGGGCGTGTCGGACTTCGTCGACGGCTTCATCGCCAAGAACTTCAACGCCAGGACCGACCTCGGTGCGGTGCTCGATCCGCTGGCCGACAAGGCCTTGCTCGACGGCATCTATCTGGCGCTCGCGATCGCCGGTTGGCTGCCCGCCTGGCTGAGCCTCATGGTGCTCGGCCGTGATCTTTTGATCGTGGTCGGTGTCGTCCTGATCCGGCGCCGCCATCCGGTGTTCCGGGCGATGCCGCTAACGATCGGCAAGATCAACACCTTCGCCCAGATTCTGCTGGCCGCCTGCACGATCGCCGATGCCGGTGGCTGGATCGACCTCGAGGCCCAGGTCGCCATCCTGATCGTCCTGGTCGCCGGCACGACCATCCTCTCGGGCGCCGGCTACGCGATCCAGGCGGTCCGCGTGACCAGTCTCGAGCCGGCTTCTTGAGCCGTGGGCGGCAGCCGGCCCGGCTCGGGCTGGTGCCGCCGGCGGCCCTGTTCCTCGGACTGAGCTGGCTTTGCGCTTTGATGGGGATGGCGGCCACCTGCCCGCTCGGGGCGCTGCTGCGCCTCGGCCAGGGGCGCTTGGGCGCGCCAGCCTTCGCGGAGGCGGGCGGGTGAGCGCCGGCGAGCAGCTGGTGCTCGGATTCGAGCACCAGCCCGCGTCCGGCCCCGAGGACTTCATGCCGGCGGCCGGCAATCGCGAGGCGCTCGCCTGGCTCGCGCGCTGGCCCGCCTGGCCCGCGCCGGCGCTGGTCCTGCATGGCCCGCCGGGCTGCGGCAAGAGCCATCTCGCCAGGATCTGGGCGGCGCGCGCACGCGCCTGCCGGCTCGATCCGGCGGCCCTGCCGGTCGCCGACCGCGCGCCGCGCGCCGCCATCCTCGATCCGGCCGAGCCGATCGCCGACGAGCTCACGCTGCTGCGGCTGTACAATCGACTGGCCGAGCAGGGCGGCCATCTGCTGCTGACCGCCCGCCGCCCGGTCGCCGGGTGGTCGATCGACCTCGCGGATCTCGCCTCGCGCCTGCGCGCGGCGCCTGCGGTCGCCATCGGGCCGCCCGACGACGACCTCCTGGCGGCGCTCCTGCTCAAACTGTTCGATGACCGGCAGCTCGACGTCTCCGACGGGGTGATCGCCTATCTGATCCGCCACATGGAGCGTTCCTTCGCCGCCGCCCGGACGATGGTCGAGGCGCTCGACCGGCACTCGCTGCGCGACCGGCGGCCGGTGACCGTGGCCCTCGCGCGCGCCGTCCTCGCGGCGCAGGACGATCAACCGAACTAGAGAGGTGGGTGTATGGATCTCGGTATTGCCGGCAGGACGGCGCTGGTCTGCGCCGCCAGCAAGGGGCTCGGGCGCGGCTGCGCGCTGGCCCTCGCGAAGAACGGTGCCCGGCTGTTCATCACCGCGCGCACCGCGAGCACTCTGGAGGCGGCCGCGCGCGAGCTCACGGCCGCGACCGGCGTCAAAGTGACCCCCGTCGCGGGCGACATCACCACCCCCGAGGGCCGCAAGGCGGCGCTCGCTGCCTGTCCCGATCCCGACATTCTGGTCAACAACGCCGGCGGTCCGCCGCCCGGCGATTTTCGGGACTGGGACGAGAACGACTGGCTTGCCGCCTGCAACGCCAATATGGTGACCGCGATCATGCTGATCAAAGCGGTGGTCGACGGCATGATCGGGCGCCGGTTCGGGCGGATCGTCAACATCACCTCGAGCTCGGTCAAGGCGCCGATCGCGCAGCTCGGCCTCTCCAACGGCGCCCGCTCGGGCCTGACCGGCTTCGTCGCCGGCCTTGCCCGCCAGACCGCCGAGCACAACGTCACGATCAACAACATCCTGCCCGGCCGCTTCGACACCGACCGGCTGCGCTCGGGCCTCGCCTTCCAGGCCAAGACGTCGGGCCGGCCGGTCGAGGAGGTCGCGGCCCAGTCGATGGCCCAGGTGCCGGCCAGGCGGTTCGGCCAACCCGATGAGTTCGGCGAGCTCTGCGCCTTCGTCTGCAGCGCCCAGGCGAGCTATATCACCGGCCAGAACTTCCTGATCGACGGCGGCGCCTATCCGGGCACCTACTGACGGCCGGGAGCGACCTGGCTTGATCGGGCCGAGTGTGGCATGTTGGCGGCTTTTTTGACTCCCGGACCCCGATGACCGAGCCCTCGATCCGGCCGACGACGCGCTACGTCAACGTCGGCCACACCTTTGCGCATCTGTTGATGCTGATCTTCCCGACCGCCGTGTTGGCGATGGAGGGCACCTGGGGCATGGGCTACGCCCAGCTGCTGCCGCTCGGCTTCGCGGGTTACCTCTTGTTCGGGATCGGTTCGCTGCCGGCCGGCTGGCTCGCGGACCGCTGGCAGAGCGCCTGGTTGATGGCGTTGTTCTATCTCGGCAGCGGCCTTGCCTGCATGCTGACCGGGCTGGCTCGGAGCCCCTGGTCGCTCGCGCTTGGACTGACCCTGGTCGGGCTGTTCGCCTCGATCTACCATCCGGTGGCGCTCGCCTGGCTGGTGGGTGCCGGCGACCGGCCGGGCCGGGCGCTCGGCGTCAACGGCGTCTACGGCGCGATCGGCACCGCGAGCGCCGCCCTGGTCGCGGGCGTGCTCGCCGACCTGATCTCCTGGCGCGCCGCGTTCCTGGTGCCGGGCCTGGTCTGCCTGGTCGTCGGCGCAGTCTTCACCTTCGGCGTGGCCCGCGGCCGCTACGGCATGGTGCGGGCTGGCTATCGGCGCAACCGGGTTGCGGCGGGCGGCGCCGAGGCGCGGCGCGGCCTGTTCCTGATGCTCGCCGCCATCCTGTTCACGGGCCTTATCTTCCAGCTCGCCGCGGTCGGCCTGCCGAAGATCTTCCAGGCCCGCCTGGGCGATACCATCGGCACCAGCGCGATCGCGGCCGGGACGCTCGTCTCGCTCGTCTACGCGATCTCGGCGCTGGGCCAAGTGCTGGGCGGGATGCTCGCCGATCGTTACGACGAGCGGACCCTCTACCCGATCAGCTACGTCTTCCAGATCGGCATCCTCGCGGTTGCCGTGGTGACCTTCAATCCGCTGCTGGTCGCGGTGATGGCGCTCGCCGTGACCATCCAGACGGGGACCCAGCCGATCGAGAACTGCCTGATCGCGCGCTACACGCCGGAGGCCTGGAGGGCCACCGTCTACGGCCTGAAGTTCGTGCTGGCGCTCGGCCTCAGCGCGCTCGGCGTGCCGCTGATCGCGCTGATCGTCGGTCATACCGGCAGGGTCGAGGGCGTGCTGTTGGCGATGCTCGCCTGCAGCGTGGTGGCGCTCGGCGTCGCGCTGGCGCTGCCGCGAAGCGCGTCGCAGGCGGCCGTGCCAGCAATCCAGCCGGCCGAGTAGCCGGCGCGCGCATGATCCGGTCGGCCGAGGTTCGGGCCAAGCGGGTGCGCACGGTCGCCGGGCTGATGACCGGCACCTCGATGGATGGCCTCGATGTCGCACTCTGCCGGGTGACCTCGTCGCCTGAGCTCGGATTCGAGCTGCTCGGCTTCGAGACCGTGCCGCTGCCGGGGGATCTGCGGGCCGCCCTGGCACCCGAGCGCTTGGCCGATCTCGCGAGCCTGGCGCGCGCTGGCGCGGCGCTCGGCCGGTTCTTCACCGACGCGCTTGCCGGCGTGCTCGAGCGCCATCCGGTCGAGCTGGAGCTGATCGGCAGCCACGGCCAGACCGTCTACCACGAGCACCGCGTGACCAGCCTGCAGCTCGGCGAGCCGGCGCCGCTCGCCTGGCGTTTCCAATGTCCGGTGGTCCATGACTTTCGCGCCAATGACATCGCGGCCGGCGGCTCCGGCGCGCCGCTCGTGCCCTACGTCGACTATCGCCTGCTGGGCGGCCGCGGCGAGGCGCTGCTCGCGGTCAACATCGGCGGCATCGCCAATTTCACGGCCCTGCCCGCCGCCGGAGGCGATCCCGACGCGGTGCTCGGCATGGACTGCGGGCCCGGCAACATGGTGCTCGACCAGCTGGCTCGGCGTTTTTCGGACGGCACCATGAGCGCCGACCTCGATGGCCGCCTGGCGGCCCGCGGCGAGGTCCGGACGGAGCTGCTGGCGAGGTTGTGCGGGCATCCGTTCTTTGCCGAAGCGCCGCCGAAGTCGACCGGGCGCGAGCAGTTCGGCCGACCGTTCGTGGACGCGCTGCTGGCCGAGGCGAAGCCCGGCGGCGAGCAGGACTGGTGCGATCTGCTGGCGACTGTGACGGAGCTCACCGCCTTCGGCATCCACGACGCCTATCGGCGCCATGTCGCGGCCCGGCTGCCGGTCGACGCGGTCGTGGTCAGCGGCGGCGGGGCGCGCAACCCGGCGCTCATGGCGCGGCTCGCGGCCCGCTTCGTCCCGGTCCCGGTCCGGACCGGGGACGCTTACGGCTTACCTGTCGATGCCAAGGAGGCGATCGCGTTCGCGATCCTGGCCTCCGAGCGGATCGACGGGCGACCGGGCAATCTCCCCTCGGTCACCGGCGCCCGGCGTCAGGTACTGCTCGGCAAGGTCACCGAGTGCTAGGACGCCGGGCGGCCGCGCCAGCTGCTCGGTCCAGAACGCCTCGAGGCTCTTGAGCTTGGCATTGAGCTCGTCGAGCGGTGCGAGTCGGGGCCGGCTGTGCACGGCCTCGCTATGGCGGGTGAGCATGGCCGAAAGCTCGGCGCACAGCGCGCGGCCGCGATCCGAGAGCCGGACCCGCATCACCCGCCGGTCGTGGCGCGAGCGCTGCTGCTCGACGAAGCCCGCCTCGACCAGACGCTTCAGATTGTAGGTGACGTTCGAGCCGAGGTAGTAGCCGCGGGTCATCAGCTCGCCGACGCTGACCTCCTCGTCGCCGATGTTGGCCAGCAGCAGACTCTGGACGTTGTTGATCTGGTCGATGCCGAGGCGTTCCAGTTCGACGCGCAGCACGTCGAGGAAGCGCCGGTGCAGGCGCTCGATCAGGGTGATGGTCTCGGCGTAGTCGCTGACCGGCAAAGTATCGGATCCGAGCTCGGCGGCCACCCCACCTGTGACCGCAGCCGGAGTGATCCTAGCGCGGCACTCGTAAAGATCGGGTTAATCCACGTGGCCGGCGACACTCTATTCCCGGCCTGGTTGTTTACCTTTCCGAAATGAAGGTCGCGCAGCATGCGGGCGCTCGCTGGTTGAGCTGGAGGACTCCCCATGCCCGTGATCCCGTGGAAGAGCTGGCCGATCCTCGCGGTCGCCGGCGGCGCCCTTTTGACCGTTTCGGCCTGTGCCCCGAACAGTGCGGTCGAGCCACGTCTGAACCCGTCCTTGCACGGCGCCGAGCTCGAGGGGGGAGCCTATGGCACGCTGCTGCGTCTGGCGTCGTCGACCCGCGCTGCGGGCGATCCGGCGGCGGCCGTCAACATTTATCAGCAGGCGATCGCGGCCGATCGCGACCGGGTGGACGCCTACGTCCTGCTGGGCGACACCCTGATCGAGCTCAAGCAGTATGATGACGCCGCCAAGACCTACGAGGAGGCCCTCAGGCGCGCGTCCGGCGATGCCGCGGCGCATCGCGGCTATGCCCGGGCGATGCTCGGGCTGAACCGCCCGGAGGCCGCGATCGTGCACTATCAGGCGGCGCTGAGGCAGGATCCGAGCGACGTCCAGGCCCACAACGGGCTCGGGGTGGCACTCGATCTCGCCGGTCAGCAGGATGCCGCCGCAGCGGCCTATCGGGCTGGCCTCGAGGTCGCCCCGGATAGCATGTTGCTGCGCAACAATCTCGGCCTTTCGCTGTCGCTCGCCGGCCACCACAAGGAAGCGATCGAGCTGCTGCGGGCGCTCGCCGACGAGCCCGGCGCGAAGGCCAGAAATCGACAGAATCTGGCGCTCGCCTACGGCCTCTCCGGCGATCTGGTGGCCGCCGAGCGGATCAGCCGGCTCGACCTCGACGAGGAGGCGGTGAAGAACAATCTCGCCTATTTTGCGGCGCTGGCCGCGGTCGACGACGAGCGCAAGCGGGCGGCCGCGCTCGGCGTCCATGCGCCAGAGCTCGGCGACCATGTGGCCGACGCCGAGACCGGCCGCCGCCTGAGCGCGATCGCGCTCGAGGGGCAGGGCCTCGAGCTCGGCCTGGCGCCGACCGGCCGTTGGTTCGTCAACCTCGGCAACTACGCGAGCTCCCAGCAGGCGACCTCCGCCTGGCGCCAGCTGCGCGCCCAGCAGGGCGACCTGCTCGGCGAGCTGACCCGCCTCGCCGGTGTCCAGGACGGCCGCCAGCCCCTGCTGGTGGGGCCCCTCTCCGACGCGACCCAGGCGGACACGCTGTGCGGCAAGCTTCGGCAGCGCGGCCAGCCCTGCGACAGCGTGGCGCTGTAGCAAGGCGTCGCCCGAGGGCCCGCGCGGCGCCCGCCCCGGCCCGCGCGGGATCGCTTCGAGCCACGGGCGGATCTCTTCGAGCCACGGGCGGCCGTGTCTGCGACCGGCTGATCGACTGCCGATCGGCCGGCCGCGACTGCGGCGCCGGCGATCCGATGGGCCCTCCGGCGGCACCGGCAGGGCGGCCCGGTGCGCCGACGATGGCCGACGGCGCATGCGATCCTCACCCGCGCGGGTACGCTCGCAGAGCGGCATGAGCTCTGTCCAGGGGCCGCGCCAACAGCCCGAACCGACCGGCCGCTGCGTTCGGGGCTTCGTGAGGTCGGCGGTTTTCGGGCTGGCCGCAACCCGGCCCGCGGGAGCCATCAGCCCGTGCGTTTATCTCGATCGAAGGCGGACTGCCAAGGCGCGCAGCTGGCAAAGGCGGCCTCGGCGACTGCCGCGGATGCCACCCTTGGACCGAGCGTCGCTATCGCGGGCGGCCTGCCCGCGGTCCGCGCGCTGATCAGCCGCCCATCCGGCTTGGCTCGCGGCGCTCACGGCCGGCTGCCATAGGTATTCCCGATCCCCTGCCGAGCCCCAGGCCGACCAGCGAGGCGGCCCGGCCCACGGTCCGTGCGCTGATCAGCCGCCCATCCGGCCCGGTCCGCGGCGCTTCGCGGCCGGCTGCCATAGGTATTCCCGATCCCCTGCCGAGCCCCAGGCCGACCAGCGAGGCGGCCCTGCCCACGGTCCGCGCGCTGATCAGCCGCCCATCCGGCCCGGTCCGCGGCGCTCGCGGCCGGCTGCCATAGGTATTCCCGATCCCCGCCGAGCCCCAGGCCGACCAGCGAGGCGGCCCTGCCGACGGTCCGCGCGCTGATCAGCCGCCCATCCGGCCCGGCTCGCGGCGCTCACGGCCGGCTGCCAAAGGTCTTCCCGATCCCGTGCCGAGCCCCAGGCCGACCAGCGAGGCGGCCCTGCCCACGATCCGCCGATCAGCCGCCCATCCGACCCGGTCCGCGGCGCTCACGGCCGGTCGCCAAAGGTCTTCCCGATTCCCCGTCGAGCACCAACCCGACCAGCGAGGCGGGCCCTGCGGGAGACGACCAGCCGCGTCCCGCGGCCTGGTTGCGATCGAGGACGTCGGCCCGAAGCGGCGGGTATCGGTCACCTTGGGCCCGCGGCTTGGTTGCCGATCGAGGAGGTCGGCCCGAAGGGCGGATACTGGTCGTCTTCGGCGCCGGCGCCGGGCGGCCTCGGGAGCCTGGGACCCCCTGCCCGAATCGCGCGCGCCCGGCCGCGGCAGCCTGGCCGTGAGAGCGCCGCACGGAGTGCGTGCTCCAGCCGTGCGGTCGGCCGGGCAGGCGCGGCGTCGGGCCCGTTTTGGGCCCGCGGCCGGGCTATTTGCCCAGGGTGTCCATGACGTTGATGATCGCCGGCCCGACCAGGACGATGAACAGGACGGGCAGGATGAACAGAATCATCGGCACCGTCAGCGTGGCGGGCAGGCGCGCGGCCTTCTCCTCGGCCTTGAGCAGGCGCTGGTCGCGGAACTCGTTGGCGAGCACGCGCAGCGACTGGGACAAGGGCGTGCCGTATTTCTCGGTCTGCGTCAGCGTGTTCACGACGCCGCGGATCGACGGCAGGTTGGTCCGACGGTTCAGATTGAGCAGCGCCTGGCGGCGGTCCGGCAGGAAGCCGAGCTCGATCGAGGTCAACGAAAGCTCTTCGGCGAGCTCGGTGTTGGCGCCCCCGATCTCGTTGGCGACCCGCTCGAGGGCGACATCGAGCGAGAGACCGGATTCGGCGCAGATCACCAGCAGGTCGAGCGCGTCCGGCAGACCCTTGGAGAGCGCCAGCTGGCGCTTCTTGGTCAGGTTGGAGACGTAGAGCTCCGGCGCGAAGAAGCCGAGAACGATGCCGCCCATGACCGCTGCAAGGCGGGCGGCCGGCGACAGGTCGCCGACCTGCAGCAGGTAGACCAGCAAAAAGGCGATCGCGCCGAGCAAGACCGGGGTTACGACCTTGAAGAACAGGAACACGACGATCGCATCGCGCGAGCGCAGCCCGGCCTGCGCCAGACGGTCGTTGAGCTTGTCGCTCTGCTGGGTCTGCACCAGCTTGAGCGTGTTGACCACCTGACGCATCGCGCCCAGGCTCTCGCTCCGCCGCTTGCGCGGCTTGTCTCTCAGCATCGTGCCGCGCAGCTGGTCGCGCCGCTCGGCCAGCATCTTGGCGCGGCGCTCCATCGGATGGCGCTCGAGCAGACCGTACCAGACGGCGACCACCGTCAGGAACGCGAGGCCGGCGACCAGGATGACCAGCAACGAGTTGGCGGTCAGCCCGAAGGGGAGGTATTGGTCAAGCTTGTTCATATGTCGAACTTGATCATCTTGGTCATCACGCCGAGGCCGACCGCGAGGCTGCTGAAGCCGATGCCCATCATCACCCAGCCCCTGGGGTCGGTGAACAGGGTGTGCATGTAGCCGGGGTTCACGAAGGTGATGACCCCGGCCATGATGAAGGGCAGGGAGCCGATGATCATCGCCGATGCCCGCGCCTCCGAGGACATGGCCTTGACCTTGAGGCGCATCTGCTCGCGCCGGCGCACCATGTCGGACAGCTTCTCGAGGATCTCGGCGAGGTTGCCGCCGGTCTCCTGCTGGATCGACAGGCTGATGACCAAAAAGTTGAACTCGGCAATCGCGAGCCGCTTGGCCGTCGCCCACATCGCCTCGTCCATCGCGACGCCGATCTTCATCTGATCGGTGACCTGCCGGAACTCGGTGCCGACCGGATCCTGGATCTCGTCGCCGATGGTCTTGAGGGCCTCGGTCGCGGGCAGGCCGGAGCGGATGCCGCGCACGATCAGATCGAGGGCTTCCGGCAGCAGGGTCGTGAACTTCTTCATCCGGCGCGCAATCCGGCGCTGCAGGGCCAGATTTGGCAGACCGATGCCGAGGGCGATGCCGAGGCCGGCGCTGATGAGGAAGGAAAAACCGAAGGCGAAGGCCATGCCGGCCGTGGTCAAAAAGCCGATCCCGAGGCAGATCAGCAGGAAATCGCCCATCTTCAGGCGCCAGCCGCTGCGCTGCAGGCGCAGGCGCAGGATGCCGACGTTGGGCATCAGGCGCTTGATCAGTCGATCGAGGCTGGCGATCGAGCTGTCGCGCTTGTTGCGGCGCACGCTTTCGACCGGTGTCGCCTGGTCGCCGGCGGCGGCCCGGCCGCCGCGCGGCCCCGCCTGCAGGCGCTCCAGACGCCGGCGCAGGCGGCGCGCGTCGTCCTGGAACAGGGTCAGCCACAGGGCCGCGACCAGGCCGACGATCACGAGGCTGCCGCCAAACACCGTCGCCGACAACAGGTTCGGATCGCGAACGATCTGCTGGAGCAGGGCGTTCATGTCATCATCGCCTGCTGGAGCGCGCGGTCGAGCCCGAAATAGGCGGCGCGCTTGGCGAAATGCGGCCGGACCCCGCTCGACTTGAACTGCCCGATCAGGGTGCCGTCGCGGTTCTCGCCCTGGAAGTCGAAGGTGAACAGATCCTGGGTCGTGATCACCTCGCCCTCCATGCCGATCACCTCGGTCACGTGGGTGACCCGACGGATACCGTCGCGCATGCGCTGGATCTGGATGATCAGGTGGACGGCACCCGTGATCTGGGTGCGCACCGCCTTGCTCGGCAGGTTGACGGTCGCCATGCCGATCATGTTCTCCATGCGGGTCAATGCCTCGCGCGGATTGTTGGAGTGGAGCGTGCACATCGAGCCGTCGTGGCCGGTGTTCATGGCCTGCAACATGTCGAGCGCCTCAGGGCCGCGCACCTCGCCGCAGATGATCCGGTCCGGGCGCATGCGCAGCGCGTTCTTGACGAGGTCGCGCATCGTGATCTCGCCGGTGCCCTCGAGGTTGGGCGGCCGGGTCTCGAGGCGGACGACGTGCGGCTGCTGGAGCTGGAGCTCGGCCGCGTCCTCGATCGTGACCACGCGCTCGGCCGGATCGATCAGGTGCGACATGGCGTTGAGCATGGTCGTCTTGCCCGAGCCGGTGCCGCCGGAGATGATCACATTCAGACGGCAGGCGGCGGCGATCTTGAGAACCTTGCCCAGGTTCTCGGCCATGTTGCGCTGCCGGATCATGATGTCGAGGGTGATCGATTTCTTGGAGAACTTACGGATCGAGATCGAGCAGCCGTCGATCGCGAGCGGCGGGGCGATGATGTTGACGCGCGAGCCGTCGGGCAGGCGGGCATCCGCGATCGGGCAGGTCTCGTCGACCCGGCGGCCGACCCGGGTGACGATCCGCTGCGCGATGTTCATGACGTGGGCGTTGTCGCGGAAGCGGATCTCGGTCAGCTCGAGCTTGCCCTTGCGCTCGACGTAGACCTGGTGCGGGCCGTTGACCATGATGTCGTTGATCGCCTCGTCCGCGAGCAGGGGCTCGAGCGGGCCGAAGCCGACCATGTCGTCGACCAGGGTGACGGTAAGCTCCTGCTGTTCGCGGGAGGTGACCGAGAGCTTCTCTTCGGCGACGATCTCGCCGATCAGCTCGGCGATCTGGCGCTGCAGCTCCTCGCGCGAGAGCTTGGCGGCGGCGCTCGCATCGATCCGCTCGAGCAGGCCCATCTGGATCCGCCCGAAGACCGCCTTGGCTGCGGCTGCGCGCTTTTCGTTGGCTGCCTGGTTGGGCGGCGCCGCGGCCGGCATGGCGCGCGCCGGGGCGGCCGGCGCCGGCCGCGCCGGGAGCGGCGACGGGGCAGGCGGCGCCGGCTGGCGCGCGGCCGGCCGCGCGGCCGGTGACGGCGAGCCCGACGGGGTGGCGGCCTCAGCCTGGGGACGACGACCGAACATGGGCGGATCCTAAGTTTTCTTGAGCAGCTTTTGCCACACGCCAGACCGGCCGGCGGTGCCCGCCTGGGCGCCGCACAAGCGCTCGGTGATCTGGCGCAAGCCCGCCGCCACCGCGCCTTTGCCCGCCGCGACGGGCTGCCCGAAATTGGTCGCGGCGGCGACCGTCTTGGCATCGAACGGCAGCACCAGGTCGAGCTTGCGGGCGACGCCCTTCTCGAACTCGGCGCGCGGCATCTCGCCATTCTTGTGCTCACCGGCGCGATTGACGACCAGCGTGATGTTGCACGACGCGTTGGTGGTCGGCAGCATGCCGGTAAGGCGCATCGTGTCGCGCATGCCGGCGAGCGACAGATCGGTCACCAGAATCATGTCGGTGGCGCTCTGCAGGATCTGCTGCGTGCAGGGATTGGGGTTGCGCGGCACGTCGACCACGACGTAGTGGAACTTGTTGCGCAGCTCGGTCGTCAACAGCTCGACCGCGCCGTAGTCCAGCAGCAGGGTCTCGTCGGGACTTTCTTCGGCGCTGAGCACGAACAGGCGCTCGGAGTGCTGGATCAGCACGCGATCCATGAACAGGCCGTCGATCCGGTTCGGATTCTCGAGGGCCTCGCGCAGACCGTGGCTCGGTTCCAGATCGAGCGACAGTGCTACGGTCCCGAACTGGAGGTCGAGGTCGACCAGCGCCACCCGGCGCCGGCGGTCGTGGGCGATGAGCCAGGCGACGCTGGTCGCCACCGTGGTCGCGCCGACGCCGCCCCGGGTGCCGGTCACGGCGACCAGCTTGCCGAGCTTCTGGTTGCCTTTGACCACGCCGCTCTGCTCGGTCGCGGCGAGGATCGCCTTCTGCAACAGAGCGGGCGTGATCGGCTTGACCAGGTAGTCGGCGACGCCGTGCTGCAAGAGGTCGCGGAACAGGCCGCAGTCGTTGCGGCTGCCGACCGCCACCACGGTCACCCCCGGCTCGCAGACGTCCGCCAGCGCATTGATGTCGGACAGCGGCAGATCGGAGTCGCTGACATCGATCAGCAGCAGCTTGGGCGAGCGCTGCTCGCCGAGATGCTTGACGGCATTCTTGACCGTGCCCTGCCGGATCGAGGCGTGCGGCAGCATCATCTCGCCGACCACCTGGTCGATCACGGCGAAGGTCTCGGGATCGGCGACGAACGCGAGAAACTGCTCGCGGTGCTCGGCGCCGGTTTGCTCGGTGGTTGCGATCGCGGTCGCCATCAGTTTCCGACCTTCTCTTTCTGGAGTTCGACCACCTTGCCGGTGCGATAGCGCACGATGCCCTCGGCCTGGTGGACGCCATCGGCGGGGCCGAGGGTACGGCCGCGCACCAGATCCTTGGGCTCGGCCACCATCAGGCCGAGGTTGGACTGGGTGGCGCAGCCGTAGTTGCTGTGCGGCAGATTGGCGAAGTCGGTGCCGCTCTCGCGGCTCCAGTCGGGACAGGCCGGCAGGGTGACCAGGTAGCGCTCGAAGACCAGCTCGACCCGGCGGTTCTGGCGCCAGACCTCGGGGCCCGTGCCAGCGACTGCCGGGACCGCCTCGCCGTAGGCGGCGGTCGTGACGGTCAGGTCCTTGAAGCCGTGCTGGCGCAGGAAGGCGGTCACGGCTTCGGCGCGGCGCGACGCCAGCTCGAGGTTGTAGAGGTCGGTCGCGCGCTCGTCGGCGTGGCCTTCGAGCCGGAGCGTGTCGCTGGCGCTCGGGTCGACGCTGGCCAGGAAGGTCAGCAGGCGGTCCTGCTCACCTCCCGGGATCTCGGCGCGGTCGGTTTCGAAGTAGACCGCGTGACGGTATTCGGCGCGATCGACCTCGAGCTGTTTGGGCGAGCTCGCCTGGAGCCAGCCGAGGTTGTCGTTGGGCCTGAGATCAGCCGACGCGCAGGCGGTCAGCCCGAGGCCGAGGATCGAGGCCCAGAGCCAAGGGCACGACCGGCGCGGCCGGGCGCTCTGGGGATGCTGCAGGGCAGCGGTCATCACCGTTCTCCTATTCCAGAACGAAGCCGAGCGGGCCGGCCAGGCGCTGCCCCTCGGGCCCGACCGGGCCACCGCGACCCGGCTGCAGGCGTGCGCTGTGCAGCCGACCCTCGAGGATGCGCTCGATGTCGCTCGGCGCCCGGTAGCCGTCGGTCGGCAACGCCATGACCGGCGCGTCGACGGGCCGCACGAGATAGGGCGTGACTATGATCACGAGCTCGGTCTCGTTGCTCTGGAAGCGCTGGGAGCGGAACAGCGTGCCGAGCACCGGCAAGTCGCCGAGACCGGGATATTTGCTCAGCCGGGTCTGAATGTCGCTCGACATCAGACCGCCGATCGCGAACGACTGGCCGCTGCCGAGCTCGACCGTGGTCTCGGCCCGCCGGGTGGCAAGACCCGGGATCACGAGCCCGTTGATGGTGATCGAGCCCTTCTCGGACAGGTCGCTGACCTCGGGGCGGACCTTGAGGCTGATCCGGTCCGCGCTCAGCACCGTCGGCGTGAACGCCAGGCTGATGCCGAATTCCTTGAACTCGATGGACAGGCCGTTGGTGCCATTGTCGATCGGGATCGGGAACTCGCCGCCGGCGAGGAAGCTCGCGGTCTCGCCGGACAGCGCCGTCAGGTTGGGCTCGGCGAGCACGTTGACGAGGCCCTCCTCGGCGAGCGCGTCGATCGCGGCGTTGACCACGTCGTTGCCGTTGCTGAAGCTGCCAAAGGCGCTGTTGGCGCCCCCGGGCTCGCGCAGAAAGGCGCCGGCCGCGTTGCTCACCGCGCGACCGTTGACGAAGCCGAAGGCAAAGTCGCCGGTCTTGAGGAAGGCTTCCAGGTTGATGCCGAACTGCTTCAGGACATCACGCGAGACCTCGGCGACGCGGACCCGCAGGTGCACCTGGGTCGGCGCATCGACCTGCACGCGGTTGAGCAGGGTCTCCTTGTCGCCGAGATAGCGTTCGGCCAGCTCGCGCAGCTCCTGCGCCTCGATCGGGCTGTCGACCTGGCCCGTCAGGACGATGCTGCCGTCGACGGAGGTGACCTCGACCCGACTGGTCGGCAGGAGTTGCTGGATCGCCTCGTGCAGCCCGGTCAGATTGTGCTGCACGACGACATGGGTGCGCAGCAGCAGCTGGTCGTTCTCGTCGACCGCGTACAGGCTGGTCTCGCCGGCGCGGCGGCCGAACAGATAGACGATGCTCGGCGACTGCGCCTGGACGTCGGCGATCTCGGGGTCGGCGACGAACACCGTGGCTGCGGGCCGCGGCAGGCGGATCACGCGACCCTTGTGCAGCTCGATGGTGAGCGTGCCGTCGGTCGCGATCGCCTCCGCGGAGCCCTGAGCGGCCGCCGGGGTCGCCAGCAGGCCGGCGACCAGGATCAGCCCGAGACCGAGGAGCGGGTGCGGCGCGGCGCTTGAGCGGCTGGCCCGGCGCCCGCGGCAGATGTGCGCGAAACTCATTACTTTGATCCCTGCTGGACCGTGACGTCTTCGGTATTGCTGCCACGCAGCACGAGCAGTCGCGACGAGACCCGGCCGGCGCTGAGGACGTGGGAGACATCCTTGTCCCAGGTCAGGCTGTCGGCCCGGATCGGAATGGCGTTGTCGGCCTCCTGATCGGCGGCCAGACTGCGCAGGCTCAGCGACAGCTTGCCGAGCTCGGTCAACAGCACCACCGATTCGGCCTGCTGCGGCGTCACCTCGAAGGTGGCGGTCTTGGCCTTCTCGTTGGCCTTGCCGGGTTCGGTCGCGTCGCTGACCTCGGCGCCCATGGCGATGATCCGGATGTTCTTGAGCACGGTCTCGCTGACCCGGCGCGTGGTGCCCCCCTGGTCGCCGGAGACTAGGGACTGGGTCAGGATCAGATCGACCCGGTCGCCCGGGAAGATCAGGCCGGCGTTGCTCGTGGTCGGCGTGATCGGCACCGAGACGGCGCGCATGCCCGGATTGAGCACCGCGGCCAGGAAGCCGCGCTCGCCGGGCTTGACCACGGCGCCATCGGTGATCGGCTCGCCGGCGGCGATGAAGCCCCGGACCACGGCGCCGACCATCTCGGTGTCGGGCCGCTTGCCCTTCAGCACGTAGGTCTCCGGGACGTCGTCGGTCGGCCAGCGCTGCCAGCGCAGGTGCTGAGGCTTGACGAACAGGCCGGCCGGCAGATCGGCGTCGGCGACCAGGACCTCATGGATGTTCTCCTTGGGGGCTGGCGCGGCGACGGCGGTGACGGTGGTCTGCTGACGCGCGATCCAGCTGCGCGCGTACATCGCCGTGCCGCCGGCAGCGATCACGGCGATCAGCAATACGATGATCCGACGCGGACCCATGGGGGTTGCCTCCTCAGAGCTTCATCAACTGGATGACGACGGCCACGCCGCCGGCGGCGATCGCGATGCCGTAGGGCAGGGTGGCGGGTGCCGGTACGGCCAAGGCCGGGCCGGCGGGAGCGCCGGGCTCCGACCCTTGGCCGGCCGCGACCGGGCTGCCGCCGGCGCCGGCCAGGCCGAATTCGGCGAGATGGGCGTGGATCAGCGGACTCCAGCGCCAGTACCAGAGACTGGCCAGACCGACGATGCCGCCGGTCAGCGTGGTCACCAGCGCGAACAGCGCGAACTGATCGACCCCGGCCCAGAGGCTGATCGCGGTGATCAGCTTGACGTCGCCGCCGCCGATCAGGTCGCGGGCGAACAGGATCAGTCCGACCAGGCCGACCAGCAGACTGACCGCGAGTGCCCCCGGCCAGGCCACCGGCACCGGGGTGAGCAGCAGGTAAGCCGGATAGAGCGCTGCGACGCCGCCGTTCAGCCAGTTCGGGATCCGGCGCTCGCGCAGGTCGGTCAGCGCGGCCAGGATCAGGAGCGTCAGCAGGCCCCCAAAGCAGGCGTACAACAGCAAGCTCGCCTCCTCTATGCTCGACCTGCGGGCACGCTCACGGCCCTGGACTTGGCTTGTGAGCCTTGCCGGCATCGCTAGGACAGCGCGGCGACGATTGCCCCGAGGGGCAGACCGACGAGGTTCACGCCGAGCGCTTTGATGCTGCCGAGGATCACCAAGGCGACGAGGGCGGCGAGCAGGCCGTACTCGATCGCGATCGTGCCTTTCGGATCGTCGACCATGGCGATGGCCGCGTTCCGCAAGGCGCGGTGAGTCAGGTGCCAGGAGCGCACGTTCACGGTGTTTCCCTCACTCGACGAGTGCTGAGGCCGAGCTTTGGCAGGAGAGCCGGCTCTGGAGGCGGTCGTCGGCGGCCGCTGGTGCCGCCGACGCCCAGCTCCGATTGGGTTGGATCAGCCCCCGGCGGCGGTTCCGGCCAGCTGGTCGGAGACCGTCTGGAAGGTCGACTTGAGGTTGTCGCCCAGGGTGCCGAGCACGGCGATGATCGCCACCGACACCAGCGCCGCGATCAGGCCGTACTCGATCGCCGTCGCGCCACTTTCGTCCTTGACGAACCTGCTGAAGATGCTCATGAAACGTTCCCCCATGTCTATGGACGTGACGGGTTGACTTTGCCCGATATGTATTAACAAAGAGTATAGTTCGGCCGAACTGCCAACGTTTATTATTAGATTTACCTTTATTGAAATTAACCAGGCAGGCTGTATTTAGATTTACTTTGCAGGGCGGGCAGCGCGGGGGACGGGTCCGGTCGCGACGGCAGCGGCAGGGCCAGAGCGAGCCCGAAGAAAATGCCGTCGCCGGCGGTCGTGACCAGGCGCAGCGCCAGCGCCGCCGCGGCGCTCGCCTCGGCGCCCAGGGCGCCCTCAAGCACAAGGATCAGGACCGCCTCGCGGACGCCGATGCCGGCCGAGGCGCCTGGCGTGACGAAACCGATGACCCAGGCGAGCGCCAGCGCCGAGATGCTGGTCAGAGGATCGAGCGCGCCCGGCCGGTGATCGCCCAGCAGCGCTGCCAGCAGCCAGAGGATGCCGCCCATGATGCAAAAGAAGGCGGCCTGCGCGGCCACGGCGCAGAGCAGGTTGCCGGCCGGCAGGCGGCGGCGCGCGCTCGCGCGGTCCGGCCAGAGGCCGACCGGCAGGAGCCGCGGCGCGAACAGAAGCAACGCGACCATCGCCAGCGCGCCGGCCGGGACCAGGACCGTCCAGGCGCCGAGACGCGCGGCCGCGAGCGGCAGGGCGAGGCCGGTCGCGATGGCGACCAGGAGGGCGGTCTCGACCAGCGAGGCGAGCGCGAGCCCGGCCTGCGAATGCCCGAGCGCGCCCCCCAACATCTGCCGGCCGACGAAGTGGAAGCAGTTCCCGGGCAGATATTTGGCGATCTGGGTGCGGCCATAGACGGCATGGTAGCCGGCCGCCGGTCCCGGCGGGCGCTCGGCAGCCAGGATCTGCCGCCAGGCCGCGGCGAGCAGGAAGCCGGCCGCGCCGTAGAGCAGCGCGCCCGCGATCGTGGCCAGCAGCGCCGGTCCCAGATGCGTCCGGACCAGGTCAAAGGGAGCATCCCGCCAGAGCCTTACGCCCACGAACCAGAACGACAGGCCGGTCAGCGGCCAGCCGAGCCAGCGACCGAGCTGGCGGCCGGACAGCGGCAAGGCGCCCGCTAGCGGGCGCGGCAGAGCGCCATGGTCCAGGGCAGCGGGGTGCATAGCTCGACCACATCCAGGCGCTCCTGGAGCAAGGCGAAGAAGCCGGCCGTCGACCAGTGCTGGACGTGGCCGGGGGTGTTGCCGAGGTCGCGCCAGTACCGGCCGCGGGCGAGATTCGCTATCCGCCAGAGCGGTTCGCGCGGAACACTGACGATCAGGTACGGCCGGGCCAGGCGGGCGAGCGTCTGGAGCGCCCCGAGCGGGTTCGGCAGGTGCTCGAGGACCTCACAGCAGACCACGAGTTCGGCGCCGTCCCGGTCCGGCGCGAGGGCGTCGAGATCGGCCAGCGGGAAGGGGATCGCAGGATCGCGTGCCGCGGTTCGGCATGGTGCCGTGCCGACCGCCGCGGGCGCCAGATCGGTGCTGCGAACGCACCAACCCTCGGCCGCCAGGAGCGGGCCCAGATGCCCCGCGCCGCAGCCGATCTCATGGATATCGCGGGCGCCGGTGCACCAGACCAGATGGCGGAGCGTGGTCGTGAAATTGGTGACCAGCAGCAGGGCCAGCGGATTGCGCGTGCGGCCCATGGGATCGCGGGTGCCGGCGATGGTCGGCCCCGGATCGCTGCCGGGCGGGGGCGAAGAGGTGAGCGCGGCCATGCGCCAGCTCCAGCTCGCCTAGGCGGCCGACGAGCGGCGACGACCCGCCCGCGCGCCCGCCACGGTGGATGCGTGCGGGGCGGCCTGTTGCAGGTCGAGCAGCTTCTCGAGCAGCCTCCGGTTGACCGCGATCAGATCGGCGACGATCCCGATCAGCCCGCTCAACACGCCCATGCTGATCAACAGCGCGCTCAGGATCACCGACTGGACGTGGCCCGCGCCCTCGCCCGTCTGCGCCAGATAGAGGTAGCGCAGGCCGAGGCCGGCGCCCGCCGCGAGCAGCAGCAGCCCGACACCCGCGAACAGGCGCAGCGGCTTATAGGTCGCGAAGCTGCGCAGGATGGTCAGCGCCGAGCGGAACACGTAGTCGGGCAGGCTGCGGACCAGGCGCGACGGCCGGAGGTCGGGATTGGTGCGGACCGGCACCGAGGTCACGGCCATGTTCTTGCGTCCGGCCGCGATGATGGTCTCGAGCGTGTAGCTGTATTCGCCGTGCACCTGGAGGCGCAGCGCCGCCGTGCGCGAGAGGGCGCGAAAGCCGCTCGGAGCATCGACCACGGTGGTCCTGGACGCCATCCGGACAACCATGCTGCCGAGCAGCTGCAGGGCCTTCTTGGTGGGCGAGAAATGCGCCGTGGTGGCGATCGGGCGCGCGCCGATCACGAGGTCGGCCTCGCCGGCGAGGATCGGGGCGGTGAGCTTCGGGATATCGTCGGCGCAGTACTGATTGTCGGCGTCGGTGTTGACGATCACGTCGGCGCCGGCGCGCACCGCCGCCTCGAGGCCGGCCGCGAAGGCGCGCGCGAGGCCCTGATTGTGGCCGAGCCGGACGATGTGATCGACACCGGCGGCCTTGGCCACCTCGATCGTGTCATCGGTGCTGCCGTCGTCGATCACCATCCAGTCGACCCGCGCGAAGCCGGGCACGCTGCGCGGCAACGCCGCGAGCGTGATGCCGAGCGTTCCCGCTTCGTTGAAGCAGGGGATCTGGATCACGAGGGTCGCGGCCGCCGCCATGACGGCTCAGCCGGCCGCGGCCGTTGCGCTCGGGGGGGCGACGACGCTGAACAGGCTGACCTCGCCGGCCAGCTCCGGCGGCACGGGGATGGGCCGCAGCCAGGGTGGCGGGGTACCGTCGACCAAGCGCCGATAGAGCGTCCGGGGGTCGTCGCGCACGCTCGCAAACTGCCTCTGCTCGGCAGGGCTCGGGCAGAGCAGGATCCAGTCGATCCGGTGGCGGGCGACCTCGGCGCGTGCCGCCTCGGGGTCGACCGCGGTCAGGATGCGATAGGTGGCGGTAAAGCCGGGCTGCGGCCGGTGATTGGGGATCGAGAGCACCCGCAACGGCGTGTCGTAGAGCAGCGCCGGCGCGTAGTCGGTGAAGGTCAGGACGGTCCGCGCGGTGCCGCCCGCGATGCGGTTGAGGAAGGGCGCGGCGCGCGGGATCGGGCAGTCGTGGGCCGCGGCCGCGATGCTGGCCTGGGGCGGCGCGTCAATGATGCCGAACTGCCAGAACAGCGCGCCGACCACAAGCAGAGGGCGCAGGATCTGCCGTACCCCCGGCTGCAGCCGGTCGCCGAGCCGGCCGAGCAGCGCGACGACGCAGGCGGCATAGGGAATGACCAGCAAAGCCTGGGCATAAGTGCCGAAATGCACCTCCTCCAGCGCGATCGGCAAGAACACGACCAGGGCGACCCCGATCGCCACCCAGGCGCGGCGCTCGGCCTCGCTGCGGCCGATCCGGATCAGCAGATAGGGCAACGCGATCAGCGCGATGCCCATGATCCGGAGGCCGCGCCGGGCGATCTCCTCGAAGCGGCCGGCGCTCAGCCAGGCGGCCGGGATCAGAGGCTGGTACTCGACGATCTGTTGGAGGCGCAGATGCTGGTAGAGCGGATCGACGGGACCGTAGGGCCCGGCGCGCAGACCCGGAAACAAGGTCAACATGCCGGCCGCGATCACGCCCATGCCGATGCAAGCGAACGCCAGGCGCCCGGCGAGCCCGCGCCGCGCGGCCGCCTGCGGCGGCGGTTCGAACGGCCGCGGCGGCCGGCTGAGCTCGGCGCGCGCCGAGCGCTGGGCCCAGGCTGCGGCGCCGCTGCGCTCGCCGCGCGCGACCAGCGTCCAAAAGCCGGCGATGGCAGCGAACACCGCGACGTGGACCAGGGACAGTCGGTCGTTCTCGATCGTCAGCAGCCCGGGGCCGCGCTCGATCACGAGCGCGAGCATGAGCACGAGCGTGGTCGCGAGCATGAAGTCGCGGCTGATCCGGCTCATGCGGCGGTCGCCCAGCAGCCAATAGAGGCCAAGCGCGCCCAGGGTGACCGCGATGGCGAGCACGGCCTCGGGACTGACCCAGAAGCCGACCGCGGCGATGGCACCTGCGGCCAGCGCCGGCCGCCGCTCGGGGCGCAAGAGGAGGCGGAAGGTCAGGCCGAGCTGGACGACGAACAGGGCCAGCAGCAGGCCATGGTGGTCCGGCCGGCCGAGGATCGTGTAGGTCTGGATCGACGGTTGGAGCAGGAAGGCAAGGCAGGCGAACAGGCGTGCGTCCCGGCTCAGCACCGGGGCGGTCGCCCAGTCGAGGCCGACGATCGCGAGCGCCAGCAGCACGGGGCTGATCAGCACGCCCCAAAGGTGGAGGCCGGTGCGGAAGCCGAGGACGGGCTCGAGCAGCCAGGCGCCTCCCAGCAGCAGCGCATCCAGGAGGCGGGTCCAGTGCTGGACGTGGCCCTCGGGCGGGTTGACGCGCAGCAGCCGGGCATCGAACCAGTCGCCGCTCGCGTGCAGATCGAGGACCCGGACGAGACGCATATAGGCGTCGGTGTCGGCGAGCTCGCCGTGGAGGACCGGGACGACGGCGAACCAGGCGAACAGCGCCTGGAGCAGGACCAGCGCGCCGAGCGGCAGCAGGATCAGCCAGCCGAGCGGCACCTGGTCCGGCGGCGGCCCACCGACTGACAGAGCAGACTGCGCAGACATGAGGTCCATTCCCGGCGAAGGGCTCGCGCGCAGAATGGCGCCCGCCGGTAAAGAATGGCCTAAGTCGCCCCCTCGAGGATCGGCCCGGGGTGCTGCCTGCGGCCGCCGCGCGGCTGCGGCGAAATTGCTGCAATGCCGAAACGATCTTGGCCACGCCGCCCGCGACTGCCTATATAGCGGTCGGCTGCGGGGCTCTTCAGGCTTGCTGCGCAGCATCGCCGAGCGCTCCCGGAGCGATCAGCCGGACGCGACCGAGGCTCGACCAGATCCAGTTTTGGGGGAGATGCAATGTCTGAGATCGTCATCGCCGGTGCGGCCCGGACCCCGGTCGGCGCGTTCAACGGCGCCTTGAGCAGCGTGCCGGCGCACTATCTCGGTCAGGTCGCGATCGAGGCGGCGCTCGAGCGGTGCGGGGTCGAGCCGGGCGAGGTCTCGGAAGTGATCCTGGGCCAGATTCTGACCGCGGGCCAGGGCCAGAACCCGGCGCGCCAGGCATCGATCGCCGCCGGCCTGCCGGTCGAGGTGCCGGCCTGGGGGGTCAACCAGCTGTGCGGGTCGGGGCTGCGCAGCGTGGCACTGGGCTATCAGGCGATCCGCCAGGGCGACAGCCGGATCGTGGTCGCGGGCGGCCAGGAGAGCATGAGCCAGGCGCCCCACTGCGCGCATCTGCGCGACGGCGTCAAGATGGGCGACTTCAAGATGGTCGACACCATGATCAAGGACGGGCTCTGGGACGCCTTCAACGGCTACCACATGGGCAACACCGCCGAGAACGTCGCCGAGAAATATCAGATCACGCGCGAGCAGCAGGACAAGTTCGCGGTCAGCTCGCAGAACAAGGCCGAAGCGGCGGTCAAGTCCGGTCGCTTCAAGGACGAGATCGTGCCGGTGACGATCAAGACCCGCAAGGGCGACGTGGTGGTCGACACCGACGAATATCCGCGCTTCGGCGCGACGCTGGAGGCGGTCGCCAAGCTGCGGCCGGCGTTCAGCAAGGACGGAACCGTGACCGCGGGCAACGCCTCGGGCCTCAACGACGGGGCCGCGGCCGTGGTCCTGATGACCGCCGCCGAGGCCGCGCGCCGGAAGATCCGGCCGCTCGCCCGGATCGTGTCCTGGGCGCATGCCGGCGTCGATCCCGCGATCATGGGCACGGGCCCCATTCCGGCCTCGCGCAAAGCGCTCGAGCTCGCCGGCTGGTCGATCGACGATCTCGACTTGGTCGAGGCCAACGAAGCCTTCGCCGCCCAGGCCTGCGCGGTCAACAAGGACCTCGGCTGGGACTCCGGCAAGGTCAATGTCAACGGCGGCGCGATCGCGCTCGGCCACCCGATCGGCGCCTCGGGCACGCGGGTGTTCGTCACCCTCCTGCATGAGATGATCAAGCGCGACGCCAAGAAGGGCCTCGCCACGCTCTGCATCGGCGGCGGCATGGGCATCGCCATGTGCGTCGCGCGCGACTGACTGGTTCCGGACTGAGGCCCAAGCCCGGACCGCTCGGTGTTGAGCGGAGCGTCAGCCGGGCTCGGCCGGCGCTGCCAGGCCGCCGCGCAGCACGAGGTCGATCGCGGCCTCGGCCAGCCGTTGGCGCGCGGTGGCGGGCGCTGCGATCAGGCCGCCCCGGATCATGCCGAGGATCAGGGCAGGCGTGATCTCGAGATCGAGCGGCCGGAAGTCGCCGCTCGCCATCCCGCGCTCGAGGACCCGGCGCAGCAGGTCCAGGATCGGTCGCCGCCGGTTGCGGAACGTCCCGCGCAGCCGTTGCGCGAGGCCCGGGTTGTCGCCGGAAATCAGGCGCAGCGGCTCGGTATGGCGAGCGAGCATGTCGACCAGGGTGCGGATCATCAGAGCGAGGCTCTCGGGCGGCGGCAGGGGCTGCGCCACCACCTCCTCGAGGCGCAGCTGCAGCTGCGCGAGCGCCTCGCCCAACACCTCGAGGAACAGCTCTTCCTTGGAGCCGAAGTAGCGGTAGAGGGTGGGCTTGCCGACCCCGGCCGCGCGCGCCACCGCGGCCATCTGGACGCCGTCGTAGCCGGCACCGCCGAACAGCCCGCTCGCAGCCGCGAGTATGCGCTGCCGCCGTTCCGTGCGCCACGTCGCTTGTAATGATCCTGCCATTGAAGATTTAACCCACGAGTTCTATTTTGTCACGGGCGATCGAAGGATGCAAGGTCGGGCCGGGCGCCCGCCGGCCCGACCGGCGTGGCCTCGGCGAGGCTGGATGGTCGGGCATGGTCAGGCGCGTTCTGTTCGCTCTCGGGGTGGCGCTGCTGGCGGCGGCGGGCCTCTACTATGCCTGGCAAATCGAAACATCGGGACACGCGCAGGCGGCCCGGTCCGCCGGGCGGGAAGCGCGCATTCTGCCGGTGCTCGCGGCCGACGTCGCGACCCGGCCGGTGCCGGTCGAGATCGCGACGATCGGCAACGTTCAGCCGATCGCAAGCGTCGCCGTCAAGCCGCGGATCGACGGCCAGATCGCCAAGGTCGCGGTCAAGGACGGCCAGGACGTCAAGGCTGGCGACCTCTTGTTCCTGCTCGACGGCCGGCAGGCGCAGGCGGCGCTCGATCAGGCGCTTGCGGCCCTGCAACGCGACCATGCCCAGCTCGCCAATGCCCAGCGCGAGCTCGAGCGCCTGACCCCGCTCGGCCGCAAGGACTTCGCCTCCAAGCAGCAGCTCGACGCCGCCCGGACCAGCGTCAGCGCCGCCGAGGCGACGGTCAAGGCCGACCAGGCCGCGGTCGAGGGCGCCGAGGTCGAGCTGTCCTACACGACCATCCATGCGCCGATCGACGGCCGCCTCGGCACCATCGCCTTCAAGCTCGGCAATACGGTCAGGAGCGGTGATGCGACGCCGCTCGTCACGCTCAACCAGCTGCGCCCGATCTACGTCGCGTTCTCGGTCGCGGAGCGCTACCTCGCGGAGTTGCAGAGCGCGATGGCGGCGGGCCCGCTGCCGATCACCGCCCAGATCCCCGGCAAGCAGGGCGCGGCGCAGAAGGGGCAGGTGACCTACCTCGAGAACGCGATCGATTCGGAGTTCGGCACGCTCTCGGTCAAGGCGACCTTTGCCAACCAGTCGGATGCGCTCTGGCCGGGCCAGTTCGTCAACGTCGTGGTCCAGCTCCGGGTCGAGCCCGATGCCCTGGTGGTGCCCTCCGAGGCGGTCCAGCAGGGGCAGAACGGCGCCTACGTGTTCGTGATCAAGCCGGACGATACCGTCGACCTGCGCCCGGTCACGGTCGACCGCTCCGTCGGCGACCAGACCGTGATCGCGAGCGGGCTCGCGGCCGGCGAACGGGTGGTGACCGACGGGCAGATGCGGCTGACCCCGGGCGCCAAGGTCGAAGTCCAAAAGGCCGGTCCCGCCGAGCAGCCGGAGCGCACGTCATGACCCTGCCCGAGCTCTGCATCCGCCGGCCGGTCATGACCACGCTGCTGATGCTCTCGTTCCTCGGCGCCGGGCTGTTCGGCTATCGGCTGCTGCCGGTCGCGGCGCTGCCGCGGGTCGATTTCCCGACCATCCAGGTCTCGGCCAATCTGCCGGGCGCCAGCCCGGAGACCATGGCGGCCTCGGTCGCGACCCCGCTCGAGCGCCAGTTCGCGACGATCGCCGGCATCACCTCGATGACCTCGAGCAGCGGCGAGGGCTCGACCCGGATCACGCTCCAGTTCGATCTCGACCGCGACATCGACGGTGCCGCGCTCGACGTCCAGTCGGCGATCAGCACGGCGGCGCGGCGGCTGCCGACCGAGATGACGACGCCGCCCTCCTTCCGCAAGGTCAACCCGGCCGATTCGCCGGTCCTGTTCCTCGCGCTGAGCTCGGCCAGCCTGCCGCTGTCGGCGGCCGACGAATACGCCGAGACGCTGCTCGCCCAGCGCGTCTCGAGCCTGACCGGGGTCGCCCAGGTCCTGGTGTTCGGGGCGCAGAAATACGCCGTGCGGGTGGAGGTCGATCCGAGCGCGCTCGCGGCGCGCGGGATCGGGCTCGACGAGGTCGCCGCAGCACTCGGCGCGGCCAACTCCAACACCCCGGTCGGCAGCCTGGATGGGCCGCATCAGGGGGTCACCCTCGAGGCCTCCGGCCAGCTCACGAGGGCGGCCCAGTACCGGCCGCTGATCGTCGCCTATCGCAACGGCCATCCGGTCCGGCTCGGCGACATCGCGACCGTCCTCGACGGCGTCGAGAACGACAAGGTGGCGAGCCGTTTCAACGGCACCCGCTCGATCGTGCTCGCCGTCCAGCGCCAGCCCGATGCCAACACGGTCGACGTGGTCGACCGGGTCAAGGGCCTGGTGCCGGAGTTCCGCGCCCAGCTGCCGGCCTCGATCAATCTCGACGTGATGCTGGACCGCTCGCAGTCGATCCGCGATTCGGTCGCCGAGGTCCAGTTCACGCTGATGCTCGCGGTCGGGCTCGTGATCCTCGTGATCTTTTTGTTCCTGCGCAGTCTGACCGCCACGATCATCCCGGCGCTGGCGCTGCCGATCTCGCTGGTCGGCACCTTCGGAGGCATGTACCTGCTCGGCTACAGCATCGACAATCTGTCCCTGCTGGCGCTGACCCTCTCGGTCGGCTTCGTGGTCGATGATGCGATCGTCATGCTCGAGAACATCGTCCGCCACGTCGAGCACGGCGAGCGGCCGTTCCAGGCGGCGCTGCGGGGCTCGCGCGAGATCGCGTTCACGATCGTCTCGATCACGCTCTCCCTGGTCGCGGTGTTCATCCCTGTCCTGTTCATGGGCGGCGTCGTCGGGCGGCTGTTCCGCGAGTTCGCGGTGACCATCAGCATGACGATCCTGATCTCGGGCTTCGTGTCGCTGACCTTGACGCCCTTGCTCTGCAGCCGCCTCCTGCGGCCGGTCCAGCCGTCACAGGCGCCGGGCGGCGGTAGGCGGGGGGCCGGCGCGGTCTTCGATCGGGTGCGGGGGCTCTACGAGCGGACGCTGCGCCTAGCACTCGGCCATCGCCGGGCGATGCTGGCGCTGACCCTCTTGTCGCTGGTCGGCACGCTCTACCTCTATGGCGCGGTCCCCAAGGGCTTCTTCCCCACCGAGGACACGGGCCTCCTGTCGGTCACCACCGAGGCCGGCCAGGGCATCTCGTTCGAGGCCATGGCCGCCGCCCAGCGCGAGGTGGCGAGGATCATCCAGGCGGATCCGGCGGTCGATGTGGTCAACTCGACGGTCGGCGCCGGCGGCCTGAACAACGCCATCAACTCGGGCCGCATGTTCGTCGGCCTGAAGCCGCTCGATCAGCGCGACGTGAGCGTCGACGGGCTGATCCAGCGCCTGCGCGCCAAGCTCGCCCGGCTGCCGAGCCTGAACGTTTTCATTCAGCCGGTGCAGAGCTTCCAGATCGGCGGGCGGTCCTCGCGGAGCCTCTATCAGTACACCCTCCAGGGCACCGACCTCGCCGAGCTGCAGCGCCTGGCGCCCGAGGTCCAGAGCCGCATGCGCCAGCTGCCGGACCTGCAGGACGTGACCAGCGACCTCGAGGTCGACAAGCCGGAGGCGCTGGTCGACATCAATCGCGAGGCGGCGGCGACGCTTGGCGTCAGCGTCGAGACGATCCGCAGCACGCTCTATTCGGCGTTTGGCACCCGTCAGGTCTCGACCATCTACACCGCGACCAATGATTACGAGGTCATCCTCGAGGTCGATCCCCAGCACCAGCAGGATGCCAATGCGCTGGCCGGCATCTACCTGCGAAGCGACCAGGGGCGGCTGGTGCCGCTCGCCACGGTGGCGACCATCCACCGGCTTGCGGGTCCGGTGACGGTCAGCCACCAAGGCCAGCTGCCGGCCGTGACCCTGTCGTTCAACCTGGCGCCGGGGGTGTCGCTCAGCCAGGCGGTCGCGGAGATCGATGGGCTCGAGCGCGAGATGCGCCTGCCGGCGACCATCTCGACCGGGTTCCAGGGCACCGCCCAGCTGTTCCAGGACACGGCCGCCAATCAGGGTCTTTTGCTGCTCGCCGCGATCTTCGTGATCTACGTCGTGCTCGGCATCCTCTACGAGAGCTTCGTGCACCCGATCACCATCCTGTCCGGCCTGCCGGCAGCCGGGCTCGGGGCGCTGCTCACCTTGATGGCCTGCGGCATGGACCTCGACGTGATCGGGATCATCGGCATCGTGATGCTGATCGGCATCGTCAAGAAGAACGCGATCATGATGATCGACTTCGCGCTCGAGCGCCAACGGGGCACCGATGCGACGCCTGAGGAGGCGATCTTCGAGGCCTGCATGCTCCGCTTCCGGCCGATCATGATGACCACGATGGCGGCGATCCTGGGCGCCCTCCCGATCGCGATCGGTTTTGGCGCGGGCTCGGAGCTCAGGCGGCCGCTCGGCGTCGCGGTGGTCGGCGGCCTCTTGGTCTCGCAGCTCCTGACGCTCTACATCACGCCCGTGATCTACCTCTATCTCGAGCAGGCGCGCGCCGCGTTCGCCCGCTGGCGCGGCGGCGAACCGCAGGCGCCCGCGTCGGCCGAAGCGCCGATCCGGCTGCCTGGCGCTGCCGCCCATCCGGCGATCCGCCGCGCCTCCTGAACGCGCAGGCTTCAGGCGTCGCCCGGCGTGATCAGCATGATCTGCGGGAAATAGCTCCGATAGCGCCGCGCATCGCGGGTCAGCAGGCTCAGGCCCTCGGCCACGGCATGCGCCCCGATGAAGAAGTCGGGGAGGACACCGGTCTTCGTCCCGCGTCGCGACCGATAGGTTCGGAAAACCTTGCCGGCCAGGAACAAAGCGGAGCGTGGGATCTCCTCCACCTCAACGCCCGCCGTATGGAGAATCAACTCCACCTCTTCAATCCGCCGGAACCCGATTGACAACTCCGAGTATACGATCGGATTGATGATCAGCCGGGTCTGGAGCGCGAGCCTCTTTAGCTGCCGCTGAGACCAGTCGAGCCACCGGGGATCGCCGGTAACGACATCCAACAGGACATTGGTGTCGACCAGCAGCACAGTCAGTCCTCGCCACGGGTCATAGCCATGATCTCGTCGGTCGTCAGGTTGACCGTTGCCGTCCCACGAATCCGGTCGAACCGGTCCGGCTTCCGCTCAGCGTCGTGGTTGACCAGCACGATGCGGCCATCGGGCGTCACGTCGAATTCGACCATGCTGCCCGGCTCGAGTCCGAGATAGTCGCGGACCCGCTTCGGGATCGTGACCTGACCTTTGCGCGTGACTCGCGTCGCCATCGGCGGCCCCTCAGTAATACCTCATCGCCACGCGGTAATACCTAAGCTCGGTCGGACGGCCCGTCAACGTTCGAGCGGCTTGATCGGCGGTGGCCAGAGAGCGGGTTCGGCGCTACATCTGGGCATCAGATGCGCGGCAAGAAGGGGAGGCGAGCATGGCGCGGGTGGCGTTGGTGACCGGCGGGACGCGCGGGATCGGCGAGGCGGTCTCGATCGCGCTCAAGGAGGCAGGCTACGGCGTGGCGGCCAACTACGGCGGCAACGATGAGGCGGCGAACGCCTTCAAGGAAAAGACCGGGATCCCGGTCTTCAAGTGGGACGTCGCCGACTTCGAGGCCTGCAAGCAGGGGATCGCCAAGGTCGAGGCCGAGGTCGGTCCGGTCGATGTGCTGGTCAACAACGCGGGCATCACCCGCGATACCACGCTGCATCGGATGGCGGCCGAGCAATGGCGGGCGGTGCTGGCGACCAACCTCGATTCGGTGTTCAACATGACCCGGGGCGTGATCGAGGGCATGCGCACGCGCAACTACGGCCGGATCATCAGCATCAGCTCGATCAACGGCCAGAAGGGGCAGTTCGGCCAGGCCAACTATTCGGCGGCCAAGGCGGGCGTGGTCGGTTTCGCCAAGGCGGTGGCGCAGGAGAATGCCGCCAAAGGCATCACGGTCAATGTTGTGGCGCCGGGCTACATCGGCACCGAGATGGTGCGCGCCGTGCCCGAGGAGGTGCTGAAGTCGAAGATCCTGCCGCTGATTCCGGTCGGGCGGCTGGGCGAGCCCGAGGAGGTGGCGCGTTGCGTCGTGTTCCTCGCGAGCGAGGCGGCGGGCTTCATCACGGGCGCGACGCTCTCCGCCAACGGCGGCCAGTACATGGCGTGATCGGGTGGGCGCGCGTGATCGGGCGCGCTCAGGAGGCGCGGCGCAGGCCGAAGGGCTGCATCCCGGTGAACGCACGGGTGACCAGCGCGATGGCGTCGTCGCCCGGTGCCAGCTCGGCGGTGCCGATGGCGAGCGTGACGTAGAGCGGCTGGCCGGCACCGACCTCGAGCGGCATCTGGGTCAGGATCGACGCGATCCGCTCGCCCGCGACCCCGGCCTCGGCAGCCGTGGCACCGTCGATCACGAGGCAGAAGCGGTCGTCGCCCTGGCGCGCCGGCAGGTCCTCGGCGCGCGAGCTGCGGACGATGATCCCGCCGAGCTGCGCCAGGACCCGATCGCCGGCGGCATAGCCGTAAGTCCGGTTGATCTGGCCCATGCCGGCGACGTCGAAGCTGGCGAGCGCAAGCGGGCCTTGGGAGTGGTGGTTGCGCGCGATCAGCTGCTCGAGGTAGGCGTGCAGGAAGCCATGACCGAAGAGCCGGGTCAGGCGGTCGGTGGTCGGCGGCAGCGGGGCGCCTTCGAGCCAGCCGCGCAGGCGGCGACGCAGCCGTTGCTGGCGTACCCAGCCATGGACCCGCAGGCGCAGCACCTCGGGTTGGAACGGCTGAAACAGGACGTCCGAGACCCCCCATTCGAACGGCAGCGAGCGGTCCGGAAAGCTCTCGGTGCGGCCGATCAGCAGCACCGGCAGATCGAACAGCTCGGCGTCCGACCGGACGGTGGCGCACAGCCGCTGCAGGTCGTCGTGGTCGCGGCTCGTGGTGATCAGGACCACATCGAAATCGTCGCGGCGCAGACGCTCGATGGCGCTTTCGGCGGTCTCGGCGTGGGCGATGGTGGCGGCGCCGCCGAGCGAGGTCATCACCTGGATCTTGTCGCCGCCGGCGGGGCCGATCAAAAGGATCCCGACCCGGTCGATCGCCGGCACGCCTGGCGCCTCGGGCGCCGGCACGACGCCGAACTCGCTCAACACCGCCTCGCGGCGCCGCCGCTCGATCTCCATCGCGGCGAGGCGCGAGAGCGCCCGGATGCGGGCGAACAGCTCGCTGTCCTCGACCGGCAGCATGAGGATGTCGTCGGCGCCGAGCGCCAGAGCATGCGCGGCCACCGCGGCCGCATCGTCAGGCGCGGCGATCACGACCGGCAGGGTGCGAGCCCGGGGATCGGACTTGATCTGGGTCAGCAGCGCCATGCCGTCTTCGGCCCAGGCGTCGATCAGGACGAGATCGGCCGCTCCGTCGGCCAGCGCCGCGATCGCATCGCGGTGACTGTGGCAGTCGTAAAGCTCACAGCCCCAAGCGCGCAGGCGCGCACAGACGAACTCGAGCGGCTGGCTCGGCCGCTGCACGATGATGAGACGAGTGGGTAGAGCCATGAGTTGAGTTTTGTTTTGTCCTGATCGGCCATGAGCTTACGGCCAAGGTCGTTAAGAATCCGTGGATCGTGGACGCGGCCGCGCCGGCCAACCGACCCCGGCCGGGGCCGGCGGCGCCCTACTGGCCGATGAATTTCAAGAAGTCTGTTAGGTTGGTGTATCAACACATTGGATATACAGTATTCTTGTCGAGCCAAAGGGGGCGGCTCGCAAACCGGTGGTGAGCTCGCCGGGTGGCGCATGAGATACGCCCGGCGATGCAACCGCTTGAAAGCCGTGGAAAATGCTTGCCGGTTGCTAGATCGGTAGATTAATTCTACTACAAGGATATAAGCTGGCGCGCCGGCGTTGGCTCCGAGCAGGGGAGAGCGTGCAGATGCCGATCAATGGCGACAGACATCGCTTCACGCGCAAGAACGTCGAGTTGGCGCCCGATGCGCCGGGGGTCTATGCGCTGTTCGACAATAGCGAGGTGGCCTACTACGGACGGGCGCATGGCGGCAGCGACACGATCCGGGCCCGGCTCAGCGAGCATCTCGCCGGCCGCCAGGCGCCGGGGCGGGTGAAGGCCAAGCTGTTCAGCTACGAAGTCACCCGCTACCCGATGAGCCGTGAGCGCGCCCTGCTCGAGGAGCACAGGCGCAATACCTGGCGGCTGCCGGAGTACAACGCCGCCGCGGCCTGAGCCGTCCGAGCAGGGGCGGCGGCGGCGAGGGCTTTGGCCAAGAGCTCCAGGCCATTCTTGCGGAAATGCCAAGATGGCGGGCACCCGCCCTGCCCTGGCGGATCGTTTGCGACGAGCCTTCGTGAGGCCCTCTCGGGATCGAACACCAAGCTTCTGTGGCCATGACGGCCGGCGCGGGTCGCGTGTGGTACGGATGCGCCGCAACGGAGACCGCCCCCGGCGAGCGTGTCCGGCTTTTTTACGCTCCGCAACTGGCCGGTGCTTGCGTGCCCCGTAGCTTGCTGTAACTTGCGCCAGTGTCGTGCGGTCACCTGGAAGCGGCGGGAAGCGCCCGAGACTCGGGTGGCGCAGAGGTCCCTTCGGCAGCCAAAGATCGCCCATCCGGGACCATGGGACGTCAGGACCGCGGACGGCCCTGGTAGACAAGCGTGAAGAGAGGGCGTCCGACACGGCAGGCAGCGAGGGGGGCGTCTCTCGAAACAATCAACAAGCGGATCTGGCGAGGAGAACCGGCATGCTTGGTCGTGCACATGCTTCGTGGAGTACGGTTGCAGGGGTTGCGCTCGCGGTCGCGAGCTTTGTGGTTTGGGGGACCGGCGCACGAGCAGA
>CAWCRU010000038.1:0-103177 GCA_963798075.1 uncultured Alphaproteobacteria bacterium | reverse complement strand
CCAGACGCCGGTGCTGGACGGTATCGACCTCGCGGTCGAGAACGGCGAGTTCCTGACCATCCTCGGCCCCAGCGGCTCCGGCAAGACCACGATCCTGCGCCTGATCGGCGGCTTCACGGAGCCGAGCGCCGGCCGCATCCTGTTCGAGGGCGTCGACATCGCCGGCCTGCCGATCCACCGCCGGCCGTTCAACACCGTGTTCCAGGACTACGCCCTGTTCCCGCACATGACGGTCGGCCAGAACGTCGGCTACGGCCTGATGGTCCGGGGCGTCGCCAGGGCCGCGATCCGCGCCCGGGTCGCGCTCGCCCTCGAGGTCGTGGCGCTCGAGGGCTTTGCCGACCGCTATCCGAACCAGCTCTCGGGCGGCCAGCGCCAGCGCGTTGCGCTCGCCCGCGCGCTGATCTGCGAGCCCAAGCTGATCCTGCTCGACGAGCCGCTGGGCGCCCTCGATGCCGAGCTCCGCCGCCAGATGCAGGAGTTCCTGAAGTCGCTCCAGCGCCGGGTCCGGATCAGCTTCCTGTTCGTCACCCACGACCAGGAGGAGGCCATCGCCATGTCGGACCGGATCTGCGTCATGAACCGGGGCATGATCGAGCAGGTCGGCGCCCCCGACGAGATCTACTACCGGCCGCGGACGCGCTTCGTCGCGACCTTCTTCGGCGACAACAATCTCTTGCCGGGAGCAAGACCGCAAGCGGCGCGATCGCGACGCCGTTCGGCGCGCTCGCCTGCGCCGATCCCCGCCTCGAGCAGCTGGCCGCGCCGGCGCCGGTCACGATCGCGGTCCGGCCCGAGGCGCTCCGCCTTGAGGGGGCAATCGAGGGCACCGGCACCGCCGACGGCACGCCGGGCCTGAATTGCCTGCCGGTCGTGGTGCGCTCGGTCGACTTCATCGGCCCGGTCAGCCGGGTCCGGGTGAGCAGCCCGGCCGCCCCCGACCACACGCTCCTGGTCAAGGTCACGAGCCGCATGGGCGGCATCGCGGTCCGACCGGGCGACCGGGTCCAGCTGATCTGGGCCCCCGCCGATTGCGCCGCCCTCCCGGGCGTGGCCGCAGGCGAAACGCTCTGATCGCCGTTCGCCGCGACGGGCGGGTCGAGCCGATGCCAGGCGCTCTTGGCAATCGTGGCTGGGCCGGCTATCTCGTCGAAGGGGTCGGGAAAGCCAGATGCGAACGCTCCTGTTGATGCGCCATGCCAAGTCGAGCTGGGATCAGCCCGATCTCGCCGACCTCGAGCGGCCGCTCGCGGCCCGCGGTCGGGAGGCGGCGCCGCTGGTCGCGCGCTACCTGGCCGGGCAGGGCCTGATCCCCGATCTGGTGCTGGGCTCGCCCGCGCAAAGGGTGCGCGAGACCTGGCAGCTGATGGCGCCGCTGCTCGGCGAGGCGGTCGTCTGCAAGACCATGCGCGGCCTCTACGAGGCGACCCCGAGCCGGCTCCTCGGAACCCTCCGCCGGGTCGACGACGAGATCCGGACGCTGCTGCTGATCGGCCACAACCCGGCGCTCGGCGGGCTCGCGCAAAGCCTCGCCGGGGCCGGCCCCGAGAAGGCTCTGCAGCGCCTGCGGTCCAAGTTCCCGACCGCAGGCGTCGCGGTGCTCGCGTTCGAGGCCGAGCACTGGGCCGATCTCGCCGCCGGCGCCGGCCGCCTGCGGGAGCTCGTCCGGCCGAAGGACCTCCGCTGAGCCGCGGCCGGCGCAGCGGGGTCCGCGACCGGCGCGCCGCCGGCCGGCTGCCATGAAGCTGCTGTTCATCCTCGTCATGGCCTACGCGGGCATCGCCGCCCTGCTCTATCTCGCCCAGACCTGGCTGCTGTTTCCGGGCGCCGGCCGGCCGAGCTCGCCGCTGGCGCATCCGCGCGCGCCCGAGCGGCTCGTGCTGCCGAGCAGCGACGGCCGCGCCCGCCTCCACGGCATGCTGTTCGGCGCGCCCGGGGGCGACGCCGATCTCGTGATCGGATTTGGCGGCAACGGCCAGGATGCCGAAATCCTGGCCCAGGACCTGGCGGCCGATTTCCCCGACCAGCAGGTCGCGGTCTTTCACTATCGCGGCTACGGCCCGAGCACGGGCAGGCCCGGCGAAGCCGCGCTGCTGGCCGACGCGCTCGCCATCCACGACGCCTTGACCCTGCGCCTGCGGCCGCCCCGCTGCTTTGTGATCGGCATCTCGCTGGGCTCGGCGGTCGCGGCCTATCTGTCGCAGGCGCGCGCGCTCGCGGGCGTCCTCCTGGTCACGCCCTTCGATTCGGTCGCGGCGATCGCCAAGGAGGCTTATTTCTGGCTGCCGGTGGACCTGTTGCTACGGCATCGGTTCGCAACCGTCGACTTCATGGCCGGCAATTCGACCCCGGTTGCGGTGATCGCGGCCGGGCGCGATGAGGTGGTGCGCCCGGAACGCACCCGGGCGCTGATTGAGCGCGTGTCGAACCTGGTGTATCACCAGGTGCTCGAGGATGCCGCCCATAACAGCCTTCACCAGCTGCCGATCTTCGAGCAGGCTCTCGAGGCGGCATTTTTGGCGCTGCGGGGCGCGGCCAACCAGGCCCGGCGACAGGCGCCGGGTTCGCGCTCGCCGACCGGGCCGGCACCCTTTCCCTGACCTCCAGGAGATCCGACGATGAGCGATGCCGCGGCTTCGACGACGCGCCCGATCCGTTCGGTGCTGCATCCGACCGACCTGACCACGGCGGGCCTGCCCGCCTTTGCGCATGCGCTCCGCCTGGCCGCCTCGGGGCGATCGAAGCTCTACGTCCTGCACACCGACCCCGACCGCGACGACGATACCGACTGGGGCGCCTATCCCGCCGTGCGCCGGACCCTGACGAGCTGGGGCCTGCTCGAGGAAGGCAGCCCGCCGGCGGCGGTCTTCGAGCAGCTTGGCGTCCAGGTCGCCAAGATCCGGATGCCCGAGCGCGATGCGGTGCGGGGCATCCTGCGCTTCCTCGACGGTCATCCGAGCGACATCATCGTGCTCGCGACCGAAGGGCGCGACGGCCTGCCGCGCTGGCTGCACGGCTCGGTCGCCGAGCCGGTCGCCCGCGCCGCCGAGGCCCTCACGCTGTTCATGCCGCACGGCGCCCGCGGCTTCGTTGCGCCCGACACCGGGGCGGTCAGCCTTCGTCGGGTGCTGGTCCCGGTCGATCGGCAGCCGCGGCCGACCTATGCGCTGCGCGCGGCCTGGGCCATCGCCCGGGTGCTCGGCGCCGAGGACGCGATCCTGCAGCTGCTCCATGTCGGCACCGCCACCGATCCGACCGCCATCGAGGTGGAGCCGGGGACCTGGCGCACGGTCGAGCATAGCGTGCGCAGCGGCGACGTGATCGAACAGATCCTGGCGGTCGCGAGCGAGGGGCCGGCCGACATGATCGCGATGGCGACCGCGGGCCATCAAGGCTTCATGGACGCGCTCCGCGGCAGCACCACCGAGCGGGTGCTCCGGCATGCACCCTGCCCGGTGCTGGCGGTGCCATCGCGCTAGCAGCCGCCGTCACGACGGCAGCACGGGGTGGCGCGAGCGCCGGGCGCGCGTATGATGCGCCTCTTGCATCAGAGGAGGGTACCATGGCGGTTGCTCGGGTCACCAAGATCACCGCGTCCTCGCCGCGCGGTTTTCAGGACGCGGTCACCGAGGGCCTGACCCGTGCGGCGAGCACGCTGCACGGGATCACCGGCCTCGAGGTGGTGGCGCAGAAGGCCAAGGTCGAGAACGGCAAGATCAGCGAATATCGGGTGACGATCGAGGTCACCTTCGTGCTCGACTGAGCCCGCCGCTCGCCATCCGTGGATGGCGGTCGCTCGCTCTCAGCCGGGGGCAGCCACCTTCACGCGCGTCGCCTGACCACCTTCACGCGCGTCGCCTGAGATGCAGAAACCCCGCCGGATCCGTGTCGTCGGCGGGGTTTCTCGCATGGGGCGCTGCCCCATGTCGCCCGACTTTCAAGCCGAGCCTGATTTCAGTCGAATGACCAGATTGTCGGAGTATCACGCATTGTCCGGTGGAGTCATGCTGTTTACGCACCCTCCTGCTGAGTTGTCTGCGCGAAACCGCAAACGACTGCGAACTGTCCTCCAACTTTCCTTGGACACTACTATAGTGAGGTGGGCGAGGTCGATCGTCAAGGGCTTTGCGGTCGAGAATCGACAGCCGAGACGGCGCCCTGGATAACCTCCGGTCGGGACGCGGGCGGCGCGTCCGTGACCACAACTGCTGATTGAATCCGGGCGATCGCGGCCGCCGCCGCCGCATCGCTGCGGGCGTGGACGACCGCGAACGGCTGATCCCGCCCGACCGGCTCGCCCACGCCCCTGACCTCGGTCAGGCCGACCGCGTGATCGATCGGGTCGGTCGGGCGCTGGCGGCCGCCCCCGAGCGTGACCACGGCGAGGCCGAGGGCGCGGACGTCGATCGCGGCGACGAAACCGCCGGCCGCGAGGTCGACCGGCCGCCGGACCGGCGCCGCCGGCAGGTAGCGGGCGGGCCGCCGCTCCAAAAGATCGCCCGGACCGCCCAGCGCGCTCACCATGCGCCCGAAGCGCTCGGCCGCCGCCCCGCTGTCGAGGGCGCGCTCGACCCGCGCGCGGGCATCCGCGGCGTCGCCCGCGAGCGCCAGGAGCTCGGCCGCGAGCGCCAGGGTCACCTCGCGCAGCCGCGGTTCGAAGCCGCGGCCGGTCAGCGCATCGATCGCCTCGCGCACCTCGAGCGCATTGCCGGCGGTGCGCCCGAGGCATTGGTCCATGTCGGTGAGCAGGGCCGAGCAGCGCAGCCCGGCGCCGTTCGCGACCTCGACGAGCGTGGTCGCGAGATCCCGGGTCGCCTCGAGGGTCGGCAGGAAGGCCCCGGAGCCGACCTTGACGTCCATGACCAGGGCATCGAGGCCGGCTGCAAGCTTCTTCGACAGGATCGAGCTGGTCAGCAGCGGGATCGTCTCGACCGTCGCGGTCACGTCGCGGATCGCATAGAGGCGCCGGTCGGCCGGTGCCAGATCGCCGGTCTGGCCGATGATCGCGCAGCCGGCCGCGCGCACCACCCGGCGCAGACCGTCGACGTCGGGGGCGGTATCGTAGCCCGGGATGCTGTCGAGCTTGTCGAGGGTGCCGCCGGTATGGCCGAGGCCGCGGCCCGAGATCATCGGCACGTAGGCGCCGCAGGCCGCGATGACCGGGGCGAGGATCAGGCTCACCTTGTCGCCGACCCCGCCGGTCGAATGCTTGTCGACCACGGGTCCGTCGAGGTCGTCCCAGCTCAGCCGCCGCCCGGAGTTGGTCATGGCGCGGGTCAGCGCGACGATCTCGGCGCGCGCCATGCCGTTGAAGAACACCGCCATCGCGAGTGCCGCGACCTGGCCCTCGGTGATCCGTCCGGCGGTCAGGCCCTCGACGAAGAACGCGATCTCGGCGGCGTCGAGCGCCTGCCCGTCACGTTTGCGGCGAATGATCTCCTGCGGCAGCATGCCCTGTGTCTGGCTCGAGGTCGGGGCCGGCGCCGGCTAGGACGGCCGGTGAACCACCAGGCAGTCGCCGCCTCGTTGCTTGAGCTTGCTGCACATGGCCTCGGCGTGGTCCTGGTCCGCGAACGGGCCGACCTGGACCAGGTGGCGGGTGCCGTGGGCGGTCTGGGTCGGCAGGACGTAGCGCTTGAGCTCGGAGGCGGCCGAACCGAGCTGGGCCACGAAATCGTGCCAGACGTATTTGACGTTCTGCTTGTCGCGCAGCATGGCGAGCTGCACGCGATACTCCGCGCTCGGCGCGTTCGCGCTCGCCGGCGCGACCGGTGCTGCGACCCGCGCTGCCGAGGCCGCCTGGGGCGGCGCCGGCGTCGGCCCGCGCTCGGCCTGGTCGGCAACCATGGCGGGCGCGGCCGCCGCAGCCGGAGGCTGGGTCGCGGCGGCGGGCAGATCCGGGGCGGGCTCGACCGCGACCGCCGGCGGCAAGGGCGCCGGCTGCAACGCCGCCGGCTGCGACGCCGCCGACGGGGGCTGATCCTCGGCGGCGAGCGGCTCGAGCTGCCGGGCCACGGTCGCGACCGTCGTGTTCGATGGGACCGCCTGCTCGGGGCTCGGCGCCGGTCGCGCCGCCGCCTGGGCAGCCGTGGTCACGGACGCGGGTGCGGCCGCCGGCCCCGCCGGACGCGAGGCGCTCGACGCCGTCGCGAGTTGGGTCGCGAGCACGCTCGGAGCGGCGGGATTGAGCGCCAGCGCCACGATGTCGGTGCTGACGATACCCGCCAGCACGCCGGCGCCGGCGGCGCTCACCAGCCAAACCACGCTCGACCAGAAGCGCAGGGTCTTGGCCGCATCGAGCCAGGTGAGATCGGCCGGCGGACGGACCCGCGATGGCCTGCGCGGGCCCGGCATCGCCGGCGCCGCGTCCGCGACCGCGGCCCGGAAACGGCCGAACCGGGGGCTCTCCTGCCGATCCGGCAAAGGCGATCCCTGCAGGTCCTGGGCTTCAGCGGTTGCCCGGCCCTCGTCGTAGTCCCAGGTTTCGGCGTGCTCCCAACTCCCGGACGGTTCCCAGGTCCACGCATCCGAACCGCCCTGCCAGCCGGTCTCGGCAACTCGGTAGGGCTCGAAGCTGCCGCCGGTCATCGACAATTCCTCCGCCATGGGCGTCCATGTCAAATGCATTCTAGATGATTTTTGCCTTTTATGCAAGAAAGTTAACCTAGAATACTCAGTCGGGACCTTAACCTTGGCGGAGCGGCCGCCGCCGGGGGTTCGCGATGGGGGGGGCCAGGCGCCATGCTCGATGTCGGCCTGCACGCGTTCACGACGCTCTTCGTGGTCATCGACCCGCTCGGGCTGGTGCCGGTGCTGCTGGCGCTCACCGCCGGCATGGCCGCCGCCGACCGCCGCCGGATGGCGCTCAAGGGGACGCTGATCGCGGGGCTGATCCTGTTCGGCTTCGGGCTGGCCGGCGAGCGTCTGCTGGGCCTGCTCGGCATCGGGCTCGCCGCGTTCCGGACGGCGGGCGGCCTGATGCTGCTGCTGATCGCGCTCGAGATGGTCTTCGAGCGCCGCACCGACCGCCGCTCGCGCGCGGCGGACGAATTGCGCGAGGTCGGCGGCCACGACGACATCGCGGTCTTCCCGCTCGCGATCCCGCTGCTCTCCGGGCCCGGCGCGATCGCCTCGATCATGCTGCTGATGGCGCGCTACGACGGCGAGCCCGCAGCCCAAGGCCTCGTGCTCGCCGTCCTGTTCGCGGTGATGGCGCTCTGCGGCCTGGTCCTGCTGCTGGTCGAGCCGCTCGAGCGCCTGCTCGGCCCGACGCTGACCCACGTGGTCTCGCGCCTGCTCGGCATCCTGCTCGCAGCCCTCGCCGTGCAGTACGTGCTCGACGGTCTGCGCAGCGCGTTCGAGATCGGCACTTGATCCCTGTCCCAGGGCCCCGTTCAGGCCCGTTCGCGCCACAGGCCGGTCTGCTTCAGCGCCGGATAAAGGCGGCTGAAGTCCCGGTAGAGTTCGTCGTAGAGAGCGCAAGGCCCGGCATCCGGCGCGTCGGCTGCGCCCTCGGGGCGGACCACGGCCGCGACCGCGGCATCGACGTCGGCATGCACGCCGGCGACGACCGCAGCGAGCAGGGCTGCGCCGAGCGCCGGTCCCTCCTCGATCGCCAGGCGCTGCAGGGGCAGGCCCAGCACGGCTGCCAGGATCTGCCGCCAGGCGGGGCTGCGGGCGCCGCCGCCGACGGCATGGAGCCGATCGGGCGCGACCCCGAGCCGCCGCATCAGGACCAGCGAGTCCTTCAGCGCGAAGCTCACGCCCTCGAGCAGGGCGCGCACGAGATGGCGCCGGTCGTGGGCGAACGTCAGCCCGATCCAGGCGGCACGCGCATAGGGGTCCATGTGCGGGCTCCGCTCGCCGGTCAGATAGGGCAGGAAGAACAGGCCTTCGGCGCCGGGCGCGACCTCGGCGGCCGCGGCCGTCAGATCGGCGTAGGGATCGCCCCGACCGGCTCCGGCGGGCGCGCCGAGCACGTCCCGAAACCAGCGCAGGCTGCCGGCCGCGGACAGGACCATGCCCGTCAGATGGTATTGGCCGGGGACGGCGTGGCAAAAGGCGTGCAGGGCGCCGTCCGGGTCGATCTCGAGGCCGGCGCTGGGCGCGAACACGACGCCCGAGGTGCCGAGCGAAACCAGGCCGGTGCCCGGCCAAGCACGACCGGCCTGCCCAACCGGACGCTGTTCCACGACCGCTTGACCCGGGCGCTGCGGCGGCTCGATCGCCCTCAGGTCGCTGACCCGACGGGGCAGCTGGTCGCGGTCATCTTCCTCGATCTCGACGGCTTCAAGGCGGTCGACGACCGCTATGGCCACCCCGCCGGCGACCGGCTGCTGGCCGCGGTCGCCAAGCGCCTGCTGCGCGTGGTCCGGCGCACCGACACGGTGGCGAGGCTCGGCGGCGACGAGTTCACGATCCTGCTCGAGGGCCTGCAGCGCGAGGCCGACGCCGCCCGGATCGCCGAAAAGATCCTGGCGAGCCTCCGCCAGCCGTTCGAGCTCGGCGGCTTCATGGTCGAGCTTGGCGCCAGCCTTGGCATCGCGCTCGCGGCCCAGCCCGGCCAGGCGCCCGACCGCCTGACCTGGGAGGCCGACGCGGCGATGTACCGCGCCAAGGCAGCCGGCGGCACCGGCTACCGCTTCCACGGGCCGAGCCGGCGGCGGCTCGACTGGGCCGGCGCGTCTGAGCGGCTGACCGCAGCCGGCGGCCGGCCGGCTCGAGCCCGGCAGCGCGGCGGTGAGGGGCTTGCACCTTGACAGGGCGGGTTTCTGATGAGAGGGGAGCCACAGGCGAAGACGTGGGGATCCGATGGTGCGGCTTTTGTCTCGGGTGCTGCTGGCCGGCCTGACCGTCGCGCTGGCCGCCGGCTCGCTGGTCAGACCGCGGCCGGTGCCGCGGGCGCGCGGCCAGACGCCGACCCTGCACCCCGACCACGTCATCCTGGGCGATGGTACCCGCCTGCCGCTCACCTGCTGGCAGCCGGCCGCGCTGCCCAAGGCCCTGGTGCTCGGCCTGCACGGCTATGGCGATTATCGGCAGTCGTTCGCGCGGCTCGGCAGCTGGCTGGCCGAGCGGGGCATCGCCTTGCTGGCCTATGATCAGCGCGGGTTCGGCGAGACCGGCTCGCGCGGCGTCTGGCCGGGCGCGCTGACCCTGATGCAGGATCTGGCCGACGTGGTTGCGGCGTTGCGCGCCGACGAGCCCGGCCTGCCGCTGATCCTGCTCGGCGAGAGCATGGGCGGCTCGGTCGCCCTCGCCGGCCTCGGTAGCGGCAAGGTCGGTGGCGTCGACCGGCTGATCTTGGCCGCTCCCGGCGTGCGCGCCGGCGACGTTCCGCTCCAGCAGCTGCACGATCTGGCGCTCAGGCTCGGCGCGCTGGCTCTGCCGTGGCTCGCGATCGAGCTGCGCCGGGGCAGCCGCCCGTGGCTTGCGCCCGACGAATCGGCGCGGCTCGCCGACGATCCCCTGATCCTGCGCGAGCTCAGCGTCGGGACCTACGACGGCCTGATTGAGCTGGCCAACCTCGCGTCGATCGACCCCGAGGTACCGCTGCCGCCGACACTCGTGCTGTACGGCGAGCTCGACCGCACCATCAGCCGGCAGGCGATCGACGAGCTCGCCGAGCGCTTGGGCGGCCGGGGAGCGCTCCGCCTCTATGCCGAGCGTCACCACCTGCTGCTCCACGAGGTGAGCTCGGAGCAGGTGTTCGCAGATTGCCTGACCTGGCTGCTGCCGGCGCGCGGTCGCGCGGCTTGAGAGCGGAGCGCGTCCGACCGTTTGCCGTCCGACGAACCGGGCCGGGACCGCGCCGGCGCCCGCCGCGCGCGCTCAGTGCAGGTGGGCCCAGATCTTGCGCTTGGTCGCGTACAGCAGCGCGGTCAGCACGACCAGGAACAGCATGACCTTGAGGCCGCTCTGCTTGCGGCTCTCCATGGTCGGCTCGCCGGCCCAGGTGAGGAAGCTCGCGACGTCGCTCGCCTCCTGCTCGAGGCTGGCGCTGGTGCCGTCGGCATAGGTCACCTGGTCGGCCGCCAGGGGCGGCGGCATCTTGATCCAGTGGCTCGGGAAGAAGATGTTGAAATAGGTCCCCTCGGGGCCGGCGGTATCCGGCGGCGGCTCGTGATAGCCCTGCAGCAGGCTGAAGACGTAGTTGCTGCCGTCGGCCCGCGCCTTGGTGATCAAGGACAGATCGGGCGGCAAAGCGCCGCCGTTGGCGGCCCGGGCGGCCTGCTCGTTGGCGAAGGGCGGCGGAAAGACGTCGCTGGGCTTGCCCGGCCGCTGATACATCTCGCCCTGATCGTCGGGCCCGTCGGTGATCTGGTACTCGGCGGCGATCGCCTTGACCTGGTCCTCGTTGTAGCCGAGCTCGCCCAGGTTGCGGAAAGCGATGTAGTTGAGCGAATGGCAGTTGGAGCAGACCTCGCGGTAAATCTGCAGGCCGCGCTGGGTGGCAGCGCGGTCGAAATGACCGAACACGCCCTCGAACGGCCACTGGCGGGCCATCGGCTCCGGCACGCCCTCGGCCGCGGCGGCAGCGCCGCCGCAGAGCGCGACGATCACGCCCGCCGCCGCCATGGTCCAGGCCAGCCGGAAAGATGCCATCGTCGTCCTCATTCGGCCGGGGTCGCGGCCGCGCCGCGCGGCAGCACCGGCTCGCTGATGCTGGTCGGCAGAGGCCGCGGCCGCTCGAGCTTGCCGAGCAGGGGCAGCAGGACCAGGAAGAACAGGTAATAGTAAGCGGTGCCGATCTGCGCCATGAACACGTAGCTGCCCTCCGGCGGGTGGGCGCCGAGGTAGCCGAGCATCACGCAATCGAGCAGCAGCAGCCAGAAGAACCACTTATAGACCGGTCGGAAACGGGCGCTGCGGACCGGCGAGGTATCGAGCCACGGCAGGAAGAACAGAACGAGGATCGAGCCGAACATCAAGATCACGCCCATCAGCTTCGCCGGGATGAACAGGACGTTGAAGGTGATGGCCCGCAGGATCGCGTAGAACGGCAGGAAGTACCACTCGGGCACGATGTGCGGCGGCGTCTGCAGCGGGTTGGCCTTGATGTAGTTGTCAGGGTGGCCGAGCAGGTCCGGGTAATAGAAAACCAGGATCGCGAACACGATCATGAAGACCCCGAGACCGAAGGTGTCCTTGATCGTGTAGTAGGGATGAAATGGCAGACTGTCCTTGGGCGATTGGCGGTCGATGCCGAGCGGATTGTTCGAGCCGTGTTGGTGCAGCGCCAGCAAGTGAAGCATGATCACGCCGACGATCACGAACGGCAGGAGGTAATGAAGGGAGTAGAACCGGTTGAGGGTGGGGTTGTCGACCGAGAAGCCGCCCCACAGCCAGGACACGATGCTTTCGCCGAACAAGGGGATCGCGGAAAACAGATTGGTGATCACGGTCGCCGCCCAGAAGCTCATCTGGCCCCAGGGCAGGACGTAGCCCATGAAGGCGGTCGCCATCATTAGCAGCAGGATGACCACGCCCAGCATCCACAGCAGCTCGCGCGGCGCCTTGTAGGAACCGTAGTACAAGCCGCGGAAGACGTGGATGTAGACGACGACGAAGAACATCGAGGCGCCGTTGGCGTGGGCATAGCGCAGCAGCCAGCCGAAATTGACGTCGCGCATGATGTGCTCGATACTGTCGAAGGCGAAGTCGACGTGGGGAGTGTAATGCATCGCGAGGACGACGCCCGTCAGGATCTGCAGCACGAGCGCGATGCCGGCGAGCGAGCCGAAGTTCCACCAGTAGGTCAGATTGCGCGGGGCCGGATAGCCGGCGCCGACGAAATTGTCGAGGGTGCTGAAGACCGGCAGCCGGTACTCGATCCAGCGGACGACCCGGTTGCTGTAGACTGGGCTTTCGCCGTGGCCTGCGCTCATGTCCCCTCCGCCCGTCGCGGTCGCCGTCTAACCGACCTGGATCACGTCGTCGCTGGTGAACTGATAGGGCGGCACGACCAGGTTCAGCGGCGCCGGACCCTGACGGATGCGCCCGGCAGTATCGTACACCGAGCCGTGGCACGGGCAGAACCAGCCGCCGTACTGGCCGCGCGGATCGCCCGCCCCTTGACCGAGCGGGACGCAGCCGAGATGGGTGCAGATGCCGATCACCACCAGCCACTCGGGCTTGAGCACGCGCTCGGCGTCGGTTTGCGGGTCGCGCAGCGTGTTGACGTCGACCGCGCGCGCTTCCTCGATCTCCTTGGCCGGACGATGGTCGATGAAGATCGGCTTGCCGCGCCATTTGGCGGTCACCCGCATGCCCTCCTCGATGCCCGACAGATCGACCTCGATCGAGCCGAGCGCCAGGACGTCCGCAGACGGGTTCATGCTGTCGATCAGCGGCCAGATCAGCGCAGCGGTCCCGACTGCCACCGTCGCCCCGGTCAAGAGATACAGAAAGTCACGCCGGGTGCTCTCCTCGCCCGCGCGATCGGGTCGAGTTGCCGCCAGTTCGGCCATCGTTCACCGCCCAGGTTCTCTTTGCCCGAAGCCTCGGAAACCGGCCGGAATGTAAAAGAGGCCCGCGCGGTGCGCAAGCAGGCTGGCGTAAAAGTCGCACCGCGCGCGGGCCCGGGCGCGCGGCTGGCGCTCTATCAACCGGACATCGCGGCCAATGCGGGCGCGGCGCTACGGCTCGCGGCCTGCCTCGGCCTGCCGCTGCTGGTGATCGAGCCCTGCGGCTTCGTCTGGGACGACCGCCGCCTGCGCCGCGCCGGCCTGGACTACGTGGCGGCGGCGAGCCTGACGCTCTTCCCGAGCTTTGCCGCCTTCGAGGCCTGGCGCCGCGCCCGGCGCGCCCGGCTGGTGCTGCTGACCACGGCCGCGGACGCGGCCTATCACCGGACCCGCTATCGGCCGGGCGACGTTCTGCTCGCCGGCCGCGAGAGTGCTGGCGTGCCGGCCGAGGTGCATGCCAGCGCCGACCGCTGCGTCCGGGTGCCGATGGTGGCCGGTCGGCGCGCCTTGAACGTGGTCACCGCGCTTGCAATGGTGGCCGGCGAGGCGTTGCGCCAGATCGACGCCTTTCCATAAGGAGCGCAAGCGATGTCCGACGACCAGCTGGCCGATCTGCGGGCCGCGACCAGCGCCTGGTTCGAGACGCTGCGCGACCGGCTCTGCCGGGCGTTCGAAGACCTCGAGGACCGCCATGCCGGCACCGATCGGGGCGAGCGCGCCGCCGGCCGGTTCACGCGGCGGCCCTGGGACCGGCCGGGTGGCGGCGGCGGCGTCATGGCGTCGATGCGCGGCCGCGTCTTCGAAAAGATCGGCGTCAACCTGTCGACGGTCTGGGGCGAGCTCAGCCCGCAGTTCGCGGCCCAGATCCCGGGCGCCGGGCAAGGCCGGCGGTTTTGGGCGAGCGGGATTTCGGTGGTTGCGCATCCGCGCTCGCCGCACGTGCCGCCGGCGCACATGAACACGCGCCACATCCAGACCGCCAAGGCCTGGTTCGGCGGCGCCGCCGACCTCAACCCGATCATCCCGGACCAGGCTGACACGGCGGCGTTCCATGAGCAGCTCAAGGCGGCCTGCGATGCTTTCGATGAGGACCGCTACCCGCGCTTCAAGGCCTGGGCGGACGAGTACTTCTTCCTCCCGCACCGCGACGAGCCGCGCGGGGTCGGCGGCATCTTCTACGACTACCTGGACACCGACCTCGAGCGCGACTTCGCCTTCACCCGCGCGGTCGGCGAGGCATTCCTTGCGATCTATCCGCGTCTGGTCGAGCGCCACATGGATCGGAGCTGGAGCGAGGCCGAGCGCGCCTATCAGCTCGAGCGGCGCGGCCGCTACGTCGAGTTCAACCTGCTCTACGACCGCGGCACCCAGTTCGGCCTCAGAACCGGCGGCAACCCCGAGGCGATCCTGATGTCGCTGCCGCCGCTGGTCGCATGGCCGTGACCGCGTCGCCGGCCTATGCTCGTGCAACGCTGCGGCCGCGGCCGCGCCAGCGCGAGGAGACAGGCATGGACATTCGCAAGGTGCCGAGCGGTGCCAACCCGCCCTACGAGGTCAACGCGATCGTCGAGGTGCCGTTGCGCTCCGATCCGATCAAGTACGAGTTCGACAAGGAGTCGGGCGCGATCTTCGTCGACCGCTTCCTCTATACGACCATGTTCTACCCCTGCAACTACGGCTTCGTGCCGCATACGCTGGCCGCGGACGGCGATCCGATCGATGTCATGGTGGTCGGCCGGTTGCCGGTCCAGCCCGGGGCGGTGCTGCCGGTGCGACCGATCGGCGTGCTCGAGCTCGAGGACGAGGCCGGCGGCGACGAGAAGATCCTGGCGGTGCCGATCCCGCGGGTCACCCGGATCTACGACAAGGTGCACAGCTGGCGCGATCTGCCCGAGATCGATCTCGAGCGGATCCGTCATTTCTTCGAGCACTACAAGGACCTCGAGCCCGAGAAATGGGTCCGGGTCGGCAACTGGCGCGATGCCGACGAGGCGCATCGGCTGATCCGCGAGGCGATCGCGCGGGCCAGCCAGCCGTGAGCGGCGCCGGGCCGGCTGCCGCCGCCGAGGACGCCGGCGCGGCGCTGACGCCCGCCGCCGCGCGAACGCCGATCCACGACATGGGGCTGCGTCCGACCTCGACGACGATCTGACGGTGATTGCCGCCGAGGCGGCCACGGCAGCGGGGCCGTTCGCGGTCTGCGCGGCCATCACGCCGGCGTTCGCGGTCCTCGCGGGGCTCCCAATCGGTCCGCGCTGGCGACGCGAGGTGCAGCGGCGACTGGGCGGCATCCGCGGCTGCACCAATCTTGTCGAATTGTTGGGGCCGCTTGCGACCACGGCCCATCAGACCACTTATGTATGGTGGGCGCGACATGAGCCGAGCCTGGAGACCGAGCGGCCACCGCGCCATCTCGACAGTTGCCATGCCTTGGCGAGAGATGGCGAGATCGTGCGTCAGCACTATCCGCGCTGGTTCACCGGTGGCTCTGCGGCGGAACCGGCGCAGGACCGGCCTCGGCCGGGGTCAAGGCGGTGATCGAGAGCGCGTGGATATCGCTCTGCAGCAGATCGCCGAGCGCGGCGAACACGAGGCGCTGGCGCTCGATGCGGTTCTTTCCGGCGAAGGCGGCGGCGACGATCGTCAGCCGGAAGTGAGTTCTCGCCTTCCGGGCGAGCTCCGACATGACCGGCGTGGCGCGCGGAGTTGTCCACCAGTTCGAGCCGGGTCGGCGCGAGCGCCGTGGTCAGACGCTCGCGGATGGCAGCGGTGACGCGCATGGCGGGACCTCCGTTGCGAGACCGGCATCGGCCGGAGCGGGCCGGACAAGCATCGCGCAATCCCGCGATCCAACCAAGGCCGCTCGTGCTACTTGCCCGGCGATGCGCGTAATGGTAGCCGTCGGGTAGCGTCGATATACGTGTCTCGCTCGGGTGCAAGCCCGTAATAGGCGTATCAGAGCAGAGTTGTTATCGCTTTACGATTTCGAAATATGTTGCATCTAACTTCGAGTAGAAGAGGCATGGGACCACGGCCTGCTCACCGACGGCGTCCGATGGCGGCGCTCAGGGGCGATGTGGCCCGCGCCAGCGGTTCGCCCAGTTGTGAGGGATGGAGAAGACGATGGCGACAGTAATGGTCAAGCCGAGCCCGAGCCCCGGTCCTGGCCGCTCGCGCGCGCAGGACGTCGACCGGCATGTGGGAGCCCGGATGCGCGAGCGGCGCATCATGCTCGGGCTTACGCAGCAGCAGATGGCGGAGCTGATCGGGGTCACTTATCAGCAGGCGCACAAGTACGAGAAGGGGATCAACCGGATCGCCTCGGGTCGCCTGTACAACATCGCCCAGGCACTCGGGGTCGAGGTGGGCTACTTCTTCGAAGGGATCGGCTCCGAGAAGGCGTTCCGAGCGACCCCGCAGCAGCGCATGCTCCTGGACCTGGCGCGCAACTTCATCGGTATCCCGGTGCGCAAGCACCAAGAGGCGATGTGCGCGCTCGCGCGGGCCTTGACCGAACCCGACGAGTAGTCGGGCGACCGTCCGGCCATCAGCTGTAGACTGCCGCCAGCCGACCTGCGGCCTGGGGCGACGAGCGGCGGCTTGGTCGCGTCCAGGCCCGCCGCTGATGCGCCCCGGGCCGCCGCTTGGCGGACGTCGGCCGGCGTTCGATCGCCGTGCGGCAGCGCGTCGCCAGGGCGATGCCGTGCTCGGACCGCTCGCCGGAATTATGTCTTAGGCGGGGGTCATATCAGGGCCGTCGTCGGGCAGCCGACCAGACGGCGCGCCCGGTTCCGCCGGACCAGGCTCAGGATCGCCTGGTGCCCGGGCCGCGGATTCGGCCAGGGGTCGTCTTGCTCTGGGGCCTCGGCGTCGCCATAGTGCATCCATGACCGACTTTCGACGACGCGGCCAACTGGCGCTCGAGGGCAGTGGCTACGAGCAGGCCAAGCGTCCGGGCTGCGACTGGCCCGGCTGCGCCTGCGCCGGCGACTACCGCGCGCCCCGCTCGCGCGCCCGGCTGCGCGAGTTCTATCACTTCTGCCTCGAGCACGTGCGCGCCTACAACCGCGCCTGGGACTTCTTCGCCGGCATGAATCAGTCGGAGATCGAGGCCTATCTGCGCGAGGACGTCACCTGGCACCGGCCAACCTGGCCGCTCGGCAACGGCGAGGCCCGCCACCCCGACGGCTGGCGCTGGCAGGACCCATACGAGGTGTTCCTGAGCGGTGCCGGGATCAATGGCACGCACGGCGCCTCCGAATGGGACCGCAGGCCCACCCGGCTCGGCCGCACCGAGCGCATGTTCGCGGTCCTCGACCTGACGCCCGAAGCCACCCTCAAAGAGCTCAAGGCGCGCTACAAGCAGCTGGTCAAGCGTCACCATCCCGACCTCCATGGCGGCGACAAAAAGGCCGAGGAGCGGTTGAAGTTGATTAACGAGGCGTATACCTACTTGCTCGACCGCGAGCGCCTCACCTAGGCGCTCGCCCCAACCGATCCTGGAGACAGTGGCGGTGCAGCGTGACTTGGCAGCGACCGAGGCCAGCCGGCTGGTCGGTCTGCAGGACTTGCCGGCCGCGCCGGACATCAAGATCTCGGTGCGACAGAGCTTCGGCATCGACTTCGACCTGCAGGTACCGGGGTTCTCGCAGACCACCGAGTACGTGCCCGAGATCGACGACGCCTATCGCTTCGACCGCGACACCACTCTCGCGATCCTGGCCGGCTTTGCCTACAACCGCCGGGTCATGATCCAGGGCTACCACGGCACCGGCAAGTCGACCCACATCGAGCAGGTGGCGGCCCACCTCAACTGGCCCTGCGTGCGCGTCAACCTCGACAGCCACATCTCGCGCATCGACCTGATCGGCAAGGACGCGATCGTGCTCCGCGACGGCAAGCAGGTCACCGAGTACCGGGAAGGCATGCTGCCCTGGGCGCTGCAGCACCCGGTGGCCCTGGTGTTCGACGAGTACGACGCCGGCCGGCCCGACGTCATGTTCGTGATCCAGCGCGTGCTCGAGGTCGAGGGTCGCATGACCTTGCTCGACCAGAACCGGGTGATCCGGCCGCACCGGTCGTTCCGGCTGTTCTCGACCGCCAACACGGTCGGGCTCGGCGACACCAGCGGCCTCTACCACGGCACCCAGCAGATCAACCAGGGCCAGCTCGACCGCTGGAACATCGTCGCCCAGCTCAACTACCTCGAGCACGATGCCGAGGTCGAGATCGTGCTCGCCAAATGCCCGGACTATCAGAGCGACGATGACCGCAAGACGCTGTCGCGCATGGTCAGCCTTGCCGATCTGTCGCGCTCGGGCTTCATGGCCGGCGACATCTCGACCGTGATGTCGCCCCGGACCGTGATCACCTGGGCCGAGAACGCGCGCATCTTCGGCGACCTGGGTTTTGCCTTCCGGCTGACCTTCCTCAACAAGTGCGACGAGGCCGAGCGGCCGATCATCGCCGAATACTACCAGCGTTGCTTCGGCGTCGAGCTGCCGGAAAGCACCGCCAACGCGACCCTGATCTGAGCTCAGGCCAAGATGGCGGCCGGCCGGGAGCGGCTCGAGGTCTTTCAGCGGGCGGTCGCCGCGACCTGCCGGGCGATGGCGCATCGACCCGCGCTCAACGTCACCTTCCGCACCGGCGAGGCCAGGCGCGAGCGCGCGCCGCCGGGCGAGCCCGCAAGCGTCGCCTTGCCGGTGCCGCGCCGGGCCATGGCCAACCAGGACGTGGCACGGGTGCGCGGCGAGGCCGATGGCGCAGCACTCCGCCTGCGCCATCACGACATCAAGCTGCACAAGCGGCTGAATCCGCAAGGCGAGCTCGCGGGCGCGGTGTTCGATGCCCTGGAGCAGGTCCGGGTCGAGGCGCTCGGGGCCAGCCGCATGGCTGGTGTGGCCGGCAATCTCGCAAGCGCCCATGCCGCCCGCGGCCGCCGCCCGCCGGCGGCGGCGTCGGACCCCGGCGAGGCCGGCCTCGCCGAGGCGCTCGAGCTTTATGCCCACGAGAGCCTGCTCGGCTTCAGCCTGCCGCGCGAGCAGCGCGAAATTCTGGACGCCTGGCGCAGCGTCCTCGACAGCCGGACCGGCCAGGACTGGACGGCACTCCGCCAGCAGCTCGGCCGCCAGGAGGACTTCGCCGTCCGGGTGCGCGAGATGCTGGCCCATCTCGGGCTGGCCGAGGATCTCGGCGAGCAGGCGGACGACCAAGACCCTGATCAGAGCGAGGCCGCCGAGGACGAGCAGAACCCGAGCGCCGACGACCAGCCGGGCGAGGGCACCGGCGAGGACGCGCTGCAGCAGTCCTCGAGCGAGGCCGCCGCGGCGAGCGCGGACGAGGCTGCCCAGGCGGGTGCCACCGAAGATCGCCTGGACGATGCCAATGCGCCCGGCGCCGACGACGACGGCGACACCGAGGCCCCGTTCCAGACCCCGCAATACATCCCGCCCGGCGGCGACGCGCTCGCCTATCGCGTCTTCACGACCAAGTTCGACGAGGTCGTCGAGGCGAGCGAGCTGTGCAGCCCGGTCGAGCTCGGCCGGCTGCGCGCCCAGCTCGATCAGCAGCTCGGCCGCCTGCAAGGCATGATCGGCCGCCTCGCCAATCGGCTGCAGCGGCGTCTGCTGGCGCAGCAGACGCGGTCCTGGGACTTCGACCTCGACGAGGGCCTGCTCGATACCGCACGTCTCGCCCGGGTCGTGGTCAATCCCGAGCACGCCCTGTCCTTCAAGCTCGAGAAGGACACCGAATTCCGCGACACGGTGGTCTCGCTGCTGATCGACAACTCGGGCTCGATGCGCGGCCGACCGATCGCGGTCGCCGCGATGTGCGCCGACATCCTCGCGCGTACGCTCGAGCGCTGCGGCGTCAAGGTGGAGCTTTTGGGCTTCACGACCCGCAGCTGGAAGGGCGGCCAGAGCCGCGAGCTCTGGCTGCGCGCCGGCAAGCGGCCGAACCCCGGCCGCCTCAACGATCTGCGCCACATCGTCTACAAGCCCGCCGACAGCCCGTGGCGGCGTGCCCGGCGCAATCTCGGCCTGATGCTGCGCGAGGGCCTGCTCAAAGAGAACATCGACGGCGAGGCGATCCTCTGGGCGCACCAGCGCCTGCTCGCGCGCGCCGAGCAGCGCCGCATCCTAATGGTGATCTCCGACGGCGCACCGGTCGACGACAGCACGCTCTCGGCCAACCCCGGCAACTATCTGGAGCAGCACCTGCGCCAGGTGATCGACTGGATTGAGACCCGCTCGCCGGTCGAGCTGTTGGCGATCGGCATCGGCCACGATGTCACCCGCTACTATCGGCGTGCGGTCACGATCTCCGACCCCGAGCAGCTCGGCGGTGCGATGCTCGGCGAGCTGTCCGAGCTGTTCGACCTTGAGCACCAGCGGCCGCAGCCGCGCCCGCGCCGGGCCCGCGTCGCGTAGCCCGGCATCCGGGCGCCGATCCGCTTCACCGGCGGACCTCCTCGCGCGACTACTTGTCGAGCTTGGTAATCTTGGTGCCCTCGAGGCTGAGGCTGGCCATCAGGCCCCGCTCGTCGGAGATGAGGGCGATCACCGGCTCGTCGAGCGCCGAGGCGGTGCTGATCTCGCCGGCGACCCTGACCTGGATCAGAGCGATCGAACCGTCGACCCCGACCTCGAAGCCGTCGCTCGTCTGGAGGAACTGCCGGAGCGCGTCCTCGGTCATGAAGAGAATGATCTCGGAGCGCGCCTGGGCGCCGGTCTGCAGGCCGATCGAGGCCGCGACGGTGCTGTAGTAGCCAAGCGTCCGGCCGCCGGCGGCGCGCAGCGCGCCCGCGCGATACTTCGCCGCCGATCCCGAGCCCCGCCTGACCACGCGCGGGAACACCGGCATGGCCTCGGCCTTGGCGGCGAGTTCGCGGCCGGCCGGCACCTCCTCAAAGAAGCGGGTCAGCGCGGTCTCGGCCGCGGCATCGATCTCGACCGCCGAGGCGGCGGCCGCCGGCTGGATCGACCCCGAGGCGAGCCAGAGGCCAAGCGCGAGGAGTGCGGCGCGGCTGCCCGGACGCATCGTTGGTTTGCGTGCTTGGGGTGGCCGACGCCACCGCAGCGGCTGGCGCCTTCGACAAATTCACGAATTGATTAAGTGCGACTTAACACCGCCCGCGCTGGCGGCGCCGCGCCGCGCTCAACCTTGCGGCAGCGGGCCGATCGGCAAGGGCGCGATCGGCTTGGTCAGCTCGCGGTCGGCGTACATCTTGACCTCCAGGAGCTCGGCCTCGAACACCGGTTGCCCCTTGTCGTCCCGGGTCAACCGGTTGAGCCTGGCGATCACCGCCGTATAGATCGGCCGCCGGCCGGTCGACCCCAGCGGCAGGCCCGCGACCGCCGCCTGCGCCTGCGTCAGCGGGACCGCCCACGCGTCCGGAATCACGCCGTTGCTCCAGTGCAGCAGAATCGCCTTCGGCACGATGCTGTCCCGGGACCGGGGCTGCAGCACGCCGCCATCAGGGATCGGTGGGCCGTACTGCAGCAGGCCGCCATCTCGGATCGAAAAGACCTCGTGGTCGAAATCATAGGTGTCGAGCGCTGCCCGGCGCCTGATCACGATTTCCTGCGGCAACTGCGGCGCCAGCGCCACGACCTGACTCGCACCGCGTTCGCTGAAGGCCGCCTCGGCGCGCCCTCTCTCGAACTCGTTGGTCCCGGCCCAGGCGCGCCGCTCCGGCGCGGTGAGCCCGACCAGATTGTCGCCGGCGAGGATGACCGCGTTCGCTGGCTCGTTGGCCAGATCCGGCCGCTGGCCGAGGAGCAGGAGATTGAGATAGCGGACGTTGTTGTCGCTGAGGCGCAGCGGATCGAGATCGATCACGGGCCGCCCGCCCACCCTCTCCATCTCCAGCGGCTTGACGGGGATCGGCGTCGCAGCCGCCTCGGGCTGCGCGGGCGCGGGTCGAGCCTGGTCCGGCGCGCCCGGCAGGGCGGCGACGGACGCGGCGGCGCCGGGCAGCGGCAACTCGGCGAGCAGCTGCGTGAGCCTGGCATCGGCGTACAGGCGCACGGCCGTGGCCGTCACCGCCAGCAGCCGTTCGTGCTCGCCGCCGACGCCCTGCGGCCGCTCGAACCGCTCGACCCGGTAGGTCCAGGCGAGCTTGGCGAAGCGGAAGTCCTCATCGCCCGAGTGGTTCGCGGGCAGCTGCTTCAGGATCCCGGGCGCGTCGCCCTCCGCGACCGGCCAGAACTCCGGGTCGCCGGCGGGCGTCTCCCTGAAGCCCTTGATCGAGGTGCCGAGCAGGGAGTCTGCGGCGATCGGAAACAGGCTTTGGGCATGGCCGCCGCCGGAGGTGCGCTGGCTCACGACCGAGATCGGAAAACCGCCCCGCGCCTGGTCGTACTCGCCAACCCGCGCCTGCTCGACGTAGACGAACTCCCGCGGCAGCGCAGCGGCCAGATCGAGCAGCCGCGGCCCAAAGCGGGTGCGGACCTCCTGCATGGCGGCGCGCGTCTGGAACTCGTCCCGCGCCGACCAGGAGCAGTACCGCGGTGCCAGCCCGGGCTGGCAGCCCTTCAATAGACGCTGGCGGTCGGCATCGGCGAGGTTCTCGCCCGCCAGGAGGCGCGGCGCGTCCGCCTCGCTCTCGAGCAGCGACGGCTCCGCCGCGAGCAGCAGCAGGTCGATGTAGCGGCCGATAGCGACCTCCTGCGGCCCGTAGTCGAAGGTGCGATCGAGCGCGGTCCAAGGATCGAAGTGTGCGTGGATCACGGGTCGGCCGTCCTGAAGCCACATCTCCAGCGGCTGGATGCCTGGCGGCACCGTGCCGACCGTGGTGTAGCCCGCGCCGGCGGCTTCGATGCGGACGGGCGCGGACGGCGTGCCGGCGCCGGCGACGCCCTGCCCCGACCTGGCCTCGCCCCAGCCGCAGGACAGGGTCGACTGGCTGCCGATGGAGCCGAGCGCCGGCCAGGAGGCCCGCGGATCGGCGCGGTACGCGTCGGCGCCCTTCTCGCCCGCGCAGCTGCAGCCGCCGCCGAGCGCCCACGCCTTGCTCGCCGGGTCGCTGGAGTTCGCGAAAGAGTCGAGGCAGTTCTCCTCGAAATAGGCGCGCAGCTGCTCGCGGTCGCCGGGGCAGCCGTCGCTGTAGGCGTCGATCGCGTGCACGTCGACCCGCGCGATCTGCCCGCGCGCGTAGGCCTTGCCGACCTTGTCGGCGATGCAGCGGCAGTCCTTGAGGACCCGCACGAGGTCGGCGCTGCCGTGCAGGCCGGCGTCGTAGTTCTGGCAGATCGCGAGCGCCTCCTGGGTCATGACCTCGGCCTGCTGCGCGCGCTCGGGGAGCACGGGCTGAATCTCGAGGAGCTCGCCCGCGATCTTGACCTCACGCCCCCAGGATCTGGAAATCGTCACGGTCAGCGTCCTGATCTTGGGGTCGCTGGCGGGCGCGCGCCAGACGCACCAGCGCGCCTCGTAAGGCTCGAGGGAGGTGCAGGTGGCGTAGCGCCCCATGCGCTGCACGAGGCCCTCGATCTCCGCCGGCGGCGCCACCGACTGGGGGGCGCGCTCGATCCATTCCTTGTAGGTGAGCCCGGTGACGACGGTGCCGTCGTCGGAGCAGTGCCGCGCCATCTCCGTCTGCTCCTTGAGCTTCTGCATCGGGTCTTGCGCGGCCTCGCCGGAAGACGAAGCGAACCTCGCGATCTCGAGCACGATCTCGGCGCGGCCTTTGCCCCGCGGATCCTTGCGCTCGAACCGACAGCCGAAGGCTTTCTGCGGGGCGTAGCCCAGGCGCTCGAGCTGCCCCTTGGCATCGGCCACGGCCATGCCCATGCTGATGCCTTCGGGGGCCATGATCTGGCTCGCGAAGCTCGAGGTCGCGGCCGCCGGCGCGGGCGTTGCCGAGGTTGCGTTCGCGCTCTCGACCGCGGGGCCTTGCAGCTCCTGGAGCAGGGCGTAGCTGGGCTCGCCGGTCGGCGGCCGGCCGTGGTCGCGCTGCCAGGCGCTGATCGCGGCGGCGGTGCGGCGGCCGAACGCGCCGTCGACCGCGCCGGCATCGTAGTGCAGCTCGTTGAGGCAGCGTTGGATTGCGCTGACCAGCGCGTGGTCGTCGGGGGCGGTCGAGGTCGTCTGCTGGGACGGCGGCTGCGCGGATGGCGGCTGCGGTTGGGCGGGCGGGGTGGTCGGCGGCGCGGGCTCGGTGCCACCCGCCTTGTCGAGGACGTCCGAAACCCCGCGCTCGACGTTCTGCCAAACGCCCCTGCCGAACTCCTTCAGGTCAAATGCCGCGGCGCCTTGGGTTCCGATGACGATCGCCGCGAGGCCGGCCGCAATGCTTTTCCACATGACCCAAACCTTCCTTCAACGCAGCCCTGTCGCAAAATGCTAACCCATGGAGCTGAATCCAGCAAGGCTCTGCAACCGCAGCGTTCATAAGGGCCGGCTCCAGACGCCGAGCCGCTGTACGCGGGCTTTCGGCCGCCCGCTCGTTCGGCCGGGGGCGGAATCCCATTTGCCAAAGCAAGGCCGCCGTTGGACGATGGCGGCGTCCGACCGGCGGGGCGCCGGCCCGGGCCGAGCCAACGGGGGGATACCATGCGATCACCGAGCATTCGGGCCGTCTGTCTGATCGGGGCCGTCGGCTGTGCCGCCGCCGCTGCCGGCGCAGGCCGAGCCGCTGCAGGTGATCGGGGCGGGCGAGGGCTTCGTCGACATCGTCGCCTGGCCCGGATACATCGAGCGCGGCGAAAGCGATCCGGCTTACGACTGGGTCACCGGCTTTGAGAAAAAAACCGGCTGCCAGGTCCGGGTCAAGACCGCCAATACCTCCGACGAGATGGTCGCGCTCATGAACGAGGGCGGCTTCGACCTGGTCACCGCCTCGGGCGATGCCAGCCTCCGCCTGGTCGCCGGCAAGCGGGTCCAGGAGATCAACACCGGCCTGATCCCGAGCTGGAGCAAGATCGACCCGCGCCTGCAGGACGCGCCCTGGCACACCGTCGACGGCAAGCACTACGGCGTGCCCTATCAATGGGGTTCGAACGTCCTGATGTACAACACCAAAGTGTTTAAAGACGCGCCGACCAGCTGGAACGTCGTGTTCGAGCCGCAGACTCTGCCCGACGGCAAGTCGAACCAGGGCCGCGTGCAGGCCTTCGACGGTCCGATCTACATCGCCGATGCCGCGCTCTATCTGATGAACCACATGCCCGAGCTCGGCATCAAGGATCCCTACGAGCTGACCGAGGACCAGTACAAGGCGGCGCTCGACCTGCTGCGCCAGCAGCGCACGATCGTCAACCGCTACTGGCACGACGCCTTCGTCCAGATCGACGACTTCACCAACGAGGGCGTGGTCGCGAGCTCGTCCTGGCCGTTCCAGGTCAACATCCTGCAATCCAAAGGGCAGCCGGTCGCGAGCGTGATCCCGCAGGAGGGGGCGACCGGCTGGGCGGACACCACGATGATGCACGCCGAGGCGCCGCATCCGAACTGCAGCTATATGTGGATGGAATGGACGCTGTCCTCGAACCTGCAGGGCGATCTCGCTGCCTGGTTCGGCTCGGTTCCGGTCGTGCCGGCCGCCTGCGGCCAGAGCGAGCTGCTCGGGCCCGAGGGCTGCAAGACCAACGGCCAGGATAACTTCGACCGGATCCACTTCTGGCGGCCGCCGGTCACCAAATGCGCGACCCAGGCCGAATGCGTGCCCTACTATCGCTGGGTTACGGACTACATCGCGGTGCTCGGCGGCCGCTGAGCGCGCCCCGGGGATGTCCGGCTCCTCCCCTGGGCGAGGCCGATGCGCGACCCCTTCCGGTCATGCCCGATCCTCGGCGCGCATGGCGGCGGGATCGGCGATCCGGCCTCGGCCACGAACTCGGGCTCCAACGTGGCTCCGTTGACAGCCCGTTGACAAAGGCCGCGATGCCAACTTTGCCACCATATGCCGCAGTCAGCGCACGATCGGGCCCATGTCTGGTCGTATTTTTCGTGAGGGCCGGTTTGGTCAAGCGGCTGTCAATCTTTCAGCAACCCTGGGTCCCTAGTGTCGCCGGCTCCGATGGTCCATGCGACCCTGGGAGTCCGTACAGCGCCCAAAAAACCGGCGACGCGGAGTCCCACGGTCGCATGGACCATCCGAAGAAAGAGTTGGCGCGCCATAGGTTACCGTACGGTTACGGTCGCGGTCGGTCGCCAGCGCGGGCGGTCGGCATCGGGGGTCGCCGGCATCGGGGACTGTCGCTGGTGGCGGCGTCTGCCCACAGCATCTCAGGAGTCTCGGGTAGCGGTATGCGGCCCTGGCGAGATTTCGGCGCCTGGCCCGATCGCGAGGAGGCGCCGACGGACAGCCGCCGGTCAGCTCGGCGATGAGCGCTCCGAAACGCCGGTCAGTGGTCCTCGCGGCGCGAGCCTGCCGGTCAATAGTCCTCGCGGCGCGAGCCTGAAAGCATGCAGCCGGCGGTCCGTTTCGAGCGTGTGAGCCGCCGCTTCGGCGAGGTGCGCGCGGTCGACGAGGTGAGCTTCGAGGTCCAGGACGGCGAATTCTTCGCGATGCTCGGCCCCTCGGGTTCGGGCAAGACGACCTGTCTGCGCCTGATCGCGGGATTCGAGGAGCCGGATGGCGGCGAGGTCGCGATCCATGGCCAGGGGATGGCGGGCGTGCCGCCGTACGATCGCAACGTCAACACGGTCTTCCAGGACTATGCCCTGTTTCCGCACATGAACGTCGTCGACAACGTCGCCTATGGCCTGCGGGTGCGGGGGGTCGGCAAGGCCCTGCGTCGGACGCGGGCCGAGGCGATGCTGGAGCTGGTGGCGCTGGGCGGCCTCGGCGCCCGCCGGCCGGCCGAGCTGTCGGGCGGCCAGCGCCAGCGGGTGGCGCTCGCCCGGGCGCTGATCAATCAGCCGGAAGTCCTGCTGCTCGACGAGCCGCTCGGCGCCCTCGACCTCAAGCTCCGCCAACAGATGCAGACCGAGCTCAAAGCCCTGCAACGCAAGGTCGGCGTCACCTTCGTCTACGTCACCCACGACCAGGAGGAGGCGCTCGGCATGAGTAATCGCCTGGCGGTCTTCAACCACGGTCGGATCGGCAGATCGGCACGCCGCAGGCGATCTACGAACACCCCGCGACCGCCTTCGTCGCGGGCTTCGTCGGCGCCTCCAACATCATCGATCCGACGACTGCGCTGCGGCTGGTCGGCAAGCGCCACGCGTTCGCGCTGCGTCCGGAGCACATCTTGATCCTCGGCCGACCGACGGCCCGGCCGCGCACAGCGTCCAGGGCAGCATCGTCGACATCCAGTATCATGGCGCCAGCACCCGGATCGACGTGGCGCTCGACGGCGGCGGCATGCTGGTCGTCGAGCGTCCGAACCTCGCCGACGGCGGCCGCCGGCCCGATGTCGGCAGTCGCATCCGCGTCGGTTGGGCGGCAAGTGCGATGCAGCGCCTCGAGGACGAGATCCCATGAGCGTCGGCGCGGCCGATCTCGCCCTGGCAATGCCCCCCCCGGCCGACCGCGACCCGCCGGCTCTCGACCCTTTTGTACCGGCGCGCCGGGCTATTCACCCTGCTCCTGCTGACGCCGCCCCTGCTCTGGCTGGGCGTGGTCTATCTCGGCTCCCTGTTCGCGCTCCTGATCCAGAGCTTTTTCGCCTTCGACGACTTCACCGGCCAGGTGGTCTACGAGCTGACCCTTCGCTCCTACGTCGACCTTTTGACCTCGCCCGCCAACCTCGACATCATCCTGCGCACGGTCAGCATGGCGGCCGCGGTCACGGTTGGCGCCGCCCTGATCGGCTTTCCGATCGCCTACATGATGGCGAGCTACGCGGCCGGGCGCACGAAGGCACTCTTCTACCTCGCGGTCATGCTGCCGCTCTGGTCGAGCTATCTGGTCCGGGTCTACGCCTGGAAGCTGATCCTGGCCAAGGAGGGCATCGTCAGCTGGGCGTTCGCCGAGACCGGGCTCACCTGGCTGCTCGACGGGGTGCTGGCGCTGCCGGTGATCGGCGGGCCGTCGCTCTCGGTCTCCTACCTCGGCATGTTCCTGGTGTTCACCTACATCTGGCTGCCGTTCATGATCCTGCCGGTTCAGGCGGCGCTCGAGCGCGTCCCCGCGGCGGTGGTCGAGGCGTCGGCCGACCTCGGCGCCCGGCCGTTCACGACCTTTCGCACGGTGGTCCTGCCGCTCGCGTTCCCGGGCGTGGTCGCAGGCTCGATCTTCACCTTCTCGCTGACGCTCGGCGACTACATCATTCCCTACATCATCGGCTCATCGCGCTTTTTCATTGGCCAGGCGGTCTATCTGCAGCAGGGCACCGCCGGCAACATCCCGCTGGCCGCCGCCTTCTCGGTCGTGCCGATCGTGATCATGGCGGTCTACCTGACGATCGCCCGACGTCTTGGCGCCTTCGATGCACTCTGACCCCGATCCGGCAAGACGCGCGCCATGCCGATCCTCCCGTTCCGCCGAAGGCGCCAGAAGCACCAGGAGCACAGGCAACGCAGGAGGCGCAGGAGGCGCAGGAGGCGCAGGAAGCGGCCAGCCGGCGCCGAACCGGGTCCGGTTAACCTTTGGTCAACCTGTGCCTGCCAGGCTGTGCATCGGGTCCATGCGACCCTGGGAATCCCTGCGGGCTCCAGAAAACCGGCGGTGCGGAGTCCCATGGTCTCATGGACCCGATGCAGAACGAGTTGACCGCGGCCCGGTTGATCTCCGGCTAAGACGGGCGACAGCGCGGTATTTCTGTCGCCTGCCGCCATGCGGCGGCCGGCCGGACTGCCTGCCCGGGCGATCCCGGTGACGACGCGTCGGCAGGGCTGGCGGCCGCTGGCCGGCGGGTCGGGCGCGGGGTTGGCCGATGCGGGGCAGGTCCGATGAGCGGGCGGTCGAGGGGCGCCGGGCGCCGGACGCCGGTCGGGCTCGGGCTGGCGGCCGGGGCGGGGCTGATCTACCTGCACCTGCCGATGGCGTTCATCCTGCTCTACGCCTTCACGACCGACGACAAGAGCTACCAGTTCCCGCCGCCGGCGCTGACGCTCAAATGGTTCGCCGTGGCCTGGCAGCGCCAGGACATCTGGAATGCCCTTCTGCTCTCGATCCGGATCGCCCTGACCTCGACCACGGGCGCGATCCTGCTCGGCACCCTCGCGGCGGCCGCCCTCTACCGGGCGCGCTTCTTCGGGCGCGAGGCGATCACGCTCCTGATCATCCTGCCGATCGCACTCCCGGGCATCGTCACCGGCATCTCGCTGCGCGCCGCGATCAACCTCGCCGACTTTCCCTACAGCTTCTGGACGATCGTGATCGGCCACGCGACCTTTTGCATCGTGGTCGTCTACAACAATGTGCTGGCCCGGTTCCGACGCACCTCGGGCGCGATCATCGAGGCCTCGATGGATCTCGGCGCCGACGGCTTTCAGACGTTCCGCTACGTGGTGCTGCCGAACATCGCAACCGCGCTTCTGGCCGGCGGCATGCTCGCGTTCGCGCTGAGCTTCGATGAGGTGATCGTCACGACCTTCACCGCCGGACCGCAGACGACCTTACCGATCTGGATGCTGACCGAGCTGGTGCGCCCGCGCCAGCGGCCCGTCACCAATGTGGTCGCGGTCTTCGTGATCGCGGTGACGCTGTTGCCGATCCTGATCGCCTACTACGCGACCCGCGGCACCGAGACGATTGCCGGCAGCGGCAAGTGAGCAGGCAAGGACGCGAGCCTCGCTCGCGTGGCCATGGAGGGAGGTGCGGATGCAGTGGCTGATCATTGCGCGCGACGGCAAGGACGAGCAGGCGCCCGGGCGGCGTCTGGCGGCGCGGCCTGCACATCTCGAGAATGCGGCGAGGCTGCAGGCGGCGGGGCATCTGCTGGTTGGCGGGGCGCTGACCGACGAGGCCGGCCGGATGATCGGCTCCGCCGCCATCGCCCAGTTCGCGACCCGGGCCGAGCTCGATCAATGGCTCGCCAACGACCCCTACGTCACCGGCGGGGTCTGGCGCGACATCGAGGTCATTCCCTACCGGGTGGCACCGCACTACGACTTTCCGCCCTGCCCGCCGGGCGCTGATCGCGGGACGACGCCGTGATCGTCCTGCGCAATGCCGAGGTCCTGGCGCCCGAGCCGCTGGGGCGCAAGGATGTCCTGATCGGGGGCGAGCAGATCGTCGCGGTCGCGGAGCCCGGCATCGAGATCCGCGGCATCGACGTCGACGAGCGCGATCTGGGCGGCCTGACCCTCGCACCGGGCTTCATCGACAACCACGTGCACGTGCTGGGCGGCGGCGGCGGCCTCGGCTTTTCGAGCCGGGCGCCGGAGCTGCAGACCAGTCAGCTGGTCCGCGCCGCGATCACGACCGTGATCGGCATGCTGGGCTTCGATGCGACCTCCAAGGACATGCGCGCCCTCGTCGCGAAGACCAAGGCGTTCAAGGAGGACGGCATCTCGGCCTACGCGTTGACCGGGGCGACGCTCGAGCATCCCGTGCCGACCTTGACCGGCCGGATCCGGGACGACATCGCGTTCGTCGAGGAGATCATCGGGGTCGGCGAGATCTCGATCTCCGAACTGGGCTACGCGTAGGACAGCAACGGTCCGGGGGCGCAATACGTCGCCGAGGCGGCAACCGCCGGCCTGCTCGCCGGGCGGCTTGCCAGGAAGCGCGGCTATCTCTGCCTGCAGGTGCCGCCCTACCACGGCGCCTGCCTGAAGCCCGTGCTCGTCATGCTCGAGCGGACCGGGCTGCCGATCGGCCAGCTGCTGCCCTCGCACGTCAACCAGATCGCCGCCTACATGGCGGATGCGGTCGCCTGGGCCGAGCGCGGCGGTTATCTCGACGTCGGTGCCAACTACAGCCCGGACAACAATTTCAGCCGCGCGATCCCGCCGGCGCCTGCGATCGCGCGGCTGCTCGCGGCGGGCGTGCCGCTGGCCAAGATCCTGCTGAGCTCCGACGGCAATGGCGCGCCGCCGAAGGAGGAGAAGCAGGAGGGCCAGCCGGTGGTCGCCAACTACATGCCGGTCGGCGCCTTGCACGCGACCTGGCGCCGCCTGATCGTCGAGGCGGGCCTCGCGGCGACCGACGCGCTCCGGGTCGTGACCTCGAACGTCGCCGCCGCGACCGGCCTGATCCGCAAGGGCCGGATCGCGCCCGGCCTCGATGCCGATCTGGTGGCTTTCGACGACGACTGGCAGATCCGGACGGTGATCGCCCGCGGCCGGATCATGGTCGAGGATGGGCAGCCGGTCGCCCGCGGCATGTTCGACCGGATCCTGCTCGACCAGCTCGCCTGACGGCGCTCAGCCGGCGTCGCGCTGCCTTGGTGCTCCCTCCCTGGCATCGGCGTCATCCGAGCCCGCCGCGGCCTCGCGCTGGGAGCGCCGGCTCAGAAACTGGAACGCGCCCAGCCCGACCAGCGCCAGGACCGCGCTGACCATGACCAGAGCCGGAAAGAGCATCTGCTCGAAGGTCTTGTTGCGGCCCGCTTCGAAGATGCCGACCACGGCCTCGAGCGAGAGGGCGATGATGATGATGGTCATGAACTTGGTCAGGGAGCGCAGCGCCTCGGCCGGGGCGCGCAGCTCGCGCTCGCGCACGAGGTTCTCCTCGAACACGAACTTGGCGACGTCGCCGATCGCGAGCGCCACGATCAGCAGCCCGACGCCGTTCATCAGGTCGTAGATGCCGGCCTCGCCGCCGAGGGCGCCGCTCACGAGCTCCCAGGCGCCAGCCGCCACCAGCGTCAGCGCGAGGCCAAAGAGGGCAAGCGTGACCAGGATGAACAGCAGCCTCGCGAGGAGCTCGAACGCGCGCTCGACCATGGGACCTCCGCCGGCCTTGCCCTCCGATCCAACGCGCGAGGCCAAGATTGATCCCCCACCCGCAGCCGGCTTTGGGCACCGGCGCGTGATGACCGTCACCCTCGCCGGCGGCTGGATGACGCCCTCGAGGAGCCCGGTCATGCGGTGTGGACGCCGGCGAGGCGGCGGCAGACGATGCGTTCGACCGCGAACCGGCCTCGCCCGCGGTTCAATCCCTTTCGCGCTGTCGGCCGTAACGATCCCTGCCTCTGCGGCAGCGGCAAGAAGTTCAAGAAATGCTGCTTGCCATGATTTCACCCCGAATGCCCGCGATAACCCCCGATACAGGCTTGAATGATGGCGGTTTTGTTGTAGTCTCACGGGCAAACGGGGGCCAGGTTCACGGGCGCATGCCGCAAACACGAGGGAGAACTGTGTAATGAAGCCGTCTCGAACTCCTGCTCGCCTGCCTCGCCGTCGCCGGCGGAGCCTCCGCCTTCGGCGCGGTCGCGCCCGCCCGGGCCGAGACCATCACAGTATGGTGGAACAAGGGCTACTTTCCGGCCGAGGACGCCGCGCTTCAGGCTACGATCAAGAAGTGGGAGGACCAGACCGGCAACAAAGTCAACCTGTCCTTCTATAGCGGCGCCGACATCCCGACCAAGATCATCTCGGCGATCACCTCGGGCAACGTCCCCGATATTGCCTATGCCGACATCAATGATTTCGCGATCGCGCCGCAGCAAGCCTGGAAGGATACCCTGGCCGACGTCTCGGATGTCGTCGAGCCCCTCAAGGACAAATACACCAAGACCGCCTTGCTTTCGGCTCATCTGTACGATAGCGTGCAGAAAAAGCGCAGCTACTATGCGGTACCGTTGAAGCAGCAGGCGCTGCACGACTTCTACTGGCGGCCGCTGCTCGAAGAGGCTGGCTACACGGCCGCCGACATCCCGAACGACTGGGATGCTTACTGGAAGTTCTGGGAGGGCGTCCAGGACAAGTTGCGTGACAAGGGCCAGCGGGTCTATGCCCTTGGCCTCCCGGTGTCGACGGTCGACAGCGACAACTACTATACGTTCAATCAGTATCTTCTGGGATACGGCGGCCGCATCGTCAATACCGACGGCACGCTCAACCTGACGGACGCGACCCGCACCGCCGCGATCAAGACGCTGACCTTCATCGCCGACGCCTTCGAGAACGGTTATATCCCGCAGAGCGCGCTCAACTGGGGTGACCCGGACAACAATGTGGCGTTCTTTTCCAAGCAGATCATCATGACCAACAACGCCACCTTGTCGATCCCGGTCGCCAAGTTCGACGACAAGCAGCTCTACGAGCACGACATCGTGACCCGCGAGATGCCGAATGCGCCGGGCGGCGACCGGCCGATCAGCCTGGTCGCGGTCAAGGTCGCGATCGTGCCCAAGGCGGCCGAGCACATCGACACCGCCAAGGCGTTCTTGAAGTACTTCGTGACGCCGGAGACGCTCGGCGAGTACCTGGCGGCCGCGCGGGGTCGCTGGATGCCGGTCATGCCCCAGATCATCAAGGACAATCCGTCGTTCTGGACCGAGACCAAGGACCCGCACATCCCGATCGCGGTCAAGCAGGAGATCGAGGGCGAGACCGAACCCTGGCCGATGGCCTACAATCCGGCCTACGCGCAGGTCAATGCCGAGGAGATCTGGGGGACGGCCGAGGGCGCGGTGCTGGTCCACGGCGAGACCCCGGAGCAGGCCGTCGACGAAGCTTTCGCCCGGATCAAGGAGATCTTCGCGCAGTACAACGTCGGCGACTAGCGAGGCGAAGATGGCCAGAGCACCGGCGCGGGGGGCGGCACCCCCCGTTCCCTCCGAGCGGCTGCGGCAGCGGGCCGGCCTGCTGATCGGCGGCGGCAGCAGCCTGACCGCCGAGGGCATATGGGGAATACTGTTCGTCGTCCCTTATGTCGCCGTCTTCCTGCTGCTCGTGATCTATCCGGTGCTCTACGGCCTCTGGCTGGGCAGCGACCCCTCGAGCTACCTCAAGCTGTTCGGCGATCCGCTCTACCTGCGTACGGTCTGGAACACGCTCCTGCTCCTGATCATCGGGGTCAATCTCAAGATGTTCCTGGCCCTGCTGCTCTCGGGCTTCTTCCACCAGAGCTACCCCTGGGTGAAGTGGCTGTTTTTGATCTTCATCCTGCCGTGGGCGGTACCGGCGATCCCGACCTTCATCTCCGCCCACTGGATGCTGAACGGCCAGTGGGGCCTGATCAACAACGTGATCTGGACGATGTTCCACAAGGAGGGGCCCGGCTGGCTGACCACGCCGAGCCTCGCCATGGGCTCGGTGATCGTGTTCTACATCTGGAAGTGGATGCCGTTCTGGACCGTGATCTTCCTCGCCGGCCGGACCGCGATTCCGGGCGAGCTCTACGAGGCGGCGGCGATCGACGGGGCCACGGGTCTGCAACGGTTCCGCCACATCACCTTTCCCATGATGCGCAACCTCTACATCATCTGCACGGTGCTTTCGACCATCTGGACGCTCGGCGACTTCAACACGGTGCACTTCGTGACCGGCGGCGGCCCGGTGCTCTCGACCCACGTGTTCGCGACGCTCGGCATCCGCGACGCCTTCGAGGTCGGCGACCCGGCGCTCGGCATCGCGGTCGTGATCACCGCCCTGCCCGTGCTCGTGCCGCTCGTGATGTACCTCATGCGCAAGCTGCACCGGGAGGCGGTCGAGCTATGAGCGCCGTGGCCCTTCCAGGCGCCCGGTCGGCGCCCCGTCAGACCGCTGCCCTGGGTGTCGGCGTCATCATCCTGCTCTGGACGCTGATGCCGATCTACAACATGGTGATCGTCTCCCTGCAGACCAACGATGCCATCTTCAGCGGCAACATCTGGCCCAAGGCGCCCACGCTCACTACCTTTACTACGGTCTTCAAGCAGGACTACTGGTATCTCAACGACTTCTGGGTGCAGATGCTGAACAGCCTGCTGGTCGGCGTCGGAACGGCGCTGATCGTGGTCGGCGTCGCCGCGCTCGCGAGCTTCGCCATCACGCGCCTTCGGATCCGGTTCGGTTGGCTGCTGTCGAACGCCGCGCTTTTGACCTACGTCATCCCGGCGTCGTTCCTGGCGATCCCGTTCTACAAGATCATGGACGGCTACGGCCTCCTCGACAACCTGTGGTCGCTGATCCTGGTCGAGGTGACCTTCGCAACTCCCTATGCCATCTTCATCTTTCAGCAATACAGCACGAGCATTCCCCGCTCGCTCGAGGAGAGCGCCAAGATCGACGGCGCGACCACCCCCCAGATCTTCTGGCACATCTTCCTGCCGCTGATGATGCCGGCACTGGTCGCGGTCGGCACCTATGCTCTGCTGCTGGCCTGGAACGAGTACCTTTACGCTTTCCTTTTGCTGTCGACGCCGACCAAGGTCACGGTGCCGGTCGCTCTCGGCTTCTTCCTGAGCAGCGACGAGTCGCCCTGGAACCTGTTGATGGCCGCGGCGATCATCTATTCGATCCCGCCGCTCGTGATCTACTACCTGTTCCGCGGCCGCATGACGACCGGCCTCACCATCGGCAGCGTCAAGGGCTGATCGAAGGCAAGCGGCCCCTTTCAGTCGACGGGCTCGACCTTGATCGCGGCCCCGCTTTGGACCGCGCGCAACGCCTGGACGTCGTCGAGCGCCTGGCCCCAGATGTTGCAGGGGCTGGCCAGTCGGCATTCGTCGGCCTGCGAGATCGGGGTCGGGCCGAAACCGATCGCGATCGCGTCGCCGTCCGGCCAGAAGGCGAGCTCGCCGGGCTCGACCACCACCTTGGCGCCCGGCTCGCGGGCCAGCGACACCGGGGTCCGGAAATAGACCTCATCGCCCCAGGTCGAGGCGCGCGCCTCGAACGGCGCCGCGGCATACAGCGCGTCCGCGGTCGGCGTGTCGCGCAGCTCGGCCCGGATCACCACCTGGCCGATGGTCATTTTCAACTGGCGCATCCGATTCCCATTGATCATCCGTCGTGGCTCGAGGGTACCCTCAGCCCGCGGTTTCGGCTAGCGATCGGGCGAGCGCCGGTTGCGAGAGCCAAGGAGGCGATGTGCCAACCCTGCTGGTCGGATCGACCGCGATCGCCTGGCGCCTGCGGCGGAGCGCCCGCGCCCGCCGGCTTCGCCTGACGGTGCAGGCGGACGGGGTCGAGGTGGTGGCGCCGGTCCGCCTGCGCGAGCCCGAGATCCTCCGGTTCGTCGAGCAGCATCGGCACTGGCTGCTCGACAAGGTGAGCCGCCTGCGCCGGACGCTCGCCGCCCATCCCGGGCAGCTGCGGCTCGCGGACGGCGGCCAGATCCCCTACCGCGGCCGGCCGGTCGAGCTCAGGATCGGGCCGGCGGCCGGCGCCCGGGCGATGGTCCGCTACCAGGACGGGTTCGAGGTGCAGCTCCCGGCGCGCGTCCCCGACGACGAGCGCGAGCGCTGGATCGAGGCAGCGCTCGGCCACTGGCTGCGGCGCCAGGCGCGCCTCGATGCCGAGCGCCTGATCGACCGCCACGGGCCGCCGCATCGCCTGATCCCGCGCGGCCTCCGGATCAAGGACCAAAAGCAGATCTGGGGCAGCTGCTCGGCGCAGGGGCTGGTCAACCTGAACTGGCGCCTGATCCTCGCCCCCGAGCCGGTGTTCGAATATGTGGTCGTGCACGAGCTCTGCCACCTGCGGGTGCGCAACCATCAAAAGGAATTCTGGCAACTGGTCGCGCAGATCCTGCCCGGCTACGGCAGCGAGCGGCGCTGGCTGCGCGCCAACGGCCATCTTTTGACCCTGCGCCCGCCGCGGCTCGACTGACCGCCATGCTTCGGGGCGCGCCGACGCTGGGCGAGCGCCTCGCCATTGTTCGACAGGCTCGAGGCGTCGAGGAAATCGTCCATGGCGGTCCCTCCCGCGATCAGTCCTTGTCGAGGCCGCCCGTGACGTTGAGGCGGGCAGCGGTCATGTAGGCGGGCGCCTCGGTCGCGAGCCAGACCACCATGGCCGCCATCTCGTCGGGGTCGCTGCGGCGGCCGAGCGGGATGCGCGCGGTGCGCTCGGCCTTGAAGGCGACAAGGTCGTTGCGGCCGGCCAGCTGACCGAAGCCCGCCTCGGTCCGCTCCTGCAGGGCGGTGTCCATCATGCCGGGCGACAGGCTGTTGACCCGGATGCCGTGCGGGGCGAGCGCGACCGCCGCCGTGCGGGTCAGGGAATCAACGGCCGCCTTGGTCGCGGCGTAGGCGGCGTAGTCGGGGAGCGCCATGCGCGCCGCCGCCGAGGTGACGTTGACGATCCGGCCGCCGCCGTGGGCGGCCATGACCCGGCCGGCGGCAGCCGTCGCGAGCGCCACCGCCCGGACGTTGACCAGCAGCGCCTTCTCCCAGGCATCCGCGGTCATGGTGAGGAATGCCTCGACCGGCGCGACCGCGGCGCAGTTCACCAGCACATCGAGGCGGCCGGCCCGGCGCACGGTCTCCTCGACGACCCAGGCCGGCCCGTCGGCGCTCGCGAGATCGACCGCGACCGCAAAGCTGTTGCTGCCGCAGGCCAGGGCCACCGCCCGAGCAGCCGCCGCGCCGAGGTCTGCAACCGCGACCGTCCAATCCCTGGCCGCCATCTGGCGACAGACCGCGCCACCGAGGCCGCCGGCGCCGCCGGTGACCAGGGCCACCGGCATCGTCTGCGCGCTCAGCGCCAGAGGCCCTTGACCGCCGCGACGATCCGCTCGGCACTCGGGATCACGGCGCGCTCGAGGCGGTCGTTGAACGGCATCGGCACATCCAGCGCGCCGACCCTTGCCACCGGCGCGTCCAGCCAGTCGAACGCGGCTTCCATCACCGAGGCCGCGATCTCGCCGCCGAAGCCGCCGAACTTCCAGCCCTCGTGGACCACGACCAGGCGGTTGGTGCGCTTGACCGAGGCGACGATCGTGTCGAGGTCGAGGGGCTTCAAGGTCCGCGGGTCGATCACCTCGGCGCTGAGGCCGTCCGCCTCGAGCCGGGTCGCCGCCTGCAGCGCCTGCTGCACCATCATCTGGGTCGCGACGATGGTGACGTCCGTGCCCGGCCGGCGGACCCGGGCCTTGCCGAGCGGGATGGCGTAGGGCGTTTCCGGCACGGGCTCGGCCTGGCCCAGATAGAGCAGCTTGTGCTCGAGAAAAATCACCGGGTTGTCGTCCCGGATCGCAGCGATGAGGAGGCCCTTGGCGTCGTAGGCCGAGGCGGGTGCCACGACGACCAGGCCCGGGACGTGGGCGAACCAGGCCTCCAGGCTCTGGGAGTGCTGGGCGGCGAGACGAATGCCGCCGCCCTGCGGGCCCCGGACCACCAGCGGCACGGTCGGGCGGCCGCCCAGCATGTAGCGGAACTTGGCGGCCTGGTTCACCAGCATGTCCATCATGAGGGTCACGAAATCGAAGATCTGGACCTCGACGATCGGACGCATGCCGGCGATCGCGGCGCCGACGCCGGCGCCGCAGAAGGTCGCCTCCGAGATCGGCGTATCGCGCACCCGCTCGCGGCCGAAGCGCTCGAGGAGGCCCTTGGAGACCTGGAAGATGCCGCCGGTGTCGGCCACGTCCTCGCCCATCAGGAAGACGGTCGGATCGCGCTCCATCTCCTGAGCCATGGCTTCGTTCAGCGCTTGGGCGAAGGTCAGCTCGCGGCTGCCGTGCTCGAGGGGTTCGACATGGGCTGCATGCGGCGCGTAGACGGCGCCCTCGAGGATCGCGGGCTCGGGCTCGGGGCTGCCCTCGGCGAACGCGACCGCGCTCTCGAGCTCGTCGCGGGCGGCGCCGTCGAGCGCCTCGAGCTCGGCGCCGGTGAAGAGCTCGCGCGCCGTCAAGACGCCCGCGAACTGCGGGATCGGATCACGCGCGATCCAGGCCGCCATGTCCGCATCCGAGCGCGGGTCGCGGAGATTCGCGCGCATGCTGTGCTGGCCCCAGCGCCAGGTCATGGCCTCGATCAGGCTCGGGCCGTCGCCCCGGCGCGCGCGCTCGACCGCCTCGCCGACCGCGGCGTGCACGGCGAGCACGTCGTTGCCGTCGATGCGCACCCCCGGGATGTCGTAGGCGGCAGCGCGGGTCGCGACCGAGGCGACCGCGGTCGTGTTGCGATAGGAGGTGCTGAGCGCGTACTGATTGTTCTCGCAGACGAACAGCACCGGCAGCCGCCAGACCGCCGCGAGGTTCAGCGATTCGTGGAAGATCCCCTGGTTGTTGGCGCCATCGCCGAAGAACGCGATCACCACCTGATCGCCGCCGCGCAGCTTGATCGCGAGGCCGGCGCCGACCGACAGCGGCATGGCCGCGCCGACGATGCCGTTGGCGCCCAGGATGTTGCGTTCCATGTCGGCCACGTGCATCGAGCCGCCGAGGCCCTGGCAGTAGCCGGTCGCACGTCCCATCAGCTCGGCCATCATGCGATCGGTGCGGGCGCCCTTGGCGATGCAGTGGCCGTGGCCGCGGTGATAGCTCGCGACGTAGTCGTCCTGGCGCAGATGGGCGCAGGCGCCGACCGCGATCGCCTCCTCGCCGGCGTAGCTGTGCGCCGTGCCCTTGACCAGCCCGGCCTGGAAGAGCTCGACCACCCGCTCCTCGAACCTTCGGATCCGCACCATGTCGGCATAGAGCCGCTCCAGCTTCTCCGGCGGCAGCTCGAGGTTGGGCGTGATGGTCAGCGCTTCCATGGGGTTCGTCTCCCTCGCCTATTTGCCGCACCATGGCACAGCCGGCGCCGGTTGGCGACCACCTACCGTGGTCTTGGCGGGGATATGCCCACCGGGTCCCGCCGGGTTCCCCTGCGCCCGCCGCGGCCCGCGAAAACTGTGGCATTCGAGGCGCATTTGGCCTAAGAAGCCTTGGCATCCATCGGACGCTCGGGTGCATGACAACCAGGGAGACTTCGTGATGCAGTGGCGCACGCCCAAGATCGTCGAGATTGCCTGCGGCTGCGAGATCAACGCCTATTTCCCAGCCGACCTCTAGGCCGGCCGGCGCGCCGGCGGTCGTGCGCCCCGGACAGTGATGCGCATCATCGTCCTGGGCGCCGCCGCCGGCGGCGGTTTTCCGCAATGGAACAGCGCCTGTCCGGTCGGCCTGCGCGCGTGGCGAGGTGACCCGGCGGCGCGCTGGCTCACTCAGTGCTCGCTTGCGATCAGCGCTGACGGCGAGGATTGGGCGTTGCTCAACGCCAGCCCGGACCTGCGCCAGCAGATCCTGGCGACTCCCGCTTTGCATCCCCATGCGGGACCTCGCCATAGCCCGATCCGGGCAGTCGTCCTGACCAACGGTGACGTCGACCACGTCGCGGGACTGCTTAATCTGCGCGAGAGTCAGCCGTTCAGCCTGTTCGCGACCGCTGCGATTCTCGAGGTCCTCGCCCGCAACCCGATCTTTGATGTGCTGAACCCGAGCTTCGTGAGCCGGCACCGATTGAGGCTCGAGCAGGCGGCCGAGATCCTGCCGGGGCTGCGGGTGGTGCCGTTTGCCGTGCCCGGCAAGGTTGCGCTCTATCTCGAGGACGAGAGCCTCGAAGTAGGCGCCGAGACGGAGGCTACGATCGGGCTCGAGCTGCACGGCGAGAACGGTGCCCGCGCGGCCTTCGTGCCCGGCTGCGCGCGGGTCACGGCCGGCCTCGCCGAACGGCTCGAGGGCGCCGATCTCTTGATGTTCGACGGCACGCTCTGGGCCGACGACGAGATGATCTCGAGCCGGACCGGGGTCAAGACCGGGGCGCGCATGGGCCACATCAGCGTCTGGGGGCCAAAGGGCTCGCTGAGCGCGCTCGCGGACGTGACGCTCGGCCGTCGGATCTATCTGCACATCAACAACACCAATCCGATCCTGCTCGACGACTCGCCCGAGCGCGCAGAGGTCGCGGCCGCCGGCTGGGAGGTCGCCTGCGACGGCATGGAGATTGAGCTGTGAGCGAGGTCTTGAGCCCCGATCGGCTGGAAGCAACGCTCCGCCAGATCGGCGAGGAGCGCTATCACTGGAACCATCCGTTCCACATCGCCATGAAGGGCGGCCAGCTGACCAAGGCGCAGTTGCAGGCCTGGGCGCTCAATCGCTACTACTATCAGGCGCAGATCCCGATCAAGGACGCGACCCTGCTCGCCCGCATGGAGGATCCCGAGATGCGCCGCGTCTGGCGCCAGCGGATCATCGACCACGACGGCGAGCATGCGGGCGAGGGCGGCATCGAGCGCTGGCTCAAGCTCACCGACGGCCTGGGGCTGGAGCGCGCCTATGTGGTCTCGACCGAGGGGCTCCTGCCGGCGACCCGCTTCGCGGTCCAGGCCTACGTCTCGTTCGTGCGCGAGCGCTCGCTGCTCGAGGCGATCGCCTCCTCGCTGACCGAGATGTTCTCGCCCAGGATCATCGCCGACCGGGTGTCGGGTATGCTGGCCAGCTACGACTTCGTGAGCCGGGCGACGCTTTCCTATTTCGAGAAGCGCCTCAGCCAGGCGCCCCGCGACGTCGATTTCGCGCTCGACTACGTCAAGCGTCAGGCCAGGCGCCCGGAGCTGCAGCAGGCGGTGCTGGCGGCGCTGCGCTTTAAGTGCGACGTGCTCTGGGTGCAGCTCGACGCGCTCGAGCACGCCTATGTCACACCGGGCCGGATCCCGCCCAGCGCCTTCGATCCGGCGGCCCTCGTGAGGCGGCGCGTCGGGTGAGCGAGCGGGTCGAGGTCCGCGCCGAACTCGTGCCGGCGCTCCCGCGTGGGGTCAAGCTGCGCTTCGATCAGGCGCGCAAGGCCTGGGTGCTGCTGGCGCCCGAGCGGGTGTTGATGCCCGACCCGATCGCCGTCGAGATCCTCAAGCGCTGCGATGGCAAGGCAAGCGTCGCAGCGGTGATCGACGACCTCGCTTCGACCTTCGCGGCCGAGCGCGCCCAGATCGAGATCGACGTCACGGCTTTCCTGCAGGATCTGGCCGACAAGGGCATGGTGGCGCTGGGCGCGCCCTGAGCCGGCGGCCGGTCCGCCGCCCTGGGCGCGAGCGGGCGGGATCGCTGCCATGCCCGCTGATCAGCGCCCGTCGGTCGGCTGGTGCCGCGCCGCCATGACGAAGTGGCCGAACTCGATGAAGTCCGACCGGCGCGGTGAGGAGCTGCGCCAGGCAAGGCCGATCGTGCGAAAGGGTGCGGGCGGCGTGAACGGCACGACCCGGAGGCGCGAATGCACGCCCGCCTCGACCGGCAGGGCCAGATCCGGCAGGATCGTGCCTCCGTAGCCGTTGACCACCATCTGCACCACGGTCGCAAGGCTGCTCGCCCGAAAATCGTCGGCCGGGTTGGCGCCTGCGGCATGGCAGAGGCTGAGCGCCTGGGCTGGGCGCGACGTGGAACAGCTGGGGCGCGCAGCCGGCGCCGCGCTGTTGAAGTAGCGAAAGGGATCGCCCGTTCGCCGAGGCTACAGACCGACCCTCCAAGGCTCAAGCCAATTTGCGCTGAGAAGGCCCTTTCCCGCTCAGAAGTTGCGTGCCATAGGTAGCCCTCAGGGCACGGGCGCGCCAAGCGCTCGGTGTCCCCAGAAGCCAACAATGGGAGGCAACAATGCGTCAGCTGCTAGTGTGCTCGGCGGCGATCGTTGCACTTGCTTGCGGCCAAGTATCTCCAGCCCACTAAGTAGCGCAGCTGCTTCATTCTGCAACACCTATCAACCCTGTTATGATGCATAAAAACATAGTATTGGCCCTGATCGCCGGCAAGCGCCCCGGCTCGGCAGGGTCGGGTGCGCCATCCGCGCGGCCATCGCCCCGGGCACCGGCGTGGCGCTGGCGGCGTTCGCCTGAACAGCATCGACAACGCTTACGCGCGCAAAAATTTCGTCGATGTTGCGCTAAGAACGTCTCAGGGGTTCAGTATGGCAAAGCTCAAGCGGGAGTCTGCCCGAGCCGACGACAATCAGTCGAAGCTCGAGAACATGCAGCCCACGGACACTGGCATGGCGGCGTTCGACTACGTGCCGCAGACCGGCGCCTTACGCCGATCAGCTTCGCAAGAACCTCGAGCAGATCAAGCTGCCGCCGGGCTTCAAGATCAACCTCTACGCGGTTGTGCCGGACGCCCGGCACATGGCCGTCGGGCCGCAGGGCGTCGTCACCTTCGTCGGGACGCGGAAGGACGCGGTCTGGGCAGTCACTGATCGCAACAAGGACGGGACCGCCGACGAGGTGAAGCGGTTCGCGCCTTCGCTCACCTTTGTGATCCCGAACGGTGTCTGCTTCTCTAAGGATGGGTTCCTATACATCGCCGAGCGCAATCGCGTCCGCATCTTCCCCGCGGCGGAATTTTTCTACGAGAGCCCCGACGTGGCCGTCGGCGATGTCGTCAAGGAAGGGGAGCTCATCCCCGGCGCCGACGAATCCTACAATCACACTGCCCGGGTATGCGCGGTCGGCCCGGACAATAAGCTCTACATCCAGCTCGGGCAGCCGTTCAACGTGCCGTCGAAGGACAAGGTCGAGCCGTTCAAGCAGGCTGGCGTCGGCGGCATCATTCGCATGGACCGGGACGGGTCCAACCGTGAGGTCTATGCCACCGGGCTACGCAATCCGGTCGGGTTCGACTTCAATCCGACGACCGGGGAGCTGTGGACCAACGACAACCAAGTCGACGGCATGGGGGACGACATCCCGCCTGGCGAGCTCGATCGTATCACCGGCCCGGGCCAGGAGTTCGGGTTCCCATGGTATGGCGGTGGTCATGTCCGCACCAACGAGTACAAGGACAGCGAACCGCCCGCGGACGCGGTGTTCCCAGTCGTGGAGACGATCGCGCATGCCGCCGATCTCGGGATGGTATTCTACACGGGCAGCAAGTTCCCGGAGCGCTACAAAAAGGGTGTGTTCACGGCCCAGCATGGCTCCTGGAATCGGACGGTTCCAGTAGGCGCCAGGGTCCTGTTTACGCCGCTCAACGACGACGGCACGGCAGGGGATCAGGAGGAGTTTGCGGCGGGCTGGCTGACCAAAGACGGCGAGTATATCGGCAGGCCGGTCGCTCTCACCCAGTTGCGCGACGGCTCCCTGCTCGTCTCCGACGATTTCGCGGGGGCGGTCTACCGCATCTCCTACGGTGGCTGAGTGACCTCGGGGCGGGAACAAGGGCGCGGGTCCGTCAGCATGCACCTTGGCGTTGCTCATTGGCTGTGTGCTGGTGGCCATCGCTCCCTGTTCCTGCCAGCGCCGCCGATATGGCGGCGATTGCCGCCGGCAAGAAGAAGGCCGCAACCTGCGCGGCCTGTCACGGGCTCGACGGGCTCAGCAGGAATCCCGAGGCGCCCAATCTCGCCGGCGACGATGCCAACTACCTCATCAAGCAACTCAAGGCGTTCCAGGACGGGACGCGCCAGCACGAGCAGATGTCGATCGTGGCCAAGGGCCTCAGTGACAGCGACGTGGCCAACTTGGCCGCTTGGTATTCCAACATCAAGGTTACGGTCGAGATGCCGCAACCGTGACGACGGCTGATCGAGGCGGGCGCGCTCAGCCGCGAGACTAGGAATGCGGCGGCCGGTGTTCGATGCCGTAGCTGGCATAGATTCGATCGAAGGTGCCGTCGTCGAGCATCGCGTGGACCGCCCGGTCGACCGCATCGCGCAGCGGCTGGTCCGAGCGCCGCATGCCGACCGCAAGGTCCCAGCCGAGCTCCGGCACCGCGTCGTAGGCATAGATCAGCCGCAGCGGTGCCGCCGGATGCTGGAGATTGTAGTAGCCGGCGCTGAGCGAGGTCACCGCGGCGGCGTCGATCTCGCCGTTGGCGAGCGCCTCGAGGATGTCGCTCTCGAAGCCGTAGGGGATCGCGTGGGCGCCGCGCTGGTCGAGGTACATGTGCGCGAGCGAGCCCCGCATCACCCCGACCCGGTAGCGGGCATCCAGGCTGTCGAAGCCCGTGATCGCACCCTCGCCGGGCCGCACCGCGAGAGCCACGCCGCTCTTTTGATACGGCACCGACCATAGGATGTGGCTCTCGCTCTGCGCCTCCTCGTCGGCGATCGTGTCCATGACGATGTCGCAGTCGACCCGGCGCAGGTGGAACGACAGGGCCACCCAGTCGACCTGCAGGCGGACGCCGAGCCGGTCCGCGAGCGCCTTTGCGAGCTCGATCTGATAGCCCGGGCGGTCGCCGTGGCGGCTCGCAAAGGGCAGGGTAGCGGGCGACGCGCACAGCTCGATGACGCCGCGGGTCCTGACCAACTCGAGCGGCCGGGCGGCGGCGGGTTCGAGGCCGAGACCGACGGCGCTCACCAGGACCAGCGCCAGGAGGGAGCCTTTGCGAGGTTGAGGGATCGGGGTCATGGTCGGCCTCCGGCACCGCTTCGGCGCTGGTTGCGCGCGCTCAAGGTTGAAGACCGCGAATGTAGGCCAGGATCTGCTTGATCTGGTCTGGCGAGTAGGTCCGGCCGAACGCCGGCATCTTGCCCGGCTTGCCGTTGGTGATCCGATTGACGATGAACTCGTCGCTGCGTTTGCTGCCCGCGAGCTGTGGTCCCCGGCCGGCCTGGCGGCCGCCGTCCTCGTGGCAAAAACCGCAGGTGGTGGCGAACAACATCTTGCCGTCGATCGCGGCCGCGGCTCCGTCGCCGCCCGCGGCCTGGCCTTGCCCCGCCATCGGGCTCGCGGGCGGCGCCGCGTCATCCGCCTGCACGCAAGCCGGGGCCGCGGATGCTGCGATCATCCACAGACCGGCGGCCACCAGGGCGCGTGTTCCAGACATTGCCGTCCCCAAGGTTCGCAGTTGGCGGAAAGCGAGGGTGGCGGTCGAGCCGCCACCCCTGCCATATGCGGCGATCCGGATGATCTTCCAGCGCGAAGACGCCCGGCGCGCCGCCGGGGTAGGGAGCCAGGCCCCTACCCCATCCTTCGACGGGCGCCGATGAGGATCACTCGGCCAGCGAGTAGACGATCAGCGTGCCGCTGTCGGACGCCATGCTCTTGAAGGGTTCGCCGAACAGCTTGCCGTAGCCTTCGCCGACCAGCGAATCCCAGCCGCTCATCACCGCGATGTACTGCTTGCCGTCGACCGCATAGCTGATGATGCCGCCGTTGTGGCCGATGCCGTCGTTGTGGCTCCACAGCTCCTTGCCGGTCTTGGCGTCGTAGGCGTGCAGGATGCCGCGCGCGTCCGGCACGAACAGAAGATCGCCCGCGGTCGAGAGCAGGCTGGCCAGCGGCGGTTGCGGGAAGTCGATCTGCCACGCCTTCTTGCCCGTGATCGGGTCGCGGGCGTCGACATGGCCCGAGATCTTGCCGCCGTCGGGCGGCACGATCGTGAAGTTGGCGCCCATGTTGAGCTGCACGTTCGGCTCCACCACCGGCGTCGTCTTCAGGACCTCGAGGTTCATGCACCACTCGTTGCCGACCTTGTAGTAGTAGCCGGTCTTCGGACTGTAGGTGCCCGAGTTCCAGCTGGTGCCGCCGGCGATCGCCGGGCACAGGTTCTCATGCTTGCCTTGCGGCAGGTCGTTGCGCCCGATCAGTCCGCCCTTGTCGTCGACGCCCTTGATGAAGTTGCTGGTCTGACCAGGTCCCAGGCCTTCTTGAAGCCGAGGTTGCGGTCGAGGACGTAGACGTAGCCGCCCTTGTTCGGGTGCACGATGTACTTCTGGCCGTCCTGCTCGATGAACATGAACTCGCCGACCGCGTCGTCGAAGTCCCACTCGTCGTGCGGGAATGGTCTGGAAATAGCTCTTGAGCTTGCCGGTGTCCGGGTCGAGGCCGATCACCGAGGAGGTGTAGAGGTTGTCGCCCGGACGCGGGCCCTTGGTCTTCCAGTCGGGTCCGGCCCAGTCGTAGAGCGGATTGGGGTTGGCCGTACCCCAGATGACCGTATTGGTCTCCGGATCGTAGGCGCCGGCCATCCAGCCGCCGCCGCCGCCGATCTTCCAGCTGTCGTTGCCCCAGGTCTTCTTGGCCTCCTCGGTGCCGCCCGCGGTGAAGAACTCCCAGGCCTTCTTGCCGGTCTTGCCGTCGACGCCGAAGATCGGGCCGCGCCACGGCCACTCGCCGCCCTGGCTGCCGATGATCACCTTGTCCTTGACGACCAGGGGCGCGCCGGTGAAGCCGACCGTCAGCTTCTCCGAATCGATCAGCTTGGTGTCCCAGACCGGCTTGCCGGTCTTCATGTCGACCGCGATCAGACGGCCATCGACCGTGCCGACGTAGACGTGGCCCTGGCCGAGCGCGATGCCGCGGTTGTAGGGGGTGTGGGTCTGGGTCGCGATCAGGTCCTCGTTGAGCTCCGGGATGTAGGACCAGATCACCTCGCCGGTCGCCGCATTGAGCGCGAACAGCCGGCTGTACGAGCCCGAGTAGTAGAGCACGCCGTCTGCCACCAGCGGGAACGACTGCAGGCCGCGGGTCGCCCGTCCGGGATGGTGCATCCAGGCGACCTGGAGCTTCTTGACGTTGTCGGCGTTGATCTGATCGAGGGAACTGTAGTGCCAGGACTTGTAGCTGCCGTGGTAGGTCGGCCAGTCGTTCGGATCGGCCTTGACGAGGGGGTCTGGATCCATTGCCCAGGCTGCGGTCGTCACCGCTCCCCACAAAACAGCGCCGCTCACTCCACAAGTCACGGCCCGCCATCCTGCTGCATGCGTCATGTTGTTCTCCGCGAACGGCCACGGCTCTGCGCCGTTGGCACGGTTGCTTTTGATCGTTGACGCTCGTTTGATTGTCGTGCCTGCCCTGCCTGCCAGAGGCGCTGCGGCCGCGGGCGGCCCGACGGGTCGCGCGCGACAGTCGACCGGCCGGGCTTTCCGCGTCGCCCGAACCGGCCGCCCACAAATCGGATTTAGCTGTAGGAACCCTCTGACTTTCCCCTCCGATTTAGAGGCGATGGCGAGTTCTGGCAACCCCCATGTCTGCGGACGCCGGTGCGGCGGCGCCGGGAAGGTTCAGGCCACCCGGAAGCGCGCGAAGTCCCAGTCCTTGCCGGGCGCGGCGGCGAACAGGGCCTGGGTATAGGGGTGCTTGGCGGCTGCGAACAGCTCGCCGACCGGGCCCTGCTCGACCACCCGGCCCTGGTGCATCACCGCGACCCGGTCGCAGACCTGGGCCGCGACGCGAAGGTCGTGGGTGATGAACAGCATCGCGAGCTCGAACCGCTTGCGGATGTCGTCGAGCAGCGCCAGCACCTGCGCCTGGACCGAGACGTCGAGCGCCGAGACGGCCTCGTCGGCGATCAAAAGCTCCGGATCCATGGCGAGCGCGCGGGCGATGCAGATCCGCTGCCGCTGGCCGCCCGAGAACTGGTGCGGGAAGCGGCCGAGCGCCTCCGGATCGAGGCTGACCAGGGCCATCAGCGAGCGCGCCCGGGCCTGCGCCTCGGCGCGGGTGACGCCATAGTTGATCGGTCCCTCGACGATCGAGGCGCCGACCGTGCGGCGCGGGTTGAGCGAGCGGTAGGGGTCCTGAAAGACGATCTGGACGCGCTTGCGGTAGGGCCGCAGCCGGTGCCGTCCGAGCCCGCCGATCGGCTGCTCGTCGAGAAAGATCTGGCCGCCGCTGGGATCGATCAGGCGCGCGATGCAGCGGGCCACGGTCGACTTGCCGGAGCCCGATTCGCCGACCAGGCCCAAGGTCTCGCCGCGGCGCACCGCGATCGAGACCCGATCGACGGCGCGAACCTCGCGGGCGGTCCGCAACCAGCCGCCCCGGTAGACCTTGGTCAGCCCCTCGGTGCGCAGCACGGTCTGTGCCCCGGCCGCGCGTGCGCGGCGGCGGGGAGCAAGGCTCGGCACCGCGCCGATCAGCATGCGGGTATAGTCGTGGCGCGGCCGCCTCAGCACCTGCTCTGCGGTGCCGAGCTCGACCACCCGACCCCTGCGCATGACCGCGACCCGGTCCGCGATCTCGGCGACCACGCCGAAGTCATGGGTGATGAACAGGACCCCGGTCGCGTGGGCCTGCTGCAGCGTTCTGATCAGGCGCAGGATCTGCGCCTGGGTCGTGACGTCGAGGGCGGTGGTCGGCTCGTCGGCGATCAGCAGCGCCGGCTCCATCACGAGGGCCATGGCGATCATGATGCGCTGGCGCTGGCCGCCGGAGAGCTGATGCGGATAGGCGTGGACGAGTGCTGCCGGGTCGGGCAGCTGGACCCGGGCCATGACCTCGAGGATGCGCTGCCGGCGCGCGCCCGGATCGAGCCCTGTGTGGGTGCTGAGCACCTCCTCGATCTGCGCGCCGCAGCTCATGACCGGGTTGAGCGCGGTCATCGGCTCCTGGAAGATCATCGACATGGCCGTGCCGCGCAGGTCGCGCAGGCGCAGCTCGCTGAGCCGCAGCAGGTCCTCGCCCTGGAGCAGGACGCGGCCCGCGACCGGCCTGAGCTGGCCCTTTGGCAGCAGGCCCATGATGCTGTGCGCGGTCACCGACTTGCCCGAGCCGGACTCGCCGACCAGGCAGAGGATTTCGCGCGCGCCCACCGCAAGGCTCAGGTCCTCGATCGCGTTGGCGCGATCGGCGCCCTTGGGCAGCTCGACCGTCAGCCGCTGGATCTCGAGGACCGGCGCCCCGGCCGGCTCGCTCACGCCTTTGCGCCCCCCGCCGCGCCGTCAGATCCGCTCGGCCAGACGCGGATCGAGGGTGTCGCGCAGGCCGTCGCCGAGCACGTTCACGGCGAGCACGGTCAGCGCCAGGAAGATCCCGGGGAACAGGATGTTGTGCGGGAAGACCTGGAACAGCACCCGGCCCTCGGCCATGATGTTGCCCCAGGTGGGCGTCTCGGGCGGGATGCCCGCGCCGAGGAACGAAAGGATCGCCTCGAGCAGGATCGCCGACGCGCAGACGTAGGTGCCCTGGACGATCAAGGGTGCGAGCGTGTTCGGCAGGACGTGGCGGATCAGGATCAGGGGCGTTCTCGTGCCCAGCGCCACCGCCGCCTCGACGTAGGGCTCTTCCCGGACCGAAAGCACGATCGAGCGGACCAGGCGGACGACCCGGGGAATCTCGGGGATCGCGATCGCGATCAGGACGGTCCCGAGGCCGCCGCCCCAGAGCGAGACGAGGCCGATCGCGAGCAGGATCGAGGGGATCGCCATCAGGCCGTCCATCACGCGCATGACGATCGCATCGAGCCAGCGCAGGTAGCCCGCGACCAGGCCGATCGCGAGGCCGACGGCGACGGCGAGCGCCGCGACCGCGATGCCCACGATCAGCGATACCCGGGCGCCGTAGATCACCCGGCTGTAGACGTCGCGGCCGAGGCTGTCCGTGCCCATCCAGTGCACCCGGAGCGCCTCTTGCCCGTCCGCCAGTTCGACCGTGCTCGGGGTGCCGGGGGTGAGGTTGCGATCGGCCGGAGCGATCGCGGCCGGGTCGAGGGTGCCGAGGACCGGTGCGAGCAGCGCGATCAGGATCATAACGACCAGAATTCCGCCGCCGAACAGCACGCCCGGGTGGCGGAGAAGCCGGCGCGAGTGGTCGGGGGTCCGGGTCGCCGCCGCGGCCCGATCGAGCAGCGCCCCGGTGCGAGCGGCGCTCAATAGCGGATCCTCGGGTCGAGCAGGGTGTAGCTCAGGTCGATCAAGAGGTTGATCAGCACGTAGACCAGCGAGAACAGGAGGATCACCGCCTGGATGGTCGGGTAGTCGCGCGCGAGCACGGCATCGACGGTCAGACGGCCGAGACCCGGGATGTTGTAGACGCTCTCGGTGACCACGACGCCGCCGATCAGGAGGGCCATGCCGATGCCGATCACGGTCACGATCGGCACGGCTGCGTTGCGCAGCGCATGCCGCATCAGCACGACCCGGTTGGAAAGACCCTTGGCGTAGGCGGTGCGGATGTAGTCCTCGCCCAGGACCTCGAGCACGCTCGCGCGCGTGATCCTTGCGATCAGCGCGATATAGATCACGGCCAGGGTGATCCCGGGCAGGATCAGGCGGTAGAGGAACGGCCAGAGGCCGGCGGCCAGGCTGCGGTAGCCCTGGACCGGGAACAGCTTGATCTCGATCGCGAAGACATAGATCAGAAGATAGCCGAGCACGAACACCGGTACCGAGAAGCCGAGCACCGAGAAGCCCATCACCAGCCGGTCGATCCAGCGGCCGTGGTGGTAGGCGGCGAGCACGCCGAGCGGCACCGCGATCGCTACCGTGATGATCATCGTGACGCTTGCGAGGGCCAGGGTCGGCCCGACCCGCTGACCGATCAGTTCGGCTACCTCGGCCTTGAAGAAGAAGGATTGGCCGAGATCGCCCCGGAGCAGCTTGCCGAGCCAGATCAGGAACTGCACGGCGATCGGTTGGTTGAGACCGAGCTGGTCGCGGATCGCTGCGATCTCTGCTCCGGTCGCGTTGTCGCCGGCGATGATCGCGGCCGGATCGCCGGGCGTCAGCCGCAGCATCAGGAACACGAACACCGCCACCATCCCGAGCACCGGGACGGTGGCAAGCAGGCGGCGAGCGACGAAGGCGAGCATGGGTGTCGCTACCCTTCCGCAGGGCCGAAGTCAGCCTGGCCCAGAGATCCGGCGCGGATCACGGCGACGGGCAACCCCGCCCGGTTTCACCTGACTTTGGCGATGCCGAGATCGCGGCAGATCTTGCGGGCGAGGTCGTCGACGATTTCCTTGTGGCGCCGGACCGCGGAACGCTTGTTCTGCGCCGGATTGTGCCACCATGAATGACGACCGCCCTCGCGCAGAGTTCGCAACCATGCCGCCTCAGATGCCGGATCAGCGCTTCGCGCTTTATGCTTCGACACCACAACCGCGGCGCCGCGCCCGCTCAAACCGCGATCACCATCTCCTCGAACTCCTCGCCCGCAGCCTCGCGAGCCTCGCTGCGGTTCAGCTCGAGCGCCTCGCGTAGGGTGATCTCGAGGGTCCCGACCAGCCTTTCCCGGGTCGGCTCCTGACAATTGACACCGGGGATCTCCTCGATCCAGCCGGTCCACCAAGCCCCCGACTGCTTGATCACGGCGGTGTAGATCTGGCTCACAAGCCCCTCCTCGCGTTCGGTCTCTCCCGCTCATTCGCTTTTGGCGACGTTCCAGAAGAATGGCGCCGGACCGTGCAGCACGCCCGAGACGGTGTTGCGATAGACCATCGGCTGGTACCACTGGCCGAGATAGGCGTGGGCCCCGATTTCGAGCGCGCGCAGCTGGACCTGCCGGGCGATCTCGACCTGCTTGCCGGCGTCGGTCTCGCGCGCGAAAGCATCCCGCAGCTTCTCGAGCTGGGCATCGCAGGGCCAGCCGAACCAAGCCTTGTCGCAGGCGGCGTTGAGGCCTGCGGTGCTGATGGGATTGAGCACGTCGGCCGCGACCCAGGAGGTCAAAAGAGCGTTCCAGCCGCCGTCGGCGGGCGCTTCCTTCCTGGCCCGGCGCGAGACCAGGGTCTGCCAGTCCATCGACTGCATGTCGACCGTGAAGCCGCCCTTCTCGAGCAGTTGTTTCGCGACCGGGGCGAGGTTGGTCAGCACCGCGACGTCGGTCGAGTGCAGCAGCACGACCGGCGTGCCGTCGTAGCCGGCCTCCTTCAGGAGTTGCTTAGAACGCTCGAAGTCCGACTTCATCAGAACCTCGCCGCCCTGATCGGTCGCGAACGGCGTGCCGCAGATGAACATCGCAGCGCAGGTCTTGTAGTAGCGGGGATCGCCGATCACCGCCTTCAGGAAGTCCTCCTGATTGAGGGCCGCCAGGGCCGCCTGGCGGATCTTTTGATTGTCGAACGGCGGATGCAGCCAGTTCATCCGGAACATGTACTGATTGCCGAGCGGGTTGTAGTCGAAGGTGACGATGTCGTCGCTACCTTCGAGCACCGGCAAAAGGTCATGCGGCGGCGCTTCGATCAGGTCGATCTCGCCGTTGATCAGCGCGTTGACCGCGGTCTGGGCATCCGGGATCCAGTCCCATTCGACCCGGTCGACCTTGGCGACCTTGCCGCCGGCGGCCCAGGACGGCGGCTCGCTGCGGGGCTTATAGCCCTCGAAGCGGGTGAACACCGCCTTGACACCCGGCTGCCACTGGTCGCGCTCGAACACGAACGGGCCGGAGCCGACGTACTCCGAGATCTGCTCGCTGGCCGGCGTCCTGGCGATCCGCTCGGGCATGATGAACGGCACGTTCGAGCTCGGCTTGGCGAGCGACAGGAGGACCAGGCCGTAGGGCTCCTTGAGAGTCATCTGGAAGGTCTTGGCGTCGAGCGCCTTCATGCCGGCGACGAACGACAGCAGGAGCTGGCCCATGCTGTCCTTCTGACCCCAGCGCTCGATCGAGGCGATCGCGTCCGCGGCGGTGACCGGCTGGCCGTCGTGCCACATCAGGCCGTCGCGGAGCGTGAAGGTATAGATCAGCTGGTCGTCGCTTATCTCATACGAATCGACCATTTGCGGCTGAATTTCGAGTTTCTCATTGAGCGCGAACAGGGTGTCGTAGACCAGATAGCCGTAGTTGCGCGAAATGTAGGCCGTGGTCCAGATCGGGTCGAGGATCTTGAGATCGGAGTGCATGACCGCCCGGAGCGTCGACTCCGCCGCCGCCGGCTGCGTCCCCTGGGCGACCAATGCCGCCGCGAGCCCCGCGAGCGCGCCCACGAGCGTCCTTCTCAGCATCATCTCGATCTTCCTCCACGGTCGGGCCGACACCAGCGGGACACGCCCACGCCAAGTCCCGCGTCCGCACCGGCGCCGGGTGAGTGAGCCACACTTTGCCGCCGTTGGCCAGCATGGCCAGGCTCGGCCAGGCGGACCGCGGGCGGCTCAGACAAACAGCTTCCTGTCGCTGAGGTCGGGGTAGAGGCCGGCCACGAACTCGGCGTAGCCGTTGAAGAGCTGGGTCGGGACGCGCTCGCCGGTGCCGATCCGTTCCTCGGTCGCCTGGCTCCAGCGGGGATGGGGCACATCCGGGTTGACGTTCGCCCAAAAGCCGTACTCGCCCTGGCCGATCGTCTCCCAGAAGCTCACCGGCTGCTGGTCCGTGAAGGTGATCTTCTGGATCGACTTGATGTGCTTGAAGCCGTACTTCCAGGGCAGAGCGAGGCGGAGCGGCGCGCCGTTCGCCTTGGGCAGCGGCTTGCCGTAGGCGCCGGTGACCAGGAAGGCGAGCTCGTTGGTCGCCTCGCCGATCGTGACGCCTTCGGTATAAGGCCAGGGGTACCAGAACTGGCCCTGGCTGGGCGCGACGTCGGGCTCGAGGAAGGTGTGCATCACGACGAACTTGGCCGAGCCCGTCGGGCGGGCGAGCTCGACCAGCCTGGCCAACGGGAAGCCGCTCCAGGGCACGATCATCGACCAGGCCTCGACGCAGCGATGGCGGACCACCCGCTCCTCGAGCGGCATCTTCGCCAGCAGGTCGTCGATGTCGATGGTCATCTCCTTCTCGACCATGCCATCGATGGCGAGGGTCCAGGGGCGGATTTTCAGCGCCTGCGCGGCGTCGGAGATCTGCTTGCTCGAGCCGAATTCGAAGAAGTTGTTGAACTTCCCGGTGAGATCGGCGGGCGTGATCGCGCCGTCAGCCTGGTAGCGCTGGTTGCGCGCCACCGGATAGAGGCCGACCGATGGATCCTGGTCGGCGGCGGCGCGCGCGGCGCCCGCCAGAAGCGGCGGAGCGATCGTCAGCAGGCTACCGGCGGCCAGCCCCTTCAGGAGCCGGCGCCGTTCGGTGAAGAGCGCCTCGGGCGTGGCGGCCGATTCCGGCAGCTGCCAACCGCATCGGACCCGTATCAGCATCGGTCTCGCTCCCGCAAATGCGTACCATTCTCGGCCGGTTAGATAGCACGCATCCCCCGGCATGTCCCGGCCGCGGGCCCGCGCGAGGCAGCCCGACGACCACGCCGCAGGCGGATCACCGAATCGTGACGCAGCCGGACCCCCAGCGCCGCCGACCGCGCCGAGTTTTGGCCGCGACCTGCACCGCCGGCGACACCCGACGCGTGGCCGGATCGACACGGCCCGAGGACGCGAACCATGGCTCCGGGCCCGACGTTGATGCTACCCTCGGTAGGCGAGGAGAGCGGGCTTTGACGGAACGGCCATCGGTGGGCTGGAGGTGCTCGGTCCTGAGCTGGTGGCAGCGGCTGCGCGCCGGCGTGCCGGGGCTGAGCGTGGTCCTGCGGGCCGCCGGCAACTACATCGCCCATCAAAGCGCCAACCAAGCGGGCAGCGTCGCCTTTTCCTCGGTGCTCGCGATGTTCCCCCTGCTCCTGTTCCTCTCGGCCGCGGCCGGCTTCGTCGGCCAGCCCGGAGCGGCGGCCGAGCTCGCGAGCCGCGTCGTGGAGTTCGCGCCGCCTGCGGTCGCGGACGCGTTGAAGCCGGTGATCGACCAGCTGCTGCGCGAGCGCAGCCCGGCGCTGCTGACGATCGGCATGCTGGCGACGATCTGGGCCGCGTCGTCCGGCGCCCAGGCGATCCGCACCGCACTGAACAAAGCCTACGGCGTCGAGCAGGGGCTGACGTTCTGGCAGGCCCGGATCAAGGTCACGCTGGTCACCGTGATCGGCACCGTCGCGGCCGTGCTGGTGTTCAGCTCGGTCGTCATCCTGCCCTACGCCTGGGCTCTGTTGGAGAAGACCGCCGGCCTCGGGGGGGGCGCGCTCTGGCTGCGCACCGGGGTCCGCTACGGCCTGGCGCTGATCGTCCTCGTGGTCCTGTACGCGCTGCTCTACGGCTGGCTGCCGGACATCCGGCAGCGCCTGTGGACCGTGCTGCCGGGGGCGGTGATCGGCGCGCTGATGTGGCTTTGCGCCGCGGCGGTCCTTTCCTACACCCTGCGCAGTGCCGGCAAGCTCGCCGCCGTCTACGGCAGCTTCACGGGTCTGGTGGCGACCCTGGTCTTCCTCTACGCAAGCGCGGTCACCCTGATCTTCGGCGCCGAGATCAATGCCGTGCTGCGCGATCGCGACCGGGCAGGCGACCGCAGCAACGAGGCGGCGGACGCCTGATCCGACCCGTCCCCCGAACCGACCTCACACCGACCGCCGGCAGCGGCTCGATGCGACGACCGGCCGTGGCCGACCCCTAATGTCGGACGAGCCGGCAGCGGCTCGATGCAGAGGCCGGCTGTGGCCGACCCCATGCTAGCCCCACCCGGCGGCAGGCGATGCCGAGTCCGGCTGTGGCCGACCTCCAATGTCGAGCCGGCCGGCAGCGGCTCGATGCAGAGGCCCACTCCGGCCGACCGCCATGCCCAGCCGAACCCGCGGCGGCGGATGCAAAGGCCGGCTGCGGCCGAGTGGACCAAGAGCGCTCGCCGCTTCGGTGGCCGATCGAGGGTCGCCAATGTTTCCTTAGTCACGCGCCCGTAGGCTGTCGGCTGGTCCATGCGACCGTAGGACTCCTCTGTCCCGCTGCGGGGCCTGGCCGCGGCACGGAGTCCCAGGGTCGCATGGACCAGCCGAAGAAAACATGAACCGGCAATCCTGAACGGTCTCCTAACGCCATGACGATCGATCCATCCATCGATGCACCGATCTTTGGGCGCTGGTTCCGGGGCTCGGTCTTGGCGACTGCGGAGCTTCCGTCGGGGTCAGGCCTGAGGCCTCGCCTCGAGGCGAGAGCCCGCCGGGCCGACGGTCTCATCGGGCTCGCGATGCCGCGGGTGTGGGGTTGAACCTGGTTGGCGCAGGTCCCGTGATGATGCACCCCGTGCGGAGACCGGCGTCATCCGGCCGGCGTGGCCGATGGGCGATGAACCCTTGCGCCGGAACCTTCAGTCGAGCTTTGTGAACACTGTCTCCGCCTCGATCCGCTCGACGTCCGCAGGCCGCGGGAACGGCGCCGGCGCCGGCTCGCCGGAAGTGCGCGGCCGGCCGATCCGGGCGAAGAAGTCGTCGAGGCCGCCGTCGCCGCCCGGCAGCATCACCCAGCACATCTTGAGCTCGTGATCGCGGCTCGGGTTGATGAACTTGTGCCGGTGGCCGGCGCCGACGTAGACCGTGGTCCCGGCCCGGAGCGGATGGCTCAGGCCGTCGATCACCGCCTCGCCCTCGCCCTCAAAGAAGAACAGCAGCTCCTCCTGGGCCGGGTGGACGTGCTCGCGGATGTAGGAATTGGGGGCGATCACCTGGATGCCGGTGGCAAAGCTGCGGATGCTCGCGTCCTTCCGATGCGAGACCCGGACCTCGGCGTAGCCGTTGGCCGGCACCGGCTGCCAGAAGCTCTCCCCCTCGTCCGGCTGCACGACGTGCACCGGCGTCGTCACCCGCTCGCTCATCACCACCTCCCGCAGCCGCCTCGGCGCGCACCCCACGAGCGCTCATCCTACCCACAACGGACCGCGCCGTGGCAAGAGGCGGACCTGACCCCGACAGCCACCGCCGTCGCTCCAGAGGTACCGCTATTGCGAATTGTACCGCCGGGTGGTACAGTAGCTTAGGGTGGACGATGGCATGACCGTCGGGTTTCGGGATGAGTGGCTGCGCGCGTTCTTCGTCAACGATGTCCGGTCGCGCAACATTCCGCCCGATCTCGAAAGCCGGCTGTTCCGGAAGCTCCAGATGATCGACGACGCGACGACCGATCAGGACTTGCGGGTGCCGCCCAGCAATCATTTCGAGAAGCTGCGCGGACGCCTCGACGGTTTCCATTCGATCCGCGTCAACCAGCGATGGCGGCTGATCTTCCGCTGGGACGGCCGCCGGGGCGAGGCGTCGGATCTCTATCTCGACGACCACGGCTACAGGTGAGTGATCCCATGCTGACGACCAAGCGCAAGCCGGCCACGGTCGGCGAGATCCTGGTGGCGGAGTTCATGCGGCCCCTTGGGCCTGACGCAAGGTGCGCTTGGCCGAGGCCATGGGCGTGCCGCGCAAGCACGTCAATCAGCTCTGCAATGATCGACGAAGCCGTGACCGCTCCAACCGCGCTGATCCTCGCACGCGTGTTCGGCAACAGCCCGGATTTCTGGCTCAATGTGCAGCGCCGCACCGACCTCTGGGAGGCGCTGCATTCTCCCCGCGAACTGGCGCGCATCGAGCGCGCGAAGCCGTTGCCGAGCGCGGCGTGAAGAGGTGGCGCGTCGCGCAATCCCAGTTCGTGGACTCAGTACGTGTGCAGTAATTCCACCCTGGCTCCAGGCCCTGCCCGCGCCGTCTCCTGGGATCTCGCGGAATTTGCGCCCCGGCTTTGCTCATCCCGCTGGACGCGGGATATCGAAAGCCATGACTGTGACGTGAAGGATTTTGGCCGCATCGTCCTTGTTGCGGAAGGCGTACCGGAATCCCGTGTCGACCCGCTTGCCCTCATCCTTCTGAAAATTCGGATGGGTCTTCACAGTTTGGGGGATGGCCGCGAGCACCTTGGAGAAGTCCTTGTTTCGATTAAACAGCAGGATGGCCGCCTTGGAATCGCGCCATGATAGGTAGCCAAGAAGCTGATCGACGGTCTCGGTCAGCTTCGCTGGCCCGTTCCAGAACTTGCACTCAGCGATGAAGATATTGCGGTTGCCGGAGCGGATCAGGATGTCGGTCTTGCCCTGATAGTTGAAGGTCTCGCCGGTCGCTTGTCCTTCGTAATGGCCGTTAAGCTGCACGAGGAAATGCGTGCGATGCCCTTCCTCGTCGATATCATGGAAGGCTTTGGGGCTGCGCTCCATCACCTTCACCATACCCTCGATCACGTCGAGGATATGCTGGTACTCTGCCTCTTCGAGAATCGGCTCGGGTTTGAAGGCACCCGCGGTCGCAGGCGGTAGCTTCGGTACGATCTTCCGCTTGACCTCTGGAGCGGTATAGGTCGTGGCCGTGCCGGGACGCCGCTTAAGAGCAATGCCGAGGCCGGCAACGAGACTCTGGTTGGCAAGTAGCTTCTCGCGCCGCTGAGTGATCGCTGTCCCGGCGCTGCTTGCGAGCGTATCGTTGAAGCCCTTGAAGGTCTCGCGCTGCCATTGCAGGTAGCGCTTGATATCGGCGAGCCAGCGGTCGAAAGCCAACCGCAACTGGTCCGCCTGCGGCGCGTCGCTCCAATACCTGAATATGAGCGCATTGCTGCGTACTTCGCCACGCGGCGGACCTGTGTCCCAGGTGCTCGGGCGAATCCAGAACATCTGTTGATCCCCCGAGAAGGGCACCTCAACAATAACCTCCGTTCCCGTGACATGCACCGGGCCGCCGCGATCGAAGTAATATCCCATCCGTCGGGGATCTCCCGACACGTCGCGTTGCGCCTCATGCTGGTCAACGGTCATGTTGGCTTCGTCGAGCTCGGGCACGTTAATGCGGAATTTTTCAACAATGTACGCGACGAGATCCTCGACGTTCGTATTGAGCAGGCGGTTGCCGTCGATGCCAGCGATCTCGGCTTCGGCCGACTTGCGCTGGTGCTCCTGGACCGAGAAAGATCCGCTTTGGAGAAAAGAAGGTCGTCGCGTCCCATCCGTGATCTCAAGTCGAAGATGGACCAGTCATGGACGATCCGGGACCGGTTCGGCCGTACTCTAAGCGCCGACCGGTGATGCAGGTCAACCACCTCGCCGGTCACGCGTCAGAGACCACGGCCGGCCCAGTCACCCGGAGTTCCGGGACACGTACCCAATTCCGTTCTCGAGCGCGGATCCACGGATCATACCCCGCTGCCGGCTGTAGATCGCGTCGAGGTCGAGGTCCAGGCCCGGCGGATCGAGGCGCAGGGTGCCGCTGCGGGCGATCGTGGTGCGGAACTCCAGCTCGCCGGGCGATCGATGGTGGTGCACGACGAGGCGGCGCTGGGTGTCGACCAGCAGGTATTGGGCGACGCTGGGCAGGGCGGCGTAGCCGGCGAGCTTGATGGTGAAGTCCTTGTCGCGGGTGCTCGGCGAGAGGACCTCGACGACGATCATTGGCTCGGGGACGAGCAGGCCGTCGGGGACTTCGGCGCAGCTCACGACCACGTCCGGCTCGAAAGCCGTGTCGGCGTCGATCTGGACCTTGGGGCCCGAGACGAACACCTCGCAAGCGTGGCCGCCTTTGGCCAGCGCCGCGCCGAGCGCGTGGTCGATCCGACGTTTGATGCGGGCGTGCACGACGGTCTCGGCCGCCATCGCGTGCGCCGGGGCTGGCCCGCGCACAGGCACCGGCTCGCCTTCGATGAGCTCCCAGCGCTCGCCCTCGGGGCGGCGGCTCGCCCAGTCCAGGAAGGCTGCAACGGTCATCCGCTCGACGGCGGCATGACTGGTCATCGACGACTCCCGCATTGGTTCCGCTACATCAAGCCCGGATGAGCGACAACGGTCAACGGATTGGCGGCGAACGGAGGTGCGCGCGGCAGCCCAGGCGGGCGCTCGTCAGGAGTGGGTGAAGCGCGCCGGCCGCTTCTCGAAGAAGGCGTGCACGCCTTCCCGGCAGTCATCGGTGGCGAAGGCCTTGGCGGACAGCGCGAGCGAGCGCTAGATTGCCTCGTCTTCGGTCGACTCGAACGAGAGATCGATCGCGCGCTTGCAGAGCTGGAGCGCCTTGGCCGGGCGCTCCGCCAGCTCGGCGGCCATGCGGCACGCGGTGATCGAGCGCCTCGCCGGCCGGCACGACCCGGTTGACCAGCCCCAGGCGAGCGCGGTCTGCGGGGTCGATCGGGTCGCCGAAATACATCATCTCCTTGGCGCGGCCCTCGCCGATCCGCCTGGTCACCCGCACCGTGCCGCCCGAGCCCGGGAACACGCCGAGCTTGATCTCGGGCAGCGCCAGCCTGGCATTCGCCTCGACCACGAGCAGATCGCAGCAGACCGCGAGCTCGAGGCCGCCGCCGTAGGCGAGCCCGGCGATCGCCGCGATGGTGGGCTTGGGGAAGTCGTCGACCTTCGAGTACGCCCGGTTCTCGGCCGCGAGCTTCTTGCCGATCACGTCATCGGCAACGCTTTCGAACTCGCGGATGTCGGAGCCGGCGCAGAACGCCCGCTTGCCCGCCCCGGTCAACACCAGGACCCGGACCGCGGGGTCGCCTGCCAGGCGGTCGAGCGCCCGCTCGAGCGCGCGGGTCAGCTCGAGCGTCACCAGATTGAGCGGCGGATTGTCGAGCGTCAGGACGGCGACCCCGTCGCCCACCTCGCAAAGGACCGGTTCTCTCATCTCGCCCTCGACCGATGCGTCAACCCGGCGGCGCGGGCACGGAACTCCGGCAGCAGGTGCATGGGCTTGGCGCGGAACAGACGCCCATCCATGCGCGCGAGCGGCTCCGCGACCCGCACTTCGAAACCGACCTGCTCGAGCACGTCCCGGCGCGGGTCGATCCCCGGCGCCGCCTCGGTGAGCAGGAGGCCGTCAGGCTCGAGCCGGAAGACCGCGCGCTCGGTGACATAGATCACCTCCTGGGAGCGCTCCTTTGCATAGCGGCCGCTGAAGGTGACCTGCTCCACTTCCGGGACCCATTTTTGCGTTCGGCCCTCGCGGCGAAGAGCGAGGCCGCCTTCGCCATCCGGCAGGATCTCCAGCCCGCCCGTCGTGAGCGTCCCGGAGAAGACGACCTTCCTTGCCCCCTGGCTGATGTTGATGAAGCCGCCCGGGCCGTTGACGCTGCGGCCGTAGCGGCTGACGTTGACGTTGCCCTCGCGATCGACCTCGGCGAATGAGAGGAAGGCAAGGTCGAGGCCGCCACCGTCGTAGAAGTCGAACTGATAGGGCTGGTCCGCCATCATGTCGTAGTTGACGCCGGCGCCCGCGTCCTGGCCGCCTGCCGGCACGCCGCCGATGATGCCCTGCTCGACAGTGAGCGTCAGCTCCCGCCAGAGACCCTCCTCGGCCGCGACGTTGGCGATGCCGTTCGAGACCCCGAAACCGAGATTGACCACCGCGCCGGGGAACAGCTCGAGGGCGGCGCGCCGCGCGATCACCTTGCGGACGTCGAACGGCAGACGCGCGATCGCGGCCTCGGGCGCGCGCAGCTCGCCCGCATAGGCGGGGCTGTAGGGCGTCTGGTAGGTCTGCGGCCGGCCGGGTGCCACGACCACGTAGTCGACCACCACGCCCGGGACCTTGACCAGCTTGCCCGGCAGCGTTCCCGCGGCCGCGACCTGCTCGACCTGGGCAATGACGATCCCGCCCTGACGATGCGCCGCAGTCGCCATGGAAAAATTCTCGCCGAAGAACGCCTCGCGCTCCATCGTGAGGTTGCCGCGCTCGTCCGCGGTGGTGGCCCGGATCACCGCGACGTCGACCGGCAGCGCCTTGTAGAGCAGGTAGTCCTCGCCGCCCAGGGTCAGGAGCTCGACCAGGTCGTCGACCGCGCTCGGGCTCTGCCGGCCGCCGCCATGGCGCGGGTCGACGAAGCTTCCCAGGCCCGTGGTCGTGAGCAGGCCCGGGCGGCCGGCCGCCATGTCGCGCATGAGCTGCGAGAGCGTGCCCTGGGGGAGGGTGTAGGCCTCGATCCGGTCGGCCAGCGCCAGCTCGGCGAAGCGGGGACAATTGTTGAAGCCGCCGCTGACCACGCGCCGCGCAAGCCCGGGCTCGGCCAGCAGGTTGAAGCCGGTCGTCTGCCAGTCGCCGAGCGAGACCACGCTGATCAGCGTCAGATCGCGCGGCGACCCCTGCTCGCGAAAGCGCGCCGCGAGCGCCTCGATCACCGCCTCCGGCACGGCGTGGCCGCCGCCCGAGCCGCCGAACAGCACCGCATCGCCGTCGCGCACGAGGCCGGCCGCCTCTGCCCGGTCCACGAACTGCACCATCCCGGCCGATCCGCCTCCTCAATAGGGCTGCGTTGGGACCGGCAGAGAATGCCGGTGCCAACCTCGCTTGTCACCTCTGACCGCGGGAGAGACCCGGAGAGCCGCCGGCTCCGGTTCGGCGGGCCGGCCGGACCGGAGCAGATCGAGGCCCAGAGGCGCCGGGATCGACTGGCGGACGGGCCGTCGGCTTCGGCTATCTGGTGGCCGCCCGGGCGGTATGGCGGCCGTGCCGGCCAAAAAAAGGCGGCGCCCCGTCTCAGATCCTGAGGGGAGCGCCGCATCCAGGTAGGGAGGAAACGCCTCAAGTCACGAAACTAGTCGTGGCCGGGGTCGTCCTAGCGGGCCTTGGTGAACGAAGGGTTAAAGCGCTGGCGGGGTCGGCTCTCGTGATCCGCCGACCCGGCTTTTCAACGCGCGGCCGCGCTTTGCCGCGCATGGAACTCGTCGGCCGCCTCGACCATGGTCTGGAAGACCGCCCCCTGCTGCCGAAGGCCCTGGATCAGGCGCTCGAGCATCAGCATCCGGTGGCCGCGACCGATCACGAACGGGTGGCAGGTGAAGGTCAGCGCGCCCCACTCCAGCGTGCGCGTCAGGTAGCGGAAGTCGTCGAGCCAGTTCTGGAGCACGTCGCCGGTCGGCATCAGCCCCTGCAGCACCGCGTCCTTGGTGCGCACGAACTCGAAATGCGGGTAGTCGTCGAGGGTCCAGCTGATCGGCATCTCGATCAGTCGGGTGGGCTCGCCGAACTGGAACGGCCGATCGAGGTGCACGACGTCGCCGCGGCGCGCAAAATAGGGCGTGTAGTCGTCGCCCATCATGCTGGAGTCGTAGTCGAACCCCTGCTCCAGCAGCAGATCGACGGTGTGCGGGCTGAGGTCCCAGGCGGGCGAGCGATAGCCGCGCGCCGGCCGGCCGCACAACTTCTCGATCGCGGAATTGCCGCGGATCAGCCCCTCTTTCTCCTGTTCGCGCGAGAGCGCCGCCGGCGGCACATGGGTCCAACCGTGATGGCCGATCTCGTGGCCGGCTGCCACCAGCTGCCGACAGACCCCGGGGTAGGTCTCGATGATCACGCCGGGCACGAACCAGGTGGAGCGGATCTGGTATTTGGCGAGCAAGGCCAGGATGCGCTTGGCACCGATGATGCCGAACTCGCCGCGGGAAATAGGGGTCGGCGTGGTCATGCCGCGCGCCACCCAGCCCGACATCACGTCGAAATCGAAGGTCAGACAGGCGATGTATCTGGGCATGGATGTCTCCCGCCAGCGCGCCGGAACCCCTCGCAATCGAGCCGCACCGGTTCCTGAGACCGTGGTTCTTGTTGTCCGGCTCGACGGTCGCGCCGGCGCAATCATACGCGCAGGCCGGCAGCGTGAGCAATCAACCATAAAGGCGGGGTAAAATGGCCGTTGCGCCGGCCAGCAGGTGCTGCCGGCGCGGTGCTCGCCCGTGAGCTACGCAACCTGAGCGCGCTTGGCCAGGCGGCGCCGCTCGCCGGCGTCGAGGTGGCGCTTGCGCAGCCGGATCGAGAGCGGCGTGACCTCGACCAGCTCGCCGTCGGCGATGTAGGCGAGCGCTTCCTCGAGGGTCAGCAGCCGGGGCGGGGTCAAGAGCACGTTGTCGTCGCGGCCGGCGGCCCGGATGTTGGTCAGCTGCTTGCCCTTGAGGGGGTTGACGTCGAGATCGGTGGTCCGGCTGTGCTCGCCGATGATCATGCCGGGATAGACCATTTCTCCGGGGCCGATGAACAGCACGCCCCGGTCCTCGAGGTTCCAGAGCGCGTAGGCGACTGCCTGGCCCTGCTCGAGCGAGATCAGCACGCCCGCGCGCCGGCCCTCGATTTCGCCCTTGTAAGCAGCGTAGCCGTGGAACAGCCGGTTGATCACGCCGGTGCCGCGGGTGTCGGTCAGGAACTCGCCATGGTAGCCGATCAGCGCCCGCGAGGGGGCATGGAAGACGAGGCGCTGCTTGCCGCTGCCGGCCGGACGCATCTCGACCAGCTCGGCCCGGCGCCGGCCGAGCTTCTCGAGCACCGGGCCTGCGAACTCCTCGTCGAGGTCGATCACCACCTCCTCGATCGGCTCGAGCACCTGGCCGGTCTCGGGGTCGGTCTGGAGCAGCACCCGCGGCCGGCCGACCGCGAGCTCGTAGCCCTCGCGCCGCATGGTCTCGATCAGGACCGCGAGCTGCAGTTCGCCGCGGCCGGCGACCTCGAAGGCGTCGCGCCCCTCGGCCGGACTCACATGGATCGCGACGTTACCCTCGGCCTCGCGCCGCAGCCGCTCGGCGATCAGGCGCGAGCTGACCTTGGAACCTTCCTGGCCGGCGAGCGGCGAATCGTTGATGCCGAAGGTCATGGCCAGCGTCGGCGGGTCGATCGGCTGCGCCGGCAGTGGCGTCAGGACCTCGAGGTCGGAGAGCGTGTCGGCAACCGTCGCCCGATCAAAGCCCGCCAGCGCGACGATGTCGCCGGCGTTCGCCTCCTCGAGGCCGACCCGCTCGAGACCGCGGAAGGCCAGGATCTTGGTGACCCGCGTCTGCTCGATCGGGGTGCCGTCGCGCGCCAGCGCCTGGACGGCCACGTTCGGCCGGATGCTGCCCGATTCGATCCGGCCGGTCAGCAGTCGGCCGAGATGCGGGTCGCGCTCCAGTGTGGTCGCGAGCATGACGAAGGGCCCGTCCGGATCGACCCTGGGCGGTGCCACATGGCGGCAGATCAGCTCGAACAGGGGCGCCATGCCGGCCGCGCGGTCGTCCTTGGGGTCCGCCGTCGCCCAGCCCTCGCGGGCGGACGCGAACAGGGTCGGAAAGTCAAGCTGCGGGTAGCTGGCGTCGAGCGCTGCGAAGAGGTCGAACACCTCGTCGTGGACCGCGTGCGCCCGCTGGTCTGGCCGGTCGACCTTGTTGATCACCACGATCGGGCGGAGCCCGAGGCGCAAGGCCTTGCCGAGCACGAACTTGGTCTGCGGCATCGGCCCTTCAGCGGCGTCGACCAGGAGCAGGACGCCGTCGACCATCGAGAGAATGCGCTCGACCTCCCCGCCGAAGTCGGCGTGGCCGGGTGTGTCGACGATGTTGATCCGGGTGCCGCGCCAGACCACGGACGTGCATTTGGCGAGGATGGTGATGCCGCGCTCGCGCTCGAGGTCGTTGGAATCGAGCGCGCGCTCGACCAGCTTCTGGCCGGTGCGCAAGGTGCCGCTCTGCTGCAGCAGGCGGTCGACCAGGGTGGTCTTGCCGTGGTCGACGTGGGCGATGATCGCGATGTTGCGGAGATCCATGGGTGACGCCAATAAAAAGCGGCCCGATCACCCGGGCCGCGATTGCCCTGGATATAGGCGCTTGCGCGACCGGCACAAGCCGTGCGACGCACACGCGCCGGCGCGTGGTGGCTGTGCGGCGCTCGGAGCAACGGGAAGAGTGGGGAAAAATGCGCTGCGAAGTGGTCGCCATCGGCACCGAGCTGCTCCTCGGCCAGATCATCGACAGCAACTCCGCCTGGATCGGCGAGCAGCTGGCGCTGGCCGGCATCGATTCGCACTTCCAGACCAAGGTCGGCGACAACCTCGCGCGGATCGTCGCCTGCATCCGTCTGGCGCTCGAGCGGAGCGAAGCGGTGATCCTGTGCGGCGGCCTCGGGCCGACCCAGGACGACATCACCCGCGAGGCGATCGCGGAGGTCATGGGCGTACCGCTCGTGCGCAGCCCCGAGCTGGTCCAGAAGATCACTGCCCTGTTCGCGTCGCGCGGCCGGGTGATGGCGGCCAACAATCTCCGCCAGGCCGACGTGCCGGCGGGGGCGGTGCCGATCCCGGAGATGCCCGGCACCGCACCCGGGCTGATCTGCCCGCTCGGAGCGCAGGTAATTTATGCGGTGCCGGGGGTGCCGCACGAGATGCGGACCATGGTCGGGGCGACCGTGATCCCCGATCTGCAGCGGCGCGCGGGGGTGCGCGCGGTGATCCGCAGCCGGGTGCTCCGCACCTGGGGCCACACCGAATCCGGGCTCGCCGAACTGCTTGCCACGCGCATCGAGGAGCTGGATGTGGAGGGCAATCCGACCCTCGCCTTCCAGGCCAGCGGGATCGAGGGGATCAAGGTTCGGATCACCGCCAAGGCCGCCGACGATGCCGCGGCGGCCGCCGTGCTTGCGGCGGAGGAAGCCCTGCTCCGCCCGCTGCTCGGCGACCACGTATTCGGGGTCGACGATCAGACCATGGAATTGGTCGTGCTCGACCTGCTGCGGGAGCGCGGCCTCAGCCTCGCGGTCGCGGAATTGGTGACCGGCGGCCTGGTCGGCGCGCGCCTGACCGCGATCCCTGGCGCCAGCGACGTGCTGCGGGGCGGGCTCGTCGCCTATGCGAGCGACGTGAAGTTCAAGCTTTTGGGAGTGCCCGAGGGCCCGGTCGTGAGCCTGCAGGCGGCCGCGGCGATGGCGGCTGGCGTCCGCAGACTGCTTCAGACCGACGTCGGCCTCGCGACCACCGGGGTCGCCGGGCCGGCCGAACAGGAGGGCCAGCCGGTCGGCACCGTATTTCTCGGACTTGCGCTCGGCGATCAGGCGATCTCGACGGTCGTGCGACTGCCCGGCGATCGCAACCGGATCCGCCAGTACGGGGTGATCAGCCTGCTCAATCTGCTCCGTCTGCGCCTACTCGGCCGGTCGGCCGATTGACCGGACGGAAGGACATCATCCGGCGGCTCGCGAGCAGGCGTGCCGCCTCTGGCCGAGCGGTCCTGGCGCTCAGACCAGTCGCGCCGGCTCCCGGCTGCGTGCGACCCGCCGCGTCCGCGTCGTCCAGAGCAGTGCCAGATACGCAGCGCCGAGCAGCACCAGCATGGGCAGCGTGAGCTTGGGCCAGATCGTCCCGACCAAGCCCGGTGCCGCGACCAGCGCCAGATACATCATCAGGCAGATCGGCCAGCGCCAATGCCGGGCGAGGCGGTGATGCAGGTGGTTCTCATCGGCGCTCAGCGGCGAGCGGTCGTCTCCCATCCGGGTCGCCATGACCCGCAGGCAGTCGACGACCGGCACCGCCAGCCACAGCACCACGGTCAGCATCGGGAGCGCGCCGTCGGCCTGATTGTAGATGTAGATCATCAGGATGCCGAGCGTCCCGCCGATCGAATAGCTGCCGGCGTCGCCGAGGAACAGGGCCCCCAACAGGTTGTACGGCAGCAGGATCACCAAGCCGAGCATCAACAGCTGCAGGTAGATCAGGAGATGCTCGGGCGCGTAGAACATCAAGGACCCGGTCCAGAACAGGGCGAGGCCGATCAGCAGGCCGTTCATGCCATCGACCATGTTGATCGAGTTCTGGAAGCCGACCAGACAGACAACCGTGAACGGGAACGCGACGCCCCAGAGCGGGATGGTCGTAATCGGGCCGAGATCGATCTTGGTCAGCAGCAGATCCGGCTGCAGCAGGACCACGGCCCCGAACAGGCCCGCCGAGACGACGAGGCGGGTGCCGGGCGGCGCATGCTGCCGGTCGTCATACCAACCGAGCATCAGGAAGCCGAGGCCGACCACCACCAGCGTCGCGAACACATCCACGGGTGCGCCGCCGAGCGCGATCCTCGCCAACGCCACGAGCAGCAGCGGCACCATGAGGGCGATACCGCCGACCATGGGGGTCGGGCGGGCGTGGCTCTTGCGCCCGCCGTCGGGGTAGTCGATGACCCCCAACACCCGTCCCACCGGCCCCGCAAAACTGCAACACGCCGCGACCGACACGCCAAACCAGACTGCTGAGAACATCATCTCTGACAGTGAGCTCCATGAGTTCTCATGAGAAGGCCGAGCCAAGTCGACAGCGCCCACTACCACTCCCAAGTCGAAGCTCGCGCCCGGTTCGGACGCCGCTCCATCTCCCGCCTCTTCGGCGTGGTTGTCCCACGGCCGGCCACACTCGCCGACGACGTTCGAGCATCGCTTCCCGAGCATTCACCGACCACACCAAGACGAAGTTATTAAAGATTGGCTAAAATTAGCCCCGGTTCCGCACCGCAGTCAAGCCCTAAACCGTAGTTGATCAGTATAGCGCAGTCGTGATTGGGCTCAACCAGTTGACGATCGCCCAGTCGCCGCGGGCCCTCGCCCCTCAAGGCCGGTCGCCGGGGGCCCGCAGACCGCGCCGGAAACCCGCGCGTGTCAGTCAAGTGCTTGGCATCGGCCAGGAATTTGCCACCTTTGGGGCCGAATGCAACGCCTCAAGCATTCGAGGCAATGGTCCGGCAGTGGTCTTTCAACCGTCACGCGGAGCTCCCCCGGGTTGTCGCGTACCACGACAAACCCCAAAAGCGCGGCGCCCTTTTTTGATTGCGGTCCGACTCGATCCGAACGAACCGCCCTCACTCCTGTCATGTCCGGTAGCGGCCGTCAAGACCCCGCCGGTTACGGCGCCAAGGATTCCGCGACCCCCAGCGTTCTGCGGATGCCGCCCGGTCGCCCGGTCAGTAGGGCTCGCCGGTCTTATGGACGAAGACCAGGCCCTCGGGGCGGTGCCGGAGCTCCATGTCGATGTCCGAATAGACGGCCTCATCCTCGGCGACGCGGGTGCCGATCTCGAGATAAACGGCCGGCTGGCCGGAGCGGTTGACCAGGTGATGGCCGTCAGCCCGGCCGGCCGGGAAGCCCGCGACCATGCCCGGGCGCATCAGCTGCTCGCCGGCGTCGGTGACCAGCATCAGCTCGCCGCTCACGACGTAAACCAGCTCGTCCTCGTGACTGTGCCAGTGGCGCTGCGACGACCAGCAGCCGGGGGGCAGCTCGACCAGGTTGACCCCGAACTGGGAGAGACCGCAGGCGTCGCCGAGCGCCCGCTTGATCCGGCCTTCGACCTGCGCCCGGAAGGGGTCCGGATAGCCGGAGCTGCGGCGCCCGGGCAAGGTCGCGGGATCAACCGCCTGGCATGGAAGGTCATCGGGCATGGTGCAGCCTCCGCGGTTCTGACCGTAAGCCGGGAGCGCCAAGCTTGCCGCATCGCGGCCCCGAATGCAAAGTGGTTCGCTGGTCCTTCCGGAGCCCGTCTCTGGCGGACGGGCTTTTGAGGGCCGGGTCTCCTTCGCTGGCCATCGCCGCGGTGCGGCCTTTTGCACCACAGGCGGCGGACGCCCAGGGTTGAATCTCGAGGCCGCGACCTTACGTGCAGATCAGCAAGGGGCAGTCCTCGAGAGCCTTCGGCAGGTCGGTGAACGGCCAGCGATCGGAGCGGCTCTCGCGGCCATTTTCGCAACATGACGGGAGCGGCACGGGCGCCTTGCGGCGCTGGCGTCCGGCACCGAACAGTGGAGGGTAGAGCATGGCGACGGCGCTCAAGGACTTTCGCATTCAGCTGTCCGATCCGAGCCTGTTCCGCGAGCAGTGCTATATCGATGGCGCGTGGGTCGACGCCGATCAGCGCGCGACCAGCGAGGTCAGCGATCCGGCCTCGGGCGAGGTCATCGGCAGCGTGCCCAAGCTCGGCGTCGCCGAGACCAGGCGGGCGATCGAAGCGGCCGATCGCGCCTTCAAGAGCTGGAGCAAGACGACCGCCAAGGAGCGCGCCAAGATCCTTCGCAAGTGGTTCGACCTGATGATGGAGAACCAGGAGGACCTGGCGATCTTGATGACCCGCGAGCAGGGCAAGCCGCTCGCGGAATTGCGCGGCGAGATCGCCTATGGCGCGGCCTTCGTCGAGTGGTACGCCGAGGAGGCCAAGCGGGTCTATGGCGACATCATCCCGACGGTGGCCGACAGCCGCCGCCTGATGGTGTTCAAGCAGCCGGTCGGCGTCTGCGCCGCGATCACGCCCTGGAACTTCCCGAACGCGATGATCACGCGCAAATGCGCGCCGGCGCTGGCGGCGGGCTGCACGGTCGTGGTCAAGCCCGCGAGCTTCACGCCTTACTCCGCCCTGGCGCTGGCCGAGCTTGGGCAGCGCGCCGGGATCCCCAAGGGCGTGTTCAACGTGATCACCGGCAGCGCCAAGGAGGTCGGCGGCGAGCTGACCGCCAACGACCTGGTCCGGAAACTGTCGTTCACCGGCTCGACCGAAGTCGGCAAGATCCTGCTCAAGCAGTGCGCCGACACGGTCAAGAAGGTGAGCATGGAGCTCGGCGGCCATGCGCCCTTGATCATCTTCGACGACGCCGACATCGACGCCGCGGTCAAGGGCGCGATCGCGTGCAAGTTCCGGAACTCCGGGCAGACCTGCGTCTGCACCAACCGGATCTACGTCCAGGAGAGCGTCTACGACGAGTTCGCGAAGAAGTTCGCGGCCGCGGTTGCGCGTCTCAAGGTCGGCTTTGGCCTCGAGCAGGGCACCGAGCAGGGCCCGCTGATCGAGCCCGCCGCGATCGCTAAGGTCGAGCGCCACGTGTCGGACGCCAAGTCGCAGGGCGCCAAGGTGCTGACCGGCGGCAAGCGGCATGCGCTGGGCGGCCTGTTCTTTGAGCCGACCGTGCTCTCGAACTGCACGCCCGAGATGCTAATCAGCCACGAGGAGACCTTCGGGCCGGTGGCACCGCTCTTCAAGTTCAAGGACGAGGACGAGGTGATCGGCCTGGCCAACAAGACCGAATACGGCCTTGCCTCCTACTTCTATGCCCGGGACGTCGGCCGGGTGTTCAAGGTGGCCGAGGCGCTGGAGGCCGGGATCGTCTCGGTCAACGAGGGCATCTTCTCGACCGAGGTGGCGCCGTTCGGCGGCTACAAGCACTCCGGCATCGGCCGCGAGGGCTCCAAGTACGGCATCGACGAGTATCTCGAGATCAAATACGTCAACCTCGGCGGTATTTCCTGACCCGAAGGGTCGCGCGCGACCCGTCGTCCTCGACGTCACCGACATGGCCGGGCCCCGCGCCCGGCCATGCCATTTGGCGAAACCGCTCGTTATGCGACGGCGGTTGGCGGGCGCGCCCGGTCACTCGGCCGAGCGCTCGGCGCGCTGGGGTGCGAGCAGGATGGAGCGGAGCGTCGCGACCGCGTCGTCGCTGTCCCACTCGGCCGGGCCGAGCACGCGGCCGACCTCGCGGCCCTCCTGATCGAGCACAACGGTGGTCGGCAGGCCGAAGGCGCCGAGGACGCGGCTTGCCGCCGAGCTGGGGTCGCGATAGATTTTCAGGGCTTGGACGCCAACCTCGTCGTAGAAGGCCTCAATCTGGTCCTCATCGCCGCGATCGAGCGAGAGCGCCAGGACGTGGATCCCCTCCGGGCCATGCTCCGCCTGGAGGCGATCGAGCGACGGCATCTCCTTGCGGCAGGGGCCGCACCAGGTGGCCCAGAGATTGAGCACCACCACCTGGCCACGAAAGTCCTCGAGCGTCAGCGGATTGCCCGCCGCGTCCTCGAACTTCAGCTCGGGCACGGGCTTGGGCGCGCCCGGCGCGAGGTCGAAAGCGGCCGCAGGCAACGGGATCGTCAGTGCCAGCAACGCCAGCGCAGCACGCAAGGAACGCCTCATGCGGTCATCCACTCCCTTCCGGGCCGGGGCGCGAGCGATCCCGCGCATTCGCTCGGAGACCAGGCCGTGAGCGGCTCCGGGCAGGGGCAGCCGCAGCCCCGCGCGGTCGATCTCTGGGGCGGTCATTTCGAGCGCGGCCCGGCGCCCCTGATGGAGCAGATAAACGCCTCGATCGGCTTCGACAAGCGGCTCTACGCTCAAGATCTCGCGGGCTCGCGGGCGCACGCCCGGATGCTGGCCAAGGTCGGCCTTTTGAGCGCCGCCGAGGGTGACGCGATCGTGAACGGTCTCGAGCAGATCGAGCGCGAGATCGAGGCCGGCCGCTTCCCGTTCAGCCCGGCGCTCGAGGACATCCACCTCAACATCGAGGCGCGGCTGACCGAGCTGATCGGCGAGCCGGGCCGCAAGCTCCATACCGCGCGCTCGCGCAACGACCAGGTCGCGACCGATTTCCGGCTCTGGGTGCGCACCGCGATCGACCGCACCGACGCCCTGCTCAAGGAGCTGCAGGCGGCGCTGCTCGCGCGCGCCGAGGAGCACAGCAGCTCGGTCATGCCGGGCTTCACCCATCTTCAGGCCGCGCAACCGGTCACGCTTGGCCACCACCTGCTGGCCTATGTCGAGATGTTCGGGCGTGACCGCGGCCGGTTCGCGGACGCGAGGGCGCGCCTCAACGAGTGCCCGCTGGGCGCCGCGGCGCTCGCCGGGACCAGCTTCCCGATCAATCGCGACCAGACCGCCCGGGAGCTCGGCTTCACCCGGCCCGCCGCCAATTCGATCGATGCGGTCTCGGATCGCGACTTCGCGCTCGAGTTCCTGGCCGCGGCGGCGATCACGGCGGTCCATCTGTCGCGGCTCGCCGAGGAGCTGGTGCTCTGGTCGACGCCGCAATTCGCCTTCGTGCGCATGGCCGAGGAATTCTCGAGCGGCAGCTCGATCATGCCCCAAAAGCGCAATCCCGATGCCGCCGAGCTGGTGCGCGGCAAGGCCGGCCGGGTGATCGGCGGCCTGAATGCCTTACTTATCGTCCTCAAGGGGCTGCCGCTCGCCTACGCCAAGGATCTCCAGGAAGACAAGGAGCCGGTCTTCGACGCCGCCGACAGCTTGGCTCTGGGCCTGGCCGCCATGGCCGCCATGATCGCCGCCATGAGCGTCGATGTTGCGCGGCTCGCGGCCGCGGCCGCGATCGGTTCGACCACTGCTACCGATCTCGCGGACTGGCTGGTGCGGGCGCAGGGCCTGCCGTTTCGCGCCGCCCACGGGATTGCCGCCCAGGCGGTGCGCCGCGCCGAGGCGCTGGGGGTCGAGCTCGGCGGCCTCGACCTCGCCGAGATGCAGGCGATCGAGCCGCGGATCACGGCCGCGGCGCTCGAGGTCCTGAGCGTGAGCGCATCCGTGGCGTCGCGGACCAGCTTCGGCGGCACGGCACCGGTCCGCGTGCACGAGGCGATCGCCGCGGCGCGCGAGCGTTTTCTGTGACCAGGCCCGGAACCCTCGCGCTCCTCGCGGCGATGATGCTCTCGGGCCTCCTGCTCGGCGGCTGCTCAGTCATGGGCAGCCTGCACGTCGGCGACGTCACGCTCGGTCTGCAGAACGGCTTCGCAAGCATGGGCAGCCATGTCGGCATCTTCCTCCGCTGAGCGCCAGAAACGGTCGCCAACGGGGCGGCGGACCGTGCTCGCTCTCCTGGCGCTCGGCCCGCTCGCGGCCTGCGGCAAGAAAGGCTCGCTGCGCTTGCCGAAGCCAGGCGAGGCCGGCTACCAGGCTCCGACCGCCAAGCCCAGGGCCCAGTCCAAGACGCAACCCGAGACCCAGCCCGAGACCCACAGACCCGAGACCCAGCCCGAGACCCAACCATGAGCGACTTCGGCTACCGGGATGGCCAGCTCTGCGCCGAGGCGGTGCCGCTCGCCGAGATCGCCGCCGCGGTCGGCACGCCGGCTTACGTCTACGCCTCCGCGGGCATGCGGGCGCGGGTCCGGCGGTTCTGCGCGGCCTTCGCCGGCCAGCCGGTAAGGCTCTGCTACGCGCTGAAGGCGAACAGCAATCTCGCGGTGATCCGGACGCTCGCGGCCGAGGGCGCCGGCGCCGAGGTGGTCTCGGGCGGCGAGCTGGAGCGGGCGCTCGCGGCCGGCGTGCCGGCCGGGCGGATCGTATTTTCGGGCGTCGGTAAGAGCCGCGACGAGATGATCCTGGCGCTGGATGCGCAGATCGCCCAGTTCAACGTCGAATTGGTGCCCGAGCTGATCGTCCTCGGCGAGATCGCCGCGGCGCGCCGGCTGCGGGCGCCGGTGGCGCTTCGGATCAACCCGGACGTCGCGGCGCAGACCCACGACAAGATCAGCACCGGCCGGCGCCAGGACAAATTCGGCATCGCCTACGACCAGGCTCTCGAGGTCTACGACCTCGCGAGCCGGCTGGCCGGCATCGAAATCGTCGGGCTGCACCTGCATATCGGCTCGCAGATCCTGAGCCTGGCTCCCTTCGAGGCGGCCTTCCAGCGCGCAATCGACTTGGCCCGAGAGCTGCGTCGAGCCGGGATCGGCATTCGCCGCCTCGACCTCGGCGGCGGCCTCGGGGTCCGCTACCAGGCCGAGACCGAGCTCGGTCTGGAGGGCTACGCGGCACTGATCCGGAGGCTCACGGCCGGGCTCGAGGTCGAGCTGGTGTTCGAGCCCGGGCGTTGGTTGGTCGCCGAGGCGGGCGTGCTCCTGACCCGGGTGCTGTACGTGAAGCCGGGTGCCGAGCGTCCCTGCATCGTGGTGGACGCCGGCATGAACAACCTCATACGGCCGGCCCTCTACGACGCCTGGCACGCCGTCCTGCCGGTCACCCTGCCCGCGCCAGGCGCCGCGCTGCAGCCGGCCGATCTGGTCGGGCCGATCTGCGAGAGCACCGATGTTTTTGCGCGCGGGCGCAATTTGCCCCCACTGGCGGCCGAAGATCTGGTAGTATTAACCGGCGTGGGTGCCTATGGCGCCGTCATGGCGTCCGATTACAACTCGCGGCCGGTGGCAGCCGAGGTGTTGGTCGATGGGGCGTCTCATGCCGTGGTCAAGCCGCGCATCGAGCCAGTCGCGCGCTTTGCCGACGAGCGTTTGCCGCCATGGTTGGCGTCGCCCGCGGTGGAGCGCGGTGCGGCTGGCGAGCGAGGAGAGCGGGCATGAGCGATGCCGATCCGAGACGCAGCTTCGGATTCCGCCGGCGGGTAATCCTGGCGCGGGCAGCGGCTGCCTTCGAAACGGCATGGGTGGCGCTCTGGCCAAGCCTGGCGCTGATCGGCGTCTTCCTGGCCATCAGTCTGTTCGGTCTGTGGACGCTGCTGCCGGGCTGGCTGCACGGGCTCGGGCTGGCCCTGCTGGCGGGCGGCCTGATCTGGACGCTCGGGCGGACCCGCGCCAGCTTGCGCTGGCCGGATCACGCCGCCGGCCTGCGCCGTCTCGAGCGCGTCAACGCGCTCGCCCACCAGCCGCTCCGCTCGCTCGGCGACCGGCTGTCCGGGGGCGGTGAGGATCCGGCGACCCAATCGCTTTGGCGGCGTCACCAGGAACGGCTGACGCGCGCCCTGCGCCAGCTCAGGATCGGACCGCCGCGCTCCGACCTGCCCAGGCGCGACCCCTGGGCCCTGCGTGCGGCTCTGCTGCTCGTGCTGCTCGTCGCTCTGGTCGAGGCCGGGGGCATGGCGCCGAAGCGCCTGCTGCAGGCGTTCGAGCTGCGCCGCGCCGCGGCAGTGGCGGCGGCCCCGGTCGAGCTCACCCTCTGGGTCACCCCGCCCTTGTACACCGGTCGGCCGCCGGTGCGGCTCGAGGCCGAGTCCCCGGCGCCGGGGGCGCCCGCCGTGGTCCGGGCTCCGGCCAGCGTCGCCCTGCCCGCCGGCAGTGAAGCGCTCGCCCAGCTGCACCACATCCGCGGACCCGCGCCGAGCTACGCGATCGGCCTCGACGACCAGACCAAGCCGTTCGCCGCGATCGCCGAGGAGAGCGCCGAGGCCAGCCTCGTGATCGAGCATTCGGGCGAGCTGCGGATCGGCCGCGCCGACGAGGTCCTTGGCCTCTGGCAGATCGAGGCGGTCCCCGATCAGGCGCCGGCCATCGAGTTCGCCGAACCGCCGAGCGCCACCCATCGGGGCGTGCTGCGGTCCCAGTTCCTCGCCAACGACGACTACGGGGTCACGAGCATCGCTTTGTTGATGAGCCGCGTCGGCCATAACGACAAGGTCGAGCGGATCGAGCTGATGCGGCCGGCCGGCGGCACAACCAAGATCGACGATTCCGCCTACGTCGACCTCACCCCGCATCCCTGGGCCGGGCTCCCGGTCGTGGTCCGGCTCGAGGCGGTCGACGGCATCGATCAGCACGGCCAGAGCGAGCCGCAGGAGCTGGTCCTGCCGACCCGGCCGTTCCAGCACCCGGTGGCGCGCGCGATCATCGAGCAGCGGCGGCGTCTGGCGGCCGACCCGGATCAGACCGACGACGTCGTGGCGGCGCTCGACGAACTGAGTCGCGCACCGTCGGCGTTCCAGAACGACACGGCGGTGTACATGGCGCTGCGCTCGGCGGCGCTTCGCCTGTTGTACGACCGGGACCACAAGGCGCTCGACGACGTGCTGGCGCTTCTGTGGGATACCGCGCTGCACCTCGAGGACGGCAGCGTGTCGCTCGCCGAACGCGATCTGCGCGAGCTCCAGCAGGCGATCAAGGATGCCCTGGCCAAAGGCGCCAGCGAGCAGGAGCTTGACCGGCTGATGAGCGAGCTGCAGCGCGCCATGAACGAGTATCTCGATGCGCTCGCGCGGCAGGCGCAGTCGCAATCGGCCGATCAGCAGCAGGCGCAGGCGCCCGATCCGAACGCGATCCAGGTCGAGCGCCAGGATCTGCAGCAGATGCTGGACAAGATCCGGGAGATGATCAAGACCGGCGCGCGCGAGGCGGCCCAGCAGATGCTGGCCCAGCTGCAGGAAATGCTCGAGAACCTCCAGGTCGCGCGCAACGGCCAGATGCAGCAGGGCCAACAGATGATGAGCCAGCTGCAGCAGATGATCCAGCGCCAGCAAAATCTGCTCGATCAGACTTTCAACATGACCCGCCGCAGCAACCAGCAGGGGCAGCAGGACCCGTACGGTGAGCAGGGCGAACAGGGTCAGCCCGGGCAACAGGGGCGGATGGGCCAGATGCAGCCGGGCCAGCAGGGCGAGGACGGCCAGATGGGCCGGATGGCGCCGGACGGTCAGCTCGGCCAGATGGCCGGCGATCAGGAGGCGCTGCGGCGGGCGCTCGGCGAGCTGATGCGCTCGATCGGCGAGGCCGGCGCGGAGATCCCGCGCTCGCTCGGCGAGGCTGAGCTCGCGATGCGTGCCGCCCGCGACGCCCTGCAGCAGGGTGCGCCCGACAATGCCCTCGACCCGCAGGCGCAGGCGCTCGACCAGCTGCGCCAGGGCGGCCAGGCGATGATGCAGGAGATGCAGCGCATGTACGGCCAGGGCCAGGGTCGGATGCCCGGGCAACAGTATGGTCAGGCACCCAACAACCGGGATCCGCTCGGCCGCTCGACCTACAACCAGGGCGGCGTCGACCTCTGGGGCGAGAAGGTGCCGACCGAGCTCGATCTCGGCAAGGCGCGGGCGGTCCTCGAGGAACTGCAGCGCCGCGCCAGCGATCGCCAGCGCCCGAGCGAGGAGCTCGACTACCTGCAGCGCCTGCTGCGCCGCTTCTGAGCCCCCAGCGCGGGTGCGCCTGCAGCCGTCGCCGAATGCCGATGCCCGGCCGCCGGGCTGCCCGGTCGACCTCCTGCTCCTGCACTATACCGGCATGCCGAGTGCTGCGGCGGCGCTCGCGCGGCTCGCCGACCCGGCCGCCAAGGTCAGCGCCCACTATCTGATCGACGAGGACGGCACGGTTGTGGCCCTGGTGCCGGAGACCGCGCGCGCCTGGCATGCCGGGGTCAGCGCCTGGCAGGGCCAAAGCCAGCTGAATGACCGTTCGATCGGGATTGAGCTGGTCAATCCCGGCCACGAATGGGGCTACCGCGACTTTCCCGAGGCGCAGTACGCCGCCTGTATCGAGCTCTGCCGGGCGATCCTCGGGCGTTGGCCGATCCCAGCGCACCGCGTGCTCGGCCACAGCGACGTCGCCCCCGATCGCAAGCAGGACCCGGGCGAGCTGTTCGACTGGGCGCGGCTCGCTGCCGCCGGCATAGGCCTTTGGCCCACGCCCGGCGAAGGGCGGCCGCGCGGCGTCGCCCGCCTCCAGGCCGGGCTCGCCGAGGTCGGCTACCCGGTGCCGCGCCACGGCCGGCTGGATGTTGCCACCCGGTTCGTGATCACGGCCTTCCAGCGCCACTTTCGACCCGAGCGGGTCGATGGCGATCCGGACCACACCACGCGGGCTCGCCTCGACGGCCTTCTGGCGGCGCTCGGAGCGCTTGAAGCGGATGCCGGGCGAACCGACATCTAGCTCGGATCAGGCGGCCGGATGGCCGCTCTCGGGGCAACTCGGGGGAGGAAAGTCCGGGCTCCACGGAAACACGGTGCCGGGTAACGCCCGGCGGGGGCGACCCCAGGGAAAGTGCCACAGAGAGCAGTCCGCCCGCCGGGGCCGCGTCGGGTTCGACGCGGCCTGCGGGTGAGGGTGAAAGGGTGCGGTAAGAGCGCACCGCGGCGCCGGCGACGGCGGCGGCATGGCAAACCCCACCGGGAGCAAGACCAAGTAGGGACGATGGCGCCGCGCTCAGGCGCGGGGCGGGCCCGTTTCCGGGCCGGTCGTCCGGGTCGGTCGCGCGAGGCGCCTGGCAACAGGCGTCCCAGAGGAATGGCCATCCCGCGGCACCCGGCGGGTACCGCGGACAGAACCCGGCTTATAGGCCGCCTGATCCAAATCTCCCGCGAAAGTAGAGGAACAAAAATAGAACATTACACCGGCGACTGGACTCGTCTCGCTCTCGTCTTGCACGGGATTCCCCGGCGTGGCCCCTCGGTGGCTTCCGCCTCGACCAATTTCCAACGCCGTTTCAGTGCGTTATGGAGGTTTCTTGGAAATGGGCCTTGACTGCGAGCGCGCTTAACTGTAGGGTGAAAGTTCCCGCCCGCAAAAATGCAACTATGGTCAAGGGCAAGTCGTGCGGCGACGCACTACCGATCGGACTGCCAATTTGCCGCGACGTCGTCCTGACGCATTGCCAATCTCGCGGTCAAGGTCGCGATCAATTTTTGTCGACGCCGACATCCCGCGGCTTCGGCCCGGTCAATACTGGCACCGCCGCGGCGGTCGGGTCGGCGACGGTAAGCGCGACTGGCTTTGCCTGGCAGACGTCAAGACATCACGGCGTCTTGGGCGTGGAGTTGGCTCGCTTTGACTGCGCTCGCCGTGAGCACAATCACCGATCCCGAGACCGGACGCCATGTGCCGGTGCTTCTCCCCGAGATGCTGGCGGCGCTCGGCGTGCGAGCGGGCGGCGTCTATCTGGACGCCACCTTCGGCGCCGGCGGCCATAGCCGGGCGATCCTGGCGGCAGGTGCCGGTCGCCTGCTCGGCCTCGACCGGGACCCGGACGCGATCGCCCGCGGCCGGCGTCTGGCGGCCGGACAGCGCCGGTTCGGCATGCTCGAGGGCTGCTTCGGCGACATGGCCGAGCTGCTCGCGGCGGTGGACGTCGAGCGGCTGGATGGGATCCTGCTCGATCTCGGACTGTCGTCGGCGCAGCTCGACGATCCGCGCCGAGGCTTCTCGTTCGCCGCCGACGGGCCTCTCGACATGCGCATGTCCGGCGCCGGCCTCAGCGCCGCCGAGTTGATCAACCAGGCTGACGAGGCGACGCTCGCGGACCTTTTCTGGCGCTACGGCGAGGAGCCCGCGGCGCGCCGGATCGCGCGCGCGATCGTCGAACGACGGCGGCGGGCGCCGATCGAGCGGACCCGGGAGCTCGCCCGGCTGGTCGCCGCCGTGGTCAGCCGGACCGGCCGTCGGACGGGCAGCCGGATCGATCCCGCGACCCGCACGTTCCAGGCGTTGCGCATCTGGGTCAACGACGAACTGGCCGAGCTGGAGCGGGGCCTGGCCGCCGCCGAGGAGCTGCTTGAGCCCGGCGGGCGCCTGGTGGTGATCGCCTTCCACTCGCTCGAGGATCGCCTGGTCAAGCAGTTCCTTGCCGCCCGCGGCGGCGAGCGGCCGCGCCCGTCGCGCCATCTGCCAGAGCCGCCGGGCCAACCCGCCGCGGCCCGCTTCCGCTCGCTGTTCCGCCACGCGCTGCGGCCCGGCGAGGCAGAGATCGCCGCCAATCCACGCGCCCGCTCGGCGCGTCTGCGCGCCGCGGAGCGGCTGCCCGACCCGGAGCTGCCGGCCGACCCGGAGCTGCCGAAATGACCATGAGGCTCGGGTTGGTCAGTCTCCTGGTTGCGCTGCTTGCCGCGTCCGGGCTCTACGTTCTCAAGGACCGGGTGCGTCATCGGGAGGCCGAGCTGCGCGGGCTGCAGGTCGCGATTGCGGCCGAGAAGGCCAAGCTCAACCGGTTGCGCGCCGAATGGGCGCTGCTCAATCAGCCGGGGCGCCTCGCGCGCCTGGCGTCGGCCTATCTCGAATTGCAGCCGGCGCAACCGGGCCAGATCGTCCGAGTTACCGACATCCCGCTGCGCGCCGATCTCGAGCTCGAGCAGCGGCCGCTGACCGCCTTGCTGCCGTCCGGGGTCGAGATCCCGCTCCGGCTCAAGCCGCCCGAGCGCCTGGCGCTGCCCGGACCATGGCGCCCGGCGTCCGGCCCGGATCACCGCCAGACGGCGGGGAGCCGCCCCTGATGCGGCCAAGCGGCGACCCGGGTCTGCGCCTCGGCCAGCGCCGCCTGCGCCTGGTCGGCGCGGTCTTCGCCCTGGCCTTGCTGGGGTTGGCGCTGCGGGTGGTCGACCTTGCTCTCTGGCGCGGCGACAACGTGCTCGGCGCCCCGGCAGAAGCCAGCGTGATCGACAGCCCGCACCGCGCCGACATCGTCGATCGCAACGGCACTTTGCTCGCGACCGACTATCCGACCGCCTCGGTGTTCGCCGATCCTGCCCAGCTGCTCGATCGGGACGCGGCGGCGACCGCGCTTGCCGGCGCACTTGACGGCGTCGAGCGCGCCGATCTGCTCGCCCTTCTCTCGCAGCCGCGGCGGTTCGTCTGGCTCAAGCGACACATCACCGACGCCGAGCAGCGGGCCGTGATCCGCCTCGGGCTGCCCGGCATCGACTTCCGCACCGAGAGCCACCGGATCTATCCGCAGAGCGCGCTGGCAGCGCATCTGGTCGGCTACGTCGGCATCGAAAACCAGGGCCTCGCGGGGATCGAGAGCAGCTACGACGCGCGTCTGACCGACCCGGAGCTGCGCCAGATACCCCTGGTCCTGACCCTCGATCTCGGGGTTCAGGAGGTGGTCCGCAGCGAGCTCCGGGCGGCGCGCCTGCGCTTCGCCGCCAAGGGCGCCGCCGGCATCGTGCTCGACGTCGGAACCGGCGAGCTCCTGGCAGGCGTCAGCCTGCCGGATTTCGATCCGAACCGCTACCAGGACGCGTCGAGCGACGCGCTGTTCAACCGCGACACGCTCGGCACCTACGAGCTCGGCTCGCTGTTCAAGCTGTTCACTGTCGCCATGGCGCTCGATGCCGGCGCGGTCGAGATGACCAGCAGCCTGGACGCGAGCGCGCCGCTCCGCTTCGGCCGTTTTTCGATCGGCGACTACCACGCCAAGGGGCGCTGGCTGAGCGTGCCCGAGGTGATCGCCTTCTCGTCCAACATTGGCGCCGCCAGGATGGCGATGGCGCTCGGCACTGAGGGCCAGCTCGACTATTTCCGCCGTTTCGGCCTGCTCGAGCGGCATCCGATCCGCCTGCCCGAGGTCGCCCTGCCGCAGCTGCCGGCGCACTGGCGCCCGATCAACTCCGTGACCGCCGCCTACGGCCACGGCCTTGCGATCTCGCCCTTGCAGATGGCCGATGCAGTCTCGGCGATCGTCTGCACGGCGCCGCGGCCGCGCGCGCATCTGGTCGCCGAAGGCGTGCCGCCGGTCTGGGACCGGCCGCCGGTCTCGGCCGCGACCGCCGCGAAAGTGCGCTGGCTGATGTGGCTGACGGTGACCGAGGGCACCGGCAAGCTCGCCAAGGTGCCGGGCTACCTGATCGGCGGCAAGACCGGCAGCGCCGACAAGCCGCTCCACGGCGGCTATCGGGGCCACGGGCTGATCTCGTCGTTCATCGCCGCCTTCCCGATCGACCAGCCCCGCTACGTCGTGCTGGTGACCCTGGACGACCCGAAGGGCGACGCCGACACCTTCGGCCTGGCCGAGGGCGGCTGGACGGCAGCGCCCACGGTCGGGCGGATCGTCAGTCGGATCGGCCCCCTGCTCGGCCTGCCGCCGGTCGACCCGGACGCCGAGCAATGGTTCCGCGAGCGCCTGATCGAGAGCCAGGCGTACAATGGGCGGACCGGGCGGACGGAGCCGAGCTTCCAGGCGGCGCCCGGCGCCCGCTGGGTCGACGACCACCAGGGAGAGCCCGGATGCGGCTGCGCGCGTTGCTCGATCTTGGGGTGACCGTGCAGGAGCCCGCCGGAAGCGCCGCCGAGATCACCGGCCTGAGCGCCGATTCGCGCACCGTGCGGCCGGGCTGGCTGTTCGCGGCGCTGCCCGGCAGCCGGACCGACGGCCGCCGCTTCATCGCCGATGCGATCGCGCGCGGCGCCGCCGCGATCCTGGCCCCGCCTGAGCTGACCGACGCGGAGTTCGGCGTGCCGCTGGTGCTCGACGCCGACCCGCGCCGGCGCCTGGCACTGATCGCGGCCCGCTTCTACGGCCGCCAGCCGCGCTCCATCGTCGCGGTGACCGGCACCAGCGGCAAGACCTCGATCGCCTGGTTCACGATGCAGCTCTGGACCGGGCTCGGCCATCGGGCGGCCTCGCTCGGCACGCTCGGGCTGACAGCACCAGGCGGCCGCGGCGCCCCCGAGCTGACCACGCCCGACCCGGTCCGGCTGCACGCGCTGCTCGCCGAGCTCGTCGCCGCCGGCATCGAGCATCTGGCGCTCGAGGCCTCCAGCCACGGCCTCGACCAGCGCCGGCTCGACGGCGTGCAGCTGGCGGCGGCGGCGTTTACCAATCTCTCACGAGACCACTACGATTATCACGGCAGCCAGGACGCCTATCTGGCGGCCAAGCGGCGTCTGTTCAGCGAGCTCCTGCCGCCCGGGGGGACCGCCGTGCTCAACGCCGACCAGCCCGAGTTCGAGCCGCTCGCGGCGGTCTGCCGGGCGCGCAGGGTCGCCGTCCTGGACTACGGCCTCGCGGCCGCGCGCCTGCGCCTGCTCGAGCGGCGGCCGGAGGCCGACGGCCAGACCATCAGCTTCGCGCTCGACGGCCGCCGGCACGTGCTCCGCAGCCCGCTGGTCGGCGCGTTCCAGGCGAGCAATCTTCTGGCCGCGCTCGGCCTCGTGATCGCGACCGGCGCCGATCCAGAGGCCGCCGCCGGCCTGCTCGGCAAGCTCGAGGGCGCGCCCGGCCGGATGCAGTGCATCGGCGTCCACCGGAAGGGCGCGCCGGTGTTCGTCGACTACGCCCACAAGCCGGATGCCCTCGCCAAGGTCCTGGACGCCCTCCGCCCCCACGCCGGCAAGCGCTTGGTGGTGGTCTTCGGCTGCGGCGGCGATCGCGACCCGGGCAAGCGGGCGGAGATGGGCGCAATCGCGGCCGCAGGCGCCGACCTCGTCTACGTCACCGATGACAACCCGCGCAGCGAGGACCCGGCGCGGATCCGGCGCGCGATCCTGGACGGCTGCCCCGGTGCCGTCGAGATCGGCGACCGGCGGGCCGCGATCCGAGCCGCGATCGCCGGGCTCGAGGCAGGCGACCTGCTGGTGGTTGCCGGTAAGGGCCACGAGACCGGGCAGATCATCGGCGACCGCGTGCTGCCGTTCGAGGATGCGGCCGAGGTGCGGGCCGCACTGGCCGAACCGGGTGGGGCTGCGGCATGAGCGAGACCCTCTGGACCGCCGCCGAGCTTGCCGCTGCGACCGGCGGCCGCGCCAGCGGCGACTGGTCGGTCACGGGCGTCGCGATCGATTCCCGAACCGTCCAGCCGGGCGAGCTCTTCATCGCGCTGCGCGGCCCCAACCATGACGCTCACGGCTTTGTCGCCGCGGCGCTGGCCAAAGGTGCCGCGGCGCTGATCGATCGCATCCCCGATGGGATCACGGCCGATGCCAGGCTGCTCGTGGTCTCGGACACCCTGGCGGCCCTGACTGCGCTCGGCCATGCCGCGCGGGCGAGAAGCCGGGCCCGGCTCGCCGCGATCACCGGCAGCGTCGGCAAGACCGGCACCAAGGAGGCGCTCCGCCTGGTCCTCGCGCGGCAGGCAAGAACCCACGCGAGCGCCGCCAGCTTCAACAATCACTGGGGCGTGCCGCTGTCGCTCGCGCGCCAACCCCAGGATACGGTCTACGGCCTCTACGAGGTCGGCATGAACGCCCCGGGCGAGATTTCCGCACTTGCCCGCCTGGTCCGGCCGCAGGTCGCGATGATCACGGCGATTGCGCCCGCCCATCTCGGCTTCTTCCCCTCAGTCGAGGCGATCGCGGCGGCCAAGGGCGAGATCTTCGAGGGCCTGGAGCCGGGCGGCATCGCGGTCCTGAACCTCGACGATCCCCATACGCCACAGCTGATCGAGCTCGCGCGCGCCGCCGGCTGCGAGCGCGTGATCGGCTTCGGCAGCGAGGCCGGCGCCGCCGTCCGCCTGAGCGAGGCCAGGCTCGATGCCGGCGGCAGCGAGGTGATCGCAAGCGTCGGTGGCGCCGAGCTGGCGTTCCGGATCGGGGCGCCCGGGCGGCATTGGGTCGGCAACAGCCTGGGCGTGCTCGCCTGCGTCATGGCGCTCGGCGCCGACCCCGCGGCGGCGGCGCGAGCACTCGCCGATGTCCGGCCGCCGAAGGGCCGCGGCCAACGCCACCGGCTGGCGCGCGGGGCCACCCTGATCGACGAGAGCTACAACGCCAATCCCGCCTCGATGCGGGCAGCCCTCGCCCTGCTCGAGACTGCCCCCGGCCGGAGGCTTGCAGCGCTCGGCGACATGCTGGAGCTGGGCGAGCAGACGCCGGCCCTGCATGCGACGCTGGCCGGCGCGGTCGCGGGCGTCGACCGGGTGTTCACGGTCGGCACGGCGATGCGCCATCTGCACGCCGCTCTGCCGGCGGCGGTGCGCGGGCCGCACGTCGACAGTGCCGCCGAGCTGCTGCCGATCCTGGACGCCGAGCTGCAGCCGGGCGACACGCTCCTGATCAAGGGCTCACTCGGGATCGGCATGGGCCGCCTGGTCGAGGCGCTGCTCGCCGATGCGGCAGCGGTCGCGGGCTGAGGCCGATCATGCTGTTCAACCTTCTGTTCCCGCTCGCCGACCAGTTCGGTCTGTTCAACCTGTTCCGCTATCTGACCTTCAGGACCGGCGGTGCCGTCCTGACCGCGCTGGTCATCAGCTTCGTGGTCGGTCCCGGCCTGATCCGCTGGCTGCGGATCCGCCAGGGCCAGGGCCAGCCGATTCGCCCGGACGGCCCGGCCTCGCACATCCTGACCAAGCAGGGCACGCCGACCATGGGCGGCACGCTGATCCTGCTCGCCCTCACGCTCGCGACCCTGCTCTGGGCCGACCTCACGAGCGGCTACGTCTGGGTGGTCCTGATGATCACGCTCGGCTTCGGCGGCATCGGCCTCGCCGACGACTACCTGAAGCTCACCAAGCGCTCGAGCGGCGGCCTCGCCGCGCGCACCAAGTTCCTCGGCCAATGCCTGGTGGCGCTGATCGCGGCCGTGCTGATCACCTGGATCACCCGCCAGCCGCTCGCGACCGGCCTCGCTCTGCCGTTCTTCAAGGGCCTGCTGGTGCCGCTCGGCCTGCTGTTCTTCCCGTTTGCCATGCTGGTCATGGTCGGCGCCTCGAACGCGGTCAACCTAACCGACGGCCTCGATGGCCTGGCGATCGTGCCGACCATGATCGTCGCCGCCTGCTTTGCGCTCATCGCGTATCTGGTCGGCAACGCGATCTTCGCGAACTATCTCGGCATCCCGTTCGTGCCGGGGGCGGGCGAGCTCGCGGTGTTCTGCGGCGCGATGGTCGGGGCCTCGCTCGGCTTCCTCTGGTTCAACGCCCCGCCGGCGATGGTGTTCATGGGCGACACCGGCTCGCTCGCCTCGGGCGGGGCGCTGGGCGCGGTCGCGGTGATCACCAAGCATGAGCTCGTGTTCGCGCTGGTCGGCGGCCTTTTCGTGCTCGAGACGATCTCGGTGATCGTCCAGGTCGCCTCGTTCAAGCTGACCGGCAAGCGGGTGTTCCGGATGGCGCCCCTCCATCATCACTTCGAGCAGAAGGGCTGGCAGGAGCCGACCATCGTGATCCGCTTTTGGATCATCGCCATGATCCTGGCGCTGATCGGCCTCTCGACCCTCAAGCTGCGCTGACCCTCGATGATCCCTTTGCCCGCGATGCGAGACAAGACCCTGGCCGTGCTCGGGCTCGGCCGCTCCGGCCGCTCGGCGGGGCGGGCGCTGCTCGCGAGCGGTGCCCGGGTCTGGGCCTGGGACGATGCGCCCGAACGGCGCGCCGAGGCGGCGGCCGCGGGCTTGCCGATCGTCGACCTCGAGCTCTGCAACTGGGCGCGCGTCGATCGGCTGGTGCTGAGCCCGGGGATTCCCTTGCATCATCCGCGCCCGCACCGGCTGGTCGAGCGCGCCCGGGAGGCCGGGGTCGCGGTCGTCGGCGACCTCGAGCTGCTGGTCGAGAGCGACCCCGAGCGACGGATCGTCGGGATCACCGGCACCAATGGCAAGTCGACCACCACGACCCTGGTCGGCGCGCTCCTGCGCCACGCCGGCATCGGCGCGCAGGTGGGCGGCAATATCGGCTTGCCGGTACTAGATCTATTGCCTAAACCCCCTGAAGACATCTATGTCTTGGAACTCTCGTCGTACCAGCTGGATCTGAGCGAGCATCTGAGCTGCAGCGTGGCGGTGATCCTGAACCTGAGCGCGGACCATCTCGAGCGACACGGCGGCATGAGCGGCTATCTGCGCGCCAAGGGCCGGATTGTGCACAACCAGCGGGCCACCGACTGGGCGGTCATCGGCGTCGACGATGCGCATTGCCAAAGCCTGTTCGACCAGCTGCGGACCGAACGGCAGCGTCGCGTCCTGCCGGTCGCGGTCGGGCGCAGCCTCGACCATGGGGTGTTCGTCACCGATGGCCGGCTGTACGACGCCCTCGGGCCGGTCGCTCAGTTCGTCGCCGATCTGCGGCCGATCGCGAGCCTGCGCGGCGCGCACAACTGGCAGAACGCGGCCGCGGCCTATGCCACGGTGCGCGTCCTCGGGGTCGAGCCTGCGAGCGCGGCTGCGGGCCTCTGCCGGTTCCAGGGCCTCGCGCATCGGATGGAGACGGTCGGGGCCGTCGCCGGCGTGCAGTTCGTCAACGACAGCAAAGCGACCAACCCCGAGGCAGCGGCCCGCGCGCTCGCGAGCTTCGAGCGGATCTACTGGATCGCCGGCGGCCGGCCCAAGCAGGCAAGCCTGGAGCCGCTACTGCCCTGGCTCGAGCGGGTGCGCCACGCCTATCTGATCGGCGAGGCGGCCGGCAGCTTCGAGGAGGCGTTTTCGTCCCGGGTAGCGTGCACGCAAAGCGGCGATCTCGCGACCGCGGTCGGGCAGGCGGCGGCCGCCGCCACCCGCGATCCAAAGGAGAGCGCCGTGGTCCTGCTGGCCCCGGCCTGCGCCTCGTTCGATCAGTTCGCCGACTTCGAGGCCCGGGGCGACGCCTTCAAGGCGCTGGTCGCCGGGCTCACCGCGCCCCGCGCGCTGGAGGCCGGAGGATGACGCCCTTCAGCCGCACCCAGCGCGGGCTGCTGGGCCGCTGGTGGTGGACCGTCGACCGGCCGCTGCTCGCCGGCCTCGGCCTGCTCGCTGTCAGCGGCCTCGTGTTCGTGCTCGCATCCAGCCCGCCGGTCGCCGCCCGCCTCGGCCTGCCGCCGCTCTATTTCGTCGGCCGCCACGCGATGTACCTGCTGCCCGCGACGCTCCTGCTGCTCGGCAGCTCGCTGCTCTCGCCCAAGGGCGTCCATCGCCTGGCCGTCGGGCTGTTGGCCCTGACCTTGGTGCTGCTCGTGCTGACCCTTGTGTTCGGGCCGGAGATCAAGGGTGCCCGGCGCTGGTTGCCGATCGCCGGGCTGGTGGTGCAGCCGGGCGAGTTCATGAAGCCCGCGCTCGTGATCGTGGTCGCGGGCATGCTGGCCCAGGCAGAGGGCCTGCGCAACGCGCTCCCCGGCCTGCTCCTGACGGCGCTGGCACTGGTCCTTTTGCTCAGCCAGCCGGACGTCAGCATGGCGCTGATGGTCGCCTGCCTGGTCGGGCTGCAGCTGTTCCTTGCCGGCCTGCCCTGGCTGCTGGTCGTCGGCCTGGTGGCGACCGGCGGCCTCGGTCTCTGGCAGACCTACCTGTTCTTCCCGCACGTGACCCAGCGCTTTGACCGATTCTTCGATCCGGGCGCCGGCGATCATTTCCAGGTCGGCCTGGCACTCGAGGCGGTCCAGGGAGCGGCCTGGTTCGGCAGCGGCCCGGGCGAGGGCACGGTCAAATATGCCTTGCCCGACGCTCATAGCGACTTCGTCTTCGCCGTCATCGCGGAGGAGTACGGGTTGATCGCCTGCCTCGCCCTGCTCGGTCTGTTCGCCTTCGTCCTGCTGCGCGGCCTGCGCCGGACCGGGCTGGTCAGCGACCGCTTCGCCCTGCTCGCGGCGGCCGGCCTGCTCGCGCACTTCGGCCTCCAGGCGATCATCAACATGGGGGTCAATCTCAGGCTGCTGCCGGCGACCGGCATGACCCTGCCGTTCATCAGCTACGGCGGCTCCTCGCTCTGCGCCCTGGCACTCGGCATGGGCATGTTCCTGGCCCTGACGCGGCGGCGACCGGGTAGCGAGGCCGGGGTCCGGCGACAGCCGGGCAGTAAGGCGCCGATCCGGCGGCGGGCGGGCGGTGAGGTGCTGCCATGAGCCGCCCGATCGTGATCGGCACGGGCGGCACCGGCGGCCACATGTTCCCGGCGCTGGCGCTGACCCGCGAGCTCCAGGCGCGCGGCCAGGAGGTGGTCCTGCTGTGCGATGCCCGCGGCGCCCGCTACGTCGGGTCCGGGCTCGTCCACTACGTGATCCAGGCGGGTAGCCTGTCCGGCCGCCCGCTGCGGCGTCTTGCAGGCCTCGCGCGGCTCGGCCTCGGGCTGGTCCAGACGCTGGCTCTCCTCCGCCGGCGGCGACCGGCAGCGCTCGCCGCGTTCGGCGGCTATGCGGCGGTGCCGATCGGCCTCGCCGCCCGGCTGCTCGGCATTCCGATCCTGGTCCACGAGCAGAACGCCGTGCTCGGCCGCGCCAACCGCCTGATCGCGCGTAAGGCGCGGGTGCTCGCGCTGACCTTTGCCGAGACGCGAGGCGCGGCCGGGGCGACCAAGGCGCGAAGGCTGGTCACCGGCAATCCGGTTCGCGCCGAGGTCGTGGCCTGGCGCGACCGGGCCTACGCTCCACCCGCGCCGGGCGGTCCGCTCCAGCTGCTGGTGGTGGGCGGCAGCCAGGGCGCGCGCATCCTGAGCCAGGTCCTGCCGGCGGCCCTTGCCACCCTGACCGAGCAAGAGCGCGCCCGCATCCGCCTCACCCAGCAGTGCCGTCCGGAGGATCTCGAGCGGGTCGCCAACGCGTACGCCGCCCTTGGCTTCGCGGCCGAGCTCCGGCCTTTCTTCGACGATCTGCCGGTCCGGCTGGCGCGGGCGCATCTGGTGATCTCGCGCTCCGGCGCCTCCAGCGTCGCCGAGTTCCTGGTGCTCGGCCGGCCGTCGCTGCTGGTGCCCTATCTTCTGGCCGCCGACGACCATCAACGCGCCAACGCGGCGGCACTGACCGAGGCGGGGGCCGCTTGGCTGCTCGAGGAGGCCGACTTCAACGCCGGGAGCCTGGCGGCGAAGCTCAAGATCTGTCTCGAGCAGCCGGGGCAGCTCGAGCTGATGGCGCGCCGGGCCTATGCGCTGGGCCGGCCGGATGCGGCCCTGGCGCTCGCGGATGCAACCCTGTCCTTGCTCTCCCCTTCGGTCGCCAATCTCCACCGCGAGGCGCTGGCATGAGAACCCTGCCGATCGATGCGGGCGGCATCCACTTCGTCGGCATCGGCGGCATCGGCATGAGCGGGATCGCCGAAGTGCTGCACAACCTCGGCCATCGGGTCCAGGGCTCGGACCTCACCGAGAACGCCAATACCGAGCGCCTGCGCAGGCTCGGCATCGAGGTCGCGATCGGCCATCGGGCGGCCAATCTCGGCGACTGCGGCGTGGTCGTGGCGTCATCGGCGGTCAAGGGCGACAATCCCGAGATCGAGGCCGCGCGGGGCGCCCGCGTGCCGGTCGTGCGCCGGGCCGAGATGCTGGGCGAACTGATGCGCCTCAAGTGGGCGATCGCGGTCGCCGGCACCCACGGCAAGACCACCACGACCTCGCTGATTGCGGCGCTCCTCGATGCCGCCAAGCTCGACCCGACCGTGATCAACGGCGGCATCATCAACGCCTACGGCACCAACGCCCGCTCGGGCGAGGGCGACTGGATGGTGGTCGAGGCCGACGAGTCCGACGGCAGCTTCGTCCGCCTGCCGGCAAGCATCGCCGTGGTCACCAACATCGACCCCGAGCACATGGATTTCTACGGCGAGTTCGAGGCCGTGCGCCGGGCGTTCCAGAGCTTCGTCGAGAACATCCCGTTCTACGGTGCAGCCGTGCTCTGCATCGACCACCCGGAGGTCCAGACGCTGTTCGGCCGGATCACCGATCGCCGGCTGATCTCCTACGGCTTTTCCCCGCAGGCCGACGTGCGCGCGCTGGAGCCCGCCTTCGACCGGCGCGGGGCCGAGTTCGACGTCGAGCTGCGCGACCGGATGACCGGCCTCGTCAACCATCGGATCTCGCGCCTGCGCCTCGCCATGGCCGGCCGGCACAACGTCCAGAATGCGCTGGCCGCGATCGCGGTCGCGCGCGAGCTCGGCATCGCCGACGACGTGCTGCGCCAGGCGCTGGCCGGCTTCGGCGGCGTCAAGCGGCGCTTCACCCGCACCGGTACGGCCGGCGGCATGACCGTGATCGACGACTACGGCCACCACCCGGTCGAGATCCGGGCCGTGCTCGAAACCGCGCGCCAGACCTCGGACGGCCGGCTCGTCGCGGTGGTCCAGCCCCACCGCTACACGCGCCTTAGAGATCTGTTCGAGGAATTCTGCACCGCCTTCAATGATGCCGACTGCGTGCTGGTGGCGCCGGTCTACGCTGCCGGCGAGGCGCCGATCGCGGGCATCGATCGGGACGCCCTGGTCCTTGGCCTGCGCCGCCACGGTCACCGCGACGTGCGCCCGATCGACGGCCCGGAACAGCTGGCGCCACTGGTCGCGAGCCTCGGCGGTCCGGGCGACCTCGTGGTCTGCCTCGGCGCCGGCAGCATCACCGCCTGGGCCAACGCGCTGCCTGCCCAGCTGAAGCGCCTGCTGGGCGAGGAGGACGCGGCGTGAGCGGCGATCTCTTGTCCGCCCTGCCGCCGGTGCGTGGCCGCTTGCGGGCATCTGTGCCGATGGCTCCCCGCACCTGGCTCCGGGTCGGCGGGCCGGCCGAGGTCGTATTCCAGCCGGCCGATGCCGCCGACCTCGCGGCTTTCCTGAAGGGCAAGCCCGCCGAGGTGCCGGTGACGCCGATCGGCGTCGCCTCCAACCTTTTGGTCCGCGACGGCGGCATCAGGGGCGTCGTGCTGCGCTTCGCCGGCCCCTTGGCCGAGGTCGACATCGACGACGACCGCCTCTGGGTCGGCGCCGGCGCCACCGATCGGATGATTGCGATCCAGGCGATGAAGGCGGGCCTTTCCGGGCTCGAGTTCCTGATCGGCATTCCCGGCACGCTCGGCGGCGCCGTGCGGATGAACGCGGGCGCTTTCGGCGGCGAGACCGCGGAGATCGTCGAGCGGGTCGTCGCGCTCGACCCAAAAGGCCGGCGCCACGAGCTCGGGCCAGCCGAGCTCGGCTTTGCCTACCGGCATTCGGACCTGCCGGCGGGCTGGATCGTGACCGGCGCGGTGCTGCGGGCCGTTCCCGGCGAGCCGCCGGCGATCGAGGCGCGGATGCGCGCCATCAAGGCCGAGCGCGAGGCGAACCAGCCGCTCCACGTCGCAACCGGCGGCAGCACCTTCAAGAACCCGGGCGGCAGGGACCCGGCCGGACCCAGGGCCTGGCAGCTGATCGACGCGGCCGGCTGCCGCGGCCTTCGCCACGGCCGGGCGATGGTCTCGGACAAGCACTGCAACTTCCTGATCAACGGTGGCGGCGCGCTGGCCGCGGAGCTCGAGGAGCTGGGCGAGCAGGTGCGCGCCCGGGTCGAGGAGCAGAGCGGCATCCGCCTCGAATGGGAGATCGACCGGGTCGGCCGCCCGGCCTCGGACCGCTCGACCGACGACTGGGAGGCCGCGGCGTGACGACTGGATCCGGCGGGCGGTCGCTCGAACTCTTTTTCATCGACGGCAGACCGGATGGGATGCTGACGGCGGAGGTGTTTAACTGGACCGGCCACGTCCTGATGACACCGCGAACGCAGATCAGCGAAGCCCTCAAGCGTAAGGAGGCACGCTATACCGGCGTTTATCTGTTGTTCGGAGAGAGAGAAGGCGAGCCGCTCGCCTACATCGGCGAGGCCGAAGATGTCAGCGACCGCATCCGGAACCACGACAGTAGGAAAGACTGGTGGAATGTCGCAATTCTGGTTACATCAGCGGCCAACAACCTTAACAAGGCCCATGTGAAGTATCTGGAAGCCCGTTTGATCGAAGAAGCGCGCGCAGTTGGCAAGATCGTCCTCGAAAATGGCAACACGCCGAGCCGATCCGGCTTGTCAGAGGCGGCACGGGCGAACATGGAGGCTTTCCTCGAGTACATCCTGATGGTCTTGCCAGCTCTTCGGATTGACAGCTTCCTCAAGAACACGCGGCCTGTCTCACAGGTCGCCGATCACCCCGTCGTGGCGTCGATCGCGCCTATTTTTGAGCTGCAGACGCCCAAGCACGGTATTCGCGCGACGGCGAGGTTGGAGAATGGCGAGTTCGTCGTGCAGGCGGGATCGATCGCGCGACACGCTTGGGAGAGCCGTAGATGGGAGACTACGGGCTACGGCCAGCTCTACGCCGAGCTTGTCAGGATGGGTATCCTTGCCGAGCAGGGTGCCAACCGCGTGTTCCGCGAAAACTATGCCTTCAAGAGTCCGAGCGCCGCTGCCGCCGTCGTAAATGGCCGTCCGTCGAACGGCACCACTGAATGGAGGGTGCAAGGCCAGGGTAAGACTTACAAACAATGGGAAGCCGAACAGCTCAGTCGCGACAATATGGAGGCCGCGGCGTGAGCCGGCATGTGGTGGTGCTGATGGGCGGCTGGTCGGCCGAGCGCGAGGTGTCGCTGGTGAGCGGCAAGGCGGCGCTCGAAGCCCTGCAGGAGCGGGGCTGGCGGGTCAGCGCGATCGACGTCGGCCGTGACCTTGCGGCCCGGCTCGCCGAGCTCCGCCCGGACGTGGTCTACAACGCGCTCCACGGCCGCTTCGGCGAGGACGGCACCGTCCAGGGCCTGCTCGAGATCATGGGCATTCCCTACAGCCACTCGGGCGTGCTCGCGTCAAGCCTGGCGATGAACAAGGCCATGGCCAAGCGCCTGTTCGAGGCCGCCGGTCTGCGCTGCCCCGAGGGCCATCTCATGACCGTCGACGCGCTCCGCAACGGCGCCCCGCCGCTCGAGCTGCCCTACGTGGTCAAACCCAATCAGGAAGGCTCGAGCGTCGGGGTCAAGATCGTGCGCGATCCGTCCGACCGGGCGATCGACCGCAACCAATGGCCCTACGGCCCGGAGATCCTGGTCGAGCGCTACATCCCCGGCCGCGAGCTGACCGTGGGCGTGCTCGGCGACCGGGCGCTCGCGGTCACCGAGATCCGCCACGACCACGGCTTCTTCGACTACCACGCCAAATACACGGCCAACGAGGCGGTCCACCTGATCCCGGCGCCGCTCACACCCGAGCTCTACCGGCACACGCTCGAGCAGGCGCTGGCCGCCCACCGCCTGCTCGGCTGCCGCGGCGTCTCGCGGGCGGATTTCCGGCTCGAGGACGGCGACCCGGACGGCCTCTACCTGCTCGAGGTCAACACCCAGCCCGGCATGACCCCGATCTCACTGGTGCCGGAGCAGGCAGCTCATGCCGGCATCGGCTTTGCCGATCTGGTCGAGCAGCTGGTCCTGGACGCGCGATGCGACGCGTAACCCTCGCGACCCACCGCGCGCGCCAGTTCTTCCGGCGGCCGCCGCGGCCGCGCTGGTATCGACCGGCGCTCTATGCCGCCGGCGGCGCGCTCGGGCTGCTGCTCGGCGGCGGCTTCGGCATCTGGGCGACCACCTCGGGTCGGCTCGCCGAGGCCGAGAGCGCGCTGGTCGGGCGAACACTCGCGCTGACCGCCGATGCCGGGCTCGCAGTCCGCCAGGTCTACGTCGACGGCCGGGTGCGGACCGGCCTCGAGGAGCTGCGCGAGCGCCTCGGCGTCAAGGTCGGCCAGCCGCTGCTCGGCATCGACACCGAGGCAGCGCGCGCGCGCCTCGAGCAGCTGACCTGGGTCGATCAGGCGAGCGTCGTGCGCATGCTGCCCGACAGCCTCTACGTCCGTCTGATCGAGCGTCAGCCGCTGGCGCTTTGGCAGCGGGGCGGCCGGTTCGACGTGATCGATCGGGCAGGCGCGGTGATCGAGAGCGGACTCGACGGCGCCCGGCTGCCCGAGGCGTACAGTCGTCTGCGCGTCCTGGTCGGCGATGACGCGCCGCGCCACGCCCAGGATCTGTTCGCCCTGCTGTCGAGCGAGCCGGCTCTCTTCACGCGGGTGGTCGCCGCGACGTGGATCGGCGACCGGCGTTGGGACCTGCATCTCGACAATCGGGTCGACGTCATGCTGCCCGAGCAGGATCCGCAGAGCGCCTGGCACCTGCTGGCCGCCAAGGCCCGCGACGAGGCTCTTTTGGAGCGGGCGGTGCGGGTGGTCGATCTCCGCCTGCTGCCGGACCGCCTGCGGCTCTTGCTCGAGCCGAGCGTGCTCGTGGATCGCCGGGCATGACCGGCGCCGAAATCGTCCGCCTGCAGCGCCCCGAGCCCCGGCCGCTCGGCCGCCACGAGCCGATCGGCGTGCTCGATGTCGGCACCACCAAGATGTGCTGCCTGATCGCCCGCCGGCGGCCGGGCGGCCGCCTCGAGGTCCGGGGCGCCGGCTATCAGCTGGCCGAGGGCCTGCGCGCCGGCGAGATCGTCGATGCCGAGGCGGCCGAGGCCTCGATCCTGGCCGTGGTCCACGAGGCCGAGCAGCAGGCCAACGAGACGCTGCGCGAGGTCGTCCTCGGAATCTCGGCCGGGCGGCCGCGCTCGGTGCGCGCCGTGGTCGAGCTCGAGCTCGAGGGCCGCGCGGTCACCGGCGACGACCTGGCCCGGGCCCTCGCCCACGCCCGCGCCGAGGCGCGCACGGACGGCCGCGAGACCCTCCACGCCCTGCCGCTCAAAATGACCCTGGACGGCGGCCAGCCGCTGCACGACCCGCGCGGCATGATCGGCCGGCAGCTGCGCCTCGAGGCGCAGCTGGTTCAGGTCGCCGCCGCACCGCTGCACAATCTGGCGGCCGCGGTCGAGCGTTGCCATCTGGAGGTCCAGGCGGTGGTCGCGGCACCCTACGCTGCCGGTCTCGGCAGCCTGAGCGAGGACGAGGTCACGCTCGGCGCGCTCGCCCTCGACCTGGGTGGCGGCGTCACGGGGGTCGCCCGCTTCGCCGATGGCCGCCTTCAGGACATCCACACTGTGCCGCTCGGCAGCCGCCACGTGACCCGCGATCTTGCCTTCGGCCTCTCGATCGGCTGGCCGCAGGCCGAGCGTCTCAAGACCCTCTACGGCAGCGTGCTGTCGCGCTCGGGCGATGCCCGGCAGCAGCTCGAGGTTCCGGGCCTCGGCGATCCCGCCGACCCGCCCCGCCAGATCGTCTCGCGGGCGCGGCTGACCGAGATCATGCGCCCCCGGGTCGAGGAGATCCTGCAGCTGGTGCGCGCGCGGCTTGCCGAGAGCGAGCTGCCCGTGCTTGGCCGCCGGCTCGTGCTGACCGGCGGCGGCAGCATGCTCGAGGGCATGGTCGAGCTCGCCGAGGAGGTGTTCGGCATGCCGGCCCGCCTCGGCCGCGCCTTTCCGCTCGACGGCCGTCTCGAGATTGCGGGCCTGCCCGGCGGCACGACCGCCGCAGGGCTGCTGCGCTGGGCCAACGAGGACGATGGCGGCTTGACCTTTTGGTCGCTCCGCCCCAACCGTATCAGGACCGTTCGGCTGGCAAAGATCAGCCAATGGTTGCGAGAAAACTTTTGAGCACAGAGCCATCAAAGGCCGGCTCGAAAGGACCGGTTCCAGGCTTGGGACCGCAACGGAGGAGGATGTGTTACAATGACAATCAACCTGAGCATGCCGGTGACCCATGAGCTGAGACCACGCATCACCGTGGTCGGGGTTGGTGGCGCCGGTACCAATGCGGTGAACAATATGATCACCGCGCATCTTGAAGGAGTCGAGTTCGTCGCCTGCAATACCGATGCGCAGTCGCTCGCACATTCTCTGACTGAGCGCCGGATCCAGCTCGGCACGTCGATCACCCAGGGGCTCGGAGCGGGCGCGCGGCCGGAGATCGGCCGGGCGGCGGCGGAAGAGGCGATCGACGAGCTGCTCGACCAGCTGCAGGGCAGCCACATGGTGTTCATCACCGCCGGCATGGGGGGTGGCACCGGCACCGGGGCAGCGCCGGTGATCGCCCGTTCGGTGCGCGAGCAGGGCATCTTGACCGTGGGGGTGGTCACCAAGCCCTTCCACTTCGAGGGCGCGCATCGGATGCGGGTGGCGGAGGCCGGGCTGACCGAGCTCCAGCAGTACGTCGACACCCTGATCGTGATCCCCAATCAGAACCTGTTCAGGATCGCCAATGAGCGCACGACGTTCGCCGAGGCCTTCAAGCTCGCCGACAACGTGCTCCACATGGGGGTCCGGGGGGTTACCGATCTGATGGTCATGCCGGGCCTGATCAACCTCGACTTCGCCGACATCCGGACCGTGATGAGCGAGATGGGCAAGGCGATGATGGGCACCGGCGAGGGCTCGGGCGAGCGCCGGGCGATCGAGGCCGCCGAGGCCGCGATCTCCAACCCCTTGCTCGACGAGGTGTCGATGCGGGGTGCCCGCGGGGTGCTCATCAACATCACCGGCGGCCCCGACATGACGCTCTTCGAAGTCGACGAGGCGGCCAATCGGATCAAGGAGGAGGTCGATCCGGAGGCCAACATCATCGTGGGCTCCACCCTCGACGAAACGGTCGACGGTGACATGCGGGTCTCGGTGGTGGCGACCGGCATCGAGCTGCGCGAGGCCGGGAGCGAGCCGGCGGCGGTCGAGCTGCCTGAGACCAGGCCGGCGGCCGCCGCGCCGAGCTTCCGCTTGCGGCCGCTGATGCCGAAGCCTCCGTCGGCGGCCCTGTTCCCGGTCAAGGCCGCCGCCAATGCCGAGGCGGGCCTGCGCCGGGACGCGCCGGCCCGGACCGAGGCGCCGGCCGAGAGCGGCCGCAACGGCAGCGGCGACGGTGCCGCCGCGGCCGTAGACGAGCCTCGCGAACCGGTGCCCCCGGCCGAGCCCGAGGCGCCCGACGTCAAGGCCCGGACCCCTGAGCCGGCGCGGCCTTTCCTGCATCCGCCTCTGCCGCCGCAGGAGCGCTTTCAGGAATGGGGGCGGCTGCGGGCGCCGGTGCGTGAGCTCGAGCGGCCGCCGAGCCTGTTCGAGCGGGTGACCGCGAGCTTTGGCCGGCAACGCCCGGAACGGTCGGCCGAGGAGGAGGCGGCGCTCGCCGGCGCCGGTGCCGGCACGCCGCGCCTGGCGGTGCCCGAGGAGGACCCGAGCTACGACATTCCGGCGTTTTTGCGGCGCTGAGCGGGGTGAGGTTAGTCGCTTCCTCAAGGATCGGCTGTAACAAACTGTAACGAAGTGTGATTGGAGGCCTCCAGACCGGGTTGCTAGACCTGGACTGGAGGTCCTTTTTCTGAGGGGCTCCCGATCGGGCGACAAATCGGCGGCGCCGGCGCAAAAAAAAGGGACTGCCCGGCAACGAACGGGAGGAGGGGGTGGTGAGATCTGGCCCGCAAGAGGCCTACCGGAACGCCTGCAACCAGCGTACTCTTCGTAGCCCGATCGGTTGTGTCGGGACTGGTCTGCATACCGGCGCGCGCGTCTCGTTGACCCTGCATCCGGACAAGCCCGACAGCGGGATCCGCTTCCTGCGCTACGATCGTTCCGGTTCCCGGCCGCTGCCTGCCCGCTTCGATTGGGTATGCGACACCACGATGTGCACGACGCTGGGCGAATCCGGCGGGATCATGGTGGCGACGGTCGAGCACCTCATGGCGTCGCTCGCGATCTGCGAGATCGACAACGTCCTGGTCGAGGTCGGCGGCCCGGAGCTGCCGATCATGGATGGCAGCGCGGAACCGTTCATCTTCCTGATCGAATGCGCGGGCGTCGTCGAGCAGGACCGGCCGCGGCTGCGGATCGAGGTGCTGAAGCCCGTGAGCGTGACGGCCCATGGCAAATACGCCCGCCTCGAGCCTGCAGACGGCTTCGAGGTGGCCTGCGAGATCCAGTTCGACCATCCGTTGATCGACAGCCAAGCCATGTCCGTGCGGTTCAGTGCCGACGAGTTCAAGACCAAGATCGCCCGGGCACGGACCTTTGGCTTCGCCGAGCGGGTCGAGGAGCTGTGGTCGCGCGGCCTGGCGCTCGGCGGCTCGCTGAAGAACGCGGTCGTGGTCAGTCAGGATCGGGTGCTGAACGAGGAGGGCCTCCGCTTTCCCGACGAGTTCGTGCGCCACAAGATTCTGGACAGCATCGGCGATCTCTATCTGGCGGGCGGCCAGCTGATCGGTCGGTTTACCGCCCGCTGTGCCGGCCACACCATGCACAACAAGCTGCTGCGAGCGCTGTTCGCCGACCCGAGCGCCTGGCGGCTGGTCGATGCGTTCGGGCCGGTCGAGCTCGAGCAGCCGGCCCGGCGGGCGGCGGGCGCCTGAGCGCGGCCATGCCGCTCGCCACCAGCGCTCGGAGGCGGCCGGTCAATCCTCGCGCTCGACGATTGTCTTGACGAGGCCGGCGATCGCGGCGCGAACCTCGGGGTCGCGGATCTGCGCGAACTTTCGCACCAGCTCGATGGCCGCCCGCTGGCGGCCGCCGTGTTCGAGCGGCATCGTGGCCGGTTCCTGGTCGCCGTCGAGGCCTTCGAAGAAGTAGCCGACCTCGACGCCCAGCGTGCGTGAGATCTCGTAGATCCGCCCGGCGCTGATCCGATTGGCCCCGGTCTCGTATTTCTGGATCTGCTGGTAGGAGACGTCGAGAGCTTCCGCCAGCTGTTCCTGCGTGAGGCCGCGCTCAGTGCGGCGCAGCCGGATCCGCTCGCCGACGTGTTGATCGATGCGCGGTGTCCGCGTGCCCATACCGTCCCTTGTTGCGGCGGCGCCATGCCGTCCGCCGGGCCGCCTGCGGCATGCTCTCGTAGGCGATCGCTGCTTGCGCGCAGGGAAGTCTAGATTTTACCGCGTGGAGGCGCAAGAACCGCGACCTCCGCTACCATCGCGGGTAGCCGGGCAGCCGCTGGTGGCGCTTGACAGGCGCCGTCCGCCCGCCAATGTTGGGCGCCGTCATGGACACCAGGCGATCCGGTCCCGGCCGGTTCCGGTATGCGCTGCTCTCGCTGGCTCTGATTGCGCTGGCGGGCGCCGGCTGTGCCGGCAAGGGCGAGGAGGAGTACGTCGAACGGCCGGTCGACGAACTCTACAATCAGGCCCTCGACCTCTTGAAGGACGATGACCCGCACAAGGCCGCGCAGGCGTTCGAGGAGGTCGATCGCCAGCACCCCTATTCAGAGTGGGCGACCCGCGCCCAGCTGATGTCCGCCTATGCCTACTACCAGGCGAACGACTACGACGCCGCGGTCGACGCGGCCCGCCGCTTCATCGACCTGCATCCGGGCAACAAGGATGTGGCCTACGCCTATTATCTGATCGGCGTTTGCCGCTACGAGCAGATCTCGGACGTGGGCCGCGATCAGAAGATGACCGAGGATGCGCTCAACGCCTTCGAGGAGCTCATCCGCCGCTTCCCCGACAGCGAATACGCCCGCGATGCCGAGCTCAAGGTCCAGCTGGCGCGCGATCACCTGGCCGGCAAAGAGATGGCGATCGGCCGCTATTACCTGCGGCGGGGCATCTATGTCGCGGCGATCAATCGCTTTCGCAACGTGATCGAGAACTACCAGACCACGACCCACGTCCCCGAGGCCCTGCTCCGGCTGACCGAGGCCTATATGGCGCTCGGCGTGACCGACGAGGCGCGCCGCACCGCGGCGGTGCTCGGCTACAACTTCCCGGGCAGCACCTGGTACCAGGACAGCTACGCCCTGATCAACGGCGGGCCGGAACCATGACGGCCCCCTGCGGGAGCGCCGCCCTGGGACGGGCCGGCTGGGGGCGGCCGTGCCGGGGCGGCTCGGAGCGCGCGGGCCCCCGCCTCTGACCCGGCGGCCGGCGCCATGCTGACCAGCCTCGCGATCCGCGACATTGTCCTGATCGAGCGCCTCGAGCTGGAGCTCGCGAGCGGGCTTTGCGTCCTGACCGGCGAGACCGGCGCCGGCAAGTCGATCCTGCTCGACGCGCTCGGCCTCGCGCTCGGCGGTCGCGCCGACCGGCTCCTGGTCCGGCCGGGTGCGACGCAGGCGTCCGTCAGCGCGGTCTTTTCCCACTCGGCCGAGGCGCCCGTGGTGGACCTGCTCGGCGAGCACGGCATCGACCCCGAGGACGAGCTGGTGCTGCGTCGGGTGCTCGCCGCCGATGGCCGCTCGCGGGCGTTCGTCAACGATCAGCCGGTGAGCGGCGGTCTGCTCCGCCGGCTCGGCGAGCTGCTGGTCGAGGTCCACGGGCAGCACGAGCAACAGGCGCTGCTCGACCCGGCGACCCAGCGCCGCCTGCTCGATGCCTATGGCCGGCTCGATGACCTGGTCATGGCCACGCGCGCGGCCTGCGGGCGCTGGCGGGAGGCGGAGCGGGAGCAGCTCGCGATCGCCGCCGAGGTCGAGCGGGCGGCACGCGAGGAGGACTATTGGCGGCACATGCTGGCCGAGCTCGACGAACTGGCGCCGGCGCCCGGCGAGGAAGCGACGCTGGCCCAGACGCGGGCACGGCTCATGAATCGCGAGAAGCTCGGCCAGGCGATCGGCGAGGCGATCGCGGCGCTCGGCGGCGAGGGCGGCGGCATCGCGGCGCGCCTGGCCGGCGCCCAGCGACTGATCAAGCGGGTCGCGCCCAGCGCCGGCGCCGCGCTCGAGCCGGCGGCCGCGGCGCTCGAGCGCACCCGGGTCGAGCTCGAGGAGGCGGGCCTGCTGCTCGAACAGGCCGGCCGGGCGCTCGAGGAGGGCGGCGATCGTCTGGATGCCGTCGAGGAGCGGCTGTTCGCGCTGCGGGCGGCGGCCCGCAAGCACCGGGTGCCGGTCGACGAGCTGGCGGCGCTCACGGGCCAGATCGCGAGCCGGGTCCTGGGCATCGAGGCGAGCGGGCAGCGCCTGACCCTGGCGACCCAGGCGGCCGCCGAGGCGCGGGCAGCGTTCGAAGCCAGCGCTCGGCGGCTGTCCGAGGGCCGGCAGGCGAGCGCCGGCCGCCTCGCGCGCGCAGTCCTGGCCGAGCCCGCTCCGCTCAAGCTCGACAAGGCGCGCTTTCGCGCCCGGCTCAGCCCGCTGCCCGAAGCGGAGTGGTCGGCCGAGGGTGCCGAGCGGGTCGGCTTCGAGATCGCGACCAACCCCGGTCAGGAGCCAGGCCCCCTCGCCCGGATCGCGTCCGGCGGCGAGCTCGCCCGCCTGATGCTGGCGCTCAAGGTCGTGCTCGCCAAGGTCGACTCGACGCCTTGCCTCGTGTTCGACGAGGTCGACACCGGGATCGGCGGCGCCACCGCGGACGCGGTCGGCGAGCGTCTCGCGCGCCTCGGCCGGGCGGTCCAGGTGCTGGTGGTGACCCATGCGCCCCAGGTCGCGGCGCGCGCCGAGCATCACTTTCGGGTCGAGAAGACCGTCCGGGGCGGGCAGGCGACGGTCTCGGCGCAGCGCCTGGGGATCAGCGAGCGACGCGAGGAGATCGCGCGCATGCTGGCGGGCGCCACCGTCACCGAGGCGGCGCGCGCCGCCGCCGCCAGCCTGATCGCCCGGTCGGCCTGAGCCAGTGGCCCCGGTGAAGCCCGTTCCGGTCGAGAAGCTCACGCGCCCGCAGGCAGAGCGCGAGCTCGCGACGCTCGCGGCCGAGATCAGCCGGCACGACCGCCTCTACTACCAGAGGACTCGCCCGAGCTCTCGGATGCCGACTTCGACCTTTGCGCCGGCGCAACCAGGCGATCGAGGCGCAATTTCCCGATCTGGTCCGGCCCGACAGCCCGTCCCATCGGGTCGGAGCACCCCCGGTCGCGGACTTCGGCAAGGTCCGGCACCCGGTGCCGATGCTGTCCCTCGACAACGCCATGGACGGCGACGAGGTGGGCGATTTCCTGCACCGGGTGCGGCGTTTTCTGAAGCTCGCCGACGACGCGCCGCTGACCCTGGTCGCCGAGCCCAAGATCGATGGCCTCTCGAGCACGCTGCGCTACGAGCGTGGCGAGTTGCGCCTGGGCGCCACCCGCGGCGACGGCGCCGTCGGCGAGGACGTGACGGCCAACCTGCGCACCATCCGCGACATTCCCTTGCAGCTGCACGCGGGCGATCCGCCGCCGGTGCTCGAGGTGCGTGGCGAGGTCTATATGGAGCGGGCCGATTTCGCGAGGCTCAACGAGGCGCTCGCCGCGGCCGGCGAACCCGTGTTCGCCAATCCGCGCAACTCGGCTGCGGGTTCGCTCCGGCAGCTCGACCCGGCGATCACCGCAACGCGCAGGCTGCGATTCTTCGCCTAGGGCTGGGGCGAGGCGGAGCCGCCGGCCGACACCCAGTCGGCTTTCTCGAGCAGCTCGAACCTCGGCCTCCGGGTCGCCCGATGGTTGAGCAGGTCGCCGGCCTGGAGGCGATGATCGCCTACCAGACGGATCGCGGCGCGCCGCTCGAGCTCCCTTACGACATCGACGGCGTCGTCTACAAGGTCGACCGGCTCGACTGGCAGCGCCGGCTTGGCTTCGTCGGCCGCGCGCCGCGCTGGGCGATCGCCTACAAGTTCGCGGCGGAGCAGGCGGAGACCGTTCCAGGAATCGACGTCCAGGTCGGACGCACCGGCAAGCTCACTCCGGTCGCCCGGCTCGAGCCGGTCACCGTCGGCGGCGTCACCGTCACCCGCGCGACGCTGCACAATGAGGACGACATCACGGGCAAGGACATCCGCGTCGGCGACCGGTGGTCGTCCAGCGCGCCGGCGACGTCATCCCGCAGGTGCTCGAGATCCTCCCGCCCGGCGACCCGAGGGCCCGGCCCTCGTTTCCCCGACAAATGCCCGATCTGCCATCGGACGCGCTGCGCGAGGAAGGCGAGGCCTGCGTCCGCTGCACCGGCGGCCTGATCTGCCCCGCCCAGCTCGTCGAGCGCCTGCGCCATTTCGTCAGCCGCCACGCGCTCGACATCGAGGGGCTCGGACCAAGCAGGTGCCCCAGCTGCTCGAGGCCGGACTGATCAAGAAGCCCGCCGAAACGTCTTCCGCCTGGTCAAGGAGCCGGAGCGCCTCGCCCGGCTCGCGGGAGCTGCCCGGCTGGGGCGAGAAGAAGGT
>CAWCRU010000037.1:0-99527 GCA_963798075.1 uncultured Alphaproteobacteria bacterium | reverse complement strand
AACACCATGATGTTGTTCGGCGACGCCAAGAAAATGACCGAGGAAATCGTCCGCTCCATGGAGTGACGCCGGCCCGGCCAGCCGTCGCCATCGATCGGCTATCGAACCCCTCGCCCGCTCCCGGATCGCCGCCGGCCGAGCGGCCGTTCGGCTCCCGCACCCCCGCCCCTGACCAGCAGCGGATGTCATCGGGCGCAGGAGGGAGAGTGGGGTGCGAGCCTGGCTGCTCCGGCGGCCCCTCGAGGAAGGCGATCCGGGCCCGGGTCTGACCGCGCACGCGCGACAGCTCGTCGATCTTGCTCTGCAGCGCATTGATCTGGGCGGTGTCGATGAAGGTCGTGAAACCGAGTGTTGGCGACTTACGAAGCTCGTCGATCCGCCCCTGGAGCTTCGCGATCGGTGCTCTCGGTCAGGTCCAGCTCGTAGCGCAGCGTCCGCAGGTCCTCGTCCTCTGGGGCATCGAACAGCCGCTCCCAGGCGATGCCGGCGTTTCCGGCGACATCGGCGAGCCAGCTCGAGAGGTCGGCGAGGACCGGCGCCGCCTCGAGCGCCGCCCGGGTCAGGTTGGCGGAGACCACCTGGGCAAGGGTGTCGAGCTCGGTCCGGGCTCGCTCGGCATCCCGCACCAGGTGCTCGTCCAGCACGATCCCAAGGTCGCGGGCGCGCTCGCGCATCTGGTCCAGGGCACCGCTACCATCGCTCAGCAGATTGACGAGCGCCACGCCCTCGGAATTGAACAGCTTGAAGGCGAGCCGCACCCGCTCCGCCGGGTCTTCGATCCGGGCGAAGGCGTCGGCGACGTCCGCGAGCATGTCCTCGCTGCGACGCAGGTGGCCATCCTGGTCACGGAGCGTGATGCCCAGCTGAGCCAGGGCATCCTTGGCCTCGCCTGTCCCCTGGGCAGCCTCGGCAGTACGACGGACGAAGCGCTGCAGTGCCATGTCGAGAGTCTGCTGCTCGACGCCGGAGGCCTTGGCAGCGAAGCGCAGCTCCTGCAGCGCCTCGACTCCGACCCCGATCTTGTCAGCGGTCTTGCCGATCGCGTCGGCCGCCGAGATCGAGCGGTTCACCAGCGCAGCAAGTCCACCGACAGTCGCCACGCCGGCGAGCGCGCCACCGAGGGTGCGGATTCCGGTGCGCAGCAGCTCCGCCTGGCGGCCCAGGTCCTTGAGCCCGCCGGAGGCGCGCTCGCCCGCGCTCTCGCTGCGCTTAAGGCTCTGCTCGCCGCTCTGGCCGACCGAGACCAGCTCGGCCTTGACCTGACCACCGCCCTCGACCGCCAGGCGGATGGCGTAGGTGTTGGTGCGTCGGGCCATTTTCTTCAGTCCACCCGTGCGATCAGACGCGAAAGCCAGCTGGTAGGGACGACCTCAAACTCAGCCTGCGACAACCGGTCTTAGGCTCGTGGCGGACCCGTAGGTGGCTAGGTCCTGCTGGCAAAAGCCAGGCCATCTCTGCCATTGTCGATAACTGACCGGCATTGGCTTCATCGCGAGCAGGCGGGCGTTCGCTTGAAGACCAAGGTCGACCGGCGGAGCAGTTCAGCTACTTTTGACCGCTACCGTTGCGAAACGCATATTGTTCGTTCCATCGGGACCGGGGGTCCTAGCTGGTTGGAGCCATTGTTTGATGCGTCGACCGAAGCTGGACACCTCCATCTACCGAATTTTTTGGCGAGGACGGGGTCGCAGGGTGGTGCGCGCGCGAGGAGGTCGTCGATTGCGCTTGGCTTGATGGGCGGTGGCCGGCGCTTGGGGTGGGCCGCTGGATCGTCAGGCGAGGGCTGGCTGGCGTTCCAGCCAGAGCAGGCGGCGCATGTTGTGGACCAGGTTGGCGAGGCCGATCTTGGTCGTGGCCCGGGCGAGGCCAATGGTCCGGACGAAGAGGCCCATCCTGGCCTTCTGCTCGGCGAAGACGTGCTCGATCGGGGCGCGGACCGCCGACTTCTTCGCATTGGCCCGGGCGGTGCCGCCGCCATCGGCCGGCCCGCCGGCTTCTTGCGGTGGATGTGGCTTTTCAGCATCCGCTGGCGCAGGAGCTCCTCGTTCTTCTTCGAACGGTAGCCGGTGTCGGCCCAGACCGCGCTCGCGGTGTTGCCGGGATCGAGCAGATCGGCCAGCCGGGCTCCGGCATGGGCGGCGGCGTCGGTGACCAGCCAGCGGCGGATCAGCCGGTGGCGGCGATCGGCGCTGATGTGGTTCTGGTAGCCGAACTCGGGAATCGCGAGATCAACCAGCGGTGTTTCGCCGGCGCGGGGCTTCGCCTTGGTCGTCTTGACGGTCCAGCGCGCATCGCGATCCTTCTGGCTGAGCTTGGCCGGCTTGGCCTGCCAAGCCTCTGGCACGCGGCCTTCCTTGAGCGCCTGCTTCTCGGCCCTGGTGTTGCGCTGCCTGGGCGCGGCGACGATGCTCGCGTCGACCAGTTGCCCGGACATCGCGAGGTAGCCTTGGGCGCGGAGCTGCTGGTCGAACCGGGTGAACAGGGCTTCGATCGCGCCAGCCTTGGTCAGCGCCTCACGGAAGGTCCAGATGGTGTTCGCATCCGGCACCGGATCGCTGAGCCCGAGGCCGAGGAAGCGCATCCAGGTCAGCCGGTCGCGCAAGTAGAACTCGGTGCGCTCGTCGGACAGGTTGTTCTGGGTCTGCAGGATCAGGACCTTGAACATCAGGACGTGGTCGAACGGCGGCCGCCCGCCCTTCGACCGGTCGGCGCGGGGCACGGCGCGCTCGAGCTCGGGCCGGAACAGCTCGAAGTCGATCACCGCCGCTAGCCGTTCGAGATCGTCACCCTTCTTTGACAGACCCGCCAGCCGGTCCTCCACGTCGAACATCCCAACCTGCGGCGCCATCCGATCCTCCCTGCGACCCACGCCGCAGTAGATCACATCACGCCCCTCTCGCCCAGGTTTTTGGGGGTGTCCAGCGGTCTAGCAGCACAACGGGCCAAAGATGGCTCACGCAGTTCTCGGAAGAGGATCGCCCCACCGCGGCTGCGATGCTCGACACATTGGTTTTGTTGAACGAAGAGCAGGTCAGCGTCGCCATTCGCGGCCTGCTCCACGGTCTCGCTGCCGAACGGAAAGGCCGCCGGAGATGCGTCGCGCTCTACGCGGAACGGGAATTCCCAGAGCGATGCGTTTTTGAAGTTCGGCACGTGCCTGACGCGGCCGGAGTGGTCCGACGTCGTGCTGTCGGTCGGTCGGGACCGGCGGCGGTAAAGCCGGTGCGCGGATCGACCCGTGTCGGCAGCGAGGGGTTGATCGCCTTCATAATTTCACAAGCCGTGGAGGTCTGGCCGCGTGTCTATGTGAACCAGCCCGGCCCCGACCGCATTCGAAGTGTCCGATCACCGATCAGCACCCTTGCCATAGTTACCGATTTTATCGGCTCCGGTGCGCGAATCCGCACAATGTTGGATAAGTTTTGGAACGTACCCAGCGTGCGTGCCTGGGTATCTCGTGGACGGGTTGAGTTCATGGTCGTAGCGGCTGCGAGCACCTCCAAGGGAATAGATCACGTGCGGGCGCACCGGCTGAAGGGTCACGTCCGTCAAGATGGTGGAAATTCGAATGGGGTTTGAGGTGGCCATCGGTCATGCGGCCTTGGGTGGAAGTTGTCGTCTGGGGTCGGGCTCCGCGACCGGCATGAGGAGCTCGGCCATGGCCTCGACCTGCATGTAGCGGTGCATCAGCTGCCACTCGTCGTTCTGCTCCAGCAGCACGGCACCGATCAGGCGGACGATCGAGGCTTCGTTCGGGAAGATGCCGACCACGTCGGCCCGGCGTTTGACCTCCTTGTTGAGGCGCTCGAGCGGATTGGTGCTGTGCAGCTTGGTGCGGTGCTGGGCCGGGAAGGTCAGGTAGGCGAGCACGTCATGCTCGCTGTCGTCCATCAGCGCCGCGAGCTTGGGCCAGCGGACGCGCAGCTGATCGGCGACCTGGCGCCAGGTCTGGCGGGCGGCCTCGGCATCGGGTTGCAGGAACGCTTGGCGTAGGGCGGCCGCGACCACGGTGTGCTGGCCCTTGGGTACGTGGGCGAGCGCGTTGCGCATCCAGTGGACGCGGCATCTCTGCCAGGTGCTGCCGAGAACCCGACCGATCGCGTGCTTCAGACCCTCGTGAGCATCCGAGACCACCAGCTTGACGCCTGTCAGGCCCCGCTTGACGAGCCGTTTGAGGAAGGTCGACCAGAAGGTCTCGGCCTCCGACGGGCCGACGTGCAGGCCGACGATCTCGCGCCGCCCGTCGGCGTCGACCGCCACAGCGACTATCACCGCGACGGTCACGATCCGACCGCCTTCGCGCTGTCGGAGATAAGTCGCATCGAGCCACAGATAGGGCCACTCGCCCTCCAACGGACGGTCGAGGAAGGCGCCGACCCGCTCGTCGATGTCCTTGCACAGCTTCGAGACCTGGGACTTGGAGATGCCTGTGAGGCCCATCGCCTGGACCCGCGGCGCTCCGCACCGACCACCGAGGTCGGTGCTGGGAGCCAGCCGCGCGTCGACACGGCGGGTCGAGACACCGCCGATCCAAGCTTCCTGGATGACCGCGACCAGCGCCTTCTCGCTGGTCTTGCGCGGCTCCAGGAAGGGCGGGAAGTACGAGCCCTGGCGCAGCTTCGGAATCCGCAGCTGGAGCGAGCCGAGCCGCGTGTCCAGCGTGCGGGCGCGATGGCCGTTGCGGTAGTTGAGCCGCTCGGGTGACCGTTCGTGTCGGCCGGCGCCGATCACGCTCTCCACGTCGGCCTCCATCAGCAGCTGCAGCACCGCTTCGGCCACCGCCCGCAGGAAGTCGCCATCGTCGGCCTTCTCCAGCAGGTCGACCAGTGCCATCCTCTCCTCGGTCATCGGATCCTCCGTCGGTCTGAGGTGAAGCTCTCCAACTCCACCCTAGCCGATGGCACCGATGACCACCTCGCCCGGCCACCCGGCGGCGCACCTGCGCCAGACTCGTGGCGGTCGCTCCGGCGCGCCGCCTCGCTCAGCGAATTTCCACCACTTCCGTGGACGCTAACGGTTTTGCGCCCGAAATGAGACGCTCAGCGGCTCCCCGGAAATTCGCAGGATAATCCGAAACCGTTGAGATTGACTAAAATCCATTGATGCGTCACTTCTGACGCATCCGGGCCCCAGTTTGCACATGAAATCGGCCATTTTTGCGGTCGAATCGCGCCGTTTCGGGGCCGAATCCAGCGGTTGAATTGACCCTGGCGCCGAAAAGTCGTTTCCCAACAAAGGATTACACGCACCGGACACCCGTCGCATGATGCTGCAGAAGTGACGCATGGTGACGCATCCGTGGCGCATCGGAAATTCGCGCGGGCGGCCCGGAAAATCCCGGAAATTCCTCTGCCAGTCGGAAATTCATGGATTTTCCATGCAGGCTCCGGGATTGTCAGCCCTCTCTTGCCCCCGTCCCGATCTCTCCCCTTGCCGCCCTTCGATCAGCCTTTTTCCCCCACCCCGCCCACCTCCCCTCGTGCCCCGCGCTTCGCCGGCACGGATTCCCAGGGTCGCATGGACCGTCCTAAGATGTCATTGACCATCAAAGGTTTACTGTCCGGTTAACATCCCCTCGCCCGCCGGAACCAACACCGGCCTCGTACGCAGCTCGCCGCAGTGGGCCGCGCTGCCGGGGCAACCGACGAGGGGATGCAATCGCCTCGGCCGGCCGCCGGGTGATCGGGTGACCGCGGTCAGCAGGAGTGCGCACCTGCGCGTTCTACGACTTCGAGATCGTGATCGAGAAGGAGGCAGAGGACGAGGGCTGCAGCGCCCACAGCCCGAGCCTGCCCGGCTGCTTCAGCAATGGCCGCACGACGAGGAGGCCAAACGCAACACGCGCGCGGCAATCCAGGAGCACGTCGACGAGAAGGTGGCCGAGAGCGTCCTCTCTGCCGCCGAGGCCTCGGCCCGCGCGGGGGTTCGGGTCCCGACCGCGCCATCCGCCGACGATCGTCGGTCCGGAACTACGCGCACCTGCTGCGCGACGACGGCGCCAGCTACGGCGACTACGTCGAGCGGATCACCCGTCTCTTGCTCCTGAAGATGGATCAGAGCGCCGCAGCCTTCTGGCGAGGTCGCCCGGATTCCGGCCGAGTGGCGCTGGGCGGCGCTCAAGGACAAGGTGGCCAGCGGCCACCGGCCGCGGACATTCTCGCCGAAGCGGGAAATTGCCGGAATTTATTCCGATTCCCAATAGGGATTATCCGGTTCGAACCGCAGTTTTCCCAGCCCGCGGCGCAGCCAAGGCCGCATGGATCGTCGACAGTAACTTGACGCACCGACATGGCGGCGCGGAATTTGCCGTCCTTGTTTATGTTCCTATGTCATGCTACGGTCGCAGGCGTGACCATTGGCCTCCCGACCGGAAGCAGGACCCGCGTCATGACCATGGACAGAGAGCGTCCGGGTGCTCGTCAGCCGCAAAGGCGCGGCTTTGTCCGACGGAGCCAACAGCGCGGCCGGCCCCGGAAACCAGACGAACCCGCGAAAAGCTCTCCGATCAAAGCATTGGCTTGCGGCAGGGTGATCCGCGCAGCGCCCGGCCCGCATGAGAAGCTGCGACGGGTGGAAACAGCGGGTCCGGCCTCTGCCAGGCGGCAGGCCGTTCATGCCCGCCGGGGGGCGATCAGGACGCCGGCGTTGAAGTCAAAGGATCGTCTTGGTGGCACCGCCGTCGATGAAGAGATCGGCGCCCTGGATCTGAGCCGCGAGCGGCGAGGCGAGGAAGGCGACCAGGTTGGCGACGTCTCCGGGCTCGCCGTAGCGGCGCAGGCCGGCGGCCGCCAGCTCCTTTTTCTCGTACTCCGGCCGGGAGATGCCTTCGGCGGCGGCGCGCTGTTCGAGCAGCTGATCGAGGCGGCCGGTGACCGTCATGCCCGGGTGGATGGCGTTGACCCGGACCCCGTCGCGAAGGCCCAGGCCGGAGAGCGCCTTGGTGAAGTTCGTGATGGCGGCGTTGACGGCCCCGCCGATCATGAAGTTGGGAGACGGCGTCTTGGCAGGCGGCGCCGATGATGTTGACGACCGCCCCACCGCTTTCCTTGAGCAGCGGCCAGAGCGCCCGCGACAGGCGGACGCAGGCATAGAACTTGAGGGCAAAGCCGTCTTCCCAGGTGGCGTCGTCGAGCCGGAAGAAATCGCCGCTCTGGGTGGCGCCCGCGTTGTTGATCAGGATGTCGAGCCGGCCGAAGGCGTGCTCGAGCGCGCCCGTCGCCGCCTCGCAGCCCTGGGGCGAGCGGAGATCGGTCGCACAGATCTCGACCCGGCGGCCGGTCGCCGCGGCGATCGCCTGCTGCGCCTGCCTGAGGTCGCCCTCGGTCCGAGCGACCAGCAGCAACTCGCTGCCGGCCTCGGCGAGCCGGGTCGCCGACGCGCGCCCGATGCCCCGGCTGCCGCCGGTCACGAGCGCCACCTTGCCGTTCAGCCCCAGATCCATCTTTCCCCCCATCAGATCAGAACACGCCGTTGGCCTTCATCGCCGCGAGCTCGGCCTCGGTGTAGCCGAGCCCGGCCAGGATGTCCTTCGAATGCTGGCCGAGCGCGGGCAGCGCGAAGTCGACCCGGCCGGGCTCGTCCTGGAACTTGACCGGCAGGCCGACGTGCTCGCCGCCCCGCTCGTCCAGGACCACCATCTCGCGCGCTCGGACCTGCGGGTCGTCGAGACCCTCGCGCAGGCTCTTGACCGGGGCAAACGCGATGTCCTTGTCCGCCATCCAGGCGACCCATTCCGCCTGCGTTCTTTCCCTGAAGGCGGCGCTCAGGAACTCGTGCACCGGCCGCTGGCCGGCGCCGGGCGGCAGCGCGCACAGCGGGATCAGCTCGGGCCGGCCGAGCGCCGTCAACAGGTTGGTCGCGAACTTCTGCTCGGCGCCGCCCAGCGCCACGAATTTGCCGTCGGCGGTCTCGTACAGCCGGTACATGGCGTTGCCGCCCCAGGAACGCTCGTCCTTGGCGACCGGCGAGCGCCGCTCCGCCATCGGCGGGCCGTAGTTGTTGGGCATGCCGGCAAGGAGCGCATCCATCATCGCGACATCGAGTCGTCGCCCTTGCCGGTCTGCTCACGCCGCAACAGCGCCATCAGCACGCCCGCGAGTGCGATGTTGGCGGCCAGCATGTCGGCTGCCGCGACCGCCGGGTTCCAGGGCCGGTCGTCCCAGCCGAGATTGACGCTGAGCACGCCCGCCATCGCCTCGACCGCAAGGTCGTGCGCCGGCTTCTCGCGATAGGGCCCGCTCTGACCGTAGGCCGAGATCGAGGCGTAGACGATGCGCGGGTTGCGCGCGCTGACCGCGGCGTAGCCGACGCCGAGGCGGTCGACGACGCCCGGCCGGAAGGCTTCGACGAACACGTCCGCGCTCTCGGCGAGCCGGAGCAAGGCCTCGACCCCTGCCTCGGTCTTGAGGTTCAGGACCAGGCTCTGCTTGCCGCGATGGGTGTTGGCGAAGAAGACCGAGACGCCGTCCCGCTTGAGCCCGATCTCCCGATTGGGCTCGCCGCCAGGCGGCTCGACCTTGATGACCAGGGCGCCATGATCGGCCATGGCCTGGGTCATCGCCGGCCCGGGCAGGAACAGCGACAGGTCGACGACCTTGATGCCCTCGAGCTTCATGGCGCGCGCTCAGACCACGCCTGCCGCGCGCAGCGCTTCGATCTCGGCCGCCGCATAGCCGAGCTCGCGCAGCAGCTCGTCGGTATCCTGGCCGAGCTTGGGCGCCGGGCGGGCCGGCACGTCCGCCCCCATCCGGATCGGGCTCGCGACCAGCTTGAGGCCGGGATGATCGGGGTGATCCAGGACCTGCACGCCGCCGCGCTCGGCGACGAAGGGGTTGTCCAGCGCCTGCTCGAGATCATAGACTGGCGCGCAGGGCACGGCACCCCCCAGGACCTCGAGCCACGCCGCCGTGGTCCTGCAAGCGAGGGCCGCGTCCAGGACCTCGGTCAGCCGGTCGCGGTTGGCGTGGCGCGCCGCCTGGTCGAGGTAGGCGGGCTCGCGGATCAGCTCTGGCCGCCCGATCTTCTCGCAGAGCAGCTCCCAGAACCTCTGGGTCTGGCACATGAAGAAGATCCAGCCGTCCTGGGTGCGGTAGAGCTGCGAGGGCACGAGATAGGGGTGCGCCGAGCGCGGCAGGCGCGTCGTGACCAGGCCCTCATTCAGATACCAGGCGGCGGGATAGCTCAGCTGGTGGAGCGCGACGTCGAACAGGCTGACGTCGACGTCGCGGCCGATGCCGGTCGCGCGCGCGGCGTGCAGGCCGCACATGAGCGCAAACGCCGCCGTCATGCCGGTCATGAAGTCGACCATCGAGAGCCCGATGCGGGCAGGCGGCCCCCCCGGCTCGCCGGTCAGCTCCAAAAAGCCGCATTCCGCCTGGACCAGGTAATCGTAGCCGGGCCAGCCTTTTCTCGAACCTTCGCGGCCGTAAGCCGAGAGATGGGCGCAGACGATCCTGGCATTGACCGGCGCGAGGTCAGCATAGCGGAGCCGCAGCTTCTCGGGCTGGTCGCCGCGCAGGTTGCCGAACAGGCCATCGGCGCTGGCGACGAGCTTTTCCAGGATCTCGCGACCCCGGAGATGCTTCAGGTCGACGGTCAGCGAGCGCTTGTTGCGGTTCAGGCTCTGATAGAACTGGCTGTCGCCATCGCCGAGAAAATAGGGTCCGACGCCGCGCGCCATGTCGCCGCCGCTCGCCCGGTGCTCGAGCTTGATCACCTCGGCACCCATGTCGGCCAGATGGGTCGTGCCATAGGGCCCGGCGCCATACTGCTCGACCGCCAGGATGCGCAGGCCTTCCAAAGGCAGCCGCATTCGCTCTTCCGCCGTCCTGCCCGACATCGCGCCGGTGCCTTGAGGGCGTCTTACCCGCTGCAGCGGGCCGATACAACGGATCGCGGCAGGGAGCCTTCGCCTTTGGCTCGGTCCAGGGCGGGCTGCGCTTGCCTCGAGGACCGGCGTGGCGCTAGCTTCGCTCAGCGGTCAACGGCGGCTCTGCGGCGGCCGCAAGAGGGCTTCTCCTGCTCGAGATCTACGTCGATGGCGACGGCTGCCCGGTCAAGGACGAGGTCTACCGGGTCGCGGGCCGCTACGGCCTGCGGGTCTGGGTGGTCGCCAACGACTGGCTGCGGGTGCCGGACGACCCGCTGGTGACCCGGGTCGTGGTCGGCGAAGGGCTGGACCGGGCGGATGACTGGATCGCGCTCCGGATCGGTCCGGGCGACATCGCGGTTACCGCCGACGTTCCGCTTGCGGATCGTTGCGTCAAGCGCGGGGCGCGCGCGATCGCGCCCAACGGCCGGGCGTTCACGGAGGCCTCGATCGGCAACGATCTCGCCGCCCGCAACCTCATGACGGCGCTGCGCGAGGCGGGCACGATCCGGGGCGGCGGCCGGCCGTTCAGCAAGCAGGACCGCTCGCGGTTCCTGGGCGCGCTCGATCATGCGATCCAGGCGATCCGGCGCAGCGGGCGCTGAGTTGGCAGCGGGCGGGCTTTGGTGCTTAGTGGCGGGGAGACGACGGGGAACGACATGGGCGACGACAGACTGCAGCCGCGGCGCAATCTTTTGTTCGTGCCGGGGACCCGGGCGGACCGGTTTGCGAAGGCGCTCGCGGCCGGCCCGGACATGGTCACGGTCGACCTCGAGGATGCGGTCATCCCGGCCCAGAAGGACGACGCGCGCGCGCTCACCATGCCGCTGTTCGACGGCACCGAGGACGGCATCGAGCGCGTGGTCCGAATCAACGCCCTGCGCACGCCGTTCGGCCTCAGGGACCTGCTCGCGATCATCGAGCATCCGACCCCGCCAAGCATCATGCTGCCCAAGGTCGAATCGGCGGACGAGGTCCGGATCGCGGCGTCGCTGCTCGAGCGCGCGGCGCGGCCCGTGAACCTGCACGTGATCATCGAGAGCAACCCCGGGCTCGAGCAGGTCCAGGCGATCGCCGGGGCCTCGCCCGCGATCAGATCGCTGCTGTTCGGGGCGGTCGACATGGCGGCCGAGCTCGGCTCGGCGATGGACTTCACGTCCATGCTCTATGCCCGCTCGCGGGTCGTGCACGCCGCCGCGAGCCACGGCCTCGACGTGATCGACGTGCCGTATCTGGACCTCGCGGACGAGGCGGGCCTGCGCGAGGAGTGCCGCCTGGTGCAGGCGCTGGGCTTCACCGGCAAGGCCGCGATCCACCCCGAGCAGCTGCCCGTGATCAACGCCGTGTTCACGCCCGGGCCCGAGCGCATCGCGCAGGCGAAGAAGGTGATCGCAGCCTTCGAGGCGGCGCCCGATGGCCTCGTCGTGGTCGACGGCAAGCTGATCGAGATCCCGGTCGTGCGGATCGCCAGACGCATGCTCGCGGCCGCCGCCGCGCTCGGGCAGGCGTGAGGAAGATCGATGGTCGCTGAAGCCGTCAAGGTCGGAGAAAAGCGCTACCGGGAGTCCTATGGCCGCTATTTCGAAGACTTCAAGGTCGGCGATATCTACGAGCACCGGCCGGGCCGGACCATCACCGAGGCCGACAACACGTGGTTCACGCTGCTCACGATGAACCAGCACCCGCTGCATTTCGATCGCGAGTACGCCCGCCACACCGAGTTCGGTCAGCCGATCGTCAACAGCGCTCTGACGCTCGCCGTGGTCACCGGCATGAGCGTTTCGGACGTGAGCCAGAAGGCGATCGCCAACCTCGGCTGGACCGACATCTCGATGCCGGCGCCGGTCTTCAACGGCGACACCCTGTACGCGGAATCCGAGGTACTGGAAAAGCGCGCGTCCCGGTCGCGCCCGACCCAGGGCATCGTCACGATCGAGACCCGCGCGCACAAAGCCGACGGCACGCTGGTCATGACCTTCAAACGCAGCATGCTGATCCCCAAGCGCGGTCACGGCGTCGAGGACAAGATCTTCGGGGCCGAGCAGCCCCTGGTCTGAGCAGGATGCTGTCTCCACAAGCCGACGGCGACGAGCGCCAGATCCTCGATGCGATCGAGCGCTGGCTCGAGCGGGACGTGCGCCCGCGGGTCATGGAGCTGGAGCGCGCGGATGCCTGTCCGGCCGCGCTGGTCGAGCAGATGAAGGCATTCGGCCTGTTCGGCGCGACCATCGCGGCGGAGCACGGCGGGCTTGGCCTGCCGGCGCTGACCTATGCGCGGATCGTGGCCCGGATCGCCGAGGTCTGGATCGCGCTGCCCGGCTATTTCAACACCCATCTGATCATGGCAGGGATCGTGCAGCGCTTCGGGACCGGGCGGCAAAAGCAGCGCTTCCTGCCGCGCTTTGCGACCGGGGAGCTGCGGGGCGGCCTCGCGCTGACCGAGGCCGACGGCGGCAGCGACCTGCAGGCGATCCGGACCCGCGCCGTCCGCCAGGGCGGGCATTACGTGATCAACGGCGCCAAGACCTGGATCACCAACGGCGTCGGCGGCTCGTGCTTTGCCCTCCTGGTCAAGACCGACCCCGCGGCCGAACCGCGCCACGCGGGCATGTCGCTGTTCCTCGCCGAGAAGGGGCCTGGCTTCCGGGTCGGCCGCAAGCTGGAAAAGCTCGGCTACCACGGCATCGAATCCGCCGAGCTGTTCTTCGACGACTACGCCGTCCCCGCCGACTGCCTGATCGGCGAGATCGAGGGCCAGGGCTTTGCCCAGGTCATGGCCGGGCTCGAGCTCGGCCGGATCAATGTCGCCGCGCGCGGCGTCGGCCTCGCCAAGGCGGCACTCGACGACTCGCTGCGTTACGCCCGGGTCCGCAGGACGTTCGGAAAGCCGATCTCACAGCATCAGGCGATCCAGCTCAAGCTCGCCGAGATGGCGACCCGCACCGAGGCCGCCCGCCTGCTGACCGAAGCGGCCGCAAAGGCCTATGACCGCGGCGAGCGCGTCGACCTCGCGGCCGGCATGGCCAAATACTTCGCCTCCGAGGCCGCCCTCGAGAACAGCCTCGAAGCCATGCGCATCCACGGCGCCGCCGGCTATTCCAAGGCCTACCCGATCGAGCGCTACTACCGCGACGCGCCCTTGCTCTGCATCGGCGAGGGCACCAACGAGATCCAGCGCCTCATCATCGCCAGGCAACTGCTCGCCCGATCAGACTGACCTCGAGCGCCCTCACTAGCCTTTGAGGAAGGCCAACAGGTCGGCGTTGATGGTCTCGGCCTCGGTCGTCGGCATGCCGTGCGGAAAGCCTTTGTAGGTCTTGAGGGTGCCGTTCTTCAAAAGCTTCGCCGACAGGGGGCCGGCAGCGACATAGGGCACGATCTGGTCGTCCTCGCTGTGCATGACGAGCACCGGCACCGTGATCTTCTTGAGGTCGTCGGTGAAGTCGGTCTGGGAGAAGGCGACGATGCCGTCATAGTGCGCCTTGGCGCCGCCCATCATGCCCTGGCGCCACCAGTTCCAGATCACCGCCTCCGAGCGCTTGGCGCCCTGCCGGTTGTAGCCATAGAACGGTCCGGCCGGCAGGTCGTAGTAGAATTGGGTACGGCTGGCGGCAAGCTGCGCCTGGAGGCCGTCGAAGACCTCCTTGGGCAGCCCTTGCGGATTGGCCGCCGTCTTCAGCATCAAGGGCGGCACGGCGGAGATGATCGCCGCTTTGACAACCCGGCTCTCGCCGTGGCGGGCGAGGTAATGGACCACCTCGCCGCCGCCGGTGGAGTGGCCGACGTGGACCGCATCCTTCAGATCCAGGTGCGCGGTCACCGCCGCGAGGTCGTCCGCATAGTGATCCATGTCATGGCCGCTGCCCGGCTGGGTGGAGCGGCCGTGGCCGCGCCGGTCATGGGCGATCACCCGGAAGCCCTTGCCGAGGAAGAAGAGCATCTGGGCGTCCCAATCGTCCGCCGAGAGCGGCCAGCCATGGCTGAACACGATGGGCTGACCGGTGCCCCAGTCCTTGTAGAAAATCTCGATGCCGTCCTTGGTGGTGACGGTAGGCATGTGCTTCATCCCTCCTGCTGCTGGGCAGCCGAGCACCTGCGACGTGCAGAAGATACGCCGGTATGGCCAGGATGCGAGTTGGCTGGTGCCTCAGTGGCGCGACCGGGCATAGTGGTGGGCGAGCGCATCGCCGCCGAAGTCGTTGGCCAGGTCGCGCCACACGGTGTGGACGTGGTTCGCGCCGCGCTGGGTGTTGTCGTATTCGATGAAGATCCGCTCGCCCTGGAGCCGATAGTAGTGCGGCTGGCCCCGCTCGGCGCCGCCCGCCCAGAGGAAGCTGAGGCGGTCGAACTCCCGCTCGACCAGGCGCGCCTGCTGGTCGGCGAGCTCGTCGGGCAGACGCGCGAGATAGCAGCCGATCAGCTCGCGCAGGATCGAGGTCTGGCCGGGATCGAGCGCCCTGACCGCGAGCCCCTTGGGCTCGGCGCTGAAGCTCAAGGCATCGAGGTGCGCCTCCTTAAGGCCGAGCCTCGCATCGATCTGCGCCTGCATGTCGGCCATGATCTCGGCAAGTCGGCCTTCGAAGCGGCGGCGAAAGATGTCGGTCACCGGCAGCGGCCGGTGGCCCACCTCGAGCTTCGGGCGGTTGCTGCCGACGAGGTCCGCCGGGGCTCGCGGCGAGACCAGCGCCCGCGCGCGCTTCGGCTCGTCGAGTGCTTTGAACAGCTCGCGGCCGAGATCCTCGGCGGCGGCCAGCGGGCGATGCAGATGCGGCCCCAGGAGCGGGCTGTCGGCCGGATCGGCGCCGAGGAAATTCGGGGTCGAGGCCACCACCTCGCCGCCGATGATCGTGTAGTGCAGCGACACATGGTGGCCGCCGAAGCGCCATCCCCAGGGAGCGTCGCCGCCCGGCTCGCCGAAGATCGTGATGTAGTAGAGCAGCGGGTCACGACCGCGCTCGCGCCCGAAGTCGACCGACCAGCCTTCGAGCTGATCCAGGATGTTCTCGAGCCCCATGATCAGCGCGACGGTCACGTAGCCGGGCGTGGACAGCCCGGTCGCGACCAGCCGATGGACGTTGCGATGATGGACCGCGCGCATGGCGGCGAGCGGCAGACCGCCGTGATCGGTCGGCGTGTAGTACCACAGGCGGCGCTCGTCCTCGTCGGGAAATGGCCTGCAGGCGATCCGGCGCTGCGCCTGATCCCACGAGTTCGATCAGCATGGCCGCCGCCTCGGCCATGCGCTCCGCCACCATCGAGGTCATCGGTCTCCCTGCCGTTCGAAGAGAAGCTCGAGCCTAATGCAGCCGCGGCTTCTTGAGGAAGTCGTTGCGGTCGGCGGAGTGGATCAGGAGGCGTTTGGGGCTGCCGTCGCGGGCGATGGTCAGCGGGATGTCGGCGCCGGCCGGGCCGAGCGACCAGATCCTGCGGAAGGCGGTGGCGAGGTCGGTGACCCTTTGGCCTCCGACCTCGAGCACCAGATCACCGGGCTCGACGCCTGCCTTGTGGGCGGGACCGCCCTCGGCGAGGCCGGCGACGAAGATCGCACCGTCGGCCTCCGAGGTGTAGAGGCCGAGCCAGGGCCGGGGCGGCCGGTCGACCCGGCCGAGCTTCAAAAGGTCGTCCAGGATCGGCTCGAGCAGGTCGATCGGCACGATCATATTGCCCTGGGAGGCGATGCCCTCGGCGCGCGCCTCCTGCACGAACAGCGAGCCGATTCCGGCGAGCCGGCCGCCGGCCGTGATGCAGGCGGCACCGCCCCAGCTCGGGTGCGGCGGCATCGTGAACAGGGCCTCGTCCAGCATGTATTCCCAATAGCCGGCGAACTCGCGCTTCGAGGCGACCCGGGCCTTGAGCGCGTGCGCGCGGCCGCCGCCGCCCGCGACGATCACCGGATCGCCGACCCGGACCTCGGCCGAGGCGCCGAGCTCGAGCGCCGGCACGCCCAGCCGGCCGAGCGCCTGGACCAGGCCGAAGCCGCTCGCCTGGTCGTAGCCCACCACATGCGCCGGCACGACCGCGCCGTGGTTGGCGGTGAGCCAGATCGTCTCGGCCTCGGTGATCAGATAGCCGATGGTCAGGACCAGGCCGTCGGTGCCGATCATGACCCCGTTGCCGGCGCGCTCGGTGCCGAGGATCGAGGCGGTGAAGGCATCGCCCGGGATCTCGGAGCGCAGCTGCAGGACCGCGGCCAGCGTCTGGTCGAGGTCGAAGGCAAACTCGGCGACCTTGGGCTGCGCCGCCTCGGGGATCGCCCACTCGGTCTCGCTCATGGTTCGATGCCCCCGCCAAGCCCGGGCCCGGGCGTTGCCGCCGGCCCACGGTCGGGCGCGCCCGGCCGCCCGTCTCGAAGCCCTCCACCAGACCAACATAGCGCTGTCTGCGGGCCGCGCCTATGCCCTATCGAGGTCATCGGCGCACTCGTTACTGCCGCGGGCGACCGTCCGGGCTCAGGTCCTACCCGGGTTGGCCGGCTTGGCGAGCAGCGGAGCCCGGCCGCTGACCTCGGCGCCGGCATCCGGGGCGAGCGGCAGATAGACCAGGGCAGAAAGCGTCGCGAGGCAGCCGATCGCGAAGAACGCGGGCCAGAAGTCGCCCGCCGCCAGCTGGCCGCCGCCGCGCGCCGCCACAGTCAGGTGCAGGAGCAGGGCACCCGTGCCGACGCCGATGCTGAGCGAGAGCTGCTGCATCATGCTGGCAAAGCTGGTCGCCCGGCTCATCTGAGCGCGCTCGATGTCGGCGTAGCCCAGCGTGTTGATGCTCGTGAACTGAAGCGAGCGGAAGAAGCCGCCGGCCAGCAGCACCGCCAGGATCAAAAGATGCGGCGTTGCGGGCGTGAACAGGCCGATCGCGGCGACGAAGGCCGCGCCGACCAGCGCGTTCGCCATCAGCACCCGCTTGAAGCCGAACAGCTTCAAAATCGGCCCTGCGGTCAGCTTCATGAGCATCGCGCCGGCGGCGGCCGCGAAGGTCAAAAGGCCCGAGTTGAAGGGGCTGAGCCCGAAGCCCACCTGCAGCATCAGCGGCAAAAGGAAGGGCGTGGCACCGATCGCGATCCGGAACAGGAAGCCGCCCATGACCGAGGCGCGGAAGGTCGGGATGCCGAGCAGGGCGAGGTCGATCACGGGGTAGAGCGTGCGGGTGGCGTGCAGGACGTAGAGCCCGACGCCCGTGATCCCGACCGCGAGCAGCAGGAGCGTCGTGCTCCAGGGCACGAGGCCGCGCCCGATCGTCTCGAAGCCGAAGACGAGGCCGACGAGGCCGACCGCGCTGAGCAGGAAGCCCAGAAGGTCGAGCGGCGGCGAGTGCTCCTCGCGCAGATCAGGGATGAAGCGGGTCACCAGGATGACGCCGAGCACGCCGATCGGCAGGTTGATCCAGAAGATCCAGCGCCAGTGCAGGTAGGTCGTGATGAAGCCGCCGAGCGGCGGTCCCATCACCGGGCCGATCAGCGCCGGCACGGTCAGCCAGGCCATCGCCTGCACGAGGTCCGCCTTGGCGATCGAGCGCAACAGCACGAGGCGCCCGACCGGCACCATCATTGCACCACCCATGCCCTGGAGCATGCGCGCGAGCACGAAGCCGAGAAGCGAGCCCGCGAAGCTGCAGAGCACCGAGCCGAGCATGAAGACCAGGATCGCGAGCCGGAACACACGCCTTGCCCCGAACCGGTCGGCGACCCAGCCGCTGATCGGGATGAAGACCGCAAGGCTGAACAGATAGGCGGTGATCGCGAGGCTGAGCTTCAGCGGGTTCTCGCCGAGCGAGGCCGCGATCGCCGGCAGCGCGGTCGAGATCGCGGTCGAAATCCAGGTTCTCCATGAACAGAGCACAGGCGACGATCAGCGGGATCAGCATGACACACCAGGGCTCGACGTGGGTTCAGTCGATGACATATGGGGGTCCGCCAGCATCGCTGCCGGCCACGCGTCATTCGGCCTCAACGCCGATAGCGCCACTTGCCTGGCCCGCTCGCGAGCGGCAGGAAGAGGCGGCGCGCATTGACGCCAACGGCCGAAAGCCACAAGCGTGGATGGACCGCCGCGGTCATCCGCGATGCGACCGGCCCACCCGATGGAGTTGCAGAGGACCTGGAGACGCCGGCTATGGCGAAAGGCCGAGAGTTCGCTGACCTCGAGCGCGACTTGCTTGAGGCGGTCCCGGTCGAGCGCGGGCACTTCCGGTACGAATCGGGCGACCATGGCGATCTCTGGCTCGATCTCGAACGCCTGCTGGTCGATGCCGGGCGGATGCGGTCGCTGGCGTCCGCCCTGGCCGAGCGGGCCGCCGCCTGCCGACCGGAACTGATCTGCGGGCCGCTCGCCGGTGGCGCGTTCGTCGCGCAGTTCCTGGCCGCAGAGCTCGATGCGGGCTTCGTCTATGCCGAGCGCTTCATGGAGTGGCGGCTCCCCGGCCTATCGGATTGCGGACCGGCTGCGCGCGCCCGTGCATGGACAGCGCGTTCTGCTGGTCGACGATGCGGTCAACGCGGGCTCGGCGCTGTTCGCGACCCGGGCGGACCTGCTCGCCTGCGGCGCCGAGCTGGTCGGCTGCGCGAGCCTGATCGCGCTCGGCGAGGCGCCCGCCCGGATTGCGGCCGCGACCGGCGTCCCGTTCTATTGCCTGGTCAGCCTCGAGCGCAGGCTCTGGCTGCCGGAAGCCTGCCCGCTTTGTGCTGCGGGGCAGGCGCTGGTCGATCGCGTCCCATCATGATCGGGCGGCTCACGGCATGAGATGGAGCGGCTCGTCGAGGTGCCGGTTCTGGTTGCGGAAGTAGAGGCGGACCTCGAGCCGGCCGCTGGCGCCGAGGCCGTCCTTGGAGGCCGTCAGCACCACGCGATGGCGATCGTGCTTGGCGAAGCGAAAGCTGCCATCGGCTCCGGTCAAGGTCTCGGCGATCGGCTCGAGGCTGACGAGCGTGCGCTCGGAGAGGACCACTTTTGCGCCCGCGACCGGGGTGCCGTCCGGGCCCACGACCGTGCCGGTCAGGATGCCATCGTCATGGGCGAGGACGTAGAGGTTCCACCCCACCACCAAAATCGCGATCAGCCCGATGGTGACCGTGACCCGGTTGAGCAGCCAGGGCCGCCAGACCATCTCAGCCCTTGCGGGCGCCCGAGGTCAGGCCCTGGATGAACTGGTTCTGCGCCAAAAGGAAGACCAGGAGGCCCGGGACCAGAACCATCACGCAGAAAGCGTAAAGTGCTCCGGTCGTGTCCTCGAAATAGGAGAGGAAGGTCGAGAGCCCCAAAGGCATCGTCTGCATCTGCACGTCGCGGATGATGATCAAGGGCCACAGGAAATCGTTCCAGGACCAGATGAACGAGAGGATGATGTTGGTCGCGATCGCGGGCTTGGCGAGCGGCAGCATGACCCGCAGCAGGATCTTCCACTCAGGCACGCCGTCGATCTTGGCGGCCTGGATCAGGGACGGCGGGATGGCGTCGAAATTGGCCTTGAAGATGAAGATGCAGATGATGTGCGAGAAGGCCGGCAGGGCGAGGCCAAGATAACTGTTGAGGAGACCGAGGTCGGCCGTGATCAGATAGGCCGGAATGATCGTTGCGTGAAACGGGATCATCATGCAGGCCAAAAAGACCAGAAGAATCGTGCGCTTGCCCCAGAAGTCGCGGGTGAGCGCGTAGCCGGCGGCGGCGTTGATGACGAGGTTGGCAGCCATTACCAGCGCCGCCACGATCACGCTGTTGAGGAAGAAGCGGGCGAACGGGATGGCGTACCAGGCATCGACGTAGAAGAACGGCTGAATGCCCTGGGGCAGGATCGACGGCGGATAGGAGAAGATGTTCTCGCCGGTCAGGCTGGTCTTCAGCACCCAGTAGAACGGCACGAGCATGAGGAAGCAGACCAGGATCAGGGCGGTGTGGATCGGCCAGCGGGGATAGCGGTGCATCGGATCTACTCGGTGATGTCGACCTTGCCGGCCTCGCCGCCGGCAAGCAGGTTGCCGAGCAGGGCGATGCCGACGAACAGAAGGAACATGACCACGGTCAAGGCACCCGCGTAGTCGAACTGAGTGAGCTTGAACGCCGTCTTGTAGATGTAGGTGATGAGGAGCTCGGTCGCGTGGCCGGGGCCGCCGTTGGTCATGACGTAGATCAGATCGAAGCTCGTGAAGGATGCGATGATCCCGATCACGAAGCAGAGGAAGATCGAGGGCCGCAGCAGCGGCAGGGTGATCCGCCAGAACTGGGCCCGCCGCGGCGCGCCGTCGATCGCGGCGGCCTCGTAGAGGTGCGGCGGGATGCTCTGCAGGCCGGTCAAGAGGATGATCATGAAGAAGCCGACGATCTGCCAGATGGCGGCCGCGATCACCGCCGGCATCGCGGTCGAGAAGCTCTCGAGGAAGGCAATCGGCTGGTCGATCAGGCCGCTCGCGCGCAACAGGTAATTGAACAGCCCGACCTTGCCGTCGTAGAGCCAGCGCCAGATGATCCCGACCGCGACCGCCATCAGCGGATAGGAGAGAAAGATGATCGTCCGATAGATGCCGCGGCCGCGGATCCGGCTGTTGACCATGAGCGCCAGAGCGCCAGCGCGATCACGATCGCGATCGGCGCCATCGCCATGTAGACGAAGGTGTTCTCGAGCGCCTGCCAGAACACGTCGTCGTAGAACAGCATCTCCTCGTAATGGTAGAGGCCGGCGAACTCGGTGGGCTTGGTCGGCTCCCAGAACTCGAACGAGAGCACGAAGTTCCAGCCCAAGGGGATCAGGCGATAGAGCAGAAAGATCGCGAGCGCCGGCAGCAGCAGCGCCCAGACGAAGGCCCCCTCGCGATGCCGCCGCCGCCGGAACAGCCGCCGCAGCGGCACCGGCGGCGCGCGCTCGCGGGTCTCAGAGACAGCTTCGGTCGCCATGGCCTTCAGGGACTTGCCTGCGGCCTCTTCATGCCCGAGATAAGCTCACCGCGCGTGGTTCAAGGGGCGGCCGCGTGGCGCTTGCGAGATGACCTCGCCTTCTCACCTCGTGCGGGCTTCGACGACGCCGTTGCCGCCATCGAAGCGTCATCGAGGAGGTCGCCCAATCGGTGCAGGCGGACCGGCGTGCGGGACGGGAGCCTCACGACCAGCTCCAGCTCGCCGCCGATCGCCTCGATATAGCTGCGCAGCGTCGACAGGTACATGTCGGTCTGCCTTTCGATCTTCGAGACCGAGGGCTGCTTGATGTCCAATGCCGCTGCGATCTCCGCCTGAGCCTTGCCGGCCGCCTGGCGAAGCTCGCGCAGGCTCTCGACCTGATCCTTGAGTTCCCGGTAGCGGGCATCGATGCGTTGGCGACGTTCCTGTGGCAGGGCGTCGACCATCTCGGCGAGCGTTCGACCCATTGTCGCTATCCTCTTTTGGCCGCGGGCCTGCCTAGACGTTGCAGATGCGCCGCGTAGCGCGCGTCCGCCCTGGCGATCAGCCGGCGGTAGAAGCGGTCCGCACCGACCCCGGACTTGTCGCCGGCCACCAATACGATGGCCCGTCGATCGGGATCGAATGCGAAGGCCACCCGCCAAACTCCGCCCGCAGCGTTGAACCGGAGTTCCTTCATGTGGGTCTGCTTCGATCCCTTGAGCGTGTCGACATGGGGACGGCCGAGCTGCGGACCGTAGTCCTCGAGCAGCTTGGCAACCGCCAGAAGCTCGTCCTGGACCGCCGATTCGAGGGCCAGGAACTCCTGCTCGAGCTCGTCCCCGAAGCGGACGACCCAAGGCATTTATATAGCCTGGAAGCTATGTTCCGTCAAGGAGTTCTCGATCCTGTCGCGATCTCTCACGTCAGCGCCGCCGGAGCACGCGGTTGACCTTGGCTTCGGCGGTGTCGAGGGCTTCCTTGGGGTCCTTCTGGCCGAGGAGCGCGGCCTGGATCTCGGGCCAGAAGGCCTCCTTGAGCGCGGCGTCCTTGGGCGTCACCCAGTTGCCGACCGCCTTGTCCATGTTGGCGAGCGAGAGGCGCAGCGTATCCGCCTTGAGCGGATCGTCGAGGCCGGCGATCAGCGCGTCGTCGACCTTGGTGTTCAGCGTCAGGATCGTGAAGGTGTCGGCCATCACCTTTTGCCACTTGTCGCTGGTCGCGATCTTGATGAAGTCGAAGGCCTCGTCGGGATATTTGGTCGAGCTCGAGATGCCGAGGCCGTGCGCGTTCGGCACGCCGTAGCCGCCCGGCCAGGCGACCACGCCCAGCGTCTTCGGGGTCACCCACTCGGCCTTGCCGGCGATCCAGAACAGCGCCGCGCCATGGCCCTGGTACATGCCGATGTCGCCGGTCGCGAACGCGTTGTTGGGCTCGACCCAGCGGCCGGTCCAGGAGATGTTGTTGATCGCGCCCGGAGGTCGTGGCCTTGGCGAGCCTGGTCAGCGCATCGAGCATGGCTGGCGTGTTGAACGCCGCCTTGGTCATGTCGTCGTTCAGGAGCTCGACCCCGTTCATCGCGAACAGCGCCCAGTACAGCCAGTCGAAGTTGAGCGTGATGAAGCCCGACCGGCCGTCCCCGGTCGCCGCAATCTTGGTCGCGTCGTCCAGGATCTGATCGAAGTTCGCTGGTGGACCGGCCAGGCCGGCCTCCTCGAACAGCTTCTTGTTGTAGACCATGAGGGTCTTCGAGAAATAGTAGGGCAGCATGTACTGCTTGCCGTCGTACTGCCAGAGCTTCATCCCGTCCTGATTGAAGCGGTCCTTGACCTCGGGCTCCTTGGCCAAATAGGGCGTGAGGTCGACCAGGCCGTCGTTGGCGGCGTACTCGGCCCAGAGCATGCCCTGGACGTCGATGATGTCGGGTGCGGTGCCGGCGATCAGCTGGGTCTGGTAGAAGGTCGCCCACTCGGTGCCCTTCTTGTCCAGCCATTCGACGTCGAAATCCGGGTGCAGCTGCTTGAAGTCGGCGATCCAGCCGCGGAATTTCTCCTCATAGATCGGCAGGTTCCAGGTGAGCAGCGTGAGCTTCTTGTCCTGCGCGCCGGCGCCGGATCCGAACAGACCCGTGGCCAGCAGCGCGCCGATCGCGGCCTGCGCCCATTTCCTCGACATCATCATCTCCCTGCTCGATGGACTCAAACGTTGAGCTCGATCTCGCGCGCCTCCCTGACCGAGCGTTCGGCCGCAAGACAGACCGCGATCCGCTTGCGCGCGTCCTCGCCCGAGACCAGCGTGCGGCGCGCCCGGAAGGCGGCCACGGTCTCGCGGATCTCCTCCTCGAGCTCGAAGATCTCGCCCGAGCTCGCGAGCGCGAGCCGCTCCGGCTCCTTGGCGCCCGCGGCCATGACCTTGAGCTCGAACGACGGCGCGAGCGAGCGCGCATCGCCCCCGGACCACCAGCTGCGGAGCGCGCCTTCCTCGCCCGCGATCTCCAGGAGCGTATGGTGCTCGAAGCCCGCGAGCGTCTGCGTGATCGTCGCGTAGCGGCCGCCCGGGAAGGTCAGGACGCTCGAGAAATTGTCGTTCATGCCGGGCTCGCCGCTGACCGGCGCGCGCCCGCCCGCGCTGCCGATCGCGCGCACCGCCAAGGGGTCGCCGCAGGCCTCGAAGTACCAGATGATGAGATCGTAGAAATGGACCGGCTCCTCCAGGATCCAGGAGCCGACCCGGCCCGGATCGTGCCGCCAGCCGCCCGCCCCCGGGCGGTAGGGGTGGCGGAACAGGCTGAGGTTGGCATAAGCCGGCCGCCCGATTCTGCCCTCGTCGATCAGCCGCTTGATCGTGCCCCACTGGCTCGACAGCCGGAGCTCGTGGCCGACGTTGATCAGGCGATCGTTCTGCCTCGCAGCCGCGATCAGCCGGTCGCAGCCCTCGAGCGTAGTGGCCATCGGCTTTTCGAGCAGAAGGTCCTTGCCGGCCTCGAGCGCGGCTATGCCGATCCCGGCGTGGGTGTGGTTGGGGGTCACCACGTCGACCACATCGAGCGCCGGATCGGCCACCAGGTCGCGGTAGTCGCGATAGAGCACGGCATCCGGGAACTCGGCTCGGGCGCGAGCGGCCGCGTCGTCGCTGCGGGCGCAGATCGCGGTCAGCGCGGCATCCGCCACCCGCTCGATGCATTGCGCGTGCAGCCTGCCGAAGGCGCCATAGCCCACCAGCCCGAACCGCATGGCATGGGTGTCGGTCCCCGACACGGCTGCTCTCCCCTGCCGCTTGCGGCACTATTCCATGATGCGGCGCTGGGTCAGCAAGGCCTGGCGCCGTCATTCCGGCAGGCCCGCCTTGCGCAGGCCCTCGGCATAGTGCTCGCTGGTCCTCCGCGCGCCGGAAATGCAGCATCTCGAGGTGGCGGGCGAGGGAGAAATCGGGCACGAGCTTCAGGTATTCCTCGGCCGCCGCCTTGGCGTCCTGCGTCGCGGCCGAGCTGGCCATGGGTCGCAGCCAGCCACCGGTAACCGACGTCGCCAAGCGGCCTGCCCTTGCGGAAGGCGGTGATCGCGTCCTCATAGCGCCGCGCGAGATAGAGCGCCATCCCGAGGTTCAACGCGTACCAGCGCGGCGCCGCGGGATTGAGGCGCTGGTGGGCCTTCTCGACGAGCTCGATCGCCTCCTCCGGCCGGCCGGCGAAGGTGAGCGCCCGGGCCAGAAAGGCGTAGCCGTCGGCGTCGTTGGGATTGAGCGCGATCGCGGTCTCGAGCGCCTCGAGGGCCTCGTCGTGCAGGCCCTTGCTGAGGCAGACCTGGCCCAGCGCCAGATGGTTCGAATGCGACGCGGGGTTCACCTCCACGCCCTGGCGCGCGTACGCGAGCGCCCGCTCGAGCGGCCGCTCCTCGGGGCCGGCCCAACGTTCGGAATGCTCCACGAGGTAGGTCCAGGCGAGGCCGGCGTAGGCGCGCGCATAGTCGGGGTCGAGCTCGATTGCCGTCTCGTACAGGGCGCGCGCTTCGCGATTGGCCTCGGGCGTGAACTTCAGCCAGAACTCGCGGCCGCGCAGCACGCAGTCGTAAGCCTCGAGGTTCTCGGTCTGGCGGCTGCGCGCCCGCCGGCGCTCGCTCTCGCCGAGCTTGCCCGCGAGCGTCGCCACGATCCGGCTCGTGACCTCGTCCTGGACCTCGAAGATGTCCGCGAGGTCGCGATCGTAGCGCTCGGCCCAGAGATGGTGACCGGTCGCTGCCTCGATCAGCTGCGCGGTGATCCGCACCCGGGCGCCTGCCTTGCGCACGCTGCCCTCGAGCACGTAGCGGACGCCGAGGTCGCGGCCGACCTCCTGCACGCGAGCGGGCTTGCCCTTGTAGGTCATGACCGAGTTGCGCGCGATCACGCGCAGCTCCTGGAAGCGGGACAGCTCGGTGATCAGATCCTCGGTCAGGCCGTCGGCGAAGTAGTCCTGCTCGGGCTCGCCGCCGAAGTTGGCAAACGGCAGCACCGCGATCGACGGCAGGGCGGAGGGACGGCCGGTCGCCATCGCCGCCGCCCGAGGGGCGGGATCGGCCTGCCGGTCGCGGCGGAGGCCAAAGACGCGGACCGGGTCGGCGATGTTCTTGAGCGCGCGCTCGCCGAGGTCCTCGAAGCCGAGCTCGACCTTGTTGCGGACCTGGTCGTAGACCGCGCCCGAGATGCAGAGCCCGCCCGGCTCCGCCATCGCTTCGAGGCGGGCGGCGACGTTGACCCCGTCGCCGAACAGATCGTCGCCGCCGACCATGACGTCGCCGAGGTTGACGCCGACCCGAAACAGCATGCGGCGCGGCTCGGGGAGGTCGGCGTTGCGGCGCACAATCTCCTCCTGGATCGCGGCCGCCGCGCGCACCGCCTCGACCGGGCTCGCGAACTCGGCGATCACGCTGTCGCCGGCGGTGCCGAAGATCCGGCCGTGGTGGCGGGCGATCAGCTCGTCGATCACCTGGCGACGGGCGTTCAGCAGGGCGAGCGTGCCTTCCTCGTCGGCCGCCATCAGGCGCGAGTAGCCGACCACGTCGGCCGCCAAGATGACCGCGAGCTTGCGGATGACGCCTGCGTTCTCCATGCCCTTGAGATACTGCCGCAGGGCGCGGTTGGGTAGCCCGGGAGCTCAGATCGCGCGCCCGGTCTCGCGGTCGAACAGGTGCATCCGGCCGAGATCGGGGTAGAGGGTCAGCGTCTCGCCCGCCCGGACGGCGCGCTCGGGCGGCAGGCGCGCGACGAGCTCGTGCTCGCGCAGGCTGAAGAAGACGAGCGTGTCGCTGCCGAGCGGCTCGATCACCTCGGCCACCGCCTCGAGCCGGGCCACCTCACCATCGCCGGCGCCGGCGTCGGTGCGGAAGTTCTCGGGCCTGAGCCCGAAGATGACGGGCCGGTCGCGCACATTGGCGTAGCGCGCGCGGCGCGCCGCGGGGACCGGCCAGACCAGCCCGTCGTCGAGGCGGACCGCGAGCCCGGCCCCGCCATGCTCGCCGAGCTCCGCCGGCACCAGGTTCATGGTCGGCGAGCCGATGAAGCTCGCGACGTAGGTGCTGGCGGGCGCGTTGTAGATCTCGTCGGGCGGTGCCGATCTGCTCGATGTCGCCGTCCCGCATCAGGACGATCCGGTCGGCGAGCGTCATCGCCTCGACCTGATCGTGGGTCACGTAGACCACGGTCGTGGCGACCCGCTGGTGCAGCTTCTTGATCTCGGTGCGCATCTGGACGCGGAGCTTGGCGTCGAGGTTGGAGAGCGGCTCGTCGAACAGGAACACCTGCGGATCGCGGACGATCGCGCGGCCCATCGCGACCCGCTGGCGCTGGCCGCCCGAGAGCTGCCGCGGCCTCCGATCGAGCAGCTCCTCGATGGAGAGGATGCGGGCCGCGTCCTCGACCCGGCGCTTGATCTCGGCCTTGCCGTAGCCCCGGTACTCGAGGCCGAACGCCATGTTCTGGAACACCGACATGTGCGGGTAGAGCGCGTAGTCCTGGAAGACCATCGCGACGTCGCGATCCTTGGGCTCGACCTCGTTGACGAGCGCCTCCCCGATCCAGATCTCGCCGCCGCTCGCCTCCTCGAGCCCGGCGATCATGCGCAAGGTCGTGCTCTTGCCGCAGCCGGACGGCCCGACCAGGACCACGAACTCGCGATCGGCGATCTCGAGATCGATGCCGCGCACGGCGGCGACGTCGCCGAAGCTCTTGCGCAGTCGTTTGAGCGTGACGGTTGCCATCTTCGCTTGCTCTCCCGAGCGTCAAGGATAAGACCGATCCCGGACCGAGGCCAACACCGCCATCCTCGAGCCGGTTGACAGGCCCGGCCGGGCGGTCCCATGCAGGCAGCAGGACCACCGATGGGCCCAGCCAAGGAACCACGGCCATGCTGTTGACCGGCTTCGAGGGCTACGGCGGCCGCTCGCTCAATCCGTCCGAGCAGGTCGTCAAGCGGCTCGCCGGGACCGAGATCGCCGGCCTCCGGGTGGTCGGGCACACCTTGCCCGTGAACTACCGGGAGCTTGGCCCGCGCATCACGCAGCTGATCGAGGAGCTACGGCCGCGCGCCGTGATCTGCCTCGGCCTCTGGCCGGGGTCGCCCCTGCTGCGGCTCGAGCGGATCGCGGTCAACATCGCGGACTTCGAGATCCCGGACAACGTCGGGCTGATGACGCGCGGACCGGTGGTCGAGGGCGGGCCCGAGGCCTGTCGGACCACGCTGCCGATCCATGCCATCCAGGAGCGGCTGCTGGCCGCGGGCATCCCGGTGCGGCTGTCGGCGAGCGCGGGCACGTTCCTTTGCAACGCGCTGATGTACCATGCGCTGCGCGCCTGCGCCGAGCGGCGTGCCCGGGAGCACCCTGCGGCTTCATCCACCTGCCCTATCTGCCCGAGCAGGTGAGCGGCCTGCTGCTGCAGCTCGCCGACTGGCAGAAGGTCGAAGTGCACCAGCGCGCCGATCTCGCGTCGATGGCGCTGGACGTGCAGGTCGAGGCGATCCGGCTCGCGATCGAGACCACGCTCGCCGCCGCCGGCCCCTGATGGCCGTGCCGATCCTCGAGCTTCGCCGCCTGCACAAGCGGTTCGGCGAGATGGTGCCGGCCGACGACATCTCGCTCGCGATCACAGCCGGCGAGTTCTTCACCTTCCTGGGCCCCAGCGGCTCGGGCAAGTCGACGATCCTTCGGATCATCGCCGGCCTCGAGCGCGCCGATGCCGGCCAGGTCCTGCTGCGCGGCCAGGATGTCGGCGAGGTGCCGCCCTGGCAGCGGCATCTCGGCATGGTCTTCCAGCAGTACGCCAATTTCCCGCACATGAACGTCGCCGAGAACGTGGCCTACGGCCTCGCCGCCGGGCCTCGGCAAGCCCGAGATCCGGGCCCGGGTCGAGGAGCTGCTGGCGCTGGTCGGCCTTGCGGGCTTCGAGGAGCGCTCGCGTCACGCAGCTGTCCGGCGGCGAGCAGCAGCGGGTGGCGATCGCCCGCGCGCTGGCGCCGCGGCCGGAGTTCCTGCTGCTCGACGAGCCGCTCGCCGCCCTGGACGAAAAGATCCGGCGCGAGATGCAGGGCGAGCTCACCAAGATCCAGGCCGCGACCGGCACCACCTTCGTCTACGTGACCCACGACCAGGAAGAAGCGCTCACGATGAGCGATCGGATCGCGGTCCTGAACCGGGGCCGCTGCGTCCAGTGCGACCGGCCCGAGCGGATCTTCCGGTTCCCGCGCACCCGCTTCGTCGCGGGCTTCTTCCGGGGCTGCAACGTGCTCGAGGCGCGGATCGAGCCAGGCGAGGCCGGCGCCTTGCTGGTGCTCGCCGGCCACCGGCTGCCGCTCGGGGACGGTCACGGCCGCAGCGGCAGCCAGGCCATCGCCTTGCGCGGCGAGAGCCTGCTGCTCGCCGCCAGGATCGCGGATGCCGAGCTGGTGCTGCCGGCGGTGCTCGAGAAGATCACCTACCGCGGCGTCTACCGCGACTATCGGTTGCGGCTCGAGGACGGCCAGGAGCTGTCCGCGACCTTGACCGAGCGGCTGCCGCTGGCCGCCGGCGAGCGGGTCGAGGTCGGGATCCGCGCGACCGACGTCGTTCTCCTCGACGAAGATTAGCCCGCGCGCTGCCGGCGCCAGTCGAGGAGCGCCAGCAGCGCCAGCAGGGCGAGCGTCACCGCGATCATCAGCGCCATCAGCGCGAACAGGCTCGGGCTCAGGCCGACCTGCTGGTACTGCGACCAGAGATAGGTCTGGACGGTATTGCGGCCGCCCTGCACGACCGCGGTCCGGATCGTCTCGTTGAACGAGAGGATCAAGGAGAACAGGGCGGCGCCGAGGATGCCCTGGCGGATCTGCGGCAGCTCGACCTCGAAGAAGGCGCGCAGGCGCCCGGCGCCGGACATGTAGGCGGCCTCGAGATAGACCTGATCGAAGCTCGAGAGCGCGGTCAGGATGATCAGGAAGGCGAACGGCAGCGCCCAGACCACCTGGACCGCGGCGATCGTCAAGCAGCGACGGCCGCAGGCCCAGGAGCTGAAAGAAGAGCGCGGTCGCGAGGCCCATCGAGACACCCGGGACGAACAAGGGGATCAGCATGACGCCCACGATCAGCCGGGGTCGCCGCCAGATCCGGACCGCCTCGGCCGCGAGCAGGGCCAGCAGAGGGGCTATCAGCGCGACCAGCACGCCCACGATCAGCGAGACGCGCAGCGCCCGCAGCAGGCGCGCATCCTCGAACATCAAAGCATAGTTATGGAACGGACCGCCGCCGCCGCCGGCCGTGCCCTCGAACGAATGGATCACGGGCGGCAGCAGCGGCCCATAGAGGAAGACCAGCACCAGACCCAGGAACAGCCGGCACCAGCGCGCTCGCCATCACGCCCGCCCCATGATCTTGCCGAGCAGCAGGCGGACGTCGAACAACCGGTACCAGACCAAAAGAAGCGCCAGCATCAGGCCGGTCGCGACCGTCGAGATCGCGGCGGCCAAGGGATAGTTCAGGACGTCGAGCGCGCTGCCGATCGCATTGCCGAGCAGCTGGTAGCCGGTGCCGCCCAGGATCAGCGAGACCGCGACCTCGCCGAAGGAGCCGACGAAGCCGAAGATCGCGGCGGCGAACACGCCGGGCAGCGACAACGGCAGGGTCACCCGCCAGAAGGTCGCAAGCGGCGGCGCGCCCAAGACCCAGCTCGCCTCGAGCAGGCGCCGGTCGATGCCCGCAAGCGCCAGCCAGATCGGAAAGATCATGAACGGCATATACGCCGTGATCAGCCCGAGGTAGACGGCGAAGTCCGAATAGAGGAGCCAGTCGACGGGCTCGCGCACCAGGCCCGCGCCGATCAGCAGCCGGTTGACGAAGCCCGTCCGGCTCAAGATGTCCGCCCAGGCGAAGGTACGCACGATGTAGCTGACGAGGAACGGCACGGCGAACAGGAACAGGAGCGCGCGCGTGAGCTCCGGGCGTACCCTCAGCGTGACCAGATAGGCGATCGGGTAGGCGATCAGCAGCATGAGCGCGCTCGAGACGAGGGCGACCCAGAAGCTGCGCTCGAGCACCTCCAGACGCACGCCGGCGAAGAACAGCCGGTAGGCATCGAAGGTGAGCGCCGGGCGGATCCAAAAGCCCCGCTTCTCGAACAGGCTCACCGCGAGCGTGATCAGCAGCGGCCCGAGGATCAGCGCGGCGATCGCGAGGAGCGGCAGGCCCAGCGCCGCAAGACGCAGGGCCCGCCGCCGGTAGGGCTCGCGCGTCACGCCGACTTGAAGCGCTGCCACTCCTCCTCGTAGACGTCGACGTGGGTCGGCCAGCGGTTCTGCCAGGTGCCGCCCTGCTCGAACTTCTTCTGCACGCCGGCCGTGATCTAGGCGACCTTGGCCGCCTCCTCGGCGCTGAACTCCTCGGGATGGGCCTTGGCGTAGGCGGGCGCCATCGGGTTGGTCATGTAGCCGCGCAACAGCGTGATCTTGGCGCCGTACCAGGGCCCGAGCATGAAATCGAGGAGCGCGTAGGTCGCCTTGCGGTCCTCCTCGCTGCGGTCCGGATTGTTGACCACGTAGGCCGCCATCGCCCACAGGAGATAGCCTTCCTTGGGCGCGGCGTAGACGGCGTCGTGACCCTTGGCCTTGGCCACGAACACCATCGGCTCCCAGCAGTCGATGACATGGACCTCCTTGCTCGTGATCAGGTCGACCGCCTGCTCGAAGCTCGACCACAGGAGGCGAAACTGCCCGGCCTTCTTGCGCTCGATCATGAAGTCGACGACGGCCTTCACCTCCTCGGGCGTCATGTCGGCCGGGTCGGCGATCTGGGCCTGCCCGGACTGCTTGAGGAACAGCGCGGTCTTCTGGCCGGCCGTGGTGTAGTTGTCCTCGAGCGCGACGAAGCCCTTGAACTTGGGGTCGAAGAGCGCGCCGTAGGAATCCAGCTCGCCGGTCTCCTCCGGCAGATAGGCGAAGGAGTCGCCCTGGAGCACGGTCGGCACGCCGTAGATTTTTCCGTCGTAGCCGATGAACTGGAAGCCGGGTTTGTCCGGGGCCAGGTACTGCTCGATATAGCTGTCGCTCTGCCAGTTGGGCAGCTGGCTGCGGTCGAGCTCGAGGATCAGGTCGTTGTCGACCAGGGGCTTTTGCATGCCGCCGACGATGTTGATGACATCGAAAGCGGTCTGGCCGCCGCCCGCCAGCAGCTGGTTGACCACGGCCGAAGGCGCGTTGCCGATCGACACCAGATTGACGTCGTTGCCGGTCGGCTTTTGGAACCTCGACCAGTCGCCGCCGGGATCGCCCACCCCGACGTCGGCGATCGTGAGCGTCCGGCCGGCGGCGAGCGCCGGCGCGACCAGGCTGCGAGCGCCCGCGAGCGCCGCGCCGACCCCGAGCGCCGTGCCGCCGGCAAGCAGGCGCCGCCGCGACAAGGATGCCAGTCCAAAGCTCTTCTGCATGACGATCTCCCCCGATGTTCGGGCCAGGCGGGCCCGCGGTCTTGGTTGCTGCGCGCGCCGCGCTGCCAGCGCGCGCCATCCTCCCGCGAGCGCGCGGGATCTGCAACAGCTTGCTGACTAGCCCCGCGCGCAGGCGACCCGGCGACCGCTTTCTGCCGAGCGCTCGATCGCTTCGAGCAGGCGGGCGATGTCGACGCCGCAGGCCCGGACGTCGGCCGCGGGCCCGGTGCGCGCCGCCACGTGGCCGAGGAACTCCTGGAACTGGCTCGCCAGCACGTCCACGGCCGTGGCCGGCGGCAGATGCTTGATCCGGGCGTCCTCGAAGACCGGTCGGAAGAGGCCATCTTGAAGCTCGTGCCGGACCTGGTGCCAGACCAGGCGCTCGGCCGGAAAATCGATCTCGATCGCGCCCAGCGCGCCGCACAGCGCCACCTCCTTGGAGGTCAGCGCACCCGGCGTGATCAGGTCGACGTGCCGGCCGGGCTGGATCAGCCCCGCCTCGACCTTGGCGACCACGCCGCCCGGGTACTCGAGCAGGATCAGCGCGAGGTCGTCGAGACCGCGGCCGAAATGGTCGCGCCGGATCGCGAACACCTGCTCGGGCGGCGTCCCCGTCAGCCAGTTGAAGTAGTCGAGGAAATGGACGGCATCGCTCGCGCTCACGCCCATGTCGGCGCGCGCCCGCTTGAAGCCCGCGAAGGTGCCGCCGAAGGTAGCGAAGCTCGCCGAGATCGCCCGCGGCGACCCGCTCCCTGGCGTGGCGAAACAGCGGATGATGGCGGAAATAGTAGCCGACCTGGAGGATGCGCTCGGTCCTCTCCACGAGCGCCGCCAAGCGCTCGGCCGCGTCGAGCGCAAGCGTCAGCGGCTTCTCGCAGAACACGTCCCGGCCGGCCGCGAGCGCGGCCGCGCACACCGGGAAATGCTCGGGCGTCGAGGTCAGGACGTCGACCACCTCGACCCGGTCGAGCACGCTGCGGAAATCGGCGACGATGCGCTCGACCGGCAGATTGCAGGCAGCCGCCCGCGCGCGCGCCGCCGGGTCGGGATCGGCGAGCCAGAGCCGGTCGCCGACGCCGAGCCGCAGCCACGCCTCGAGGTGGACCGGCCCGAAGGCGCCGAACCCGACCTGGAGCACGCCCCGCGGCCGCTGCGCCCGCTCCGCCCGCTCCGCCATGCGCCCGCCGCGGCTACATGCCCGGCTTCTCGATGCCGAACGTCGAGGGATCGTTCGGCGCCTTGCCGGCGTCGTAGAGCAGCCAGGCGTTCTGCCGGACCATGCCCATGGCGCGCTGCGAGGCATCGTCGCCGTGGTAGGGCGTGAACAGCGCCCCGCGATCGGCGGCGTAGTCCTTGAGCGCCTTGGAGCCGGCGATCTTGTCGTCCCAGACCTTGGCCATCGTCTCCAGCACCGCCGCCGGCACGTCCTTGGGCGCCCAGATCCCGAAGTAGTTGGTCGCGAGCGAGATCTTCGGCAGCCACTGGGTGACCGCCGGGATGGTGCCGAAGCCCGAGAGCTCGAGCGGCTCCGTACCGATCACCGCGAGCGGCCGCAGCCGCCCGGCGCGGATCATCTCGGCCTGCTCCGACGCGAGCTGGGTCGTGACCTCGGTCTCGCCGGCGACGGTCGCGATCACCGCCGGATTGCCGCCGTCGTAGGTGACGTGCTTGTAGGTGACCCCGGCCTGCTGGGCGATCGCCTCCATGGCGTTGTGGCCGGCCGAGGACAGCCCGGCGGTGGCGACCGAGACCTCGCCCGGCTTGGCCTTCATGGCCTCGAGCAGCTGGGTCACGTCCTGATAGGGCGCATCGGGATTGACCCCGATCACCGACACGTTGGCGACATCCAGGAACAGCGCCCAGTCCTTGAGCTGGGTGTCGAGCATGCCGAGCACCGGGTAGGTGCCGAGGTCGGAGGCGGCGCCGGCCGCCCAGGTGTAGCCGTCGTGCGGCGCGTCCCAGGCGCTCTTGGTGCCGACCGAGCCCGAGGCGCCCGGCTGGTTGACGATCACGAAGCTCTGGCCGAGCGCATCCTCGAGCTCGCCCGCGACCACCCGGGTCACCTGATCGGTCGAGCCGCCCGCCGCCCAGGGCACGATGATCGTGACCGGCTGCTCCGGCGTCCAGGCGTAATCGGCGGCCGCCGCCGGGCCGATCCCGAGCGCCAGGGCGACGCCGAACGTCAGCTTCAGGACAGGGTCCATGGTCTTTGCCTCCCCGATCTTCGGTCCCGCATGGCACGATGCGGCGGCGGCCCGCGCGGGTCAACCGAGGCGGGGCTGGCTGACGTGACCGCTGGTGGGGGGCCTCAGCTCAGGCGCTCGTCCAGAAAGCGATAGATCTGATGCTGCAGGCTGTTGCCGCCCAGGAAGGTCATCGCGAGAAAGGCCGTCCGGTGATCATAGAGGTAGGCGATCCGTTCCGGCCGCCCGAACGCGCGCCATAATCGTTCCCGCGCGCTCTGCGGCACGCAGGTATCCTTGCCGGCCTCGATGATCAGCACCCGACGGGGATCCACCATGCCGGCGTAGGTGGCGGGATTGATCGTGACCAATGCCTTGCCGAGCTTGTGCCTGAACTCGTCGAGCGACCAGCCGAGATGCTCGAGAGCGCCTTCGCGCGCGCGTTGGATTTCGTTGTCGCACACCGCCAGGACCTCTTGCGGATCGGCGCCGCCCATGACCAGGACGCCGGCCGCCAGGCGCGGCTCGTTGGCCAAGGCGACGCTCGCGACCTCGGCGCCCATGCTGAAGCCGATCAGAGCGATCCGGTCGGCATCGATGTCGGGTTGCGTCCGCGCCCAATCCACCAGGCGCCGGATGTCGATGACGGTATTCACGAAGCGGCCGACCATCCGGTCGACGACACCGAGCAGCTCCCGCTCGCTACGGGCATTGGCGAAGGCATCCCAGTCGAACAGCGGGTCCTTGCCGAGAATTTGCAGGACATTGATCGCCCCGGCGCTGTGCTCCCTGAGGCCGGCGGAGATCGTGTTCGATGGATAGGCGCTGATGCCCCAGATCGGTACGACGATGACGAGCGGCTTGGCGCCCCCGCCCTTGCCCTCATAGTAGCGGGCGGTGACCAGATTGCCATCCTGGCCATTCTCACCGACCGAAGGAAACGCCAGGGATTCGACCCGATAGGCGCCCTCCTCGGCGATCGCCATGGATGCGGGTCGGGGAAGGTGATCGACGTAGTCGAATTCGCCGCCTCCGAACCGGATCAGCGCTGGCCGCGCGGGCTCGTAGCCGGGCACGAGGGGCGTGGAGACGTGCGAGGCGCAGCCGACCACGGACGCCAGCGCGACGAGCAGCGGCGCAAGGCGACGCGGGCTCCATCGCGCGCGCGCAACCGGTCGGCGCTCGGCATCTCTGGGGGTTCGGGCGTCATGTCCCAGTCGGTCTTCGGGGCGGAGCGCCCATGCTAGCCTCGCCCGGGCCTGTGTGGAAGCCCCGTTCTGCGCGGACCCTGGCGCCGACGCGGCGGTATCGTCTGCGGGCCGGCTCGGTCATGCGGTCTCCGGCGGGCGCCGCCCTGCCCATGGCCTGGCCGCCTCCAGCTGGGCCGCGAGCCGGAACAGGGTCGCCTCGTCGCCAAAGCGGCCGACGAACTGGACGCCGATCGGCAGGCCCGCATCGCTCCAGGCGAGCGGCACCGACATCGCCGGCTGGCCGGTGACGTTGAAGGCATAGGTGAACGGCGTGAAGCGCCACAACCGGTCGCGATAGGCGTCCAGGTCGTCGCCCATCATGTCGATCACCCCGAGCCTGACCGGCGGCTCGGCGAGGGTCGGGGTGAGCAGCACGTCCCAGGTCCGGAAGAAGGCCGCGATCTCGCGCGCGATCCCGTGCAGCCGGTTGACGCTTTGCACGTAGGCCGGGCCGGTCACCCGATCCGCTTCCTGGATGGTAGCCCAGGTGACGCGCTCGAACAGGGAAGGCTCGAGGTCGCGCCCGATCGCCCGGGCGCGCAATCGGATGTTGCCGGTGGCGCCGACCGCGAACACCCGATTGAAGTGCTCATCGAGGCCGGCGGCATCGAAGGCGGGGGTCGCCTCCTCGACCACGTGGCCCTGCTCCTCGCAGAGCCTGGCCGCCGCCTCGGCGGCGCCGGCGCAGACCGGATCGACCGGCATGCCGTTGAACGGCCGGGTCGCGAGCGCGATGCGAAGGCGCCCGGGCGCGGCGCCGACTTCCTCGAGGAAGGGCCGCGCCGGCGGCGGCGCGAAATACGGATCGCCCGGCGCCGGGCCCGCGGTGGCGTCGAGCACGGCCGCGCTGTCGCGGACGCTGATCGAGACCACATGCTCGACCGAGCAGCCGGCGATGCTTTCGCCGGCGTAGGGTGCGAGGCTGTTGCGGCCGCGGGTGACCTTGAGGCCGAACAGGCCGCAGCAGGCCGCCGGGATCCGGATCGAGCCGCCGCCGTCGCTGGCGTGCGCGACCGGCACCATCCGCGCCGCGACCGCCGCCGCCGAGCCGCCGCTCGAGCCGCCCGCGGTCCGGGTCAGGTCCCAGGGATTGCGGGTCGGGCCGAACAGGACCGGCTCGGTCGTGGCGCTGAGCCCGAACTCGGGCGTGTTGGTGCGGCCGAGGATCATCAGCCCGGCGCGCTTGTGGCGGGCGACGATCTCGCCGTCGGCCGGCGCCGGGACGTGGGCGAAGAAGCGCGAGCCGGCCGACAGCGGCACCCCCGCCTGGGCGCCGCCCAGATCCTTGAGCAGGAACGGCACGCCTGCGAGCGGCGCCTCGGGGTCGTGGCCGACGGCCGCCGCCCGCGCCTGGTCGTAGACTTTGGTCACCACCGCATTGAGCTCGGGATTGAGCGCCTCGATCCGCTCGATCGCCGCCTCGAGCACCTCGCCGGCAGTGACCTGACCGCTGCGCACGAGTTCGGCCAGCCCCAGCCCGTCATACTCCGTGTAGTCCGCAAACCCGCGCATGCCGCCTCCTTAGCCTGAGCCTCGCCGGCAAGCTAGCACGCGCCGCGCGCCGCGGCGGCCCGTTTCTTTGCCCTCTGCGCGGCCCCTCGGCAGAGCTCCATTGGTCGCCTCGACGATGGCCGAGCAGCCCTTTTTGGCAGCAGGCGGCGGCGGTTCGTCCGGCAGCGATCGCGAGGCCGCGAAATCGGGGCTTTGCGATCGGCAGCCAGTCGTGCCAAAGGGACCGGATCGGCGAGGCGCGAGCGCGATCGTCGGCGCGGCCTCGAAGGCAGGCTTCATGGACCCACTGACCGCCCACACCCTGCCCGAGCGGATCTCGGACGTGGAGCAGCTCGAGGAGCTGCTGACCCGGCCGACCCAGGCGCTGGTCGACGATCTGGCCCGTCTCGATGGCGACCTCTTGGTGCTCGGCGTCGGCGGCAAGATGGGCCCGACGCTCGCCCGCCTTGCCAAGCGGGCCGCCCCTGCCAAGCGCGTCGTCGGGGTCGCCCGCTTCAGCGAGCCGGGGCTGCAGGCCCGGCTCGAGCGGTTCGGGATCGAGACCATCGCCGCCGACCTCCTCGAGCCGGCCGCGCTCGAGGCGCTGCCGAGGCTCGCGAACGTGGTCTGCATGGCCGGGCGCAAGTTCGGCACCGCGGGCCAGGCAGAGCTCACCTGGGCGCTGAACGTCCTGCTGCCGGCACGGGTCGCCGAGACCTTCCGGGGTTCCCGGATCGTCGCCCTCTCGACCGGCTGCGTCTATCCCTACGTCGCCATCGGCTCCCAGGGTGCGACCGAGGCGACGCCGCCGCTCGCCCCGCCCGGCGAATACGCCAACTCCTGCGTCGGCCGCGAGCGCATCTTCGAATATTTCTCCAACCGCCATGGCACGCCCGGGCGGCTGATCCGGCTCAACTACGCGATCGATCTGCGCTATGGCGTCCTGCTCGACGTCGCGGCCAAGGTATTCGCCGGCCGGCCGATCGACCTCGCGATGGGCCACGTCAACGTGATCTGGCAGGGCGACGCCAATGCCATGGTGCTGCGCGCCCTCGGTCACTGCACGACGCCGACCAGTGCCTTGAACGTCAGCGGGCCCGAGACCATCAGCATCCGCTGGCTGGCCGAGGCGTTCGGCCGCCGGTTCGGCCGCCCGCCGCTGCTCGAGGGCAGCGAGAGCGCGTCGGCCTGGCTCACCAACCCGGCCCTTGCGCTCGCGCTGTTCGGCTATCCCACCGTGCCGCTCGGCCGCATGGTCGACTGGGTCGCCGACTGGGTCGCCGCCGGCAGGCCGGCGCTTGGCAAACCCACGCACTACGATGCCCGTGACGGTAGCTACTGAGCCGCTCCGCAGCCTGGAGCTCGGCGCCGCGCGGGCCGAGGCGGCCTTCGCGCTGTCGGCGGCGGCCGGCTGGAACCAGACGGTCGAGGACTGGCGCCTGATGCTCGGCGAGGGCGACGCGATCGGCCAGGTCACCGCGGCGGACGAGTTGGTCGCGAGCGCCTTGATCCTGCCCTACGGCGAGCGCTTCGCCTGGATCGCCATGGTCCTGACCAGCGAGCCCTATCGCCGGCTCGGCCTGGCCACGCGCAACCTGCGATGGGCGCTCGAGCGTTGCCAGCAGCGCCAGCTGATCGCAGGCCTGGATGCCACGCCCGCGGGCGTCGAGATCTACCGGCCGCTCGGCTTCCAGGAGGTCTGCGGCCTCCAGCGTCTGATCGCGGAGCCGCCGTGGCCGCGGCGACCGCTGCGCCGGGAGGTCGCGATCCGGCCGGTGCAGGCGGCCCGCGACCTCGATGCCATCGCTCGCCTGGACGCCCGTGTGTTCGGCGCCGAGCGCCGCTCGCTGCTCGCCTATCTCGGCCGCAGCGAGCCGCGCCGGGCGTTGCTCGCCGAGGCCCGGGGCGACCTCGCGGGCTTCGTCCTCGCCCGCAGCGGTCGCCTCACCCTGCACGTCGGCCCCCTGGTCGCCCGCAGCGCCAATGTCGCGAGCCTGCTGCTGGCGCAGGCGCTGGTCGGCGCGATCGGCCCGGTCTCGATCGACGTGCCGAATGCCCAGACCAGCTTCCTCGAGGCCCTGGGCGGTGCCGGCTTTCAGCCGGTCCGCACCTTCACGCGCATGCTCCAGGCCGCGCCCGACGAGCTGGGCGACCTTGCCGCCTGCTTCGCGATCACCGGTCCCGAGTTCGGCTAGCTGACCGGCGGCACTCTGCTGCACCGCACGATCCGCCGCCCGATCCCGCTCCAGCCGGGAGCGTAAGCCTTGCAAAGATGTGACGATTTCGGCCCACCTGATGCAATGCTGCATTGCAATATTGGCAGATCAAAACCAGAACGGACGGCCCCATGTTGAGGAGCGGTGGTCCCATCGGACTTGGGTTCCCTCCAGCCTGAAAAGGAGGTTTTGCGATGGTCACCGTATCGAGAAGCGACACAACAACCGATGCCCAGGGCGGCATTGCCAGCCCGGCCGGCCGCCTGGCAGCGAAGCTTGCCGGCGGGCTCGTGCTCTGGCTGCGCAGCCTGCACACGCGCCACGAGCTCATGCGCCTGAGCGATCGGGCGCTCGCCGACATCGGCACCACGCCGCACGAGCTCAGAGCTTTCGCGAGGCAGACCGATCCCTGGCGGCAGCTGCCGAAGGACGCGGCGTTCGTCCTCGCGCTGGGCGCCCTGGTCGAGCGGGTCGAGGGCTGGCGCAGCCGCCAGCGTCGGCAAGCTCAGATCTACCGCGAGCTGATGGCCTACAGCGATCACGAGCTGACCGAGCTCGGCATCCGCCGGCGCGACATCCGGGCGATCGCGAGGGGCAGCAGCCCGTCGCCGGCCTGAACGCCCGGCACCGCGGCGGCCACCGATCGGGGGCCGCCCGGGCCACAAATCCGCCCGCGACGCTGTTCTCTTGACAGCCGGAGGCCGAACGGGAACCTTGCCCTGACGCTCAGGCAGCCGGGAGGCAGCGTCGCCGCATGGGCCGGACGGGTCTGGATCATCGGGACCTGCCGGCCGGCGTGCTGGCAGCACTCCGCCATGGCGGCGTGATCCCGGCGCATCCGCTGGCGCTGACCGCGCGCCGCGCGCTTGATCCGACCCGCCAGCGGGCGCTCTCGCGCTATTACATCGACGCCGGCGCCAGCGGCCTCGCGGTCGGCGTCCACACCACCCAGTTCAAGATCCGCGCGGCCGGCCTTTACGAGCCGGTCCTGCGGCTCGCCGCCGAGACCGCGGCGAGCTGGGCCGGGCGCCCGCTGGTCCTGATCGCGGGTCTGGCCGGCAGGACCGAGCAGGCGCTGCGCGAGGCCGATCTCGCGCGGGGCCTCGGCTACCACGCGGGTCTCCTCAGCCTCGCGGCTCTGCGCGGCGCCGGCGAGGACGAGCTGATCGCCCATTGCCAGGCGGTTGCCGGACGCATCCCGGTGATAGGCTTCTATCTCCAGCCGGCGGTCGGCGGCATCGTCCTGAGCGCCGCGTTCTGGCGCCGATTTGCCCGCATCGAGAACGTGATCGCGATCAAGATCGCGCCCTTCAACCGCTACCGCACCCTCGATGTGGTGCGCGCCGTGGTCGAGGCCGGCGCCGAGGCGGAGATCACGCTGCTCACCGGCAACGACGACCACGTCGTGCTCGACCTCTTGACCCCGTTCCGGTTCCGGCAGGGCGACCGGCAGGTGAGCCTGCACATCGAGGGCGGGCTGCTGGGCCATTGGTGCGTCTGGACCAGCAAGGCGGTCGAGCTCGTCGCCCGGATCAAGGCGGCGCGCCAGGAGGATGCGATCGACCCCGCCCTGCTCGCGCTCGCTGCCGCCATCACCGATGCCAACGGCGCCTTGTTCGATGCCGCCAACGACTTTTGCGGCTGCATCGCCGGCTGTCACGAGGTGCTGCGCCGCCAGGGCCTGCTCGAGGGCATCTGGTGCCTGGACCCGGATGAAGGCCTGAGCCCTGGCCAGGCGGCCGAGATCGACCGGGTCTGTGCCGCCTGGCCGGAGCTCGCCGACGACGCCTTCGTCGCCGCCCATCGCGACCGCTGGCTGGCGTGAGCGGCCCGGCCGAGCGCACGCCTGCGGCGGACGCCATGGCCAGGGCGGATTTCGTCACGAGCCTGGTCCTGATCGGGCTCGGCGCCGGCGCGCTGGTCCTGAGCCTGCGCATGCCGCGCTTTCAGGACCTCAACATCGAGCCCTATACCGCTCCCGGTCTGGTGCCGGGCGTGCTCGGCGCGGTCATCCTGCTGCTCGGCGGCGTGTTGTGCCTGCGCGCCGCGCGCGCCGGCGGCGGGCGGCTCGCCGGCGGGCGCGATCGCCCGACCTGGCTCGCCGATGCCGGCGCCCGCCGGCTGCTGCTGGCGGTCGTGCTGACGCTCGGCTACGCCGCAGGCCTGGTCGGCCGGCTGCCGTTCTGGCTCGCGACCTGGCTGTTCGTCACGGCCTTCGTCGCCCTGTTCGAATGGCCGCTCGCCGCCTCGAGCGCCGATCGCAGGCGCCGCCTCACGGTCGCCCTGATCTACGGCGGCCTGGTCGCCGCCGCGGTCGGCCTGGTCTTCCAGCGGATCTTCCTGGTTCGCCTGCCATGAGGCCTGGGCATGGCTGACAACCTCGCCATGCTCGGCCAGGCCCTTTGGGGCTTCATGACACCGGGCGCTCTGTTCGATGTCGCCTGGGCGACCCTGCTCGGGATCGTGGTCGGCGCGCTGCCGGGCCTGACCGCGACGCTCGGCGTGGCACTGCTCACCACGCTCACCTTCAAGATGGCGGCCGGCGATGCCATCCTGATCCTGGTCTGCATGTACGTGGGCGCGATCTACGGCGGCAGCCGCAGTGCCATCCTGCTCAACATCCCGGGCACGCCCGCCAACGCCGCGACCACCCTCGACGGGTTCCCGCTCGCCCAGCGCGGCGAGGCCGGACGCGCGATGGGCATCGCGACCACCGGCTCGTTCCTCGGGACCCTGATCGGCGTCTTCTTCCTCGCGACCATAGCACCGGTGCTGGCCGAGTTCGCGCTCCGCTTCGGCGCCTTCGAGTTCTTCTGGCTGGCCGTGTTCGGGATCGTGATCTCGGGCCACCTGACCGCGCTCGAGGATCCGATCAAGGGCTGGATCGCGGGTTTCCTGGGCCTTTTGGTCGCGATGGTCGGCCAGGAGGGCATTCACGCCTATCCGCGTTTTGCCTTCGGCTCGACCGACCTCGCCGGCGGCATCGGCCTCCTGCCGGCCCTGGTCGGGGCGTTCGGCTTCTCCGAGGTGCTGGGCGTGATGCAGCAGCCGGCAGCCGAAGCGGTCCGGGTCGCGAGCGACCGCGTGATCCCGCGCCTTGCCGACATCACCCGCTACTGGCGGACCGTGCTCCGCTCAGGCGTGATCGGCACGACCATGGGCATCATCCCGGGCGTCGGCGAGGACCTCGGCGCCTGGGCCTCCTACGCCGCCGCAAGGCGCGCGAGCAAGGAGCGCGAACGCTTCGGCAAGGGCTCGATCGAGGGCCTGATGGCCGCCGAGACCGGCAACAACGCGGCCGTGCCGGGGGCGGTCATCCCGGTCCTGACGCTGGCCGTGCCCGGCTCGGCGCCGGCGGCCGTGCTGCTCGCCGCGATGTTCATCCACGGCGTCCGGCCCGGGCCGCTGATCATGGTCGAGTTCCCGACCTTCATCTCCGAGGTCGTGGCCATGATGCTGCTCGCCGGCGTCGGCATCCTGGTCTACGGCCTGCTGCTGACGCGGCCGCTGCTCTACGTCCTGGCAGTGCCGCGCGAGCGGCTGATGCCGCTGGTCTTCGTGCTCTGCACGATCGGCTCGTTCGCGATCGCGAGCCGCCGGTTCGATGTCTATGTGATGCTGGCCTTCGGCCTCTTGGGCTTCGTGCTGCGGGCGATGAAGTATCCGATGGCGCCGCTGGTCCTCGGCCTCGTGCTCGGCGACATCCTGGACAAGAGCCTCCGGCGCGGCCTCGTGCTGAGCGACGGCGGCCTCGGGCCGTTCTTCACGCGCCCGATAAGCCTGGTACTCTGGGTCACGATCCTGACGACCGTGCTGCTCAGCTTTCAGGCCGTGCGCGACGCCCTCGGCCGGCTATTGGCACGGCGCGGCGCCCGGGAGCCCGATCGATGAAGATCAGCCTCTGCAACGAAGTGCTCCGCGAGCTCGACTTCCCCGCGCAGTGCGCGCTCGCCAAGGCGCTCGGCTACCGCGGCCTCGAGATCGCGCCCTTCACGCTCGGCCATCAGCCGCATCGCCTGGCGGCGGTCCGGCGCCAGCAGCTGCGCCGCATTGCCGAGGATCACGGCCTGCAGATCACCGGGCTGCACTGGCTGCTCCTGACCCCGGACGGCCTCTCGATCACCAGCCGCGACGACGGCACGCGCGAGCGGACCCTCGACGTCATGCGCCGGCTGATCGAGCTGTGCGCCGATCTCGGCGGGACGGTCATGGTCCACGGCTCGCCCAAGCAGCGGCCGATCGAGCGGGGCGACAGCAAGGCCGTGGCGCTGGCCCGCGCCAGGGACGGCTTCGCCGCGATCGCGGCCGACGCCGAGCAGGCGGGCGTCACCTACTGCATCGAGCCCCTGGCGCCGGCCGAGACCAAGCTGATCAACACGGTCGAGGAGGCGGCTCTGATCGTCGAGCAGATCGGCTCGCCGGCGCTGCGGACGATGATCGACGTGTGCGCCGCGGGCAACGCCGAGAGCGAGGCCCTGCCCGAGCTGATCGAGCGCTGGCTGCCGACCGGCCACATCGCCCACATCCACCTGAACGATCCCAACCGGCGCGCGCCCGGCCAGGGCAGGCTGCGCTTCGGGCCGATCCTCGAGGCCCTCCGACGCCAGGGCTACGCCGGCGCCGCCGCGGTCGAGCCCTTCGTCTACGAGCCCGACGGCCCAACCGCGGCCGCCCGCGCGATCGGCTACCTCCAGGCCCTGCTGGAAACCGTGGCGACGTCCTGAGCCCCAAGACTTTGCGAGCGGCTGCCGCATCCGGCGACGCCTGCGGTCCGTAACTTGACGAGGAGCGCCACCGCGCGGCCGAGGTGCCATATGCCACAGCTTGCGGACTCTCCGGAGCCGACGTTCTACGCCACGCTGCAACCGTTCACGCGGTTCGCTGAGGTGGCGGAGGCGCGGCACTACGTGGCGGCGCCCGACGACTGGTTCCTGGTCATGACCGACGTCAAGGGCTCGACCGAGGCGGCCCGGGCCGGGCACTACAAGGACGTCAACATGATCGGCGCGGCCTCGATCACGGCGACCCTCAACGCGAGCCCGGGGCTCGAGCTGCCCTACGCCTTCGGCGGCGATGGCGCCACGGTTCTGATCCCGCCGGCGGCGCGGCGGGCGGTCGCGGACGCGCTGGTCCGCACCCGGCACCTCGCGCAAAGCGACTTCGGGCTCGAGCTGCGCGTTGGCATGGTGCCGCTCGCCGAGCTGATCCGGCGCGGCCGCCGCATCCTGGTCGCCAAATACCAGCTCAGCCCCGGCAATCACCTCGCGATGTTCGCGGGCGGCGGGGTCGAGCTTGCCGACCGGCTGATCAAGGACGAGGCGGAGTTCGCGCTCGCGGACACGGGCGAGCCCGGACCGCCGGACCTGGAGGGCCTCTCCTGCCGCTGGGAGCCCTGCCGGTCGCTGCGCGGCCGCATGCTGACCCTCCTGGTGCGTCCGCTCGCGACCGAGAGCCTGGCGCTCAAGCGCGAGATCATCGAGCATCTCGCCCGGATCCTGGGCGACGGCGAGAGCGGCCGGCCGGTTCGGCGCGCCAACCTGCACTTCGTCTGGCCGCCCAGGGGCCTGCGCGCCGAGGCGCTCGCCACCCGCGGGCGCACGCCCTTGCTGCTGCGCTGGCTCGGCATCGGGGCGCAGTCCTTTCTGCAGGCCGTGGCCGAGCGTTACGGTCTCAAGCTCGGCCCCTACGACGCGCCCGCCTATCAGGCCGAGATGCAGAGCAATTCCGATCACCGCAAGGTCGCCGATACCCTGCACATGGTGCTCGACTGCACCGATCCCGAGATCGCCGCGATCGAGACCTACCTCGCGGGCCTGCTGGCCGCCGGCCGGGCCGTCTACGGCACCCACCAGGCCGGCTCAGCGCTGATGACCTGCCTCGTGTTCTCGCTCGAAGACAGCCGGCACGTGCATTTCATCGACGGCGCCGACGGCGGCTATGCGCTGGCCGCCCTCCAGCTCAAAGCCCAGCTCCAGGCGCTGGCGGCGAGCGCACGCTCGAAGGGCCGCTGAACGGCGCCCGGAGCATCCGGCTCGGGGGCCCCGAGCCGGATGCTCCGGGCCCGCTCAGATCCGACCCATGAGCAAGAGAACGATGATGATCAAAAGGACCAGCCCCAGGCCGCCGCTCGGATAGTAACCCCAGCCGGTGCTGTAGGGCCAAGCCGGCAGAGCCCCGATCAGCAGCAGGATCAGGATGATCAGCAGAACGGTCCCTAACATCGTCATCAACTCCATTCGCGGACAAGATGCCGGTGACAAAGCGACGGTCGGCGCAGCGCGCGCCGACCGTGATGCCTCTTTGCAGGCCCCAGCTAGAGCCGGGCCTCCCAGTCCCGCACCTGGCGTTCGGCCTCGTCCTGGGCAATGCCGTAACGCTCTTGAATGCGGCCGACCAACTCCTTGCGGTTACCCTCGACCACGTCGAGGTCGTCGTTGGTCAACTTGCCCCACTGTTGCTGCACCTTGCCCTGGAACTGCTTCCAGTTGCCTTCAACGCGATCCCAATTCATGGTTGTCTCTCCTTCCTGCCGACGACGTCCTGTCGTCTGTAGAACAACGTGATGGAAGCCTGCCCGGTTCCGGCGAATTCGCCCTCCGCGACAGTGGAAACCGCCGCCCGGACCGAGTTATTACTTGATCTCCCACAATTCCCGGAGCAGGTCGCCCGGCAATGAGAGCGGTCGCTCACGAGTTGTACACGTCCTAGGAACCCTTGAGCGCGAGTGTAGTTCCATAGGCGCGGGCGCCAGCACTCCTCTCAGGGCACCTTGCCGAGATCGTCGGCGACGAACGCGCCGCGCTCGCCCATCGGCCTGGGGCTGCCGGTGGTGGTGTCCCTCGCGGTCTGATGCTCCATCTCGGCGTTCACCTCCGCCCCCAGCAGGACGACGAAGGCCGAGAGCCAGAACCACATCAGCAAAGCCACGACCGCGCTCAAAGTTCCATAGGTCGCGCTGTAGTTGGCGAGATTGGCGGCGTAGATCGCGAACCCGAAGGATGCCAGCAGCCAGAGCCCGACCGCCGCGATCGCGCCCCAGCTGACCCATCGGGTCTTGGCGGTCGCGCGGCTCGGTCCGAAGCGGTAGAGGACTCCAAGGCCGACGATCATCACGAGCGCCAGGATCAGCCAGGTGAGGCCGGTGATCAGCACCTGCGCGAGACCGCCGAGCGGCAGGAACTGGATCACGACCGGCAGCGCCACGACCACCAGCAGCGACAGGATGGCTGCAACCATCAGGCCGACCGTGAAGGCAAGCGCCACCAGGTAGAACTTGATGAAGCCCCGCTTCTCGTCCTCCTGATAGGCGATGTTGAGCGCCGTCATCAGGGCGCGCACGCCCGCCCCGGCGCTCCAGAGCGCGATCACGATCGCGATCGCGGCGCCGAGGCCGAGGCGGCTCGTGCCGGCGGCGGCGACCGCATGCAGCTGATCGCCGATCAGGGCCAGCGCATCGCCCGGCACCACCCCTTCGAGGAACTGGAGCTGCTGCTGCACCTGGCCCGGATCGGCGACGATGCCGTAGAGCGACACGAACGCCGTGATCGCCGGGAAGATCGCGAGCAGGCTGTAGAAGGCGACGCCGGCCGCGATGATCGAGACGTTGTCCTTGCCGATCTGGGCCCAGACCCGCCATAGGACGTCGCGCCAGCCGGGGGCCGGAATCTCGCTCGGCCGCTCGGCCTCGCGGCCCCGGCCCTCGCGTGCGCCCGAGCCCGGAGCGGGCGCACGCCGCGGGAGGGATGATCGCATCGACCGTCGAGGTCCGGTTCCGGCGCGGGCAATCAGGCGCTCTGGTCGCCCGGGTCGGCAGCGCCGAGGCCCTGCCGGTCCGCCTCGCTCCTGGCCGCTTCGGTGGCGGCGTCCGCCACGTTCTCGACCTTCTCGCGGGCGGCTTGCGCGGCGGCCGCCAGGCCATCGCGGCTCAGCCCCTGCTCCTGCGCTTCCTCCTGGGCCGCGGTATAGGCCGCGCTCGCCGTGGCCTTGGCCTTGGCATACTCCTCGCGGCCGGCAGCCCGGGCCTGCCGTTTGAGCTGATCGCTGGTGTCGCCCATCAGCTCGTCCTCGCGCCGCGAAGGTGGCAGCGCCGCGCCGATCGCGGCACCGATCGCGAGACCGACGGCACCCAATACCAGCGGTTGTCGATGCAGCGTCTCGAGGAAACCTTCGCGTGCCCGCTCGCCATAACGGCGGGCGCGGACACCGGCCTGCTGCGCCCCTCGCGCCACCCCGGCGCCCATGCCGGCCGCGCGTCCGCCGGCGCCGCGGACGAAGCCGCCGACCTTGGCCCTCGCGCCACCCGCCGCCTGTCGGACGCCCGCGCCCGCCTCGCGGAGCCCCTCGCGGGTCCGTTCGGCGGCATCGCCCAAGCCTTCCCGCGCCCGCCGGGCGGCCTCGCTCAGCCCCTCGCCCGCGCTCGCGGTCGCGTCCCGGGCGCGCTCGCCGAGGCCGGCGCCGACATCGGCGGAGCCATACGCCGATGCGCCCTCGACGTCGCCCTCGGCGTCGTCGCTCCAGGCGGTCGCCGCGCCGCCCTCGTACTCGGCCCAGTATTCGAGATCCGACTCGTCGTCCGGATCGGGCGCATAGCCGGGCACGAAGTCGCTCGCGCGCGGCAGCCCGTCCTCGCGTCTGGAGCCGGAAAACATCATCCAGGCGAGCCCGACGCCGACCAGCACGACCGGCACCGGGTTCTGCTTCAAGGAATCGCCGAAGTTGCGCGCGAACTCGCCGCCATTGTCGCGCAGATAGTGCGCCACCTGGTCGACCAGCTGGCCCGGCGACAGGCGCTCCTGGATCGCGTCCAGGGTCCGTTCGACGTCGGCCCGGCTGTCGCGAACCTCGCGCTCGAGCTCGGCCGGCGACCTCGAGCCGGGATCGGTGCTGCCGGCAAAGTCGCTATGATGGCTGGTCATGGCAATTGCTCCTTGGCGACGTGCGCGTCCCGCTTGAGGGCATCGACCGTCCGGTTGGGTGCGAGGCTGCTGGCGCTGAGCGCGCGCAGGCCCTTGTGGACCAGCACGTAGGCGATCAGGGCTACGATGGCGCCGACGATCAGCGCCGCCACGGCGGGCGGCACGCCGGCCTCGGCGATCGCGACCACCAGCGCCTGCAGCAGCACCAGCAGCGCCGCGAGCGCGAGGATGCCGCCGGCGGCGATCGAGGCGATCGCGGTGCCCGCCTGGCCCACCTTCTCCGCGGTCTCGGCACGCGCGAGCTGGATCTCCTTGCGGAAGAGCGTCGCGATGTTGCTGCCGAGGTCGGCAACCAGGTCCTTCAGAGACCGCTCGTCGGTCTGCATCATGGCCTGTCTCCTCCTGCCGACGCGTAGCCGCCCGCCTGCGGCTGGCGCCGCGCCGCCGAGCTCTTCATGAAGCGGGCGAGGACCAGACCCGTGAGCACGGCGCCGCCGAGAAACGCGACCGGTTGCCGGCGCGCGAAGTCCTCGACGCCGCCCACGAGCTCATCGAGGTCCTGGCCATGGAGCGCGCCCGAGACGCGCTCCAGGCTGTCTGCGGCCTGCTCGACGCAACTGGCGGTCAGGCGCTGGTCGCGGCCGCTCAGATCGTCCGCCGCGGTCCGCAGGGCGCTGGCAAAGCCATGCACCCGCTCGGCGGCCGCGTCCTTCTGCTGATTGGCAGCCGCGCGGGCCCGCGCTTTGGCGTCGTCGGCCAGATCGCGGGCGTGCTGCTTCAGATCTTCGGCTGCCGCCTGGGCCTGGTCGCTGACGCTCTCGCGAGCGTCGCCAAGGCCGCCGGGCGATAAGCTGTCTCGGGACGAGGGTGATGCGCGACCCAAAGGGTCGCCGTTCGACGCTGCCATTGCAACCTCCAATGAACCGGGGCGAAGGGACCGCTCGAGACTCAGTGAATCCCGAGCAGCGACAGGACCATCAGAACGACGACGACCACGCCGATGATGTAGAACACGCTGTACACAGGCTGCGGCTCCCTGTCGGGGTTTGCAGGCCGGGCGCGCTTGTCGTGCTGGCGACCCGGCCGGTCTGATCAGTCAAACGCAGGGGGGCGGGATCGGTTCCGAGCTACGCGCCCGTCACGGGAACGAGTACCCGGATCCGGCGCGGCGCGCCGGCTTCAGACCAGAAGAATGCCCGCGAGCGTCGCGAGCTGGGACCGCCCGCCGCCCGGCTTGACGCCGTTCGCCCGGGGGCCGGCGAACCGCCGCACGACCTCGCGCAGACGCTCGGGCACGGGCTCGTCCAGGATCTCCTCGCCGATGCGCTTGAGCGCCCGGTTCTGACGGCGCAGCGTCTCGATCTCGCAGGCGAGCCCGGGATCGCTCAGCAGACAGGCGGCCATGGCCGCCAGATCCCGGCCGCAAAGGCGCCCGTCCAGCAAGTCCTGGATCTGCTCGTTGCTCGGGCGGCCCGACGCCGTCATGACACGGCACTCGGCAGGGGGTCGGTCATCGCCGCGATCGGTCCGCTGTCCTCGAGGGCGTCGCGCAAGGCCTGGCGCGCCCTGGACAGGCGCGAGCGGACAGTACCCACCGGCACCTCCAGGACCGCGGCGGCCTCGTCGTACTGCAGCCCCTCGATCGCGACCAGCAACAGCACCTCGCGGTGCTCGCCGCTCAAATGGAGATAGGCGTCCCGGACCTCGAGCAACCCGATGTGCGCGTCCTGGTTGGCCGGCACCGTCAGCATCGGATGCTCGTCCGGCATCTCCTCGGTCCGCCGCGCCCGCCGCACGTCGTTGATGTGGCAGTTCTTCAGGATCGTGAACAGCCACGCGCGCAGATTGGTGCCCGGCGTCCAGGTGGCGTGCTTGGCGATCGCCCGCGTCAGGCACTCCTGAACCAGATCGTCGCCGCGATCGATGTCGCGCGCCAGATAGCGGGCGAACCGGCGCAGGTGGGGGATCTCCGCCTCGATCAGCGACAGGATGTCCGGCATGGGCCTCGTCCTCCCTGCGCTAGGCTCAGGGCCAGCCAGGGGCTCGCGCACCCTAGGCGCCAGCGCCCCGGGCGGAAAGGCCGATCTCGCCGCGGCAGGGCCAGGAGCGCCCGACACCAGCGAAACCTTGCCAGGCCTGCGCTCCCGGTCGGGCATGCAGGCGGCGAGGTCGTTGCGCACCATTGCACCCATGGTTGCTGATGCGCAGTCACACGGGCGGCCGTCGGCCCCGGACCGCATACATGATCAGGCTGATCACGAGCAGCACCAGGAACACGACGAACAGGATCTGCGCGATGCCGGCCGAAGCCGAGGCGATGCCGCCGAATCCAAAGAGGCCGGCGATCAGCGCAATAACGAAAAATACCAGGGCCCAGTACAGCATTGCAGCTTTCCTCCTTATCCGACGTTCTTGGTTGGCAGGCGAGCCGGCGACACCGGCGCCGCCGGCCGGTGCGCTGCCTCATGTTCGAACATTGGCGGCTCCACGCCGGTATGTCGCGAATAGAATGAACGGAGGACGCCTGCGAAAGTTCCAAGCGCGCGGCAGCCCTTGCCGGAACCTTTCCCGGCCGGCCAGGTTGTTTGGCGCACGGATATCCTGGTGGAGACCCTGATGACGTTGCGCCCGCGCAAGCTTCTATTGATGGCCGGAGCCGGCTGGGCGGCGCTCGCGGCGGTTCCGGCGCTCGGCGCGCCCTGTGATCAGCAGTTCGAGCAGGTGCGCGAGCAGCTCACCCGCAGCCAGCTCTCGAGCGCAGAGCGCCGTGAGTATCGTACGCTCTTCCTGGCCGCGCGAGCCATGCAGCAGAGTGGCGACGAGCAGGTGTGCATCGCGATACTGAACCGGGCCGAGGGGCTGCTGGAGCAGCGCGCCGCCCTGCCGGGCAGCATCGCCGCGACCGGCGCCGCCGCCACCGAGGCCGGGCGGACCCGCAAGGCCGACTACGCCAGCCTGAAGGAGGCCCGGCCCTTCTCGCAGATCGCCCGCTTCGAGAGCCTGCGCGATCTCGGCGTCGTCAATGCCAAGGGCGAGGATCTCGGCCACATCGTCGATCTCGTGGTCGATTTCGGCGATCGTCAGGTGCAGTACGCGCTGCTCTCGATGAGCAGCGGCCTCCTGGGCGACCGCAGGCTCTATCCGATCCCGGTCGACGCCCTCAAGATCGGCGACGCCCCGGAGCCCCGGCCGGGAACGGCCGAGGCGCTCGGTCCCGATGCCCTGGCGCCCAGCGCCGGCATCGCGCCGGCGGCCGGGCCGCCGATGCCGGCGTCGGCGCCGGATGGCACGGCCGACCTCGGGGCGGTCGGACGGATGAAGGTCGGCGAACTGGTCGGCAGCGAGGTCAAGAACAACCGCGACGATTCGATCGGCGAGATCGAGGCGGTGATCCTGCCGCCGGGTGCTACCCGGATTCAGGCCGTGCTGAGCGTGGGGGGCGTGCTCGGGATCGGCGACAAGTCGGTCGCGATCGGGCTCGAGCGGCTGACCCGGAGCGAGGATGGCCTGCGCTTTAAGACCCCGGTCACCGAGGACGAGCTCAAGCGGCTGCCCAAGGTCGAGGTCAGCGACCAGGAGCGCCTGCCAGAGGATACCGTGATCGCCGACGTGGTGCCGACCGCGCCGGCGCCCCCGGCCGCCGAGCCGCCGCCGGCTCCCGCGGCGACGGCAGTGCCGGCCGCGGCGCCCGCGAGCGTCGGTGATGGCGGACCCGAGCCTGCGCTCGCGAACAAGGTGCTCGTGCTCGACATCGACCGCGCGACCCTGGAGCAGGCGCCGGGCTTCGCCGATGACGCCTATCCGGATCTGGCCGATGCCGAATGGCACCGGACCGTCCTCGCCTTCTACAAGAACGTCCTGCACCTCGATGAGGGCGCCCCCCAGACCCCGCCCCAAACCCAGAGCCAGTCCCAGCCCCAGACCCAACCCCAGCCCAAGCCGGACTGATCGAGTTCCTGTCTCCCTGGCAAATTCGGCCCCCGTCCGCGGGGGCTTTTTTTTGCCGCGCCGCCGGCAGCAGGTCAGGCCTCGCGCAGTCCTCGCCGGAAGGCCGTGCGGACCGGCTCGAGCAGCGCTTCGAGCAGGGTCCGGCTGCCGGTCGGGATCAGGACCTCGGCCGCCATGCCGGGGTGAGGTCGACCTCGGGCGCGAGCGCCCCGAGGCGCTGGCGGTCGATCTCGATCCCGGCGGCTAAATACGTCTGGCCATCTTCGGGTCGGTCAGGCTGTCGGCCGAGATCTGGCGGACCTTGGCCCTCGATCCGCGGCATGGCGCGCTTGCCGGCAGGCGCGCAGATCGACCCGCGCGAACAGCCACCATCCCGCGTCATCCATCAACCGATGCGCTCGGACCGAGGCGGGCCGGCCCGGCGCGGATCGGTCGGGTCATCGCGACCTTGGCGCCGGCCGCCCGCGCCTGACGGTCGCTGCGCTCAAGCCGCGGGATCGGTGTCCGGCTTGGCCAGCAGCTCCCAGGCCTTGCCGGCGCCGATCAGGCAGGCCATGCCGTCGGGCCGCATGCTGACCAGGGTCCAGGTGCTGGTGGCCGGGGCGGCGTAGACCTGGAGCAGGCTGCCGTCGGACTGCAGGCCGACCGCGACCGGCCGCTCGGAATAGTGCTCGCCGAGATATTGGGCGACCTCGCGCCAGGGCTTGCAGGGGGTCTGGGCCGCCGGCGGGCCGGGCTCGGCGGCGGCGGTCGTGGCGAACAGGGCGGCGGTCACCGCCAGGCCGGGCAGGAACAGACTGGTACGACGCATCGGGGGCTCTCCGTTTGCCGGCCCGGCCGCAGGCTGCGGCCCAGGTCGGGCGAGGATCTGCGCTCAGGATAGAGGCGATCCCTTTCCGGTTGCTTTCCGGGCCGCGCGAATCGCACCGCTCGACCATCGCTGGCAGCGGCCGGGCACTTGTGCCATCCTCGCCGCCACCGGCGTGATCGGGGCGCCGGCTGCCGGGGAGTGCTCAGGTGGCGGGGAGTGCGGGACGGCGAGCCGGCAGCGCGGGCACGGCGCCGGACTGGTCGCGGCGGATCCTCGATCGGATCGGGCTCCCGGTCGCCGCGCTCGACGACCAGCTGCGGCTGGTCGCGGTCAATCGGAGCCTGGTGCGCCGGCTGGCGTTGCCCCGACAGCTGGCCCGGCCCGGCACGTCCTTCGAGGCGTTCGCCCGCTTCGCGACGCGGGCGGCCGTCGACCCCGAGGCGACGCTCGGCCGCTGGCTCAACTGGGCGCGCCGGCCGCGCGCCGGCGCGATCACGGCGGCGACGCCCGATGGCAGGCTGGAGATGCGCAAGACCCGCATCCAGGGCGGCTTCGTGCTGCGCTGTCAGGCGAGCGTTCCGGTCGCGATCACCGGGCGCGGCGCGCGCCGGCCGGCGGACGCGGTCGCGGCGCTGCGGGCGAGCGAGGCGCGGCTCGCCGGCTTCATGACCAACGCCCCGGTCGGCATGTACGTCAAGGACACCGCCGGCCGCTATCTGATGCTCAACCCGGAGATGGAGAAGGTCTTCGGCCGCTCGCGCGCCGAGCTCCTGGGCCGGACGGCCGACGAGCTGTTCCCGGCCGCGGAGGCCGCCATGGTCGGCGCCTACGACCGCGAGATCGTCGCGACCGGCCGGCCGTCGGTCCACGAGGAGTATCTGCCCGGCCTCGATGCCTACGCCTGGAGCCTCGTGATCCGCTTTCCGATCCAGGACGAGACCGGCAAGATCACCCACATCGGCGGCTTCGATCTCGACATCACCGAGCACAAGGCGACGGAGGCGGCGCTGCGGGCGAGCGAGCAGCGCTTCCGGGCGCTGATCGAAGCCCATCCGGTGCCGGTCGTGATCGCCGGCCTCGATGACGCCAAGATCCTCTACGCCAGCCCGCCGGCCGCGGCCCTGATGCGGGTGTCGCTCGATGATTTCCTGCGCGACCGGGCGCTGTCCTTCTACGTCGATCCGAACGGTCGGGCGCGCCTGATCGCCAAGATCCACCGCGACGGCGTCCTGAACGACGAGGAGGTCCGCCTCAGGCGCGGCGACGGCAGCGAGTTCTGGGCCGCGCTCACCTCGAAGCTGATCACCTTCGAGGGCCAGCCGGCCATGGTGGCCGGGATCACCGATCTGACCGAGCGCAAGCGCGCCGAGGCGGAGATCGCCCGCCAGCGCGAGGCGCTCTACCAGAGCGAGAAGATGAGCGCCCTGGGCTCGCTGCTCGCCGGCATCGCCCACGAGCTCAACAACCCGCTCTCGGTCGTCGTCCTGCAGGCGCATCTGCTCGAGGAGACCACGGCCGACGCCAATGCCCACAGGCGCGCCGGCAAGATCCGCCTCGCCGCCGACAGCTGCGCGCGAATCGTGCGCACCTTCCTCGCCATGGCGCGCAAGCGGCCGCCCGAGCGCGATCTGGTCGAGCTCGCCGACCTGGTCCGCTCGAGCCTCGAGCTCATGAGCTATGCGCTGCGCACGACCGACATCGAGGTGGCGCTCGATCTCGATCCCGAGCTGCCGCCGCTTTGGGCCGATGCCAGCCAGATCAGCCAGGTCCTGGTCAACCTGATCGTCAATGCCCAACAGGCGCTGTCCGAGGCGCCGCGACCGCGCCGGCTCCGCATCGAGACCCGGTTCGAGGCGGCGGCCGAGCGCGCGCGACTGGTGCTGGCCGACAACGGCCCGGGTGTCCCCACCGAGCTGCGGGCACGGATCTTCGAGCCGTTCTTCACCACCAAGCCCGTCGGGCTCGGCACCGGGATCGGCCTCTCGGTCTGCAACGGCATCGTCAGGTCCCACGGCGGCGCCATCGCGGTCGACGAGGCCGCGGGCGGCGGCGCCGCGTTCGCGGTCGAGCTGCCGATCGCGCGCCTCGGCGCGGACGGCATCCGGGCGACGCAGGCGCCGATCGTCGATCTCGACCCGCTGACGATCCTGGTGGTCGACGACGAGCCGGAGTTCGTGGCCCTGCTGGGCGAGATCCTGGCCGCCGAGGGCCACCGCGTCGAGCCGGCCGCGAACGGCAAGGAAGCGCTCCGGCGCCTCGAGGCCGGCAGTTACGATCTGATCCTCAGCGACGTCCGGATGCCCGAGCTCGATGGCCCGGGCTTCTACCGGCAGCTGCAGACGCGCTGGCCGCAGCTGCTCGATCGGATCGCGTTCGTCACCGGCGACGCGCTCGGGCCCGCGGCCAGCCGCTTCCTGGCCGAGAGCGGCGTCCCCTGCCTCGAGAAGCCGTTCACCCGCGAGAGCGTCTTCGAGCTGATCGCGCGCGTCGCCGGCACCGCCAGACCGCATGCCCCGGCGCCGCCGGCCCGGGACCCGCGAGCGGGCGAGACGCCGGCTCAGCCCTGGCCGTCGGGCACGAACATGTAGCCGGCACCGCGAACCGTCCGGATGATCCGGGGGCGCAGCGGATCGGCCTCGATCTTGCGCCGCAGGCGCGTGATGCGCACGGCGATGCTGCGGTCGAACGGCTCCCAGTCGCGCTTGTGGGCGAGGTTCAGGAGCTGGTCGCGGGTCAACACCCGGTTGGGGTGCTCGGCGAGCGCGCGCAAGAGATCGAACTCCATGCTGGTCAGCGCCAGCTCCTCGGCGTCGGCGCCGATCAACGGGCGCGAGTTGAGGTTCAAGGTGTAGCGGCCGATCCGGATCTGCTCGGCTTTCGCAGGCGGCGCCGCTGCGGCCGCTGCGGCCGCGACGACCGGCGCCGCCTGCAGACGCCGCAGCACGCTCCGGATGCGGGCCAGGAGCTCGCGCGGGTCGAAGGGCTTGGCGATGTAGTCGTCGGCACCGACCTCGAGGCCGACCACGCGCTCGACCGGGTCGGACGCGCCGGTCAGCATGATCACGCCGATGCCGCCCCGCTGCCGCAGATAGCGGGTCAGCGTCAGGCCGTCCTCGCCCGGCATGTTGAGGTCGAGCACCACGAGATCGACCCGGGCCGCGGCGAGGACCTCGCGGAGCGCGTCGCCGCCGTCGGCGGTCGTGACCTTGAAGCCGTGCAGGCCGAGGTAGTCCTCGACCGCCTCGCACAGCTCCGGGTCGTCGTCGACGACGACAATATGCAGCCCGTCCATCGCCGATGTCGTACCCCGCGGCCGCCGAACTCTAACCCAGCGCCGACAGCCGGCCAAGAGCGCCGGGCGCCTTGTGTAGAATTTCGCGGGGCTGAGAGGCGGGCGAAGATCGCCTGCCCGCCCCCCTTGTGGCCCGCTTCACACCCGAAGCCCTGATCTCGCGGCTATCACGTCCGCACCGGCGCGCAGACCCCGGTCCTTGCGGCCCATTTCCGATTGGAGAGCGACATGACAGACCAGGATCTCGGCAATTACGTCGTGCTGGCCGGCCAGCGACTGAAGCTCAAGAAGCACCCGACCGATTTCTCGGTGCTCGCCGAACCGCAGGCGGTCGAAGCGGTCGGGGCGCCCGCGGTCGAGGCCACCGAACGGCTCGCGCGCCATATGACCCGCGTCCGGGCGGAGAGCGCGCGCCAGCGCGACAAGGCCATGGCCGAGGTGCGCAAGAAGGAGGTCGCCCACCACATCTACGAGGTCGAGGGCACCGGCGAGGAAATCGTGATCGGCGATCAGATCACCCTCGAGCTGCACCGCGACGATCCGACGACCCTGCGCGCGCTGATGGACGAGTTCAACCTCGAATACGTCGAGCCGCTGCCCGGCGCCCATGTCCTGCGGGTGACCGCCGCGAGCGGCCAGAACCCGATCAAGGTCGCCAACGAGCTCGCCAAGCGCGAGGTCGTGGCGGCGTGCACCCCCGAGGTCGTGGTCGAGATCGAGCGCCACGACGTGGCGCTGTTCCCGGAGCAGTGGTATCTCACGACCGACCTGCAGAACCATCCCGACGTCCTGCCCGGCGCCGGCATCGACGTGGTCGAGGCCTGGACGATCACGACCGGCGATCCGAGCGTGGTCGTGGCCGCGATCGACGACGGCTTCGATCTCGATCACCCGAACCTGCGCCAGACCCGGCGCCATCCGGCCCGCTTCGACTTCGAGGGCGCCGACCAGGAGCCGCTGCCCGAGGGCCAGGACTACCACGGCACGCCGGTCGCGAGCATCGCGGTCGGCGGCCACAGCGGCGGCGCGATGAAGGGCATCGCGCCGGGCTGCACCTTCCTGCCGCTGCGCATCGGCTTCGGTCCCAATGCCCGGCCGATCGACATCCTCGACGTGTTCCGCTTCGCCGCCCAACACGCCGACGTGGTCAACTGCTCCTTCGGCACCCCGCCGCGGTCGTTCGACGTCTTCACGCGGCCGTTCCGGCAGGCCATCACCCAGCTGACGGAGAGCGGCGGGCGGCGCGGCCGCGGCCTCGTGATGGTGTTCTCGGCCGCCAACGACGATGCGCCGACGTTCCTCGACGGCGCCCGGAACCTGAACGGGGTCCGCTACACCTCCGGCTCGTCGATCGCCACGATCCCGGCGGGCAGCCCCGTGTTCTCGGGCTACCCGATGACGCCGGGGGTGGTCGTGGTCGGCGCCATGTCGTCGCGCAAGCGCAAGGCGGGCTACTCCTCCTGGGGACCGCACCTGACGGTCGCAGCACCCTCGAACAACATGCACTACATCCCGAGCTTTACGCCTCCCGGCACCCCGGGGCGCCAGCAGTTCATCGCCAACTATCGCGGCCTCGGGCAGGTCGCGGCGGTCAATCGCCCAGGCTTCGGCCAGCCCTTCAGCCCGATCGCGCGCTTCGACAATCCGGCGACCCCGAACATCGAGGAGAACCTCTACACCAAGAGCTTCGGCGGCACGAGCGGCGCCGCGCCGGTCGTGACCGGGGTGGTCGCCCTGGTCCTCTCGGCCAACCCCAATCTGAGCGCGACCGAGGTCCGCCAGATCCTGATGTCGACCGCCGATCAGAACCTGGATTTGACCCTCGATCTGGCCAACGATCCCAACCTGCAGGGCCTCTCGGGGGCGTTCGTCGACGGCCGCTCGCTGTTCTTCGGCGCCGGCAAGGTCGACGCCGCCCGCGCGGTGCGGCGGGCGCGGGCGCTGAACCCAGACCAGCCGCCGCCGGTCACTCCCACGACCTTCCACGGCGAGCAACGGCCCGACCTCGCGATTCCCGACAGCGAGCCGGCGGGCGTCGTCAGCGCGATCGATTGCAACGTCGGCGGGCGGCTCGCCGAGATCAGCGTCGCGGTCGACATCAGCCACACCTACCGCGGCGATCTCAGGATCCAGCTGACCAGCCCCACGGGCTTCGTCGCCGAGCTCAAGCGGGTCGACAACAGCGATGCCGCCTCGGGCGTCAACGTGACCTTCACGGCCGCCGCCAACGCCGATCTCGCGCGGCTGGTCCAGACCGGCATCGAGGCGGGCGGACGCTGGACCCTGAACGTCTCGGACAATCTGTTCCGCGACATCGGCCGCCTCAGGAGCTGGACGCTCGACCTGCGCGTCGTCTGAAAGCCGGCCGCGCGGCCCCGGGCCGGGCCTTGCCGCCCGCCCGGCCCGGCGGCCGCGCGACGGCTGTACATCGGCCTCCATCTCGCCTATTTTCCGGCGCGGTCGGCCGGGGCGCTGGTGCCGGTGGCCGAGCCCCGTGCTGGAGGCCCATGCTCAAGCGCCGGACCACGTCGTCCTCGGAGCGCCTCAGCGAGGACCAGGTCTACGAGCTGGCCGAGATGTTTCGCTTGATGAGCGATCCGAGCCGGCTGCGGATCATCCTGAGCTGCCTGGCCGAGAGCGTCTCGGTCGGCGACATGGCGCAACGGCTCAGGCTGTCGCCGTCGCTGGTCAGCCACCATCTGCGCCTGCTGCGCGCCGCCCGGCTGCTCCAGGCCGACCGCCAGGGCCGCCAGGTCTTCTACCAGATCACCGACGAGCACGTGCTGCGCATGCTGGGCGACATGGTCGACCACGTGGCCGAGGAGCACGATCTCGAGGCGCCCTGAGGCGGGGTAAGAAGGGGCCTCGAGGCGGGGCCAGAAAAGCAAGGGTTGGGAAAGATGGCCGAAGACCCGGACGACCTGCCAAGGCGCGCCACCGCCAAGCCCCCCGATCTCGCGACCTGGTCGATCGAGGAGGTCGAGGCGTACATCGTCCGCCTGCAGGCCGAGATCGAGCGCGCCGAAGCCGCCATCAAGGGCAAGCAATCGATCCGCGGCGCCGCCGAATCGCTGTTCAAGCAGCGCTGAAGCCGGCGCCGGGTCGATGCGCTTTTGCCCGACCTGCGGCGCTCCCGTCGAGCTCAAGCGGCCCGCCGGCGACACGTTCGAGCGGCACGTCTGCTCGGCCTGCGGCGAGATCCACTACCGCAATCCCAAGGTCGTGGTCGGCGCGGTCTGCAGCTGGCAGGACCGCGTCCTGCTCTGCCGCCGGGCGATCGAGCCGCGCGCGGGCTTTTGGGCGGTGCCGGCGGGCTATCTCGAGATCGGCGAGAGCACCGAGGAGGGTGCGGTGCGCGAGACCCTCGAGGAAGCCTGCGCCCGGATCGAGATCTCCGGCCTGCTCGCGATCTACAACGTGGTCCGGATCGGCCAGGTCCAGCTGTTCTACCGGGCGCGGCTGCTGTCGCCCGAGATCGCGGCCGGGATCGAGACCCTGGAGCTCGACCTGTTCGACTGGGCGCGCATTCCCTGGGACGAGCTCGCCTTTCCGAGCGTCGACTACGCGCTCCGCCGCGCGCTCGAGTTGCGGGGTCACCGCGGTCCCTGGCTGCCGGCGCTGGGGCCCTGAAACCCGGGGGCCGGGCTGTCCGATCCGCTCTCCCGGGCGAGCGCCCGGCGCTCGAGCCAGGCGAGCAGCGGCGCCCGGATCGGGGCGATGCCCTTGTAGGCGGCCATCGCGTCCGGCAGCTCCAAAAGCCGTGCCGCGAGCGCGCGGGCGGCCGCCGGCGTGTCGATCACGTCGGCCAGCGGCTCGACGTAGGTGCGGATCGTGAACAGCACGTCGCGGGTGAGCGGCAGCCGGCGCAGCGTCTGGCGCTCCACCCGTAGCCAGACCTGCTGGCCGGCGTGCTCGCTCTCGACCCGTTTGGGCTGCAGCCGATGCTCGGGCGGCAGGAACAGCTCCGGGGTGTCGACCAGGCTCCAGTTGGCCCGCCAGACCGGCCGCTCGGGGGCGAGGTTGACGAAGAACCGCTCGACGGTCGCGGCAAGCTGCGCGCCGAAGCCCGGCACCGGCGCATGGATCAGATCGAGCGGCCGGCCCAGCTTGTCGGCCAGACGCCAGTGCGAGGGAAAGCAGAGGACGCCCGCGATCAGCCGGTAGCCCTGCTCGCTCCGCCGCAGCAGGCAGAGGTCCTCCTGGATCAGGCGGCCGGCGAGCTCGAGCGGCGCATCGCGCCAGGCCGGCAGATCGAGAGCGAAGCGCTCGCCGCTGACCAGGTTCTCGATCGCATCGCCGCTGCGGCGGTAGATCTCCGGAAAGCGGGCCGGCAGATGGTCGAGCAGGAGTGCGAGCACCTCGGCCTGCCCGATCAGGCTCTCGGGCAGCGCCAGGCAGACCTCGTCGCGGCGCCGCTCGAGCAGGGCGCGCCGCTGCGCGAGCTGGCCCGCGAAGCTGTCGTCGATCTCGATCCAGGCCCCAAGATCGAGCGCCTTCAGCCCCATCGCCAGCCGCCAGGAGCCGTCGAGGAAGGGTCGATAGCACGCCATCGTCGGTCTCGCGCCGGCCTCAAGATTACGCCGATTTAATGCCGCGGCCAGGACCACGTCACGTTACCCGTCTAAGTTTGAGGGATGGATGGTCGATGCTCAATCGGTCATCTTTCCTTCCCGTGGAAGAGCATTAGATCCCCTCTTAAGACACCCGACTCCTTGGCGCGGCCGCAAGGCCGCGCCTCCTTTTTTTGCCCGCGCGCCACGCACCCCTACGGCCACAGCCGTTGACGATTGATGAGCGCCGCGGGCGGCCGCTCACCCGGGCCGGCCGCTTGGCCCTGCCGTCGAGGACCTCGAGCGGGACGCCGAGCGCGCGGGCCAGGTTGTGCTGGCCGCTGCCGCGCCGGAGCGCCTTCGGCTGATCCGGACCGGGCTTCCAGCCGGACAGCATCAGGACCTGGAAGGTCGCCGGCAGGCGGCCCCTGGCGTCGGCGAACAGCTGCCGATAGAGCTCGCAGGCCCTGTGCAGCGTCGCCCGCCGCAACGGCCGGCGGCCGCGGTCGACGAGCACGTTGGCCTCGCCCATCAGACGCAGCTCCTGCATGAGCTGCAACGGCTGATCGTAGGTCACGACGATCGTCTCGAGGTCGACGATCGGCAGCGCGAAGCCCGCCCGTTGCAGCAGCGCGCCTGCATCCCGCAGGTCGACGAAGGGCGAGACGCGCAGGCTGGCGCCGCCGTCCTGCTCGAGCTCGGCCCGCAACAGCGCCTCGCGCAGCTCGCGCAAGGTCGCCCCGCCGGGGAGCGCCGCCAGGAGCAGCCCGTCCGGCTTGAGGGTATGCCCGATCTGGGCGAGCGTGCCCGGCAGATCGTTGACCCAGTGCAGGCTGAGGCACGACAGCACCAGATCGAAGCGCGCGGCGCCGAACGGCAGCAGCTCCTCGTCGGCGACCACACCCAGCCCCGGGCTGCGCCGCACCATGGCCGGCGCGAGGTCGGCCTGGACCAGGCGCTCGATCGGCGCATCGGCGCCCAGCGCTGCCGCCAGCTGGCCGGTATGGCAGCCGAGGTCGAGCGCGAGCGGGAAGCGCCTGCGGACGTCGGCCAGACGTTCGGCCAGGCGCGCCGCCACCTCGCGGATCAGAAAATCGACCGCCGCCAGGCCCGGTGCCGCCCGCTCGCGCCGCCGCCGCAGCAGGCTGCGATCGAAGATCGCCGCGCTTGCCTGTTTGCGCTCGTTCATGGGTCCTATATGGTGCCCGCATCCTCAGGCTGAAGCCGGCCCGCGACGAGCCCTTTGCAGCACGCATGCCTGCCGTCCTGGTCTCCGTCGGCACTCTTTTGCTGGGTGCCGCCATCCTCTTGCTCGGCAACGGGCTGCTCGGCATCCTGTTGCCGGTGCGGGCGAGCTTCGAGCACTTCTCGACCACCGCGATCGGCCTGATCGCATCGGGCTACTCGGCGGGCTTCGTGGTCGGCTGCCTCGGCATGCCGCACCTGGTCCAGCGGGTCGGCCACATCCGCACCTTCGCGGTCATGGCGGCGATCGCGGCCGCGGTGGTCCTGACCATGCTGCTCATGATCCACCCGCTCGCCTGGATCCTCTTGCGCATGATGACCGGGTTCGCGTTCGCCGGCCTCTACATGGTGATCGAGAGCTGGCTCAACGAGCGCGCCAGCAACACCAATCGTGGCCAGCTGTTCGCGACCTACATGGTGGTCCAGCTGGCGGCGATCACGCTCGGCCAGATGCTGCTGCCGCTCGGCGAGCCGGGCGGCTTCCGGCTGTTCGTGCTGACCGCGATCGCGATCACGCTGGCGCTGGTGCCGGTCGGGCTCACCACCGCGACGGCGCCGCAACCGCTCGGCAAGGTGCACCTGCGCCTCGGCCGGCTCTATCGGATGTCGCCGGTCGGTGTGCTCGGCTGCTTCTTCGTCGGCCTCGCCAATGGCGCGTTCGGCGGTCTCGGCGCGATCTTCGCGCAGGACGTCGGGCTCTCGACCGCGGGCGTCGCGCTGTTCATGAGCGCGGCCGTGGTCGGCGGGGCGATGTTTCAGATCCCGCTCGGCCGCCTGTCCGACCGGATCGACCGGCGCAAGGTTCTGATCCTCGCCTGCGGGCTCGCGGTGCTGGCCGGCGGCGCTCTGGCGATCGCGGGCGACGCGCGCAGCGATGGCGGGCTGCTGCCGCCGGCGCTGGCGCGGGCGGCCTTGTCGCCGCCTGCCCTGATCGGCGCGGTCGTGGTGTTCGGCGGCGCCATCTACTCGATGTATGCGCTCTGCGTGGCGCACACCAACGACTTCGTCGAGCGCGCCGATTTCCTCGAGGCGAGCAGCGGCCTGCTGCTGACCTGGGGGATCGGCGCGACCATCGGGCCGCTGATGGGCGCCTTCGCCATGGAGCAGATCGGCCTCGGCGGCCTGTTCCTGTTCGCGGCGCTGGTGCACGTGCTGTTCATCCTGTTCACCTGGCACCGCAGCCGGCAGCGGGCATCGCTGCCGCCCGAGATACGGCCGGATTTCGTCCATGCCGGGGCGAGCCGGACCTCGCCGGTCGCGGCCGTGCTCGATCCGCGCGCCCCCGATCAGCCCGAGCCGCCGGCCGCCACGAGCGAGCTTTTGGAACCTTCGACCGCCTGAGGACCGCCGGCGGCGAGGGCTACTGCGCGTCCTCCTCGGCGAGCGGCGCGCTCGATTTCGCGAGCCGGGTGAACTTCTTCCTGATGTGCTCCATCTCGTCCTCGCTGAGCTCCTCGAGCCGCAGGAGGCGGTTGCGCGCCTTCTCGTTGGCATAGATCAGCTCGTCGAGCTTGAGCTGCAGCGCCTCGGTGTCGCGGTTCTGGGTGTTCTGGATCAAGAACACCATCAGGAAAGTGACGATCGTGGTGCCGGTGTTGATGACCAGCTGCCAGGTGTCCGACCAGCCGAAGAGCGGGCCGCTCACCCCCCAGACCAGGATCAGGCCGAGGGCGAGCGCGAAGGTCGAGGCGCGGCCGGCATGGCGGGCCGTCCGTTGCGCGAGCTTGTCGAACGCCTTGCTGAGCCTGTGCATCGGTCCGTCGCTCGCGGAACGCGAGCCTGCATGCCTGGCCGTCCGCCGGTCCGCCAGATGGCGCCGACCAAACGCGCCCCGCGACCACTGGTTCCATTGCCCCGACCGACTTGCACCCCATACGACCGCTACCTGGCGCGGCATCCCGACACGCGGCGTAAGCCGTTCCTCACGACCGCCGCTGGAATCGAGGTCAGGCCAGCTCCGAGGCGAGCAGCGCGCCGCGCGAGGCCATGAAGTAGAGCCCCATGTGATGCGTCGGGGCCTTCGGGTGGGCCGCGGTCGGCGGCAGGCCGAGCCCCTCGGTGGCGGCGAGCGGCAGATCGTAGGTCGCGGTCGCGGGCTCGTAGACCACGATGTCCTCGAGGGTCGGCATCAGGCCGTGGTTGCGCGCCGAGAGCAGGGTCAGGACGAAGTCCATGACGCAGATGTCGGTGCAGATGCCGACCGCGATCACCGCGTCCAGGCGATGGCTGTTGACCCAGTCGACCACCTTGTTGTGGTGCTGGCCGTGGCCGCCGCCGATGAAGCTCGCCTCGATGCCGCCGACGAAGCCGTTGATGCAGTCCTTGCGCAGCAAGGTCGCGCAGCCGCAGTCCGCGAGCCAGGCGAGCTCGGGCACGAGGTTCTCCTCGCCGCTGCCGCGCTCGCAGTGCGGCGGGTAGGGCCGCTCGGGCCGGCCCGACTGGTGGGTGTCGAGCAACGCGAGGATCGCGCGCTTCTCGTCGGCGAAGCGACGGGCCAGCCGGTCGGTCTCCTCGACCATCCGCGCGATCTGCGCATCGGGCGCCGGCGGTGCGAGGTTGCCCGCGCCGACCGTGCAGAAGCCGTTGACCTCGTCGACGACCACGAGGCCGACATGGCGATCCGCGAGCGCATAGGGCTGCAACGCGACCGGCAGCTGTCGTTCCAGATCGGCGGCGAGCCCGGACGGCTGACCTGTCTGACCCATGGCGAGGCTCCTTGCTCCGATCGGGTCCCGCAAGAGAGGATCTGTCCCCGCGGCGTCGCGGTCAAGGCGAAGCGTAGGGGTTGCCTCTTAGGGCCGCAGAGCCATTCTGGCAGCTGCCCCAAGCGGCGGAAGGAGTAGCCCATGCTGTTCATGGTCATCGAGCGGTTCAGGGATCGGGACGCCAGGGCGGTCTACCGGCGCTTTCGCGACCAGGGCCGCGGCGCCCCCGCGGGCTTGCGCTACGTCGGCAGCTGGATCGAGGCCAATTTCGACCGCTGCTTCCAGGTCATGGAATGCGACGATGCCCGTCTGCTGCAGCAGTGGGTCGCCTTCTGGGGCGATCTGATCGAGTTCGAGATCGTGCCGGTCGTGGCCTCGGCCGATACCCGCGCGGCCATCGAGCCGCTGCTCTGAGGGCGCCGGCCCGCGCCCGATCATGCTTGCCTGACGACGCGCGGCCGCTAAGTTCAGCGGCATCGGCCGCGGACAAAGAGGGGACCGGGGCCGCGGACGAAGAGGGGCGGGCGGCAGTGCTGATGATCGAACGCTGATGCGGGCAACGGATCGAGCGGCCTGGGGCTCGCTGCTGGCGGCGCTGACGCTCGCGAGCCCGGCGCCCGGGCTGGCGCTCGCGGCGGTCGAGGGCAAGCCCAGGATCGTCGATGGCGCCAGCCTCGAGATTGCCGGGCGGCGCTTCCGGCTGGCCGGGATCGAGGCGCCGGGTCTCGACCAGGTCTGCGAGCGGGCCGGCCAGGCCTACGACTGCGGCAAGGTGGCGCGGGCCGTGCTCTGGAATCTGATCGACGGGCGCGAGGTGAGCTGCGAGCCCGCCCGCGACGCCGGAGCTGCCGGCGCCGGGGCCATAGCCGCGATCTGCAAGGCGGGCGACACCAACCTCGGCGAGCGCATGGTCGCGGCCGGCTGGGCCTTCGCCGATCGCAGCGCCGCCGAGGCCTATGGCGCGCTCGAGGACGAGGCCAAGAAGGCGCGCCGCGGCCTCTGGACGGGCAGCGTCGAGCCGCCCGCCGGCGGGCCCAAACCGGCGAGCGAGGCCCAGCCGTAGCAGGCCCCGCGGTCGACGGCTGGCACCGGGCGGCGCCCGCAGCGCTGCCGGCGCCGATGCTCTCGGGCCGGCTTGCCCCGGGACCGGCCCCGGTCTATCACCGGCGCCGGTTCTAAGGAGCCCTCCCGGATGACCCTGGCCGCGGCGGCGGGCGACGGCGATCTGTCGCTTTGCGAGCACGTGTGGCGCACGCTCCGGCTCGCGCTGCCGGTCATGGCGTCGCGCGCCGGCCTCCTCGTCATGGCCTCGGTCGATACCGTCATGGCCGGGCGGGCGGGCGCCGATCAGCTCGCCTACTACGGCATCGCGATCGCGCCGCACATGGCCTTCCTTCTGGTCGGCGTCGGCCTCCTGATGGGCACCGTGGTGCTGACCGCGCAGACCGACGGCGGCGGCCGGGCGATCGAATGCGGCCAGATCTGGCGCCTGGCTCTGCTCAACGCCGCGCTCTGGGGCGGCCTGTCCGCAGCCCTCCTGCTGCCGGGTGCTGCGATCCTTTTGATGCTGGGCCAGGACCCGGCGATCGCGGCCGGCGGCGGCCACGTGCTGGTCATGTTCGCGCTCGGCATGCCGGCGGTCCTGATGTACACCGCGACCACCCTGTTCCTCGAGGGCCTCGGCCGGCCGATCCCGGGCATGGTGGTCATGGTGCTGGCCAATCTGCTCAACCTCGGCCTCAACGGGCTGCTCATGTTCGGGCCGTTCGCGCTGGGCGCCGCCGGCGCCGCGCTCGCGACCTCGATCAGCCGCTGGTTCATGGTCCTGGCGCTGGGCGGCTACGTGCTCTTGATGCCCGGACGCGAGCGCTACGGGGTCCTGGCGGGGCGCGCCGGCGCCGGGCGGCTGGAGGCGCGGCTGCTCCGCCTCGGCTGGCCGATGGCGCTGTCCTTCGGGCTCGAGCACGGCGCCTTCTTCGCGGCTGCGACCTTCGCCGGCTGGCTCGGCGCCGCCTCGCTCGCGGCCTATCAGATCGTGCTCAACACCATGGGCCTGATCTACATGCTGGCGATCGGCCTCGCGACCGCGACCGCGATCCGGGTCGGCAACGCGGTCGGCCGCGGCGACCGGCCGGGCCTTGCCCGCGCGGGTTGGGTCGGGCTCGGCCTCGGCGTCGTGATCATGGTCGCCCTGATGCCGGTGCTGCACGCCTCGAGCGCGACGATCGTGCGCGTCTACACCGCCGATCCGGCGGTGGTCGCGCTCGCCGTGCCGGGCCTCGTGATCGCCGCCTGGATCCTCGTGGTCGACGCCAGCCAGGGCATCCTGACCGGGGCGTTGCGCGGCGCCGCCGACATCTGGGCGGCGCTCGCCATCCAGTTCGGGAGCTTCTGGCTGATCTGCATCCCGGCCTGCTACGCTCTGGGCCCGAGGCTCGGCTACGGCATGCACGGGCTCCTGTTCGGCCTGCTGCTGGGCCTCGTGGTCGCCGCCCTGCTGCTGCTCTGGCGCTTCAAGGTCCTCGCCGCCCGCCCGGTCCGGGCGTTCTGAGCGGCTTTGCCGGGCGCCCGATCGCCGCTAGGTTCCCGGCCATCGCCCGCAAGCGGAAGGAAAGCCATGCGCCCGGCCGCCCTCATCTTGACCCTTTTGCCCCTGTTGCCGATCGGGCTGCCGGCCGGGGCCGGGATGCCGACCGATCTCGCGCTGCCGATCGACTGCCGGCCGGGCGAGGACTGCTGGATTCTGCGCTACGTCGACGACGACCCGGGCCCGGGGGTGAAGGACTACATGTGCGGCCAGCTCGCCGGCAATGGTCACACCGGCACCGACATCGCGATCCGCGACCTCGAGGTGATGGCCAGGGGGGTCGAGGTGCGCGCCGCCGCGGCCGGCGTCGTCGAGGCGCTGCGTGATGGCTTGCCGGACATCAGCGTCGAGGAGGGCGGCCGGGCGGCGATCGCCGACAAGCAGTGCGGCAACGCGATCCGGGTCGCCCACGGCGACGACTGGACCACCTGGTACTGCCATCTCCGGCGCGGCAGCCTGCTCGTCAAGGAAGGCGACAAGGTCGCGGTCGGCCAGCCGCTGGCCCTGGTCGGCCTGTCGGGCGACACGAGCTTTCCCCACCTCCACTTCGACGTCCGCCACGGCGATCAGGCGGTCGATCCGTTCGTCGGCGTGGAGGCCGGGCACGCCTGTGGCCCGGGCAAGAACCCGCTCTGGCGCGCCGACGTCATGGCAAAGCTCGCCTATCAGCCGGTCGTCCTGACCAACGCGGGCTTTGCCGTGAGCGGGCCCGAGCTGCCGGACGTCGTCCGCGGCTGGCATCAGCAGACGACGCTGCCCACGACCGCGCCCGCCCTGGCCCTATGGGTCGAGGGCTATTGGCTCGCAGCCGGCGATCGCGTCTATCTCACCGTCTCGGGCCCCGACGGCGCGCCGATCGCCGATCGCGTCGTCGAGCTCGACACACGCTGGGCACACTGGTTCCAGTTCGTCGGCAGCCGCCGCCCGGGCGGCGCCTGGCCCGCCGGCAGCTATACCGGCAACGTCACCCTCGAGCGCGCCGGCATCCCACCGGTCAGGATCCAGCGCAAGGTCGAGCTCAAATAGCCGGCAGGCCCCGCGCGTCCGCTTCAGCCGTGGACGTGGTGGTGGCCGGTCGCGTAGTGCTCGCGCAAAAGGTCGCGACCGAAGTTGCGCTCGAGGTCGTGCCAGACCGAGTGGACATGGTTGGCCTCGTTTTGGGTATTGTCGTACTCGATCACGCTGACTGGGCCGTGCAGGCGCCAGTAGTTGGGCGTCCCCGGCTCGAGCGCGCCGGCCCAGGCGAAATGGATCTGCTCTATGCCGGCACTTCGGATGCGCTCGAGCTCGGCCTCGGCGAGGTCGTGGCGCAGGCTCCGGGTGAAGTCGGCGACCAGCTCGATCGCGAGGTTGCGCAGGCCCTCGGACATGGCCGCGAGCGGCAGGCCCTGGCGCTCGCGCAGCCAATCCTCGCGGCCGGGTATCGTGATGAAGTCGGCGGGCGCGACCGCGGCGATCGTCGCCCGCCCGCGCTGCGCCTCGTCGAGGCTTTGGATCAGCTCGAACGAAAGGTCGGTCTCGCGGCCGAGCACGCGCTGGCCGGCCATCGGATAGCCGTCCGGCACCCTGGCCGGGTTGGAGCCGAAGAAGGTGGGCGTGACCGCGATCAGCTCCTCGGAGAGTGCTGTGAAGTTGAGCGACAGATGGTGACCCTCGAGCCGCCAGCCCCAGGGCAGCCGGCCCGGCTCGCCGAAGATCGTGACGCTGTAGTTCTCGGGGTGGCGATAGTGGCCCCGGTGGTTCTCGATCAGGCCGAGCGGCTCCTCGAGCGCCATGATCCCGGTCGCCTTCCGATAGCCGACCTCGCTCAGCGCATGCCGCAAAAGGTCGTGGACCGCGGCCTTCGCCTCGGCGGCCATCGCCTCGAGCGGCACGCCCGCGCGCTCGCGCGGGACGAAGTGCCAGTTGGCGCGCTCGTCGGTGTCGAACGGCCACTGCGCCGCGCGCCGCTGCGGCTCGCTCAGCCTCTCGAGCACAGCCTGGGCGAGGCCCGCCATGGTCGCGCGCGAGGCGCGGGCCTGGCTGCGCTCCGGCAGGGCGGTCGCGCGCAGGAGCCGCGGCGCGTGGGGGTGAAGATGGTCGCTGGCCATGGCGGAACTCCTCCCAGAGAGGCGCGGATCCCTGAAGGTGACTTTCCCGGCGCGGTTCGGCAAGCCCCGTTCAGGAGGGGTCGAGCGCGATCGCCGACAGCAAAAGGCCGAAGCGCTCGCCGCCCGCCTTGCGGGTCCGGCGCGCGCTGAAGAAGCGGGCGGCGTCGGCGAAGGTGTCGGCGCCGAGAGCCTCCCGGTCCCCGATGCCGGCGGCCGCGAGGCGGTGGAGCGCATAGGCCTCGAGGTCGAACAGCAGACGGTCAGAGCCCAGGACGGGGTCGAAGAAGACTGCGCTCGCCGGATCCTGCGCGACCACCGGCTGCTGCAGGTCCGGCCCGACCTCGTAGGACGCCTGGCCGATGCAGGGGCCGACCGCGGCGCAGATCCGCGACGGCCGGGCGCCAAGCTCTGCCATCGCCCGCACGGTCGCCTCGAGCACGCCCGCGAGGGCGCCGCGCCAGCCGGCATGGGCGGCGCCGATCACACCCGCCTCGGGGTCGGCGAGCAGGACCGGGGCGCAGTCGGCGCTGAGCACGCCCAGCGTGATGCCCGGCCGGTCGCTGACCAGGGCATCCGCCCGCCGGCTCGGGCGGCCGGGCTCGGGCGCCCGCGCGATGACGACCTCGGCGCCATGGACCTGACGGACCGTGCAGAGGCTGCCGGCTGGCGCCCCCAGGAGGGTGAGCGCCTGCACCCGGTTCTGCTCGACCCGCTCCGGCTGGTCGCCGCTCGAATAGCCGCAGTTCAGCGCCTCGAACACGCCCCGGCTGACACCGCCCGCGCGGGTCAGGAAGCCGTGGCGGACGCGGCCGAGATCGCTGAGGTTGGAGGCCTGGAGCATGGCTCCGCCTTCGCTGGCGTGAGGGTCGGCGCGTTGAAGCCCGGCGGCGGCGGGCCGTCCGGGCGGGCGAGCACGAGCACCTTGAAGAGCTCGCCCATGGCGGCGGCATCGGTCAGGCGAAAGAGGCTCTCGCGCAGGACCCGGCGCTGCTCCGGGCGCGCCCGCGCGAGCAGCTGCACCGCGCGCGCCTCGATGCCGAAGGCGCGCAGGAACGTGCCCTGCGGCACCGGGCCATAGACCGCAGCACCGCCCTCGCAGGCGGCCTCCGCCAGCGCCCGGAAATCGACCTGGGCCGAGAGGTCCGCGAGCCCCGGCGTCGCCAGCGGATCGGCCGGCCCATGCCGCCGGACCGCCTGCAGGGTGTCGCCGGTCGGGGGCGCGGCGAAGGCGCCATAGTCGATCAGCAGCGCCACGCCCCCTTGGGCCGCGATCCGTTCGCCGATCTGACGCGCGAGCCGGGCGCGGGCCGGGCTGAGCTCGGCGACCGTCCCCGGCGCCGCGGCCGGCAGCGAACGCGCGAGCGGCGATGGCAGGTCGTCCTGCACGAACGCGAGACTGCCGTCGCCTGCGAGCCCGATCCGGCGCTCGACCCAGCCCTGCCCGCTTTGCACCAGCTGATGGACCGGCAGAGCATCGAGGAACTCGTTGGCGAGAAGGAGCAGCGGACCTTCCGGCACCTCCTCGAAGCCGCCCTGCCAGGTGACCTCGACGCCCGCCAGACGTTCCGCCTGCAGCGCGCGCAGGCGGGGGCTGCGCTCGACCAGGTGGACCGCGATTGACGCGTGAAAGCCTTGCACGCTCGCCGTCGCGCGCAGCAGGTCCGCCATCAGCGTGCCGCGCCCGGGGCCGAGCTCGACCAGGCGGGCGGGCGCCGGCCGGCCGCCCTGCGTCCAGGCCTCGGAGAGCCAAAGACCGATGATCTCGCCGAACATCTGGCTGATCTCGGGCGCGGTCGTGAAGTCGCCGGCGGTCCCGAGCGGGTCGCGGCGCTGGTAGTAGCCGAGCGTCGCGTGACCGAGCGCCAGCTCCATGAAGCGGGCGACCGAGAGCGGCCCGTCCGAGCGGATCAGGGCCCTCAGCACCGCGCTAAGGTCGCCCGAGGCTCGAGCGCCGGGCACCGCGATAGCTCCAGGCGACCAGGGCGAGGCCGGCCGCGATCATCGGCAGCGACAAAAGCTGGCCCATGGTCAGGCCGCCGAGCAGGAAGCCCAGCTGGACGTCCGGCTGGCGGAACAGCTCGGCGATGCTGCGCGCGATCCCGTAGCCGATCAAAAAGGCGCCGGCGAGACGGCCCTCCGATCCGGGCGCGCGCGGGCGGAGCGCCAGGCCGACCATCACCAGGAACAGGAGCACGCCTTCGAGGCCGGCCTCGTAGAGCTGGCTCGGATGCCGGGGCAACGGGCCGGCGCCCGGGAACACCATGGCCCAGGGCACGTCGCTCGGCCGGCCCCAGAGCTCGCCGTTGATGAAATTGGCGAGCCGGCCGAGGAACAGCCCGATCGGCGCCGCGCAGGCGATCGTATCGCCGACCTCGAGCACGCTCAGCCCCTGCCGGTGGGCGAACAGGGCGCTGGCCGCCACCACGCCCAGCATGCCGCCATGGAACGACATGCCGCCCTGCCAGACCGCGAGCATGTCGAGCGGGTGGCTGAAGTAGAAATCCGGCCGATAGAACAGGATATAGCCGATCCGGCCGCCGAGCACGACGCCGAGCGTCACGTAGACCAGAAGGTCGTCGAGCTGCTCGGGGGTCATCCGCCAGCCCGGGCGCTGCACCAGCCAGCGCAGATACTGCCAGCCGAGCACCAGGCCGAAGATGTAGGCGAGCGCATACCAGCGGATCGCAAACGGCCCGAACCGGACCAGGATCGGGTCGATCACCGGAAAGGGGATGGCGAAAAGCGGCACTGCCTGGCGCTCGATCCATGGGGCTTGCGGGCAAGCTCGTGGCCGGCCTTATAGGCCTTGGCCGCGGCCCCTCGCAAGCTATCGAGGGCGCCGCCCGGCCAATTGATCATCCGGCTGGAATTGGCGCTGCGGGCTTGCCATTGTCGCGCTGCCGCGATTTCAACAAGGGATCGAAGCCATGGTCGTCACGGCGCCGGCTTCTCCGTCGTCGACCGTCGCGCTATCGTTCCTCATCTGATGATCGCCGCGACCGGCGAGGCGCTGCTGATGACCGCGCCGGTCTGAGGCCGGTCCCCTCCCTTTAGTGAACTGGTTCACAAGGTCTGGACGGTCGGCCGTGGTAGGAGCCGAAGGCGGGATGGAACGTCCCGCCGGCGGGCGGGATCCTCGGGGAGTACCGACGATGGCCAAAAGCAAGCTGAAGCTCGCGCTTTCGTTGAGCACCGGCCTCGTGGCCGGCGGCGGCATCTTCGCGTGGTCGGGAACCGCGCCCGGCGAGAGCGATGTCGTCCGGCTGCTCGACCCCGGCTATCTGGCGAGCGGCCTCTGCGGTCACGGCAACCGGCGCGCGGGCGCCTCCCAGCCGCTGCGGCTGGCGATGGTGACTGCGGCCTATGCCGCGGAGACCGCGAACGACACGCCGCCGCTCTGGAACGGTCTTGGCGACCTCCACCATGAGGTCACGACCGCGAGCAAGATGGCGCAGCGCTACTTCGACCAGGGCTTCCGGCTGACCTACGCCTTCAACCACGCCGAGGCGTTGCGGGCGTTCCGCGAGGCCGAGCGCCAGGACCCGCAGTGCGCGATGTGCTACTGGGGCGAGGCGTTCGTGCTCGGCCCGAACATCAATGCGCCGATGGATCCGCAGGCCAATGCCCCGGCGCTGGCGGCGGTCAGGAAGGCGCAGCAGCTGGCGCCGCAGGCGAGCGAGCCCGAGCAGGCGCTGATCGCGGCTCTGGCGGCCCGCTACTCGGATGCGGCGGATGCCGATCGCAAGCCGCTGGACCAGGCCTATGCCGATGCCATGGCCGGGGTGCACGCGCGCTTTGCGGACGATCAGGACATCTCGGTGCTGTTCGCCGATGCGGTGATGAACACGTCGCCCTGGGACTATTGGGAAGCCGATCGCCACACCGCCAAGGGCCGGGCGGGCGAAGCGGTCAGCGCGGTCGAGGCCGTGCTCGCCCAGAACCCGGACCACATCGGCGCGATCCACCTCTACATCCACCTGACCGAGGCCTCGACCACGCCCGAGCGCGCCGAGCCCTACGCCGATCGCCTGGCCGCGCTGATGCCGGGCGCCGGCCACATCGTGCACATGCCCTCGCATACCTACTACCGGGTCGGCCGCTACCTGGACGCGCTGCAGGCGAACATCGCGGCCGCCAAGGTCGACGAGGCCTACCTCGCCCAGGTCGACGTCGCCAAGGTCCACGCCGACGGGATCTATCCCTACGGCTACTATCCCCACAACGTGCACTTCGAGCTCGCCTCGGCGCAGATGGCGGGCGACGCCGCGACCTCGCTCGCCGCATCGGACAAGCTCGCGGGTCTGATCCCCGACGAGGTCGCCGAGAAGGTGGGCCTCGTGCAGCCGGTCAAGGCGGCGCCGTACTATGCCTACGTGCAGTTCGGCCAGTCGGCCAAAGCGCTGGCCCTGCCCGAGCCGGGAGGCCAGTTCCCCTTCCTCCAGGCGATGTGGCACTACGCGCGCGGCGTCGCACTCGCCGCGGACGGCAATCTGGAGGGCGCCCGCAGCGAGGCGGCGCGGATCGCCAACCTCCATCAGAACGGCGACTTCAGCCTGCTTTTGGCCTGGCAGGTGCCGGCGCCCGACATCCTGCAGCTCGCCCGGCACGTGCTCGAAGGCCGGATCGCGCAGGCCGCGGGCGACTCCGAGGGGGCGGTCCGTGAATACCAGGTGGCGGTCCAGGTTCAGGACGCGATCCCCTATACCGAGCCGCCCTATTGGTACTATCCGGTGCGCCAGTCGCTGGGTGCCGCGCTGCTGACGGCCGGCCGCGCCGACGAGGCGGCCAAGGTCTTCCAGGCCGCTCTCGTGGACGCGCCCAACAATGGCTGGGCGCTGTTCGGGCTCATGAAGGCCGAGGAGGCGCAGGGCGATGCGGCGGCGGCCGCGGCGACGCAGAAGCTGTTCGAGCGCGCCTGGGTCGGCAGCGCGCCCCCCGACCCCGCCAGCCTCTGACCCCGGCTGCCGCGGCGGGCCGGTCAGGCCGGCCGGCGCGGGACCACCAGCCGGGCGATCAGGATCTGCACCGTCTCGCCCCGCTGATTGCGGGTCGTGCTGCGCAGGCTGACCGTGCCGCGCTCCGGGCGCGAACGCGACGGCGTCACCGCCAGAACCTCCGAGTGGACGGTCAGCACGTCGCCCGGGCGGGTCGGCTGCGGCCAGGAGACCTCGCCGCCGGCGCCGATGATGCCGCCCGCAAGCGGTGCGCCGCCCTCGACCAGCAGACGCATGGTCAGCGCGGCGGTGTGCCAGCCGCTGGCGGCGAGGCCGCCGAACAGGCTCGCGCGGGCAGCGTCGTCGTCGAGGTGGAACGGCTGCGGGTCGAACTTGCCGGCGAACGCCTTGATCTCGGCCTCGGTTACCGCGACCGACCCGCTCTCGAAGCGCCGGCCGACCTCGAGATCCTCCAGATAGAGCGGGGTCATCGTGGCCTCCGGCCGCGCTCGCGCCGATTGCCACGCAGTCGCGCCGCGATTATGATGATTGATATCATGTTTAACCCTCATGCCGGACGTCCCAGACCATGTCAAGCACCGCCGCGATGACCGGGCCGCGGGCGGCCTTGCGGAGAGCAGCGCAGTGAAGGTGACCAGAAAATTGGCGGCCGAACACCGGGCAGCGATCGTCAGCGCGGCCGGGCGGCTGTTCCGGGAGCAGGGCTTCGCGGGCGCCGGCGTCGCCGCGATCACGCGCGCCGCGGGGCTGACCCACGGCGGCTTCTACGGCCATTTCGCCTCCAAGAGCGCGCTCGCAACCGAGGCCTGCGGAGCAGCCTTCGTCGAGAGCCTGGCCCGGCTGGAGGGCGATCTCGGCCGCTACTTCGAGGCCTATCTGTCCGAGCGCCATCGCGATCGTTGCGCCGACGGCTGTCCGATGGCGGCGCACGCAAGCGAGGTCGGGCGCCAGGGCGGGGCGCTGCAGGCGGAATTCGCGGGCGGCGTCGGCCGGTTCGTCGACGCGCTTGCGGCCCTTTTGCCGGCCGCGGCGGGCGACCCCTGCGAGCGCAGCCGCCGGGCGCTTGCGATCGTCGCCGCGCTCGTCGGCGGCATGGCGCTCGCCCGCGCCACGGCCGCGGCCGCGCCCGGGCTTTCCCTCGAGATCCTGGCCTCGCTGCGGGCGGAGCTCCCCGGCCTTGCGGGTCTGGATCGTTGACCCGTTCGGACACCGCCGCCGACGCCGGCACCCCGCTCGACATGCCGGCGGAAATACGCAAAGACAATACCCACCTGGCGGCGCGCATGCGCGAGATGCAGGCCCTTTGTGCGACGGGCATGGCGACGTTCCCGGCGCGAGACCGGTTTGAGCCTTGGACCGACGCGGCAAAGGGGCGCGCCCGGTTCCCCTTCGAGGCCAGTCGCCGGCCCCAGCCGGAGCGGGGGCGGTCCGATCGAGACGAGGGATGGCGCGGGCGAGGCTAGGCAATCGGCTCGATCGTTCGGTGGACGAGGCCTTCGATCACGTCCTCGGTCCCGCCAACGCGCAGATCACCCTCGTCGAGTACGGCAGCTATGCGTGCCCGCATTGCAGGGCGGCCAACGAACAGATCGCCAAGGTCCGCGACCAATTCGGCGATCGCCTGCGCTACGTGTTCCGACACCGGCCGCTCACGGGCAGCGACATCGCCCGGCGCGCCGCCGAGCTCGCCGAGCGCGCCGATGATCCGGAGGAGTTCTGGCGGGCGCATGTCGAGCTGATGACGCGCTCGCAGACCTTGACCGAGGACGACCTGCGCGCGGTCGCCGGCGATCTGGGCCTGGTGCGGGAAGATCGCGCAGACGCCGACGCGGCCGCCCGGCGCGCGAAGGCGCGGGTCGACGCCGATGAGCGCAGCGCCCGCGCCAGCGGGGTCATGATCACGCCGACCTTCTTCATCAACGGCCGCCGCTACGACGGCCCGTGGGACGAAAGCTCGCTTGCCGATGCGATGCTCGGCAGGCTCGGCCATCGCGTGCGCGCAGCCGCACTCGATTTCGCGAGCTGGGGCCCCTCCGCGGGCGTCCTGCTGCTCGTCGCGACGCTGCTCGCGGTGGCGTTGACCAACTCGCCGCTCGGGCCCGCATTCGCTGCGTTCTGGGAGCGGGACTTCGGCTTCGTGCTCGGCGACGCGAGCTTCCGGGTGTCGCTGCAGGAGTGGGTCGACGACGGCCTGATGACGATCTTCTTCCTGGTGGTGGGGCTCGAGATCAAGCGCGAGTTCACCGTCGGTCATCTGGCCGGCCGGCGCTCCGCGGCGCTGCCGATCGCGGGGGCGATCGGCGGCATGGTCGTGCCGGCGGCGCTGTATGCGGCGGTCGTACCGCACGGACCGTGGTCGCATGGCTGGGGCGTGCCGATGTCGACCGATACCGCCTTCGCCGTCGCGCTGATCGTGATGATGGGCGAGCGCGTGCCGATCGAGCTGCGCATTTTCCTGACCGCCGCGGCGATCGTCGACGACATCGGGGCGATCGTCGTCGTCGCCCTCTTCTATTCGGGCGATCTCCACTTCGGCTACCTCGCCGCCGCGGCTGCGATCACGGTCGCATTGGCGCTGCTCAATCGCTCCCATGTCTACCGGGTCTCGCCCTACATGCTGCTCGGCATCGCGCTTTGGGCCTGCGTCTTTGCCGGCGGCCTGCACGCCACGCTCGCGGGCGTGATCCTGGCTCTGGTGATCCCGACCCGGCCACCGCCGGATCTGGGCGCGCTGATGACGCAGGCCAGCACGATCATCACCGCCGAAGCGCGGCAGGCCGGGGACGTGCTGCGCAGCGGGCCGTCGTTGCCGGCGCTGCGCGCGCTGGATGCGATCCACGACCGGCTGGAATCCCCGGCGGACCGTCTGCTGCGGCATGCCGGGGCGCGCTCGAGCTATCTCGTGCTGCCGCTGTTCGCGCTCGCCAATGCCGGCGTCGCCGTCTCGGCCGACGCGTGGAGCGGCCACCAGCCTTTGCTGCTCGCGATCATGGCCGGGCTGGTGATCGGCAAGCCGCTCGGAATGCTGTCGGCGTCCGCGCTCGCGGTCCGCCTCGGGATTGCCGTCAAGCCGCAAGAGTACTCCTGGCGCCAGCTCGCCGGCGCCGGCGCCCTCGCCGGCATCGGCTTCACGATGGCGCTGTTCATTGCCGGCCAGGCGTTCCCGGCGGCATCGGACTTCGCCGCCGCCAAGATTGCCGTGTTCGCCGCCTCGATACTGTCCGCAGCCATCGGCGGGGCGGTATTGTGGAGGGCCGGTCGGGCCATGGACGACGACAGTGCGGCCACGCGGTCGGTCGCGGTGGGCGATGCGCGTTGAGGAGAGAGACCGATGAGTGGACTATCGAGCCGATCTGGGCCCGAACAGTGGCCGGCATTGCCGTACGCGGCCTGGAAAGACACCTGCACGACGCTCCACCTCTGGACCCAGATCGTCGGCAAGATCCGCCTCGCCCAGACGCCCTGGGCCAACCATTCGTGGCAGGTCACGCTCTATGTCACGCCGCGGGGCCTCACCACCTCCGGGGTCCCCTACGACGGGCGCGCGTTCCAGATCGACTTCGACTTCATCGATCATGCGCTCCTGATCGGGGCGAGCGATGGCGGCAGCAGACGGTTGGCGCTCGCGCCGAAGCCGGTCGCCGACTTCCACGACCAGCTCATGCGGGCGCTGGCCGGGCTCGAGATCCGGATCCGCATCGACGGCAGCCCCAACGAGGTCCAGGACCCGATCCCGTTTGCCGCCGATCGCGAGCACGCCGCCTATGACGCGGACGCCGCGCAGCGCTTCTGGCGCGTGCTCCTCCAGGCGGACCGGCTGCTCAAGCAGTTCCGCACGGGCTTTCTCGGCAAGGCGAGCCCGGTCCACTTCTTCTGGGGCAGCTTCGATCTCGCGGTGACGCGGTTCTCCGGGCGCCCGGCACCGCTGCACCCAGGCGGCATCCCCCATCTGCCGGATGCCGTCACCCGCGAGGCCTATTCGCACGAGGTCAGCAGCGCCGGCTTCTGGCCCGGCGGTGGCGCCATCGACTATCCGGCGTTCTATTCCTACGCCTACCCCGCACCGGACGGTTTCGCCGCGGCGCCGGTGCGGCCGCAGGCGGCGTTCTTCCATCCGGGGCTGGGCGAGTTCATCCTGCCCTACGACGCCGTCCGGACCGCAGCGGCCCCGGACGAGATGCTGCTGGAGTTCCTGCAGTCGACCTATGAGGCGGCGGCGAACGCCGCGGGCTGGGATCGCGGCGCGCTGGAATGCCCGCAGGGCCGGGCCGGCGTGCCGCGGCCGCTCGCGTGAGGCGGGCGCGGCGCGGTCAGCCGGTCGCCGCCTGGTCCCCGGGCTGACCGGCGACCGTCGCCGGCAGCTCGAGGAGCTTGCCCAGGCGCAGGACCCTGAGCGTCAGGGTCCGGCCGATCGCCTGCCGGCCCAGCAGCTTGTGGACGGCGTCGACCGAGGGCGTGGCTTCGCCGTCCACCGCCAGGACCAGATCGCCCGGGCGCAACCCCGCCGCCGCCGCCGGCCCGCCCTCGGCCAGGCTCGCGACCAGGACGCCCGCCGGCAGCTCGAGCCCGAGCCGCCGCCCGAGCCGCCGGTCGAACGCCTGGGTCTGGCCGGCGAAGCCGAGGTAGCCGCGGACCACCCTGCCCTCGCGCAGGAGCTCCGGCACCACCCACTTCGCGGTATCGATCGGCACGGCAAAGCAGAGGCCCTGGGCGCCGCCGACGATCGCGGTCGTGATGCCGATCACGCGGCCGGCGCTGTCGACCAGGGCGCCGCCGCTGTTGCCGGGGTTGAGCGCGGCATCGGTCTGGATGATGTCCTCGATCAGCCGGCCGGAGACGCCGCGCAAGGTCCGGTGCAGAGCGCTGACGACGCCGGCCGTGACGGTCGCCTGGAGGCCCAGCGGATTGCCGATCGCGACCACCAGCTGGCCGACCCGCAAGCCGCTGGAATCGCCGATCGTGGCGGCCGGCAGACCACCGTGCGCCAGGCGCAGCAGCGCAAGGTCGGTATCCGGATCCTCGCCCACGAGCTTGGCCTCGAGGCTGGTGCCGTCGGAAAGGACGGCATCCAGTCGCGGCGCGCCGCGGACCACGTGATCGTTGGTCAGGACGTAGCCGTCGGGGGTGATGATCACGCCCGAGCCCGAGCCCAGCACGGGCGCGAACGGGTTGTCGGGATCGTGCTCGCGCGCGCGCCTGCGGATGCCGACGACCGCGGGCCCGGTGTGCTCGGCGACGTCGACCACGGTGCGCGAGAAGGCGTCGAGCAGCGCGCCGTCGTCAGCCGCCGTCGGGCCCAGCGTTTCCGCCGCCGGCTGGCGTTCCAAATCGTCACTGATCAGCTGCAACACTGGGGAGCCCTCCTCCCTGCCATGAGCGCAAGGGCGCTAAGATGTAGGCATCGATCGCAGGCGGAAAAGGGCGCCGACGCCGGCGGCCGCTGACGCCCGCCGCCCTGCAGCCTTGATCGGCTCTGCGTTCCGGAACTCGATGCATGGCGCTGCAGGCCGCAAGAGCTGCGGGCCCGCCGAAGGTAGTCACAGATGGCCGAGCGTGACGAAGGCCGGTTGGCGCGCTGGTCGCGTCGCAAGCGCGAGCAGAGGGAGCAGGGCGAGCCGGCCGCGGGGGTCGAGGCGGCCGCGGTCGAGCCGCTGCCCGCGGCCGCGGCGAGGCCCGCGTCGCCCGCGTTACGATGATGCATTCTAATGTGAATGGTTCTTTGATCCATCGATCATCGGAAAAAATGTCGTCTGGAACCGTCAACAACAGGGCGACGGCCTGGGGCCCAAGGGATCGAAGGTCACGAGCCGACTACCCGACCTACGAAGACACGCAGATCATGCGCCTGCCGATCAAATACGCGAGCATCCAGCAGCAGGATTTCTCCAAGGACTGCCCCTTGGTCCTGAGCTCGGGCTGCCTGGTCGAGCAGGAGGGCGGCGGCGCCAAGTCGTTCGCCAACAAGTGGCTGGCCGAGCTCCAGCAGACCATGTTCGCGCAAGTCAACCCGCGCGATGCTAACAATCACGGCAGCCGCGACGGCGACATGATCTTCGTCGAGAGCCCCGAGGGCGCCTCGATCAAGGTCCAGGCCAAGATCACCGGCGCGGTCGCGCCCGGCAACGTCTGGGTCCCCTACCACTTCGGCGACCATTTCCAGGGCGTCGACCTGGGCGCCACGTATCCGGAAGGCACAGGCCCCTATGTGCTCGGCGAATCGGGCAACACCATCCTGACCTATGGCTACGACTCGGTGACCGACATCCAGGAGAACAAGGTCTCGATGTGCCGGCTCAAGGTCGCGTGAGCGGGGAGATCAGCCAGGCGCGAATGAAGTTCCTCTGTGACGCCGACCACTGCATCAACTGCAACGCCTGCGTCACCGCGTGCAAGAACGAGCACGAGGTGCCCTGGGGCATCAACCGGCGCCGGGTGGTGACCCTGAACGAAGGCGAGGCGGGCCAGCGCTCGCTGTCGGTCGCCTGCATGCACTGCTCGGATGCGCCCTGCATCGCGGTCTGCCCGGTCGACTGCATCTACCAGGCCGAGCAGGGCGTGGTCCTGCACAGCAAGGACCTCTGCATCGGCTGCGGCTACTGCTTCTACGCCTGCCCGTTCGGAGCACCGCAGTATCCGCAGGTCGGCAACTTCGGCTCGCGCGGCAAGATGGACAAATGCACCTTCTGCGGCGGCGGCCCCGAGGCCGACGACTCGGCCGAGGAGTTCCGCAAGTACGGCCGCAACCGGCTGGCCGAAGGCAAGCTTCCGATCTGCGCCGAGATGTGCGCGACCAAAGCCCTGCTCGCGGGCGATGGCGACGTCGTCTCCGGCATCTACCGCGAGCGCGTCGCCGCCCGCGGCTTCGGCTCCGGCGCCTGAAGCTGGGGCCAGGCCTACCGCGCCGGCCCCGCCGGCTGAGCGGGGCGGGCGGCGCCCGCAGGCCGAACTTTTCGAAGGGCGGCTCCGGCCGCCCCTTTTGTGTCAGCCGGTACCTGGCCGGATGACTTCTGTGCTAGGTATGAGCGCTACGACGATCGCAAGCGGGAGCGCGGCCATGGCATTGAAGCCGCCGCTCGCTACGGCGCATCTTACCTTTACCGCGGTGTTCGAGCCCGCCGAGGAAGGGGGGTTCGTGGTAACCTTCCCGGCCATCGCGAATCTTGCGACCCAGGGTGAAACATTGGAGGAAGCCCGGATCATGGCGGAAGATTGCCTCCGCTGCTATTTGGAGGCGGTTGCGGCTGACGGACGACCACTGCCCGAGGGCGAGGCGCCGCGCGAAGCCGTCCGCGAGGCGATCACGGTCGATCTCGAAGCGCCGCACGAATAATCCGACCCTGTCGCCCTGCGGGGTGGGAATGCGTCGCCGTCCGACCGGGGGCTGGCGGCGGCCGCCCGCGGCGGTCGCGGCACCGGCCGCAGACGTTCGCCGTAGAGCGCCAGCGCATCGGCATCGAGCCGGTCGGTCTTGGCCAGGAGCCCGGCCGCGCGAGCGAAGTCGCGGACCTGGCGCGGGTTGAGGACCGCGACCGCGATCCCGGCCAGAGCCAGCGCCGCCGTCACGATCCGCTCCAGACCGCCGGTCGCCTCGACCACCACCAGCAGGCGCGACCGACCGGCAAGCCAGGCGGTGCGCCAGGCCGCGCCGGTCGCGGCCAAAGCCGGCACCCTCGCCACCCGGCAGCAGGTGGGCATCCAACCGTGCCTCGCTGACGTCGACGCCAACCAAGCCTTCGAAGTCGAGGGTTCGGGTTATCACCATCCTCGTATGCGGGCTTGCAGCCCGATCGACTGTTGGGGTTGAATGGCAGCGCGAGCGGGCGCCGAGCTGACACACGGTCTGCCCAGACCCAGGAACCTCCAGCGTCCCGCTCGCCGGCCTGATCCCGGCCGCGGCCGGGACCCAGGCCATCTCGCCCAGACAGTCGCCCGCCTCAACCCAACATGTCGAGAGATACAAAGAACCTTTTCGTCTTCGAAGAGTTGCTGCGAGCCGTGATTGCGCGGCGCCGCGACAGCTGGGGCGATGACCATCCGGACGGCCGGGCGATGCTCGCGGACCTCGAGGCGCTACGCCAAAAGCGGAGCACCGAACCCGTCAGTCGACCCGGGGGCGTGGCCCCTTGGCGGCGCGTGCACCACAGACGCATCCATGCGACGCAAGTGGAGCTCAAGCGATCGCCGTTCGACGCGGCCAAACGGGCCCGGACGCGTCGCGGGGCCGCATCGCCCGCGGGCCGATTCCCATGCGAAGACAACGGCATAGGTCGATCGGATCGGCCGATCAATGAAGCCGCGTCGCGACTCAACGCAAGTCTCCATCGGATCAGCGTCCTCCCGATACTTGCATCGGCCTAAGAAATAAATGCGCCACTTCAAGACGATCATGCGCCGCCGACGCGCCGCCGATGCGTCAGAAGTGCGCCATTGCCCTGAGATTTTCAGTACCGTCCGGGCCGCAGATCTTAGCCCCATTGCGTTCCGCGAGGGGAGCGGGGCACATGGTGGACGGAGCCGCGAGCGGCAAAAGCAGAACCTGGCGGCCGGTAGATGGATGACTTGCTCGTTCGAAGAACAGGTCGGCCGCCGGAATCTGCCCCGGCGATGTCGCAATCCCGATAGATTGAGTCCGGATGGAGGTCGAAGGGGCGGGCCGGCGGCGTCGGCCGCGGGTCGCGGCATGGCGCCGCGCGGTGGCATGCTTGTCACCCGGACGTGGTTCTTCTAGGTTCCGCCGCGGCGGCCGGACGGGCTCGGTCGCGGGCGCAGAAAAGTCGCAGAAGGACGCGAAAAACGATGTCGGGTGTCGATTGGATTCTCTACCTGCTGATCCTGGCCTGCGCCGCGGTCGGCCTCGCCTATGGCGTCATGACCCGCCAGCTGGTCCTGGCCGAGCCCTCAGGCAGCGCGCGCATGCGCGAGATCTCGGGCGCCATCCAGGAAGGCGCGATGGCCTATCTGAACCGGCAGTACATGACGATCGCCGGCGTCGGCGCGGTCGTCTTCCTGCTGCTCTGGATCTTTCTCGGGTTTCACGTCGCCTTCGGCTATCTGATCGGCGCCCTGCTCTCGGGCTCGACCGGCTACATCGGCATGAACGTCTCGGTCCGGGCCAACGTGCGCACCGCCGAGGCGGCAAGACGCGGCCTCGCCCGCGGCCTCGACGTGGCCTTCCGCGCGGGCGCGGTCACGGGCCTTTTGGTCGTGGCCCTAGGCCTGCTCGGCGTCTCCGGCTACTACGGCCTCCTGCTGCTCCTCGGGCTCGACACCCGCTCGGTGCTGGAAGCCCTGATCGGGCTCAGCTTCGGCGCCTCGCTGATCTCGATCTTCGCCCGCCTCGGCGGCGGCATCTTCACCAAGGGCGCCGACGTCGGCGCCGACCTGGTGGGCAAAATCGAGGCCGGCATCCCCGAGGACGATCCGCGCAACCCCGCCGTGATCGCGGACAACGTCGGCGACAACGTCGGCGACTGCGCCGGCATGGCGGCCGACCTGTTCGAGACCTACGCCGTGACCGTGGTCGCGACCATGCTCCTGGGCGCGATCTTCTTCCCCGGCGCCGCCCAGTCCTCGCTCATGCTGTTCCCCCTGCTGGTGGGCGGCGTCTGCCTGCTGGGCTCGGTCGCCGGCACCTTCCTCGTCAAGCTCGGGCCCTCGCGCAACATCATGGCCGCCCTCTACAAGGGCTTCCTCGGCGCGGCCATCCTCTCGGCGATCGTCCTGCTGCCGATCACGCTGCTCTTCCTCGGCGGCCGCACGGTCTACGAGGGCGGTGGTGCTGCCTTCACGGGCTGGGGCATCTACGGCTGCACCCTGGTCGGCCTCCTCGTGACCGGCTGCCTGATGTGGATCACCGACTACTACACCGGCACCAACCACCGCCCGGTGCAGAAGATCGCGACCGCCTCGACCACCGGCCACGCCACCAACATCATCCAGGGCCTCGCGGTCTCGATGGAGGCGACAGCATTGCCCGTGCTCGTGATCTGCGCCGGCATCCTGCTCGCCTACCTCTCGGCCGGCCTCTACGGCATCGCGGTCGCAGCCACCACCATGCTGGCGCTGACCGGCCTCGTGGTCTCGCTCGATGCCTATGGGCCCGTCACCGACAACGCGGGCGGCATCGCCGAGATGGCCGATCTGCCCCCCAACGTCCGCCAGACGACCGATGCCCTCGATGCCGTCGGCAACACGACCAAGGCCGTGACCAAGGGGTATGCGATCGGCTCGGCGGCCCTCGCGGCCCTGGTCCTGTTCGCGGCCTATACCGAGGACCTCCACTACTATTTCCAGGCGCTCGAGGTGCGCTTCGTGCTCTCCGATCCGTTCGTGCTGGTGGGCCTCTTCATCGGCGGCATGCTGCCTTTCCTCTTCGCCTCGCTCGCGATGCAGGCGGTCGGCCGCTCGGCGTCCGCGATCGTGCTCGAGGTCCGCCGCCAGTTCCGCGAGATCCCGGGCATCATGGCCGGCACCGCCAAGCCCGACTACTCGACCGCGGTCGACCTTTTGACCAAGGCCGCGATCAAGGAGATGATCATCCCCTCCCTCCTGCCGGTCCTGGCCCCGATCGTGGTCTATGCCGTGATCAGCACGATCGCAGGCCAAGCCGCCGGCTTCGCAGCCCTGGGCGCCATGCTGCTGGGCACCATCGTCACCGGCATTTTCGTTGCCATCTCGATGACCTCGGGCGGCGGCGCCTGGGACAACGCCAAGAAGTACATCGAGGACGGCCACCACGGCGGCAAAGGCTCGGACGCCCACAAGGCCGCGGTCACCGGCGACACCGTGGGCGACCCCTACAAAGACACCGCCGGCCCCGCCATCAACCCGATGATCAAGATCATCAACATCGTGGCCCTCCTAATCCTAGCCGCCCTCGGCCACGGCTAGCCGGCGGCGCCTGCAGGCCGAACTTGCGCCGGAAGTGTGCCATCAGCGCACACTTCCGACGCATAAATGCCCACCGATGCGTCACTTCTGTGCCACTGATGCGTCACTGATGCTTCACCGAGCGGTCGGTTTGTGCCACTCGGGCGACGGCTGTCTCCAGCCAGACTCAATCGCCTCCACGCATCATCAATCTGGATCAATGACGGGCATTTGCCTCGAATTGGGCCCGAATGCGCATGAAAAGCTGAGAGTTGTCGAGCCATTTGCGGCGTGTCATTCTCCGGTTGGATTGAGGGCTGCGGGAAATACTGGTGAACTCCTCCGAGGTCGCGAAGCTCGTCGTCACTCTCGTCACACGTCCGACAGTGCTGGCCGAGAGGATCGGCCACGGCGCGATCGAGCGGGTCGTCGGCTGGTTGGGACCCGACGAGCGGTCCCGCTATGAGCGCCTTGTCGAGCAGGTGCGGGTTCGCCTGGACAGGCTGCCGGTATACGAGCTCGGCGGAGCGGAACGGGTCGAGAAGGTCCTGTCCACTGCAGCGGCCCATTTCGAGGCCGCAGGCCTGACCATCGACGAGCTGGTCCGGAGGGGTCTCGACCGGCAAGCGGCGATCGCCGAGCAGCAGGATCGGTTCGACCGCTGGCCGCCCGGCCATGGCTCCGAAGTCGGCCCGGTCTGCCGCGAGCACGTGATCCCGGCCGTGTTCGAAGCGCTGTTCGCGGACGACGGCGCGCTCAAGGAGATCGACCTCGCCTTCAAGCGGGCGGTGCTGGCTCAAAGAGACGAGATCCGAAAGCTCCCGGGAGCTGTCGGCGACGCCCTCAAAGCCTGGCTGGGTGCGACCCTCCTCAAGGACCCGGCCTGGGAATGGCAGCCGGGCATGGCAGACAGCGCTCTGCTGCAGGCCGAGTTCGCGGTCGTCCCCTTCGAGCCGCGGGAGGAGCTGCTGAACGGGGCCAAGGCATGGTGCGACGACCCCGAACCTCTGAGCATCCGTGTCTATGTCGGCCCAGGCGGGATGGGCAAGACGCGGCTGATGATGCAGCTCTGCCGCGATCTTGATCGGTCTGGGTGGCGGACCGGCTTCCTCGAGAGCCTGTCCGAGCCTCTCGCCGGGTGGTCGGCGGAAGCGATCTTTCACTCCGGCGAGCGCATTCTGGTCGTCGTCGACTATGCCGAGAACCACCTGACGACGTCGCCCTGCTCCTCCAGCATGCGATCAAGAGAAACGGCCCGGAAGTCAAATTGCGGGTCGCCCTCCTGGCTCGCGGCGAAGCGGATTGGTGGGACCGCCTGCGGCGCAGCACTCCGCTCGCTCATGCTCTTCTGAGTGGCCGGATCACCGAACCGGCGATTGCCGTCGGCGCGATCGCGATGGATGAAGCGACGCGGCTCCGCTGCTTCGAGAACGCGATTGTAGCGTTCGCTCAACGTCTCGGCCGCAGGTCACGGAAGCTCGTCGTCAGGCCCGGCCTCAAGGGCGAGCACTTCGGATCGGTGCTGATGGTCCACATGTCGGCGCTGGCTACGGTCGAGGGCCGATCGCTCGGCACGGCGCACGACCTGCATGACTACATGCTCGATCGCGAGGCGCGCACGTGGCAACGCCATCTTACCGGCCCCAAGCTCGGACAGCTGGATGCGGACGACGTCTTGCAGGCCATGGCGATCCTCTACTTCGCCGGCGGCGCCGACAGCCTGGAGGCAGGCCGCGCGCTGCTTGCGCGCGCGCCGCGGCTGCAGCATTACCCAACCCCCGTGATCGACGATCTGGTCCGGCTGCTGGCGAGGCTGTACCCCAGGGCCGATCGAGTCGCGGGCAGCCAAGATCTTCGCGTCGAGCCGTTCCGACCTGATATATTGGGTGAACGGTTGGTGGATCGCGCGTTGGAGCGTGAGCCGAGCCTGTTGGACGTCGTGTTTGATCAGTAGCGCCGAACGCTCGCTGACCGTCCTGACCCGGCTGGCCCAGCAGAACCCGCCCGCGGAGAAATGGCTGGAGCAGGCGCTGGCGAAGGACGTGGAACGGCTCGCCGAGCCGGCGATCGCGGTCGCCATTCAGACCGGTGACCCGATTGGGCCGGTCCTCGCCAGGGTTCTGGCTCGAAACGGCCTGGCCGACCCGGCCCGGCTCGAAGCGCTGATCCCCTACCCGACGACGGCTCTGCGAGAGGTGGCCGCGACGGTTCTGGACAAGCATTGGCAGGCGGTTCGCGAGCGTCCGCAGCCGTGGTCCGAGGACACCAAGGCTGAGGCCGCGGGCATCGCCAACAACCGGGCCGTGCGCCTGGCCGAGGTTGGCAGGCGGGAGGACGCGCTCCAGGCCGCCGAGGAGGCCGCGGCGCTGTACCGCGAGCTGGCGCGAGCGCGCCCCGACGCCTTCACGCCCTACCTCGCCACCTCCCTCAACAACCTGGCCAACAGGCTGGGCGATCTCGGGCGGCGCGAGGCGGCGCTCCAGGCCGCCGAGGAGGCCGCGGCGCTGTACCGCGAGCTGGCGCGGGCGCGCCCCGACGCCTTCACGCCCGATTTGGCCGGGTCCCTCAACAACCTGGCCAACAGGCTGAGCGCTCTCGGGCGGCGCGAGGCGGCGCTCCAGGCCGCCGAGGAAGCCGCGGCGCTGTACCGCGAGCTGGCGCGGGCGCGGCCTGACGCCTTCACGCCCGATCTGGCCTTGTCGCTTAACGTTCTAGCCGGAATGCTAGGCTTCCTTAGGCAACGCGAGGCGGCGCTCCAGGCCGCCGAGGAGGCCGCGGCGCTGTATCGCGAGCTGGCGCGGGCGCGCCACGACGCCTTCACGCCCGATTTGGCCGGGTCCCTCAACAACCTGGCCGCCATGCTGAGCGCGCTCGGGCGGCGCGAGGCGGCGCTTCAGGCCGCCGAGGAGGCGGCGGAGCTGTACCGCGAGCTGGCGCTGGCGCGGCCCGACGCCTTCACGCCCGATCTGACGAGGTCCCTCAGCAACCTGGCCAATGTGCTGAGCGCTCTCGGGCGGCGCGAGGCGGCGCTCCAGGCCGCCGAGGAGGCGGCGAACCTCTACCGCAAACTGGCGCGGGCGCGGCCCGACGCCTTCACGCCCGATCTGGCGGTCTCGCTCGCGGTGCTCGCGAATGCGCTCGAAGCTGCCGATCGCGTTTCCGAAGCCGTGGACGTGAACCGGGAGGCGATCGCGACCCTCTCGGGACCATTCCTCGCGCAGCCGCCGGCGTTCGCGCATTGGATGGTGCCGATGTGCCGGCAATACATCGAGCGCTGCGAGCAGCTCGGCCGCGAGCCGGATGCGAGGTTGCTCGGGCCGATCACCGAGGTGTTGCAGCGGATGCAGGAGGATCGTGGGCCGGAAGGGGAGTTAGGAGAACGGCCATGACGACGTGGGTAGGCCCTGATAGGGTGCGTCCATGACCGAGCCGGCGCGTCAGATCATGCCCGAGCGGATGGGGCTCGCCGAGTTGCTCGCCTGGGAGGAAGCGCAGCCGGTACGCCACGAGCGGATCGGCGGCAGCGTGTTCGCGATGACCGGCGGGACGCTCGGTCACAATACGATCGTGCTTAACCTCGTGGTGGCGCTCCGGCAGCGGTTGGCCGACACCGACTGCCGGGTCTTTGCCGCCGACGTGCGCGTGGTGACGCCGCGCGGCGATGTCATGTATCCGGACGTCGTGGTCGCCTGCGGCGAAAGGCGGGACAGCGACAAGGAGGTTCGTGATCCGGTGGTGGTGGTCGAGGTGCTCTCCGGCAGCACCGAGGAGCGCTACCACGGGTTCAAGCGCTGGGCCTATGCCACGATCCCGTCGCTCAGGCACTATGTGCTGATCGCGCAGGATCGCGCCGAGGCGGAGGTTTCGTCCGGCGATGGCGAGGGCTGGCGGAGCGTGTATCTCCGGGATGCGAGCGCCGCCCTGCGCCTGGAGGCGCTGGGGATCGAGCTGAGCCTTGCCGAAGCCTTGGCGGGCGTCGAGTTCACCGAAGCCGCAGCCGCCGTGGGGGCGGACGGCGCCTGAGCCTTCACGGTTGGACGGGCCGGGCCCCTCCCTGCCCCGTCCCGGGCGGGAAGGGCAGGGAGGGGGCGCTGCTCTCAGAATTTGAGCTTCTCGTTGAGCTCTTTCGCGTTGTCCTGGGTGATCGCGAGCGTCGGGACCGTGACCGTCGCGGGCACCGTTTCGGCGCAGTCGAGCAGGATCTTCTTGGCGAGATCGAGGGATTCTTCGGCACCCGTCGGGTAGGTGAAGGTTGCCGCCCACTGGCCGGAGGCGACCGCCGCGATGCCGCCCGCCGGGCCCGGCAGGCCGTCGGTGCCGATGATCCCGATCTGGCCCGCCTTGCCCGCACCCTTGGCGGCGAGGTAGGCGCCGGCCGCCATGAGGTCGTTGCTGGCGTAGACGACCTTGATGTCCGGGTGCGCCTGGAGCATCGCCGCGAACGCGGTCTCGGCCTTGTCCGGCAGCCAGTCGGCCGCCTGCTCGGCCACTACCTCGATCTTCGGGTTCTCCTTGACGCCGTCCTTGAAGCCGTTCAGGCGCTCGACCGCGGGCGTCGAGCTCGGCAGGCCTTCCAGCACCGCGACCTCGCCGCCCTCCGGCATCAGCGTCTTGGCGGTGTAGGTGCCGGCCTCGTAGGCGATCTTGTAGTTGTCGCCGCCGACGAAGGTCGTGTAGTCCTTGCCGGGCTCGCCCACCGTCTTGCGATCGAGCTCGATCACCGGGATCCCGGCCTTGACCGCGCGCCCGACCGCGGGCGTGAGCGGCGCCGCCTCGAACGGCGAGATCATCAGAAGGTCGACCTTCTGGGTGATGAAGTTGTCGACCTGCGAGGTCTGGGTGTTGTCGTTGCCGGCGCCGTCGGCCACCAGCAGCTCGAACTGGGGGATCGCCTTGGCGCGCGCGATCAGGTCGTTGTTGACGTGCTGGCGATAGGGCTCGGCGTAGTTCGCCTGCGAGAACCCGATCACATAGTGATCGTCCGGTCCGCAGGCCTTGGCGATCGGGCCGGCCTGCGCGCACGCACCGGCCGCGAGCAGGAGCGGGAAGCTCAGAAAGGCCGCCTGAAGGCCGCGCTGGCGCGCCGTCGTGAAAAGATGCTCTGGCATGGTTGCTCTCCTCCCCGAGAGGTCCTGTGGGTTCGCGATGTCGCCGCCGGCGCTCAACGCAGGCTGCCCTCCCGGCGACCGACCAGGGCCTGCAGCACCGCCGCGACGACGATGATCGCACCGGTTGCGAGCAGCTGCAGCGCTGCATTGATGTTGTTGAGCTGGAGGATGTTGGCGAGCGCGCCCAGCATGATGCAGCCCGCGATCGTGCCGATCATGGTGCCGGCGCCGCCGAACAGGCTGGTGCCGCCGATCACGACCGCAGCGATCGCCGTCAGCTCGTAGCCGGCGCCGTCGTTGGGGCTGCCGAAGCTGAACTGACCGGCGTGCACGGTGCCGGCGACCGCGGCCGCAAAGCCCGTGATCGCGTAGACCGTCGTCTTCACGGCCGCGACCGGGATGCCGGACAAGCGCGCCGCGCGCTCGTTGCCGCCGACCGCGAAGACGTAGCGGCCAAAGCGGGTGGTGTTGAGCACGAGCGTCGCGACCACCGCGAGGCCCAGGAAGATCAGGGTCGCGACCGGCACGGTGTTGTCGAACAGGCGCTCGCCCAGCAGGCTGAAGGCGGGCGGCGCCAGGCCCGGGCCGTCGCCGTAGGAGATGTTGATGTATTCGTTGTGCGAGACCACGAGAGCGAGGCCGCGCGCGACCTGCAGGCCCGCAAGCGTGACGATGAAGGCCTCGAGCCGGAAGCGGGTCGAGATCGCCCCCTGGAGCGCGCCATAAGCGGTGCCGGCAGCCGCGACCGCGAGCAGGGTCGCAAGGATGCCCCAGCCGAAGTTCACCATCAAGGTCGCCGTGAGCACGCTTGCCAGCCCGAGCGCGGCGCCGACCGAGAGATCGATCCCGCCCGTGATGATCACGAAGGTCATGCCGAGCGCGATGATCCCGGTCTCGGAGATCGCGCGCACGATGTTGGCGACGTTGTCGGGGGCGAGGAACAGGAGCTGGCCGTGCCGGCTCGGCGAGAACGCGATCCCGCCGGCCAGGACCAGGACGAGGCCGATCACGCTCTGGAAGCGGACGATCAGGACTAGAGGATCGCGCCAGAACCGGGCCGCTGGCGGCGCTGCCGGCGCCTCGGCGCCCGCGCGGGCGATCTCCATCTGCTCCTCCCTCACCCCGCCGCCCGAGTGACGCCCGTCGCGGCCGCCCAAAGCGTCGCCTCGTCGATCTCGCCCGTGAACTCGGCGACGCTCTGGCCGCCGCGCATCACGACGATCCGGTCGCACAGGCCGACCAGCTCCGGCAGCTCGCTCGACGCCACCAGCACGCCCAGGCCGTCGTTGGCGAGGCTGCGCAGGCGCTGATAGATCTCGACCTTGGCGCCGACGTCGACCCCGCGCGTCGGCTCGTCCAGCAGGAGGAGCCGCGGGCCGCCGAGCAGCTCCTTGGCGAACACCACCTTTTGCTGATTGCCGCCCGAGAGATTGCCGACGACGATGTCGCCGCGCGGCGGCCGCACCCCGAACTGCCGGATCGAGCGCGCGACCGCCTCGCCCTCCGAGGCCCGGGACATGAGGCCGAAGGGCGAGATCCGGCGCAGCACCGACATCACGATGTTGCGGCCGGTCGTCTGCTGGAGCATGAGGCCGCTGCCGCGCCGGTCGTCGGTGACCATCGCGATGCCGGCGCGCCGGGCGGCCGCGATCGTGGCGAGCCGTGCCGGTCGTCCGGCGACCTCGACGGTGCCGGCCCAGCGGCCGCGCGGGCCGGCGCCGTAGAGGGTCGAGAGCAGCTCGGTCCGGCCGGCGCCCATGATCCCGGCGAGGCCGACGATCTCGCGCGCGCGGACCGTGAGCGAGACGTCGATGGGCGCCTGCCACCCGGCCGGCGCCCGTCTGGCCACGAAGCGCGCGCGCTCGAGCCGCAGGAGCACCTGGCCCATGGCGGCTGCGGGCGGCGGAAAGAGCTGATCCACCGGCCGGCCCACGAGCATGTGCACGAGCGCGGCCTGCGAGGCCATGGGGCCGGTCTCGCCGACCATCAGGCCGTCGCGCATGACGCTGACGCGGTCGGCCACGCGCGGCACCTCCTCGAGCCGATGCGAGATGTAGACGATGCCGACGCCGCGGGCGCAGAGCGCGCGCACGACCTGGAACAGCCGCTCGGCCTCGGCCGCGGTCAGCGCCGCCGTCGGCTCGTCCATGACCAGGATGCGCGACGCGTGCGAGAGCGCCTTGGCGATCGCCACCAGCTGGCGCTGGCCGATGCTGAGATCGCCGACCGGACGCCGGGTGTCGAGGTCGACATCGGCAGCCGCGAGCCGCGCCCGGGCTTCCCGCTCCATCCGCGCTTCGTCGAGGCGGCCCGGCAGGCGGGTCAGCTCGCGCCCGAGAAAGAGGTTGGCGGTGACGTCGAGCCGCGGCACCAGGTCGAGCTCCTGGAAGATCGTGGCGATGCCGCTCGCCTGGGCATCGCGCGGGCTCGCAAAGTGCACGCGCTCGCCGCCGACGCGCATCTCGCCATGGTCGGGCGCGATCACGCCGGAGAGGATGTTCATCAAGGTCGTCTTGCCGGCGCCGTTCTCGCCGAGCAGCGCATGGACCTCGCCCGGGCGCAGGTCGAAATCGACCCCGCGCAACGCCTGCACGCCGCCGAAGCGCTTCTCGATCGCGCGCATTTCGAGGAGAGCGTCCATCACCTCAAGGACAGCCGCAGGAGTTGCGGATCACGAGGGAGGGCTTGAGGCGGATGCTGCGCTTTCGGGCGTCCGCCCGCTTGATGCGCTCGACCAGGAGCGCGGCTGCGCGCCGGCCGATCTCCTGGCAGGGCTGGGCGATCACGGTCAGGCGCGGCTCGAAGCAGCTCGCCCACTCGAAATCGTCGAAGCCGGCGAGCGCCAGGTCCGCCGGCACCCGCAGGCCGGCCGCGCGGATCGCCTGGACCGCGCCGACGGTGGCGAGATTGTTGCCGGTCGCGAGCGCCGTGGGCGGGTCGGCCAGGGCGAGCAGCCTGGCGGTCGCCGCGGCCGCCGAGGCGACGGTCGGGTTGCCCGCCTGCACGAGCGCGTCATCCCACGCCAGACCGTGGGTCCGCAGCGCCGCCCGGTAGCCCTCGATGCGCTCGAGCGTGGTCGCGAAGCCCGGCTGCCCCGCGATCAGGCCGATCCGTTCGTGGCCGTGCCCGATCAGGTGGCCCACCAGCAGCGCCATCGCCCACTTGTTCTGCACGCCGACCCGGTCGAAGCGGCTCGACGGCAGGCGATCGACCAGGACGCAGGGCACCCCCGTCTGCTCGAGATAGGCCAGCGCCCGCTGCCCGGGATCGGCCGAGGGCGCCAGGATGATGCCGTCGACGCGGCGCTGATGGAGCGCCTGCACGACCTGCAGCTCGAGCGCCGGATCGTCGTGAGTGTCCGAGAGGAAGACCATCAGCCCGAGCCTCGAGCACTCGCGCTCGATCGCGCAGATGATGTCGCTGAAGTAGGGATTGGAGATCGCGGAGATCGCGATGCCGACGCTGCTGGTCGCCGAGCGCGCCAGCGAGCGGGCGATCGTGTTGGGGGTGTAGCCGACCGCGGCGATCGCCTGCTCGACCGAGCGCGTCGTGTCCGGGCTGACGACCCGGGTGGCGTTGACGACGTGCGAGACCGTCGAGACCGAGACGCCCGCGCGGCGCGCGACGTCAACGATGGTCGCCACGATCGCGGTCCCCCTCGGCGGCCGCAGCGCCGCGGCCAGCCGACACGGCCCCGATCGCGCGCCGGTCGGGCAAGATCACCGGGCACCCTCTCCCCGATCAGCGCCGGTATCGCTCGACCCTTGGGGCCGGACCGGCCGACGCTCGCTTCGTTGGCTCGTTCATAGAGCCGTCGAAACGTTGGCGCAAACGTTTTCCTGCCGGCGCATCTGCCTGCCGCAGAGGTTGGAGCGCGCCGTTCGCCACCCTTGGGGACCGCTCCTGGGGGGACCGCTCCTGGGGGGACCGCTCCTTGGGGGGCCGCTCCTCAGGGGCCGCCGGTGTTGGGCTTCTCCTCGCCCTGCGGGTTGAAGCGGCCGATGTTGCCGAGGAACTGCTGGAGCATGCTGAGCTCGTTGCCCGAGGTCGGCGTCTCGCGATCGACCAGGGCGACCTCGCGGGCGTCATCGAGGCCGTGCCGGTCGATGCTCTGGAGCAGGCCGCCGTCGTCGAAGGTGACCGAGATCACCTTCTGCTCGATCACCTCGTCCTGATAGAACGACATGTGCTCGCTGCGCTGGCTGACGTAGTACCAGACCTTGTCGTCGAAGGTCGCCGTCGACGACGGCGAGCCGAGCAGCCGGAGGACGCCGTCGCGGGTCGTGCGGCCCGGCTCGAGCTGGGCCAGCGTCGCCTCGTCGAAGCGGTAGCCATGGGTCGTGATCTCGGGCGTGCAGGCGACCGGGATGAGCAGAGCCGAGGCGGCCAGCGCCGCCCTCCAGCCGGTTCGTACCATCGTCTTGATCCTCGGACAGGCGGCTGACAGTCTAGCAGACCATGAGCCGAGCACAACCATCCGGCCGGGCAGCGGGTCGCGGCGCCGACGCTCGCCCGGCCCCCCATGCCGAGGCCCCTCGTTCGGGGGTGCGGCGCCTGTGGTCGTGGACCCGGCGTCTTAGCGGGCGGCGGGCGCGGCTGCAGGCGGCGGCGTACCGGCTCTACGGCGATCTCGTCGCGAGCGCGCGGGCGCCGGGCTTCTTTCGCGACCTCGGCGTGCCCGACACCCCCGAGGGCCGGTTCGAGATGATCGGCCTGCACGCGGCGCTGCTCCTCTTGCGCCTGAAGCGCGAAGGCGCTGCCGGCCAGGCGCTCGGCCAGGTCGTGTTCGATCTGATGGTCGCCGACCTCGACCAGGGCCTGCGCGAGCTCGGGATCGGCGACCTCGGGGTCGGCAAGCAGGTCAAGCGGCTCGCCGGCCAGTTCTACGCCCGCCTGCACGCGCTCGACGCGGCGATCGGCGGCGGCGAGCCGGAACGCCTCGCGGCGATGCTGCGCGCCAACGTCTGGCACGGCGGGCCCGAGCCCGGCGCCGCCCAGGTCGCGGCGCTTGCCGACTACCTGATCCGCTCCGAGCGGCGGCTCGGCGGCCAGAGCGCCGGCGCCCTGCTGGCGGGCGAGGCAACCTTCGCCGGGCTCGCAGGATGCACGGCCGACACCGGCAGCGAGCGGCAGGGCGATCCCCAAGGCCATTGACCCTCGCCTCGCCTTGGCCCTAAGCTGACCGCGGTTTCCCGCGAGGCAGCTGCGGCCTCGGAGCGGAGTTGCTGGGTGGCCCCGACGAACGAGTTCGTCCGTCCCGTCGTGATCGAGCCCTGGCCGGAAGGCGGCGTTGCCGTGGAGCTGTCGGCCGATCCGGCCGAGCGGCAGGCGCTCGCGCGCCGGTTCGATCTGCTCGAGCTGAGCTCGCTGCGCGCCCGCGGTCGCCTTGAGCGCCGCGCGCCCGGCCGCGAGATCTGGTTCGAGGGCTGGCTCGAGGCCGAGGTCGTCCAGACCTGCGTGGTCAGCCTCGAGCCGGTGCCGGCGACCATCCGCCAGCCGATCGCGCGCGGCTGGCGCCCGCTGCAGGGTCGGATCGCGACCGGCACGGCCGCGACGCCGCCCGATCTGTGGCTGGTCGGCGACGACGATATCGAGCCGTTGAGCGGCCCAATCCTTGATCTCGGCGAGGCGGTGGCCGAGGAGCTGGCGCTGGCACTCGACCCCTATCCGCGCGCCGCCGATGCCGAGGCTCTGGTATCGGAGCGTCTGGGCCCCAATATCAGCTTCGGCGCGGCCGAGCCGCCCGAGACCCCGTTGGCTGCCCTGACGCAGCTTGAGGACAGGCGCGCCCGGTGATCGCCGCCGCGCAACCCGAGGTCGAGACCTATGGCAGTACCTAAAGCAAAAGTGTCGAAATCGAGGCGCAACATGCGCCGTTCCCACGATCGCCTGCAGCCCATGAACCTGGCCGAATGCAGCAACTGCGGCGAGTTCAAGCTGCCCCATCACATCTGCCAGGCCTGCGGCCACTACAACGGGCGGGAGGTCACGGCGCGGGTCACGGACAGCGCCGCTGCCTGAGCGGTCAGCCGCCGTGACGCTGACCATCGCCCTCGACGCCATGGGCGGCGACCACGCGCCGCAGATCGTGATCGCGGGCGCCGACATGGCGCGGGAACGGTTTCCCGGCCTGCGCTTCTTGTTGTATGGCGATCAGCACAAGGTGAGCCGCTGCCTCGACGGCCGCGCGGCGCTCGCCGCCCGCGCCACGGTCGAGCACACCCCCGATCAGGTCGGCGCCGACGCCAAGCCCTCGCAGGTGCTCCGCCAGGGGCGCAACACCAGCATGCGCCTCGCGATCGATGCGGTCCGCGACGGCCATGCCTGCGCCGCGGTCTCGGCCGGCAATACGGGTGCCCTGATGGCGCTCGCCAAATTCGCGCTCAAGACGCTCCCGGGCATCGAGCGGCCGGCGATCGCGACCCTGGTGCCGACGCGCCGGAGCGAAGCCGTGGTCCTCGACCTCGGCGCCAACGCCGAGTGCGATGCCGCCAACCTGGTCCAGTTCGCGGTCATGGGCGAGGTCTTCGCCCGCGCCGTGCTCGGCTTCGCCAAGCCGACCGTGGGCCTCCTCAACATCGGCACCGAGGACGTCAAGGGCCACGAGACGATCCGCGAGGCGGCGGCCGCCTTGCGCGCGAGCGACCTCCCGATCGAGTTCCGCGGCTTCGTCGAGGGCACCGATCTCACGAGCGGCAAGGTCGACGTCGTGGTCACCGACGGCTTCACCGGCAACGTCGCTCTCAAGGTCGCCGAGGGCACCGTGGCCCTCTACGGCCAGTTCCTGCGCGAGGCGTTCCGGAGCTCGCCGCTCGCCAAGCTCGGGTATCTTCTGGCGCGGCCGGCCCTGCAGCTCGCGCGCCAGCGGCTCGACCCCAGGCGCTACAACGGCGCCATGTTCCTGGGCCTGAACGGGATCGTCGTGAAGAGCCACGGCAATACGGATGCGCTCGGTTTCGCGAACGCCATCGGGGTCGCGGTCGACCTCGTGCAGCAGGGCACCAACGAGCGCATCACCGCCGAGCTCCGCCAGCTCGAGCAAGAGGCGCTGCGCGCCCGGCCGGCACGGGCCTCCTAGGCAAGGGGCCGCAAGGGATGCTCCGCGCGCGCATCGTTGGCAGCGGCGCCTATCTGCCCGCCCGGGTGGTCAGCAACGACGAGCTCGCCCGCACGGTCGACACCAGCGACAGCTGGATCGTCGAACGTACCGGCATCCGCCAGCGGCACCTCGCGGCCGAGGGCGAGCTGACCTCCGATCTCGCCCGCGCGGCGGCCGCCGCGGCGCTCGCGGATGCCGGCATCGCGCCCGAGCGGGTCGATCTGATCGTGGTCGCGACCTCGACCCCGGACCACACCTTCCCGGCCTGCGCCATGGCGGTGCAGCGCAAGCTCGGCGCGCTGCGCGCGGTCGGCTTCGACCTGCAGGCGGTGTGCAGCGGCTTCATCTATGCGCTCGCGGTCGCCGACAAGTTCCTGGTCACCGGCCAGGCCAAGACCGCGCTCGTGATCGGCGCCGAGACCTTCTCGCGCCTGCTCGACTGGCAGGACCGCACGACCTGCGTGTTGTTCGGCGACGGCGCCGGTGCGGTCGTGCTGCGCGCCGAGCGCGGCACCGGCACGACCTTCGACCGCGGCATCCTCGCGACCCATCTGGGCGGCGACGGCCGCCACTACGACGACCTCTACGTCGACGGCGGCCCGTCCTCGACCGGCACCACCGGCCATCTGCGCATGCACGGCCGCGAGGTCTTCCGGCACGCCGTCCAGACCCTCACCACGGCCAGCCAAAGGGTGCTCGAGGCGGCCGACCTCGCGGTCGACGACGTCGACTGGCTGGTGCCGCATCAGGCCAACCGGCGGATCCTGGACGCGGTCGCCAGGCGCCTCGGGATCGCCGAGGACCGCGTGCTGGTGACGGTCGACCGGCACGCCAACACCTCGGCCGCGTCGATCCCGCTGGCGCTCGCCGAGGCGGCCGCAACCGGGCGTTTGCAAGGCGAACAGCTGATCGTCATGAACGCCATGGGGGGCGGATTTACCTGGGGCGCGGCGCTCGCGCGCTGGTAGCTGCGGGCCTGCAACCGGGCCGCCCGAGGCTCGGTCTTCGCCTGTTGACGGAACCCGCTGAAACCGCTAGGTTTTTTGAGCGCAGACCTTTTCGAGGTTCCGAAGCGATGAAGGGCAGGACCCTGACCAGGGCACATCTTGCCGAAGCGGTTTATCAGGAAGTCGGGCTGTCACGCAGCGAGTCCGCCGAGTTGGTCGATCTGATCCTGACCGAAATCGGCGATTCCCTGGTCGCGGACGGCGTCGTCAAGATCTCGTCCTTCGGCACCTTCTCGGTCCGCCGCAAGGGTCGACGGATCGGCCGCAATCCGAAAACCGGCGAGGAGGTGCCGATCATGCCGCGCAGGGTCCTGGTGTTCCGTCCCTCGCAGCTGCTCAAGGATCGCATCAACGGCGACGGCGAGTCCATGCCCGACGCGGAGGAGAACTGATGGTCGGCTCGGCGGAAGGCGCTACCACCGCAAGGCAGCGGGCCGGGGCGCGGCCCCCGAAATCGGCGGCGGCGTTTCGAACCATCAGCGAGGTCGCGGGCGAGCTCGACGTCGCCCAGCACGTCCTGCGCTTTTGGGAGAGCAAGTTCCCGCAGGTCCGGCCGCTCAAGCGCGGCGGCGGCCGGCGCTACTACCGGCCCGAGGACGTCGACCTCCTGCGCCAGATCCGCTCGCTGCTGTACGAGGAAGGCTATACGATCAAGGGCGCCCAGAAGCTGCTCCGGGGGCAAAAGCGCAGCCCCGGCGACGAGGGCGCCGATGACGAGGTTGGCGTCGACGACGAGTTCGTCCTGCGGGCCGAGCCCGCCACGGCTGCGGGCGAGCCCGTCGCGCCCGTGGTCCTGGCGCCCGAGGTGCGCTCGCGCCTGCGCCGGCTGCGCGAGGAGCTGATCGCGCTGCGCGCCGCCCTGAGGGAGGCGGCCGACTGAGTCCGTTGTCGCGCCGCGCCGGGGCCGCTATATGAGATTTGAGACCGGTCGGAGCGTAGCGCAGCCTGGTAGCGCATCAGTCTGGGGGACTGGAGGTCCCGAGTTCGAATCTCGGCGCTCCGACCATCTTTCCCGATATGTTGGAGAGATCGGCTCACAATTCACGTGAGCCCTCTACGTCCGCACCGGGTCGGGCGACTACTGCGCTGGTCATGCGTCTGGCCAGGGCGGCGACGGCCGCTATAACCTATGGTTGATGATGCGGCGGCAGGAGCCCTGAAGTGACGATCGCGGCGCAGGCGCTGCGGGCGCTCGGCGGCGGGCTTGATCTCGTCCTGCCGCCTCGCTGCCTGGCCTGCGGCGTCGCGGTCGAGAGCCAGGGGCGGCTGTGCGCCGGCTGCTGGCGCCAGCTTTCTTTCCTCGGGCCGCCGCAGTGCCGCCTGTGCGGCTATCGGTTGCCCCACGCCCAGCCCGAGGCGCCGCTCTGCGGCCGCTGCGCGGTCGAGCCGCCGGCCTACGACCGGGCGCGGGCGGCGCTGCGCTACGACGACCGCGCCCGCGGCCTGATCCTGGCCTTCAAGCACGCCGACCGCACCGACACCGCGCCGGCGTTCGGCCGCTGGCTGGCGCGGGCCGGCGCCGCCCTGCTCGCCGAGGCCGAGCTGATCGTGCCGGTGCCCCT
>CAWCRU010000036.1:0-269210 GCA_963798075.1 uncultured Alphaproteobacteria bacterium | reverse complement strand
CGCTATGGGACGAGGATCGGCGGCGCCTGGTCGGCTTCCGCGACGCCCGCTGTTCGGCAGGCCAGTCGGCAATCTGACTGATCGTTGCTCGGCAAAAGCACCAAGAGAAGATGCCGGCCTCGCGGCGGTGCTCGCGATCGGCCTGGGTCTCGCCGAGTTCGGGACGAGCCGTTCCGAGGGTGCGCTCCACGGGATGTTCGAGGTCGGCCGGTTCGGCATGGCCGGCGGCGCGTTGGTGCTGATGTGGCTGTGGGCCCGCCTCGGCCACAACCGTCGGGGCATGGCCTCGCCATAGCCACCTGGCGGCAGGGCACGCTGCGCGAGACCCGCGCCGGCTGAAGAGATCAACTAGAGCCTAAATTTAACTTCGGAGGTCGATGTAAACATCAGCTCCGGTTCCCATCTATAATTAGATACCGATATGATCTGACCAATGGTGCAAAATGATCGGGGCGCTTTGCCGGACTCGAAGAGCCGGTGTATCTGCGCCCAGTCCGGACCGTCCGGCGAGAGGCGACATGCCAAGATGGGACGACATCTGATGACCGTGCGCACGAGCCGCAAGACCGTCACCTTCACGCGGCCCTTCTCTGTGAGCGGGATTGACGAGATGCAGCCGGCCGGGACCTATACGGTGGAGACCGACGAGGAGGAGCTTCCGGGGTTGTCGTTTCCCGCCTACCGGCGGATCGCGACCCTGATCCTCTTGCGGTCGCGATACCATGGACGGGTCGTGGAGGAGGTTGTCGACATCGATCCGCTGGAGCTGCAAGCAGCTCAGGCAAGGGATGCCGACCACCGCACGCTGGCCGACTATCACAGCGGCTATCTCGGCCGGAGCAACGGCCTGATGAACTGAAGACCGCGCCGGTGCGGAAAGAATGCCGCCGGGAGCGCTGCGAGATGCAATCGGCTTGGTCCCGGACCGGCCGACGGCCGTCTCTGAGCCTCCCTGAGCGGGCGAGGCTGGCGCCACACTCGGTGGTCGCGGGGCGAATTTCAGGAGAAGAGCCATGCACGGGCCTAAGACCAGACTGAACAGTGCAGCGTACGCACCGATCGCCGACTGGTTTGCGCTGAACAGCAACGAGCTGACCTGGATCGCCCTGGTTGCCGTCGTCGTGATCGTCGCCGGGATGTTAATGTAGACGCGCGAGCCAATTACGTCTGCGGTCGGGCTGGCGGCAGCGCAGTGCTGATCTGATCGCCATCCCGATCGGGCGCGGACTCCTGGACGATCGCCGCGCGAACGGCATCGGCCGGCGAGGCAACCGGCGGTGAGTGGAGCACAGCAAAGAAGCGGCGCTGGTCGCTGCCTTCAATCCGCCAGGACCAGGCGTAGCAGCGGTCGGCCGACCGATGCCCGCCGAGGTCGAAGATATGCACGACGCCGTGCCAGACCGGCTGCCCCGCGATCGCCTCTGATACGGGCACTGCCTCCACCAGCTGGGCAGGGCAGCCATGCAGCCGCTCCACCACATCCCTGAGCTCGTTCGCGTCGACTTCCGCGGTCATGCTGCCACATCTGCGGGCCTTCTCCGCCAGCCGAGACTGCCTCGGCTCGATCTCCGACGGCCCGCAGTTTGAGTGGTTAGCAGACATCCCGCGGGCGCAGCAATGGGCGTTGCCGCGGCGACGGCTGGGGCTCCTGAGACGCCTTTGGTGCTCAAGCACGGCCCGCCGGTGCGCGCGGGCAGAGCCCCGCACTCGGCGTCACTGCCCGCCTCGTCGCCCGGCGCCGGGCGGTTTCTTCGCACCGCTCGCCGGCATCGCGACGGCTCGCGACTCGCTTGCGATCAGAGCTTTGGCGTGGGCCAGGCAGGCGGCGCGGTCGGGGGTGAAGTCCCGCTCGAGCCACCAGGCTTCGATCGCGGCCAGGATCTTTCCGAGGCGCGGACCGGGAGCGAGGCCGAGTGCCAGCAGGTCGTCGCCATCGAGCGGCAGCTTGGGCGGGCGCCAGGCGTTCGCCCCGGCGAGGGCGTCGGCGAGCGCAGGGCCGGCATCGCCGCTCGCTTCGGCGGCCGCGAGCCGGACCAGGTCCGCATAGAGCTCGGGGCCCAGATCATAGAGGGCTCGCCGGCGCTCGGCGCCCGAGGCCGTCAGCGCCGGCAGGGTGGCTGCGCTCAAGGCCTGCAGCCGGGCCGCATCGCGGTTGGCGAGCCGCCAGCGCTCGGCCACCCACTTGGCCACGGCCGCAGCGGCGGGCGGCGGGCGCAGCAGGGCGCCGAGGCGGAGCAGCGGGTCGGCTGTGGGCGCAAGGGCGAGCAGTCGCGCGAGACGGTCCAGCGCGACCGGGCCTGCGATGACCTCCGGGAGCACCCCGGTCGCGACCAGAAGGCGAAGCGCCGGCAGCGGGTCCGCCGCCTCCAGCAGTCGCAGCATCTCGGTCCGGATGCGCTCGCCCGACAGGCGGCCAAGCTCGGGCGCCGCGAGCTTGCAGGCCGCGAGGCCTTCGGGGTCGGCGGGCGGCCGGCCGTAGTGGGCAAAAAACCGGAAGAACCGGAGCACCCGGAGAAAATCCTCAACGATCCGCGTTGCCGGGGTGCCGACGAAGCGGACGCGGCCGGCCTCAAGATCCGCCTCGCCGCCGAAATAGTCGAACAGGCGGCCGGCGCCATCGCAGCTCATGGCGTTGATCGTGAAGTCGCGCCGGGCGGCGTCGGCCTCGAAGTCGTCGGTGAAGGCGACGAGCGCGTGGCGGCCGTCGGTCGCGACGTCGCGCCGCAAGGTCGTGATCTCGAAGCGCCGGCCCGCGATCACGGTCGAGACCGTGCCATGCGCAAGACCGGTCGGGATCGCCTTCAGGCCGGCCGCCTCGAGCAGGCGCATGACCGCTTCGGGCCGCTCGGGCGTCGCGAGATCGAGGTCGGCTTGCGGCAGGGCCCGGCCGAGCAGCCCGTCGCGCACACAGCCGCCGACGAAGCGGGCCGGCCGGCCGCCCGCCTCGAGGGCGCGAAGGAGCTTCCGGCTCGAGGGCGCGGTCAGCCACGGCTGGCCGGCGAGCGGCCGCGCGCCCGTCATCCGCGTCCTCGCCACGGCAGCATCACCCTCACGCCCGCAGCAGGCTCGAGAAATTGACCAGGATGCCGGCGGTCGCACCCCAGATGAAGCGGCCCGGCCAGGGCAGGACGTAGTAGCCGCGGGTGAGCGTGCCGCGGCGGTAGCTGTGGCGGCGCTGGTTGGCCGGATCGGCCAGGAAAAGGAGCGGCACCTCGAAGGCGTCGGCGACCTCGAAGCGATCGAGCCGGAGCTCCAGCGGCGGCTCGATCCAGCCGACCACCGGATGGATCCGAAAGCCGGTCACCGTGTCGTAGGGGGCGAGCTCGCCCAGCACCTCGACCTGGGCCGGGTCGAGGCCGATCTCCTCCTCGGCCTCGCGCAGCGCCGCGGCCGCCGGCGAGGCGTCGGAGCGCTCGATCCGCCCGCCCGGGAAGCTGATCTGGCCGGCATGGTCGCGCAGATGCTCGGTCCGCTGGGTGAGCAGGACGGCGGGCCCGCCCGCACGCTCGACCACGCCGATCAGGACCGCGGCCGCGGTCCGGCGCGTGATGGCGGCGGTCAGCGCCTCGCGCGCCGGGTCGTCGCCGTGCAGCCAGCCCTCATCCAGGCCCAGGCCGCGGCGCGGGCTTCGCGGCGCCCGGGTCAGGCGCTGGCGCAGCTCCTCGCGGGTCATCATCGCGGGGCCTCAGCCCGCCTCGTCGAGGGCGAAGAAGTGGCCGTCGCTCCAGACCCCGAAGCGGGTCAGGCCCCCCAGGCGCCGCTCCTCGCCGAGATCGACCAGCTGATAGTAGACCGGCCGCGCCAGGCGCGCCTCGAGGCCGGCGCCAAGATCGACATAGGGCACCAGGGCCACGTCGCCCGCGGCCGTCGCCGAGCGCTGCAGCCGCAGCGGATGCTCCGCTCCGACGGTCACCCACTCGTCGAGATTGCTGCGCAGGCGGATGCGCTGCCCGGCGCCCTCACCGTCGGCCGCGAGCTCGACTATGACGAACGGCACGTCCTCGACCTCGATCCGGCCGCGCTCGACCGGCGTCACGAGCCAGTAGCTGCCGTCGGGGGCGCGTCTGAGCACCGAGGCGAAGAGCTTGACAAGGGCGAGACGCCCGATCGGCCGGCCCTCGTGCCACCAGCTGCCGTCGCGCGCGATCTTGATCCCGAACGCACGTTCGGTTGCGGTCGCGCCCGGGGTCGGCGATAATCTCTGCGCGTCGACCCTGCCTGGGGGTTGATCGGACCGGGAGTCAGTACCCATACTCAGCTCATGCCAGCTCGTCGGCGCGCCCCGGCCGCCTGACCGCCTTCCGACCGTCATGTCCCCCAGCGCACCACGCTGCCCGAGGATCGGCCCATGAACGACGTCCAGGACGCGGCGATCCTCGACCAGGTCGAGGCGACGATCGAGCGTTTCAGCCGGGTCCGGGCCGAGATCGGGCGGGCGATCTTCGGCCAGGAACGCGTCATCGAGGAATCTCTTATCACGCTGCTCGCGGGCGGTCATGTGCTGCTGGTCGGCGTGCCCGGGCTCGCCAAGACGCGGCTGGTCGAGACCCTCGGCGTGGTCCTCGGGCTGACCCAGAAGCGCGTCCAGTTCACCCCCGACCTGATGCCCGCCGACATCCTGGGCTCGGAGGTGCTGGAGGAGGCCGAGAGCGGGCGCCGGAGCTTCCGGTTCATCCCCGGCCCGGTCTTCTGCCAGCTCCTGATGGCGGACGAGATCAATCGCGCCAGCCCGCGCACCCAGGCGGCGCTGCTGCAGGCGATGCAGGAGCGGCGGGTCACCGTGGCCGGTCACGACCACGAGGTGCCCGAGCCGTTCCACGTGCTCGCCACCCAGAACCCGATCGAGCAGGAGGGCACCTACCCCCTGCCCGAGGCCCAGCTCGACCGGTTCCTGCTCCAGGTCGACGTCGACTACCCCGATCGGGCGGCCGAGCGGCGCATGATGATCGAGACCACCGGCGGCGGCATCCAGCCGGCCCGGCCGGTGATGGACGCGAGCGAGCTGATCGCCGCCCAGGCGCTGGTCCGCCGGATCCCGGTCGGCGACCGGGTGGTCGATGCGATCCTGCAGCTGGTGCGCGCCGGGCGGCCGACGCCCGACGCCAGCGAGATGGCCGAGCTGATCGGCTGGGGACCGGGGCCGCGCGCGAGCCAGGCGCTGATGCTGGCGGTGCGCGTGCGGGCGCTGCTCCAGGGCCGCCTGGCGCCTTCGGTCGAGGACGTGGTGGCGCTCGCCCCGCCGGTGCTCCGCCACCGCATGGCGCTGACGTTCACCGCCCGCGCCGAGGGCGTGACCCTGGATCAGATCATCGAGCGCCTGTGCGGGGTGATCGCCGGCTGATGGCCGCCGCGGCGCGTTCGAGCGGGAGCCTGACCGGGCTGCGGCAACAGGCCGAGGGGCTGGCCGACCGGCTGCCGCCGCTGCTGGTCGCCGCCGAGCGGGTGGCCGCGACCGTGGCCCAGGGCGTCCACGGTCGCCGGCGGGTCGGGGTCGGCGAGACCTTCTGGCAGTTCCGGCCCTACAGCCCGGGCGATTCGACCAGCCGCATCGACTGGCGCCAGTCGGCCCGCACCGATCAGCTGTTCCTGCGCGACCAGGAATGGGAGGCGGCCGAGAGCGTCTGGCTGTGGGCCGACGCCTCGGCGTCGATGGTCTACCAGTCGGCCCCGAACTGGCCCACCAAGGCCGACCGCGCCCTGCTCCTGCTGCTGGCGCTGGGCTCGCTCTTGACCCGGGCCGGCGAGCGGATCGCGCTGCTCGGCCGGCGCCGGCGCCCGAGCGGTGGCCGGGTCGGCATGGCGACCTTGTGCGAGGACCTGCTGGCGCGGCCGGCGCCGGCGCCGAGCCTGGCTCCGATCCAGACCCTGCCGCGGTTCGCCCGCATGGTCCTGATCAGCGACTTCTTCACGCCGCTCGAGCAGCTGCGCGAGCGCCTGCGCGGCTTCGTCGCGATGGGCGTGCGCGGCCATCTGCTCCAGGTCCTCGACCCGGCCGAGCCCGAGCTGCCGTTCGCGGGCCGCGTGCGCTTCGAAGGCCTCGAGCAGGACGGCGTCGCGCTGATCGGCAACGTCGACGGCGTCCGCCAGCGCTATCGCGGGCGGCTGGAGGCGCATGGCGCGGGCCTGCGCGACCTCGCCCGCTCGTTCGGCTGGACCTTCGGCACCCACGTCTGCGACCGGCCGCCCGAGCCGCCCCTGCTGGCGCTCTACACGGCGCTCTCGACCAAGGCGCAGGGCTGAGCGATGCTGGACCTGGGGGTGCTCGGACTGGCCAACCCCTGGCTGCTGACCGCCCTCGTCACCCTGCCCGCGCTCTGGTGGCTGCTGCGGATCATTCCGCCGGCCCCGAAGCAGATCTGGTTCCCGGCGATCCGCTTCCTGCTCGGCCTCGAGCCCGAGGAGGAGATCTCGGCGCGCACGCCGCTCTGGCTCTTGATCCTGCGGCTGGTGCTGGCGAGCCTCGTGATTCTGGCGCTGGTCGGGCCGGTGCTCAATCCGGAGCCGGAGCTGTCCGGCGAGGGCCCGCTCGTGCTGGTGGTCGACGACGGTTGGGCGGCAGCGCCCGGTTGGGCCGAGCGGACCGAGATGCTGGAGCGCTTCGCGGGCCGCGCCCAGCGGCAGAACCGCGAGGTGGTCCTGCTCGGCACCGCCGCCGACCCGGCGACCCCCAAGCTGCAGCGCCTGAGCGCCGCCGATGCGGTGCGCACGGTCGCGAGCTGGCAGCCCAAGCCCTGGCCGGTCGACCGCGCCGCCGCGTTCGCGCAGCTCAAGCGGGAACCGCTCGACGGTGCCGAGCTGATCTGGCTGAGCGACGGCGTCGTCGGCGACCCGGCGGCCCGCGACGCCGCGGTCCGGTTCGCCGAGCAGTTGCGCGAGATCGGGCCGCTGCGGATCTTCGCCGACCCGCTCGAGGAGCGGGCGACGCTGCTGTTGCCGCCGGATCTGACCAAGGACGCGCTCGTCGCCAGCGCCCGACGCCCGAGCCCCGGCGGCGCCCGGAGCGTGATCGTGCGGGCGGTGGGCCCGACCGGCGAGATCCTGGCCCGCCAGACCTTGCGGTTCGAGGACGGAGCGGCGAGCGCCCAGGCCCCGATCGGCCTGCCGATCGAGCTCCGCAACCAGATCGCCCGGCTGGAGCTGGAACCGGTCGCCGGCGTCGGCGGCGTGGTCCTGCTCGACGAGCGCTGGCGCCAGCGGCTGGTGGGCCTGGTCGGCGAGCCGGCGGCGCAGGCGGCGCAGCCGCTGCTGTCGGAGCTCTACTACGTCGAGAAGGCGTTGGCGCCGCACGCCGAGTTGCGGCGCGGCTCGATCGCCGAGCTGCTGGCCGCGGGCGTGCCTGCGATGGTGCTCACCGACAGCGCCCAGATGGGCCCGGATGCGCGCACCCAGCTCGCGAGCTGGATCGAGGCGGGCGGCGTGCTCCTGCGCTTCGCCGGCCCGCGTCTCGCCAACACCGATGACGATCTGGTGCCGGTCAAGCTGCGCCGCGGCGACCGCTCGCTGGGCGGTGCCTTGTCCTGGGCCCGGCCGCTGCCGCTCGCGAGCTTCGATGACGCCGGACCGCTCGCGGGCCTGGCGGTGCCCAAGGGCGACATCGTGGTCCAGCGCCAGGTGCTGGCGCAGCCCGGTCCGCAGCTGGCCGCCCACACCTGGGCCCGCCTCGCCGACGGCACGCCGCTGATCACCGGGGCGCAACGCGGCAAGGGCTGGCTGGTGCTGGTCCACACCACGGCCAACACCGCCTGGTCCTCGCTGCCGCTGTCGGGCGCCTTCGTCGACATGCTGCGGCGGATCGCGGCGCTGGCGGCGGGCGCCGGCGGCACGCCGCGCGGGCTGCTGGCGCCGCTCGAGGTGCTCGACGCGAAGGGCCATCTGGACGAGCCGGGACCGGCGGCGCAGCCGGTGGCGGCGGCGGACCTCGCCACCACGGCCGCGAGCGCCAGCCACCCGGCCGGGCTCTACGGCCGGGTCGGTGCCGCCAGCGACGCCGCCCGCCGGGCGCTCAACCTCGCCTCGGCGGTGCCGGACCTCGAGGCTCTGCAGCCCGCCGATCTGCCGGTCCGAGCCCGCCCCTACAGCGGCGGCTCGGCCGAGATCGACCTGATGCCCTGGCTGCTGCTCGCGGCCCTGCTGCTGGGCCTGGCCGACACCGCCATCGGCCTGCAGCTGCGCGGGCTGCTGATCCGGCCGGCGCGGGCGGCGGCCGGCCTGATCCTGGCCCTGGCCGTCCTGCCGCTGCTGCTCGGCGCGCAGCCGGCGCGCGCCGCCGACGACGAGGCGGTGGTCGCGGCGACCTCGGAGACCCGGCTTGCCTACGTCGTGACCGGGATCGCCGACGTCGATGCGATCAGCCAGGCCGGCCTCGAGGGCCTGAGCCTGATCCTCAACCGGCGGACCGCCGTGGAGGCCGGCGAGCCGCGCGCGGTCGATCTCGCGGTCGACGACCTCAACCTGTTCCCGCTGCTCTACTGGCCGATCCCGGCCGATCATCCCGACCTGCACGCGGGCGTGCCCGACCGGCTCGACGCCTATCTGCGCCAGGGCGGCATGATCCTGTTCGACACCAATGACGCCGGCGTCATGATTCCCGATCAGCCCGGCCCCGGCCCCGGCGAGCGCCGCCTGCAGCAGCTGCTGGCCGGCCTCAACCTGCCGCCGCTCGTGCCGATGCCCGAAGACCACACGCTGACCCGCTCGTTCTATCTGCTGCAGGACTTCCCCGGTCGCTGGACGGGACGCCCGGTGTGGGTCGATCAGCCCGAGCCCAGCGTCAACGACGGCGTCTCCTCGATCATCATCGGCGGCAACGGCTGGGCCGGCGCCTGGGCGATCGACGAGTACGGCATGGCGATGTTCCCGGTCGTGCCGGGCGGCGAGCGGCAGCGCGAGCTCGCGCGCCGCTTCGGGGTCAATCTCGTGATGTACGCGCTGACGGGCAACTACAAGACCGACCAGGTGCATATCCCGGCCCTGCTTGGAGCGTCTCGGGCAATGATGAGCGGCACCTCGCTGAGCTTCGCGCCGTTCCTGCCCTGGCCGGCCTTGGCCGCGCTCGCGCTCGCGATCCTGGTCGTCACCGGGTTCGGCTTGTGGCGCCGGGCGCGCGGCATTCTCTGGCGCGGCGTCATGCTGGCGCTGGGCGTCGTGGCGCTCGCCAATCCGGTCATGATCCGCGAGCAGCGCCAGCCCCTTGACGACGTCGCCGTGCTGCTCGTCGACCGCTCGCCCTCGCAGACCGTCGGCGAGCGGCCCGAGCAGCTCGATCAGGCGCTGGCCAAGCTGCGCGCCGAGCTCAAGCGGATCGATGACCTCGAGGTGGTCGAGGCGACCAGCGCGGGCGACGGCAAGGGCGGCACCCGGCTGTTTGCGACCCTCGGCACCACGCTTCCGGAGATCGACCGCTCGCGCCTCGCGGGCGTCGTGATGCTGTCCGACGGGCAGGTCCACGACGTGCCCAAGAGCCTCGATGCGCTCGCCGTCAACGCCCCGATGCACCTGTTGCTCACCGGTCAGCACGACGAGCGCGACCGGCGCCTGGTGGTCGAGCAGGTCCCCAACTACGGCATGGTCGGCGACCAGGAGGAGATCACGCTGCGGGTCGACGAGCTGCCGGCGGCCAGCTCCGGCGAGCCGATCACGGTCACCTTGCGCCAGGACGGCGAGGTCAAGCAGCGGGTCGCGGTCATGCCGGGCGTGTCGCAGAGCCTGCCGTTCCAGCTGTCCCGGGCCGGCCAGACCGTGCTCGAGCTGGAGGCCGCGGCGGCGCCCGGCGAGGTCACCACCCTCAACAATCGCCAGGTGTTCTTCGTCAATGGCGTGCGCGACCGGCTGCGCGTGCTCCTGGTCTCCGGCCAGCCCTATCCGGGGCTGCGGGTGTGGCGCAACCTCCTGAAGGCCGATCCCGCGGTCGACCTCGTCCACTTCACGATCCTGCGGCCGCCCGAGAAGCAGGACGGCACGCCGATCCGCGAGCTCGCGCTGATCGCCTTCCCGTCGCGCGAGCTGTTCGAGGTCAAGCTCAAAGAGTTCGATCTCGTGATCTTCGACCGCTATTCGCGCCGCGGCCTGCTGCCGCTTGCCTATCTCGACAACGTCGCGCGCTACGTCGAGGACGGTGGGGCTTTGCTCGAGATCGCCGGGCCGGAGTTCGCGCATCCGCTGAGCCTCTACCGGACGCCGCTTGCGCATGTCCTGCCGGCGCGCCCGACGGGCATCGTCTACGAGCGCGGCTTCACGCCGCTGCTGACCGACCTCGGCCAGCGCCACCCGGTCACCGCCGGCCTCGCCGACGGCCTCGAGAGCGGCCAGCAGCCGGCCGACGGCAAGCCGCCCTGGGGGCGCTGGTTCCGCCAGGTCGACGTCGAGGCCGAGGGCTCCCAGGTGCTGATGAGCGGCGCTGCCGAGCGGCCGCTGCTGGTCCTCAACCGGGTCGACAAGGGCCGGGTCGCGCAGCTGCTCTCGGACCAGGTCTGGCTCTGGGCGCGCGGCTTCGAGGGCGGCGGCCCGCAGGGCCTGCTGCTGCGCCGGCTGGTCCACTGGCTGATGCAGGAGCCGGAGCTCGAGGAGGAGGCGCTGCGCGCCGAGCCGGGCACCGATTCGATCGCGATCGAGCGCCGCTCGCTGCACCCGGGCGCGGAGACCGCGACCGTGACCGCGCCCTCGGGGCAGACCAGCCAGGTGACCCTCGAGCCTTCCGACCAGGGCCTCGCGCGGGCGACCGTGCCGGCCAAGGAGGCGGGTCTCTATCGGATCTCGGACGGCCAGCTCACGACCTACGTCGCGGTCCGCCCGATCGGCGCCGAGGAGCTGTCCGACATGCGGGCGACGCCCGATCGCCTGGCGCCGCTGATCGAGGCGAGCGGCGGTGCGGTCGATTGGCTCGCCGACGGCGGCGCGCCCGAGGTCCGCAAGGTGGCGCCCGGCCGGGCGTTGTCCGGGCGCAACTGGATCGGGCTCCGGCGCAACGACCGCTACCTCGTGACCGGCGCCTCGCAGCTGCCGCTCCTGCCGGCGGTGCTGGCGCTGATGCTGCTGCTCGGGACGCTCGCCCTCGCCTGGTACCGCGAAGGCCGCTGAGCGAGCCGGTTTACAGCCGTTCGCCGCCCTGGAGGGGCGAGAAGCGGACCGGCATGATCCCCTGTTGATGGACCTTGCCGTCCCGGTCCTTGGTCACCAGGGTCAGCGTCTGCATGCCCTCCTCCGGGCCGAGCGGGATCACCATCCGGCCGCCGCGCTTGAGCTGCTGGAGGAGGGGTGGCGGCACGTGGTCGATCGCCTCCTTGATCACCATGGCATCGAACGGCGCCTTCTCGGGCCAGCCGTAGTAGCCGTCGGAGGCCTGCACGAAGACGTTGTCGAAGCCCTGGTCCTTGAGGATGCGCGCGGCCTGGTCGGCGAGCGGCTCGACGACCTCGACGCTGTAGACCTTGGCCGCCAGCAGCGAGAGCACCGCGGCGTGGTAACCCGCGCCGGTGCCGGTCTCGAACACCACGTCTGTGGGCTGCGGCGCCACGAGGTGGGTCATCAGCGCGACCAGCAGCGGCGCCGCCAGGTTCTGCTCGTAGCCGACCGGCAAGGGATGCGGCTCGTAGGCGTAGGGGCGCAGCGCCTCCGGCACGAAGGCCTCGCGCGGCACCTGGCGGAGCGCCGCCAGGACCCGCGGGTCGAGCTCTGCGACCCCGGTCTGGCTGCTGATCATCAGGGTCTCGAGCTGGACCAGACGGACCATCTGCTCGCGCTGGCCGGCAAGGTCCGGCGCCGCCCGCGCCGGCGTCGGCCAGAGGCCGATCCCAAAAGCGAGCCACCCCAGCACCAGAACCAGACCGCTGCCGCGAATCCCCATGGCGATCTCGCTCCCGAGCCTGCGCCGCCTGCACGCGCGGCGGCCGATCGAGATTAACCAATGCGCCCGGGGTCCCGCCAGAAGCAAGTTCGCGGCCGGACCGCGGCCCGCGACCTGGAGCCTATCCCGCTATGCCGGCGGGCTCAGCCCGGGACGATCTTGGTGCCGATGCCCGCTTCGGTGAAGGTCTCGAGCAGAAGGACGTGGGCGAGCCGGCCATCCAGGACATGGACCGCGCCGACGCCGGCGCTCAGCGCCTCGAGCGCGGTCTCGAGCTTGGGGATCATGCCGCCCTTGGCCGTGCCATCGGCGATCATCGCGCGCGCGGCCGCGGCCGCGAGCTCGGAGACCAGGTGGCCGTCGGCATCGAGCACGCCCGGCACGTCGGTCAGCAGGACCAGCTTGCGCGCGTGCAGCGCCGCCGCGATCGCGCCGGCCGCCGTATCGGCGTTGATGTTGTAGGTGTGGCCGTCGGCCCCGAGCCCGATCGGCGCGATCACGGGCACGATCTCGGTTTTGGCGAACACCTCGAGCACCTGGGTGCGGATCCGCACGGGCTGGCCGACGAAGCCGAGGTCGAGCACCTGCTCGATGCTGCTGCTCGGATCGCGCCGGGTGCGGGTCAGCTTGGCGGCCTCGATGAGCTGCGCGTCCTTGCCCGACAGGCCGACCGCGTGGCCGCCGGCGGCGTGGATCGCGGCCACGATCTGCTTGTTGATGTTGCCGGCCAGCACCATCTCGACGATCTCGACGGTCGCCGAATCGGTGACCCTCAGGCCCTCGACGAACTCGCTCTTGATCTTGAGGCGATCCAGCATCGCCTTGATCTGCGGTCCGCCGCCGTGGACCACGACGGGGTTGATGCCGACCTGCTTGAGCAGCACGACGTCGCGCGCGAAGCCCTCGGCGAGCGCCGCCGAGCCCATCGCATGGCCGCCGTATTTGATGACGAAGGTCGTGCCGGCGAAGCGCCGCATGTAGGGCAACGCCTCGATCAGGGTCGCCGCGGTCTGATGATGCGCCTGATCGGTCATGCGGGGGCCTCGGCGGACGCGCGGGCGAGTGCCGCGAGCTCGGCCCGCAGGCGGTCGATGCCGAGGCCGGTGCGGGCGCTGGTCGCGATCAGCTCCGGGTGGGCGCCGGGCCGGCGCGCGAGCTCGGCCGCCAGCATGGCCAGCAGGTCGGACAGCTCGCCCGCCCGCAGCTGGTCGACCTTGGTCAGCACCACCTGATAGACGACCGCGGCTTCGCCGAGCAGCGCCATGAAAGTCCGATCGACGTCCTTGAAGCCGTGGCGGGCGTCGACCAGCACGCAGGTCCGCAGCAGGACGCTGCGGCCGCGCAGGTAGCGGCGGACCAGCGCCTGCCAGTCCGCGACCGCCGCTTTGGGCGCCTGCGCGTAGCCGTAGCCGGGCAGATCGACCAGCATGAGCCGGCCGCCGAGGTCGAACAGGTTGATCTGCTGGGTGCGGCCCGGGGTCTGCGAGGTCCGGGCGAGCTGCCGGCGGCCCGTCAGGGCATTGATCAGGCTCGACTTGCCGACGTTGGAGCGGCCCGCGAAGGCGACCTCGGGCAGGTCCGCGCCCGGCAGCTGCTTGAGGTCGGCAACGCTCGTGACGAACTCGCAACCCCTGGCGAACAGCCTGCGGCCGGCCTCGAGCGCGGCCTCGGCGTCGGGGGCTGGCGCGGCGTCCGGCATGGCTCAGGCCTTGACCCCCATGCGCCGCATGATCACCCATTGCTGGGCGACCGAGAGGGTGTTGTTCCAGGTCCAGTAGATCACGAGCCCGGCCGGGAAGGTCGCGAACAGGAAGGTGAACATGACCGGCAGGAACATCATCACCTTGGCCTGCATCGGGTCGGCCGGCTGCGGGTTGAGCTTTTGCTGCAAGAGCATGGTCATGCCCATGATCAGCGGCCAGGCCCCGATCATCAGCATCGCCGGCGGGGTCCAGGGGATCAGCCCGAACAGGTTGAACACCGTGGTCGGGTCGGGCGCCGACAGGTCGTGGATCCAGCCGAAGAACGGCGCGTGCCGCATCTCGATCGACACGAACAGCACCTTGTACAGCGAGAAGAACACCGGGATCTGCACGATGATCGGCAGACAGCCCGACATCGGGTTGACCTTCTGCGTCTTGTAGAGGTTCATCAGCTCCTGGTTCATCCGCGCCTTGTCCTCGCCGTAGAGCTCGCGCAGGCGCATCATCTCAGGCTGCAGCTTCTTCATCTTGCTCATTGACGTGTAGGACTTGTTGGCAAGCGGGAAGAACAGCAGCTTGACCAGAAGTGTGAGGAGCAGGATCGCCACTCCATAGTTGCCGACGACGCCGTAGAAGAAATGGAGGACGTGGAACATCGGCTTGGTCAGGAAGTAGAACCAGCCGAAATCGACCGCGCGGTCGAACAGGGGGATGCCGAAGGCGGCGCCGTAGCGGTCGAGCAGCTTGACCTCCTTGGCGCCGGCGAACAGGCGCTCGGTGATCGCGATGGTCTGACCGGGAGCGACCGTCATGGCGGGGCGCAGATAGTCGACCTGATAGTGGTCCTGGTCGTTGGCGCGGATGTGGCGGAAGGTGGCGGTGATGTCGCTGGTCTGATCGGGGATCAGCGCGGTCAGCCAGTATTTGTCGGTGATGCCGAGCCAGCCGCCCTGGCTCTGCAGCTCGACGTCGCCGCTCTTGACCAGGTCCTTGTAGTCGATCTCGTGGAGCTTGCCGCCGAGAACCCCGATCGGCCCCTCGTGCAGGATGTAGAAGTGGCGGGTCTGGGGCACGCTCCAGCGGCTGATCAGGCCATAGGGCAGGAGCGTGACGGGCTCGCTGCCGGTGTTCTCGACCCGCTGGGTGACGGTGAACAGGAAGGCATCGTCGACCGCGACCTCGCGATGGAAGCGCAGGCCCTGGCCGTTGTCCCAGCTGAACGCGACCGGCTGGCCGGTGCGCAATTCGCCGCCTTCGGCCTGCCAGACCGTGTCGCGGCCGGGCACGGCCGTGCTCTTGGCGGCGGGGACCCAGCCGAACTCGGCGAAATAGGTGTCCGGCGCCCCGGGCGGGTTGAGCAGGGCCACGTCCGGCGAATCGGGAGCCGTGGTCACGCGGTAGTCGGAGAGGATGACGTTGTCGATGCGACCGCCGGCCAGCGCCAGCGAGCCATGCACGCGGTCGCCCTCGAGCGGCACCCGCGGCGAGCTTGCGAGCACCTCGGCGCGGGTCTCGCCGGCCGGCACGGCCTCCACGCCGGGAGTGACCGTGGCGGGCGCCGCCGGCGTGCCGGCCTCGCCCGCGGCGCGCCCGGTCGATGGCGCCGCCTGCTCGGTGCGCTGCGCCGGCTGGTGCTGCGCCTCCTTCATCCGGGGCAGCTCGTAGAAGTATTGGAAGGCCAGGATGATCGTCACCGACAGGACGATCGCCAGGATCAGGTTGCGCTGCTCGGGCATGTCGGCCCCGGCCTCCTTCGCTCCGTACCAGCCGATCGCTGATCTGCCGTCAACGCGGCGCCCGCTCGGGCTCGGGCCCCGGCACCGGATCGTAGCCGAAACCGCCCCACGGGTGACAACGTAGGATGCGCCGCAGCGCGAGCCAGCCGCCCTCAAGGACGCCGTGCCGCGCCAGCGCCTCAAGCGCATAGTCGCGAGCAGCTCGGCAGGTAGCGGCAGCGCGGTGCGAGCGCCGGCGCCAGCAGCAGGCGGTAGAGCCGGATCGGCGCGCTCACGAGCCAGACGGCCGCGCGCGCGGCGGGCCCCCGGGCGCGGCCGGGCCCCGCGTGATGCGCGCGAACGCGGTCCCGAGGTCTGAGAGCAAACGATCGAACGGGCATGTCAGGACCGCCGCGCGCGCGACAATGACGTAGTTGTACCCCGGCCGCGCCGGCCCCGGCAGCAGGGCCCGGGCCGCTGCGACCAGGCGCCGCCGGGCGCGATTGCGGGCGACCGCCTTGCCGACCCGCCGGCTCGCGGTGAAGCCGACGCCGATCTCGGCGCTCCCGGTCCCGCCGGGCGGCCGCGGGCCCGCCTGCAGCACGAATGCCGGCGTCACCCAGCGCTGCCGGGTCGCCGCCACCGCGACGAACTCCGCCCGCCGCTTCAGGCGCATCACCCGCGGCTCTGACCCGCCGGCGCCGGTCAAGGCCTGAGGTGTCGGGGCCTGGCGGCGGCGTCCGGCCGCTCAGCAGGACAGTCGCTTGCGGCCGCGGGCGCGGCGCCGCGCGATCACCCGTCGCCCGCCCACCGTGGCCATGCGCGCGCGAAAGCCATGCCGCCGCTTGCGAACGAGGTTGCTCGGCTGATAGGTACGCTTCACGGCGGAGCCCTTCGCCACCCTTGGTCGAACCGGTGCGCTGTATAGGCTGGGCGGGTCCGCCTGTCAAACCTCCCGCCGCGGCGGCGTCGGTTCACCGGCTTGTGAGCAGGGGCGATTCGGATCGCTCGGGCAATCCGCTATATCGCTGATCCTGGCAGGCGAGGTCGGGGATGGCGTGGTCACAGGGCGGCCATCGGTCGCGGCATGGCAGGACGGACGCGGAATGAGGCGACTGCTCGCGGCATCGGGTCTGGCCCTGCTCCTGATCGGGGGAACCGCGGCCGCCGCACCACCCGCCCAGCTCTGGCAGCGCTGGACGGCGCACGATCCGCATTCCAACCAGCAGATCGATCATAGCGCCTGGCAGGCGTTTTTGAGCCGCTATCTGCGGATCGGCGCCGACGGCGTCCACCGGGTCGCCTACAGCCGGGTCACGGCCGCCGACCGGGCGGCGCTCGACGCCTACATCAAGGAGCAGGCCAGCCTGCCGATCAGCAGCTACGACCGTCCCGAGCAGCTGGCCTACTGGATCAATCTGTACAACGCGCTGGTCGTGCGCGTGATCCTCGACCACTACCCGATCTCCAGCATCCGCGACATCTCGCCGGCGTCGGCGCCGGGCAGCGCCGGCCCCTGGGACGAGAAGCTGGTCGAGATCGAAGGCCAGCCGATATCGCTCAGCGACATCCAGAACCGCATCCTGCGGCCGATCTGGCAGGATCCGCGGGTGCTCTACGCGCTGAGCTGCGGCGCGGCCGGCTGCCCGAACCTCGAGCCCGAGCCCTATCAGGCGGACCGCCTCGACCACCAGCTGAGCAAGGCCGCGATGGTCTACGTCAACGACCCGCGCTGCATCCAGATCGAGGGCGACCGTCTGTCCGTCTCCAGCCTCTACCGGTGGTATGCGGCGGATTTCGGCGGCTCCGATACCGCGATCATCAACCACCTGATGGCCTACGCCGAGCCCAAGCTCGCGATGACCCTGGAGCGCTTCGGGCGGATCAGCGACGACGGCTTCGACTGGCGCCTCAACGACGCCATGCCGTAGCCCGGCCGCGGCCGGCGGCTGTCCTGCACCCGGCTTTTTGCCTATAAACGGCGGTGATGCCTCAAGCGCTGCATCTGCCGTCGCCGCACCGCTCGCTGTCGGCGCGCCTGCTCCTGCTGACGATCGCCTTCGTCCTGCTTGGCGAGGTGCTGATCTACGTCCCCTCGATCGCGCGCTTTCGCCGGACCTGGCTCGACGAGCGGATCGCGGCCGCCCATCTCGCCACCCTGTCGCTGCAGGCGGCGGGCGGGCGCGGCATCGATGCGGCCCTCGAGACCGAGCTTTTGAGCCAGGCGGGCGTGCTCTCGGTGACGCTGCGCGAGCCTGCGGCCGAGCTGATGCTGGGCAAGCTGCCGGCGGTCCAGAAGATCGTCGACCTGCGCGCCCAGGGCGCGCTCGCGATGATCGGCGAGGCCTTCGATACCCTCTGGCAGGGCGGCCAGCGGACCATCCGGGTGATCGGGCCGTCGCCCCAGCGCCCCTCGGTGCTGGTCGACATCAGCCTGCGCGAGGCGGGCCTTTGGACCGGGATGGTCAGCTACTCCTGGCGCATCCTCACGCTTTCGGTCGCGATCTCGCTGCTGACGGCGCTCCTGGTTTACGCCGCCCTCCAGCTGATGATCGTCCGGCCGCTGCGCCGGATCACCGAGAGCGTGATCGCCTTCCGGCGGCGGCCGGAGGACGCCGGCGCGGCGCTGCCGGCATCCGATCGCGGCGACGAGATCGGCCTCGTCCAGATGGAGCTGCGCCGGATGCAGGAAGGCCTGCGGGTGGCGCTCGCGCAGAAGACCCGGCTCGCAGCCCTCGGCAGCGCGGTCAGCAAGATCAATCACGACCTGCGCAACCTTCTGGCCAACGCGATGCTCTTGTCCGACCGGCTGGAGCAGAGCCAGGACCCGGAGGTCCGGCACGTCACGCCGCGGCTGGTCGAATCGATGGACCGGGCGGCGCGCCTGTGCGCCGAGACCCTGAACTTCGCCCGCGCTGAGGTCGCGGCACCGAACAAGACCCGCTTTGCCCTGGCGCCGCTGCTCGACGAGGTGGGCCAGGCCGTGCTCGGGCCCGACCAGAGCGGCGTCCGCTGGCGCAACGAGGTGCGCGCCGAGGTCATGGTCCTGGCCGATCGCGACCAGCTGTTCCGGGTGCTGATGAACCTCAGCCGCAACGCCGTCCAGGCGCTCGCCGACGGCGGCGGCCTGATCTCGGTCGGCGCCTGGCAGGCCGGCAGCGATCTGGTGATCGAGCTCGCCGACACCGGCAAGGGCATCCCGAACGCCGCCCGGGCGCATCTGTTCGAAGCCTTTTCGGGCTCCGCCCGGCCGGGCGGCACCGGGCTCGGGCTGCCGATCGCGCGCGAGATCATGCGGGCCCATGGCGGCGACATCGAGCTCGTGCAGACCGGCGCCGAGGGCACGGTCTTTCGCTTGACCCTGCCGGCTCACTAGGGTTCTTGAGGAGCGCGTGCGTCCGCGCGGTCGAGGCGAGGGGCGCCAGAGGAGTACCGGAGCCGATGCCGTCCCCATCCCGCTGGCCATGGGTTGTGATCTTCTGTCAGCTCGGGCTCGGGGCCTGCGCGGGCGGTGCCGCGGGCGACCTCAGCGGGCAGCCCGGCCTGCTGCCGGCGGTCAGGAGCTATTACGATCGCTACGCGATGGAGGAGGGCGGGCTGTGCCGAACGCCGCAGTTCGGCGTGGTGACCCGGAGCAGCATCGAGGAGCAAGGCGCCGACCGCCTGGTCGTGCAGGTGAGCTACAGCTACAGCCAGCCGAACGTCCTGCCGACCTGGGGCAAGCCGTATCCGGTCCCGGCTTACGGCCCGAACGGCGAACCCGCGATCACCCGGCCGGGCGCCAAGGGCCCGAGCCAGTGCCGGGGCTTCGGCACTCGCAGCTTCACGATCGCCAGGGGCGAAGGCGGCTTCGATGTCCTGACGATGAGCGGGGCGCAGCGGCAGGGGATCACGATCAAGAGGATCGACGACAGCAAGGTGTGGTGACGATGGCCGGGTCTGATGGTTGCCGGGCGGCCGCCGTGGTCGGCTGAGGGCGCCCTCGCGGGGTGTTGGCGACGGCTCTGGCCCGGCCTTTTGATCCTCGGGCTTGCCGCCTGCGGCGACCCGCGCGACAACCCGGCCTGGACGCTCGGCGGCGAGCCGGGACTGCTGTTCACGATCAAGCAGTACTACGAGCTCAACGCCCTCGAGGAGAACGGCCGCTGCACGGCGCCGCTGCTCGAGGGCGTGACCTACAGCGATGTCGCGCGGTCGGAGCCTGGCCGGCTGGAGGTCGAGATCGGCTACTATTATCGCGACGCCTTCCGCAGCGGCGACGACTGCAGCCGGCTGCGCCCGCTGCGCTGCGGCATCATGCGGTCCTGCCAGGGCTTCGCCGGGCGCCACTTCGTGATCGCCGAGGCCGAGAACCAGGAGCTGCTCAAGGACCAGTTCAAGGTCGTCGAGATGAGCGGCCCCCGGCGCGGCACCGTCTGGCAGCCGTAGTCCGCGGCTAGCCTTCCCGCAGAGCGGTCTCCTTGAGCCGGAAGATCCGGTCGGTGAGATAGGACAGGATGGTCCGCTCGCCGACCAGAAGGTCGACCTCGACCGCCATGCCCGGCACGACGCTGAACCGTTCCTCGCCGGTGCCGAGCTCGGCGCCGTCGGCGCGCACGGTGATGCCATAGGTGAGCGCGCCGGTCTTCGGATCGAGGGCGGCATCGGCGGCGATCCGCTCGATCGTGCCGGTAAGCGTGCCGTAGCGCAGGAAGTCGTAGGCCTGGACCTTGACCCTGGCCGGCTGGCCGAGCCGGACGTGGCCGATGTCGCGGTTGGCGACCTTGGCCTCGATCACGAGGTCGCCCCCGGTCGGGATCAGCTTCATGAGCGGCTGGTTGGAGCCGACCGACTGGCCGGGCGAGGTCACGCTGAGGTCCTGGACGATGCCGGCGACCGGGGCGCGGACCACGAGATTGCGCAGCGTCGCCTGCTGGCGCTTTTGCGCCTCGGCCAACCGGTCGCGCTCGGCCTTGGCGGCGCCGAGGTCGGCGAGCACGCTCGAGCGCCACTCGCGAGCGAGGCCGTCGTGCCGGCTGCCGGCCTCGGCGAGCGCCGCCCTGGCGGCCTCCTGCTGGGCCTGGGTCTTATGGATGTCGCCGGCGAGATCGTTGAGCTGGCCCTCCAGGGTGACCAGACGCAGGCGCGGGTACAGGCCCTTCTCGGCCAGTCCGCGGACCGCGTCGAGCTGCTCGCCGAGCAGCGCGTGCGCGTCGCGCAGACGGACCAGCTCGGCAGCGATCGAGGCGAGCTCGTTGCGCCGCTGGGCGATCTCCTGGGTCAGGCCTTCGGCGCGACTGGCGTAGGCCTGGCGGCGGGTCTCGAGCAGCGCCCGCTGCGCCTCGATCAGGGCCGGGCGCGCCGCGGCGAGCTCGGGGTCGACGATCAGCTCCCCGCCCTCGGCCCCGGCCTCGGCCTCGAGTCGCGTCGCCTCGGCACTCTTGACCTCGAGGCGGCCCGTGAGCTCGGCAAGCTGGGTCCTGATCAGCTCGGGATCGAAGGTCACGAGCGGCTGGCCGGCGACCACCCGCTCACCCTCGGCGACCAGCACCTCGGCGATCCGGCCGCCATCGGGATGATTGACGATCTTGACCCGGCCGGCCGGCTCGACCTCGCCGTTGGCCTGCACCACCTGCTCGACCTCGGTCAGCGCCGCCCAGCCGAGCAGGCCGCCGAACGCGGCCGCGATCACGAGGATCAGGAGGCCGGCGACCGGCGAATGGCCGCGCTCGACCACGCCCTCGGCATCGGGCAGGAACTCGGCGAACCGATGGGCGCCGTTCAGGCTGCGGCGGACCTTGCCGAGCATCGCTCAGACCGGTGCGAGATGGGGCCGCAGCGGCCCCGAGGGCGGCCGGCGGGAGCGCGCGAACGCCACCACCTGGCCCGGTGTGCCGTCGCGCTCGATCCGGCCGTCGCCGAGCAGCACGACCCGGTCGGCGATCGCGAGCGCGGCCAGGCGATGGGTGATCATGACGATGGTACGGCCGCGCGAGGCGCGCTTGAGATTGAGCAACAGGACCTCCTCGGTGGTCGCGTCGAGGCCGCTGGTCGCCTCGTCGAGCACCAAAAGGCGTGGATTGCGGATCAGCGCCCGGGCGATGCTGATCAGCTGGCGCTGACCGGCGGACAGACCGCCGCCACGCTCGCTGAGGCGCGTGTCGTAGCCGGCCGGCAGGCGCTGGATGAAGTCGTGGGCACCGACGAACTTGGCCGCCGCCACCACCCGCTCGAACGACTGGTCGAGGGCGCCGAGACCGATGTTCTCGGCGATCGAGCCCGCGAACAGCTGGACCTCCTGCGGCACCACGCCCACCTGCTGGCGGAGCACCGCGGGCGACCACAGGCGGACGTCGAGATCGTCGATCAGCACGCGCCCGTGGTCGGGGGGCGCGAGGCCGAGCAGCAGCTTGGCGAAGGTGCTCTTGCCGGAGCCGGGCGGGCCGACCACGCCCAGCACCTGGCCGGGGACGATCTCGAGATCGACGCGATCGAGCGCCGGCGGGGCGTCGTCGCCGTAGCGGTAGCAGACCTGCTCGAAGCGGACATGGCCCTTGAGGGCCAGCGCCGGCCCCGGTGCGGGCGCCAGCTCGCTCGGCTCGTTCATGAGCTCGTCGAGGCGCGCGAAGGCGGTCCGCACCGTCTGCAACTGCTGCCAGGCGCCCACCACCTGGCGCAGCGGGGCGAGCGTGCGCGCGGTCAGGATGGTGGCCGCGATCAGGGCGCCGATCGACATGTCGCCGGCGATGATCGCGCGCGCCCCGACATAGACCATGAGCAGCGCCACGACATGCTGCAGGGCCTGGCCCGTGCTCGCGATCAGGCCGCCGAGATTGCTGACCCGAAAGCCGGTCCAGGCGGCTTCGGCCAGCCGCTCCTTGAAGCGCCGCTCCATCTCGGGCTCGAGCCCCAGGGCCTTGACGGTGAGCGCCTGGCTGACGGTCTCGCCGAGGCTCGACGCCTTGGCCGCGGCGGCGATGAAGCCCGCCTCCACGAGCCGCCGGTGCGGCCCCCGGCCGAGCATCGAGAGCAGCCAGAACAGCGGCATCGCGGCCAGCGTGATGACGCCCATGCGCACATCCAGATAGAACAGCACGGCGACGAACACGCCGACGAAGGCGAGGTCGACCAGCAGCAGCGGCATCTGGCTCGTGAAGAACTGGCGCAGCTGGTCCAGCTGGCGCGTGCGCTCGAGGATCTGACCGGTCGGGACCGCCTCGAAGGTGCGCAGCGGCAGATGGACCAGATGGTGGATCACCTCGCTGCCGAGCGCGGCGTCGAGCCGGCCGCCGGTGTGGCTCGCGACATAGCCGCGCAGCGAGCGCAGCAGCCACTCGAACGCGAACAGGGTGATCATGCCGAGCGCCAGCACATCGAGGGTCTGGAGCGCGCCGTGGTTGATCACCTTGTTGTAGACGGTCATCAGGAAGAGCGGCGTCGCCAGCGCCAGAAGGTTGATGACCGCCGAGGCCAGGCCCAGCTCCCAGAGCACGGGGCGCAGCCGGCGCAAGATCGTGTCGCGCCATTGGGGCTGGCCGGCCGCCTCGGCGAGCGGCTTGAGGAGGACCACGCGCTCGGCGAGGTCGGCCACGGTCTCGAGGTGGAGCGCGCTGCGGCCGCTGCCCGGATCGCGGAGCACGAGGTGGTCCTTGATGCGGGCCTCGGCCAGCCAGCCCTCGCCCGGGAGGTGGCCGAGAACCAGAAAGGGCGGCGGCATCTGGGCCAGGCTGTGCGCATCCGGCTTGACCTCGGCCGCCTTGAAGCCGAGCCGCTCGGCCGCCAGCAACAGATTGCCGAGCGTCATGCCCGACCTGCTCGGCGGCGCCGCGGCCCGGATCTCGGCCGCCGAGAACGGTCGCCCGAGCACCCGGCAGATCTGCTCGAAGGCGCCGGCAAGCGTGGCCGAGGACGGCGCCTCCGGAGCCGGCGTCGGACCCTTGACCTTGCGCCACCGCGGCCCGCGCGTCGGTATCAGGCAGACGCTCGACCGCCGCCGCCCCCAGGCGAGCCAAGCCCAGCCGGCGGCCGCCGGGCGCGCGATCCGGAGCCGGCGCCCCGTCGCGGGCAGCGCCAGCCGCCCGGCCAGCCAGCGGAGCCAGGCCCGACGGCCGCGCGCCGGCGCCGGCGCCGGCGGCTGCGACCGGGTGCGGCGCCAGACCCGCCGGCGCCGCCCGTCGGGCGCAGCCAGCCGCCTGGTCATCGATCGGAGCCATCGGCGCATGGCTCAGGTTATAAACCAAAAAGGCCTATCTCAGCAATGATAAGCAACCATTGCGCGATATAGCGCGCCGCTGCCGGCGACCTCGGTCGGGCGCAGCGGGTTACGCCAGCGCGTAGACCAGGAACTTGAGGTAGGTGGATTCCGCCAGGGCCGGGTGGCAGGGGTGATCCGGGGCCGCGCCCGCCTGCCAGATCAGGCGCCCGGACCGGCCGGCATCGCGCAGCCCGCGCCGGACCTCCTCGGCGAAGGCATCGGCGGGAACGTTGTGCGAGCAGCAGGCGATCGCGAGGATCCCCTCCTCGGCGACCAGCGTGGTCGCGGCGCGGGCGAGCTTGCGATAGCCGCGCAGGCCCGGCTTCAGCTCCTTCTTGGAGCGCACGAACGCCGGCGGATCGGCGATCACGACGCCGAAGCGCTCTTTGGCCGCCGCCAGCGCGTCGAGGGCGGCGAACGCGTCCTGGCGCTGCACCGACAGTCGCTCGGCCAGACCGTTTCGCCCGGCGCTCGCCTGCGCCAGATCGAGGCCCTGCTGGGAGCGGTCGACCGTCAGCACGGCGCTCGCCCCGGCGGCCGCCGCGACGAGGCCGAAGCCCGCGCTGTAGCCGAAAAGGTCGAGCACCCGCTCGCCGCGGCAAAGGCGCGCCACGAACGCGCGGTTCTCGCGCTGATCGAAGTACCAGCCCGTCTTCTGGCCCTCGAGGGGGTCGGCCAGGAAGGCGAGACCGTTCTCCGCGAGCTCGATCGGCGGCGCGAGCTCCCCTTTGGCGATCCTGACCTCGAGCGGCAGGCCCTCGAGCTCGCGCACCGGGCTGTCGTTGCGCAGCACCACGGCACGCGGCGCCAGCAGGCGCTGCAGCGCGCCCAGGAGCTCGCTCTCGAGCGCCGCCATGCCGGCGCTGTTGAGCTGGCAGACCAGGACGTCGTCGAAACGGTCGACCACCAGCCCGGGCAGGCCATCGGCCTCGGCATGGACCAGCCGGTAGCAGGGCTTGTCGTACAGGCGCTGGCGCAGGCGCAGCGCGCGGGCCAGCCGGCGCTCGAGGAAGGTCGCATCGATCGTGGCGTCGGTGTTGCGGGTCAAAAGCCGCGCCGCGATCAGCGAGTGCGGATTGAACTGCGCCAGCGCCAGGCGCCGGCCGTCGGCCGCGTACAGGCAGACCGGCGCGCCCGGCGGCAGCGCCTTGGCGGCCGCGTCCATGCGCAGCTCGTTCGAATAGGCCCAGGGATGGCCGGCACGCAGGCGCCGATCCTGGTCGGGCAGCAGTTGGACCTTGGGATAGAGCATCGCTGATCCGAGAGCCTGGCGGAGCCGCTCAAGCTAGTCGGATCGGCCGCCAGATCAACTCAATGTCGCGCGGGCGGCGGCGTCCCCTCCGCGAGCAGGCTTTCGATCGCCGCTCCGTCGAGATCGTCGGGCGGCGTCAGGCCCAGCCACCGGTGGACCGTGGGCGCGAGGTCGATCGGATCGCGGACCGCGTTGACGGCGCCCGGGCGGATGCCGGGTCCGGCAGCCACGTACCAGCCGGTCCCGTGATGCGTGCCCGAGCGCCCGGAAAGGTGTGGCGCTCCCTTCTGCCAGCGGACCTCGCCCACGCTGTCCGAACGGACACCGCGGCTGGCCTGCGCGGAGATCGCGTCCGTCCAGGAGACGAGCAGGTCCGGCAACCAATAGCGTTCGGGAACCTCGACCGGGACGAGGTCGTCGACGTCCGTGATCTGGTCGACCACCGGCAGATCGCTGTCCAGATCGCGGAAGCTCGCGAGGCCGGCTTTCAGTCGCGCGATCAGGGCCTCCTGCGCGCTGCCCGGCGTCACGATGCCGGCGCTCTCGCGGCCAACCAGATTGATGCGGATGAGGCCCTCCGGCTCGCTCGGCACCGCGAGATAAGGCGTGTTGCTCCAGTTGCGCAGCTTACTCGTGAGCAAGCGCATGAGATGCGAACGCACGCCGGCTGGCAACAGATTGGAGGCATGCATGAGCCACTGCCGCGGCACGCTATCGCGCAGCCGGCCGAGCCATGTGAGGCTGGATCCCGGGCCCTCGGGGCCCGCCTCGAGGCGGGCGAGCATCCGCTGAAAATGGTAGACCCAGCCGGTGTTGGCCTTCATACCGAAGGTCGAGAACGCAACGCATCGCGCGCCTGCGGGGGCGGCTTCGAGGATACGTCCCAAAGCCGCATCGGACGCGGCATAGACGTCGTCGAGAGCGTTGTCGAGACGCCGGCCGTCCTCCTTGGACAGCTGGGCCGGGAGCGATCTGGCAGCGATCCCAGAGATAATGCCCGCCGCGGTGGGTGCCCCCGAGCACCAGCACGAACAGATCCCAGGGCTCGCGCCCCATCAGCCAGGCGCCGATGGCGCCGGCCTGCTCGGTCGCCGCGAGCAGCTGCGCGTGAAGCCCTAGGTAGAAGGTTGCGGGGCGGATGCCATAGACCTCCGGCCCGACGACCGGCGCACCGAATCGTTGACCGATCTCCTGCATCAGGTCGGCCGGGGCGCTCGCACGCGTCCCGATCGTGGCGGTCTGCCAGTCTTTGACCATGACCGCCGCGTCCCCGTTGGCCGGCAGGACCGCGTGCGGCACATCGAAGATCGCGACCCGGCCGCCGGCAGCCGCGACCTGCGCCCAGAACGGCGTCCGCGGCCGCCAGCAGTCGCGCGCGAGCGCGAAGGTCATGGAATCGGGCTGCCAGATCTTCGGGAAATAGCGACGCGAGACGTCCCGGCTTTCCATCCAGCGCGGCCAGGTCATCGCGTCGAACCGATGCAGGCGCGCACGCAGCAGCCCATGCTGCCCGGCTTTTCGCAGCGCGGCCAGATTGGGCATGCGGCCAGCATCGATCAGCCGTTCGATGCGACCGATATCGGAGGCGTCGAAGCCGACCAGAACAACATTGGCATAACGCTCCTTTGTGGCAGTCGGTTCGCCGGCGAATATGACTGAGGCCGACGACTGGATCCGCCAACCACAACTCGTCGCGTTCGGCCCGTAGACGGTGATCTCAAATTCCAGCCCTGCTTCGGAACAGCTGGGGGCAGGGTCGTATTCCTCTTTCCGCTGTCCTAATTCCCGCCCGTAGCCAAGACCTCGACTCCGCCCGTATCGTCCCGCCTTCGGGCGACGAGCGCGAAAGGTAGCGACCCGCCGTGCAAGGGTGAATGTGGGCTCAGCGCTTGACACGACCACCGCGGAGTTGACTATTCACTTCACGGATCATCGAGCGGGTTCAGCCGACCATGCCCCTTCTTCAACCTTGATAGTTTCATTCGGAAATCAGCATGCCAAGCGGACGGCACCTCACACGCAGCACGAGCTCGCCGAGGCTGGCCCCACGGGCCTATTTTACTAGCGCTGCCGCGCTAAAACCCCACTGCCCGTTCCCGCGACGACTCCCGAACGAGCGCCGGCAAGTTCAAGATATTGATAGCCCTGGGCGCGCATTGCTACTCCTCGAACATTCGGGGTCCTACTGCTGGTTGCTGCTTACTCATTCGGAGTTCCGCAATTGAGTACAGCGAATGCTCTCGTCATAGAATTATTGATGCTGGGAATCGCAACCATGTGCTTTGGCGGAGTTCAGATTTTTCTAGGTTGGCCAGTCGAAAAAATGCTCGGAGTTCACGGTGGTATTTGGATTGGCGGCGGGCTTGCCTGTCTTATTTCCGCCGCCATCGTATGGTATGTCAAGCGCAGCGGTCGATCGCGGTCAGCGCGTGATACCGGAACTCGGTCCGTTGCGTGCGGAGTCGTGCGGCTGGAAGGGAACCTGTCACCTGAAACTGGCAGCGCACTTACGCAATACGAGATCGTCGCGCAATCACCGGACACGCTCTCCGAAAATGAATTTCTCGATTTTGTGGCTCTGACGTTGGCGGGCGGGGAAGTATTTCGCCGGGGTCTAGAGCGCCGGGTGCGCAAGGCGGAGAAGCTCGTCTTTCTTCGCGTGGCTGGCTATCTGGCCGGCATAGGTGCGCTTAAGAGACCGGATCTAAAATATCGTCAACGCGTCGCTTCGGAATGCGGTGTGGAGTTACGTGAGAGTGAGTATCCGATGGAATTTGGCTGGGTAGTTGTTCCACCGAATTACCGGGGGAGAGGATACTCCAATATGATTACTGCGACTGCCGTCTCGGTAGCAAATGGGGTTGGCGTTTTTGCAACATCAGGAAGTGACAACCTTGCCATGCACAGGACTCTGAAGAAGCATGGATTTATCCCTGTCGGTAGACCCTATGTGTCGTGGGGTATGCATCGTGAGCGTCGCCTCTTCGTGCGAGCCGCGTCCGAACAGGGGGCTCCAGCGGGCTCCCGGGACTGACACAGCGAGGCCTAGTCACCTGCGCGCGCGGTTGCCGCTCAGCCTGGTGAGTGGGCGTCAGACGGTTGACGCGCTCGGCGATTGCTTGCCTCTTAGGACGCACCTGGAGATCGAACTGCAACTTCGACCTACCTGACGTGCGACTTGTCGATCACATCGCGCTGCAAGTGAGGTATAGATGCCGATGACCGACGGGCCGAGGTCTCCCGGCAGTCGGGACTATCCGCCGGGCGATCTGTCGCCGGGCCCAATAGTGCGCGGACGTCCACGCATTCGAGAGGGAGGCAGACCATGCGCCGCCGATGGCTCGACCGTTTGGCCGGACTCGTCCTGGTATCGGTGCCCGCCCTCGCTCAGGCGGCGCCGGCCGGCGACAGTGCGGGTGCCATCATCCATCCGGTATTCGCGCAGCACGGCATGGTCGCGAGCCAGGATGCGATCGCGACCCGGATCGGCGTCGAGGTCCTCGAGCGTGGCGGCAATGCCATCGATGCCGCGGTCGCGGTCGGCTTCGCGCTCGCGGTCGCTCTGCCCAGCGCCGGCAATCTCGGCGGCGGCGGCTTCATGCTCGTGCACGACGCCGCCCACGACGAGACGGTCGCGATCGACTATCGCGAGAAGGCAGGCGCCAATGCCTTCCGCGACATGTTCCTCGATGAGCATGGCGAGGCCGACCCCGAGAAGTCGCGCGAGAGCGGGCTCGCGGTCGGCGTCCCGGGCACGGTCGCCGGCATGGTGCTGGCGCTGCAGCGCTACGGCACGATCACGCTCAAGGACGCGCTGGCGCCGGCGATCCGGCTCGCCGAGCAGGGCATCAGGGTCAGCCCGGAGCTTGCCGCCTCGCTCCAGGACGCGAGCCCGCGGCTGCGCCGCTGGCCGGCCGCGGCCGCAATCTTCTATCACCCGGACGGAACGCCCTATGCGCCGGGCGAGATGCTGGTCCAGCAGGATCTCGCGCGCTCGCTCCAAAGGATCGCCGCGCAGGGGCAAAGCGGCTTCTACGACGGGCCGGTCGCGCAGGCGATCGTGGCCGCGGTCGGTCGCGCCGGCGGCCACCTGACCCTGGACGACCTCGAGGCCTATCAGGCGATCGTGCGGCCCCCGGTCGCCGGCAGCTATCGCGGCTACGACATCTTCTCGATGCCGCCGCCGTCGTCGGGCGGGGTCCACATCGTCCAGATCCTGAACACGCTCGAGGATGTGCCGATCGGCACGCTCGGACAGAACAGCGCCGAGACCATCCACATGATGGCCGAGGCGATGAAATACGCCTATGCCGACCGCAGCGCCTATCTGGGCGACCCCGACTTCGTCGACGTGCCGGTCAAGGCCCTGACTTCCAAGGCCTACGCCCGGGCGATCCTGACCAGGATCGATCGCGAGCGCGCGACGCCGGCGACCGCGATCAAGCCCGGCGACCTTGCCGCCTACGAGAGCCCCGACACGACCCATTTCTCGGTCGTCGACGAGGCCGGCAACGCGGTCGCCAACACCTATACGCTCAACTTCGGCTATGGCCTGGGCCTGGTCGCGGACCCGACCGGCATCCTGCTCAACAACGAGCTCGACGACTTCTCGGCCAAGCCCGGCGTCGCCAACGCCTATGGCCTGATCGGCGGCGCCGCCAACGCGGTCGAGCCCAGCAAGCGGCCGCTCAGCTCGATGTCGCCGACGATCGTGCTCAAGGACGGCAAGCCGTTCCTGGTCACCGGCAGCCCCGGCGGCTCGCGGATCATCACGACCACCCTCCAGGTGATCATGAACGTCATCGACCATGGCATGAACATCGCCGAGGCGACCTTTGCGCCGCGCATCCACCATCAATGGCTGCCGGACGAGCTGCGCGTCGAGCAGGGCCTGTCGCCGGACACGATCCGCCTTCTGGGCGAGATGGGCCATCACGTCGTGGTCAAGGACCCGATGGGCAGCACCCAGTCGATCATGGTCACCGACCAGGGCCTCTACGGCAGTTCCGACCCGCGCACGCCCGGCGACCTGACGCTCGGCTACTGAGCCTGGCTTTCGTGTTAGACTCCGCCGGACAGAGGAGACTTGCCATGGCACGTGCCAAGGAGACGGTCGAGGCCGGGACGCCGCTCTATGAGCGCGATTTTTGCCAGTGGGTCGAGGAGCAGGTGCGGCTGCTCAAGGAGGGCCGGCTGCAGCAGCTCGACATCGTCAACCTGATCGATGAGATTGAAGACTTGGCCATCAACCGAAAGCATGCTGTCACGAGCAATCTCGTCGTGCTCCTCAATCACCTTTTGAAGGACCAGTTCCAGGCGCGGCGGCGCTCACGGAGTTGGCTCGTCGATGCGGCACCGGCGGCGGTCGCAGATCATACGCCCCAGGCTGCGTCGCGTCACGCCCGCTCGGCTGTTCGAGAGTGTTACGTCTCGACGGCCGCCGGCGGCGCTCGATCTCGAGCTGTTCGGCCTGGCTCGAGGCGCCGTGCCCGTGCCGCGGTCTGGCGATCTGCACCCGTCGACCAGGTCGCTCGATGTCCGGAGTTCTTGCCTGCGACTCAGAGCACCTGTCCGACTAGCGTGCCGAGTTCACTAGCGCGCAGTGGCTGAGGTAGTTGCGCTTCCTCGGCCTCGGGCTCAGCGATACGGTGTCGGATGCGAACACCATCGGCCTTGCGTGCGGCGCGGCCGGCCTTGCGCGAGCGGTGCCTTGTTCACCCGGTTCGAACAGCTGCTCCGCGTTCAAGGCTACCTCGCGATGTCCGGGCAACTGGTCGACGCGAGCATCGTCGCCGCGCCCAGGCGCGCAACACCTGGGCCGAGAAGCAGGCGCTCAAGGAAGGCCGCGTGCCAGAGGCTCGGCAGGCCAAGCCGGCCAAGCTCAGCCAGAAGGATCGCGATGCGCGCCGGACCGTCAAGCGACCAAGGCGAAGCCCCGCGCCGGCGAACACCGCGGTTGATCTCGCGATTCCCGAGTCGGCTACCAGAACCACTCAGGCCGATCGCCGCACCGGCGATCCGCAGCTGGCTGGTCGCCGTGCCGTCTCCACGGCGGCGACCAGACGCTGGCCGAGGCGCTGCGACCGTAACACCGCGGTCAGTTGGTGCCGTCGCCGGTACTCGTCGAGAAGACGAGAGCTCCGCGCCGCGGTCCATGAAGCCACTCGCCCAGAGCCGCCCATCGCCGGCGCGCACCGCCTGACCGTCGAAGCAATCGCGTCGGCCGCTCTCAAGCACTTTTTTTCCAGCCGCAGGCCGATCCGGCGCATCCGTTCGGATCTCGGACTCGCCCGGCCACGACCCAGCATCGCCTCTGCCAACTCGGTCTACAACTCGCCAGCCTGCTCTGGCTCGTCTCCACCAGCCCTCGCCTGTCGACTCCAGCGGCTCACCACAAGCCGCCGGCCCCGCCCTCAAGCCAAGCGCAATCGACGACCTCCTGCGCGGTACCACCCTGCACCCGTCCTCGCCAAAAATCAGCTAGATCGACGTGTCCACTGGCTGGCGTCGATTGCCGAGCACCGGCGGCGGTTGCGCAAGGAATTTCAATACGCCCCGAGCCTGCGCGCGTACGCCCGCGAGCAGTTCGAGGAGTGCTATCAGGACGGCCGCCGGCAGGCGCTGATCGAGAGCGGCGCTGGCCGAGGCGGTCGTGCCGCGGTCTGCGATCTACACCCTCGACCAGGCGCTCGAGCCGGAGTTCTTGCCGGACTAAGGGATCACGGGCGCGATCGGCGGCGGCTCGGCGGTCGCGACGACGTCCGCGAAGATCGGCAGATGGTCGGAGGCGATCCGGCTGAGGGCCGTGTCGTGGCGCTTCAGGCGGCCGCGCAGGCGACAGGCCGAGAGCGCCATGCGGTCGAGCGAGAACAGCGGGCAGCGGCTCGGGAAGGTCGGCGGCGCGAACGGCAGCACGGCGTGCCGGCGGAGCGCGCCCAGGCCGCGCGAGAACGGCCACCATTCGTTGAAGTCGCCGATCACGATGGTGGCGAGGCTGAGCGCCGGCAGCAGCTCGTCGAGCAGCACCTCGAACTGGCGCCGGCGGCGGCCGGAGTGGAGGTCGAGGTGGGTCGTCAGCACCCGCCAGCCGACGCCCTCGCGGCCGGCGAGGTCGGCGACGATCGCGCCCCGGGCCTCGCGGCCGCGGTCCTCGAACAGCACGCGGCGGACCGCGCGGACCGTCGGTCGGGTGAGCAGCGCGTTGCCGTACCAGCCGCTCGGGCCATGCAGCAGCGGGCCTTCGATGCACTGCATGTCGAGCGCCGTGGCGAGCGCCTCGGCCTGATCGATCGCGCTGCGGCCGTGGCGCGATTCGACCTCCTGCAGCCCGATCACGTCGGCGCCGATCTCGCGCAGGACCGCGGCCACCCGCGCCACGTCCTGGCGGCGGTCGCCGCCGACGCAGGCGTGGATGTTGTAGCTAGCAATTCTGAGCGTCCCGCTCATCGCCCCTGCCGGCGCCTCGACCACCGCCGCAGCACCAGGGCGAGCGTCACCACCGCGAGCGTGACGCCGATCAGGATCAACAGGTTGCTGGTCTCGGGCCGGCGCAACCAGGCACCGAGCCGGTCGCCGAACACGGTCATCAGCACCAGCCCGGGCAGCATGCCGAGCAGGCTGCCGAGCAGAAAGTCGCGGATCCGCATCTCGGACGCGCCGGCGACCAGATTGACCACGCTGAACGGCGCCACCGGCAGCAGGCGCAACAGGGTCATGGCGAACAGGCCGTGCTGGTTGAGCCGGCGGCTGACCGCGTTGACCCAGCGGCCGGCGAACCGGCGCACCGGATCGCGGCCGATGCCGCGGCCGATACCGAACACGACGGTCGCCGCGAGCAACGAGCCCGCGAGCGCATAGACGAGGCCGAGCAGGCCGCCGAAGGCGGCGGCGGTCGCAGCGATCATCAGGTTGACCGGCACGAACAGCAGGCTCGCCACCGTGTAGGCGAGCAGCACGCCCGAGATGCCGAGCCAGGAGAAGCGCTGCGCCTCGGCGTATTGCAGCAGATGCGTCAGCAGCCGGCTGCCGCTGGCGAACTCGGCGCGCAGCAAGAGGACGAACGCCAGCAGCAGCACCAGGGTCAGGGCGCTGCGGAGCACCACCTGGCGCAGGCGCCGGCGCCGGGGCAGCGGCGCCAGACGCTGCTCGAGGCTCGCCATGGTGATCGGCTCGTCGATGTCGGTGAGCGCGACGCTCGCCTCCAGCTCCGGCGGCAAGGGCGTCTTCTCGATGACCAGGGGCTCGAGCCGGCGCGGCCCGCCGTTCAGGGCCTCGACGGCGGCGATCAGCGAGCCGTGCCGTGCCCAAGCTTCCGCCAGCGTCTCCGGCGTGCTGCCCAGATGCTCGGCCAGGAGCGTATCGCGCGCCCGCTGCACGAACCGCCGTCCGGCCTCGTCCTCGGCCGCGACCGCGAGCACGCATTCGCTGTCGAGACCCATCGAGCGGTTGGCGAGGTTGGCCGAGCCGATCACCAGCAGCCGGTCGTCGACCGTCATGAGCTTGGCGTGCAGATTGATCGGGGTGGCAGCGCCGTCGGCGGCGTTGACCGGGTAGAACGCGCGCATGCGCTGCCCCGAGCCGTCGGCCGCGCGCAGCCGGTCGAGGAAGCGGGCGCGCCCGCGATCCATGACCGCGGTCTCGACCGGGCCCTCGCAGACCGTCGGACCGAGGATCAGCGTCTCGGGGCCCTCGGCATCCTCGAGCCTGGCGGCCAGGGCCTCGGCGATCGCCGCCACGGTCAGATACTGGTTCTCGATGTAGACCGTCCGCTCGGTCGCCGCGATCGCGCGCAGGTACAGCGCCTCGACCTCGCGCACCGCCGGCTGCCCGTCGTACCCGGGGCGGGTGCGCGCGATGCCGATGCGGGCGTTCTCGAGCCAGGGCTCGATCGCCTCGGGCCACGGCGAGCGCCCGCGCAGCGTCGGGGCGGCGACCCGCTCGCCGCTCGCGCGGCGCCAGCGGTCGCGCGCCAGGACGTCGAGCGCCTGCGCGGTCTCGCCCTCGACCATCAGCATGCAGTCGTGGAACGGCGCCTTGGAGGTGGCGCCCGGCAGCTTCCGGTACGGTTCGTCCGGGCGGTGCACGGGCGTGTCCCAGCGGCCGACGGTCAGATCGATGCCGCCGCAGAACGCGAGCTCGCCATCGATCACCACCAGCTTCTCGTGCTGGCAGGCGCCGGGCGGGTGGTCGCTGTCGAACACGAACTTGAGCCGGCGCGAGCCGCCGAGGCCGAACCGGAGCTTGGGCATGAACTGGCGATCGAAGCCATAGATGAACGCCCAGTCCCAGATCAGGAGCCGGACCTGCAGCTGACGGCGCTCCTTCAGCAGCTGATTGAGGAACAGCTTGAGCGGCGGGGCGCCGGCCGCGGGATCGAGGCTGATGTCGCTGTTGACGTCCCAGCCCATGATCAAGACGCTCTGCCGGGCCGCGAGCAGGGCATGGTGGAGGGCCGCGAAATAGGCCGCGCCGTCGATCAGCAGCGCGGCCCGGCGCGCTTTGGTCACGCGCCAGCAGGTGCCGGATGGGTCGAGCAGTTCCGTCATGATCTTACTGGACGCGGCGAGGCGGGCCGCGGGCCGAAGCCTCCTGCGACCTCAATTAACACACAACGCCACGAGAACGATCCCTGCGCTCGGCTCAGGCGTCGGCCGACCGCTCCGGCGCGAGCCGGCCGCCCTGGCGGATCGGGGTCAGCGTCCGCGCGAGGCCGGTTGCGTCGTCGGTCTCGAGATAGACCGCGCAAAGCGTCGCCTCGCCCAGCGCCGGCGTGTTGCGCGGGCCCGGGACACTGGTGCGAAAGCGTTGCAGCGCCACCTGCTTGTTCATGCCGATCACCGAATTGTAGTCGCCGGTCATGCCGATGTCGGAGATGTAGGCGGTGCCCCCGGGCAGGATCTGGGCATCGGCGGTCGGCACGTGGGTGTGGGTGCCGGCCGCCAGCGAGGCGCGACCGTCGGCGAGGTGGCCGAGCGCCATCTTCTCGCTCGTCGCCTCGGCGTGCAGATCGACCACGATCGCGTGGACCGCGGTGCCGAGCGGGTAGCGGGCGAGCTCGCCGTCGAGGGCGCGGAACGGGTCGTCGTAGGCGCCCATGAACAGCCGGCCCATGACCTGCACGACCAGGAGCCTGCGGCCGTCGGCGAGCGCCAGCAGAGCGCTGCCTCGGCCGGGCGTGCCCGGCATCAGGTTGAGGGGGCGGATCAGACGCGGCTCGCGATCGCTGTAGCCGATCAGCTCGCGCTGGTCGAAGACGTGGTTGCCGGTCGTGATGAGGTCGGCGCCGGCGGCGTAGAACTCCTGGCAAAGGGCCGGCGTGATGCCGAAGCCGCCGGCGGCGTTCTCGCCGTTGACCAGGACCGCATCGAGGCGGAGCTCGGACCTCAGCTCGGGCAGCTTCTGCAGCAACACCTTGCGGCCGGCACGGCCGACGACGTCACCGCAGAACAGGAGCCTCATGCGCGCCGGGCCTTTGGCCAGCGATGGCTCGCGAGCTCGCTCACGACTGCGTCGAGGGGCTCGTCTTCAGGCCCCGAGGGCACCGTCTCGACCTCCTGCAGCGCGAACGCGAGACCGATCGCCAGCCGAGCCGCGCCGGCCGCCCGCAGCGTCCGCAGGGTGCGGTCGTAATAGCCCCGGCCATAGCCCAGCCGGTTGCCCCGGCGATCGAACGCGAGCAGCGGTACCAGGACGACGTCCGGGATCGCGGGCGGCGCCGCCGCGTCCGGTTGCATGACCCCGAAGCCGCCCCGGCTCAGGGCGTCGTCGAAGCCCCAGGCATGGAACGCGAGCGGTAGCGTCCTGCCCTGCATCCGCGGCAGCGCGAGGCGATGGCCGCGCGCGGCCAGGAGCCGGAGTGCCGGGCGCGGGTCGAGCTCGCCGGCGAGCGGCCAGTAAGCCGCGACCACCCGGGCCTCGGGCGCGATCAGCCCGGCCAGCCGGGAAGCGAGCGCTTCGGCCGCGGCTGCGGCCGCGCCCGGATCGACCTCGCCGCGGCGCGCCAGCAACCGGCCGCGCAGCTCGGCCTTGCGCCGGACCAGGTCATCGGCGACGTCATCAGGATCGGACAAACCGGACGGCTCGCTGGGAAGGGTCTCGGGCGGAGAGCGCGGGGCCACCTTGGCCGTCGGTCGCTACCGTCCTCTGTGGCCTGCCTTCGCAGGTGGGCGCCGTAGTGTCGAGACCAGGGTCTCGATAGGGACAGCTCCCGTACAGAGAATATTGGCCGCAGGGTTCTCGAGGACCTAACGCACCGGGCAGCACCCGCATCCGGTTAGTTAGGCGCTCTCCAGCTGGGCCGCAATAGCGTCGAGCTCGCGCGCGACCTTCTCGACCGCCGCCGCCGCCTGCTGCTCGGCATCGCTGGCCCGGCCCTCCAGGGTCGCCTTCAGGCGCTTGATCTCGTCGAACGCGTCGGACAGCTCGTCCGCGACCAGGAGCGAGGCCATGAGCAGCAGCCGGGCGTCGCCGACCTGGGTCTGGCCGCGCGCCAGATCGCTGACCCGGCGATCGACGTAGGACGCCAGCTGGCGGACCCGGGCCTCCTCGCCCTCGCCGCACTGGACCAGATGCCGGCGACCGTTGACGCTGACCTCAATCATCGGCATGGCCTAGCTCCCGACGAGGCGGTCGAGCTCGGCGATCGAACCGTCGAGCCGCCGGACGACGGTCCCGTTCATCTCGCGCAGCGTCCGGTTGTCGTGTTGCACCTCGCTCAGCGCGACGCTGAGGCGGTCGCATTGCTCGTGCAGCGCGGCGAGGTTGCGCGTGAGCTCGTCGCGGTGGGCGGCCATCTCGGCCAGCGCCCGCGAACCGGATGCCGTCGGCCCGCCGCCGGGTTGGCTCAATCGACGCTCCAGGGCGGCCTCGAGCCGCCTCAGGGCCTGTGTCAAATGCCGCTGCGCGGTCTCCAGTTGCGACATGCCGCTCCGTCGATCCCCCGACCTTGATCCCAGGAAAAACAATGCCCCCGGGAAAACAACCATTTAGCGAATGACCTTGACACAGGCTGCGCAGCGCGTCAACTCGCGCGCGGGGCGGCCGGCCGGGCTCGGGTGGAGATTCGGGTTGCTTTTTGCCGCGGATGGGCCACGTTCGCGGCAGCTGCCCGCTCGCCCGTTGCGCCGCGCGGGCGGCGCCCCCTGCGACCGAGATCCGGCGAGCGAGATCATGACCGCGACCCCAAACCCCGCCCCCGGCGAGCCGGGCCCGCGCGATCTGGCCAACGCCATCCGCGCGCTCGCCATGGATGCCGTCCAGGCCGCCAATTCCGGCCATCCGGGCCTGCCCATGGGCATGGCCGACGTGGCAACCGTGCTGTTCGGCAAGTTCCTCAAGTTCGATGCCGGAGCCCCAGAGTGGCCCGATCGCGATCGCTTCGTGCTGTCTGCGGGCCACGGCTCGATGCTGCTCTACGCGCTGCTCCATCTGACCGGCTATCCGGACATGACGATCGAGCAGCTGAAGCGGTTCCGCCAGCTCGGCTCGCGCACCGCCGGCCATCCGGAGTACGGCCACGCGCCCGGCATCGAGACCACGACCGGGCCGCTCGGCCAGGGGGTCGGCAACGCGGTCGGCATGGCGCTGGCCGAGCGCCAGCTGCGCGCCCGCTTCGGCGCCGAGCTGGTCGATCACCGCACCTATGTGATCGCCAGCGACGGCGACCTGATGGAGGGCATCAGCCACGAGGCCTGCTCGTTGGCCGGGCATCAGCGCCTCGACCGGCTGATCGTGCTGTTCGACGACAACCACGTCACGATCGACGGTGCCTCCGAGCTCTCCGTATCCGACGATCAGCTCGGCCGGTTCACCGCCTATGGCTGGCGGACGAGCCGGGTCGACGGCCAGGATCCGGCGGCGGTCGAGACGGCGCTCGCCGAGGCGCAGACCGCCGACCGGCCGACCCTGATCGCCTGCCGGACGACGATCGGCTACGGCGCGCCGACCAAGGCCGGCACGTCGGCGACCCACGGCTCGCCGCTCGGGGCGGAGGAGATCAAGGGCGCGCGCGAGAAGCTCGGCTGGCCCTATCCGCCCTTCGAGATCCCCGGGCATCTGCTCGCCGCCTGGCGTGCGATCGGCGCGCGGGGCGCCGGCCTCAAAGAGGCCTGGGCGGCTCGCCTGGCCAGGCAGGAGGCCTCACTCCGGGCCGAGTTCGAGCGGACCCAGGCGGGCGTGCTGCCGACAGGGCTGGACCGGGTGCTCGACGACCACAAGCGGCGGCTCGTCGAGGAGCGGCCGACCTGGGCCACCCGCAAGGCCAGCCAAGAGGCGCTCGAGGTCCTGACCGCGGCGGTGCCCGAGATGGTGGGCGGCGCCGCCGACCTCAGCCACTCGGTCAACACCAGGACCAAGGCGACCGAGCCGATCACGGCTGAGAACCCGGGCGGCCGCTACATGAACTATGGCATCCGCGAGCATGCCATGGTCGCCGCCATGAACGGCATGGCCCTGCATCGCGGGATCATTCCCTACGGCGGCACCTTCCTGATCTTCTCCGACTACTGCCGGCCGGCGATCCGCCTGGCGGCGCTGATGCGCCAGCGGGTGATCCTGGTGCTGACCCACGATTCGATCGGGCTCGGCGAGGACGGCCCGACCCACCAGCCGGTCGAGCATCTGGCGGCGCTGCGGGCGATGCCCAATCTGTTCGTGCTGCGGCCGGCCGACGCGGTCGAGACGGCCGAGTGCTGGGCGCTCGCCCTGGTGCGCGACGACGGGCCGTCGGCACTGGTGCTGACCCGGCAGAACCTGCCGGCGCTGCGGACCACCTTCGAGGACCTCAACCGCTCGGCGAGGGGTGCCTACGTGCTCGTCGAGGCCGAGGGCCGGCGCGTGGTGACCCTGCTCGCCACCGGCTCCGAGGTGTCGCTCGCGATCGAGGCGCGCAAGCGCCTGCAGGCCTACGGCATCGGCTGCGCCGTGGTCTCGATGCCCTGCTTCGAGCTGTTCGACCAGCAGGACCCGATCTATCGCAAGGAGGTTCTGGGCGCCGGGCTCAGGATCGCGGTCGAGGCGGCGGCGCCCTTCGGCTGGACCCGCTACGTCCGGCGCGAGGAGGACGTGGTCGGCATGACCGGGTTCGGCGCGTCGGCGCCGGCCGAGGAGCTCTATCGCCACTTCGGCATCACGTCGGAGCGGATCGTCGAGCTGGTCCGCAAGCGGCTGTAGCCGACCCGCAGACCACGGGGTTGAAGGAGGGGACCCAGATGAGCGTTCGTGTAGCGATCAACGGCTTCGGTCGGATCGGCCGCAACGTGCTGCGCGCGATCGTCGAGGAGGGACGTTCCGACATCGTGGTCGCGGCGATCAACGACCTGGCGCCGCCGGCGACCAACGCGCATCTGCTGAGGTACGATTCGGTCCATGGCCGCTTCCCCGGCCGGGTCCAGCTCGAGGGCGATACGCTGGACTGCGGCAGCGGGCCGATCCGGGTGCTGGCCGAGCGCGAGGTCACCAAGCTGCCCTGGCGCGAGCTCGGGGTCGACGTGGTGATGGAGTGCACCGGGATCTTCACCAAGCGCGACGCGGCCGCCCGCCACCTCGAGGCGGGTGCCAGGAAGGTCCTGGTCTCGGCCCCCTCCGAGGGCGCCGACATCACGGTCTGCTACAAGGTCAACCACGAGCAGCTGAAGCCCGCCCACCAGGTGGTCTCGAACGCGTCCTGCACGACCAACTGCCTCTCCCCGGTCGCCAAGGTCATGAACGATGCGGTCGGCATCGAGCGCGGCCACATGACCACGATCCACTCGTTCACCAACGACCAGAATTTGCTGGACGTGTTCCACAAGGATCTGCACCGGGCGCGGGCCGCGACCATGTCGATGATCCCGACCTCGACCGGGGCCGCGCGCGCGGTGGGCCTGGTCCTGCCCGAGCTCAAGGGCAAGCTCGACGGGGTCGCCTTCCGGGTGCCGACGCCCAACGTCTCGGTGGTCGATTTCACCTTCGTGCCGAAGCGGGAAACCTCGGTCGAGGAGATCAACTCAGGCGGTCAAGGCGGCGGCCGCGGGGCCGATGCAGGGCGTGCTCGGCTGGCACACCGAGCCGCTCGTCTCGGTCGACTTCAACGGCGACAGCCACAGCTCGACGGTCGATCTGTCCTCGACCAAGGTGATCGAGGGCAAGCTGGTCCGGATCGCCTCCTGGTACGACAACGAATGGGGCTTTTCCTGCCGCATGAACGACGTCGCCGCGATCCTTGGCGGCCTCTGAGGCGAGGGTGGCCGCGATGAGCGGCCTGCGCACCCTGGACGACCTCGATGTCGCCCTGCGGACCGTGCTGGTCCGGCTCGATCTCAACGTCCCGATGCATGACGGCGAGGTCACCGACAAGAGCCGGATCGAGCGCTCGGTGCCGACCGTCAAGGAGCTGCTGGCGAAGAACGCCAAGGTCGTGGTGCTGGCCCATTTTGGGCGGCCCAAGGGCAAGCGCGAGAGCTCGATGTCGCTGCGCCCGCTCTGCGGGCCGCTCGGCCAGGCGCTGGGCGGCATCCCGGTCGCGTTCGCCGAGGACTGCATCGGCGAGCCGGCCGAGCGCGCGGTCGCAGCCCTCAAGCCGGGCGGCGTCCTGCTGCTCGAGAATCTCAGGTTCCATGCGGGCGAGGAGAAGAACGAGAAGGCGTTCGCCGATCAGCTGGCAGGCCTGGGCGAGCTCTACGTCGACGATGCCTTCTCGGCCGCGCATCGGGCGCATGCCTCGATCACCGGCTTGGCCCAGCGCCTGCCGGCGGCGGCCGGGCGGTTGATGCAGGCCGAGGTCGAGGCGCTCTCCCGGGCGCTCGAGAACCCGGCGCGACCGGTCGCCGCCCTGGTCGGCGGCGCCAAGGTCTCGACCAAGCTCGAGGTGCTGGGCAACCTGATCGCGAGGGTCGACCACCTGGTGCTCGGCGGCGGCATGGCCAACACCTTCCTCTATGCGCGCGGCACCCCGGTCGGCCGCTCGCTCTGCGAGAAGGACATGGCCGCGACCGCGCGCGACATCATGGCCGCCGCCGCGGCCGGAAAGTGCCAGGTGGTCCTGCCGGTCGACGGCCGTGTCGCGAGCGAGTTCAAGGCCGGAGCGGCGTCCAGGCTGGTGCCGATCGAGCAGGTGCCCGAGGATGCCATGGTCCTCGACATCGGGCCCGCGAGCGCCCGCCAGATCGAGGCGCTGATCGATTGCTGCGAGACGGTGGTCTGGAACGGCCCGCTTGGCGCCTTCGAGATCCCGCCGTTCGATGCCGGCACGACCAGCGTTGCCAGACGGGTCGCGGAGCGCACCCGCTCGGGCCAGCTGATGAGCGTGGCCGGCGGCGGCGATACTCTGGCGGCCCTCACCCATGCCGGGGTGCTGGAGCGGCTCTCCTATGTATCGACCGCGGGCGGCGCCTTCCTGGAATGGCTCGAGGGCAAAGAACTGCCGGGCGTCGCGGTGCTGCGCCGACGCTGACACCGCGCGCGGTCGTGGTCCAGGACCTCGAGCAGGCGCGGGCCGTGCTCGAGGCCGCGCGCGGGCTTGGCCTCAGGGTCGAGCTGCGCAGCGCGCCGGATGCGGCCGCCTATGCCGGGGTCGGCTACCTGAAGGCGCTGGGCCAGATCGCGGGCCAGGAGCTGCTGATCGACTGCGGCGACGATGCGGGCCTGGTCATGGCGGCGCTCCGCACCGGCTGTCGCAAGCTTGCGTTCTCGGGCGAGGCCGAGCTATCTGAACGGCTGGCAGACATGGCGGGCCAGGTCGGCGCCGAGTTCCGCTACGAGCGCGCCGCGCCGGCGGTATTGGCCCTGAGCCCGGACGACGACGCCCGCGCCCGGTGCTTGACCTGGCTGTCCGCCGAGCCGGGCCCCGGCGATCCCCCCCAGGCGAGGGTGACAGGGGTCGCCCATGTAACCGAGGGATGCAACGACATGCAGATCACACCCAAGGTCAAGGAGATCCTGTCCTGGTACGAGGGCGAGAGCCCGGGCGTGAAGGGCAATCTCGCGCGTCTTTTGATGCACGGCCGGCTCGCCGGCACCGGCAAGCTCGTGATCCTGCCGGTCGACCAGGGCTACGAGCACGGGCCGGCGCGCAGCTTCGCTTCCAACCCGCCGGCCTACGACCCGCACTACCTCTACCAGCTCGCGATCGACGCCGGCCTGTCCGGCTATGCCGCCCCACTGGGCCTCCTCGAGCAGGGCGCCGACAGCTATGCCGGCCAGCTGCCGACCATCCTCAAGGTCAACAGCGCCAACAGCCTGGCCGACGGCATCCAGGACCAGGCGGTCCACGGCTCGGTCAAGGACGCGCTGCGGCTGGGGTGCGCGGGCGTCGGCTTCACGATCTATCCGGGCTCGCCGGCCTGCTACGAGATGATGGAGGAACTGCGCGAGATCTCGCGCGAGGCCAAGTCCTCGGGCCTGATCGCGGTCGTCTGGTCCTACCCGCGCGGCGGCAAGGTCACCAAGGAGACGGCCTTCGACATCGTCGCCTATGCCGCCCACATGGCGGCGCTGATGGGCGCCAACATCATCAAGGTCAAGCCGCCCTCGGCCGATCTCGACCTGGCGGCGGCGAAGGCCGTCTATGAGGCGGAGGACATTGACCGCTCGAGCCTGGCGGCGCGGGTCCGCCACGTCATGCAGTGCTGCTTTGCCGGCAAGCGCCTGGTCGTGTTCTCCGGCGGCGAGGCCAAGGATACCGAAGGCCTGCTCAACGAGATCCGCCAGATCCGCGACGGCGGCGGCTCCGGCTCGATCATCGGCCGCAACAGCTTCCGGCGGCCCAAGGCCGAGGCGCTGGGCCTGCTCGACGAGGTCATCAAGATCTACCTGAACGAGGCGTGAGCCGCGCACCGGAGGCCCTCGAGCCGGCCGCGGCGGGCTGCCAGCTGCTCCTGATCAGCCCGCCCGCGCTGGACCCGGCGGCCTTCGCGGACCAGCTCGATGTTGCCCTCGCCGCGGGCGGCAGTGCTGCTTTTCTGTTGCGCCTGGCGAGCCCCGAGAAGGCCGCGGTCGCCGCTGCGGCGTCGCCTCTGCGACCGGTCTGCGGCGCCCGCGGCGTCGCCTTTCTGCTTCAGGACGAGGTCGAGCTGGCGCTCTCGGTGGGCGCCGACGGGGTGCATCTTTCCACGCCCGCGGCGGTCGCCGCCGCCCGCCGGGCGCTTGGCCCCGAGCGCATCCTGGGGGCGTCCTGCGGCCGCTCGCGGGAGGCGGCGGTGGTTGCGGGCGAAGCCGGCGCCGACTATATCGCGTTCGGCGCGGCCGAGCGTCCTGCCGGGACGCCGCCCGATGCGGTGGTCCGGGACCTGATCGCGTGGTGGAGCGAGCTGTTCGTGCTGCCCTGCCTGGTCGATGGCGACAGCGCGCTGCCGGAGTGCGAGGCGCTCGCGCGGGCGGGCGCGGACTTCATCGGCGTGTCGGGCAGCGTCTGGCAGCATCCGGCGGGGCCGGCGGCGGCGGTCGCGGACCTCAGGCGGGCGATCGCCGGGCGTTGAGGCGAGCCGGCTTCGGGGCCAAGCACCGGCTATGCCCGGCGCCGCGCTTGCGCTAGACAGGCGGCGGCTCGCTCTCGCAAGCGCGACCTGGTGGCGCGCCGGACCGAGCCAGGGACTGACGACGCGATGAAGATCAGCGCCAATGAGATCCGCCCCGGCCACGTGCTCGAGCACAAGGACCGGATCTGGATGGTCGCCCGCGCCGAGCACGTCAAGCCCGGCAAGGGCCCCGCCTACCAACAGGTCGAGCTCAAGGACCTGGTCGAGGGCACCAAGCTCAACGAGCGCTTTCGCGCCGTCGAGACGGTCGAGCGCGTGCGCCTCGACGAGCAGCAATACCAGTTCCTCTATCAGGAGGGCGAGCAGCTCAACCTGATGGACCAGGAGAGTTTCGAGCAGCAGACGATCGATGAGGGCCTGGTCGGTGATCGCCTGCCATTCCTCAAGGAGGGCATGACGCTCACCGTGCTCAGCTACGACGGCCGGCCGCTGATAGTCTACCTGCCCGAGACGACCGTGCTCGAGGTGGTCGAGGCGGATCCGGTGGTCAAGGGCCAGACCGCAGCCGCTTCCTACAAGCCCGCGGTGCTCGAGAACGGCGTCCGGGTGATGGTGCCGCCGCACATCGAGGCCGGCACGCGGGTGGTGGTCAACATCGTCGAGGCCAGCTACGTCGAGCGGGCCAAGGACTAGCCCCTTGGCGCTGCGCTCGGCCACCATCACCGTCATGATGCAGGCGGCCCGCAAGGCCGCCCGCCATCTGGTCCGCGACTTCGGCGAAGTCGAGCATCTCCAGGTCTCGATCAAGGGGCCGGGGGACTACGTCAGCGCCGCCGACCGGCGCAGCGAGCAGATCCTGCGCCAGGAGCTGGCCCGCGCTCGCCCGAGCTTCGGCATGCTGCTCGAGGAAAGCGGGGCTGTCGGCGATCGCGATGCCGACCACCGCTGGATCGTCGACCCGCTCGACGGCACCACCAACTTCCTGCACGCGGTGCCGCACTTTGCGATCTCGATCGCCCTCGAACGCCAGGGCGAGCTCGTCGCGGGCGTCGTCCTCGATCCGATCAAGGACGAGATGTTCTGCGCCGAGAAAGGGGCGGGCGCCTACCTCAACGATCGCCGGCTGCGGGTCTCGCGCCGCAGCGAGCTCGCCACCTGCCTGATCGGCACCGGCATTCCGGTGCTCGACTGGCCCGGCCGCAAGCAGGGGTTTGCCGCTCAGCTCGAGCGCCTGTCGGGCGAGGTCGCTGGCATCCGGCGCCTCGGCACCGCCTCGCTCGATCTCGCCTACCTCGCCGCCGGCCGCTTCGACGGCTTTTGGGAGTACGACCTCAAGCCCTGGGACATCGCGGCCGGCATCGTGCTCGTGCGCGAGGCGGGGGGCCTGATCGGCCGCCTCGACGGCGACCCCGACCTGCTCGGCCGGGGGACCCTGGTCGCCAGCAATCCGGCGTTGTACGAGCGACTGAGCGAGCTGCTCCGGGTTGATGTCTGAGGCCCGCTCCGGCCCGCCGCCAGCGCGCTCCCCGGGGCGAAATTCGACCGCGCCGAGCGCATGTATTCTTAGGTTTGCGTTTCAATGGGTTATAGCTTAGTGTTCACGCACGCCTCCAGGCAGGGCGGCCGCCGTCGGCGCGCGGCCGCGAGGCCGGGTTGCAGCGCGCGCGAGCGCGACCGTCGGCGGCGCCCCCAGGTGGCGCTCGCGATCGGTCGAAGCCGCGTTAAGAAGGCCCGACGATGACCAGTCCGCAGCGTTTCATCAACCGCATGATCATCTTCCTGGTGCTGTCGGCGGCCGCGATCGCGTTCGCCTACGACGTCGTCTGGCGGATCTACCTCTACAATCCGGTGCTCAACGGGCTGATCCTTGCCATCCTGCTGCTCGGCATCGTCTACATCTTCCGGCGCGCCTTCGGGATCAAGCCGGAGATCCGCTGGATCGAGGCGTTCCGCACCAGCCACCCGGGCTTCTCGCTGCAGGCGGCGCCACGGCTGCTGGCGCCGGTCGCGAGCGCGCTGGGCGAGCAGGAGCGGCGCGGCCGCGTCATGTTGCCGGCGATGTCGGTCCGCCATCTGCTCGACAGCATCAGCACCCGCCTCGACGAATCCCGCGACATCTCGCGCTATCAGATCGGCCTTTTGATCTTCCTCGGCCTGCTCGGCACGTTCTGGGGCCTGACCGAGACCATCAGCTCGGTCAGCGAGGTGATCAACGGGCTGTCGGTCGGCGAGGGCGATCTGGTGGTCGTGTTCGACGAGCTCAAGGCGGGCCTCGCGGCGCCCATGGCGGGCATGGGCACGGCGTTCAGCTCGTCGCTGTTCGGCCTCGCGGGCTCGCTGGTGCTGGGCTTCCTCGACCTGCAGGCGAACCAGGCGCAGAACAGCTTCTACAACGAGATGGAGGAGTGGCTCTCCGGGCTGACCCGGCTGACCGCCAGCGACCCGAGCCACGCGACCGGCGACGTCAGCATCCCCGCCTATGTCCAGGCGATGCTCGAGCAGACCGCGGAGAATCTCGACAACCTGCAGCGCACGGTCGCCCGCTCCGAGGAGAACCAGGCGACGGTCCACTCCGGGCTGATCGCGCTGACCGAGCGCCTCAGCGCGCTCGGGGATCAGATCGCCACCGAGCAGGCGCTGCTGGCGCGGCTGATCTCGAGCCAGGAAGAGCTGCGACCGCTGCTCGGCCGCCTGGTCGAGACCGAGAGCGGCGGCTTCGACGAGGCGACCCGCAATCACATCCGCAACATGGACGTCTATCTGGCCCGCATCCTGGACGAGACCGTGCAGGGCCGCAGCCAGATGACCCACGAGCTGCGCAGCGAGATCAAGATGGTCGCGCGCACCATCGCCGCGGTCGCCGGCGAGCCGCGGGCGGTATCCGGATAGGCCCGCGCCATGGCCCGTTCGCGCCGCGAGCTGCGCCACGTCGACCACTGGCCGGGCTACGTCGACGCCCTGTCGACGCTGCTCCTGGTGATCATCTTCCTGCTCGTGGTGTTCGTGCTCGCCCAGTTCTTCCTCAACCAGATGCTCCAGGGCAAGGACACCAAGCTCAAGCGTCTCGAGGCGTCGATCAACCAGCTGACCGCGCAGCTCGACGCCGAGCAGGCCACCACCTCGGAGCTGCGCCTGTCGGTCGCCCAGTTGTCGGCGGACCTCAAGGGAGCGCAGGCCGACCGCGACGACGCGGCGAGCCAGCTGGCCGAGACCTCGGCCGAGCGTGACCAGTTCCGCGACCAGCTGTTCCTGCTCCAGGACGAGAAGGCGCAGCTCACCCAGACCCTGACCGAGCTGCGCGGCGAGGCCGACAAGAACAAGACCTTGCAGGCCGAGCTCGAGCGGACGACCGATCTCAGGGCCAAGCTCGAGGCCGAGTTGAAGCTGGCCCAACAGAGCGTCACCACCGACAAGGCGACGATCGAGGCGCAGCTCGCGCAGCTGATCCAGCTCAAGCGCGACATCGAGGCGCTGCAGACGACCCGCCACGAGCTCGACCTCAAGGTCGCCGAGATGACCGCCCTGCTCAAGGCCGCCGAGACCGCGAAGGGCGATGCGACCAAGGAGCTCGCGCGCCTTGCCGACCTGCTCGAGGCCGCCCAGGCGAAGGCCAAGGGGCTGGAGAGCCAGGTCGCGACCCTCAACCGGTCGGTCACCGAGTCCGGGCAGAAGACCCAGGATCTCGCGAGCCAGGTCGCGCGCCTGACCCAGCTGCTGCAAACCGCGCAGCAGGAGAAGACCGCGGCCGACCAGCGGGTCGCCAGCCTGACCGAGCAGCTCGACAGCACGCGCAAGCAGGGCGGCTCGCTCAGCACCGAGGTCGCCCGCCTGCAGGCGCTGCTGCAGAGCGCGCAGCAGGACCAGGCGACCCGGCAGCAGCGGGTCGCGGAGCTGTCGGCGCAGCTCGAGGCCGCAGGCGGCGATGCCGCCGAGCGCGAGCGGCGCCTGGCCGAGCTGTCCGCGCTCCTGGAGGACGCGCGCAGCAAGCGCGGCGAGAGCGAGGCGAGTGCTGAGGAGCTGAAGAAGGCCCGCGAGCAGCTGCTGCTCCAGCTGGGCCAGACCCGCGATCAGGCGACCGAGCTGCAGACCAAGCTCGCGAGCGAGCAGGAGCACACGGTGCTCGCGCAAAAGGAGATCGAAAAGCGCGACACGCGGATCGCCGATCTGCTGCGCCAGGCCGGCCGCAACGATGAGGCGCTCGCGACCGAGCAGGCCCTCTCGCGCGAGTCGCTGAACCAGGTCGAGGTCCTGAACCGCCAGATCAACGCGCTCCGCGTCCAGCTCGCGTCGCTCGAGCAGGCGCTCGACCTGCAGCAGCAGAAGGTCGAGGAGCAGCAGGTCACGATCACCGACCTCGGCAGCAAGCTGAACATGGCGCTCGCCGGCAAGGTCGAGGAGCTGGGCCGGTTCCGATCCGAGTTCTTCGGCCGCCTGCGTCAGGTTTTGGGCGACCGGCCGGACGTCCGGATCGTGGGCGACCGCTTCGTGTTCCAGTCCGAGGTCCTGTTCCCGAGCGCCTCGGCCACGATCGAGCCCGGCGGCGCGGAGGACCTGCGCAAGCTCGCCGAAAGCCTGCGCCAGATCTCGGCCGAGATCCCGAGCGACCTGCCCTGGGTCCTGCAGATCAACGGCCATACCGACCGGCGGCCGATCAGCACCTTCGAGTTTCCCTCGAACTGGGAACTCTCGACCGCCCGCGCGATCAACGTCGGCAAGTTCCTGATCAGCCAGGGCATCCCGCCGGAGCGCATCGCGGTCGCGGGGTTCGCCGAATTCCAGCCGCTCGACGACCGCCGCGATGAGATCGCCTACCGACGCAACCGCCGGATCGAGATCAAGCTCACCACCCGCTGAGGAACTCGGACCGCCGTGAGCGCAAGGATTTTTCGTATCGGTGCGAGCCGCGCCGCACCGGTACGACGGGTGAGCGCGAAAACGCGCCCCCAGTCAACCAGAACAGCGCGGCGCATGACTTGGGCTTGGTTCTTGGAGGAGATGTAAAAAAATGACCGATCGCGACATCCTGACCGTCGAAGTCGCCCTCGACCTCAAGCAGCCGCTCGAGACCCTGGCCGGGAACCTGCAGCAGTCGCCGGCCTGGGTCGTCAATCGGGCGCTCGAGGAATACCTCGACCGGCGCCTGAGGCCCGATCACGACCCGCTCACCGGCGGCAGCACCTCGAGCTATGTCGAGCTGACCGCCCGCGAAGGCGAGTTCGATTTTCTTTAGGCCGGAGCGGCAACGCCTGCCGCGTCGGTCCGCGTGATCAAGGCCGCCAGCTGCGGGTGAGCACGCGCAGCCAGTTGCGAAAGGCGAGTTTTTCGAGCAGCGCCTGGTCGTAGCCCGCACTCCGCAGGGCCTCGACCAGGTGCGGCAAACCGGTCGCGTCCCGGATCGCGTTCGGCACGATGGTGCCGTCGAAGTCGGAGCCGAAGCCCACCTGGTCCTCGCCGAGCCGCTCGATCAGGTGATCGAAATGGCGGATCATGACCTCGAGCGGCGTCTCGGGGTCGGGTCGTCCGTCCGGCCGCAGCATGCTGACCGCGAAGTTGACCCCGACCATGCCGCCCGAGTCCCGGATCGCGCGCAGCTGCTCGTCGGTCAGGTTGCGAGCACTCGCGCAGAGCGCGTGGGCGTTGGAGTGGGTCGCGACCAGGGGCGCCTTCGAGAGCCGTGTCACGTCCCAAAAGCCCTGCTCGTTCAGGTGCGAAAGGTCGAGCAGGACGCCGAGCTCGTTGCAGACGCGGACCAGGGCCTTGCCGGCCTCGGTCAGGCCGGGGCCGGTGTCGGGCGAGCTCGGGAACTTGAAGGGCACGCCCTGGCCAAAGGCGTTCGGCCGGCTCCAGACCAGGCCGAGCGAGCGCAGGCCGCTCTGGTAGAGGACCTCGAGCGCGTCCAGGCCCGGATCGATCGCCTCGGCGCCCTCGATATGGAAGATCGCCGCGAGCACGCCGCGCTCGAGGCAGCTCTCGAGCTCGGCGACGCTGCGCACGACCTCGAGCCGGCCGGCCGACGCCCGCTCGTCGCGAAAGAGCCGGGCGGCGAGCGCGCCGGTGAAGCGCTGAGCGTGGCCTAAGCTCGGCGTCGGCGGGAACGGGAGCTCGTAGCTCTCCCCCACGTCGCGCCGGCGCGGGCCGGTCGCCCGGCCGGAGGGCGTGAAAATCGCGAAGAAGCCGGCGGCGAACCCGCCCTCTCCCGCCCGCGGCAGATCGAGATGGCCGCGCGCCGAGCGCTCGAGCAGGCTGTCCGGCCGCTCGGGGTCGCGCGCGAGCGCCAGGAGCGCATCATTGTGGCCATCGATGATCGGTAGCGGGCTGGTCACCGGCGAGCTCCTTACTCGGCCGCGGCGAGGCGGCCACCTGTGTCGAACTGGAGCTCGGCCAGGCGGGCATAGAGGCCGTCCTGCTCGATCAGCTCGCGATGCGTGCCGGTCGCGACCAGCCGGCCCCGGTCCATCACCAGGATGCGGTCGGCCTTGAGCACGGTCGCCAGGCGATGGGCGATGATCAAGGTGGTGCGGCCGCGCCGCAGCCGCTCGAGCGCCTCCTGGACCAGGCGCTCGCTCTCGGCGTCGAGGGAGCTCGTCGCCTCGTCGAGCAGGAGCAGCGCCGGCGCGCGCAGAATCGCGCGGGCGATCGCGATGCGCTGGCGCTGGCCGCCGGACAGGCGCACGCCCTTCTCGCCGAGAAAACTGTCGAAGCCCTCGGGCAGGCGCTCGATGAACTCGGTGGCCGCCGCGGCGGCGGCGGCGGCGCGCACCTCGTCGTCGCTGGCCTCGGGCCGGCCGTAGCGGATGTTGTCCCGGGCATTGGCGGAGAAGATCACCGGCTCCTGAGGGACGAGGCCGATCCGGGCGCGAAGCGCCGCCGGATCGAGGGTGCGAAGGTCGATGCCATCGAAACACAGGCGCCCGGCGGTCGGATCGTAGAAGCGCAGCAGCAGCTGGAAGACGCTGCTCTTGCCGGCGCCGGAGGGCCCGACCAGAGCTACCGTCTCGCCGGGCGCGACGGCGACCTCGAGGTCCTGCAGCACCGGCTGCTCCGGATGGGCGGGATAGGCAAAGCTCAGATGCTCGAAGCGGAGCGCGCCCCTGGCCGGGCTCGGCAGCGCCGCCGGCGTCGCGGGTGCGGTGATCTCGGGCCGCGTGTCGAGCAGCTCGAACAGGCGCTCGGTCGCGCCGGCGGCGCGCTGCAGGTCGCCCATGATCTCGCTGAGCGCGCCGGCGGCGCTCGCCACGACAGAGCCGTAGAACACGAACGCCGCGAGCTCGCCGCCCGTGATCCTGCCGGCGAGCACGTCCTGGCCGCCGACCCAGAGCACCAGGACGATGGCGCCGAACACCAGCGTGATGACGCAGGCGGCGAGGCCCGCCCGCGCCCGGGCGTGACCGATGGCAGCGTCGAACGCCTGCTCGACCAGCTCCTTGAACCGCCGGCGCTCGCGGGCCTCCTGGGCGAACGCCTGGACCGTCCGGACCGCGTTCAGGGTCTCCTCGGCATGGCCGCCGAGGGCGCCCATCCGGTCCTGGGCGAGGCGCGACAGCCGGCGCACGCGGCGTCCGACCACCACGATCGGCACCACCACCAGCGGCACCACGATCAGGATCAGGCCGGTGAGCTTGGGGTTGGTGACGATCAGCAGGGCGAGGCCGCCGATCAGCAGCAGAAGGTTGCGCAGCGCCTGCGACAGGCTGGCGCTGATCACGGTCTGGACGACCGCGGTATCGCCGGTCAGGCGCGAGAGCACCTCGCCGGTGCGGGTCAGCTCGAAGAAGCCGGGCGAGAGGGAGGTGATCCGGGCGTAGACCTCGGCGCGCAGATCGGCCATCAGCCGCTCGCCGAGCCAGGCGACCAGATAGGCGCGCGCGAAGGTCGCGGCCGCCAGCACGGCGATCACGATCAGGGATGCCTTGAGCGCGTGGTTCAAGGCGGCCGGCCGCCCGGCCCCGAAGGCGCCGTCGATCAGGTAGCGGAGCCCGACCCCGAACACGAGCACCGCCGCCGCCGCGAACGCGAGCGCGACCAGCGTCGCCACGACCCGCCAGCGGTACGGCGCCAGATAGCCGGCGAGACGGCGCAGCTGCCGGAGATCGCGACTGGAGGTGCGCTGGGGGTCGCCGGTCGCGCCGCCTGCTCGTCTCATGCCACCCCCCTGTCGTGTCGCAGCCGGAGCCGTCAATCCTTGCCTGGGCCCGCCCCTTGCCCAGCCCGGCTGCTCCCGCTATATAGCGGCCGGCTCCAGAGGGAGAAAGCGGGTGAAGAAGGACATCCACCCGGACTACCACGAAATCACGGTCGTGATGACCGACGGATCGACCTTCGCGACGCGCTCGACCTACGGCGAGGCCGGGGCGACGCTGACGCTCGAGATCGATTCCAAGGTCCACCCGGCCTGGACCGGCGACCGCTCGCGACTCCTCGAGCGCGGCGGCCAGGTCGACAAGTTCAATCGGCGCTTCTCGAGCTTCCGGCGCAAGAAGTAGATCGGCGCCGCCGGGTCCCGTTGCCGCCTCGAATCCGGAGAAGTCAGTGGAGAAGGGTCGATGAAGGTTCGCAACTCGCTGCGCACGGTCAAGCAGCGGCACAAGGACTGCCGTCTGGTGCGCCGCAAGGGCCGCGTGTACGTGATCAACAAGACCAACCCGCGCTACAAGGTCCGCCAGGGCTGAGCCTGCGGCATTCCGCCACACAGTCTGCCGCACCGCGAGGTCTGAGCCCGTCCGGGCTTTCCTGGCGTTGACGATTTCGTCGGCACGCTTGCGTGGCCGGCCGCCGTCCCGTCATGACGATGGCGTGATCGGCAGCACCAGCCTCTGGCATATCGGCCGGGGGATGCCTATGTTGTGCCGATGCTTGGGCGCGTGCTGTTCGCCGTCGTCTGCCTGACGATCGCCACCGGGCTGCTTCTGCCGATCTACCCGGCGGAGGTGGCAAGCCCCAGACTTGCGGCCGCGCAAGACATGCTGATCGCGGATACCGGGGCGTCCGGATGCCGGGACTGCGCGTCGGCGGCCGCTCTCGGCGCCCCGTGTCCGGCCGCCTGCCCGTGTGGGCACGCCCTGCTGGGCCCGTCGGTTCCGACCAGGGCCTGCCTCCATCTGACCGTTTATCTGGTCGTCCGGCCGCTGCCCGTGTCCGGGCGGCCCTCCGAACCCCAGCTCCTGCCCCCGAAGCTCCCGACCATCTGAGTGGCGGGCGCCTGTCGCGCTCGAGACGAGGCGCCCTTTGCCGGTTGGCATGCGTCGGGCGTCAGCGCCCGGACGGGCGCCATCGTTATGAGCTCGGTTGACGGCGCCGCCGCTGCCGCCGATCTTGCCATAGAGACGGCTGAATCAGAGCGTGAGGGGCGCCGATGCGTATGCCGGAACCCGATGCGGGCAGCCTCGCCAAGCGGGACGCGATCGTCGCCGCGCTGAGAGCGATCCTGCCGGGCGAGGGCGTGATCGCGGGCGCGGACGAGCTGCGCGCCTATGAGTGCGACGGCCTCTCGGCCTATCGGACGGTGCCGATGGCCGTGGTCCTGCCCGAGACCACGGCAGAGGTCGCCGAGATCCTGAAGCTCTGCGATCGGGAAAAGATCAAGGTCGTGCCGCGCGGCGCCGGCACCTCGCTCTCGGGCGGCGCCTTGCCGCTGACCGACGGCATCGTCCTCGGCTTGGGCAAGTTCAAAAAGATCCTCGAGGTCGACTTCGAGAACCGCTGCGTGGTCGCCCAGCCGGGCGTCACCAACCTCGGCATCACGGCCGCGGTCGAGGATGCGGGCTTCTACTACGCCCCCGACCCCTCCTCGCAGATCGCCTGCACGATCGGCGGCAACGTCGCGGAAAACTCGGGCGGCGTCCATTGCCTGAAATACGGCCTCACCACCAACAACCTGCTCGGCATCGAGCTCGTGCTGCCGAACGGCGACATCGTCCGCCTCGGCGGCAAGCATCTGGACGCCGAGGCCTATGATCTGCTCGGGCTGATGACCGGCTCGGAGGGTCTGCTGGGGGTCGTGACCGAGGTCACGGTCCGCATCCTGAAAAAGCCGGAAACCGCGCGCGCGCTCCTGATCGGCTTCCCCTCCAACGAGCAGGCGGGCGACTGCGTCGCCGCGATCATCGGCGCCGGCATCATCCCGGGCGGGCTCGAGATGATGGACCGGCCCGCGATCCACGCGGCTGAGGACTTCTGTCACCCGGGCTATCCTCTGGACGTCGAGGGCCTGTTGATCTGCGAGCTCGACGGCCCGCAGGCCGAGGTCGAGCATCTGATCGGGATGGTCGAAGCGATCGCCCGCCAGTGCGGTGCCGTCTCGGTCCGGATCAGTCAGGACGAGGCCGAGCGCCAGTGCTTCTGGGCCGGACGCAAGGCCGCCTTCCCGGCGGTCGGCAAGATCTCGCCGGACTATTACTGCATGGACGGCACCATCCCGCGCCGCCAGCTGCCCCTGGTGCTCCGCCGCATGCGCGAGATGAGCGAGCACTATGGGCTGCGGGTCGCCAACGTCTTCCACGCCGGCGACGGCAACCTGCACCCCTTGATCCTCTACGATGCCAACCAGCCGGGCGAGCTCGAGCGCACCGAGGAGTTCGGCGCCGAGATTCTCAAACTCTGCGTCGAGGTCGGCGGCGTCCTGACCGGCGAGCACGGCGTCGGTGTGGAGAAACGCGACCTCATGCCGGTGATGTTCAACGAGGACGACCTGAACCAGCAGCAGCGCGTCAAATGCGCCTTCGACCCGTCCCAGATCCTGAACCCGGGCAAGGTTTTCCCCCAACTCCACCGCTGCGCCGAGCTCGGCCGCATGCACATCCACCGAGGCCGGCTCCCCTTCCCCGACCTGCCCCGATTCTAGCGCCGGGCGGCGACCGGAGGACCCGGGCCTCAGGCCTGGGCGAGGCCGAGCTCCTGATCGTAGAGACCGATCGCGCCTGCGGCTTCGGGGGCGCGGCCGAGACCGCCCTCGAGCAGGCGCGCATCGCTCGCCGACCAGCGCGCCAGCACCGGATCGCCGATGTCGACCGGGACCGCGAAGAACCGGTCGTCGGCGACGTTGGCGACGAAGTCGGGCCAGCCGGGCACGTCCAGGGTCACCTTGACGTAGGAGCCCTGGTACTCGATCGCGTGGACGCTGCCGGTCAGCGCGTTGATCTGGCCCGAGCGACCGGGGCCCGCAAGGCGCTCGAGCTGGATGCGGTCGCGGCGCACGGCGCAGTGGACCGGCGTGCCGACCAGCTCGGCCGGGCTCCGCAGGACGGGCAAGGCGAAGCGGTCGCCGGCCTCGCTCAACAGGATGGCCTCGCCGTCGGCGACCGTCGTGACCTTGCCGGACAGCACGTTCTGGCCGCCCATGAAGCGGGCGACGTAGGCCGTCTGCGGCTCGCTGTAGATCTGTTGCGCCGAGCCCGCCTGCTCGATCCGGCCCTGGTCCATGACCACCACGAGGTCGGCCAGCGCTATCGCCTCGAGCTGGGTGTGGGTGACGTGGATGAAGGTGATGCCGAGCTCGCGCTGCAGGCGCTTGAGCTCGCCGCGCATCTGCAGGCGCAGGTACTCGTCGAGCGCCGAGAGCGGCTCGTCGAGCAACAGCACGCGCGGGTTGGTGATCAGCGCGCGGGCAAGCGCCACCCGCTGCTGCTGGCCGCCCGAGAGCTGGGCCGGCATCCGATCGGCGAACGCCTCGAGGTGGACCCTGGCCAGCATCGCCTGCGCCTGCTCGCGGCGGGCCGCCCGGCCGACGCCGCGCATGCGCAGGTTGTAGGCGACGTTGTCGAGCACGCTCATGTGCGGGAACAGCGCATAGCTCTGGAACATCATGGCGGTGCCGCGCTGGACCGGGGCCTGGCCGGTCACGTCGTCGCCGCCGATCCGCACCCGGCCGGCACTCGGCTCCTCGTGGCCGGCGATCATGCGCAAGATCGTGGTCTTGCCGCAGCCCGAGGGACCCAGCAGGCAACAGTAGCAGCCGTGCGGGATGGCGAGATCGAGGCCGTGGACCGCGACCGTCGGCCCGAACCGTTTGGTCACGCCCTCGAGCTCGATGTCGCCGGCCTGGGCCATGGTCAGGCGCCGCGCCCGGGCGGGCGGACCGGCCTGCGGGTCCGCCGTCTTTGGATCAGCGCGATCGAGCCGAGCGCCAGCGCGATCACCAGAAACGAGACCGCGGTGGTCACCGTGCCGATCGCGTAGAGGGCGGGCGAGGTGACGTTGGTCGTCATGTTCCAGATCTCGAGCGGCAAGGTGTTGCTGGGGCCGACCGCGATCGAGGTGCGCGGGAACTCGTCGTAGGACAGCGTGAAGCCGAACAGCGCCACCGCGATCATGCCAGGCAAGAGGATCGGCAGGACGATCGTCCACAGGATCGCCCACCTGCCGGCGCCGAGGTCGCGCGCCGCCTCCTCGTAGGCGCGGTTGAAGCGGCTGAACACGGCGAACATGATCAAGAGGCCGAACGGCAGGGTCCAGGTCAGATGGGCGCCGAGCGCGGATGTGTACCAGCTGGTCTTGATGCCGAGGAACTGGAACATCAGACCGATCCCGAGGCTGACCAGGAGGCCCGGCATGATCAGGCTCGCGATCGCCATATAGAAGATGACGCCGGCGCCGAGGAAGCGCCGCCGGAAGGCGAGCCCGGCCATCACCGAGATCACGACCGTGAGCGCGAGCACGATCAGGGCGAGCGCGATCGAGCGCGCGAAGGAGCCCGCGATGTCGCCGGTCCGCTGTTGCTGGAAGAGCGCGTAGAACCAGTTCAGCGAGACGCCGTTCAAGGGGAAGGTGAGGCCGCCGTTCGGCCCCTGGAACGAGAGGATATAGATCGCCGACATCGGGCCGTAGAGGAACAGGACGAACAGCGTGAAGAACGCGGCCAGCGCATAGAACGAGAAGGGGCGCCGGCCCGATCGCGGCTGTGCCATGGCGGCGCTTAGCCCGCCAGCTCGCGGCGGACGTCGACGATCTTGAGGATCGCGGCCACCATCAGCGAGACGATCACGATCAGGACCACAGCGCTCGCCGCCGCCGGCGGGTATTGCAGCATCGCGATCTCGTTCGACATCGCGAACACGACGTTGCCGCTCTTGCCGCCGCTCATGATCTTGACCACGAAGAAATCGCCCATCACGAGCGCGATGACGAAGATCGAGCCGAGGGCGATGCCGGTCTTGGAGAGCGGGATCACGATCGTGGTCAGGATCCGAAAGCCGCTCGCCCCGCCGTCGCGCGCCGCCTCGACGATCGCCGGATCGATCCGGGCCATGGCGTTGAAGATCGGCACGATCATGAAGAGGGTGAACAGGTGGACGTAGGCCGTGACAACGGCGAAGTCCGAGAACAGCAGGAATGCCAAGGGGTGGTCGACGATCCCGAGCACCATCAAGGACTGGTTGAAGATGCCGTTCAGGCCGAGGAACGGGATCCAGGAGATCATCCGAATGATGTTGGAGGTCCAGAACGGCACGGTGCACAAGAGGAACAGGGCGATCTGCCAGAGCAGGCTCCTGACGTGAAAGACCAGGAAATAGGCGACCGTGAAGCCGATCACCAGCGTGATCGCCCAGACGAGCAGCGCGTACTTCAGCGTGCTGAGGTAGAGGTCGTAGGTGAGCTTGGAGCCGAACAGCTCGAGATAGTTCTGCAGGGTGAAGGTGGGAATGAGGTCGACGATGTCGTAGTCGAAGAAGCTGACCACGACCACGATCGCGAGCGGCACGCCCAGGAACAGCAGGAGGACCAGGGTCAGCGGCAGGATCTGGAGGTAGGGGATCAGGCGCTCGGGGATCTTCATCGGGTGCAGGGCGCGACCAGTGAGACGGGGCGGCCGCAGCCGCCCCGCAATCGAGCTGAGCTCAGGCGGCGATGAACTCGTTCCAGCGCTGGATCATGTGCCGGTTCTCGTCCATCAGCGTGTTCCAGCAGGCGACATTGCCCATGCGTTCCCAGAACGAGCCGCCGTCGCGCACCCGGCCGGGCTGCTCCATGACGTTGCCGTAGGGATCCTTGATCACGTCCTTGGCGGGCTTGCCCTCGTACCAGTAGTCCCACTCGTCCTGGGTCATGAACTGCTTGGCGGTCTCGGGCACCGAGGTGTAGTAGCCCTGCTTGGCGATGAACCCGCCCTGCCAGCCCGACTGGTACCAGTTGAGGTAGTCGTAGGCGGCATCGAGCTTCATGCCGGACAGGTGCGCCATCGGCGCGATGCAGCTGCCCCAGGCGCGGTAGCCCTCCTTGAGCGGCGCGTAGTAGCAGGGGATGCCGCGCGAGCGCACGGCGGTGACCGCGGGCGACCACATCGACTGCAGGACCACCTCGCCCGAGGCCATCAGGTTGACGCTCTCGTCGAAGGTCGTCCAGAAGGCGCGGAACTGGCCGGCCTTCTTGGCGTCGATCAGGATCCCGATCGTCTGGTCGATCTCGTCCTTGGTCATGTTGCCCTTGTCGCCGTACTTGATGTCGCCGCGCGCCTCGATCGCCATGGCGGCATCCATGATGCCGATCTGGGGCACGTCGACCAGGGCGGTATGGCCCTTGAACTCGGGATTGAGCAGCTCGGCCCAGCTGGTGAGCTCGCGCTGCAGGAGGTCCGGGCGGAGGCCCAGCGTATCCGCATTGTACACGGTCGGGATCGCGGTCGCGAAGCCGGTCGGGCCTTTGGCGAACTTGGTGTCGCCCGGCTTTTCGACATACTGGACCTCGTAGGGGTTGATCCCCTGGCGCGAGACCTCGCGACCGTCCGGATACTGGCCCTTGGTGAAGATCGGCACGACCTTGTCCCACCACTTGTACTTGGTGAGGTCGACCGCCTGAATGATGCTGCGCGGCACCGTGTAATTGAGGAAGAAGAACTCGGTATCCGCGATGTCGAGCGACTCCGGCTGGCTGACCAGGCGGTTGAGCAGAGCGGCGTGGTCGGCGTTCTGCATCTCGATCTTGAAGCCCAGGTCCTCGCTCGCCTTACGCCCGATGTCGATGATCGCGGAGTAGGAGCCGCCGACCTGGAGCAGCGTGATGTCCTTGATGTTCTGGGCCCAGATCGTGGGGAAGCCGGTGATCGCGCCCGAGCCCGCGGCGAGGCCGGCCGTGGCGGCGGCGCCTTTGAGGGCCGCGCGGCGGCTCCAGCCGCCGCTGCTGCCGGAGGGATCGCTGGCAGGGCTTTCGACCATCGTTCGCTTGTCGGACATCAGAGCCTCCTTAAAATCCCCCTGGGTCGGACGCGCCCGATCGCCGGGCCCCGCCCTTCGCGCGTTCGGCGCCCGGCCGCCGTCATGCCGCCCGCCCGTCGCCGCGATTGCCGTCAATCTTGACGCTCTGGCGCCCCGACCGCAAGCCGTCGAATTGGTCGCGAGCGCGAATTGCCCCGACGAGGCCCGCCCGCCCCTCAGCCGCCTTGGGCCAGCACCGGTCCCGGCACGTCGCGCCGGGCGATCGGCGCGCTCTCGATCTCGCGCAGCAGCTTCCTGCGGATCGCGCGCGCAAAGTCGTCGAAGTTTTTGGCGACCAGCAGGAACGCCTCCGGCCCGCCGATCACGTGGTCGGCGTAGTACAGCTTGACGGCAGGGATCTCGTTCACGATCGCGAGGCCGTTGATGGTGATCCTCGCGGCCGCCGCCGCGTCGCGCACCGGGTCGGGGTCGCCGCCGACGTTGCTCGGGCCATCGCCCGAGATGTCGATCACCTGGCGGCCGCCGGCGAACCGGTTCTGCTGCAGTTGTCGGATCGCGAAGGCGAGCGCGTTGGCGATCCCGGTCTCGGCCTGGAAGCGGCGGTCCATGGCTTCGATCCGCTGCGCGAAGGCCTGCGCCGAGGGCGTGTCGTGGATCAAGGTCCAGTCCACCGCCAGGGCCTGCTGGAACCGGCCGGACCATTGCACCAGGGCGACCGCGATGCCGTGCCGCCCGGGCGCCTGCAGGGCTGCCTGCACCTCGGGATCGCGGAACGCTTGCGCGAGGCCCCGGGTCTGCAGCTCGTACTCGGGCGGATCGACGCTGCCCGAGACATCGACCGCGAGCACCAGCTCCAGATCGACCGGGACCGGAGGCGCGGCCGCCAGCGGCCGGCCGCCCGCGAGCAGCGCCGCGACGAAGCCGAGGGCGAAGGTCGCGGCGGCCGGGCGGGCGATCACGCCGGCGCCGCCGCCGTTTGTCGTCTTGCCATCCCTGAGACCTCGGCTACCATTCCGGGCTCGTTCGGCTGCCCGGGCGGGGGCGCAACGAACGGTGACATAACAACACCGCGCGGAGAGGCGAGATGGCAAAGGAAATCTTCTGTGCCTACGGCGTCGACGTCGATGCGGTCGCCGGCTGGCTCGGCTCCTACGGCGGCGAGGACAGCCCTTGCGACATCTCGCGCGGCATGTTCTCGGGCGAGGTCGGCTCGCCGCGCCTCTTGCGCCTGTTCGAGCGCTTCGGGATCAAGACCACCTGGTTCATCCCGGCGCACTCGATCGAGACCTTCCCTAAGCAGATGCAGGCGGTGGCCGATGCCGGCCACGAGATCGGCATGCACGGCTACAGCCACGAGAACCCGGTCGCGATGACGCCCGAGCAGGAAGAAGCCGTCTTCGACAAGTGCATCGAGTGCATCACCAAGCTCTGCGGCCAGTCGCCCCGCGGCTACGTGGCGCCGTGGTGGGAGTTCGGCCCCAAGACCAACGAGCTCCTGCTGGCCAAGGGCATCAAGTATGATCACTCCCTGATGCACAACGATTTTCACCCGTTCTACACCCGGGTCGGCGACAGCTGGACCAAGATCGATTTTTCCAAGCATCCCAGCCAATGGATGAAGCCGCTCCAGCGCGGCCGCGAGACCGACCTCGTCAACATCCCGGCGTCCTGGACCCTGGACGACCTGCCGCCGATGATGTTCATCAAGGCCGCCCCCAACAGCTACGGCTTCACCAACCCCCGCGACGTCGAGGACTTCTGGCGCGAGCAGTTCGACTGGGTCTATCGCGAATACGACTATGCGGTGTTCACGATGACGATCCACCCGGACGTGTCGGGCAAGCCGCACGTGCTGATGATGCACGAGCGCCTGTTCGCCCACATCAGCAAGCACCCGGGCGTGCGTTTCACGACCTTCGAGGCGATCGCCGACGACTTCCTCAAGCGCTACCCGCGCAACAAGCCCGCCCGGCCAGTGTCGTAGGGCGCCCTCCGATGTGCAGCCTGTGCGGCGTGCTCGGCGACGGGAGTCATTGGACCGATGCTGCAACGCGCCAGGCGCCCTTCCAGGGCGGCCCGGTCCAGCCGACCCGCCGCCAGGAGCGCGCCGGGCGAATCGCGCTCGCCAACCGCATCCTCCGGCACTACGGCCTCAAGCTCGGCGACTTCGCCGGCCAGAGTTACGTGCTGCGCGCGGCGACCGGGCGCCAGACGATCGTGCCGGACCTGGTCGGCATGTGGACCGCGGCCGAAAAGCTTGCCGGACGCCCCTGCGACCCGCTCGAGCTGGACCTGATCGAAGCACTCGAGCAGACGTGAGGGCGCCGCTGCGGTTGGCCGATGCCGCCCCGAGGGGCTTCGAGACCGCCGATCTGAAGGGCGCAAAGCTGCTGCTCGACGAGCTGAGGTGAAGGATGGCCGACTACGCGAGCCTGATCCCGGTCAACCTGATCACGGGCTTTCTGGGCTCGGGCAAGACGACGCTGCTCAACCGGCTGCTCAAGGCGCCCGGGCTCGCCAATACCGCGGTGCTGGTCAACGAGTTCGGTGCGGTCGGGCTCGATCATCTGCTGCTCGAGGCGGTCGACGGCGAGACGGTGGTTTTGCAGAGCGGCTGCATCTGCTGCACGATCCGGGGCGAGCTCGCCGAGGCGATGCGCGCGCTGCTCAGCAAGCGCGAGCGGGGCCTCGTGCCGCGCTTCACGAGGCTCGCGATCGAGACGACGGGGCTTGCCGACCCGGCGCCGATCGTCTCGACCCTGATCGCGGAGCCCGTGCTGCGCCATCACGTCCGCCTCGGCAGCATCATCACGACGGTCGATGCCGTGAACGGCTTTCTCCACCTCGAGGGCAACCCAGAGGCGGTCAGGCAGGTCGCGGTGGCCGACCGTCTGGTGGTGACCAAGACCGATCTCGCCGACCGTGACGGGGTCCTGGCGCTCGAGGCGGCGCTCGGGCGGCTCAACCCGACGGCGCCAATTCTGGATGCGACCCTGGGCCCGTGGCTGCCTGACGCCTTGCTGGCGCAAGACGTCTATGATCCGGCGCACGGGCGCGCGGAAGTGGCGCATTGGCTGTCCGAGCAGGCAGCGGATCCGGCGCATCATGGCCACGACCCGAATCGCCATGGCGCCGACATCCGCGCCTTTTGCCTCTGCTTCGAGCAGCCGCTGGACTGGACCGCATTCGGCATCTGGCTCACGATGCTGCTTCACGTCCATGGCCAGAAAGTGCTGCGGGTCAAGGGGATCCTGAACGTCGCGGGCCTGCCGACGCCGGTCGTGATCCATGGCGTGCAGCACGTGATCCACCCGCCTGCGCATCTCGATCGCTGGCCGGACGACGAGCGCCGCTCACGCATCGTGTTCATCGTCCGCGGGCTCGAGCAAGACCTGATCGAGCGCTCGCTCGCGGCTTTTCACCGGCAGGCCCGGGCGCAGCGGAACGCGGCGTGAATTCGAGGCGGGACGGCGACCATGGCGGACAAGATCGACCGGATCGCGCGGCTGTTTGTGGAGGCGCGGCGCCCGGGCGGGGCGCTGGTGGTGCCGGAGCCGGAAGAGGCGCTCGCCACGGTCGCGGACGCCTATGCGGTGCAGGCGCGCGTGGTCCGGGACCTCGGGCCGGTCGGCGCCTGGAAGGTGGGCGCGGCCTCGCCGACCGCGGAGCCGGTGCGAGCGCCGATCCTGGCGGCGACGATCCATGCCAGCCCGGCCGCCCTGCCGGCGCGCGGCTTCAACGTGATCGGCATCGAGGCGGAGATCGCCTATCGCCTTGGCGCCGATCTGCCGCCGCGCGATCGCCCCTACGCGCCGGAGGAGGTGGCCGCGGCGATCGAGGGCATGCTGCCGACGATCGAGCTGGTCGACACGCGGCTGGCCGATCACGCGGCGGCGCCGCCGCTCTGGAAGCTCGCCGACAATCAGATCAATGGCGGCCTCGTGACCGGCGCCCTCGCCACCGACTGGCGCCGCTTCGACCCTCGCTCCCAGCCGGTGCGGCTCGAGGTCGACGGCCATAGGGTCGCCGAGGGCCGCGGCGGCAATACCGCGGGCGATCCGTTCCGGCTGCTGGTCTGGCTCGCCGACAGCTGCGGGGCGCACTGCGGCGGGCTGCGGCGAGGCCAGATCGTGACCACGGGCTCGCTCACCGGGCTGCGCTTCGTCTCGCCCGGCGCCAAGGTACGGGCGATGCTCGAAGGCCTGGGCGAGGTGGCGGTGACCCTCGCGCCCTGACCTGGTCGGGGGCAAGGGCTCGGCGGCCCCTGGCGATCCAAAGAGCAGGGCGCGCCGGCCCCCGGGTGCCTGGGCTCCTCGTCGCCGGCCGCGATTGCCGGGAAGATGAGGGATCTGGAGCGCGCCCGGGCGGCGATCGGCGCGTTTAACCAGATTTTGACGATTGACGTTTAACCCTTCCTTCGGATGGTCCATGCGACCGTGGGAATCCGTGCCCGGCCCAAGCCGGAGGGCGGGGAGGGCCGGTGCGCCGGAAGGGCGGGCGCGGGGGCGCGGGCAGCCCGGCCCGCGAGGCGGAGGGAGAAGTGGCCTTTTTTGGCGGCGGCGTTCGAGGCGGACGTGGCCTGCTCGTCCGAGCCTAGGGCCGGCCGGGCTCGGCGTCTTTGGCGATCCGCAGGTAGGGGGCGCCAGCGTCGGGGATGACCTCGAGATGCACCCACATGCCGCTCTGGCCATGGCCTGGCACCCCGCAGAACCAGAGGTATTTGCCGGGCTTCTTCGCCGTGAACGCGACCACGTCCTGGTCGCCCGCCGAGATCCCCTGCTCGGGGCTCTTGGAGTAGGCGCGGGAGAACGCCGCCTGCTCGCGCCCGGCCTCGAGCGGCAGATCATTCGGGCCCGGGTCGGCCATCACCACCATGCTGTGGGGCACGTCGCCGTCATGGTTGGTGAAATTGATGCGCACGCTCCAGCCCTGCGGCAGGACCACGGTCATGTCGCCGTCGTGGTAGCCGTTGTAGTTCCAGCTGCTGTTGTTGGCGTTGAAGCCGGCGATGACGTCCATGACGACCGACCTGGCGCCGGCATCGACGGTCATCCAGGACGGCACGAGGTGGTCCTCGGCGGCGCCGGCCGCACCGGCCGCGCCGATGCCCAGCAGCGCCAGCGCGATCGTCCATGGTCTCATCGTCTTTGGCGTCCTTTGGAAGCAGAGGGGGCCGCCTCGCGACGGCCCCCGGTCGGTGATCGTGATCAGCACTTAGTTCGGGGAACGCCCCGGACCACCTCAGTCGAGGCCGAACACCAACACGGCGTCACCCAGCCTGTAGTTGAGCTGGAAGTTGCCGCCGGCCGCGACCGCGATGTATTGCTTGCCGTCCAGCTCGAACGACATCGCCGCCGAATTGGCCCCGGCGCCGGCGTGGAACGACCAGAGCTTCGCGCCGGTCGTGGCGTCGTAGGCGTTGAAGCTGCCATCGCCCTCGCCCGCGAAGGTCAGATTGCCGGCGGTGGTGAGCGTGCCGCCGATCATCGGATCCTCGCTTCTCGCCTGCCAGGCGATCTTGCCGGTGTCGACGTTGACCGCGGAGACGTTGCCCCACTGGTCCTCGCCCGGGATTGCGGTGAACGCGCCGCCCAGCCACAGCTTGCCCTGCTGCCAGGGCTCCTTCTTGGCCGTGTAGGTCATCGGCTGGTGCAGGTTCGAGTAGTAGACGAGGCGGGTATCGGGATTGAAGGCGCCGGGCGACCACTCGACGCCGCCGTTGGCGCCGGGCAGCATGCGGACGCCGGCCGCGGTCGGCTGGGCGAACAGGTTCTCCTGCGGGATCATCGCGTCCGAGCGGCGGATCAGCTTGCCGGTCTCCCGCTCGTGGACGTAGACCCAGCCGGTCTTGCCGCCGGTGATCACCGCCGGCACCGTCTGGCCGTCCGCGCCCTTGACGTCGGCCAGGATCGGCGGCGAGGCCGCGTCCAGATCCCAGGGGTCGTGGGGCACGTACTGGTAGCCCCAGACCAGCTTGCCGGTATCGACGTTGAGCGCGACCAGGGATTCGGTCCAGCGGTTGTCGCCCGGCCGGATCTCGGAATAGAGGTCGGGCGAGGGATTGCCGATGGTGGCGAACAGCAGGCCGCGCTCGGGATCGATCGCGTTGGTCATCCAGTTGGAGCCGCCGCCCCGCTTCCAGGCGTCGGGGTATTTGCTCATGGCGGCCTTCTCCGCGGCGATGTTCCGGTGCAGCGGGTTCATGCCGTCGGCCATGTCGTTGAAGGTGCCGGCCCAGCCCTTGGTCCCGTCGGGCATGACCTCGTTGGGCTCCGGGATGGTGTGCCAGCGCCAGATCAGCTTGCCGCTGTCCTTGTCGTAGGCGCTGATGAAGCCGCGGATGCCGTACTCGGCGCCGGAGATGCCGAGGATCACCTTGTTCTGGTAGACGGTCGGGGCGACCGTCTCGGAGTAGCCGAACTCGGGGTCGGCGATTTCGCTCTCCCAGACGACGTTGCCCGTCTTCTTGTCGAGCGCGACCAGCGTCGCATCCAGGGTCGCGAGGTAGAGCTTGTCGCCGGAAAGCGCCACGCCGCGGTTGTTGGGGCCGCAGCAGAAGATGGTGGTGCCCAGCTTCTGCTCGTAGTGCCAGAGCTGCTGGCCGGTCCGGGCGTCGATCGCAAACACGTGATCATAGGGCGTCGTGATGTACATCACGCCGTCCTCGACGATCGGCGTCGTCTCGAACGAGCCGATGACGCCGGTCTGGAAGATCCACTTCAGATGCAGGCCTTGGACGTTGCCGGCGTTGACCTGGTCGCTGGCGGCGTAGCGGGTATTCGAGAAGTCGCCGCCATAGACCGTCCAGTCGCCTTGGGCGCCGGTCATCGCCATCGGTTTCTCGGACTGCATCTTCTCGTCCTGCATCGGCGTGCAGGCCGACTGGCCAAACGTCAGGGCCAGTGCTGTGGTCAGCAACCAACAGGCGTTTCGCATGGTTTTTGTCCCCCATGGCACCATCGCGACCGTCCGATTTGCCGGATCGGCCGACCTCCGAAGACGCTCACCAGGCCGCGCGGATCGCGGCGCTCAGACGTCGCAGCTTCTCATCCAGATAGGCGTAGCGGCGGCAGAGGAACCGGGCATTGTCGAGGGCATCGTCCATGTTGCGGGCATTCCAGAAGCGCGCTTCCTGATGGCCCTTGCGCTGTTGGTCGACCTCGGGCCCGGGCCCGGGCGGCAGCGCGGCGAGCGCCGCCTCGTTGTTCTCGACCGCTTCACGAATGATCTTAGCGCGCACGATCGAATCGCGCACCCCCTCAATTACAATTCCGCGCTGGATATCGAACTCCTCGAGCAGACCGGCGAACACCCGCAGCAGCGACGCCTGCCGGTCGGCGCCCAGGCGCAGGGCGAGCGCGTGGATCTCGGCGCCGCCCTGGGTGGGCGTGTTCTCCGGGTTGGCGGCGAAGGCCACCACGTCGCGGGCGCCGGCATCGGTGGACCAGCCGTCCGGCAGCGGCCCGGGCAACCCGCCGCCCCAGATGTCCTCGGCCGAAAAACGCTGGGCGTAGGGCTGCTTGCAAGGCCAGTCGCGGATCTCTTCTGCCGCCGCCGGTGTGGCGAGCAGCCACGTCGCCATCAGCGCGCTCGCGGCGCACGAACCCAGACCCGACATCCCACCCCCTCGAGACTGCAGGCTTGGCCTGGTTGGACCGTCGCAGGTCGCGCGGGGCGCACCCGGTCCGCGGACCGCCGGCGCCATCAGCGCGGCCGATCACCCATGAGCGTGACCCGATGCATCACCCGGCGAAAGCCGTGGTAGTCGTTCAAGGGATAGTGCTGGCTCGCCCGATTGTCCCAAAAGGCGAGCGAGCCCGGGCGCCAGCGGAACCGGCAGGTGAGCTCGGGCTGGATCTGATGGCCGAAGAGATAACCGAGGAGCGGCGTGCTCTCGGCTTCCGTCATGCCCTCGAAGCGGAGCGTGTGGGCGAGGTTGACGTAGAGCGACCTGCGGCCGGTCTCGGGATGGGTGCGGATGACCGGATGGACGGCGCTCACCGCCTCGACGTCGGTCGCGGTGCCGCGCTTGCCGTGCATGTACTGCCGGGTCTGCAGCGCCACCGCCTTGCCGGCGACGTTGACCGCCTTGAGACCGGCGAGCAGCCGCTGCATGCCTTCCGAGAGCGCTTCATAGGCCAGATACATGTTGGCGAACAGCGTGTCGCCGCCGGCCGGCGGCGTCTCGAGCGCGTACAGCAGGCTCGCCATCGCCGGACGTTCCAGATAGGCGGTATCCGAGTGCCAGACGCCGCCGAAGTTCGAGCGCTCCTCGGGCTCCTTGATCACCGGCAGGACCAGCGGGCACTCGGGCAGGCCCTTGACCAGCGGATATTCGGCCACCTCGCCGAAGCGCTCGGCCAGCGCCAGCAGCTGCGGCGGCGAGAGCTCCTGGTCGCGAAAGAAGATGACGACGTGCTCGAGCAGGGCCCGGCGCAACCCCCGAACCGTCTCGTCATCGAGGGTCGCCGCGAGGTCGACCCCGAAGATCTCGGCGCCGAGCGCGCTCGAGAGTGGTCGGATCTCCAAACGCGAGCCGGTCATGACGGTCATGTCCCCATCTCCCCCCTTGCGTGCTCTCGCGGGCACTGTAATCGAGGCCGGCGCCCGGAGTCATGCCCCGCGCGCTGATCGCCGCTTGACGGCGCCCGGGGCCACCCACCATCTGTGGCCGATGGTCAGCGAAGGATCGCCGTCGTGAGCCGCACGCGTTTGGAAGCGCCCCGCTGGGTGCAGCCGGCGGTCGACTATGGGCCGCTCGCGATCTTCTTTGTGGCCTATGTCGGCGCCGGCCTGATGGCGGCGACCGCGGCGGTGATCGCGGCCAGCCTGATCGGGCTGGCGCTCGCCTGGACCCTCCAGCGCCGGGTGCCGCTGATCCCGCTGCTCACCGCCGCCGTGATCGCGGTCTTCGGCGGCCTCACGCTGTGGCTCCAGGACGAGACCTTCATCAAGATGAAGCCGACCATCATCCAGGCGCTGTTCGCGGCGATCCTGCTGGGCGGCCTCGCGTTCGAGCGCCCGCTCCTGAAGCCGCTGTTCGGCCGCCTGATGCCGCCCTTGAGCGATCTTGCCTGGCGCCGCTTCACGCTCCGCTACGGCCTGTTCTTCATCGCCATGGCGCTGCTCAACGAGGTCGTCTGGCGCACCCAGTCGACCAATGTCTGGGTGACCTTCAAGGTGTTCGGCCTCTCCGGGCTGACCTTCCTCTTCGTCCTGACCCAGATGCCGTTCATCAGCCGCGAGGCACGTCGGGCGGAGGCATCGGCGTCCGCCACCGAGGCGGCGGAGCCGGGTGCCGCAGCGGCCGCAGGCGACCTGCGGGAACGGCCGGGAGCCGGCCGCTCGAAGGCGCTCTGAGCCTTGGCCCTGTGAGGCGAGGCGCCGGGCCAGGGCGACCGACCCCGATCAGGCGTTTGCGCGGGTGAGGACCGCGTGCAGAAGGACGTCGGCGCCGTCGGCGCAGGCCTCGGGCGAGGCGTACTCGGCCTCGTTGTGGCTGATGCCGTCCTTGCATGGGACGAAGATCATCGCGGTCGGCACCACCCGCGCCATGTACACGGCATCGTGGCCGGCGCCGCTCACGATCTCGCGCGCGGACAGGCCGAGGGTCGCCGCCGCCTGACGCACGGCCTCGATGCAGGCGGGATCGAAGGCGACCGGCGGCGCGTACCAGATCTGCTCGACCCGGGAGGTGGTCCGGCCGGCGTGGCGCGCGTTGGCGCGCTCGAACACGTCGTGCAGCGCCCGGTCCATCGCATCCATCACGGCAGCATCGGGATGCCGGAGGTCGACCGTGAAGCGCACCCGGCCCGGCACGGTGTTGCGCGAGCCGGGGTAGGCCTGGAACTCGCCGACCGTGGCCCGGCCGTCGGGGGCCTGGATATGCGCGACCTCATAGACCTGCTCGAGCAGCGCCGCTGCGGCGCGCAGCGGATCACGGCGCGTCTCCATCGGCGTCGGGCCGGCGTGGGCCTCGGCGCCCACGACCAGGGCGTCGTACCAGCGGGTGCCCTGGCCGCCGGTGACGATGCCGATCCGTTTGCCTTCCGCCTCGAGGATCGGCCCCTGCTCGATGTGCAGCTCGAACAGCGCGGCCGCGGGCCGGCCGCCGACCGGCAGATCGCCCGCGTAGCCGATCCGCTCGAGCTCGACGCCGATCGTCCTGCCGGCCTGATCCTTGCGGGACAGGCCGTAGTCGAGGTCGAACACGCCCGCGAACACGCCGGATGCGATCATCGCCGGCGGGATGCGGCAGCCCTCCTCGTTGGTCCAGTTGACGACCTCGAGCGGCGCCCTGGTCTCGACGCCGTGGTCGTTCAGGGTCCGGATCACCTCGAGGGCGCCCAGCACGCCGAGGGCGCCGTCGAACTTGCCGCCGGTCGGCTGGCTGTCGAGGTGGCTGCCGAGCATCACCGGCGGGCGGGCGGGGTCGGTCCCCCGCCGCCTTGCGAACATGCTGCCCATGCGGTCGACGCCAAGCGTGAGCCCGGCCGCCTCGCACCAGCTCCCAAAGAGGTCGCGGCCGCGCCGGTCCTCGTCGGTCAGCGTCTGGCGGTTGACCCCGCCGTTCGCGGTCGCGCCGATCTCCGCCATGGTCATCAAGCTGTCCCAGAGCCGCTTGCCGTTCACCCTGAGCTCGGCCATCGGTTGCCTCCCGCATGCGCTCTTCGGACGGTCCAGCAATGCCGGAATGGCTTGGACCGGTCAACCGCAGGCGGCGCGCCTTCGGTCGTGGTGGACGGGACGCGCCGGCGCCGCTAAGACCGCGGCGGCAGGCCGGCCAGCTCACCCGTGGCCGAGCCGCGCATCAGGGAGGCCTGATCGATGTCGATGCTGCCCGAATTCGAGGACCCGATGGCGCGGCCGCGCTACACCGGGCTTGCGACCTTCATGCGCGCGCCCTATCGGGAAGACCTCGACGGCGTCGACATCGGGCTGATCGGGGTGCCGTTCGATGGCGGGGTCACCAACCGCACCGGCACCCGCCACGGGCCGCGCGAGATCCGCAACCAGTCCTCGCTGATGCGCAAGGTCAACCAGGCGAGCGGGGTGGCTCCGTTCGAGCTCTGCCGGGTCGCCGACCTGGGTGATGCCTGGGTGCAGCGGCCGTTCCATCTCGAGAGCTCGCTCGATGAGATCGCGGGCTTTTACCGGGGCGTGCATGCGGCCGGGGTCGTGCCGCTGTCGGCGGGCGGCGACCATTCGATCTCGCTGCCGATCCTGCGCGCGATTGCGGCCCAGCGCCCGGTCGGCATGGTCCATTTCGATGCCCATTGCGATACGGGCTCGAACTATCTGGGCTCCAACTACCACCACGGTGCGCCGTTCGCGCGCGCGGTCGAGGAGGGCCTCCTGGACCCGAAGCGCACGGTCCAGATCGGCATCCGGGGCGGGATCAACGACCCTGACGTCTGGCGTTTCAGCCACGAATCGGGCATGCGCGTGATCTATATGCCCGAGTTCCAGGAGCTCGGCTGGAAGGCGGCGATCGCGGAGGCGAGGCGCGTGGTCGGCGACGGCCCGATCTACGTCAGCTTCGACATCGACAGTCTCGACCCGGCCTATGCGCCCGGCACCGGCACGCCCGAGATCGGCGGCTTCACGAGCCTCGAAGTGCAGTCGATGATCCGGGCGCTTCGCGGCCTCGATCTGGTCGGCGCGGACGTGGTCGAGGTCTCGCCGCCATTCGATCCATCCGGTCTCACGGCGCTGACCGGCGCCTCGATGATGTTCGAGCTGCTCTGCATCCTGGCCGATGCCCGCGCGGCCCGCAGCGCGGGCTGAGACAACGCCCGCACATCGCAGGGGCGCCGCCCGGACGCTTGCCGGCCGGGTCCGGCGGATTCTGCTGCGCATCCTGCTGGTGGCTCTCCTGGCGCCGCCGCTCCTGCTGCTGATCTACCGCTTCCTGCCGGTGCCGCTCACGCCTTTGATGCTGATCCGGCTCGGCCAGGGTGAGGGCCTGCGCAAGGACTGGGTGCCGCTCGGCGCGATCGCGCCGGCCCTGGCCGATGCGGTGGTCGCCTCGGAGGACAACCAGTTCTGCGGGCACTGGGGCTTCGACTGGAACGCGCTCAAGGGCGAGATCGAGGCTTACCGGGCGGGTGAGCGGCCGCGCGGCGCCAGCACGATCACCCAGCAGACCGCGAAGAACCTGTTCCTCTGGCCGGACCGGAGCGTGCTCAGGAAGCTGCTCGAGGTGCCGCTCACCCTAGAGATCGAGCTTCTCTGGCCGAAGCGGCGGATCATCGAGGTCTACCTCAACATCATCGAGCTCGGGCCTGGCGTCTATGGCGCCGAGGCCGCCGCGCGGCGTGATTTCGCCAAGCCCGCGGCCAAGCTCAGCCATCGTGAGGCGGCCCTGCTCGCGGCGATCCTGCCCAATCCCAGGCACGCGTCGCCGGCGCGCCCGAGCGCCTACCTCGAGCGCCGGGTCCGCACCATCCAAACCCGGATCGGGCAGCTCGGCCCGATGCTCGAGTGCGTGCGCGCGGGCTGAGGCTGGCGCCAGGCAGCGCATGCGCTAAGCTGGCCCGGGGAGGCCTCACATGACCGCAGCCGCTGCAATGCTCCCTGAACCCGACAGCCCCGGGGTCGTGGGCGACCTGGTCGCGCGGGCGCGGGCGGCCCTGGCGAGCTTTGCCGGCGCCGATCAGGCGCTGGTCGACGATGCCGTGCGCGCGCTCGCCTGGGCGCTCTACCGGCCCGAGCACGCGCGCGAACTGGCCGAACTCGCGGTCGCCGACACCGGCCTCGGCAATGTCGCGGACAAGGTCACCAAAAATCAGCGCAAGACCTTCGGCACGCTGCGCGACCTGCTGCGCGTTCGGACGGTAGGCGTGATCGAGGAGGATCGCGCGCGCGGGATCGTCAAATACGCCAAGCCCGTGGGCGTGGTCGGCGCGATCACGCCGTCGACCAACCCCGCGGCGACGCCGGTCAACAAGGCGATGATGGCGCTCAAGGGCCGCAACGCGATCATCATCGCGCCCTCGCCCGCCGGCTGGCGGACGACCGCCCGGGCGGTCGACTACATGCGGGCCGAGCTCGCCAAGGTGCGCCTGCCGGAGGACCTGGTCCAGGTGCTCACGCCGCCGGTCGACCGGGCACGCACCGGGCTTTTGATGCGGGCGGTCGATCTCGTCGTCTGCACCGGCAGCCAGACCAACGTCCGCCAGGCCTATGCGAGCGGCACGCCGGCGATCGGGGTCGGCGCCGGCAACGTGCCGGTGATCGTCGACGAGAGCGCCGATCTGGCCGACGCCGCGGCCAAGATCGCGCGCTCCAAATGCTTCGACAACGCGACCTCCTGCTCCTCGGAGAACGCGCTCGTGGTGGTCGATGCGGTCTACGCCCAGGCGATCGCGGCGCTCGAGGCGGAGGGCGGCTATCTTTGTACGGACCTCGAGCGCGACGCGGTCGAGGCGGCGCTGTTCCGGGACGGCAAGCTCAGCCGCGAGCTCATCGCGAGGGACGCGGCCGTGCTCGTGGGCCGGACCGGGCTCGGCGAGCGGGCGGGCGGCGCCCGCTTCCTCATGGTCGAGGAGACCGGCGTCGGAGGTGCGCATCCCTTTTCCGGCGAGAAGCTTTCGCTCGTGCTCGCGGTCTACCGGGTGCCGGACTTCGCCCGCGCCAAGGAGCTCTGTCGAAGCATCCTCGAGTACCAGGGCCGCGGCCACTCGGTCGGCATTCACACCCGCAAGCCCGAGCGCGCCCGTGAGCTCGCGGCCGAGCTCGACGTCGTCCGGGTGCTGGTCAACCAGGCGCATACCTTCGGCAACGGCGGCGGCTTCGACAACGGCCTGCCGTTCACGCTGTCGATGGGCTGCGGCAGCTGGGCCGGCAACTCGATCTCCGAGAATCTGAACTGGCGCCACTTCATCAACGTCACCCACCTGGTGACCACCATCCCCGAGGACCGGCCGAGCGAGGAGGCGCTGTTCGGCCCCTACTGGGAGCGCTACGGCCGGTGAACCTCGAGGAGCATGCGGCCAAGCCTCTGCTGGCGGCAGCCGGGATCGCGGTGCCGCTGGGCGAGGTGGTAACCGATGCCGCGGCGGCGGCAAGGGCGGTCGCGCGGCTGGGACCTTCCGTGGTCAAGGCCCAGGTCGCCGCCGGCGGGCGCGGCAAGGCGGGCGGCATCCGACGGGTGGCGACGCCCGAGGAAGCGCGCTCCGCCGCCGGGGCGATCCTCGGCATGACGATCGGCGGCCAGCCGGTCCTGCGCCTGCTGGTCGAGCAGCAGATCGAGGTCGAACGCGAGTTCTACGCCGCCGTGCTGACCCATCCCGCGAGCCGGGGCCCGCTGATCCTTGCGGCCGCCGAGGGCGGCATGGAGGTCGAGGACCTGGCCGGGCGCGACCCGCAGGCGCTGCTCCGCATCCCGGTCGACATCCGCCACGGGATCGGCGCCGATGCCCTCGCGCCAGGGCTTGCGCGTCTCGGGCTCGGCCCGGCCGTCGCCGAGGTCCTGGCCAGGCTCTATGGCATCTATGCCGCCAGTGACGCGGAGCTGGTCGAGATCAATCCGCTCGCGCTCACGGCCGGGGGCCGGCTGATCGCGCTCGACTGCAAATTCGTGCTCGACGACGCCGCGGCAGGGCGCCGGCCGGAGCTCGTGGCGCTCGCCACGCCCGAGCTCAGGACGCCGCTCGAGGCAAGGGCTGTGGAGCACGGGCTCCGCTACATCGAGCTTGCCGGCAACGTTGGCGTGCTCGCGAACGGCGCCGGGCTCACGATGACCACCATGGACGCGATCGCGCACTACGGCGGCGCGCCCGCGAATTTCCTCGAGATCGGCGGCGAGGCCTACCGGCTCGGCCGGCCGGCGCTGGAGGTCGTGCTCGCCAATCCGCGGGTGCGGAGCCTCGTGGTCAATTTCTGCGGCGCGTTCGCCCGTACCGACGTCATGACCGCGGGCATCATCGAGGCCTGGCAGGCGCTGGCTCCCGAGATTGCGGTCTTCTTCAGCATCCATGGCACCGGCGCGGACGAGGCCATGACCCTGGTGCGCGAGCGCCTCGGGCTGGAGCCCTTCGCTTCGATGGACGACGCGGTCCGGGCGGCGGTGGCGGCGGCCGGATGATCGTCCGCGCGCACGAGCGGGTGCTGGTCCAGGGCATCACCGGCCGCCAGGGCTCGTTCTGGACCGAGCGCATGATCGCCTATGGCACCCGCGTGGTCGGGGGGGTCAATCCGAAGCGGGCGGGCGAGCTCAGCTGCGGCGTCCCGGTCCACGAGAGCGCCTGCGCGGCGATGGCGGCGGGCCCGTTCGAGGTCTCGGTGCTCTTCATCCCGCCGCTTGGCGTCAAGGCCGCAGCGCTCGATGCGATCGAGGCCGGCTGCCAGAAGCTCGTAGTGCTGACCGAGCACGTTCCGCTCCAGGACACGGCGTATCTGCTCGCTGTCGCGCGAGCGACGGGCTGCGCCGTGATCGGGCCGAACACCGCGGGCCTGGTGACGCCCGGCGAATGTTTCGTGGGCTTCATGCCGGCGTTCGATCGCCGCATCTTCAGCCCCGGCACGGTCGGGGTGGTCTCGCGCAGCGGCTCGCTAGGCACGCTCGCCTGCCTCGAGATCTCGCGCGCCGGGCTCGGCATCTCCGCGTTCATCGGCATCGGCGGCGACCCGATCCTCGGCACCACGACCAGGGATGCCCTGGTCCTGCTCGACCGGGATCCGCGGACGGCGGCGATAGCCCTGATCGGCGAGATCGGCGGTATGATGGAGGAGGAGGCGGCCGAATACGCGGCGGGGATGAAGAAGCCGGTCGCGGCGTTCATCGCCGGCGCCGCCTCGCCGCCCGGCAAGCGGATGGGCCACGCCGGTGCGATCGTGAGCGGCAGCCGCGGCAACCATCAGGCCAAGCGCCGGGCGCTCGAGGCCGCGGGCGTCCAGGTGCTCTCGACCCCGACCGGGCTCGGCCCGGCATTGCGAGCGGGTCTCGAAGGGAGGATCTGACGATGGAGCTCGACGATCTGCTGCGCGCCCCGGTCGAGCCCACCACCAAGGGTTGGCCGGCGCTGGCCGGCGCCCTGCCGCTCAGCGCGGTCGGCCGCCAGGGCTGGAACCTGTTGCGCCAGGACCTGCCGCTGCCGGCGGCCTTGCTCAAGGGCTCGGCGCTCAGCCACAACAGCCACTGGATGCGGGGCTTTCTCGAGCGCTTCGATGTCCGTCTCTGCCCGCACGGCAAGACCACCATGGCGCCGCAGCTGTTCGCCCGGCAGCTGGCGGACGGCGCCTTCGGCATCACCGTCGCGACCGTGCAGCAGCTGATGGTCTGCCGCCGCTTCGGCGTGCCGCGGGTGCTGCTCGCCAACCAGCTGACGGGCCGCCAGGCGATCCGGACGGTGGTGGCCCTGCTCGAGGCCGATCCGACCTTCGAGTTTTTGGGGGTCGTCGATTCGCGAGCGGGCGTTGCGGCACTCCGGCAGGAACTCGCCGACCATCCGCTCGGCCGGCCGGTCGAGGTTCTGCTCGAAGGCGGCGTCGCCGGCGGCCGCACCGGCTGCCGAAATCTCGAGGAAGCGCTGGCGCTGGCTCGCACGGTCGCCGCGGCGCCGGAGCTGGCTTTGGTCGGGGTCGAGGGCTTCGAGGACGTCATGGGGGTCGGCATCCAGGACGGCGAGCCCCGCATCGAGGCCTTCCTCGGCTTTCTGGTCGAGATTGCCAGCGCCCTGGCGCGGGAAGATCTGTTCGCGCCGGGGCCAGTGATCCTGAGCGCCGGCGGCTCGAAATATTTCGACCAGGTGACCCGCATCTTCGGCGCCGCCGAGCTCGGCCGGCCGGTCGAGGTCCTTTTGCGCAGCGGCTGCTACTTCAGCCACGATTCCAAGGTCTATACCGAAGCCTTTGCGCGCTTGGTCGCGCGCATGCCCGAGGTCCAGGAGCTCGGCCCGGGGCTGCGGCCGGCGCTCGAGCTCTGGGCGGTCGTCCAGTCGGCGCCCGAGCCCGGCCTCGCGGTCGCGACGCTCGGCAAGCGCGACGTCTCCCACGACCTCGGCCTGCCGCTTGCCCGCCATTGGTACCGGGCGGGCCTGCATCGGCGGCCGCAGGAGCTCGGCCAGGGCTTCGAGGTCACCGGGCTCTACGACCAGCACTGCTGTCTTCGCGTACCCGCCGACAGCCCGCTCCAGGTCGGCGACCTGGTGGGCTTCGGGATCTCGCACCCCTGCACCACCTTCGACAAGTGGCAGCTGCTCTACGTGGTCGACGACGATTACACGGTGACCGAGGCGATCCGCACCTTTTTCTGAAGGCGCGCCCGGTCCGTCAGGTTCAGGCGGTGGGCCCGGGCTCGCTCAGATGCGGGCTCGTGAAGCTCAGCCGGCGCAGCCCGTTGCGGATCTCCGGGCAGCTCATCAGCAAATCCCAGAGCAGGCCCGTTCGGTGATTCTCGATCATCACGACGATCGGCCCCTGATCGATCGCCAGGTAAGACTGCGCGTACCAGTCATTGGTCTCGCTGAAGGCATCGACGAAGCCGTATTCGCCCCAGATCCGATCGCCGAGCCGGTGATAAAAGGAGCGCAGCGCCTGCATCGAAGGGTCGGGCGTATAGGGAAGCGACGACAGGGCCGCCGTCGGCGTGATCACGCCGACGTCGCGGTCGGGCGCATGCCCGCCGTAGCCGAGGGGGTCATCGCTCGACGTCAGACCCCAACAGTCCGGGCCGTAGCCCTTGAAGCCATGGGGATTGCGGATGCAGTGCTCGCGATTGATCAGCGCATGGTTGACGTTTTGCATCCAGTAGTCCGCGTAGCGATCCTTGAGACCGCGCGGGTCGAGGCCGAGGAACGAATAGTGAGCGAAGAACAAAGGGCCGCCGAAGTCGGGGCCGAGGGGTAACCGGATGCCGTAGAACTCCTGGCCATTCTTGAAGTTTCGGCCCTCCGCCCAGCCTCGATGATAGACGTCCGGGTCGATCGGGTAGCGCGGCGCCGAGGCCGCCAGGACGTAGGTGAGCAGGCACTCGTTCCAGCCGCGGATCTCGGCGTTCATGCTCCAGCCGTGGTTCGGGCTCCAATGCCAATAGAGGACGTTGGAGCGGTTGCGGGTATGCCAGCTCCACTCGGCTTCTTCCCAGATCCCGTTGATTCGGGCGCGCAGCTCGATTTCCCGGGCGTCGTCGCGCTCGAAATACTGGCGCGCGCAGAGCAGGCCCGCGAGCAGGAACCCGGTCTCGACCAGATCGCCGCCGTCGTCCTTGCGGCTGAAGGGAATCGTCCTGCCGGTGTCGCCGTGCAGGAAATGCGGCAGGATGCCGTGATAGCTGTCGGCGCGGTAGAGGAACCGGACCATGGTCAGCAGGCGCTCGAGCGCCTGGTCGCGGCCGATCCAGCCCCGCGCGACGCCGACGATGATCGCCATGACCCCGAAGCCGGAGCCGCCGCTGGTGACCACCTCCAGGCCGTACTGCGGCCAGACGTTGCTGCGCTCGCGCGCGAGGCCGCAGGCGGGGTGAGCAAAATCCCAGAAGTAGCGGAGCGTCTGCCTCTGCACGAGATCGAGGAGCGCCTCGTCGTCGAGGGCGGTGTCTGCAGTCATGGCTGCCTCACGGGCGCGCGTGCCAAAGGCGCGGTCAGGATGCGGCCGCGGCCGCGGCCCGGACCGGCGCGCGGCGCGGTCGCAGGCGCAGGCGCTCGGCGCTCGGCGCCCGGGCCAGGTGGAGGGTGCGCGTGTAGAAGCTGCCCGGATCAGGCGCGCCGGCAATTCTGACCACGGCGGCGCCGGCCAGTTCGCGCTCGAACAGTGACAGCATGAGCCGCCGCCCGGCCGGCTGGAGCGCGCCCATGGCGTCGTCGAGCACCGCCCAGTGCGGGGCCTGCAAGAGCAGGCGCGCGAACGCCAGGCGCTGCTGCTCCTCGAGCGAGAGGACCTTGTCCCAGCGCTCCTCGCGATCGAGGGACGGCAGCAGGCGGCCGAGCTCGACCCGCTCGAGCGCGGCCCGGACGGCAGTCTCGTCGAGACAATCGGGCGCGGACGGGTAGCAGACCGCGGCGTGCAGCGTGCCGAGCGGCAGATACGGCCGGTCCGGCATGAACACGATCTCGCCTTCAGGCGGCAGGCGCACGGTGCCGCTGCCGCAGGTCCACAAGCCCGCGATCGCCCGGAAGAGCGCACTCTTGCCCGCCCCCGGCTCGCCGACGATCAGCACCCGCTCGCCGGGCTTCACCTCGACGACGGGCTGATCGAGCGCAACCCGGCCCTCGGCGAGCTGGATGCTCAGGTTCTCGAGCACGAGGTTGCCGGCCTCGTCCTGGACGCGTCGGATCCGACCGACGTCCTCGCCCAGCGTCTCGATCGCGAGCAGCGCGTCGCGGAACAGTGCGATCCGCTGCAGGGTCGCCCGCCAGTCGGCGATCTGGGAGACGTTGTCGACGAACCAGCGCAGCGACGACTGGACCTGATTGAAGGCGCCGACGACCATCATCAGGCCGCCGAACGAGAGGTCGCCGCCGAAATAGCCGGGGGCCGCGACCAGGATCGGCACCACGATCGCGAGCCAGCCGTAGCCCGAGCTGATCCAGGCGAGCCTGGCGAGGCCGAAGGCGACCTTGACCATGATCGTCACGACCCGCTCGACCGCGCCGGCCAGGATGTGGCGCTCGTCGGCCTCGCCGCCGTAGAGCGCGATGCCTTCGGCGAACTCGTTGGCGCGCACCAGATCGAACCGGAGGTCGGCCTCGCGCGCGTAGCGCTCGGCGTTGAGCGCGATCAGCGGCCGGCCGACCCGCCAGGCGAGCAGCGAGCCGCCGAGCGAGTAGGCGAGCGCGCACCAGACCATGTAGCCCGGGATCGTGAAGACGTGCCCGTCGTAAGCGAACACCACCTTCGCCGAGAGCACCCAGAGCACGCCGACGAAGCTCACGAGCAGGAGGGTCGATTGCAGCAGGCCGATCGCGAGCACGGCGGTGAGCTCGGTCAGGTGCTGGGCGTCCTGGTGGATGCGCTGGTCCGGGTTGACCCCGATCTGGCCGGCGAAGCCCAGCAGATAGGCGCGCTTGGGCACCAGCCACTGGTCGATCAGGTCGTGGGTCAGCCATTCCCGCAGCCGGACCTTGACCATCTCCTGGAGCCAGGTCTGCGCCACCACCAGGACCAAAAGGACCGCGACGATCGCCCCGAACACGAGGAGCTGCTGAACGAACGCCGGGATCTGTTTCTGCTCGAGGGCGTCGTAGAAAGCCCCCTGCCAGACGTTGAGCCGGAGTTGCCCGGCCGTGTTGGCGCAGATCACGACCACGATCCCGGCCGCGAGCCAACCAAGCCCGGCGCGGTAGCGCGAGCCTTTGAGCGCCCGCAGCAGGGTCAGGAGCTGGGCGGTCAGGCTTTCGGGCGGCCCGTCGGCCGGGGCGGGCGCCGCTTGCGGATCTCGAGAGTCGTGGTTCATGGGCGATTGCGCTTTCAGGCCGGGTTCAGACGGTTTCGGGCGGCCCCCCGCATCCTAGGATCGGAAGGCGGCTCTGCCCAAGAGATGATCGAGCCGGTTGCCCCCGGGGCCCGGAGGGCCCAGATCTGCACCATGCAGCTGTCCGTCCTCGATCTGTCCTTCGTCACCACGGCCACGGGAGCCGCGGCGGCGATCCGCAACAGCCTCGACCTCGCGCGCCTCGCGGACCGGCTCGGCTACACCCGCTACTGGGTCGCCGAGCACCACAATCTGCCCTCGGTCGCGAGCGGCGCGCCTGAGATCATGATCGGCCAGATCGCGGCCGAGACGCGCCACATCCGGGTCGGCGCCGGCGGCGTCATGCTGCCCAACCATGCGCCCTTGATGGTCGCCGAGCGCTTCAAGGTGCTGGAGGCGCTGCATCCCGGCCGGATCGATCTCGGCATCGGCCGGGCGCCGGGCACCGATCGCCTGACCTCGCTGGCACTCCGGCACCGTCAGGAGGTCCGCGCCGACGACGATTTTCTCGAGCGCTTCCAGGAGCTGCTGGCCTGGAAGCTGCGGCGGTTCCCCGAAGGTCATCCGTTCCAGAACATCCACGTCATGCCCGAGGACGTCGAGGTGCCGCCGATCTGGCTCTTGGGCTCCAGCGACTACAGCGCCGAGCTCGCGGCTTCGGTCGGCATGGGCTTTGCGTTTGCGCACCACTTCGCCCACCACGACGCCGCCGATGCGATCGGGCGCTATCTCGCGGGCTTCCGGCCGTCGATCTGGCTCGAGCGGCCGCACGCCATCCTGGCGACCGCGGCGGTCTGCGCTAAGACCGATGCCGAGGCGGAGCGCCTCGCCTCGACCCTCGACTTCGGCTACGTGCGCCGCGCCCAGGGCGAGTACCGGCCGCTGGTCAGTCCCGAGGAGGCGGAGGCCTACGCCTATTCGCCGGCCGAGGAGAGGGCACGGCTTGCCAATCGCGCCCGCCTGTTCGTCGGCAGCCCGGCCGCCCTGAAGGAGCGCCTGACGGCGTTCGCCAAGGCGACCGGCGCGCACGAGATCATGATCACCGCGGCGATCTTCGACCACGCCGCCCGCAAGCGCTCCTACGAGCTGCTCGCCGAGGCCTTTGACCTCAGCCGACCCGCCTCCGGCCTTTGAGGTCATCCGCGCCCGGTTCGATGGCGGGGTAGCTACGCACCGGGGCCGGGGCCGGGTTTGGCGGCGCTCTCGCGGAGCGCTGCGAGGAAGCGGGCGCGGCGGCTGGCCTCGAAGGGCGAGGCAATCTCGCGGCCGCCCATGATCCCGGCCGGGCGGAAGATCAGGATCAGCAGCATCAGGACGGCGACGCCCAGCTCCTCGGCCCCGAGCGGCACGGAGAGGGTGAGGGTGCCGAGTTCGATGCCGTTCTCGAGCTGGCGCAGCGCCTCCACGATCGCCGAGATCGTGAGCGCGCCGACCACCGCCCCGGTCAGGCTCCGCTGGCCGCCCACGATCAGCATCGCGAGCGAGATGAAGGTCAGCCCGAGCCAGAAGTTCTTGACCGCGATCGAGCCGATGAAATGCGCCTGCAGGACGCCGCCGATGGCCATGAAGAAGGCGCTGATCACGAACGCGATCAGGCGCTGGAAGGCGATGTCGATGCCGGCCGCGCGGGCCGCGACCTCGTCCTCGCGCGCCGCCCTGAGCGCAAGGCCGAAGCGCGAGCGCTGATAGACGAAGGCCACGATCAGGGCCGCCACCAGCCAGCCGAGCGCCACCCACATGTTCACGTACAGCGGGATCCCGGGCATGGTCGCCGCACCCATCGTCCAGGCCGACCAGTTGGTGTAGAAGGTGTAGAACATGCCGAGCACCGCCAGCGAGGCGATGCTCGCGGCGAGGCCCGACAGGCGCATGATCGGAAAGCCCACGATCAGCGCCACCAGGGCTGCGAGCGTGGCCGACGCTATCGCTGAGGGAAACACCGGGTATTGGTAGCTCGCGAGGATTGCCGGCAGCTTGAGGGCGAAGCTCTTCTTGAAGACCGAGAGGGTCAGCCAGGCGGTCGCATAGGCGCCGATCAGCGTGAAGGCGATGTGGCCGAAGACCAGGACGCCCGCGTTGCCGATGAAGATGTAGAGGCCGACCACCAGGACCGCGCGGATCCAGGCGTCGGTCAGCGTGCGCGCGAGCACGCCGTCCCCCGACAGCCAGACCAGGATCGTGATCGCCAGCAGGATCAGGGCGAGCGCCAGCGGCGTCCAGTAGATCCGGACCAGGGCGAGAACCGGGTTCTCGGGCGCCACCTAGACGCGCTCCTCGACCGCCCTGACCTTGACCAGACCCGAGGGACGCAGGAGCAGGATCAAAAGGATCATGCCATAGACCCAGACGTCCCGGTTCGGTCGCCAGTCGATCGGCAGCACGACCTGGAAGAAGACGCTGGCCATGCCGACGATGAAGCCGCCGAGCACAGCGCCTGCGAGGCTGCCCATGCCGCCGACCACGGTCGCGACGAAGGCGAACAGCACCAGGGGCACGCCCATGTGGTAGGCAAGCACGCCGGTCTGGGCGACGAACAGGAGCGAGACCACGGCGGCGAGAAAGCCGCTGATCGCGAAGGCGGCGGCGATCACCCGGTTTGCCCGCACGCCGAGCAGGCGCGCCATCGCGAAGTCCTCCGACGCGGCCCGCATCGCGACGCCCATCGGCGTGCGCTTGAGGAACAGGACCAGCAGCAGGAGCAAAACGATCGTGACCGCGATCGTGATCAGCTGCAGCTTGGGGATCCGGATGCCGGCCATGATGATCGGCTCGGCGAGCCCGGCCCAGATGTTCACGGCCTTGGGCCTCCCGCCGTAAATCATGATCACGAGGTTCTCGAAGAAGAAGCTGAGCGCGAACGAGGTGATCAGGAGCACCGAGGGGGCGGCCGCGCGCACCGGGCGGAAGGCCAGACGCTCGGTGCCGAGGGCGACCAGGATCACGAACAGACAGATCGCGCCGACCAGAAGCGGCGTCGGCCAGGCGCCGATCAGCATGGTCGCGCTGACCGCGCTCGAGGGCACGATCAGGGCGTAGGCACCGAGCATGATGAAGTCGCCGTGGGCGAAGTTGATCAGGCGCATGATGCCGAAGATCAGGCCGATCCCGAGCGCCACCAGCGCGTACAGGCTGCCGAGCGCGATCGCGTCGATCGCGTTCTGAACGAAGCCGGTCACGGATCGCGCCCCCGGTCGGGCGGGCGCGGCGCCGGTCGATCGGAGCCGCGCCCGAACCGATCAATCACCGGTCACTTGTAGAGGTCGGCCGTGAAGTCCGGGAAGATCAGCTTGAGGTCCGGCGGGTCATCGACCGTGATCAGATCGGCGAAGCTGCCCTTGCCGTTCTGGATCTGGATCACCGCCATCGGGTGCACGAGATCGATGTGCATCTGGTCGCTGAAGGTCGTGGCCCCCCAGAGCAGGGGCTGCTTGTCGAACTTGTTGAGCTCGGCCAGGACCGCGTCGCTGTCCAGGCTGCCGGCGCGCTCGGCCGCGATCTTGATCGCCTCGATCACGCTGTAGCCATTGAGCGGGAACGAGCTCTCCGGCTCGCCGTACTTGTCCTTGTAGCGCTTGAAGAAATCGTTGACCGCGGCGCGCGGATCGTCCTGATACTTCGAGCCGAAGGTGACCGCGTAGTGGTCATTGAGACCGGGGACCCCCTCGACCCAGTAATCGCCGTCCATCGAATCGCCGCCGATGATCGGCACCTCGATGCCGGCCGCGCGGATCTGGCGGATCGCGCTGACGGCACCCGGCACGACCGAGCACAGCATCATCACATCGGGCTCGCCGTTCTCGGCGGCCGCCTGCTTGTAGCGGGTGATCTGCGAGGCGATCGAAGCATCCTCCTGCATGAAGGTGTCGGCGCCGACCACTTCGCCGCCGAGCTTCTTCCAGTGTTCGAGAAAGCCGTCACAGATGCTCTTGTCGTATTCGAGCGAGGCATCCAGCAGCCCGTAGGCCTTGCGCCAACCGCGCTTCCAGGCGTAGGCGGCGCCGACCGCGCCCTCGCCCTGGCCATAGATCTCCATGGTGAAGGCGTAGGGGCCGATGCCCTGGACCCCCATCTTGGCATCCGAGGCGCAGAACGCGAGCGCGATGATCTGGTTGTCGTTGGCGACCGTGGCCGCCGGCGCGCCCATGTCGTAGTCGCAGGAGACCGCCATGAACTGGGCGCCCTTGGCGATCACCTCGGCTGCCGCCTTGGCGCCCTGGACGGTGTCGGTCTTGGTGTCCGAGACCACGGCCTTGATCTGCTTGCCGAGGATGCCGCCCTTGGCGTTGAAGTCGTCGATCGCCATCATGGCCCCCTTGAGCGGCGGGCCGTCGTAGGCGTTCATCCAGCCGCTCTCGGCGACCGCGAACCCGATCACGACCTCGTCGTCGGCGGCCCGGGCCGAGCCTGCCAGAGCCAGCGTGACGGCCGCGCCCGCCCAAAGGGCGTGCGCCTTGATCGTGGGCCTCATCTCGTTCCTCCCGGTTTGGATGGCACGGCCGCCGTGCTGCCGATCGACCAGTAATCCCAGCCTGCGGGGGTGTAAAGCCACGCTCGGCGCGATCTCCTGCGCAGCTCAGGCAACCGCTCGGACGCCCGTCGACCGCCGCAGCTCCTCGACCACCTGCTCGGTCGTGCGAATCCGGCAGTAGCCGTTGAAGCCGATTAGCGATTCCTTCTGGCGCTGGTCCGAGAAGGTGGCGCAGGCGTCTTCGATCAGGGTCATGAGGAAGCCGCGATCGCAGCCGTCGCGCACCGCGGTCTCGACGCACTGGTCGGTAACGATGCCCATGACCATGACATACTCGACGCCCAAGTTGCGCAGCACGTACTCGAAATTCGTCGAGTTGAAGAGGCTGGACGAGGTCTTGGGGATGATGATCTCGTTCTCGAGCGGCTTCAGCTCGTCGAGCACCCGGGCGTCGGGTGATCCTTTGGGGAAAAAGATGCCCGAGACCTTGTAGTCGAGACTGCGGTCGCGGCCGTCGAGGGTCAGGGCCTCGACCACCGTGTAGATCACCTCGACCCCGGCCGCGCGGCAGGCGGCGAGCAGCTTCTGGCCGTTCGGGATGACGACGTCGCGGATGCGTTCGAACAGGTAGGCGTGCTGCGGCTCGGCCGCGATTTTTCCGGGGTTGTACTCGCCCTTTTGCAGATCGATCACCAGCAGCGCCGTCCGGTCCGGCTCGACCGGGCGCTGGCGGAAGGCGACGTCGCCCGCGAGCGGGATGGCGTCGATCTCGGTGCGCTGCATGGGGTCATCCTTTTTTCTGATAGCGGGGCGCCTCGAGGTCGGTCGCGGGCGCCGCCAGATGGTCGAGGCAGGGATCGGTCAGCGCGTGGGCGAGGAGGCCGCCGAGGCGGCGCGCCCAGGCCTCGGCGCCGGCATCGTCGCCGATCAGATCCTGGCGGATCTCGAACAGCACGTAGGGCAGGCCGCGCAGCTCGGCGTGGACCGGGACGGTGTAGTCCTCGTCGAGTGCCACCCGGTAGGGCTCGTTGTCGCCGACGCAGAGCGAGCCGTCGGCGCGCAGGGCCTCGAGCATGAGGGCGGCAAGGCGCCGGTCGTGCCGATAGTGGACGCCGATCTGCCAGGGGCGTGCGCGGCCGTGATAGACAGGCGTGAAGGAGTGGATCGAGACCATGACCGGCGGCCGCCCACCGCCCGTGCGCGATGCCACCAACGCGTGGACGGCGTCCTGGTAAGGCCAGTAGAAGGCCTCCGCACGGGCCGCCTTCTCGGCATCCGAGAGGCCGCGATTGGCCGGCACGTCGACGTCCTCGCTGCGGGTGCAAAAGGCCGAGCCAATATCCAGCGGCCGGTTGCAGTCGACTACCAGACGCGAGTAGCCGGAGAGCAGCAGCGGCGCATCGAGGATCTTGGCCAGGTGCCTTGCGAGCGTTGCGGCGCCGATGTCCCAGACGACGTGGCGGAGACGCTCGGCATCGCGCAGACCGAGCGCGCCGAGCCGGCGGGGGATCCGAAAGCTCGCGTGGTCGCAGACCAGGATCGCGCGCCCGCGGCCGGCCGGGTTGACCAGCTCGAAGGCCGGCGGTTCGTCGGCCGCGATCCAGCTCAGCGTCTCCCCGGCTTCCAACGCTTCCCCCCGCCCGGTTCTCTCTGCTCACGGCTTGGCCGGCATGCGAGTTCCATGCCATCCTAGGCGAAAGCGCCGGTCGGCAAAAGAACCGCGTGGCGGGAGAGAGAAGGCATGCCGGGTACCCTCGAGGAACGCGAACGCAAGGCGATCGCCGAGATCCAGAAGATCCGCTTTTTCCCACTCTCGGTGGTCGGCGGCGAGGGCTCCTATCTGATCGACGAGCGCGGGCAGCGAATCCTGGATCTTTCGGGCACCTGGGGGGCGGCGACGCTCGGCTACAATCATCCGGCGGTCAGGGAGGCGGTCGCCGAAGCCCTGGGCAGCCTCGCCTCGGCGAGTAATGTCAGCTCGACCAACGAGCAGGCGGTGGCGCTCGCCGAGGAGCTCTTGGCGCTGGTGCCGGGCAGTTCCGACCGGCGGGTCTGGCTCGGCCACTGCGGTTCGGATGCCAACGAGGCGATCGTGCGCGCGATCACGGCCGCGACCGGGCGGCGGCGCTTTGTCTCGTTCATCGGCGGGACCCACGGGGGCCTGAGCTCGAGCCTCGCGGTCTCGGGCTACAACGCGCTCCAGCTCAACACCGTCTCGAGCGCCCATCCGGGCCAGATCTACCTGCCCTACCCCGATCCCTACCGGCCGCCTTTCCCAGGCGACGTAGGGCAAGCCGTGCTCGACTATTTCGAGTATCTGCTCGCGAGCATCGCCCCGCCCGCACAGGTCGCGGGCGTCTTTTTGGAAGCCTTGATGTGCGATGGCGGCGACATCGTGCCGCCGCCGGGCTTCCTCAGGGGGCTGGCCGGGATCTGCAAGCGCCACGGCATCCTTTTGATCTGCGACGAGGTCAAGGTCGGCGCCGGGCGGACCGGCCAGTTCCACGCCTTCGAAGTGGAAGGGATCGTCCCCGACCTGATCTCCTATGGCAAAGCGCTGGGCGGCGGCCTGCCGCTGTCGGCCGTGGTCGGCCCGGCCGGCATCATGAACGACCCGCGCGGGCTCACGATCACCACGACCGCCGGCAACCCGGTCTCGGCCGCGGCCGGGCGGGCGGTGCTGCGCACCATCCAGGCGGACGATCTGATGGCGAACGCCGCGGCCCGCGGCGCCGAGCTGCTCGAAGGCCTCCGCCAGCTGGCCAACAAGCATCCCATGATCGGCGAGGTGCGCGGCCGCGGTCTCGTGCTCGGCGTCGAGCTGGTCCAGGACCGCCAGACCAGGCAGCCGGCCACCAGGTCCTGCGCCAAGGTCGCCTACCGGGCGCGCGAGCTTGGCGCCGCGGTCTTCTACGTCGGCCAGCACTCCAACGTGCTCGAGTTGACGCCGCCGATCACGCTGAGTGCTGCCGAGGTCAAGGAGGGCCTTCAGATCCTCGACCGGGCGCTTGAGGATGTCGCGCAGCAGCGCGTCCCGGACACAGCGCTTACCGGCTACGCCGGCTGGTGACGCGCTGGATCGCGTCGCTGGTGGCCCGCATGCGCGCGAAGGCTTCGCGGATCCGGTCGTCGGCCGGAGGGTCGGCGCTGCTCGGCCGGGCGCCCGCCGGCGTTGCCGCGGGATTGCGACGCGAGATCGGCGCCGCGAGCGACGAGCGGGTCAAAAGCACGCCCAGATAAGCGTAGATCGGCAGGGCGGTGACGTAGAAGGACAGGTTGTCGGTGACGATGTAGAGCGCGAGCGCTGGAATCAGAGCCAAGAGGCACAGCCGGTCGCTGGCCGGGGCGCTTTCCAGGAGCTGCCGGTACCACAGGCCGATCCCGCCGACCAGCGCGACGAAGCCGACCACGCCTCCGATGACAAGGAAATGCAGGTATTCGTTGTGCGGCGCGGTCAGGCCCGGGAGCCAGTCGCGGGCGGCGACGAAGCCGGCACCGAGGCCGCGGCCGACGACCGGGCTGGACAGGAACTCCTGATAGTAGAACCGCCACAGGTCCCCGCGCCCGGACAGGTTGACGTCGCCCTCCGGCCCCCTGAACATGCGTCCCTCCAGTTTCGCCCAGCAGACGATGAGGACGCCGACGGCGACCGCGACGATCAGCAGCCCCACGATCGGACGGGCGCGCCAGCGCGCGCGCAGCTCCGCCGACACGAAGGCATAGGTGAGCGCGAACACGAGGCTGGCGAACACGGCCATGCGGGTCAGGCTGAGGACCACCAGAGCGAAGTTGAGCGCAGCGAACAGTCCCGCGTACCAGCGGTCTTGCCGGCTCGATTCGTGCAGGGCCGCCACCAGGCCCGAGAAGGCCAGGGTCGCGAAGACCGATGCATTGCCGGTCGCGCCCTCCAGCCGAGCGTAGCGGCTCCAGCCCAGGAGGGACAGGGGCCGAATCTCGGCGGCGGCCAGCAGCACGGCGAGCGCCACGCTGAGCAGCGGCGTCAGCATGATCGCCAAGGCATAGGTCCCGCGCGAGCCGGGCGCCAGCACGACCTGAGTGAAGGCGAAGGGCAGCGCCAGAACCGCCAGGCTCTCGAGCATGAAGGGGAGTGTCAGCTTCGGGTGCAGGTGGCCGAACGCCAGATTGAGGCCGAGCACGAGGATCAGGGCCAGGATCGGCCAGTTGATGGTCCGGCGGATCCCGTAGCGGAGCGCGTTGACGGCGAGACCGAACAGGACCAGGCTCTGGTTCATCCCCCAGGCGGAGTTGATGGCCCGCCCGCCCCAGAGCAGCTCCGGCCGGATGGCGAGCGCGGCGAGCGCGAGCACAAGTGCCAAGGTCGGCTTGCGCCAGGCCAGCCAAACGACCAGCAGGAGCAGAGCTCCGGTCGCCACCAGGACCAGCGCGGGCCTGGCCGGACCGAGATCGGAAAGGAGGTTCACGCTCGCTGGTCCCGCTGCGGCCGGCCGGGCGGACGAGCGCGCTTCGCAACGCTCATGCAGGCTCAGCCCGGCTTCGGGTCCATGCCGACCTTCCGGTTGACGAATTGCAAGGCAGAGGCTCTGGCCAGATCGAGGTCCTTCGGATAGAGGCCCGTGACCGGATCGAGCGCGCAGGCGGGCCCGGCTATGGTCATCAGTCCCAGCGCCCGGACGATTGCGATGCGCGCGCCCATTGTCCTCTCCCAAGACGACCGGCCACGGGTTGCCCGGCCGGCCGCTCTGCCGCTATTTCAGCAAATTCAGGGCCGGAGGCCTAGCGCCGAACGCCTGCGTACCAGGGAAGGGTCAGACGAATGCTGATCGCGCAGATCTCGGACCTGCATTTTTTGCCCAAGGGCACGCTCCTCTTCGGCCAGGTCGACACGGCCGGCTGCCTCGAGCAGGCGATCGATCACCTGAACGCGCTCGAGCCCGCGGCCGACGCGGTGCTGATCACGGGCGATCTCTGCAACGACGGCGACGCTGCGGTCTGGGCCGAGCTCATGCGCGGCCTCGGCCGGTTGCGGGCGCCGCTGTTTCCGATGCCCGGCAATCACGACGATCGCGAGCTGATGCGCGCGGCCTTCGCCCATCTCGGGCTGTTCCCGGCCGCAGGGCCGCTCCGCTTCGCGGCCGACCTCGGGCCGCTTCGCCTGATCGGGCTCGACAGCCTGATCGAGGGCCAGCCCGGCGGCCGGCTGGGTCCGGAGCAGCTCGCCTGGCTCGCGCGCGAGCTCGACCGGGCGTCGGGGCAGCCGACCGTCGTCGCCCTGCATCACCCGCCGTTCCGGACCGGGATCGACCACATGGATGCGATGATGCTCGAGGACGGCGAGGCGCTGGCCGACGTCATCGGCCCGCATCCGGAGGTCGCGCGCGTGCTGTGCGGCCACGTCCATCGGAGCGTGCAAAGCCGCTTTGCCGGCACGCTCGCGCAGATCGGCCCCGGCATCGCGCACGCCGTCCAGCTGACCCTCACGGACGCGCCGCCGCGATGGGTGCTGGAGCCGCCGGCCGTGCTGCTGCACGACTGGCGGGAGGGCCACGGGCTCGTCAGCCACCAGGATTTCATCGGCGATTTTCCGATCGGCCGCTTCAGCGACCAGGCGGCGGCGAGCGGCTGAACGGCGCGCAGCCGCGGGCGGCACTGCCTACTCGGGCGCGTCGCGGTAGTTGCCTGACAGGAAAAAATCCCAGACCGCGTAAGCGGTCGCGCCGAGCGCCAGCCAGAACCAGAGGCCCCCCGGCTCGTACCAGGCCTCGAAGGCGGCCCAGAGCCCACAGGCGACGGTGGTCCCGACCCGGCGCCCGAGCGGCTTCAGCCAGGGGTGCGGTTGCATGGCCAGGACCCTAGCATTGCCGCCGGCGCCCGACCACGCCGGGCCGGCCTTGACAGCTCCGGAGGCATCCGGGACAGTTCGCTGCAACGATCCGGGAACGGGACAATCACCTCAGGAGGCTTGGAATCATGGGCTGGACATCGAGCTTGCGAGGGCCGGCGCTCGGCGTGGCGGCCACCCTGCTTCTGGGCGGCCCGGCGCTGGCCGCCGACAAGGAGGTCAAGATCGGCGTGCTCTTCGACTTCACCGGGCCGTTCGCGGCCGGCGGCTCCGAGGCGGCCGCGATCGGCACCGAGGAAGCGATCGACGTCGTCAACGAGAGGGGCGGGGTCGAGGGCTACAAGATCGTGCCAGTGATCGCCGATGCCCAGTCCAAGGCCGAGGTCGCGATCAGCGAGGGCGAGCGCCTGCTCAATCAGGAGAACGTCGATCTGCTCATGGGCGTCTATTCCAGCGCCCATTGCGTCCCGCTCGCCCAGAAGGTCGACGCCGAGAAGAAGTTCATGTGGATCAATACCTGCGTCGCCTCGGCGGTCTTCAAGGACAAGAACCTGACGCACGTGTTCCGGGCGCAGGTCCACAGCGACCAGTACGGCTGGGCGTCCTGCAGCTTCCTCAACGAGTACAGCGAGAAGAAGCTCGGCATCAAGCCCGCCGACCTCAAGGTCGCGATCATCAACGAGGATGGCCCCTACGGCACCGGCGTCGCCGCGAGCAACGAGGAGTTCTGCGGCAAGGACGGCATGCAGATCGTCCTCAAGGAGGCCTATTCGGCCTCGACGCCCGACCTCTCGAGCCTGGTGACCAAGCTGCGCCGGGCGCGCCCGGACGTGATCCTGCACACCGGCTACAATCCCGACATCACGCTGTTCCTGCGCCAGGCCAAGGAGCAGGGCCTCAAGTTCAAGGCGCTGATCGGCCATGGCGCCGGCTACAGCCAGATCGACAAGCTGCGCGAGACCTTCGGCGACGACGTCAACGATTTCTACAGCGTCGATTCGGTGGCGGCCCAGCTGCTCGATCCGAGCACCCTCAAGCCCGGCCTGGGCGATCTGATCGACGAGATGGTCAAGCGCTACAAGGCCAAGACCGGGGCGACCGACGTGCCGCCGCACGTCTCGATGGGCTTCAACCAGACCTATATCTTCCTGACCGACGTCCTGCCGCGCGCGATCACCAAATATGGCGGCATCGACCCCGAGGCGCTGCGCAAGGCGGCGCTCGACACCGACATCCCCGACGGCGGCACGATCCAGGGTTACGGCGTCAAGTTCTACCCGCCCGGCACGCCGATGGCCGGCCAGAACGAGCGCTCCTCGCCGGTGCTCATGCAGTACATCGACGGCGAGGCCAAGATCGCCTGGCCGACCGCGATCCAGACGGTCGATCCGGTGCTGCCGCTGCCGGCCGGGCACGCCTACGCGCCCTGAGGCGCTGCGCGCGTGCTCGAGGTCGCGGGGCTCACCAAGCGGTTCGGGGGCTTCACGGCGGTCAGAAAGGTCGACTTCAAGGTCCAGGACGGCGAGATCCTGGGCCTGATCGGCCCGAACGGCTCGGGCAAGAGCACGATCTTCAATCTGATCGCCGGGCGCGCTGCGGCCCAATGCGGGCTCGATCCGCTTTGCCGGCCGCGAGATCGCGGGGCTGGTGCCGGCCCGGGTCTGCCATCTCGGGATCGCCCGGACCTTCCAGATCCCGCGCCCGTTCCGCCGCCTCTCGATCTTCGAGAACGTGATGGTCGCCGCCTACTACGGCCACGGCGGCGACCTCTCGCGCGAGGACGCGCGCCGGCTCGCGGGCGAAGCGCTCGCGACCGTGCAGCTGCCGACCGCGGCCGATGTGCCGGTGGAGGGCCTGGGGGCGGCCGGGCTCAAGAAGCTCGAGCTTGCGCGGGCACTCGCGACCCGGCCCAAGCTGCTGCTCGCGGACGAGAGCCTGGGCGGGCTCGACGATACCGAGATCGAGCAGGCGGCCGACATGCTGAGCCGGGTCCGGCACGAGCAGGGGATCGCGATCGTCTGGGTCGAGCACATCATGGGCGTCCTGATGCGGGTGGTCGACCGCTGCATCGTGCTCGATCACGGCGAGAAGATTGCCGAGGGCGAGCCGCATGCGGTGGCGCACGACCCGCGCGTCGTCGAGGTCTACCTCGGCAGCGATGCGGCCGCGCTCCAGGAGCGGATCGCGGCTCGTGGGTGAGCCCGCACGCCGCGCGGCGTCTCGATGCTGAGTCTCGCGGGCGTCGGCGCCGGCTATGGCAGCTTCCAGGCGCTGTTCGAGGTCTCGCTCGAGGTCGAGGCGGGCGAGGCGGTCGCCGTGATCGGACCGAACGGGGCTGGCAAGACCACGCTCCTTCGCGCCATCTCCAAGCTGATCGAGGTCAGCCGGGGCGAGATCCGGATGGACGGCCAGCTTTTGAACGCGGTGCCGGCGCACCGGGTGATCGAGCAGGGGATCGCGCATGTACCGGAGAACCGGCGCCTGTTCCCCCGCCTGACGGTCGAGGAGAACCTCCAGATCGGCGCCTTTCTCGGCTCGGCCCGGGCGCGGTTCGCCGAGCGCCTGGGCTTCGTCTACGAGCTTTTCCCCCGACTGAAAGAGCGCCGGGCGCAGCTCGCGGGCACGCTCTCGGGCGGCGAGCAGCAGATGTGTGCGATCGGCCGCGGCCTGATGTCGGGGCCGAGACTGCTGCTGCTCGACGAGCCGTCCGCGGGTCTTGCGCCGGTGATCGTGCAGCAGGTGTTCGACCTCGTGCGCCGTCTGCGCGCCGAGGGCTTCACGGTGCTGATCGTCGAGCAGAACGTCCAGCAGGTCCTGAAGGTGGTTGACCGCGCCTACCTGCTCGAGACCGGCCGGATCAAATCCTCGGGCGCCGCCGCCGACCTGCTCGCGAGCGACGACATCCGCCGGGCGTATATTGGTCTATGATGCTTGAGTCGTTGGCGTTCGTCGACCCAAGCGACCAGGAATGAGCGGCCAGTCATGGGCATTTTCGACAGCTTCCTGCTCGAGGCGATCTTGAATGGCCTGTTGTTCGGCGGCGTGCTGGCGCTGCTGGCGCTTGGTCTGAACCTGATCTTCGGGGTGATCGATGTTGTCTGGATCTGCTACGCCGAGCTGGTCATGCTTGGTATGTATACGGTCTATTTTGCGTATTCGGTGTATGGAGTACCTCTGTTCCTCGCCTTTGCGACCTGCATTCTGCTGGTGGCGCTGCTTGGCGCTGTCTTGCACTATTTGGTGATCCGGCCGATCCTGGGGACCGAGCCGATCAACCAGCTGCTGGTCACGGGCGGCGTCCTGTTCTTCTTGCAGGCGGTCGCGACGCTCGCGTTCGGCATCGATTTCCGCAACCTCGGCCTGTCGCTGCCGAGCGTGATGCTGGGCGAGATCTTCCTGCCGATGTCCAGGATCTATGCCTGCGCCACGGCGCTGGTTGCGATGCTGGCGGTGTGGTTGTTCCTCAAGAAGACCTATCTCGGGACCGCGATCCGGGCGATCAGCCAGGACCGGGCGATCATGCCGCTGATGGGGGTCGACGCCAATAGGATCTACCTCATCACCTCGGCGATCGGCGGCGGGCTCGCCGGTCTCGGCGCCTGCCTGCTCGTCCTGCAGTACGACGTCCACCCGGCGATCGGCCTGACCTTCGGCCCGATCACCTTCATGGTCTGCGTCATGGGCGGGCTCGGCAACCTGATCGGCGGCTTCATCGCCGCTTTCATCTTCGCCCAGTTCATCTCGGTCGGCGCCTATTTCTTTGCGCAGGAGTGGGGCTACGTGATGGCCTTCGCGTTCTTCATCGGCATGATGTTCCTTCGCCCCCAGGGCCTGCTCGGCGTCCGCGGCTGAGGGATCGCGGCCGGTGAAGCGGACACTTTCCGTCGTCGGCGTCGGCGTGCTCGCCCTGATCCCGCTCGCGGGCCTCGGCGACTACTACTTGCACGTCCTGATCCTGATCCTGCTCTGGGCCTTCATCTATACCGGCTGGTCGATCATGGGCCGGTTCGGCCTGGTCTCGCTCGGTCACGGCGCCTTCCTCGGGATCGGCGCCTATACCGTGACGATGCTTTGGAACCACTTCGGCATCACGCCCTGGCTCGGCATCCCGGCCGGCCTCCTGCTCGCCGGCCTGTGCGCGCTCGTGATCGGCTACCCCTGCTTTCGCTTCAAGATCACCGGCCACTACTTCGCGCTCGTGACGCTGGCGCTTTCCGAGGTGGTCCGCCTGCTGATCATTGCGCTGCGCGACTTCACGGGCGGCTCGCTCGGCGTGACGCCAAGGACCGCGCTTGCCGAGCACTCCTATTCCCTCTACGCGCTGCAGTTCGCGCACAAGGAGGTCTGGTTCTACGTCGTGCTCGGGGTCTGGCTTTCGGGCTTGTGGATCTGGCGACTGGTCGACCGCAGCATGGCTCGCCATGCGATGCAGGCGATCAGCCAGGAGGAGGAGGCGGCCGCCTCGATCGGCATCGACGTGACGAGGACCAAGCTCGGGGTCACGCTGATCAGCGCCGCGATGACCGCGATGGGCGGCGCGCTCTATGGCCAGTACCAGGTCTACATCAACCCGGAGACCGTCTCCGGCATCGCGATCTCGCTGCAGATCGTGTTCGCGGTGATCGCGGGCGGCATGTTCGTCGAGCTGGGGCCGACCGTCGGCGCCCTGTTCACGATCCTGCTCGGCGAATCCTTGCGGGTGACGGTCGGCCACGAGGTCCACGGCCTCGACGGCACCATCTATGGCCTGCTGCTCGTGGTCTTCATCATCTACATGCCCAAGGGCATTCTCGGCGCCCTGCTCGACCTGTTCGGCCGCCGCCGCTCCGGCACGCCGCCGCCCGGCCGCCTGCAGCCCGCCGCCGGCCGGGCCGAATAGCGGGACCCAACCTTGCCCGCGAAGGACTATTCGGCCGCCTGGTCGTAGGGCTGCTGCTGCGACGGACCCTCGAACGCCTGAGCGATTTCCGGCGCCACGCCGTTGGCGATGACGTAGCCGAGCTCGCGGTAGGCCTCGAACTGCTCCTCGTCGAAGAACTGATCGGCGGTCGACTGGTCCGGGAAATCCGGATTGGCACCCTTGTAGCCCAAAAGCCTGAGGCGCAGGCCTTCGCACAGGGCAGTCGTGAGGTAGAAGAGCTTGCCTTTGCTGTCGTCGCCATAGGTGATGTCGGCAACCGCGCAGGCGGACTTCGAAAGGCGGACGTCTCGCGGGTAGACGGCGTCGATCGACGGCATGAAGCGGTGCAGGGTCGTCGCCGGGTCGAACTCGATCCGGGCGCCGAAGTCGGCGCCGACGCGCGCGAGGGCGTTCTGCAGGTCGGCGAAGGCGTAGTCGGGGTCGGCCGTGCCGTCGCAGACCACGATCAGGCGGGGCCGGCGGCGGATCAGCTCGTACAGCCCCAGATTCTCGAAATGGCCGCCATCGCTCAGAAGGCAGACCGGCGAGTTTTCCCTGAGGCTGGTGCCAAGCACCTCCTTGAGGCCCGGTTCGAAGTGGTTGGCGCGGAAGCTCTTGGCGCTCGAGCGGCGCCACCAGCTGCGGCGGGTGTCGTGGTTCGGGTTCGGGAGCCAGAAGCCCAGCCGCAGGTTCATCAGCGCCATCAACATGCCGACCAGGGGATTGCGGGTCACCCCGAGGCCGCTGCTGCCGGCCCACGGGTTGGCGGCGGCGCCCGAAATCGCCATCGCCGTCGGCAGGGTCAGCTCGTTGCCCATGAAGGCGTCGGTCGGCTGCCAACCGGTGGCGTTGCTGCCGCAGTAGCGCGGCGACAGGATGAAGCTGTCGCCGCCGCGCAGACGATAGGTCCTCTGGTCGGATTTGATCAGCACCAGGTTGGTGTTGATGAGGTGGTACGGCCCCACGGGTCGTGCGGGGTCGCACATGGCGGAGAGAGCGGCCGCATCGGCCTGCGCGGCCGGCGCCGTCTGATTGCGCAGCGCCTGGCGGACATCAGGCAGAAACGCCTCCATCAGACGGTCGCGATAGAAGCGATGGACCGTGATCAGGTTGAGATCGACCGCAAAGCCGGTGCCGACGGCCGCGACCAGGGCGCCGAGGAAGACCCAGAAGGAGACCCCGAGGCCGGCCGTGCCCTCTGCCGCCCACCAGGCGAAGCCATAGGCCAGCAGAAGCACGCCGTAGAGCAGGAACGCCGCGCCGAACGAGGCGATCCAGCTGCTCGAGATCCAGCTAGCCTGCCGCTCGGCCCGGCTCGCGGGCTGCTGCATGGTCCGCACGAAGGCCATCAGCCCGCTGGCAAGGCCGATCGCGGAGAACGAGGAGCCGACCACCCAGCCATGCAGGCTACCGGCGACGAACGGCACCGAGGCGATCAGCGACAAGGTTCCGATGATCCAGAACGGCACGCGGATCCAGCGCTCGAATCCCCGACGCCAGCGATATTTCGTGCCGCCGAGGAACCAGGGATGTGAATTGTGACCCAACCAGGTCACGAGAGAATATCCGGCGAACGCGACGACGCAGCCCGCCCCCAGAACGATGGCGGCCGCCAGCATCGCCCCGAACGAAAAAAGCGGCGGCGAACCCGCCACCCCGCGCTCCAGGGCCGGCGAGATGGCGCCGACGAAATCGGCCAGCCAGCCGGGCGCCCATTGCGGCGGATAGATCGCGCGCGCGATTTCCATCACTGGCCCCGGCACCCGCTCCAGGACCAGATCCGGGACCCGCGGCACGGATAGCCAGATCAGGAGCCACATCGACGCCGCGACGATCGGGATCCAGACCAGCAGATTGAGGATGATGCCACGGAGCAGGACGACGATGACCGAGGTCAGCGTGATGCCTTTGCCGGGGGTCAGATAGTTGCCGTGCTGGCGCAGATAGCGCAGCATGGCGCCCTCGGCCTGGGAGCCGTCGGGCTCGCGCGCGTCGCGCGGATCATCGCTGCCGTAGGGAAAGGGCGGCGCGATCTCGGCGGGGGCGGCGCCCGGAGCCCGGTTCGGGTCGCGCGACGGGCCCAGGCCAAAACCGCACTCGGGAAATCGCGGCGGGTCATCGTCGCCGTCGGCGTTGGCGGCCTTGGCCTTGGCCTCGTCTGCTTCGTTCTGGTCGGCCTTGGCCTTGGCGGTCGCCGGCGTACTGGTCAGCCAAGTCAGCGAGGTGCCGATGTAGCCGCCGCCGGAGACGGTCGAGAGGTAGTCGAACCGCTGCAGAAGGTGATGGCGGGCGAGTGCCTGGAGGACGCCCAGCGCAAAGGTCGCGGAGCGGATGCCGCCGCCCGACAGGGCGATGGCGCTGAGGTCGCCCGGGGCCTGGTCACCCGTTTCCGGCGGCCGGGACCCGGCCGCGAGCCGCCGGCCGCGGATGTACGAGCGCCATTCGAGATCCCGGAGCCTGCGGGAGGAGTCGTCCATGGCCCCCTTGCTGCCGGCTTTCGACAAGTGCGGCGGCGTTACCGGATCGATGAACCGGGGGGCGTCGGCGCTGGCATCGGCTTTCGACATCTTCTGTCTTCCCTGAGGTGGGGCACGGCGCCGCCCTCATGTCTCGTGGGCCCACGAGAGGCGATGATGGCTCGGGCCGACCGGGCGCTCATGCTCATACAGGATTTAGCGTCCTGGCTGTGATCCACTTCACAGGTAAATACATTTCAGGTTGAGAGAGCGCCGGCGAGGGCGCTTGACCGGAGCGCGGCGGTCCGGTTCGCCCGACGGGCGTCGCGTCGCAGCGCCCGGGCGCCAAATTGCTTGTGCCCGATGCCCGTGCTATGCGTCGACCGCCGCGGGAACAGCGGCGGCGACCAAGTCGCCGGGCGGATTCATCCTCGGATCGCAAGGGAGGGGCAAGTGACGGGCAGGTTGGATTGGAAGTGGATCGCGATCGGCGTCGCCATCATGGTCATTTTGAATGTGATCGCCGGCCTGGTCCTGGGGGTCGTTCTCCGCCCCCACCTCGAAGGTGTGACCAGCCCCGAGGAGCTTCAGTTGAGCGGGAGCCAGCTCGCGCTCGCGGCGTTGCTCAACATACTGGTTTTCGCGATCGGCGGCTTCATCGTCGGGATCAGGTCGGCGGGGCGCACGATCATCGAGCCGGGAATCTCAGCAGCGATCGCGGTTGTGATCGCGCTGCTGATCTCGGGCAACTTCTCGCTCGGCAACCTCATCGCCGGCGGGCTCTTGCCGTTCGTGGCGGGCGTGATCGGCGGCTGGCTGGGTGAGCAGCGGCAGGGTGCGGTCTGACCGGCGGCAGCGCGGCCAGCGCGCGGCGCGACGGCAGGCGGCGGCAGACCGCGGGCGTCACTGCACCTGGATGGGCAGCTTGGCCTCGACCACGCCGGTGCTGTCGAGGCGGCGATAGGCGGCTACGACCTCGTCCAAGGAGTGGACCGGCATCGGCTGCAGGTCGGGCGTCTTGAGGTTCGGCGGCAGACGGAGCCCGATCTCCGCCGGCGAGGCCAGGCAGGCGACCGCCTCGCGGGCTCGAGGACGATCGAACACGATGTCGAAGCGCGCCTCGCCGGGGACCTTGAGCAGGCGGCCCGCGTTCACATGGGCATCGGGCTCGAACTGGTTCGGGAAGATCCGGGTCACCATGCCGCCGCCGTCCTGGTAGTAGCAGTAGACGTAGCTGTCCTGGCTGACGACCGCGGTGAGTTCGAGCGACTGATTGACCTGGTAGACGGGATGGGCGCCGCCCGGCGTCGCGAGCGTCAGGGTGAGCGGGTTGAGGCGCACCTGGGCGGCCGCCTGCTGCGGCGACTGGCCGAACAGCGGGTCGGGCTGGCGGCCGAGCGCCAGGTCCTGATGGATCAGGCTGGCATAGAGGTCGTAGTTGACCCGGCCGTCGGCGAGGAGGTCGTTGTCGGCCTGATAGCGCGCGATTGCATCTTTGGTCGTGGCGTCGAGCTCGCCGGTGATCGGCGCGTCGTAGAGGCCCTCGCTCGCCAGCGCCCGCTGGGTGAAGACCACCTGCTCGCGCGCCGACATGTCCTCGAACCAGCTGCGCGCCTGCGCCTCGACCGCGGGATTGGTCTGGTCGATCTGCAGGCAGCGCCAGTACGGCACCTGGGCGAGCTTGCCCAAGACCTCGATCGTGCTGAGCTCGACCAGGCTGCGGACGGCGGCGTGCATGCCTTCGGACCGATTGAGCGAGATGTTGAAGAACAGGCCGTAGCTGTCGATCTCGCCGCCGGCGTCGCCCGCCTTGCTGGTGCGCGTGACCGAGATCGAGTTGTGGGCCGACAGCCCGGGCTGGATCTGGCGCGTGACCAGATCGCCGATATTCATGTCGAGGGAGACGACCGACACGACCTGGTCGGCGTTGCCGCCGAGGCTGAACGCGCTGCCGGCGACCGAGGCGCCGGCGGTATCGGCGATCACGCCCTCGTCGAGCTGGGTGACCGCGCCGCGGATGTAGTAGTTGGGCACCCGGAAGGCGTCCGTGAAGCCGACCAGGCTCTGCAGGCTCTGGACGTCGGTCTCGGTGGCGTCGAAGTCGACGAACCGGAACGCGCCGCTGCGCACCGACATCGCCGAGATCGCCGAGATCAGCATGTCCTTGGTGCCGGTCTTGATCTCGCCGGTGGCATCCGGCAGGCCCGCGCTCGTGATCACGATGTCGTGGATGCCAAAGCGCGCCAACAGGTTGTCCATGCACTGCAACGCGGGACTGAAGCTCGTGAAGTTGCGCACCGGCATTGTCTTCGGCCGGGCGATCACCGGAGCCTCGGCGGGGCTGGCGCAGCCGACGAGCAGCAAAAGGACGCCTGCCAGCGATCGGCGCGCGGCGCTCATGTTCACGTTCATCCCTCCGGCCATCGCCTGTAGTCAGGTCTTGGCCTGTTGAATAGCATGGATATCCCTGATCCGCCCAAGGTTAGCGGCAGCTGGCGTTGAGATCCAGCTGGCCGCCGAGATTGACGATGTCCTTGGTCGCGATGATGACCTCGCGGCGCGGGTTGCTGCGGTCGATGAACACGCCGTCGGGACAGGCGGGCTTGCCGGCGTCGGCGGCCTCCTTGTTCTGCTTTTTGATCTCGTTCTGGATCACGAACATCTTGGCCCGGGCGGTGTTGACCTTGACCTGACCGCTCGGCGGCAGATAGGGCCGCTGGGTGTTGTATTGCTCGGCCGGCGCCGGCGACCAGGAGCCGAGGACCAGGCCGAGCGCCAGGCCGAACGTGAGGGTCTGCTTCATCATCGGTGGACTCCGAGGCTTGCGGCCGACGGGTCGGCGTGGTTGTGGCTTCTACTGTCGGGATTTGGGATAGAACGGCGCGCCTGTCCGAGGGCTGCCGCTGTCGGGGTCGGCTGGCGAACGAAAACGCCCGCCGCTCGGGATCGAGGGCGGGCGTTGGCTTCGCAGGTTCGCCACGACAGGTACGGGCGAGGCCATGGCACCGATCGGTGCTCGTGCTCGAATGCCTCCTCGAGCTGTCCTGGGCGGGCCTTGCTCGGCTCGGACTACTTCGTGCCGCAGGCGTCCTCGACCGGACCGATCACGCCGAAGGCCTGGCAGGCCTGCGAGCCGTTGCCCTGGGCGGTGTTGTTGTTGTCGGTGGCGGTGAGGGTCTGGGTCACGGTGCCGGAGACGTCTGCGTTGAGGACGCCGAACGCCTGCCGAGCCAGACTGTCGTTGCCGGTCGCGGTGTTGTTGTTGCGCTCGGCGGTGACCGTCTGGGTCACGATGCCGTCGATCTTGGGGCCCGTCGCGAAGGCGCTGCTGGCGCCCATCAGGGCGAAGGCGGCAACGGCGACGGCAATCGGGAAACGCTTCATGGGTGGCTCCTCATCGCTGCTGATGCCAGGGCATCGGGTTGTTGGGCTCGGGGTCCTTCGCCCCTCGCAGCAATGGAGTTCGGGATAGCTGCAACGACGCCGCTGTTCTTTTTTCGCTTTTTTCTCGATGGGTCGCTCCGGTTGGCCGGAGAGCGGCCGGACGATGGTCGCCGGGATCGCTCTTACCCATAGATGTGATCGCTCTTACCCATAGCAGTGAACGCGCGCGTCGCGCCCGCGCGTCTGTTTTCGGCTCGACACGTTTGAGTGCTGGTCGAAAATCGGCGTCATTGAGCGCCCGGGTCCGGCAGCGCTATCCCGAAGTGAGGCGGTGTGATCGACATACCAAGCTGGAGAGCTAAAAATGACCCGCACCACCAAGGCGTTCGTCTCGAGCTTGTTCGGCGCTGGCCTGGCGTTCGCGCTGCTCGCGCCGCCGGTGGCCGCGCAGGACGCCGCCTACTGGCTGAACGAGGCCAGCGACTGCGACATCTTCCGGGCGCTGAACGAGGTCATCCCGGCCACCTGCGCCCAACCCGGCGACACCATGCTGACCCGCGGCTGGGCCGGCAAGACCCGCGGCATCACCCCGCGCGGCATCCGTCTTTTGGGCAACTCCGCGGCCGCCGTGACGCCTGCCGACGCCAACCTGGCGCCGGTCGCCGGCAGCCAGCAGCAGGCCGCCGCCGTGGCCCAGCAGGCCCACCCGCCGGCGACCAAGTCGATCAACGCCCGGGTCCAGTTCGAGTTCGACTCGTTCCGCCTGACCGACGATGCCAAGTCGGTGCTCGACCGCCTGGCCGGCGTCCTCAAGGACGACCTGATGCAGGACAAGACCGTCGAGATCGAGGGCTACGCCGACGCCGTCGGTTCCGCGGACTACAACCTGACGCTCTCGCAGCTGCGCGCCCGCGCCGTGCGCGCCTATCTGATCCAACAGCACGGCATCGCTCCCGAGCGGCTGCCGTTCGTCGGCAAAGGCGAGACCGAGCTCTACGATCCGTCCCATCCGACGGCGGCGGTCAATCGTCGGGTCATGTTCACCAATCTCACCGGTTAGGACGAACCCCGACGCCACTCCCGTTCCAGTCGCAACCACGGCGGGGCGCCAAGCGTCCCGCCGTCCGGCCGTTCGCAGGGCTCTTGTCTCGACCGGCCGATGCTGAAAGATTGCCCCCTTGAGGCCGGTACGGCACCGGCGACCGATCCGGTCGTCCGGCGCTCCGTCCGGGACGGGGGTACGTGATGATGGCGAAGCCAGTTCGAGGCTTTCAGATCAACACCGTTCTCGATCGCCTGGCGCTCGACATGCTGGGCATCCTGCAGCAATGCCTGGTGAGCGCGCCGCTCGAGCGCGACCGGCTGCACCTTGCGATCCTTCTCACCCTGTCCCGCCGGACCTACGTCGAGCAGCTGCTCTACCGCGACTACCGGATCGACCGCGACACGCAGTGGTACAACTGGACCCTGCCCGACGGCGGCAGCGCCCGCATCCACGAGCAGGGCATCGTCTATCTGCACAAGGTTCTGGCGCGGCGCCCGAAGCTTGCCCGCCGCCTCAGGCACGAGCCCGGCAACATGCAGCTGCTGTTCGGGCTGCTCTGCCGCCATGGCCCGGCCGAGTACGGCTGGCAGACGGCCGAGCTGCGCCGCGATGCGACCCTCGGGGCGGCGGGCGAAGCGCCCGATTTCCTCAATCCTGTCGCCCTCGAGCTGGCGGCGCAGCGCGCCCGCCAGGGCGACGATTACAGCGATGATTTCAAGCGACGGCGCGAGGAGTACGGGCCGATCTGGCTGATCCGCGGCGACTGCTGCGCCGAGGTTCCCGAGGAGATGTCCCTGTTCGAGGTCCTCGACGCGAGCCCCGTGCCGCTGGCGGCGGCGTTCGCCGAGGATGCCGAGGTCCAGCTGATGCTGGTCCGGGTGCTCGATTCGCTCAACGAGCGCTACATGCTGCTGCGCGCCTGCGGCCTCGACCCGGAGCTCTGGCACGACCGCGACGAGCCCTCCATCGCGCGTCTGCGCGAGATGAAGCAGCTGCGCCGGCCGGCCGAGGAGCTCATGCGGCTCGGCATCGAGGACGACAACATCGACGCCTATCGGCGTGCGTTCAACCAGCTCAAGGGAAGCGCCAAGCAGTTTGCCGGTTGTGCCAGCTTCGACGACTTCGCGACCACCGAGCACGGCATGGGCATCCTGCGCTACGCTTCGCTCTCGCTCGACGACCCGGTGGGCTCCGACGACAGCGGCGACGAATGGGCAAGACACGAGACGCTGGCCGATCCCGACGCCCCGGACGTGGAGGAGACGGTGACCCGACGCCGCGCGGCCGGCCAGTGGGCGCGCATGCTGATCGATGACCGGCCGGATTGGTTCGACCCGCTGATGACCTATTTTTTCAGCGAGGTGATCGGCAATGAGCGGCCGATCCATGGTGGCCCGGGCGACCATGGGGTGCTGCACGACCAGGAATTTCAGCGGTTGATCGAATCCTATCCCGAACTCACGGTCTTGGAAGAGGCAGAATTGGCCGAGCAGCTCTGTCAGCGTGCCGAAGCGATCATCAAGAGAGGCCTTCGGCGACACGCTTCACCGGACGAGTAGGCCGCCCCAAGGAGAGATCCGCCATGACCGATCGCAAGCTGTCCGACGCCGAAGCCCTGGAGCTGTGGCGACGGGCCGAGCACCGCCTGAGGCTGATCGACACCGAACCGCCGGTCGCGATCGCCCAGGTCGACGCCCTGCTGCAGATCCTCGGCCCGCGCCGGCAAGGCGAGGCGCTCGGCGACTGGCTGCAGCGCGGCCGCGCGCCCGTCGCGGCGCCGGCCCCGCGGCCGTCGGCCGAGATCATTCCGTTCAGCCCGAGGTTCAGCCCCAACCGTCAGCGCTTCACCGCGATCGCCGAGATCGTGCGTCTGGCCGCCGACAGCGGCGGCCTCGGCATCGCCCTGCCGAGTTGCGAGCTCGAGACCGCCGACGGCCGTTTCCGCCTCAAGGTCGCGAGCGTGGGCGAGGAGCTGCTGATCACCCTGCAGGCACTGGGTCTGGCCGCCGACGAGTTCGCCGGTCGCACCCTGGGTCTGGCGCCGGCCGGCGGCACCGGCGAGCCGATCGCCCTGATCCCGCTCGACGCCGATGGCGACGGCCAGGTCCGCCTGCCCGATGATGCGGCGCTGCGCCTGGTCCTGCTGCAGCCCGTGATCGGCCTGGTCGAGGACCTCTGAGCCGCGGATGGCGGCGGAAGCGCGAGAGCCAGCATGTCGAGCCGGCGCACCGTCCAGATCCCGATTGTCCAGCCGGGCGGCCGCGGCCTTGCCGGCGACGGCGCCGAAGACCGGCTGATCGAGGTCTATACCCAGCATTACGCCTTCGACCCCCTGACCAAGCAGGAGGAGGAGGCGAGCCGGGAGGTTGACGCCAAGGCGCGCGACAAGGACTGGGACCGGGTGGCGGCGCCCCTGCGCAAGGTCGGCCTCTATCAGGCCGGCTGCGCCGCTGCCAGCGCGGTCCGCAAGCTCGGCATCCGCCAGCCGCTGACGGCGCTCTACCAGCGCATCTCGCGGCTCGCCTGGATCGAGGGTCAGCGCCTGCAGCCCGCCGGCGCGCAGGGGCCCAGCGAAGGCCGGAGCGCCGAGCTGGGCCTGGCACTCGCGCTCTTGATGTGCGCGAGCGGCAGCCGGCAGCGGCAGATCATCGCGACCGGCGCGCTCGGCGGCCAACCGCGCGGCGTGCTCAACGACGACGTCGAGGTGCTGCCGGTGGGCTCCCTGCCAGCCAAGCTCCGCCTGGTCAGCACGCTCGCCCGCTATCAGGGTCTGCCCGGGGTCGGCACGGGCGGCGAGGTCCTGTTCTTCACCCCGCGCCGCTTCGAGCGCGACGGCGAGTGGCGCGAGGTCCTGAGCCTGGCCGAGGTCGCGGACCTGAAGGCGCAAGGCGTGCGGGTGGTCCCGGTCGAGCGCCTCAGCGAGGCCGCGGCCGAGCTCAAGGCGCTGCGGGCCCGCCATCTGTTCCACGACCGGGTGGCGCAGGCGCTGGTCGCGGGCCTGGTGCTGGTCGCGTTCACGGGCTACGCTTGGTCGGCCTTGCAACAGCGGCCGGTCGCGATGGCTTTTCTGCCCGGCGGCGGCACGGCGCCCGAGTCCGAGCCGTACCGGGTCTGCTTCACCAAAGATGGCGGCTTCTATCCGGTCCCGCTCGGCCACGAGGGCCTGGCGCGCAGCATCCCGGCCGGCGAGACGCTCGGCTGGCGGGTCCAGATCGGCGACCCCGAAGCCGGCCGCGGCGCCCTCGTCAACTGGTTCCGGCCGGAGCGCTACTACGTCGCCCAGGTGATGGTCTCCGAGCACTCGGGGTCCAAAATCATGGTGCCGCAGCTCGCCGGCAACGAGGCCGTGACGGTGGCGCCCGGCGGCATCTGGGAGTGGGGCTGGCAGCTCAACGACCGGCCCGAGAACAATGGCCTCGTGCTGCTCGCCAAGGCCGAGACGCCGTTCGATCCGGACGCCTTGCGCGACAAGCTGATCAAGCAGTTTCCATCGGCTGCCGGCACCGATCAGGGTGCGGCGCTGGATGTCACGGCGGCGACCAACTTCATCGCCGGCCAAGCGCCGGGAGCGGCCAAATTCGTCATTCAAACCGTAGAGAGGTCAGTCCCATGCAATCCGTGAGTCCCTCTGCCGTCAGGCGGCGCGTTCTGCGTCCGCACGACGCCCTGCGGGTCGCTGCGGCCTTGGCGACGGCCACGGCGATCGTGACCGGCATGGCCGAGCTCGCGTCGGCCGCTTGCCCGTGGATCGTCCAGCCCGAGACGCAGACCGTGGCGGCGGACGCGAGTGCGACCCAGGCCTTCGACATCGTGTTCGACGGCCTGGACCAAAGGTCGAAGGTGTTCTACGGCTTCACCGTCGCGTCGCTCGATCTGGCCTGGCAGCTCGCCAACCAGGGCGCGCTGCCGCCGCTTACGACCGAGGTGCGCCGCCTGCAGCCCAGGCTCACGCCCTACGGCACGGTCGCCTACCGGCTGGCGTCCGACAGCATCGCGCCGCATACGATCTACCTGGTCGCCGCCGACAAGACGGTGCGCGAGCTGGAGCAGCTCCAGGCCCGCATCGAGCCCGCCCGACCGATGGCGGTCAGCGAGCTGATGCCGCAGCTGCAGCCCAAGACCCGCGGCGGCACCGACTGGTCGGGGCCCCTGCCCCGGCGCAGCATGCCGGGCTTCGAGATCGCCGGCGCCGAGCGCACTCCCACCGCCGCCGCCGGCAGCGAGGGGATCGAACCGCTCGCCGCCGACATCCAGATCTGCGCCTATCCGGTGGCAGTACGCTGAGCTCGGGCGGTAAGGGGCCCGGGACGCGGCCGCCCGGGGCCGGCATGGCTGCGGCTTGCGTCCGTCGCCTGCGGCAGGGTAGCGCTGTCGCCTAGGTGTAGGGGTCGGCCGCGTCGCGCAGGCCATCGCCGAAGAAGTTGAAGGCGAGCACGATCAGGATCACCGGCACGACCGGCAACATCAGCCAGGGGTAGAGGGCGACGACGTTGATGTTCTGCGCCTCGGTCAGCAGCACGCCCCAGCTGGTGATCGGCGGTCTGAGGCCGAGGCCGAGGAACGAGAGCGCGGTCTCGCCGAGGATCATGGCTGGGATCGAGAGCGTCGCCGACGCGATCAGGTGGCTCATGAAGGACGGCACCAGATGGCGCAGCACGATCCGCCGCGGGCGTGCCCCCATCAGCCGCGCGGCGACCGCGAAATCCTCCTCGCGCAGCGCCAGGATCTTGGAGCGGACCGCGCGCGCGAGGCCGGTCCAGTCGATCAGGCCGAGGATGATCGTGATCCCGAAGTAGACCCAGAGCGGGTCCCAGGTGATCGGCAGGGCCGCCGACAGCGCCATCCACAAGGGCAGCTCGGGGAAGCTCCGGATCACTTCGATCAGCCGTTGCACGAGGCCGTCGACCCAACCGCCATAGTAGCCGGACAGGCCGCCCAGGATGATGCCGAGGGTGAAGCTGACGGTGATCCCCAAAAGGCCGACGGTGAGCGACACCCGGGCGCCGTAGACGATCCGCGAGAACATGTCCCGCCCCAGCCGGTCGGTGCCGAGCAGGAACAGCGTGCCGCCCTCGTCCGGGCAGACGAAATGAAAGCTGGCCGGAATCTGCCCCCAGAACGCATAGGGCTCGCCGGAGCAGAAGAAGCGCAGGCGTTCGACCTTGGTCATGTCCGGCGAATATTCGCGCTTCAGATTTTCCATGTTGAGCTTGAAGGTGAAGCCATAGACGAACGGGCCGATGAGAGTGCCATCGTGCCAAAAGTGCACCGGTTGGGGCGGGAAATGGATGAAATCCGGGTGGCGGGTATGCAGATCGTAAGGGGCGATCCATTCCGAGATCAGGATCGAGCCATACATGATGACGAGCAGCCAGGCGGAGATCACCGCCAGCCGGTGGCGCCGGAACTTCCACCACATGAGCTGCCATTGGGACGCGGTGTAGAAGCGCTCCTGCTCCGGAGTCAGGCGCTCGGCCTCGGCCGGATCGAACGGCTCCGGGTTGACGTAGTGGTGGGTCATCGGCTCTGGCCGCCCTCGAAGCGGATGCGCGGGTCGAGCATGGCGAGTGCCAGATCGGAGACCAGGACGCCGACCACGGTGAGCAGCGCCAGCAGCATCAGGAAGGAGCCGGCGAGATACATGTCCTGGGTCTGCAGCGCGCGCAGCAGCATCGGTCCGGTGGTGGGCAGCGAGAGCACGATCGAGACCACGGCGGCGCCCGAGATCACCGACGGCAGCAGCGTGCCGATGTCGGCGATGAACGGGTTGAGCGCCATGCGCAGCGGGTATTTGCAGAGCGCCTTGAAGGGATGCAGCCCCTTGGCCTTGGCGGTGACGACGTAGGGCTTTTGCAGTTCGTCGAGCAGGTTGGCGCGCAGCCTGCGGATCATGCCGGCGGTGCCCGAGGTGCCGATCACGACCACCGGCACCCACAGATGCGCGAGGACGGAGGTGAACTTCGCCCAGCTCATCGGCTCGTCGAGGTATTCGGGCGCCATCAGGCCGCCGATCGAGGTGCCAAAGATCACGTTGGCGAAGTACAAAAGGACGAGTGCGAGCAGGAAGTTCGGGGTCGCGAGGCCGAGGAAGCCGAGGAAGGTCAGGACGTGATCGCTCGTGCTGTACTTGTGGGTGGCGGAATAGACCCCGATCGGGAAGGACACCGCCCAGGTGAACAGGATGGTGGTGAACGAGACGATGAACGACAGCAGCAGGCGGTCGCCGACCACGGCGCTGACCGGCAGGTCGTACTCGAACGAGTAGCCGAAGTCGCCGCGGAACAGGCCGCCCAGCCAGACCAGATATTGCTGCCACCAGGGCCGGTCGAGGCCGTAGATCTGGCGCAGGTACTCGATCTTCTCGCCCTGGATGGCCTCGCCCTGGGACTGCAGCTCGGCGATGTAGCTCGACAGATAGTCGCCGGGCGGCAGCTGGATGATCACGAAGGTGATCAGGCTGATCGCGAGCAGCGTCGGCACCATGATCAAGAGACGATGGACCACGTAGCGCAGCACGCCCCGCCTCCCTGTCGTGCCCTCTGGTCTTTATGCCAATCCCGCCGCGCCATCCGGTTCCGGCCGGGCTCCCCGGACAGACCGTAGAGGCGTTCTCTGGCAGAATGCAAGAGGCGGATGGCTGGCGGCCCCGCTACCGGTCGGGCGGGGCGGCGGCCGCCGCGCGCGCCAGCAGGCAGATCGCGAGCGCCGCGCGCCGGCAGAGCGCCGCCGCCGGCCAACCGGTAGTTTTGCAGCCGATCTCGGCCTCGAGCAGACGGCCGAGCGCCTGGCTCGCGCGCGCCGCCGGCCAGCGCCGCAGCTCCGCTCTTGATGCTGGCCTTGCGCCGGAAGTGGATCGGCGGCCGTGCCCGCTCGACCACCTGCTCGATGCCCTCGCCCGCCTCGAGCCGCAGCGCCAGCGTATGCAGGCGGGTGATGTGGTTGGCGAGAGCGCGCAGCAGACGCACCGGGGAGTGCCCCTCGCCGAGCAGGCGGTCGAGACCGCGCTCGAGCTGGCTGGTATCGCCGAGCGTGGCCGCGTGGACGAGGTCGTCGAGCTCCAGTGCCGCGCTGTCGCCGACCACCAGGGCTGCCGCCTCGAGGGTCACGCGCTGCGCCTGCCCGCCACCGTCGGGCGGCCCAAAGTAGAGCGCGAGCTTGGCGAGCTCGCTGCGCGTGATGCCGCGATCGGCGCCCAGATGCTCGACCAGATAGGCGCGGGCGTCGGGCTCGACCTCGAGGTCGTGCTCGGCCAGCGAACGCTCGACCAGAGCGCCGAGATCGCGTTCCTCGTCGCGGTAGCAGGCGATCGCGGCGGCATTCGAGGCACCCTCGAGCAGCCGGCGCAGCGACGAGCCCGGACCGAGCTCGCCCGCCTCGAGCACGATCAGCGCGTCCAGCGTCTCGAGCTCGAGCAGGTCGCGGCAGGCGGCGCTCACCTGGTCGCTCGCCTGGCGCACCCGGACCACCCGCCGGCCGCCGACCAGGCACAGCGAGCGCGCCTCGTCGAGCAGGCGGCCGGGGTCGGCACGGACCGCGTCGGCCGCGAGCTCGCTCAGGCGAAACGGATCCTTGGGATCATCGAGGACGGCGCCGATCAGCCGCTCGACCCGCTCGCGGACCAGCCCTTGGTCGGGCCCGTAGACCAGCACTACCGGCTGGCCGGGCGACGGCTGGCGCAGGAAACGCTCGAGCGACTGAGCACCGAGCTTCACGTCGCCTCCGCCTGGCGGACGAAATGGATCGCGAGCTCGGTGCGGATGTCGGTGCCGACCTCCCGGGCGGCGCGGTGCTCGGCGTTGAACTCCGCCGCCAGCTCGGCGTAGGGCGCCCGGATCGCATTGTAGCTCGCGACCCGGCGCACGAGCGAGCTGTAGAGCACCCGCCCGTTGTCGACGTCGAGCAGACGAAAGCGCGCAGTCAGTGTCAGGTTGAAGCGGGTGACGGTGTTGTCGAGCTGGATCCCCAGCGCATTCTTGCGGCTCAGCAGATTGATTTCCAGTCGATAGCGCGGCGGCACCTGGACACCGGCCGGATTCAGCTGATCCAACAGGTTGTCGCGCACCAGGTAGCCCAGGCGGTCGGTCGTGGTCTTGACCTCGACCGCGGCCAGCTCGCTCTGCACGTTGCTGTCGTTGACGTGCATGAGCATCGGCCGGAAGCCGCAGCCTCCGAGCAGCGCGGCGAGCGCGAGCAGGACGCCGCGACGGCTCGCCATGGCGGTCTCAGACGACCAGGTTGACGATCTTGTCGGGTACGACGATCACCCGCCGGGGCGGCTTGCCGCCGAGGCCGCGGACCACGTTCGGCTCGGCGAGGGCGGCTGCCTCGGTCGCCGCGCGATCGCTGCCGGAGGGCAGTGCGATGGTCGCCCGCAGCTTGCCGTTGACCTGGACCGCGATCGTCACCCGGTCCTCGACCAGCCAGGCCGGATCCGCGCCGGGCCAGGCGGTGACGGCCAGCAGCTCCTCGTGGCCGAGGCGCTGCCAGAGTTCCTCGGCAAGGTGCGGCACCATGGGCCCGAGCAGCTGCACGAGGGTCTCGAGGCCCGCGCGCAGCAGCGCCGGCGCCGCCGGGTCGTCGGCCGCGAACGCCTCCAGGCGGTTCGAGAGCTCGCGGATCAGGGCGACCGCCTTGTTGAAGTGGAAGCGGTCGAGCTCGTCGGTCACCGCCTGAATGGTCCGGTGGATAGCGCGCATGAGCAGGGTCGCGGCCGGCGAGAGCGCCTCGGGCGCGCGCGCGCCGCTCGGCGCCAGCTGCCCGAGCCTGTCATCGACCAGACGCCAGAGCCGGTTGAGATAGCGCCAGGCGCCGTCGATCCCGGCCTCGGTCCACTCCAGATCGCGCTCGGGCGGGCTGTCGGACAGCATGAACAGCCGCGCCGTGTCGGCGCCATAGGCCTCGATCGTCGCGGTGGGATCGATGGTGTTGCGGCGCGACTTGCTCATCTTCTCGGAGCGGCCGGCGATCACCGGCCGGCCGTCCTGGGTCCGCCAGACTCCGGGCTCGACCTCGGTGACCTCGGCCGGCTCCAGCCAGGCGCCGCTCTCGTCGCGGAAGGTCTTGTGGCAGACCATGCCCTGGGTGAACAGGCCGGCGAACGGCTCGTCGAACGCCAGATAGCCGCAGCGCCTCAAGGCCCGCGTGAAGAAGCGCGAGTAGAGCAGGTGCAGGACCGCATGCTCGACGCCGCCGATGTACTGATCGACCGGCATCCAGCGCTCGACCGCCCGGCGCTCGAAGGGCGCATCGGCGTCCGGGGAGCAGAAGCGCAGGAAGTACCAGGAGCTCTCGACGAAGGTGTCGAAGGTGTCGGTCTCGCGCTCCGCCGGCCGCCCGCAGCCCGGGCAGGCCACGTGCTTCCAGGTCGGATGGCGGGCGAGCGGGTTGCCCGGCTGCGTGAGCTCGACGTCCTCGGGCAGGGTCACCGGCAGCTCCTGGCGCGGCACGGGCACGATCCCGCAGGTGCTACAGTGGATGACCGGGATCGGGCAGCCCCAGTAGCGCTGGCGCGACACGCCCCAGTCGCGCAACCGCCAGGTGATCTCGCCGCGACCGACACCATGGTCCTCGAGGTACTCGACTACGCGCCGTTTGCCGCTCGCGACGTCGAGCCCGTCCAAAAATCCCGAATTGATCAGCCGGCCGTCGCCGACATAGGCCTCGCCGCCGACCCTGAAGGTCGTCGCTTCCTCGCCCGGCGGCAGGACCACCGGGAGGACGGGACGGCCGTATTTGCGCGCGAATTCGAGGTCGCGCTGGTCGTGAGCCGGGCAGCCGAAGATCGCCCCGGTGCCGTAGTCCATCAGCACGAAGTTGGCGACGTAGAGCGGCAGCGGCTGGCTCTCGAGCAACGGATTGCGACAGTGGAGCCCGGTATCGTAGCCCCGTTTCTCGGCCTGCTCGATCGCCTCCTCGCTGGTGCCGAGGTGGGCGCACTCGGCGATGAAGGCCGCGAGCCCGGGATCATGCAGGGCGAGTTCGCCGCTCAGCGGGTGATCGGGCGCGATCGCCATGAAGCTCGCGCCGAACAGCGTGTCGGGCCGGGTGGTGAAGACCTCGAGCGGGTCGTCGCGGCCGACGATCGGGAAGCGGATCCTGGCGCCCTCGGAGCGGCCAATCCACTTCTCCTGCATCAGCCGGACCTTGTCGGGCCAGCGCTCCAGACCGCCCAGCGCCTCGAGCAGCTCCTGGCTGTAGTCGGTGATCTTGAGGAACCATTGCGCGAGCTTGCGCCGCTCGACCGGAGCGCCCGAGCGCCAGCCGCGGCCGTCGATCACCTGCTCGTTGGCGAGCACGGTCTGATCGACCGGGTCCCAGTTGACCCAGGATTGCTTGCGGTCGACCAGCCCGGCCGCGAGGAAGTCGAGGAACATCGCCTGCTCGTGGCGATAGTAGGCGGGATCGCAGGTCGCGAACTCGCGCGACCAGTCGAGCGCCAGGCCCATCGACCGGAACTGCGCCCGCATCTCGGCGATGTTGGCGTAGGTCCACTTCGCGGGGTGGACGCCCTTGGCCATGGCGGCGTTCTCGGCCGGCATGCCGAAGGCGTCCCAGCCCATCGGGTGGAGCACGTCGTAGCCCTTGGCCCGCTTGCAGCGGGCGACCACGTCACCCAGCGTATAGTTGCGGACGTGGCCCATGTGGATGCGGCCCGACGGATAGGGAAACATCTCGAGCACGTAGTATTTGGGCCGATCGGATGCCGGCGGCGCCCGGAACGTGGCGCGCTCGTCCCAGATCCGCTGCCATTTCGCCTCGGTGTCCTTGAACGGATAGCGCTCCATCGAGCCGATCACCTCCCGCCGCCGAACCCGCGGTGGTTTAGAAGAGCTGGCCGGGATTGCCTAGCGCAAAGCCGCCCGCCCGGGGAGCGAAGCGTTCCCGGGCGCGACCGCCGGAGGCCGCGATGCTAGCCTTCGGCGGTCCCGAGCGCGGCAATGCGCAGCTCGCGCGCCCGGGTCAGGATGCTGTCCTCGATGCGGGTCTTGGTGCCCGTGTCGACCGCGGCGTCGGCCCATTGGCCGGTGTCGTTGGTCTGCCGGAACACCGCGACCTTGACGGCATCGGCGCGCAGCACCCGGTCGAGGATGTAGACCGTGAGCTTGAAGCGTTCGGCGGGCGTCTCGGGCGGCGCGTACCAGTCGGTGATGATCACGCCGCCGAACGGGTCGGCCTGGACCAGAGGCATGAAGTCGATCGTCTCGAGTGCCGCCCGCCAGAGATAGACGTTGACCCCGATGCCGCCGCCCCCGCCGGCGCCGGTGTCCGACTGCGGATTACCGCCGATCGTGAAGCCGTCGCTACCGTGAACCGTGCCGTATTCGGCGCGGATCCTCTCCTGCGGCGTGCCGGGCGCTGCCGGCGTTGCGGGCCCGACGGCAGCGCCGGCGCAACCGGCCAGGGCCAGCGCCGCCAAGCCACACCCGATCGTCCGAACGCGGCCCCGTGACATCGCTCGTCGCTCCGCTGACTGATCCGCTCCGGTCGGCAACCGAACCGCCCCCCGAACTCGGACGCGCCACCTCGCGAGCATTGCCACAGATTAGAAGTTGAGCTGGAGGCTGACCCGCCCTGCGGTGGTCGCATCGCCGCCGCTCTTGCCGTCGGCATAGGCGATGTCGCCCTGCACCACGAGCCCGGGCGTCAAGGTCATGCGGCTGCCGACCGTGAACAGGCTGGTATCGACCGCCGTCTGACGATCGACGACGCTGTAGCTGAGGCGGGTGTCGACGGGGCCGAGACCGTAGCTCACGCCCGCCGTCATGCGGGTGCCGTCCAGGCCCATGCCCATGAGCGCCGCGTCCTCGCCGTAGGCGGCATCGAGGCGCAGGCCCGAGACCGCCAGCTGACCGCCGACGACCAGGCCGGACTCGCCGGTACCGGCCGTCGCCGCCGAGTTGACGACACCGGCGGTCGCCGCGAGATCGACCGCCCAGCCGGCGATCTCGGTGCCGCTCAGGCCGACCAGCAGGCTATGGAGCTCGGTCGAGGTCGGTGGCTCCGAGGCGTTGCCGGCCGCGTAGTCCGCCAAATGCCCGGCGCCGCCAAGGCCCAACCCGCCAAAGCGGGGGGTGAAAGCGGTCAACGCCGAACTCTCTCCCAACTCGAGCCGGATGGCGTAGCGACCGTCCGTGGCTACCGGTCCCACCAGGTCGCGATGCATCGCCGCCAGCGCCTGGTCCTGGTAACCGCCGACATCGACGTCGGCGGCGGCTGCCGCCGGCGCCACCCAGGCTACCCACGCCAAGCCGGCCGCAACTACCGTCCCGCCGGTCCGAACCCCCTGCCACATCCTCGCTTGCCGCTATCCGTCAGAGCGCTTTCAGAGCTTCCATCTATATTGCGCCGTCGCAGCGACATTTTCAAGCAGCTTCACGCCCGCCGATCGCAACGAGGCGCCCGCGACCTCGCGCACCGCTAACGATCAAGGGGGCGACGGGACCTGCCCGCCACCCCCCGTCTTCGAAATCTGCCGCGGTTGGTTGCGGCAGCGGCGCTCAATAGTCCAGCTGGACGCTCATGACCCCCGCCAGGGTACTGCCCTGGTCGTCGGGGTTATCATGCTTGCCTGGATCTTCGGTGTTGTACGAGACGTCAGCCTTGAGAGTGACGCCCGGCATCAGACCGACGTCACCGCTGACGACGAAGATGTTCTCGTTGTCGTTCAGACCGTCGACATCGTTCCAGCTGTAGCCGATGCTGGCGTTCGCATTGCCGAACCCGTACTTGAGACCGACGTTGGCAAAACTGGCCTCGTCGGCGTCGGTCAGCTGGCCCCAGGTGGCGCCGAACGACAGCCCGCCGATCCCGATCAGCCCGCCGACCGAATAGTCGACGATATTGTCCTCGACGCCGTTCTCATTGTCGCCAAAAACGCCGACCGCGCTCAGCGTCAGGTCAACGCCGCCGAAGGCCCCGACCCAGTTGCCGCCGGCCCCGACCACGTTCTTCCAGTTGAGATTGCAGGGCGCGAGCCCGTTCTGGCCGCAGCCGAAGTCGCCATCCTTGCCGCCGTGATCGCCGCGGTCCGGGGCATAGTTGGCACCCAGCTGGAAGCCGGCGACGCGCGGCGTGAAGTAGGTGGCCTTGGTATAGTCGCCGCTGTGGACGTTGATCACGCTAGCGAGATTGGTGGTATCGCCGTCGACACCGCCGGTGCCGGCCTGGGCATCCTCGCCGCCGACGAACATCACGTCCTCGGCACCGTCCTGGCGACCAAGTTCGATCCGGCCAAAGTTGCCGGCGAAGAACAGGTTGACCTCGTCGACGAAGACGTTGCCCGCACTGTCCTGACCGATACCGGTCTGGCTTGCCGGATCGGAGCCGCTGCCGGCCTCGATCTCGAGATAGGAGCCGTAGGTGACGCCGTTGTCGGTGGTGCCTTCGGCCGTGATATGGACCTCGTTGTCCATGTAGTAGGTGTAGCCACGGTCGGGGGCGTCATCCAAGGTATCGTCGGTCGCGCCAGAAACGCCGAACTCGGTGTAGCCGCCGAGGGTGACCTTGATCTCGGCCTGGGCCGGGGCCGTGCCGGCGAGGAGGATGCCGGCGCTTACGAGCGCGCTGCTGCCCAACAACAGCCTGTGATTTATGATCCCGTTCTCCACTCGCACCCGCAAGGGCGTATGTTTTCTACTTCAGGATGAGCGTTTCGCCCGCTGGACACCCGATAAGGCGAACCCTCAACAGTCTTTGTTAACCACTTGAGCGCTTTGCCATCAACCGTGAATGATGCCGAAGGGCAACAAAGACCGCGCAATGTTGCGGAAAAGCCACGATCGGCCCGATGGGTGAGCCCGACGGCCTCTCTCAGGTCAGTTCGATGAGGCGCATGGCGCGCAGATCGCGCAGCAGCCGATCGATCGCCGCGGCCTGGCGATCGGGAAAGGCCGCGGCGAGCTCGGCGGCTGAGAACTCCTGGCGCTTGAGCACCCAGGCGACGGGGCCGCTGACGTCGGCCGGCACCTCGGTCGCTTCCCGCGAGCCCTCGGCCACGAGGCCGAAGCGCCCGCCCTGCTGGACCAGGCGGATGCCCTTGGCTTGCACCCGGTAGCGATCGTCCTGGCCGGGGTGGAGCAGGCCCGGCAGGTCGTAACGGTGACGCGGATAGTGAAAAGTCTGCTGCTGCGCCTTGATCTGGCGCGCGATCTCGGGTTCGGCCAGGACCTTGGCGATCCGGTCCGCCAGAGCCCCGAGGTGTGCCGCCAGCCTGTGCTCGGCGTCGGGCCGGCCCTGCCGGGGCAGGTTGGCCCGGAACTCCGGCTCCGCGATCACTCGCTCGTACAGCAGGCTCATGACGTCCATGCCGATCGGGTAGGTGACGCCGAAGGCGATGTGGACCGCGCCGCCTTCGTCCGCGAGCGCATCGTGATACTGGCCACGCGGCAGATACAAAAGATCGCCGGGCTCCATGTGGACGTCCATCAGCTTCTCGCCCTTGGCCTGCTCGTGCTGCTCGCGCGTGAGGGTCCGGAACGCCGGATGGGCGATCGGGTCGGTCGTCCGGCCCTCGTAGACGTGCCAGGTCTTGGTGCCCTCGACGTGCACGGCGTAGACGTCGTGGGTGTCGAAATGGGCGGCAAAACCCTGCCGGCGTCGCGACGACAGGTACAAATTGCCCTGCACCTTGCCGCCCAGCGCCTGCTCCATGGCTTGCGAGAAGGCGGTCAGGTTGGCGCTCAGATGGTCGATGTCGTTGGCGATCAGGGTGGCGCCGCGCTTGAGGAAGCCCTGCACCTGGTCGGGATCGGGCCGCAGGACCTGACCGCCGTCGCGACCGACCGCGGCCGTGCAATAGCGGGCAGCCGGGATCGTCTCTTTGTCGAGCACGAGTTGCAGCGAGGCCTGCGACCAGATGGTCGCCATGCCGAGGAGATCGTTGAGCTTGGCCCAGCTCGCGACCGCGGCGAACTTGTCGGCGGCACCCTTGAGATGCAGCGGCCGGCGGCCTTCGTACTCGGCGAAGAAACGCTCGGCGCCGAGCGGCGCCATGATCTCGTCGAACTTGAACGGCGGCGTCAGCATGCGGCCGGTCCCTTTCGCAGACGGCTCGAGCCCGAGCGGCGCCTCGGCTAGGCCGGCCCGAGCAGGCGCATCGCGCCCAGGTCGTGCAGCAGGCGGTCGATCGCCGCGCCCCGGCGCTCGGGGAAGGCCGCGGCCAGCTCGGCGGCCGAGAACTCCGGCCGCTCGAGCACCCAGCCGACCATGGCGCTGACGTCGGCTGGCACCTCGGTCGCCGCGCGCGAGCCCTCGCGCACCAGGCCGAAGCGCCCGCCCTGCTGGACCAGGCGGATGCCGCGCGCGTTGACCCGGTAGCGGACGGCCGCCTGCTCGTGCAGCAGCTCGGGCAGATTGTAGCTGTTGCGCGGATGGTGGAAGCCCATCTGCATCGCCTGGATCTGCGTCGCGGTTGCCGGGTCGGCCAGCAGGCGGTTGAACCCCTCGGCGAGCTCGGCCAGGCGTTCGGCCATCAGACGGGCGGCGTCGGGACCGCGTGGACGCGGCAGATCGGTTCGGAACAACGCCTCGGCGACCGCGCGCTCCTGCACCAGGCTCAACACATCCAGCCCGTTCGGATAGGTCACGCCGAAGGCGACGTGCATGGCTCCGCCCTCGTCGGCCAGCGCGTCGTGATATTGGCCGCGCGGCAGGTAGAGGAGATCGCCCGGCTCCATCTTGACCTCCATGAGGAGGCGCTCCTTGGCCTGCTCGTCTTCGGCCTTCGAGGTCTTGAACATGGGGTGGGAGATCGGGACGGCCGAGCGGCCTTCGTAGACGTACCAGGTCTTGGTGCCCTCGACATGCACGGCATAGACGTCGTGGCGGTCGCGGTGCGAGGCGAGCCCCTGGCGGCGGCGGGACGAGACGTAGAGGTTGGCCTGCACCTTGCCGAGCAGCTCCTGTTCCAGGGCCGAGGCGAACGCGGTGAGCCCGGCGCTCAGATGGTCGATCCAGGCCGCCGTCATGGTGGCGCCCTGGCGCAGGAAATCCTTGACCTTCTCGGGATTGGGCTGCAGCGCCTGCTTGCGGCTGTCGCGACTGAGCGCCTGCTCGCAGTAGCGGGCCGGCGCGATCGCCTCCTTGTCGAGCCACAGCAGCAGGGAGCTGTCGCTCCAGATCGTCGCCTGACCGAGCAGGTCATTGAGCTTTGCCCAGGTCATCACGGCCGCGAACTTGTCGGCGGCGCCCTTGAGATGCAGCGGCCGCCGGCCCTCATACTCGGCGAAGAAGCGCTCGGCGCCGAGCGGCGCCATGATCTCGTCGAAGCTGAACGGCGGCGTCAGCATGCGGCCGGTCCTCCCTCAGGCACGTTGAGCCAAGGCCGGGCGTTGGCTAGGCTGGTGCGGGCACCAGCACGAGGAGCTTACATGACCGGCGCCGCCGAACAAGCCATCGTTGCGCCCGGGCTCGAGGTTCATCTGGGCGCGATCCGTGAGCGGATCGAGGCGGCCGCGCGCGCGGTCGGCCGGGCGCCCTCGGAGGTGACCCTGGTCGCGGTCAGCAAGGCGCAGCCCGACGAGCGGGTGGGGGCCGCGCTCGCGGCCGGGCAACGGGTGTTCGGCGAGAACTACCTACAGGAGGCAAAGGCGCGCTGGCCCGCTCTACGGGCGCGCTATCAGGGCCTCCAGCTCCACATGATCGGCCCGATCCAGACCAACAAGGCCAAAGACGTGGTTGCTCTGTTCGACGTGATCGAGACGCTCGACCGGCCCAAGCTCGCGCGCGTGCTCGCCGCTGAGATGACGCGCCAGGGCCGCCGGCCGGTCTGCTTCGTCCAGGTCAACACCGGCGAGGAGGCGCAAAAGGCCGGGGTCTGGCCGGCCGCCGCCGACGCGTTCATCAAAGAATGCCGGGACGAGCTCGGCCTGCCGGTCGCGGGCCTGATGGCGATCCCGCCCGAGAGCGAGGAGCCGTCGCCGCATTTCGCCCTGCTCGCCAAGATCGCCGCGCGCAACGGGCTCGCGAGCCTCAGCATGGGCATGAGCGCCGACTTCGAGATCGCGGTGCAGTTCGGGGCGACCTACGTCCGGGTCGGCAGCGCGATCTTCGGCGCGCGGCCGCCGAAGGGCTGAGCGCTCAGCGAGCCGGCGCGCCCGGGCTGCGCTGCCGGCGTCCCCGGCGCGAGCCGGTGCGGGTCGTCTTGGCGCGCCGCCCGTCCCCCTCGTCGGCCTGAGCACCGCCGTCGGGGCCGTTCGTCGTCGCCGCCGGCGACGCGGCGGGAGCTTTCTGGTCGCGCGCATCGCGCGCACGCTCCCCGTCCGCCAGACCCGGGAAGGGCGGCGGCCCCTCGTTGCGCCAGCTCTCGAACGCGGCTGGCGCGGCCGGCGGGGCCACTGCGTCGAGACCCGGATCCTGGACCAGATAGTGGGTCTGCGAGGGGAACGCAAAGGATGTGCCGGCCGCATAGACGATGTCCGCCATGCGCAAAAAGATGTCCTCGCGGATCGCCAGGAAATCGCTCCAGTCGCTGGTCCCGACGTAGGCGAAGACCTCGAAATCGAGCGAATAGCCGCCAAACCCCGCGAACCGCACGCGCACCGGGTCGTCCAAAACCTTCGGATGGGCGAGCAGCATCTCGCGCAGCTGCACCGGCAGCAGCCGAAGCTGCTCGGGCGTGGTCTCGTAGCGCACGCGGAGGATGGTTTTGAGCAGGATGCGGTCGCGCCTCGTGAAGTTCTCGAGCTGGAGCTTCGCGAACTCGGCGTTGGGGATCGTGATCACGGTCCGGTCGAGGGTGCGCACCCGCGTCGAGCGCAGGCCGATCTCTTCGATCGTGCCGAGCTTGTCGCCGAACTGGCAGAAGTCGCCGACCCGGACCGGGCGATCGGCAAACAGCGTGATGCCCGAGATCACGTTTTCGATCGTGCTCTGGGCCGCGAGCGCAAAGGCCAGGCCTCCGATGCCAAGGCCCGTGAGCACGGCGGTGAGCGGCAGGCCGAGGGCGTTGGTCGCCTGCACCAGGACCACCCCGAGCAGGCAGATCATGATGATGCGCAGGCTGACCCGGACCAGGTGGGCATCGACGCTGCGCCGCCGGAACCGGCCGTAGGAGAGAATCAGACCGATGACGACGCCCGCGAGCGCGACGACGAGGATCGCGACGAAGGCATAGAAGACAACGTCGAGGGCGAGCTCGAGAGACAGAAGGAGCTCGCCGGTAATGCCGATCTGCTGGTCGATCAGGTAAGCCAGGGCCTTGGCGAGCGCCATGCCGCAAATCGGCAGCGTCAGACAGCCAAGCCGGTCGCCGAAGATGCCAAAGCGCCGGCTCTGCCAGACGAAGGTCAGGCCAAGCAGGCCGCCGCCGCCGAGCAGCACGATCCCGAGGGCCAGCCACTGCCACAAGGCCTCGCCGAAATAGGGCCGCTTCAGCGCCGCCGGCATCGCGGTCATCACGGCTCGCGGGACCATCCAGCCCGGTGCGAACTGATACAGGTGGTAAACGCCTTCGGCGGCACCGGGCTGGTAGGGCAGATCCTCGACCCTGTCGTAGAACTCATGCGCGCGCGCCACGGTTTCCGGCGTGAACAGATACTCGCCGGCAAGCGGCCCGGTGGCGACCCGCGCAATCATGATCTCGGTCCCCGGTACGACCCACTTGTCGGGCATCGGCTGGGTCTCGTCGCCCGGGATGTCTTCCGGTGGCGGCAGCTCGATCCGGTCGAGCACCTCTTTGAGCATCAGCGCCGCTTCGAGGCCGACATCGCGGCTCAGCGCGGGCGGTACGGCGGCGAGATTGAGGCAGCGGACCGCGCGCCGCAGGTGGTCGCGAGCCTGGGGCGGCGCCGTGCGCGAATAGAGGTTCCGATCGACGTAGATCCGATAGGCGTCGTAGATGTTCGTGCTCAGGCTTCTGAGCGTGCCGCGAGGGCTCGTGGTATCGGGCGGTGTCAGCGGGCCCTCGGCAAACGGGGTCGCGGCCTCGCGCGCGCCGGCGACCGGCACCACCCCCGGCCCGAACCAGAGCGCGGCCAGCAAGGCCAGCATCAAGCATGCGCGTCTTCGCGGCGGGAGCGCCTGGCTCGACAGTGCTCGTTCGAGGCTCTTCGGGCGCTCGGCTTGGGTCAAAACGGGCGATCGCGCCCGAGGGCCGCGGGGGCAAGGCATAGCGTGGTATAGGTCCGCCCGATCGGCTGGGCAAGTCGGGCCGGGGCCATGCGGTCCTGGCAGGCGGCGCGGCGTCAGCTCTGGTCGCGCACCTCCTCGTAGAGCGCCTGCGCCTCGCTCGCCGGGCCGCGCCGGGTACCGAGCGCCAGCACCCGCACGATCCGGATCGCGTGGCCCTGGGGAAAGGTCAGGACGTCGCCCGGGCGCACCCGGTAGTGCGGCTTGGTGACCAGCATGCGGTTGATCCGGACCTTGCGCCGGCCGGCGAGGGCTGCCGCGAGCGCCCGCGTCTTGAAGAAGCGCGCCTGCCAGAGCCACTTGTCGAGCCGCAGACCCTCTTCAGACGACGGCTCGGGAACCGACGGCTCGAATTCCCTCATCCGCTGAGGCGAAGTCCGCGTAGCGCCGCGAACGGCGAGGCGCCAGGGCTCGTCCGGTCCCGGCCGCCGCCATGCCGGCCCGGCCGCGCCCGGCGGACGTAGCGGTCCCCCGCTTCCCGGCCATAGCCCAGCGCCTCGACCACCGGCGCCAGATCGGCGGGCTCGAGCTCGGTCAGCGCCAGGAGTTCCGGGCCGAGCGCAAAGGGACCCTGGCGCGCGAGCGCCCGAAGTCGCGCCGCCAGTCGCTCGACGACGTCGACCCGCAGGCAGATGGCGCCGAGCGGCTCGAAGCCGATCGCTTCGGCAAAGCCCGGCGGCAGATCTTCTGCCGCGAGCGTCGGGCGCCCCGTTGCCGGCAGCGCCAGGCCGGTCGCTCGGTTGTGCACCGACCAGAGCTGCGCCCGGAGCTCGATGACCCCGGGTCTGAGCATGGCCGGCAGATAGAGGTGGCGGGTCCCGAAGCGCACCCCGAGGCGGGTCAGATGATCGCGATCGGCCGCGCCGAGCCCGTTCAGGACGGCGCGGGCGGCGGCGGTCCGAACGTTGCCCAGCTCTTCGACCAGAAGGAAGGCGAGGCCGCGGCCGGGGCCGTCAAGCCCGGCCGCCTGCAGGCGCCGGAGCGGCCGCATCAGCGTCCTCAGATGCGCGTCCAGCCATTGCGCCAGACGCTGGCGGACGGCGGCGCGCGCCGGGGTGCTCAAGCTGTCGGCGACCAGCGGCTCGAGCCGGGGCGCGAGCGCCGTGGCACCCGGCAGCAGACGGCCGACCGGCGCGGGGTCGAGCGCGCCGCCGTAGCGCCAGGTGATGACGGCGCCCTCGGTGAGTGCGAAGGCGGCGTCCGGGGCACCGATCAGGGCCTTGGCGCGGCGCTTCAGCTCGGGCACCAGGACGCGCCGGGCGGCGCTGCTGAGCGCTCGCCGCTCGGCATCGGCGGCGCCCGGCTCGAGCCGGTAGCGCAGCCCCTCGAGCCGCCCGACCACCTGGCTGTCGACCAGGATCGCGCCGTCGTCCTCGACCGCGGCCAGCTGCTCGCCGTTCAAGAGCCCCTTGAGCAGCATCTGGGTCCGCCGGTCGACGAAGCGCTGGGTCAGGCGATCGTGCAGGGCATCGCTCAGGCCGTCCTCGACCGCGCGCGTCCGCTCCTGCCAGTGCCGGGCGTCGCGCAGCCAGTCGGCGTGGTGCGCGACGTAGGTCCAGGTGCGGATGTGGGCAAGGCGCGCGATCAGAGCGTCGATGTCGCCATCGGTGCGCTCGAGGCGGGCGACCTGATCAGCCACCCAGTCGGTCGGCAGCCGGCCGCCGCGGTCGGCGAGGTGGCCGAACACGGTCGCCAGCAGATGCAGATGCGCCTCGTTGAGCGTCTTGCGGAAATCCGGGATCTGGCAGACCGCCCAGAGCAGGCGCACGCCCGCGGGCGTCGCCGCCCGTTCGCGCACCTCCGGGCGCCGGCCGAGCATTTTGAGGCTGACGTGGTCGAGGGCATTGCCGGTCCGCAGCAGGCAGGCGGCCGGCGGTGACGCATCGAGCGAGGCGAGCAGGCCGTGCAGCGAGCCGAGGTCGAGCTCGGCGCTGCGCCAGCGCAGGTGCCGGAGCGCTGCGAAGTCGTGGCCTTCGACCGCCTCGACGGTCTTGGGATCGAGACCGCCCGCGTCCCGGGTGGTGCCGAAGGTGCCGTCCTGCATGTGGCGGCCGGCGCGGCCGGCGATCTGGGCGATCTCGGGCGTGCGCAGCGGCCGCCGCTCGTGGCCGTCGAACTTGACGAGGCTCGCGAGGGCCACGTGGCCGACGTCCATGTTGAGGCCCATGCCGATCGCGTCGGTCGCGATCAGATAGTCGACCTCGCCGGCCTGATAGAGGGCGACCTGGGCGTTGCGGGTGCGCGGGCTGAGCGCCCCGAGCACGACGGCGGCCCCGCCCCGCTGGCGGCGGACCAGCTCGGCCAGCGCATAGACGTCCTCGGCGGTGAAGGCGACGATCGCACTGCGGCGCGGCAGCCGGGTGACCTTGGCGGGCGGCGCATAGGTGAGGTTCGAGAAGCGGGGCCGGGTGATCACCTCGGCCTCGGGCACCAGCTGCTTCAGGAGCGGCCGGATGGTGTCGGCGCCGAGGAACATGGTCTCGTCGCGGCCGCGGGCGCGCAGCAACCGGTCGGTGAACACATGGCCGCGCTCGAGATCGGCGCACAGCTGGATCTCGTCGACCGCGAGGAAGGAGGGCTCGAGGTCCACGGGCATCGCCTCGACGGTGGCGACGAAATAGCGGGCCGAGGCGGGCTGGATGCGCTCTTCGCCGGTGATCAGGGCGACTGCCGCGGCGCCTTTCTGGGTCACGATCCGGTCGTAGATCTCGCGGGCGAGCAGGCGCAGCGGGCACCCGATCAGGCCGCTCCGGTGGGCCAGCATCCGCTCGACCGCGAAGTGGGTCTTGCCGGTGTTGGTCGGCCCGAGCACGGCGAGCACGCGCGAGCGTTCGGACGGCAGCAACGCCATGCTCTGACTATGCGAACCCGGGGCCGCCCTGACAAGGGGGTGACGCACGGCCTCGGGTACCGTCCCGCGCCATCCGAGCGATCGGATCAGAGCCCGCCGGTGCGACCGCGGGGGCCGAGGCCGGCCCTCGCATCCTGCTCGAGCGCCGCGAGGATCTCCGCCTCGAGATCGGCCAACAGGCCGCCGAGCTCGTCGAGGCTGGCCTTCGGCAGCGCGGCCCGTTGCCAGCGCTCGAGGGCTTCGATGCCGTCAGCGTATTCCTCACACATCTCGCGGAAGCTCTCGCTACGCCGCGCCAGGCGCTCGATCGCCAGCTCGTGAGCCGGGAAGCGCGCGATGACCTGACGAGTGACTCCGGGCATGAACGAGGCCAACACCCCTCGAGTGGCTGACCCGAAGGAGGCACTGCCCGGGCGCGATCGGCAAGTAAGCTACCGTAAGCTTACGGGGGGGCTGGTGCCGCTTCCCGCCAGAGCCCATGGCCGCGGGCGATGCCTATGGCACGCCCTTGAGTAGAAGCGTGGCGCCATCGCGGCCAGCGTGCTATAGCGAGCCGCCGGCCTCGGGGCCGGCGCACGTCGGGCGCCGATTTGCAACGAGCGCGGTCACCGGGAGGCGCCGCGATGTTGGAACAATGCGGGCCTGACGCCGCCGACGATCGTACCGATCGCCAGCCGCCGCCCAAGGCCGTTCGCGAGGAACTGCAGGGCATCCTCGCGAGCACCGAGTTCAATGCCAGCGATCGGCTCAAGAGCTTTCTGCAATTCGTCGTCGAGGAGGCGCTGGCCGGGCGGGCGGATCGCCTGAAGGGCTATACGATCGGCGTCGAGGTGTTCGGCCGCGACCCCGCCTTCGATCCCCAGAACGATCCGGTCGTGCGCATGGAGGCGGGCAAGCTGCGCCGCCGGCTCGATCTCTACTATCTCGAGGGCGGTCGCGCCGATCCGGTCCGGATCCAGATCCCCAAGGGCAGTTACGTGCCGACCTTCAGCTGGCAAGGGGCCGGCGAGAGCGCCGATGACGCCGTCGTAGAGGCTTCGCCTTCCCGCCGGCGCTCGTTGAAACACGGTCTTTGGGCTCTGGGCGGACTGGCGCTTGCCGGCCTCGTGCTGGTCACCGCCCTCTGGTTGCGATCCGAAGCGCTGACCCAGCAAGCGGCGGTCGAACGCCCGGCGCCGCAGGAGCGGGGCCCCGCGATCATCGTCTTGCCGTTCGAGGATCTCTCCAAAGCTGATACTGGCGACGTGTTCGCCGCGGGGCTGACCGAGGAGCTGATCTCCAACCTGATGCGCTTCGGCGAGCTCCGGCTGTACTCGGCCTACGCCAGTTTCCAGGAAAAGCCGAGCGCCGACCCGGTCGAGGTCGGCCAGCGGCTCGACGTCGGCTACGTGGTCAAGGGAAGCGTGCGCCGCGACGCGGATCGGGTGCGCCTGACCGTGCATCTGATCAAGGCGCAGATCGGCCAATATCTCTGGAGCCAGACCTACGATCGCGCCCTTACCCCCGAGAACGTGTTCGCCGTGCAGGAGCAACTCGCCGCCGATCTCGCCAGCCACCTTGCGCAACCCTACGGCATCATCAACGAGATCACCGCCGATGCCTTCCGGCAACAGCGTCCGGAGACCCTGTTTGCTTACGACTGCGTGCTGCGCGCCTTTGCTTATCGGCGAACGAACGATCGCGAGCTCTACGGGCCCAGTCGTGGATGCCTGGAGCAGGCCGTGCTCAGAGACCCCGGCTATGCTGATGCCTGGGCGCTCCTCGCATTCGCCCAGCTCGACGAATACCGGTTCGGCGGCTACGGTCCGAGTTCCTACGACCCGGCGGCCCTTGACCGGGCCATGAGCACGGCGCGTCACGCCGCGGAGCTCGACGCGGACAACGTCTACGTCCTGCTCGCGCTATCCACCCTGGATTTTTATCGGCGCGAGTTTGCCGAGGCCGACGAGATCAACCGCCGTCTGCTGTCGCTCTATTCCACCAATCCCGAGGTGCTGGGCTCAGGTCGGCTGGCGCACCGCCTACGCCGGGAAATTGGGATCGGGGCATCGCCCTCGTTCGACGTGCCATCGATCGCAGCATCACTGCACCCTGGTTCTACGCCATGGTTATCGCGCTCGATGACTACCGGCGGGGCGGCTACGAGGCGGCGCTCGCGGAAGTCGAGCCGATCGTGGGAACGGGCACCGTCCAGCTTCCGGTCCTCGTGGCAGCCATTCACGGCCAGTTGGGGAACAAGGACGAAGCGCGGCGCGCGCTTGACCGGGCCAAGGCACTCAACCCACTTTTCCTGGAAGACCCGAGGGCCGCCATGCGGCGTCACAACACTCCCGAGGATCTGATCGAGAAGCTGATCGACGGCCTGATCAAGGCCGGGTGGACAGCTCCACTGTCGCCTGCTGATATCGCCTCGCCGCGGCCGATCGTCGGGGTAAGCTTACCGTAACTTACTTGCCGCCACGGCCTGTCTTTGACAGTGCTTGCCCGTGACCGGCTGGCCGGCCCCGGAAACGCCCGGTTTGCCGCTCAAGTAGCTGTGGGGTGGACGCGATGGTACGGACAGGCTTGATGGCGGGAGCGCTTTTGGCGCTCGCGGTCTCGACGGCATCGGCGCAGGAGGCGTCGAAGCCGAACATCCTGGTGATCTGGGGCGACGACATCGGCACCTGGAACATCAGCCACAACAACCGCGGCATGATGGGCTACCAGACGCCCAACATCGACCGCGTCGCCGACCAGGGCCTGAGCTTTACCGACTACTACGCCCAGCAGAGCTGCACCGCGGGGCGCGCCGCCTTCATCGGCGGCAACGTGCCGGTCCGGACCGGCATGACCAAGGTCGGCCTGCCCGGCGCCGCGCAGGGTTGGCAGGCGAGCGACGTCACCATGGCGACGGTCTTGAAGAGCCTCGGCTATGCCACCGGCCAGTTCGGCAAGAACCACCAGGGCGACCGGGACGAGCACCTGCCGACCATGCACGGCTTCGATGAGTTCTTCGGCAACCTCTACCACCTGAACGCCGAGGAGGAGCCGGAGAACCGCGACTATCCGGGCGATATGGTGCTGGCGAACGGCAAGACCTTCCGCGAGCAGTTCGGCCCGCGCGGCGTGATCCATTCCTGGGCCAATCCCGACGGCACCCAGCGCATCGAGGACACCGGCCCGCTCGACACGAAGCGCATGGAGACGGTCGACGACGAGACGCTGGCGGAGGCCAAGCGCTTCATCACCGATGCGGTCAAGGCGAAGGAGCCGTTCTTCGTCTGGTGGAACGCCACGCGCATGCACTTTCGCACCCATGTGCGAAAGGAGCACACCGGCATCTCGGGTCCGAGCGGCGACGAGTATCACGACGGCATGGTCGAGCACGACATGAACGTGGGCGAGCTCCTGGATCTGCTCGACCAGCTCGGCATCGCCGACAACACGGTCGTGATGTACTCGACCGACAACGGCCCGCACTACAACACCTGGCCGGACGCGGGCACGACGCCGTTCCGCAGCGAGAAGAACTCGAACTGGGAAGGCGCCTACCGCGTGCCGGCCTTCGTGCGCTGGCCGGGCCATTTCCCCGCCGGCAAGACGCTGAACGGCATCGTCGCCCATGAGGACTGGCTGCCGACCTTCGCCGCGATCGCCGGCAACCCCGACATCAAGGCGCAGCTTCGCGAGGGGGTCGAGCTCAACGGTCGCCACTACCGCAACTATATCGACGGCTACAACCAGCTGGACTATCTGGAAGGCAAGACCGACCGGTCGCCCCGGCACGAGTTCTGGTACGTCAACGACGACGGCCAGATCGTCGCTGCGCGCTACGATGACTGGAAGGTGGTGTTCCTGGAAAACCGGGGCCAGGCCTTCGAGGTGTGGCGCGAGCCGTTCGTCGAATTGCGGGTGCCCCTGCTGTTCAACCTGAGGCGCGATCCGTTCGAGAAGGCCCAGCACAACTCCAACACCTACAACGACTGGTTCCTCGAGCGCCCCTTCGTGATCGTGCCGATCCAGGCGCTGGCGGCCAAGTTCCTGCAGACCATGCAGGACTACCCGCCGAGCCAGACCCCCGGCTCGTTCAACCTGAGCGGGATCGAGGCGCAGATCAAGGCCGGCCTCGGTAACTGACCCGAAACGACGGAGGGCGCCGCTCCGGCGCCGAGGCGATGGAGAAGCTAAAGCAAAGCATCGGCGACTGATGTCGCAGGATCGCGTCGGCCGGTGCGCTGCCGGCCGACGCACCTGCCACCACTCAGGGCCGGCGGCCTGCCCCACGAGAAGCCCCGCGCTGCCGAATGGCTGACGAGAACTTTTCGGTTTTGCGACAGCGCTACGGCGTCGGGGCAGGAACGCCTGCCGCGTGACGGCAGCGTGCCGCCGATCCCCGATCCGCCGTTCAAAGGCAGATCGGCAGGACGATCGCGGACTCCGTGCCGGACTATCCCAGCCGGTGCGGCCGCCGCAAGGCGCACCGAACGTGCTCCTGATCCTGCTCGATGACGCAAAGCCTCGGCATGACCTCGACGTTCGGCGTGCCGGTGCCGGCGCCGAATCTGGACAAGCTCGCGAAGACCGGCCTCGCCTACACCCGCTTCCACACGACCGCCCTGTGCAGCCCGACCCGGGCCGCGCTGCTGACGGGCCGCAACCATCACAGCATCGCCTCGGCCGGCTGGTCGCTCTACGTGATGAACGACAAGCCGGTCTTCCGCTACACGTTCTTCGACATCGCGGACGTCACCATCCCGGGCGAGACGCCGTTGCCGGAGGGTAAGGTGACGCTGAAGACCGAGTTCACGCCCGACGGGTCGAAGGAAGGCGGCGGCGACCTCAAGCTGCTCGTCGACGACAAGCTGGCCGGCGAGGGCAAGCTCACCCGCTCCGCGTTCCGCCACGGCCTGGAGCCCTTCGAGGTTGGCCGCGACTCGATCACCTCGATCGACCCGGCCTACAAGGACAAAGGAAAGTTCCCGTTCACCGGGACCATCGAGACGGTCACGTTCGACCTGTCGCAGAAGTGACTGTCATGGGCGGCCGCGGGCCGGCGCGTTGCCGCCCCGCGGCGGCCCGCTTATGCCCGCGGCCGACGTCTACGAGGGCGCGTTTCCGTTCACCGGTCGCATCGAGAGCGTGGAGCTCTCGCTCAGGTGACGCTGGTCCAGGGAAAACGCGCTTGCATTCTCAAAACGGAGCGCTTTCTATCCCGCGGCACAGGGAGACATCTTTGGACTTCCGATGATCCAAAGACCGGTTCCGTGGCCCGGCAAGGCCAAAGTCGCGGTCGCGATCACCTTCGACATGGACGCCGACAGCTTGGTCCACGTCGCGCATCCGCGCGATTCGATCACCCGGGTCTCGACCATCTCGATGCTGAAATACGGGCCGGAAGTGGCGGTGCCGCGGATTCTGGAAGGCTACCGCCGCTACGGCCTGAAGCAGACCTTTTTCGTGCCCGCCTGGTGCGTCGAGCACTACCCGGCGACCGTCGAGGCGATCGCCGGCGACGACCACGAGATCGGCTTTCACGGCTACATCCACGAGGCGCCGAACGTGCTCGCGCGCGACGAGGAGCACTACTGGATGCGGCGCGGGGTCGCGGTGATCGAGGAGCGCACCGGCAAGCGGCCGCGCGGCAACCGCTCGCCGCTCTACAACTTCTCGATCCACACCGCCGAGCTCCTGGCCGCGGAGCGTTTTCTCTATGATTCCTCGCTGATGGGAGACGATGTCCCCTATCTGCTGAGCACGCCGCAGGGCGAGCTGGTCGAGCTGCCGGTCAGCTGGGCGACCGACGACTGGCCGCCCTACGTGCACTCGATCGACCTCGACTACATGTTCCAGATCCTGCCGCCGGACCGGGCCATGGAGGTCTTCATGGCCGAGTTCGAGGCCGCCCGCGCGGTCGGCGGTGCGCTCTGGATAGCCGTCTGGCACCCGTTCGTCAGCGGCCGGCTGTCCCGCTGGCTGCGGATCGAGACGATGATCGAGTACATGCTCAAAACCGGCGAGGTCTGGTTCGCGCGACTGGAAGACATCGCGCGCCACGTGCTGGCCCTGCGCGAAAGCGGCGACTACGACATCCGGGTCGACCGGCTGCCCTACTACGACCGCCCCCAGATCCCGGACCCGCCGCCATCGCCGATGCTGCGGGGCAGCGACTGAAGCGGCCGCCGGAGCGGCTTCGTTCCCTTGCCAAAGTTGCCGACATTGCGTCTTCTATGAGGCGGGAGGGCGGCGCCAGGCGCGCCGCCCGAGCGGAAGGCGAGCATGCACAACTACGAGCAGGGTCGTCTCGACCTGCCCTTCGTCGGTCACTGCACCTTCGGCAAGCGGCCGCCCTGCCTCGATTGGGACAGCCTCGAGGCCGACGTCGCCGTGCTCGGGGTGCCGTTCGACATGGGGACCCAGTACCGCTCCGGCGCGCGCTTCGGCCCGCGTGCGATCCGCGAGGCCTCGACGCTGTTCTCGTTCGGCCATGGCGGCGCCTACGATCACGAGGACGACGCGGTCTACCTGCCGATGGACGAGGTGCGGATCGTCGACGTCGGCGATGCGGACATCGTCCACACCGATACCGCGACGAGCCATCGCAATGCCGAGGCGGCGGTGCGCGGGATCCTGGCGCGTGGCGCCATGCCGGTCGTGCTCGGCGGCGATCATGCGGTGAACATTCCCTGCATCCGCGCCTTCTGCGAGCAGCCGCCGATCCATCTCGTCCAGATCGATGCGCATCTCGATTTCGTCGACGTGCGCCACGGCGTGCGCGAGGGCCACGGCAATCCGATGCGGCGCGCCGCCGAGCAGGCGCACGTCAGGGGCCTCACCCAGCTCGGCATCCGCAACGTCTCCTCGACCGCCCGAGAAGGCTACGAGGATGCCAGGCGGCGCGGCTCGACGATCCGCTCGGTGCGCCAGTGCCGACGGCTCGGGACCGAGGGCGTGCTGGAGCTGATCCCGGCCGGCGTCCGCTACTACGTTACGCTCGACATCGACGCCTTCGACCCGTCGATCGCACCCGGCACCGGCACGCCGAGCCACGGCGGTTTTCTGTACTGGGAGGTGCTGGAGCTGCTGCAAGGGCTGGCGCGCCGCGGCGAGGTGGTCGGGATCGATCTCGTCGAGGTGGCACCCGCCTATGATCCCGCCGGGATCACGGCGATCCTCGCGGCCCAGATCTTGCTCAACTTTCTTGGCTTCATCTTTCACGAGCGGCGCCGCAGAGGCGGCGATCTGTGAGACGAGCGGAAGTGAACGGACTGGCATCGGAGGGAGGGACCATGACGACCGCATGGAAACGGCTGGCGTTCGCCTTGTTGCTCGCAACGGCAGTGGCCTGGTCGGGCGCTTCGCCGCGCAAGGCGCAGGCCGCGGTCGGCGATCCGGACACCGTGACCTGCGCCTATCCGGTCTGGGTCGGCTTCGGGCCGGTGCATCTCGCCAACGAGCTCGGCTTTTTCAAAGACGAAGGCATCACGGTCGAGGAGACCCTCGACGACGACATGCCCAATGCCTTGGCAGCCATGGAGCGGGGCGACATCGACTGCTATCTGCGGACGGTCGGCGAGTATCAGGGGCTCGGGCGGCGCAAGGACACCCAGGGCATGATCATCGGCACGATCGACCTTTCGACCGGCGGCGATGGCTGGGCGGCCGACCGCTCGATCACGTCGGTCTGCGACCTCAAGGGCAAGAACATTGCCGTCGAGCCGAACCTGCCGGCCCGCCTGCTGATGCAGGAGGCACTCAAGCGCGAGTGCGGCCTGTCGATTGCCGACACCAAGCTCACCGACATCGCGGCGGCGGACGCCGTCGGCGTGTTCGCGAGCCCGGACGTCGCCGCGGTCGGCACCTACGAGCCGGTGCTGAGCCTCGTGGTCTCGACCCATCAGGACCGCGGCGCTCACATCATCGCGTCGTCGCGGGACTACGAGGACCTGATCCTCGACATCGTCATGGCGCACACCGACGAGCTCGCCGCCCACCCCGACAAATACGTCAAGTTCCTGCGCGGGATCTACCGGGCGGTGGACTATTTCTACGCCAACCAGGACAAGGCGATCCCGATCATCGCCAGCTTCTTCTCGATTACGCCGGAGGACTTCAAGCAGACGCTGCCAAACTTCCGCTATACGCCCTACGAGGAGGCGGTCAAGTTCATCGGCACCGCCGGGGCGCCAGGCCGGGTCTACGAAGTTTTCCGTGATACCATGGCCCTGAACCTGGAGTTCGGCTCGTCCGACGTCGAGCTGTTCCCGGAGAATCACATCACGCCTGCGATCATCGCGCAGGTGAAGAAGGACTGGCAGTGAGGGACACCGAAGCCGGCGGTCCAGACGATGCGTGCAGCGGCGGCGGCCAGCCGTGAGCGGGCGGCCGCCGCCACGAGGTCGGCCGCGGTCGAGGAGCGGGGCAAGACGGTAGCGTCCGCGCCGACGCCTCGTCACGACGGTTCCTGGGGCGGCCCCTGGCGCAGCCTGTTCCGCTTTCGGGCGGCCACCAGGCCCGACATCGAGCTCTGGGTCGGGGTCGGGGCGTTCGCGGTCGTGCTCGGCGCCTGGCTGCTGGTGACCGAGGCCGGGCTCGTGAAGCCCCAGTTCCTGCCGTCGCCGCTCGCGGTCACCGCAGCCTGGTGGGGGCTGTTCCAGAACGACTATCTGTCCGACATCGGCATCAGCATCGGCCGGGTCTGGATCGCGTTCGGGGCGTCGGTCGCGATCGCGATCCCGATCGGCGTGCTGATGAGCAGTTATCGCGCGGTCGGTGCGTTCTTCGAGCCGCTGATCGACTTCGTCCGCTACCTGCCGGTGCCGGCGCTGGTGCCGCTCACCCTGATCTGGCTCGGCATCGGCGAGGCCTCCAAGATCGCGCTGCTCTGGATCGGCACCTTCTTCCAGCTGGTGCTGCTGATTGCCGACGATGCCCGGCGGGTGCCCAAGGAGTTCATCGAGACCGGGCGCACGCTTGGCGCCGGCGACTGGGCGCTGATGAAGGACGTGCTGTTGCGCGCCATGCTGCCGAACATGGTCGACAGCCTGCGCATCACCCTCGGCTGGTGCTGGACCTACTTGCTGATCGCCGAGATCGTGGCATCGAACTCGGGTATCGGCTATGAGCTCTGGACCGCGCGCCGCTACGGCAAGACGCCCGAGGTGTTCGCCGGCATCCTGACCATCGGCATCATCGGTCTGGCCTCCGACCAGCTGATCCGCGCGGCCCATCGCCGCGCCTTCCGTTACCTCGTCTGAGCCCGCGGGACGACGCCATGCCGAGCACGGGCGCTTTCATCGAGTTCCACGAGGTCACCAAGCGGTTCGCGGACCATCGCGGAGCGGCGATCGAGGTGGTCGAGCCGCTCTCGCTCAAGATTGCCAAGGGCGAATTCGTGGTCTTCGTCGGCCCGTCCGGCTGCGGCAAGACCACGGTGATGCGCATGGTCGGCGGCCTGGAGACGCCGAGCGCGGGCGCGATCACGCTCCAGGGCCAGAAAATCACGGGGCCGAGCCGCGAGAAGGGCATGGTGTTCCAGTCCTACTCGTCCTTCCCCTGGCTCACGGTGCTCGGCAACATCCGCTTCGGCCTCAAATATCGCCGGGACGTGGCGGCGTCCGAGAAGGACCGCATCGCCCGCCACTATCTCGAGCTGGTCAAACTCACCCCGTTCGCCGATTTCTACGTCAACCGGATCTCGGGCGGCATGCGCCAGCGCGTGGCGATCGCCCGCACGCTCGCGGCCGATCCGCTGGTTCTGCTGATGGACGAGCCGTTCGGCGCGCTCGACGCGCTGACGCGCGAGCGCCTGCAGCTGCAGCTGCTCGAGCTGCAAAAGACCGAGCGCAAGACGGTGATCTTCGTCACCCACGACGTCGACGAGGCGGTCCTGCTCGCCGACCGGGTCATCGTGTTCTCCGCCAGGCCCGCGCGCGTGCTGCGCGATCTGCGGGTCGGTGCGCTCCTTTCGGCCGAGCGCGGCCTCGATCTCCAGGAGAGCCCCACCTTCCGGCAGCTCCGCCAGGTGGTGCTGGCGCTGATCCGCGGCGAGGAGGAGCGCTCCGAAGCGGCCGTGCTGGCCGCGGCGTCGTGAGCGCTGCGGACATGGGCGCGCTCGACTTCACCGGCCGGCGGGTGCTCGTGACCGGGGCGAGCCACGGCATCGGCTTTGCCGTGGCGCGGGCTTTCGCGGCTGCCGGGGCCGAGCTCGCGATCTTGTCGAGCACGTCCGACATCCATGATGCGGCGGCGCGGATCGGGGCGGACAGCGGCCGCCCTGTGCGGGCCCTGCAAGGCGACATCAGCGACCGAGAAGCCGTCAGGCGCACGGTCGGCACGCTTGCCGCGCTCGACGTGCTGGTCTGCAACGCCGGGCTCGAGCTGATCACTCCGCTCCTGGAGCCGGGCGACGGGGTCGAGAAGACCTTCGTGCGCATCATCGCGATCAACGTGATCGGTACCTATTACGTGTGTCGCGAGGCGGTACCGCTGATGGGCCGCGGCGGCAGCATTGTCCTGACCTCGTCGATCTGGGGCAAGTCCGGTGCCGCCGATTTCTCCGCTTACGTGACCTCCAAGCACGCCAACATCGGTTTCATGCGCACGCTCGCCAAAGAACTCGGGCCCAAGGGCATAAGGGTCAACGCCGTCTGCCCCGGCTGGGTCAGGACCCGCGCCGCGCTCCGCTCGCTGACGGCGGTCGCGGCGCGGGCCGGGGTGAGCGAGCAAGCCATGCTCGAGGACATCCTCGGGGCGCAGGCGCTACCGGGCCTGATGGAGCCAGGCGACGTGGCGGGCCTCTATCTCTTCCTCGCCTCCGACCACGCGGCGAGCGTCACCGGGCAGGCCTACAACGTCGATCGCGGCGAGGTGATGGCATGACGCCGGCACTGGAGGCCAAGCGCGCCCTGGTCACGGGCGCAGCGAGCGGGATCGGTCGCGCGATCGCTCTGGCGCTCGCCGCGGAGGGTGCCGTCGTCGCTCTCGCGGACCTTGCGCCGATCGAGACCACCGAGGCGGTCGTCGCCGCGATCCTCGCGCAGGGCGGGCGCGCTTTTGCGGTTCGCGCCGACGTCGCCTGCGAGGCAGACGTTCTCTCTCTGTTCGAGGCCGTACAGGTCCGCCTCGGCGGGCTCGACATCCTGGTCAACAACGCCGGCATCCTGATCGAGAAACCGCTGCTCGAGACCACGGTCGCGGACTTCGACCGGCTGATCGGGGTCAACCTGCGCGGCGCTTTTCTGGTCGGCCGCGAAGCGCTGCGTCTGATGACCCGGCAAGGCGGCGGGCGCGTCATCAACATCGCGTCCGAACTCGCCTACCTCGGCCGCGCGAACGGCTCCGTCTACTGCGCTTCCAAGGGCGGCATTCTCGCCATGACGCGCTCCTGGGCGCGCGAATTCGCGCCGGACATCCTGGTCAACGCGATCGCCCCTGGCCCGACCGCCACGGCCATGCTGGGACCGCCATCGACTTCGCCGGAGACGCTGGCCAAGGAAGCCCTGATCCCGCTCGGCCGGATCGGCCGGCCCGAGGAGATCGCGGCCGCCGCCGTCTTTCTCGCCGGACCCGGCGCCACCTTCATCACCGGCCAGTGCGTCAGCCCGAACGGCGGTGCTGCGATGTTCTGATCATGAGCCGTCGGCTGGTTCGGCCGCGCGGGGCCGTGTGGCCGGCTTCCTTCCGCGCCGGGCTGGCTTTTTCGGCCGCCCGAGGCCACTTGCGAGCGCCACCTCGCGCCGCTGCTGGGCGTAGTTCGGCGCGGTCATCGGGTAGTCGGACTTGAGCCCGAAGCGCTCGCGGTACGCGGCAGGCGTCAGGTCGTGCTGGACCGTCAGGTGACGCTTGAGCATCTTTTGCGCCTTGCCGCAGACCAGGCAGACGAGATGGTCCGGGCGGATCGAACGGCGGAGGGACACGGCCGGCTGGGGCTTCTCGTCGGCCAGTGGCGCAGGCTCGGCGCCGACCCGGCTGAGCTGGCCGGCGACAGTCGTGATGAGCCCGGCAAGTTCCGATGAAGCGATCGTGTTGTTCGCGACGTAGGCGGAGACGATCTCCGCCGTGAGTGCAGCGACGCTGGTAGGTTCGGGTGTCTCGGGCATAAACGCTGCTCCTGACGATCGGTGAGAACTCCGGGTGATTGAGCTGGCAGATCCTGCGAAGGCTTTTGGCAGCACAGAGTTCGATGATGCTGGAACTGTATGCCAAAGACCAGAGGCAGAGTTGAGGATTTTTTTGGCTGGCCGAGCCGCGCGGGCACGAACGCAGCTGCGTGGCTCAGACGACGCCGGATTGGCGTTGCGAGCCTCCTGTCTGTGGTGTATGGTATCCCACAGATGTCAGCGCGGCAAAACCGCGGCATCAGGCTTGGGTCCACGCGCGAGCGCGCGCCACTGATCAGGCGGCGAAGGCCGCGGGGCCGCCTCGGCGCGCGGAGCCGAGGGCCGCGGCCGGCGCAAGAGGCTCAAGCAGGGAATCAACCCGGGAGGGGTCGACGATGGGTCAGGGTAAGGCAACGGTGCGCGCGCTCCTCGATCGATTGAGGAAGCAGGGGCGCTCGTCGCTCTCGGCGACCGAATGCCACGAGGTCTGCACCGCCTATGGCATCCCGCTGCCGAAAGAAGGGCTGGCGACCTCGGCCGATGAGGCCGCCCGACTGGCCGATGAGATCGGTTATCCGGTGGTGCTGAAGATCGTCTCCCCCGACATCCTCCACAAGACCGAGGCGGGCGGCGTGGCCGTCGGCGTGGCGACGGCAGCCGCGGCGAAGGCCGCCTATCAGAAGATCGTCGACGCGGCCGCGAGCCACGCCCCCGATGCCAAGATCGAAGGCGTCCAGGTCCAACAGATGCTCACGGGCCAGGCGCAGGAGGTGATCGTCGGCGCGGTCACCGATCCCTCCTTCGGCAAGCTCGTCGCCTTCGGGCTCGGCGGCATTCTGGTCGAGGTGCTGAAGGACGTGACCTTCCGCCTCGCTCCCGCCACGACCGAAGATGCGCTCTCGATGCTGGATGGCATCCAGGCAGCGGAGGTCTTGCGCGGCGTCCGCGGCGCCGATCCGATCGACCGCGAGGCGCTCGCCAGGATCGTGGTCGCCGTCTCCAATCTCGTCACCGACTTTCCCGAGATCCAGGAGGTCGACCTCAACCCGATCTTCGCGACCAAGGACGGGGCGACCGCGGTCGACGCGCTGATCTCGGTCGATTTCACGGCGCAGAAGGAGATCTTCAGGCCGTCGCGAGAGGAGATCCTTGGCGCCACGAGCCGGATCTTCCATCCCAAGGCCGTGGCCGTGATCGGCGCCTCGGCCGAGGACGGCAAGATCGGCAACTCGGTCATGAAGAACCTGATCAACGGCGGCTATCGGGGCGAGATCTACCCGGTCCACCCCAAGGCCGACGAAATCCTCGGCAAGAAGGTCTATAAGAGCGTTCTCGACATCCCGGGCGAGGTCGATCTCGCGGTGTTCGCGATCCCGGCCAAGTTCTGCGCCGCAGCCCTCGACGAGGTCGGCCGCAAAGGCATCCCCGGTGCCGTCATGATCCCCTCGGGCTTCGGCGAGGTCGGCGAGGTCGAGCTGCAGAACGAGCTGGTCGCGGTCGCGCGCAAGCACGGCGTGCGCGTCATGGGACCCAACATCTACGGCTTCTACTACACGCCCGAGAACCTCTGCGCGACCTTCTGCACCGCCTACGACGTCCGCGGCAAGGTGGCACTCTCGTCCCAGAGCGGCGGGGTCGGCATGTCGATCATCGGCTTCTCGCGCTCGACCAAGATGGGCGTCTCGGCGATCGTCGGCCTCGGCAACAAGTCCGATCTCGACGAGGACGATCTGCTCACCTACTTCGAGCAGGACGAGAACACGCAGGCGATCGCGATGCACTGCGAGGACCTGAAGGACGGCCGCTCGCTTCGCCGAGGTCGCCAGGCGGGTCTCGAAGAAGAAGCCGGTGATCGTGCTCAAGGCCGGCCGCACCGCCTACGGCGCCAAGGCGGCTGCCTCGCATACCGGAGCGCTGGCCGGCGACGACAAGATCTATGACGACGTGCTGCGCTCGTCGGGCGTGATCCGGGCGCCGAGCCTGCGCTCGATGCTCGAGTACGCGCGCGGCCTCCAGGTGCTGCCGACGCCCAAGGGCGAGAACGTCGTGATCATCACCGGCGCCGGCGGCTCGGGCGTGCTGCTGTCGGACGCCTGCGCCGACAACGGCCTGACGCTGATGCGCTTCCCCTCCGACCTCGATGCCGCCTTCCGCAAGTTCATCCCGCCCTTCGGCGCCGCCGGCAACCCGGTCGACATCACGGGCGGCGAGCCGCCGACGACCTACCAGAACACGATCCGCCTCGGCCTCGAGGACGACCGCATCGACGCGCTGATCCTCGGCTACTGGCACACGATCATCACGCCGCCGATGGTGTTCGCGAAGCTCACCGCAGCCGTGGTCGAGGAATGCCGCGCCAAGGGCATCGACAAGCCGATCGTCGCCTCCCTGGTCGGCGACGTCGAGGTCGAGCAGGCGAGCGAATACCTCTACGAGCGCGGCGTCGTCGCCTACCCCTACACGACCGAGACCCCGGTCGAGGTGCTGGGCGCCAAATACCGCTGGGCCCGCGGCGCCGGGCTTTTGTGACGGCGGCCGGCGCAGGCCGCGGCGCGGCGCCGGCGCGATCCATGTGTTTCCTCAGGGGGCGCAGGCTCGGTGAAGTACCTGGTCGAGATCTTCTGGAGCGACGAAGACGAGGGCTACATCGCGGTCATACCTGACCTGCCGGGCTGCTCGGCCTTCGGCTCGACCCCCGAGGCCGCGGTCCACGAGATCGGCGACGCCACCCTCGCCTGGCTCGCCGCCTGCCGCGCCAGCGGCGACCCGATCCCCGAAGCCACAACGAAGGCCCGCCACGCGGCGTGACGGCGGGAAAAATGAGTATTGTGTCCCCCGAACGCGGCGTCGAAAAGGTTCCCGACACCTTTTGTCATGACGAGGTCGAGCGATCACTCCGACCAGTGATCCGGTGTGATGAGCCCTCCGGGGATCTTGGTGTCCTTGTCGCCGATGGCTGAGTTGAGCTGGTCTTGGGTGAGGCCGCGGGCAGTCGAGAGGTCCACGCCTTTGAGATTGGCTTCAAGAAGATTGGCGCCCCGGAGGCAGGCCTTATCGAGATTGGCGCCTGTCAGTTTGGCGCGACCCAGGATGGCCCCTCTTAGGTCGGCCTCTTCGAGGCGGGCTCCAAAGAGGTTGGCTTGAAAGAGCTTGGCCCGTCTCAGGTCGGCCTTGATAAGGAAGATCCCTTGAAGATTGGCCCCGAGGAAGCTCGCTTCTGTAAGTGAGGCTCCTTGGAGGCCCGCGTCCGAGAGGTCGGCGTAGTCCAGCCTAGCCCTGCCGAACTCTCTCGCTGGTGATGGATCGGGCTCGGCGTCGACGAGATAAGCTCCGGCGAGGTTCAATCGCCGCGGCGCCGATCCCATCTTGCGCTCATGTTCGATCCTTCGGCGTCCCAGCACGGTGAAGATCGCTTGAATGTCAGCGAACGCCGGCTCTGAGGCTTCCTCCAGCTCTTCAGCGTCGCTCTCGTCGCATGAACCAGGCAGTTCCGCCGCCCACCGTCGTCGCCTCGACCATTCCCTCACGTAGGCCGTCAGGGTCTCCATGACCGGCCAATGCTCATCGCGGTTCTGTCTCGCGATCCGCTCCAGGGCATAGATCGCACCCAGCCGGACGGATCTGTCTTCATGGCCCAGCAAGGTGACGGCGCCCTCAAAGCTGGCCGTTACATGTCGGAGTCGGTCTGTCTGCATCTGCTTGAACTGCGCCCAGCTGCGCCAGCCGGTGAATACCAAGGTACCCGACGCGCCGATGGCACCGGCAACAAAGGCGATCGTCTGGATCGCATCCTTGTTCGTCTGCCACCACTGTAGTGGTGGGGCGAACATGAGGCAGGCAAGGGCGCCAGCCATTATAGCAAGCAGGCTCGTGGTGATAATGCTTACTTGGAGCAGCCCTTTAGGTAGCCTCACGGCAGCCCCTTCGCGTCGCACCAGAACGCGACGCAGCCGACGGCGATCGCCCCTACCAGCGCCATCAGGGCAGGGTTCATGCCATGGGTGAAGATCACTGCCACGGCGATCAATGAGAGGACGTTGGCCGAGGCGAGCAGAACCTTCGCGGTCTTCGATCTGAGGCGGATCACCTGCTCTACCTCGCAACAGCGGTCCGAACGTTCCGTGGGTTGTACCATAGCAGCCGCGCAGCAACCATCCAGGGAGTTAAGGGGACACAATACGTAACTCTGGAAGTTAAGGGGACACAATACGTAACTCTGGCAGCTCGATACCCCCCCGACCTGACGCTCGCCACCATGCTCACATCCATGGCAGCCGTCGCGCGCCGGGTGACGAGCAGGGTCACCTCCAACCTGCGGCCGACGCAACCAAGAGCCCGCATCGGGAGCACGATCGCCGCCCGAGAGTGTGGACAAGAGCGCGGGTGCCTCCGATGATACGGGCGAACCGCCGGTAAGGGAGCGCCGGCGCGTGGCGTGCTGGGGCGAGCCGTGGCGCGTGGGTTCGCAAGCAAATCAGGGAGGCTTGAGGTGGCACATTGGATCAGGTTCGAGCGGCAGGGACAAACCGGCTTCGGCACGCTGGATGGCGAGACGATCGCGGTCCACGACGGCGACATGTTCGAGGATCCCCGGCCGACCGGGGAGACGGTGGCGCTCGCCGAGGTCAAGGTGCTGACGCCGTCCGTGCCGTCCAAGATGATCTGCCTGTGGAACAACTTCCATGCGCTGGCGGCGCGGCTTGGGGTCGCCGAGCCGTCCGAGCCGCTCTATTTCCTCAAGTCGCCGAGCGCCTTTCTCGCGCATGGCGAGACGATCCGGCGGCCGCCGTCCTACAGCGGCAACGTCGTCTACGAGGGCGAGCTCGGCATCGTCATCGGCAGGCGCTGCAGCAACGTCAGCGAGGCCGAGGCGGCCGACTACATCTTCGGCTACACCTGCGTCGACGACGTGACCGCGGCCGACATCATCAGCAAGGATGCGACCTTCGCCCAGTGGGCGCGCGCCAAGAGTTTTGATACCTTCGGCGTGTTCGGGCCGGTGATCGCGACCGGGCTCGACCCGACCACGCTCGCGATCCGGACGGTGCTGGATGGCAAGGAGCGCCAGAACTATCCGGTCAGCGACATGATCTTCCAGCCGCACCGGCTGGTGAGCTACCTGTCCCGGGACATGACGCTGCTGCCGGGCGACGTGATCGCCTGCGGCACCTCGATCGGGGTCAGCGCGATGCGCGCGGCCAGCAACCGGATCGAGATCGCGATCGAGGGGATCGGCACGCTCGGCAACACCTTCGTCCAGCAGGTGCCGTACCGCTACTTCGAGGGCGAACCGAAGCCGATGCGGATCTGCGTGGTCGGGGCCGGCGCGATCGGCGGCCTGATGGCGGCGAAGCTCGCGGGCGCCGGCCATCCCGTCACCGTGATCGACCAGGGCGTCCAGCTCGCCGCGATCCGCAAGGGCGGCCTCAAGCTCGTCTGGGAGGACGGCAGCGAGCATCAGGCCGAGGTCAAGGCGGCCGAGAGTGCTGCCGAGGCCGGGCCCCAGGATCTCGTGATCCTCGCGGTCAAGGCGCATTTCCTCGACCAGGTGGTGCGCGAGATCGACGCCATGCTCGAGCCCGAGACCATGATCATGACGGTCCAGAACGGGCTGCCCTGGTGGTATTTTCAGCGGCACGGCGGCAAGTACGACGGCCACAAGCTCTCGAGCCTCGACCCCTCGGGCATCCTGTCGCGCAAGATCGACCCGGCCCGGGTGCTGGGGTGCGTCGTCTATCCGGCGGCGCAGGTCACCGCCCCCGGCGAGATCCGCCATGCCGAAGGCGACCGGTTCCCGATCGGCGAGCTCGACGGCAGGGAGACGGAGCGCGCCAAATGGGTCCACGACGTGCTGGTCTCGGCCGGCCTCAAGTCGCGGATCCTGGCCGACATCCGCTCCGAGATCTGGCTCAAGGCCTGGGGCAACCTGTCCTTCAACCCGATCAGCGCGCTGACCCACGCGACGCTGGCCGGGATCTGCGAGTTCCCGGAGACGCGGGCGCTCGCTGCCGACATGATGCGCGAGGCACAAGGCGTGGCCGAGAAGCTCGGGATCAAGTTCCGCCACACCATCGAGAAGCGGATCGAAGGTGCGGAGGGGGTCGGCGCGCACAAGACCTCGATGCTGCAGGACGTCGAGCTCGGCCGCTCGCTCGAGACCGAGGCGCTGGTCGGCTCGATCCTCGAGCTGGCCAAGCTGACCGAGACGCCGGCGCCCTCGATCCAGGCGGTCTACGCCTGCGTCAAGCTCCTGAACAAGGTCATGCTGACCGAAGGCGGCGGCGTGCGCCTGAACAAGGCGGCATAGCGGGAACCAGCGCGAAGCGGGTTCAGCGGGCGGTCGCTGCGGCGGCGCTGCCCCAGCGGCCGATCGTGTGGACCTGTTCCTCGCTGCTCAGCTGGCGAGGCTCCGTCCAGGCTCGGGCCTCGCATATCCTGGGGGCCAGCGCCAGCAGTGCTACCCGGGTATCGTGATCCTGCATGGCCCGGGCCAGGGCCTCCGGGTCGATGCCCATGACCGCGCCCGCCTCGATCCGGGCGTAGATCCGCCCGGTGCGATGATCCGCAAGACTGATCTTTCGGATCAGGCGCCCGCAGCGCAGGAGGAAGGCGGTATTGTTCTCGGCCGCCAGCGCCACCTTGTCGGGGTGAACCTCGGCCGGGCCCTTGGCGCCGGTGTCGATCTTGCGAAAGCGTTCGACGTCGAGCAGGCAGCCGATGTCGAGAATGGTCATCTCGTCGTTCCAGCCGAAGGCGACCGTGCGCGGGCGCAGGCCGGCCGCGACGCCGTTGTCGAGGAACTCGTAGTGGACCTGCTTGTCCTTGCGCAGCGCCCAGGTAAAGAACAGGCGCGGCATGCCGGTGTAGGCTTCGACGTTGTGATCGAGAAGGTCCTCGACCGCCTTGTAGCGCCCGACCTCCTGGCCCCTCTGCCAGGCGCGTTCGACCGTGGCGACTGGCGGTGTGATCATGAAGAACATGTAGACCACCGCGCCGAAGCGGGTCAGCAGGCGGGCGCCCTCCTCGCCCCCTTCCTCCTCGGCGAAGCTGTCGAACCGGAAGCGATCGATCAGCAGATGGGACATGCGCCCGCGCAGGGCTTTCTCTGCCATGTAGCGATCGAGCTTCTGGTCGATGATCCTGAGCTCGTGGCCGGTCAGCGAGCCCGCGTATTTGCTGGCCTCGCCCAGGCTGTCGTAGTCGAGCAGGTACTTGCGCCAGATGTCGGGGCTGATGAGCGCGAAATCGGCCCAGTCGAGGCCAAGTTCCTTGGCGAGCTCGCGTTGCAGCTGCCGCATCGTGCTCTTGCCCGAGGCGGACGCACCCTTGGTATTCATCACCACCGGCCGCGCGCGCGGCGGCAGCAGGCGATAGCCGCAGGTGCGAGCGGCAGCCTCGACGGCGGGCTCGATCATCCGGCCGATCATCTCGCTGCCATGGTCGTTGCCGATTAGGTCCGTGGCGAGCGCGGTGAGGAATTCAGGGTCGCCGCGGACCCGGCCGTGTCGGATGCCGATGGCGGCGGCGAGCCTGGCCAGGGTTCGAAGCGTGCAGGCGAGGAGCGGCTCCTCGCTCGCGGCCGCCCGTTGCTGCCATTCGGCAAGAACGCGGCGTTCCCTGTCCTCGATGCTTTCCGGGGGCGGCCCCTGCCTGCGGCCAATACCGAGCAGCCCCAGGACGCCGCTTCTGGCCGGTTCGCGGGTTCGCTCGCTCGTTGCGAACAGGCTCGATGACAGCTCGCGCCCGATGAGCCCGGATGCGCGGCGCCGCAGCCCGTGCCAGGCGCGCACGATGTCGGCCAGGTGCGGGTCGATATGGCAGCGGTGGATCGTCTCGGTGATCTTGCGGAAATTGACCCCGAGATCGGCGTAGTCCTGGCCATCGGGCACCGAGACGTCGCCCATGACGCGGATCAGCAGCTCGTGCACGACCAGCCGTTCGGGCCGAAAGGCCACGAGGTCTTCGGGATCGAGCCCCGTGAAGGCGCTTCGCTCGTGCGCCTCCTCGATGGTCGTGAGCACGTTCTCTCTGCTGAAGGCCGTGGCCAGAGGCAGAAAGGCTGCGGGGATCCGGGATCTGATCCCCGGATTCCATGGCCCGAGCGCCTCTGCAGGCCGCGTCCCGGGCGCCGCCATCCTTGCGCCCGTCAGGCGTCCGCGGCCACCTGCTTGCGCGCCCCGCGCCGCCGCCAGGACAGCAGCAGCGGGTACAGCACCAGGGCGACCGCAATGGCGATGCAGGCGGCCGAGATCGGGCGCGTGAGGAAGATCGAGGGCTCCCCTTGCGAGATCAGCAGCGACTGGCGCAGCGCCCGTTCGGCGAGCGGGCCGAGCACGATGGCGAGGACCGCCGGCGCCACCGGATAATTCAGCTTGCGCAAAAGATACCCGGCGACTCCGAAGATCAGCATCAGCCACACGTCGTGCATGGACTGCTCCGGCGCGTAGCCGCCGACGATGCACAACACGAAGATGATCGGCGCAAGGATGGTGAAGCGGAGCGTCAACACACGCACGAACAGGGGGATGCAGGCGAGGTTGATCACCAGCGCCACGAAGTTCGCGATGTACAGGCTGCTGATCAGGCCCCACACGAAATCGGGATGTTCCTGAAACAGGAGCGGACCCGGACGCAGCCCCCAGATGATCATGCCGCCGAGCAGGATCGCGGTGGTCGGTGAGCCCGGGATGCCAAGCGTGATCATCGGCAGCATGGCGCCGGTCGAGGCGGCATTGTTGGCCGATTCGGGCGCCGCGACGCCGCGCGGGTTACCCTTGCCGAAGCTCTCCGGGTTTTTGGAGAAAGTTTTGGCAAGGCCGTAGGACATCAGCGAGGCGGGCGTGGCGCCGGCTGCCGGCAGCATGCCGACGAAGTAGCCGATCAGCGATCCGAGGATGGTGGTGCCGAGGCAGTCCTTGGCAAAGAGTTGCAGGTTATCGAGGATCACGCGCACCGATGTCCTGACGCGATGGACCGTCACGTCGCCCTCGGTCTGCTCCAGCGTCCACAGGATCTCGCCGATGCCGTAGATCCCGATGGCCAGCACCAGGAAATTGATGCCGTGGTAGAACCCGGAGAGATTGAAGAAGATCAGGCGCGGCTTGCCCGAGATGATGTCGAGGCCGACGCTCGCCAGCACCAGGCCGATCAGGATCGAGAAGATCGTCTTCGGGATGTCGTCGCCGCCGAGGCCGATGAAGGTGGCGAATGCGAGCATCATCAGCGCGAATTCTTCGGGCGGTCCGAAGCGCAGCGCGAACTCGGCGAGCGGCGGCGCGAACAGCGTGAACAGGATGACCGAGATGCTGCCGCCGATGAAAGACGCCGCGGCAGCGGTCACCAGCGCGCGATCGGCCTTGCCCGCGACCGCCAGTGGCCGGCCGTCGAACACGGTCGCGACCGCGGTCGACGCCCCGGGGATGCCGAGCGTGATGGAGCTGATGGCACCCCCGTACATGGCGCCGTAGTAGATCGCGGCGAGAAAGATGATCGCGGCATTCGGCGGCACCAGGAAGGTGATCGGCAGCAAAATCGCGACCCCGTTCACCGAACCCAGCCCGGGCATGGCGCCGATGAACAGGCCGACCGCGCAGCCGAAGACCAGCATCGCCATGTTGATCGGATGGAAGGCCTCGGCGAAGCCGCCCATCAAGTGACCAATCAGGTCTTCCACGTTGGCTTGCCCCCAGGTCCCTGTCGCGCGACCCGACCGGCCGGGTGTTTGCGACGACTGCGCTTGGGCGACAAAGGATGCCTCCTAGGTCACCGGAGTCAGTAAATGAGGTCGTAGATAGGATAGAAGAGTGGCTCCGAGAGCCCCTTCGGCAGGGGAATGGTCAGCGCCCACTCGAACAGGCAAAAGATGAACACTGGCGTCAGCGAGGCGATCGCAAGCGTTACTGGCCAGGATTGACGGCCCATGATCCTGATGAAGAACACCAAGAACACCATCAGCGAGAAGTAGATGCCGATGTAGTAGGTGCCGATGAGCAAGCCCAGCAGGGCCGCCACCGCGGTACCTACGATCGATACCGCGCCTTTGCTCATGTAGACGTCGGTCGACCGCGATTCCGGCGTCGCTTTGATAAACCATCTGACGATGGTGGCAAGCGTGGCCGCCAGCATGCCGGCCGACAACCAGAACGGCCAGGCACCGGAGCCGGGCCCGCGACCCGGGACCCAGCCGATGGCGAGCTCGGCGCTCTTCATCATGAAGCCGAGCGATAGCAGCGCCAGCGCAACGGCCATCAAAAGCTCAGCGGTGCGAACCGTCATGACGATGCCTCCCAGGCCTGACGACGATTTCCGGGCGTATCTTCGAGCGACGCCCCGAACGTCGGGCCAGGATCGGAAGTGGTGACGAGGCCACCGCGGCGGATGGCCTCGTCGACCGATGGGTGATGGCTACTGGCCGGTGATGGCTTCGGCGCCGACCTTTTCGATGAGAGCCTCGTGCCGGGCGAGCTGCGTCATGTGGAACTTCTCCAGATCGTCGCCGGCGACCCACTGCTCGCAAGACAGACCCTCGTCGGTGCAGTACTTCTGCCACTCTGGCAACTCGTACAACGTCTTGAACAGGTCAATGTACCAGTCCTGAGCCTCCTTCGACATCCCCGGAGGGCCGTTGATCGAGCGCTGCATGTAATAGACGAGGTCGTGACCGAGTTCCTTGGCGGTCGGCACGTCCGGGAACGCGGCCATCCGCTCGTCGGTGAACTGCACCAGCGGCCGGGTTTCGCCGGCGCGCATGAACTCGATCTCCTCGGAAGGGTTGTTGACCGTGGAGTTGATGTGGTTCCCGACCAGGTTCTTGGCGACGTCGCCGCCGCCAGGGAAGGGGACGTAGGTCATGTCGAGACCGAGATCGGACTCCAACATCGCCGTGAGGATGGAATCCTCCTGGCCGGTGCCGGTACCGCCCATCGTCCACTTCTTGCCGGCCGACTTCACAGCCGCGTCGTACTCATCGAGGTTCTTGATGTCGGTGTCGCTATTGACCCAGAGCAGGAAGGTATCGAGCGCCATCCGCCCGATCGGCGTGAACTTCGTGATGTCGACGCCGAGGTCCTTTTGGATGATCGGCGTGGTGTAGAAGCTGTTGAGCGTGACCAGGAGGGTGTAGTCGTCGCCGGACTTGTCCTGCAGGTAGCGCAACGCTTCGGCACCGGAGCCACCGGCCTTGTTGATCGGGATGAAGGGGCGGGGAGACAACTTCTTTTGCTCGATCAACCCCTGCAGCAGGCGCGCAATCTGGTCGGCGCCGCCGCCGGCGCCCGCCATGATGATGAACTCCACCGGCTTCTTCGGCTCCCACGCGCCCGCAGTGCTTGACAGGGCCATGGTCCCCACGCTGGTACTGGCGGCAAGCGCGATGCCAGCGACTGTTCGCGTCGTCCTTTTCATTGGTACAGCCTCCTCAGTTTCCGGTGATGATAGCAGACCATGCCGCCTGCGCCTATACCCGACGCCGTTGATTCGTGACCGGAGGTACGCCAATCAGACGGCGCATTGCGTGCCCCGGTCCCGGCGCAGGGTATTTCGAAACCGTGATTGCAGCCGATGGCTCTCCGTCCCAACGTTTTGCGATCATGCCGGTGTTCTCCTCAACGTTGTAGCAGCACGGGCAGATCGGCATGATCGGTGATGTATTTGGTGACCCCGCCCATGACCAGCTCGCGCCGGCGACTGTGACCATAGGCGCCCATCAGGAGCACGTCGGCACCGGCATCCTTGGCGGCTGCCAACAGACCTTGGGCGACAGCGGTCGGTCGGGCATCGAAGGTTCTGATCGCGGCGCCGACGCCATGGCTCGCCAGATGGTCGCGAAGGTCCTCAGGTCCGAGCGCGAGGGGGGCGCCGGTCAGCGCCGAGAGCACGGTCACCTGGTCGGCGGCGACCAGGATCGGCATTGCCGCCGCCACCGCCGAGGCCGCTTCGAGGGTGCCGCTCCAGGCGACCGCCACGTGCCGTCCGATCTCGCTCACCGGCAGGGGCGGGCAGAGCAGGACCAGCCGGCCGGTCTCCAACAGGGCGGCCTCGAGGGTGTTGAAGCCGATGCCGAGGCGATGATCCGGCTGCGCAACCGCAATCACGTCGGCGAGCCGGCCGCGCACACCGACCACGGCGGCCTGGTGGCCGGTCGCCTCCGACCACGACGCCGAGGGTCGGTCCTTGGGCGCATCGCGCGCCTTCTCGACCACCGCGATGGCCGTGCGCCGGCAGTACTCCTCGAACAGCGCTTTGACCCGGCGTTCCTCCTCGTCGGCGAGCGACGTGGCGGAGGCGACGATTGCTGCCGCAGCTGGCTCGGGACGTTGCCCGCGAACGGCAGCAGGTCCTGGGGCCGCTGCCGGCAGTGAACGAGCTGGAGATGGGCATTGAAGCGGCGACCGAGTGCAAGGGCATGGTCGAGAACGCCCTCGGCCTTGCCGTCGTCGCGGATCGGGATCAGGATCGTGCGCGGCATGGCTGTGGCCACTTGCGGCCGGCAACGGGCTCCGCATCGGCGCCCGACCACGGACTCGGCGAGTGGGAAACGCCGGGCGGTCATTCGGCAGCTGCCGCCTGCGGGCGACCGAGGGCGCCGGCCGCCTTGTAGGCCTCCGCCTCCTCGGCCGAGAGGCCGAGCACGTCGCTCAGGATCTCGTCGCTGTGCTCGCCGAGCAGCGGCGAGCGTTTGACCTCGGCCGGCGAATCCGACAGCTTGATCGGGTTGCCAACGGTCAGGTATTTGCCGCGCTCGGGGTGGTCGACCTCGACCACGGTGCCGGTCGCCCGCAGCGACGGTTCCTCGGCAATCTCCTTCATCGAAAGGATCGGGCCGCACGGGACGTCGAGCGGGTTCAGGATATCCATCACCTCGAATTTAGTCTTGGTCTTGGTCCATTCCTCGATCATGTCGAAGATGTGGCCGAGCTTATCGAGGCGGGCGTCCGGCTTCGCGTAGGCGGGGTCCTCGGCCCACTCTTCCTTGCCGATCACCTGGCACAGCTTGGGCCAGACGGCGGCCTGCGTGATGACGTAGGTGTAGGCGTTGGGATCGGTCTCCCAGCCCTTGCACTTGACGATCCAGCCCGGCTGCCCGCCGCCGGAGGCGTTGCCCGAGCGGGGCGTGGCGTCGCCGAACTTGCCGTGGGGGTACTGCGGATATTCGGTGAGCGGGCCGTGCGCGAGGCGCTGCTGGTCGCGCAGCTTGACCCGGCAGAGGTTGAGGACGCCATCCTGCATCGCCGCCAGCACCCGCTGGCCGCGCCCGGTCCGCTCGCGCTGGAAGAGCGCGGTGACGATGCCGAGCGCCAGATGCAGCCCGGTCCCGGTATCGCCGATCTGGGCGCCGGTCACGAGCGGCGGGCCATCGTCGAAGCCCGTGGTCGACGCCGAGCCGCCCGTGCACTGAGCGACGTTCTCGTAGACTTTGCAGTCCTCATAGGGCCCCGGGACCGAAGCCCTTCACCGAAGCATAGATCATGCGCGGGTTGAGCTCCTGGATCTTCTCCCAGGAAAAGCCCATCCGATCGATCGCGCCGGGGGCGAAATTCTCGACCATCACGTCGCACGTCTTGATCAGTCGGGCGAACAGCGCCCTGCCTTGCTCGTTCTTGGTGTCGAGGGTCATGGAGCGCTTATTGCCGTTCAGCATCGTGAAGTAGAGGCTGTCGACACCTGCCAGATCGCGCAGCTGGCCGCGCGTGATGTCGCCGGTGCCGGGCCGCTCGATCTTGATCACGTCGGCGCCGAACCAGGCCAGCAGCTGCGTGCAGGTCGGCCCCGACTGGACATGGGTCATGTCGAGAATGCGGACACCTTCGAGCGCTTGCATGATTTGCCTGTCTCCCGTCGTCCGACCGCGAAGGTCGGTTATTTGTACATGGTCTGAGCTTTGGTGCCCGGGGCGTACTCGTTGGGATCGACCCAGATGTTGATCACCGCCGAGCGGCCGCGCGCTCGCACCTCCTCGCGGCCACGCCTGAGCGCCGGCCCGATCTCGCCCGACTCCCTCACCTCCTCGCCGTAGCCCCCCAGCATCTCGGCGAACTTCGAGAACGGCACGTCGCCCAGCTTGTTGGCCACATTGCCCCGCTGCTCGCCGTATTTGGCGAGCTGGCCATAGCGGATCTGGTTCATCGCCGAGTTGTTGCCGACCACCGCCAGATAGGGCGCGCCGAAGCGGTTGGCGGTCTCCATGTCGAACGCCGTCATGCCAAACGAGCCGTCGCCGTAGTAGCAGAGCACCTCCTTCTCGGGGTGGGCGAGCTTCGCCGCCATCGCGAACCCGGTGCCGATGCCGAGCGCGCCGAGCGCGCCCGGGTCCATCCAATGGCCCGGCTGCCGCGGCTGCACGGCCTGAGCGCTGATCGTCACGACGTCGCCGCCGTCGCCGATGTAGATCGTGTCCTCGCCCAGGAACTCGTTGATCTCCCACGCCACGCGATAGGGATGGATCGGCGAGCGCTCCGACATGAACAGCGGCATCAGCTTGTCGGTGGCCAGGGTCTCGGCCGCGCGGAGCTTCTCGAGCCAGCCCCGGCGCCCCGCGGCCCCGTTGTCGAGCCGACCCGAGGCGGCATCCGCGACCGCGCCCAGGATGACACCCGGATCGCCCGCGAGGCCCAGCGAGATGTCCCGGTTCTTGCCGACGGTGCGGTAGTCCTGATCGATCTGGACGATCGTCGCCTCGCGCGACAGCCGCCTGCCGTAGCCCATCCGGAAGTCGAAGGGCGTGCCGACGATCACGATCACATCCGCGTCCTTGAACGCCTGCGAGCGCGTCCGGTTGAAGTGGTGCGGATCGCCGGGCGGCAAAATGCCCCGGCCGGAACCGTTGAAATAGGCGGGGATGTTGAGCTCGCGCACGAGCCGGATCGCCTGCTCGTGGCCGCGGCAGTTCCAGACCTGGGTCCCGAGCAGGATGCAGGGCGTCCTTGCCGCGGCCAGGATGTCGGCCAGGCGCTCGATGTCCGCGGGATCGCCGATCGAGCGGGTGGACGCGCGGTACTTGCCGGCCTGCGGGATCACCGCGCTCGTGACGTCGATCTCGCGATCCAAAACGTCGCGTGGGACCTCGAGGTACGAGGGGCCCCAGGCGCCGGCGAAGCACTCGCGCGCCGCCATCGCGATCATGTCGGCGATCCGCTCGGTCGAGCGCACGCCGGCCGCGAACTTGGTGATCGGCGCCATCATCTCGACGTGGGGCAGGTCCTGCAAGGACCCCATCTTGTGCTGGGTCAGGGCACCCTGGCCGCCGATGTGGAGGACCGGGGTCTCGGCGCGGAACGCGCAGGCGATCCCGGTCATGGCGTTGGTGCAGCCGGGACCTGCCGTGGTCACGACGCAGCCGAGCTTGCCGGTCTGGCGGGCGTAGCCGTCGGCCGCGTGGGCGGCGACCTGCTCATGGCGGACGTCGATGATCCTGATCCCCTCGTCGACGCAGCCGTCGTAGATGTCGATGATGTGGCCGCCGCAGAGGGTGAAGATCGTGTCGACACCTTCGCTCCTCAGCGCCCGGGCGACCAGGTGACCGCCCGAGATGACGCTGGCGTCGGTGCTCTTCCTTTGCAGGGTGTCGGTTGCGGTCGTGGTCATGGCAGGGTCTTCCTCGATCCTCGGGGGCTCGGGTATGTCGTCAGATCGCGGGTGCTCTGAAGCTGCTCGGCCTCGACCCATGTCTGCTTCACATGGTCGTGAAGCTTGAGCGTGTGCTCGCGGACCAGCCGTTCGGCGAGGTCGGCGTCGCGTGCCTCCAGAGCCCCGACGATCTGGGTGTGGTCGACGATCGAGCGGGTCGCCCGATCGCCCTCGGTCATCGTGCGGGCGCGGATCGCCCGCATGTGAATGAACAGGCCATCGGCCATCGCCATCAGGATCTTACACTTCGACATCTCGAGAATGCGCCGATGGAACTTGATGTTGGCGTCCGAGTATTCGTCGATGTGGGTGCGGATTTGCCTGTGGTCGAAGTGCGCCAGCGAGGCGCGGAGCGAGCCGATCTCGGCATCGGCGGCCCGCGCGGTCGCGAGCCTGGCCGCCATGCTCTCGAGGGCGGCCCAGACGATGATCATCTCCAGGATCTCGTCCACCGACTTTCTGACGATGAAGACGCCCTTGCGGGGCGCGATTCGCACCAGGCCTTCCTGCTCGAGCCGTGCAAGCGCCTCGCGGATCGGCGTGCGGCTGATCTGGAGCTGCTCGGAGAGGTCCCGCTCGTCGAGCCTCAGCTCGGCACCGTCGGCGTAGATGTTCATCGACGTGATGCCCTGCTTGAGCACCTCGTAGATGTGCCCCTTCAGGCTGAAGTCCTGGTTGATGGGCTGGACCACGAGCTGTAGCGGCATCGTCGAGAAAGCTCCCCCAGGGACCATTGTGATCAGGCCGTTGGTATACCATACACCAGCGGCCGGCGCCCGGCAAGGCTATCGGGCGGCCCAGATCGCCGGCGGGGCGATCGGCAGATCCCGGAAGGGTTCGGAAGGGTGCTCGATGCTGCCGGGAGGCCCACCTCTCCGACCCCGGTGCGTGGGCGTGACGAGATTTCTGTCGGCTGGCGCCATCGGCGCCTGAACCTTCGTTCAACGGTCGATCGGGCTTGGGAAATCGGAACTCGGGGTCTCGTCGGCGCCACTGTGGGAGTCCGCGACCGATGCGCCGGCAGCGTAGATGTCATAGTCGAAGTACTGGCTGCGGATCTCGGTATAGGTGCCGTCGGCGAGAATCTGCCGCAGTGCCTGGTTCAATCGCCCAAGAAGTTCAGCATTGCCTTTGCGCACGGCGATGCCCTCGCCGCGGCCGAACCACTTGGCGTCGTTGAGCTCGGGGCCAACGAAATCGAAATCGCGTCCGAGATCGGTCTTGAGGAAGCTTTCAGTCAGTGAGATGGCATCACCCAGCGCCAGGTCGAGTCGACCTAGGGCGAGATCGATGTAGATTTCATCGGAATTACCATATCTCCGGATCGATGAGTCGTCCTTCAGCGTATTGGATAAATATTGATCATGGGTCGTGCCGCGCTTGACCCCGATCGTCTTGCCGGCAAGATCGGCGAGAGAAAAATCGGCGAAGGCGCCGCGGCGCGCGACGAACCGGTTTCCGCTCTGATAGTACTTTTCTGTGAAGTCGACGAGCTCGAGTCGCTCCTCGGTGATCGACATGGAGGCGACCGCCGCATCGATCCGCCCCTCCTGCAGACCAGGGATCAGGGATGGGAAGTCCAGCGGCGACAGATCGCACTGCACCTTCAGTGTCGCGCAGAGCGCCCAGGCAATCTCGACGTCGAAACCCTGAAGCTTGCCGTCGGCGTCGGTGAAGCTGAACGGCGGACGCTCGTTCTGGACACCGATCCGCAGGCTTTCGTCAGCCACGGCGATCCGGGCGAAGGTGGCCGGGATGAGCAAGGCGATCGTCGCAAAAAGAGCCCGCATCTTTTCGTTCCTTCGCCGCGCGACCGAGGCCGGAGCAGAGATTGCAGCGCCGGATGGGCGAATCGGATCACGGGCTTGCTGCAATCGACGCCCCCGCTACGAAGTGGCGGTCTGCGGCGGCTGTATGAGCTGGAGCGCCTGCTGGGCGGCCGCAGGTTCGGCGCCAGCGCCGGAGCCGGCGATCGTGACGGTCGGGAAGGCGAACTTGATGCCGTTGGCATCGAACGCCTTCTTGATCATGGCGTAGGCGCGCCTGCGGATCACGAACTGCTCGCCGGGCCTGGTCATCATCTTCATCCGGATCTGGATCGCGAAATCGCCGAACTGCTCGACGCCCTGCATCTTCAGGGTCTCGATGATGTGCGGCCTGAACTCCTCGTTCTGGGCCAGTTCCTTGCCGATCTGCTTGATGATCCCCTTCACCTCGTCGACGTCGGTATCGTAGGTGACCCCGACGCTGAGCTTGTCGAGCACCCAGTCGCGGCTCATGTTCTGGACCGCGCCCAACTCTCCGAACGGCACGGTATAGAGCGAGCCGCGATGATGGCGCAGCTTGATCGAGCGCAGCGAGAACGACTCGACCGTGCCCTTGTAGCTGCCGCTGATGATGTATTCGCCGATCCTAAACGCGTCGTCGAGCAGGAAGAACATGCCGGAGAAGATGTCGCGCACCAGGGTCTGCGCGCCGAAGCCGACCGCGATGCCGACCACGCCCGCGCCGGCCAGCAGGGGACCGATCTGCACTCCGATCGAGGACAGCGCCATCAACACCGAGGTGACGGCGATGAGAATGAGCAGCACGTTGCGCATGATCGGAAGCAGGGTGCGCAGCCGGGCGTGGCGGCGCGCCTCATCGGTCTCGATCGGACCGTCCTCGTCTGCCGTTTGCAGCCGGCTGTCGATCGCCGTGCTCGCCAGATGCCATACGAAATCGGCCACCAGCCCGATGACCGCGACACTGAACGTGGCCCGTGCGATCCGGGTCAACAAGCTGTCGCCGGTAGCGATTTCGACGAGGTCGAAATCGAGGGCCCAGGCCAGCGCCAGCACGGTTCCGATGATCAGCAAGGCCCGGATGCCGCGATCGAGGCAGATCGCCGGAATGCTGATGGACCCGTCTGGTCGCCTTTCGGGATCGATGCGCAGAAAGGACGCCACCATGATCTGGACGGGCTGCAGGACGAAGGGCAACGCGCCGGCCACGGCGAGGACCCAGAACGCCGCCGTCGCGGTGGCGCTGTGCAGATAGATGCTGGCGAGCAGCCAGGCAGCGCCGACGACGACCGCGACCACCGCGAGCCGATATCCCGCCCTGATCGTCTGAGCGGCGCCCGGGGCGCCCGTTTCGGCCGCGCCAGCGTAGCGACGCTGCAGAGCGGTTGCGAGATCGCGGAGAATCACGCACAGAAGCAGCGCCAGACCGGCTGCGACCAGGAAAACTGAGAGGCCGCGCGCGATCGCCCAGCCGAGATTGATCCAGCCGGCAAGCCCGCTGACGGCGGCGACGACCATCAGACCAGGCACCACGTGGGACGCGGCGGTCAGAATGCGACCGGTCTGCGACGGGGCGCTCCGGTCGCGGACGGAGTCCAGCAGATCCTTGCGCAGCAACCAGGTTGCGAGAGCGGTCAGGAGCAGGCAGCTGAACCCCACCCGGTCGAGGAGGTCACCCACCGACGGCAGCACGGGAACGCTTCGAACCACAAGACCCGATGCGGCCGCGGCGGCGACCGCCAGCACGGACCAGCGCGCCAGCGAATGCGCGCGCCGGCGCGTGTCCCCGCGATCGCTCGCGCCGGCGAACCACAAAGCGCTGAGGTCGAGCAGGAAGCCCGCCAGCGGCAAAAGTGCCAGCGCCGCCGCGAGCAGCCAGGCGGGACGCGGGGCCACGCCCGACGTCAGCGCTATGAGCATCCAGGCGGCCACCGGCATGAACAATGGCAGGGTCCGACGTAGGGCCTCCAGCGGCACGGTTGACTTGCCTGCGGGATTCAGCATCGCCACCCGCGCCAGCCCGATGCGATCGAGCCACCACAGACCGCCGAACAACGCGACAATCGCTACCCCGAGACCCGCGAGAGCGCGCGGGGGCAGCGCGACCAGCCGAGCGAACAGATCCGAGAGAATTCCCCGCCAATAGTCGATCGTCATCTGCGGCAGCCGGATCAGTTCACGCTTCACCAGCTCCCAATGCCCGAGGTTGGTCGGCAAGGGACGACGCTCGTGGAGGCCACTGAACTCTCTCTGGACGATCGCAGTATTGAGTTTGGCAGCCATTTCGCGGAGCCGTTGCTGCAGCCGCGTGAGGTCGGCCTGCTGGAAGTCGACGAGCTGGGCCAGATCCTCGACCGCGCCGATCGGCAATACCGCCGTGTCCTTGGCGTCAGCGGCCCGAGCGGCCATCAACTCCCGCTGCCCCTCGAGCGTGAGACGGTCCGCCTGGAGCGCCGCCAGGCGGCTTTGCAGCCGTGTTTGGTCGGCGTTGAGCTCCGATTTGGCCTCATAGAGGATCGAAATCGGCGTGGAATTCGTCCTCGATCAGCCCGGCGAAGGAGTTGAGCTGGTTATCGACGCGGATCAGATCGAGGTCGGCGACCCGAACGGAACTGCGGATGATCGCATCGCCGGCGGCAAGCTGGAGGAATGCCTTGTGCGCCGGATCTGCCTTCGCTTTGGGCCGCGTGACGCCGGCCTCGTTGTACAGCTGGATGGCCTCGCGACCGAGGCGGGTGATGACCGCCCCGATCGCAACCGCCCTCGGATCGCGATCGAGTCCGTCATTGTCACGAATGGTCCGCAGCTCAGCCCTCGAGCGCAGCAGCGCGAGCCGCTCCTCGGCCAGCGCCAGGTGCTCCGCCTCAGCGCTCTGCAGGTCTCGCATCCCGTCGATGAGATCGACGTTGACGGCTCGCAGCTCACGCAACTGTTGCAACTCGGCCCGGGCGCCCAACGTTTTGAGCGCACTCGGCGGCGCGCCCTGCAGATCCGAGGTGCGTCGATCGATGTCTTGCTCAAGCAGGCTCACCGACGCCTCGCGCTGGCCGATCCGACTGGCCAGGGTCGTGAAATGCAAGCGCGCCGTGTCGGCATCGAGTTCGGGCCAGTCGCAGCACCGAGGCCGTGACGTCTTCGGCGGTAAGGCTCTGCACCTCGATACCGAGGGTCCTTTGGAGCCTCGGGTTCTCCGCTCGGAGCCGGCGCACCGCCACGGACACTTCGGCCCCGATCGCCCGAGTCTCCTCGATCTCGCGCTGCACGGCCCTGGCGCCGGGCTGCTCGGCGCCGAATGACGTCACCGCGGGCAGGCAAACGCTGAGACCGATGGCGAGCTGACGAAGCAAGACACATGCTCGCCCGCATCGCCGCGGGGACTTGCGGCGCGCACGCACCGACAACGACGGGCACGCGGCACCGTAAGCCCCGAGATGCATCGAAGTGCCCCCTCCTCCGCGACCGGCGAGGGATCGGGCCGCGGCGGCCCGGGCCGAGGTTCGCACGACCCAATCAGTGCGCCAAGAGCGCAAAGATGGCAAGCTCATCCACCTCTCCGCGTTTGGAGCAGAGGCCGGCGCATCAGGGCGGCAACGCCAGCATCGCCGATCGAAGATCTCCTGCGAGCGACGGGCGCGGGCGAGATCGAGTCCGAGGGCACAAGGCATGCCCCCTGACGTCGAATCGCCCTGCGCCGCCCCTCCTGTACTCGGCCGATCGTGCCGCCGGGTTCAGGCCGTCATCGCGCGCAGCTTCTCCAGCATCGCATCGGTGATCGGCTTGACGACCTCGGCCGCGCCCGGGATCTCGTTCACCTTGGCGATCAGGGCTTCGAGATTGGGCAGGGCTCCGGACACCAGGTCGCCACCATCTCGCTCCGGCGCAGGCGTCGCATCCGCGACACCTGCGAGCAGCGATCGCGAGCCCGTTCGGGAACGGGCCCGAGGCTCAGAGATCGAGCTTGGTGTATTTCGAGCCTTCGATCGTGGCGCCCGCCATCAGGCCCTGTTCGCCGAACACGAAGCCCACCACCGGTTCAGAGATATTGGTCGTGTCGAGCTTGCCGCTTGCGCCGGTCTGCAGCACGGCGACCGAGCCGTCGACCCCGGCTTGCCAACCGGAACTGTCACGAAAGCGCGCCAGCGCATCGTCCGTGAGGAACATCAGCACCTGGGAGTACGACTGGGCACCGATCTGCAGGCCGATCGAGGCGCCCGACGTGTTGTAGTAGGCCACGTTCTGGCCACCGACGCGAAGGACGCCGTCCCCGCTCTCGCCCCCGACACCGAACCCGGCTTTCACGATGTTCGGGAAGATGGCGATGCCCTTGGCCTTGGCGGCGAGGTTCTTTGCGGCGGGCTCTTCCGCAAGAAGCCGGTTCAGGGCGGCGTCGGCGCCCGCGTTGATCTCGGTCCGCCTTGCGGCCTGGTCGGCGGGGTTGCTAGACGCGCAGGCAACCAGCGCCAACAGCGCGCCTCCCAGCACCAGTCTACGTGTCAAAAGCATCGGTTCGTCCTCCTTGGTTTCGTGTAACGCTATGCCGACACGGCGAGCCGGCTCCGGATCAGCGCCCGTTCGCCTGGCGACGCTGGCCGGAACCGGCCGCATCTCCCTCGATCGCCGCAAGGATCTCCATCTCGAGATCGGCCAGCAAGCCGCCGAGCTCGTCCAGCTCGGCCCTCTGGCGCGCAGCGTGTTGCCGCCACCGCTCGAGGGCCTCGATACCATCGTTGTATTCCTCGCACATCGCACGAAAGCTCTCGCTGCTCCTGGCCAAGCGTTCGATCGCCAGCTCATGATAGGGGAAACGCGCGACAACGCGATGTGTAATTCTAGCCATGACCGGCGTCAGGTTCCTCTCGCTCGCTGGCATGGAAGGAGGCGCTTATTTGCCGGCGGCGGCAAGTAAGCTACTGTAAGCTTACGGTTGGCGGTGCGGGATCGGCCGCTGTGGGAACGCGCAGCGCGGTTCCAAAAGAGGCTTCGGACCTCGAGAGATATCCGATCCCGATCCGGCGTTCAGCGGATCTGGCCACCGGTAGCATAGAGCAAAAGGCCCCCGATCACCGCGATCAGCAGCACGACGCCCAAGATTTTCCAGATGCTGAAGGGTCGTTCGCCCTGAACCTCGCTGGTACGCCCGTTGACGCACAAGCGATAGCTCTTGTCACGGTAGCGGAACGCGCCGAGCCAGGCTGGCAGCAGGATGTGCTTGAAGGTCGGCTCGAGGTGACGAATTTCCATGCGCTCGATGCGTTGCAGGTCGCCGCCGATGTCGGCAGCGACGTCCGTCTGCAACGCCGCCCGCATCTCGTCCTTGGCCTTCTCGAAGCCCTCGCCGAGCGCAACCTGGTAGGCCTCGCTCTGGAACCCGGTCAGGTACTCCGGCGTGTAGGGCCGCAGATCCTGCAGGTCCCACGGCCCTAGACGATCAGTGATCTGGGCCGGCAGCGAGCGGCTGCCGACGACCACGACGTCGTCGAAATACCGCCGCACGCGCCCGCTCGCCGGCTGCCAGCGCACCTTCTGCACCATCTCGGTCTGGGCGACGCGCCGCCCGTTGACGACGCGCACCACGCGCACCGGCTCGACGTAGATGGTGCCGCGCTGGCCGCGGTAGTCGGTCTCGGTATGGCTGTCGTAGGTCCAGTACGGCAGATACATGCCCGCAAGGCGGCCTTCGGTGCGCCCGAAACTCTTGAGTTTGGAGGGCGCAAACCACAGACCCTTCAGCCAGGCCTGGACCCGCTCGCGCGCGGCCTGCTCCGCGATGGCGAACGGCAGCACCGCCGACGGCTTGATCTGGCGCAAAGGGCCGGTGTCGGCGACGATCTGCTGGCCACAGAACGGGCAGCCGCCGGCGTGCTTGGCGCGCTCGAAGGTGAACTGGGCGCCGCAGCTCGTGCATTTGGCGACCTGCGACTCCTCGACCGGGGCCTGGTCCAGGCCGCGCTGCAAGGCGTCGTACAGGTCATACTCGACGATCTCGATCGGGTGATCGACGATCGGATTGCTGTGGCCGCAATACTGGCAGATGAGCTGGCGAGTGCCCGGCGCGTAGCTGAGCACCGCGCCGCATTGCTCGCAGGTGAGCTCGGTCTGCTGCCGCTGGACGAGGTCCGGTGCGGCCCTGACCGGCTCCTGGGGCGGGTCCGCGCGCGGACGCGCACCCCAGGGGCCGAGACGAGGCCGCATGGGCTAGGCGGGGTCTTTGGGAACTGGCGGCGGCGTCGCGGCGAACAGGTGAGCGAGCTCGGCGACCGCGGCGGCGCTCTCCCATCCGCTCATGCCTTCCGTCCAGACCAGGCTCGAGCGCGTGAGCTCGCCCGCCGCGATCTGGCGCCTCAGCTCGCCGACCGCGAACGGCCCGGCCGGCTTGCCGTCCCGCGCGACATGAAAGCTCCGCTCCTGCGGGATCGGCGGCGGCGCCGCACCGCCGGCTGTCTGCCCGGCGATCGCCTCACCAATCTGCCTGGCCATCGCCATGCCCATGCCCATGCCGATCCCGGCACCGGCGTCGCCGCCCGGGTTCTCGGCCGCCGCGCGCATCGCTTCCGCCGCTTGAAACTGGGCGTATTTTCTGAGATCGCCGACCATGCCCATCGAGGTACGCCGATCGAGCGCCTGCTCGACCTCGGGCGGCAGCGAGACGTTCTCGATGAGCAGCTGATTGAGCTCGAGGCCGTAGTTGGCGAACTCCGGCGCGATCCGCCCGGTCACGAACTTGCCGAGCTGGTCGTAGTTGGCCGCGAGGTCGAGGATCGGGATGCCCGAGCCGCCGATCACGTTGCCGAAGCGGGCGACGATGACGTTGCGGAGCTGGTCGGTGAGCTCGTCGGTGGTAAAGCGGCCGTCGGTGCCGACGATCTCGCGCAGGAACACCGACGGGTCGGCGATCCGCACCACGTAGGTGCCGAAGGCGCGCAGCCGGACCGGGCCGAACTCGGCGTCGCGCACGATCACCGGGTTCTTCGTACCCCATTTGAGATCGGTGAACAGCTTGGTGTTGAAGAAGTAGACCTCCGCCTTGAACGGGCTCTCGAAGCCGCGCTGCCAGTTCTGGAGGGTCGAGAGGATCGGCAGGTTCGCGGTCCGCAGCTCGTACATCCCGGGCTTGAAGACATCGGCGATCTCGCCCTCGTTGACGAGCACCGCGTTCTGGCCCTCCCGCACGGTCAGCATCGCGCCGTATTTGATCTCGTTGCCGTAGCGCTCGAAACGGTAGACCATCGTGTCCTGGCTGTCGTCGGTCCATTGGATGACGTCGACGAACTCGCCGAAGATCTTGTCCATCAAAGCCATGAGCTTGCCTCCCGGCCCGTCCGGTGGTTCCTCAGCCGGCAGGTTGCGCCCCCGGAGCCTGCGGCCGCGCCGTCGCGGCGGCCAGGCTTTCTCGCAACCGGCGCTCGCAGTCGACCAGCTGCTTTTCGGCCTCGGCGCGTTTCTTCTTGCCCTCGTCGGCGATCCGCAGGCTGTCCTCGATGGTCGCGACGAGCTCCTCGTTGGCGAGGCGCACGCTGTCGATGTCAAACACGCCACGCTCCATCTGCTCGCGCACCTCGGCGTTGACCTGGCGCAGGTTCTTGGCGTTCTGCCGCAACAGCTCGTTGGTCAGGTTGGAGGCCGCCTCGACCGACTCGGCCGCCTGACCGGCGCGAAAGATGGTGATCGCCTGGGCGAGCTGCTGGCGCCACAGCGGCACGGTATTGGCGATCGTCGAGTTGATCTTGTTGACCAGCGACTTGTCGTTCTCCTGCACGAGGCGGATGCTCGGCAGGCTCTGCATCGTGACCTGGCGGGTCAGCAGCAGATCGTGGACCCGGCGCTCGAGGTCGTCGCGCGCCGAGCGCAGATCGCGCAGATTCTGCGCCTGCACGACATCGTCGGAGCCTTCGACCTGCTTGGCCATCGCCGGGATCGTCGTCTCGTCGAGCTCCTTGAGCTTGGCCCGCCCGGCCGCGATGTAGACCTCGAGCATCCGGAAATAGTCGAGATTGGCGTCGTACAGCTGGTCCAGCTTGGTGATGTCGGTGAGCAGCCTGGTCTTGTTGATCTCCAGATCGGTCGTGATCTTGTCGACCTGATCCCGCACGGTCTCGTACTCGTCGATGTATTTCAGCACCTGGTTCTTGATGCCGAACAGACGCTCCAGCCAGTTCGGCTTGTCGCGCGGGTCGACATTTTCGAAATCGAGCTCGCGCAGCTTCTGCACCATGGCGTTGAGAGCGGCGCCGGCGGGGCCGACGTCCTTGGTCCGCACCTCCTCCAGCATCATGTCGGAGACCTGGGTGAGCTGCTGCTGCGCCTTCGTGCCGAAGAACAGGATCGACTTGGTATCGCTCAGGTCGATCTCGCTCATCGCCGTGGCGATCTGGGCCGCGGCGTCGCCTTCGAGCTTGAGCTGGAGGTCCTGGGTCAGCTCGGTCGACAGCGACTGGATGCTATGCGCGAGCTCCCTCGTCGGCACGCTCGGTTGGAGGGCGGCCGCGAGCTTGGGCACCCGCGGCGGGGTCGCGACTGCCGGGGCGCTGCCGCTCGGCGTCACCGCGGTGGTCTCGGGAGTTGAACTGGTCATGGCGATGCCTCCTTGATTGCGCCGGCCCGGCCGGCGGCTGGCTGATTGCGCCGGCTTGGCCGGCGGCCGGTTCGAGCTCAAGCGACGCCTTCGCGCTCCAGCTGCGTCCGCAGGACCTCGATCTGCACCTCCAAATCCATCGTCTCGTTGCGCTTGAGGACCTCTTCCTGCTCGGCGAACACCTGCTCGATGGTCTCGAGCACATGGCGGAAGTTCGCCGCGAGCCCGGTGTCCGCGAGATCCTGCTGCTGAAGCGTGTACTTCTTCACGACGTCCCGGGTACCGTCCAGGTAGGTGACCAGGAAGCGGCGCGCGCGGCGCAGATCGGAGGGGTCCTGCTCGATCTGGGCGAGCACGGCACGCGCCTGAGCGACAATCCGGGCGAGCCGGTCGGTCAGTTCCCGATTGTGGAGGTGCGTCGCCGTCAGCTCGATCTCGTGCAGCTTGGCCTCGGCCTCGGTGATCGCCTCGATCACCTGCTCGGTCTTCACTCCGGCCTTGCGCGCAAGCTCCGGCTCGAGGCCTTTGTCCGCGCGCGGGTCGAGCCCGTAGGTGAGCGCGCAGCCGATACCCGCCAGCGCGCCGTACAACAGCGCCAGGATCAAACCGTCGCTGCTGGCGCCGTAGCTGCAGACGAAGGCGCCGGCCGCCACCGCGAGCGCGCCCATCAGCTTGCGCGGCGGCCTCGGTGCCTTGGCCAGCCGGCGGGCATGGTAGTCAACTTCACGCGCCAGCCCCCGCTCGACCAGCGCCATGCCGCCATAGAGCAGCGCAAGTGCCAGCGCGAGCGCGATCACATCGCCGGCGTTGCCGGCGATCAGGCCGGTCACCAGCGGCAGAGCGAGCATCGCCGGTGCGATCCGTAGGACCCAGGCACGATCGGGACCCGCACCGCTGCCGCGCGCCCCCTCCTCGGCCGCGGCGCGAGCGCCCGCAACGTCGCGCGAACTCACGCGTCGCGCCACCGAGACCGGCTGCCTGCTCCCGCTGTCGTCGACCACAAGGTCCCTCGGTCTCGTCAGCGCGTGGTCATGTCAACCACGCCCGCACCGTGATGATCACCAGCACCAGCACCAGCAGCGCCACGCCCAGCCCGGAGCGCATCCGCGGTGACATGCTACCTCCGATCGCAGCAGCAAGGGGAGAATCCGGCCTCGTTCATGCCGCAGCTTCGTCGGCCAGCACCCGGGCCAGCCGACAGATGACTTTTTGATAGCGTTCCTCGCCGATCTCGACGAAAGCCCGCATCAGCTCGAGCGTCATGTCGTACTCATCTGAGGCCGGCCCGTCGAGTCCGACGAAGAAGCATTCGACGCCGACGCCGAGCGCTCGTGCGATCGCGGCCAGCCGGCCGGCCGAGATCCGATTGATGCCGCGTTCGTATTTGTGCTGTTGCTGGTAGGTGACGCCGATCACATCCGCCAATTGGTGCTGGCTCAGTCCGAGCAGGATGCGCCGCATCCTGATGCGGGCCCCGACGTGGCGGTCCACGTCCGAAGCTTGAGCGCGCCGCCTCCTCGGCCGAACGGCCCGGGTCGTCGGCCGGGACATCTGCGGGCGCCCCCGCGAATGGTGTCCGGTCCGTTGCCGCTCGCGCGGCGTCGCGTGCTTTCATCGTCGGGCTCACCACGCTTGTACGCACGCCCTGCCAAAGCCGGATGCCGGTCGGGGGAGATGCCGCGCCAAATCAAGCATCTTCTCCCCGAGCCGGTCAGTGGCGGCGGCTGCTACTTGCGCAGGCTCTGCTCATACATCCGTTCCGACTTTTCCTGGGTCGCCTGGCAGATGTCGGTGCAATGGGCCGCCGCCGCTTGGGCGTCAGCGGCCTTGGTCTCGTCGGCCTCGACCTGGGCGCGCAGGCTTGCCACCTCGCTCTGGAGCTGACTGAGATCGTCTGGATTCGTGGCCTGGCAGGCGCTGAGCATGATCAGCGCCGCAACGATCGTCAGGCCGACCCGCAAAGTTCCCGTCGTTGACATGGTTTCCCCCCTTGTTCGACGTGGATCCTGCTCTCGATCAGCGGTAGCCCGCAACTCGGCAAGTATCTTACTGTAAGCTTACGTGGCCCGATCGCCGGTCGGGACCAGGGCTGGCGATGGCGACGAGATGCGGCGACTGGGGAAGCGCCCGGTGCGCTTTGGCATCCATCGGACGCGCTGCGGCGAGATAGGACGCTCGAAGCGCTACTACCTCGGGGTGGTCGGGACCACACGGTCCGGATCAAGGTCCAAAGGGCGGCTCTGTGCGACCTTCAGCTCGCGGCGGAATGGCGGCCGCGCCGACGAGGCCGTCCTCAACCCGCCAGCGCCATTGTGCGGCGCTTTCAGGGACATGGGTCCGCTGTCCGGGCGGCCTCATGCTCGCCAGTGTCGTTGTGCTGACCTTGATCTGGCCTGCGATCCGAAGTCTCGGTGCCCGTCCTCCTCGCAGCGATTTGTGGCCAGCTGGGCAACAAGGATGAAGCGCAACGTCGCAGACGGCGCTGCTTTCGGGGCGGGCGCGTAAGCTTACCGTAACTTACTTGGCAAATCTCCCGTCCGACGCTTCATGGAGAGAGATAGCCTTGTGCTGCCAGCCGTGGCTGTGCCAGGTGATCCCGTGACTTGGGTGGGAGGCGATCCTCCCGCCCCTTTTTCCGGAGCTTTGGCCGCCTCGATCATGAGCGGAGGACTAGGTTGCGACCGAGAAGGACACCCGCGATGACTTGTCAGCCGAGTCGGGCCGCTCTGCTCGCCGTGACGCTGGTCTTGGCCGGACCGGCGCTCGCCGGCCCGCTCGACGAGGCGCAGGATGCGGTCGATCCCGACTGCACTGCCGCCAAGGCCGCCAGGGACAGGGTGGGCAAAGCGACCGGTCCTCTTGGCGGCACGTGCGCCGTGGGCGCCGCCGCGCTTTCGATTTCTTGAGTGCAAACGGCGACCGATGCGGGCTAGGGTCCCTTCGGCGGGGAGGGCACGAAGTGCGCGAGGATCAAGACCGCAGGCGGCCCCTCGCGGCCGGCATGACGGCCCGGCTCGGCGAGCTGTGGTGGACCTTCATGCTGCGTGGCGTGCTGGCGGCGGTGCTCGGCCTCGGTGCGCTGATCTGGCCGAGCGTCAGCCTGGCGATCCTGATCCGCCTGGTCGGTCTCTACTGCCTGGCGGACGGCGTGGCCGGGCTGGTCGGAGCGTTTCGGACCTCCGAGCGTGGCGCCAACCTCGTGCAGGCGCTCGTGGGCATCGCGGTCGGCGCGCTGCTCCTGCTTTGGCCCGGCGGCTCGATCCGGACCTTGCTGGTGGTGTTCGGGGCCTGGGCTCTGGTCACCGGGGTGAGCCAGATCGTCGTCGCCCGCAGGGCGGCCGTCGAGGGCGAGCGCAGCGTGATGACGACCATCGGCGGCGTGGCGGCGATCTTGGGCCTGATCCTGATCATCTGGCCCGGCACGGGGGTCGTGGCGATCTCCTGGGTGATCGCGGTGGCGGCGCTGCTGTTGGCGGCGCTCCTGATCTTCCTGGCGCTGCGCTTGAAGCGTCTTCAGGCCCGCGCGGCGACCTTCGTCCGGCAGCGCCGATGATCCGGGAACGCACCCCTCACGTCCCCGATCGTGGAAGCGCCGGCGCACGGTCATCGCTGGCAGGCGGGCGTTGGCGCCGGATGACGAGGGATGGCCGTCGATGCCCGATCTGATTTACCGGATTCCGACCGTCCAGTTCGCGATCTACTGCTCGTTGTTCTTCGTCGGGCTGACCTGGCTGGGGCTGATCTTCGTCAAACCGTTCCTGCGCCTCCTGATGGGGCGCGAGCCGCGCAACAACGACTTTGTCGCCCAGGCGACGGCCGGCTTCAGCCTGTTCTACGGCCTGCTGCTCGGCCTTCTGGCGGTAGCCACCTACCAGAACTTCGACGATGTGAGAAAGAACGTCTTTGCCGAAGCCTCGCACCTGGCCTCCCTCTACCGCGACGCCGCGCGCTATCCCGACCCGGTGCGCTCCGAGGTGCAGGGCCTGCTCCGCGACTATACGCTCTATGTCATCTACAAGGACTGGCCGGCGCACCGGCGCGGCGTGATCTACAAGGGCGGCTCGAACCGGTTGACCATGATCCAGTTCAGCATCCTCAAGTTCGAGCCGCATACCCCTGGCGAGCAATTGCTGCATGGTCAGACTTTGCAGGACTTCAACGAATTTGTCGCGGCGCGCCAAGATCGGCTGGCCGGGGTTCAGACCGCGATTCCCGGCGTTCTTTGGTATGCGGTCGCGATTGGCGCCCTGATCAACATCGTGCTGATCTGGATGCTCGACATGCGCTTCTTCACGCACATGCTGCTCGGAGGCATCGTGTCGTTCTTTTTGGGCGTGATGATCTTTCTGATCGCGTCGATGGACCATCCGATGAAGGGCGAAGTCAGCGTGTCGCCCGCCAACTATCAGCTGGTCTACGACACGCTGATGCAATGGGACGAGCAGTCATGACGCGGGGCTCTGCCGGGCCGCGCTGGGAGTGATGTCCGGTGGCCGAATTCAAGGTCTGCGAGCTACAGGGGATGCGCTGGGTCCAGATCGAGATCCAGAACGAGACCGTGCGCGCCGAGGCGGGCGCGCTTTCGCACATGCAGGGCAACATCAGGATCACGGCCAGGCCGCCGTCGCCGCTCAGCGCGCTCAAGTCGGCGATCTCGAACGAAGCCCTCGTGCGCCCGAAATATACCGGTACCGGAACAATCAACCTGGAATCCTCGCTCGGTGGCTACTACCCGTTCGAGGTCGCCGGCCAGTCCTGGATTCTGGAAAACGGCGCCTATTGGGCGTCCGAGGGCGGTGTGCAGCTGGGATTGCACCGCGAGCGGGTGTGGACCTCATTTTGGGCCGGCGAGGGGTTCATCGACTACCAGACCAAATTGAGCGGTTACGGCCGCGTCGTCCTCAACTCCCCGGGACCGGTCGAGGAAGTGACGCTCAAGAACGAGCGCTTGATGGTCGAGGGCAAGCTCGTGCTCGCGCGCACCGAGGGTCTCGACTATCGCCTTCGCCGCGCCACCACGCTCATCCAGTCGCTGTTCGCCGGCGAGGCCCGGTTGCGGGTCTACGAAGGCACCGGTAAGGCGCTCGTGTGCTGGACGCCATACTGGAACCGCTACGTGATGGAGAGAATTGCGCGCTGACCTGGTGGTCGGCAAGCAGATCCGGGCAGGAGGAAGCGACCATGGCCAAGATGACACGACAGAGGGCGGGGCCTGACTTGGCCGGGCTATGATGAGCGCCGCGACCCCAAATCGCCGCGGAGCGCAGGCCGGAACTGCCGGCGACGGTGCGCGTCCGATCGGGGATTTCCCGATCGCGCGCGGCGGGCCGTTCTACGAACTGCAGGTACGGGCGGGGCTGCTGCGCGAGCAGGCGCTGCACGCCGGCCGGCGCGCGGCTATCCTGGTCGGTCTCGCCTGGGGCGTGCCGCTGCTGCTGAGCGCGCTCGCGGGCCATGCGGCCGGTCCGGCGACGGGGCGGCCGTTCCTGCTCGACCTCGGCGCCTGGGCGCGCTTCGTGATCGCGATCGGCATCTTCGTGCTGATGGAGCGCATGGTCGAGGAGCGGCTCCGGGTTCACCTCGGTCAGTTCGCGCGTGCGCCGCTGCTCGCCCCCGGGGCGATGCCGGACGCGGCCGCGGCGGTGGCGCGCGCGCTGCGCCGGCGCAATGCATGGCTCGCGGAGCTGGTTTGCCTGGTCGCGGGCTACGCGATCACGCTCGCCGGCATCGAGCCCTTCCTGGCGGCCGAAACGTCCTCCTGGATCGCCACCGTCGGGCCCGCGGGGGCGCGGCTCACAGCGGCCGGCTGGTGGTGCGTCCTGGTCAGCAGCCCGCTGTTCTGGTTCCTGTTGCTGCGCTGGCTGTGGCGGCATCTGGTCTGGGGCCTGCTGCTGCGCGATTTCGCGCGGCTCGAGCTGCGCCTGGTTGCGACCCATCCGGACGGCGCCGGTGGCCTCGCCTTCATCGGTCAATACCCGAACGCGTTCGCCGCTTTCGTGTTCGCGCTCGGCTGCGTGCTCGGCGCCGCGATCGCGCACCACCTGCTGCGCACCGGGCTCTCGCTGACCGCCTACGGCCAGCTGATGACCGCCTGGCTGATCATCGTGATGATCCTGTTCGGGGTGCCGCTGCTGGCGTTCTCAGGGCCGCTGAAGCGCCTTAAGGAGGCCACTATCCTTGCCGCCAGCGCCCTTGCCACCCGCCATGAGCGCGCCGTCGAGCGCGCCCTGCTCGGCAGCAACGTAAGGGCCGCGAGCGACGCCGACGCGACCGCCGCCGGCGACGTTCCGGATCCTGCCAAGCTCTATGCCGCGGCCGGGAAGCTCTCGACCTACCTGATCTCACGGGCCGCGATCGTGCCGGTCGCCGGCGCCGCGCTGCTGCCGCTGGTCGCCGCCGGCGCCACTCAGCTGCCGATCAAGGAGCTGCTCAAGATCGCCAAGCGTCTCCTGCTGCTATGACCGCCGGCGCACGAACGACAAGGTCCATGGACCAAAGAAGGTGAGGCCGCAGCCGAATGATCCATCTGGCTGATTGGGGTTGCATTCTGATACCTGAAGTGGCGGTAGTGGGGGGCGTCCAATGAACCTGCAAGGGGGGCATGCACGATGAAGTGGCAGGAGGGACGTGCCCGTCGGCGCGTGATGACGGCGGCCCCGGCCATGTTCGCCATCGCGCTCTTTCTTGACCCGCTCGCAGCACGGGCGCAGGAGACGCCGGAGGCGCCCGCCGAGGCGGCGGCGCCGACGGCTGCAGTCGTCGAGGAGGCGCCCGCGGTCGATCCGCAGGAACCGAGCGCTCCGGCGGCGGGGGCGCTGTCGCCCGAGGAGCTGCAGGCGCTGGTCGCGCCGATTGCGCTCTACCCCGATCTGGTGCTGGTGCTCACCCTCCAGGCGTCGCTGGTGCCGCTCGACATCGTCCAGGCGGAGCGCTTTCTGGCGCGCTATGCCGAGGATCCGTCGCTGACGCCGGATGCGGACTGGGACCAGAGCGTGGTCGGGCTGCTCAACTATCCGACCGTGATCCACAGCATGAACGCCGATCTCGACTGGACCCAGACGCTGGGGGATGCTGTCCTCGACCAGCTCGAGGGCGTGCAGGACGCGGTCCAGGACGTGCGCGCCTTCATGCGCGCGGTCGGCGGGCTCGAGAGCAACGACAAGATGAACGTGGTCGTGGCGGACGAGGGCATCAGCATCAGGCCGACCGATCCCAATGCCGTCTTCATCCCGCAATACGACCCCGAGGCCTTGCTGACGGCGCTCTACAGCAGCGCCGAGGCGACCGGGCCCACGGCCGAGGAGGTGGGCGCGGAGGCCAGCCCTGAGCCCGAGGCCACGGCGGCGCCGGCCGAAGAGGCGGCGCCGGCCGAGCCCATGGCCGAGCCGGCGCCCGTCGAAGAACAGGCGCCGGCACCACAGGCGCAAGCGGTGGTGCCGGCAGGCGCGCCCGCGTACCCCGCCCCGGGGTACTACCCGCCCCCTCCGATGACCTACTCGGATCCGTCGCCGTCCTGGCTCGGCACCGCCGCCACCTTCGCCGGCGGCGCCGTGGTCGGCGGCCTCGTGGGTTGGGCGATCGCCGACGACGATGATGACCACGACCATAATAACGGCGACAGCATCAATCGCGGCAACGTCAACATCGAGGACTCGAACATCACCATCAATCGAGGCGCCGGTCGCGGCGGCGACGGCGACAACCCCAAGCTCCGGGCCGAGAACGAGAAGCTGAAGCGGGATGCGCGGGCCAAGGAGCAGCGCGAGCAGACCAAGCAAGAGCTTAACCGCAAGTACTCTCAGAACCAGTCGCGCACGGCGGCGGCGCCCGCGACCAGGAGCAGACCCTCGGGCCTTGCCACCAGCAGCGCGAGGAAGCCCGCCGCGACGACCACCCGCCAGTCGGCCGGCGGCAAAGAGCTGACCGGCAGGGTCAACCAGGCCCAGGCGAAGGCCAAGCCAGCGGCCAGCGCCAAGCCTCGCCCGGCGAGCGCGAGCCGCAAGACGACCGCGCGGGCCGGCGACCAGCGACAGCCGCAGGCGGCGAGCGCGTTTGGCGGCAGCAAGAGCGCGAGCGCGACCAAGCGCGATTCCAGCCGCGGCCTCCAGAGCCGCAGCGGCGCCAAGACCGAGATCAAGTCGAGCCGCAGCGGCGGCGGTGGCAGCGCGTTCGCCCAGCGGAGCGGCGGCGGCGGCAAATCGGCCGCGCGCGGCAAGCAGCGCGGCAGTCAGAGCCACAGGGGGAGGAAATGATGCCGCGAGAGCACACGACGCGTCTGCGCCTGATGGCGGCAGCCGCGCTGGTCGCCCTGGTCTGGACCCTGGCACCGGCAGTCGGTCGCGCCCAGGCGCAGCGGACTTTCGATACGCCGGAAGCGGCGATGGCGGCCTTGCTCGAGGCCCTGAAGCACCAGGACGATGCCGCGGTCCTCGACATCTTCGGCGCCCAGTATGCGGACCAGATCCTGGGCGAGGACCGTGATGCCGCCCACGATGAGCAGGCGCAGTTCCTTGCCGCCGCCGATCAGAGCCTCGAGCTGCGCCCCGACGGCGAGGATCGCAGGGTCGTCTACGTCGGCGCGCGCGCCTCGCCGCTGCCGATCCCGATCGTCGAGAGCGGCGGCACCTGGCACTTCGATACCGAAGCCGGCATCGAGGAGCTCTTGAACCGGCGGATCGGCCGCAACGAGCTCAGCACCATCGATAGCGTGCGTGCCTATGTCGAAGCGCAGAACGAGTACGCCAGCGAGGATCACGACGGCGACCAGGTGCTCGAATACGCGCAGCACATCCGCAGCTCGCCCGACCAGCATGACGGACTCTATTGGCCGTCGGCCGGCGAGGAGGAGCCGAGCCCGATCGGGCCCTTGCTCGCCGCCGCGGTCGAGACCCACGACGTCGGCGAGGCCTTCAACGGCTACCACTACCGGATCCTGACCCGGCAGGGCGCCAACCCGCCCGGCGGCGCCTACGACTATGTCATCAACGGCAACATGATCGCGGGCTTCGCGCTGATCGCCTGGCCGGCGGACTACGGCCAATCCGGCATCATGACCTTCATGGTCAACCATCAGGGCGAGGTCTTCGAAAAGGATCTCGGCCCCGACACCGCACGGCTGGCGGCGGCGATCGATGCCTACGACCCCGACACGACCTGGACCGAGGTCACCGACTGACGCCGGGCTCCGTCGGTGAAGCGCTCCTGACCGCTCGCAGAGCCTGCGAGGCCTTCCGGCAGCCCGTGGCGCACCCCGCGGCTGCCGGTCGTTGCTCTGGCGGCTGGTTTGACCTTAGGATGGCGTCGTCAGGGAAGCGTCGATCAACCCGGAACCGGCGTGCAACAGGGGAGGACGGGAATGTCTGGTTGGCGGTTGCAACGGATCGTCTCGGGCATGGTGGCCGGCGGTGCGATGACGCTCGCCGCGGCCACGCCCGCCAGGGCCGACGATTTCATGGACCAGGTCAAGGCCGAGGTCGTGATGTTCGCCGGCCCCCAGTCGGACTGGCGCGGGCCGACCTCGGCGCCCAAGCCCGAGCCCGGCAAGCACATCGCCTATCTGTCGAGCAACCAGCAGAACGACGCCTCGCGCGAATGGGGCACCGCGATCGCCAAGATCGGTGACAAGATCGGCTGGCAGGTGACCATCATCGATGGCCACGGCAGCCCGGTCGGCTGGCAGGAGGGCGTCAACCAGGCGATCGCCCTCAAGGTCGACGGCATCGTCATGGACGCGGATGCCGCGAGCCTGCAGCCGCAGATCAAAGACGCCAATGCCAAGGGCATCGTGGTGGTCGGCATCCATGCCACCGGCTTCCCGGGACCGCAGCCCGATCTCGGCCTGTTCGTCAACATCCAGCAGGACCCGCGCGACATCGGCCGCGCCCAGGCCGACTGGATCATCGACCATTCCAAGGGTACCGCGCGGGTCGTGGTCACCAGCCACTGCGAATACGCGATCGCCTGCGCCAAGGCGCACGCAACCGAGGCCCGGATCCAGGAATGCCCGGGCTGCAAGGTGCTGGAGTTCTCCAACTCGCCGATCTCCGAGGTGGCGCAGCGCCAGCCGGCGCTGGTGACCGCCTGGGTGCAGAAATACGGCACGCCGCTCTACATCACCTCGGTTGCCGACTACACCGCCGACTACCAGATTCCGGCGCTGCGCGCGGGCGGCGTCAGCCCCGACGACGTCATCATCGTCTCGGCCGACGGCAACAAGTCGGCCTACGAGCGCATCCGCGCCGGCGGCCAATACCAGCTGGTGACCGCGTCCGAGCCCTACCAGATGCAGGCCTACCAGGCGGTCGACGAGCTCAACCGGGCCTTCCATGATATGCCGCCCTCCGGCTTCGTGCAGACGCCTTACCTCGTCACGCCCGAGAACATCGATGCCGAAGGCGGCGACAAGAACACCTTCATCCCGAGCAACGACTACGAGCAGCATTATCTCGAGCTCTGGGGCATCAAGGGCTGATGCCGGCGTAGCGGCACCCGCGCCCGGGCCCGGGCGCTGTTGGCGGGGCCCATGACCGAGGCCGAGCCTGCGCTGCTCGAGGTCCGGCGGCTGACCAAGCGCTTCACCGGCACGCTGGCGCTCGATGCGGTCGACTTCGACGTCCGGGCGGGTGAGGTCCACGCCCTGCTCGGCGAGAACGGCGCCGGCAAGTCGACCCTGATCAAAGTGCTGGCAGGCGTGCACCGCGCCGATAGAGGCGAGGTCCGGCTGCGGGGCCGCGCGGTCGATCCGGTGAGCGAGAGGCTGCCGATCACGTTCATCCACCAGGACCTGGGCCTGGTCGACACCATGACCGTGGCCGAGAACGTCGCGGTGCAGGCCGGCTATCCGCGCCGCCGCGGCCTGATCTCGTGGCGGGCGGCGCGGGCCGCCGCCGAGGATGCCCTGGAGCGGATGGGCGGCGGGGTCGACCCCGAAGCCCGGGTCGGCACGCTGCCGGCAGCCGAGAAGTCGATCGTCGCGATCGCCCGCGCGATCGCGATCAGAAGCGATCTTTTGGTGCTCGACGAGCCGACCGCGGCGTTGCCGGAGGCCGACGTCGCGCGCCTGCTCAAAGTGCTGCGCCGCCTGCGCAGCGGCGGCATCGGCATCGTCTACGTCACCCACCGGTTGGACGAGGTCTTCCGCATCGCCGATCGCGTGACCGTCCTGCGCGACGGCCGCCGCGTGACGACCGAGGCGGTTGCGGCCACCACTCCGCAAGCTCTGATCTACAACATCGTCGGCCGTTCTCTTGCGGAGCTGTTCATCAAGCCGCAGGCGTCCACCGCCGAGGCCGTGCTGACGGTCGACGGTCTGGCCACGCGCGAGGTTGGCCCGGTCACCTTCAGCGTCGCCGCGGGCGAGATCGTGGGGCTGGTCGGCCTGCGCGGCGCCGGCCACGACGTCGTCGGCCGGGCGATCTTCGGCGACCTCCCGATCGACGCCGGCGCCGTGTCGTTGGACCGGCACGCGCTGCGGCTCGCGGCCCCGCGCGATGCCATCCGCTCCGGCATCGGCTTCGTCTCCAGCAAGCGCGCCGAGGAGAGCCTGGCGCGCAGCCTGACCGTGCGCGAGAACCTGTTCATCAACCCGGTGACCGCCGGCACCGGCCTCTTGCAGCCGATCGTGCCCGCCGCCGAGCAGACGCGCTCGCGCCGCGTCCTGCAGCGCTACGGCGTGCGCCCGCCGGAGCCCGAGCGGGTGATCGCGACGCTCTCGGGCGGCAACCAGCAAAAGGTGATCGTCGCCCGCTGGATGGAGGCAGGCTCCCGCCTTCTGGTGTTGGAAGAGCCGACCTTCGGGGTCGACGTCGGCTCCAAGGCCGAGATCTACCGCCTCCTGCAGGAAGCGCTCGATCAGGGTCTCGCGGTGCTGCTGATCTCCTCGGACTTCGAGGAAGTCGCCGGCATCTGCCATCGGGCCCTGATCTTCGATCGCGGGCGCGTCGCCGCCGAGCTGCCGCGGACCGAGCTTTCCATCGCGCGGCTGACGGCGCTCGCTTCGGGCGCCGACACACCGCAGGCGAGGCTCGCATGAGCGTCCCCGACGTCGCTGCTGACCGCGGCTTCAGAGCCAGCGCCGCCCAATTCTTCTCGGTCTGGAACCTCGCGATCCTGCTGGCCGCGCTTATCCTGGTCTTCTCGGTCCTGAAGGGCGACACCTTCCTTACCGCCTTCACCTTCCAATCCATGGTCAACAGCCGCTCGATCAATGCCATGGTGGCACTCGCAGTGATGATCCCGCTGGCGTCGAACAATTTCGATCTCTCGGTCGCCTCGACCCTCGGCATCACGCAGGTGCTGGCGAACGGCCTGCAGACGCAGCAGGGGCTGCCCTGGCAGGCGACTTTCGTGCTTTGCATCCTGCTCGGCGCCGTCGTCGGGCTGATCAACGGCGTCCTGGTCACGCGCGCGAAGATCAACTCCTTCATCGCGACGCTCGGCACCGGCACGCTGCTGCTCGGCCTCAATCAGTGGTATACGGGCGGCATGCAGGTGGTGGGCCTCCTGCCGCAGGGTTTCGTCGCCTGGTCGGGCAAGATCCCCTGGACCGGCATCCCGGCGCCGGTTGGCTACGTGCTGATCATCGCGCTGATCTTGTGGGTCGTGTTCGACTACCTGCCGCTCGGCCGCTACCTCTACATCATCGGCGACAGCCCGCGCGCGGCCGAGCTCACCGGCATCTCGATCACCGCCTACGTCACGCTCGCGTTCATCGCCTCGGGCACGATCGCCGCGTTTGCCGGCGTGATCCTGCAGGCGCAGCTCCAGGTCGGTCAGAGCACCGTCGGCCAGGAGCTGATGCTGCCGGCGTTCACCGGCGCCTTGCTCGGCGCGACCGCGATCCGGCCGGGACGGCCCAACGTTTGGGGCACGGTCTTGGCGGTCGCCGTGCTCGCCGTTGCGGTCGCGGGCCTGACCCAGCTCGGCGCGCCGTTCTTCGTCGAGAACCTGTTCAACGGCGGCATGCTGGTGCTCGCGGTCGGGCTCGCGGGCTGGAGCCAGCGGCGGCGCGAGCGCCGAGCCGCGGGCGGCCGACCATGACCGTGAGCCCCTTCGATCTGAGCGGTTCGCGCATCCTCGTGACCGGGGCGGCACAGGGCATTGGTGCTGCGAGCGCGACCCTTTGCGCCTCGCTCGGCGCCGAGCTGATCCTGGTCGACCGTGCCAGCGCCGGCGCGGTCGCGAGCGCGATCGCGGACGCCGGCGGCAGCGCGCAGGCCTATCCTGCCGACGTCGCCTCGCGCGCCGACGTCGAGCGCATCGCGGCCGAAGTCGGGCCGCTCGATGCGCTGGTCCTCAATGCCGCACTCTGCCCCTTCGGCGAGGACTGGCACGCCCCGGAGTGGGATGCGAGCTTCGAGCGGGTCATGGCCGCGAACGTGCATGGGCCCATCCATGCCGCGCGCGCCTTCCTGCCCGGAATGATCACCCGGGGCCGCGGCCGCATCGTCCTGGTCGGCTCGCTGGCCGGCCGCATGGGCGGACTGATCGCCGGTCCCCACTACGTCGCCTCCAAGGGTGCCGTCCATGCGCTCGTCAAGTGGCTCGCCCGCCAGGCTGCCCCCCATGGCGTGCTGGTCAACGGCATCGCACCGGCTTCGGTCGCCACGCCCCTGATGCAGGGCCAGCCGGTCGACCTCGAGCGCATCCCGCTCGGTCGCATGGCCGAGCCTGAGGAGATCGCCGCCCCGATCGCCTTCCTCTGCTCGGCCGCCGCGAGCTACATCTGCGGCGTCGTGCTCGACGTCAACGGCGGCGTCTACATGGCCTGAAACACAGAAGGCCGGGAGGTCCATCGGTGCCCGACTACCCGATCGTCGACAGCCACGTCCATCTCCTGGAGCCCGCACGCTTCGGCTACGGCTGGACCCGGGGCGCGCCCTCGCTCAACCGCCGGGCCCTGCCGGGCGATCTGATGCAGGCGGCAGCACCGGTCGAGATCGACCGGTTCGTGTTCGTCGAGGTCGACGTCGACTTTCCCCAGCATCTGGACGAAGCTGCCTGGGTCGCCGAAGTCGCGAAGACCGATCCGCGCCTGAAGGGCATGGTCGCGGCCCTGCCGCTCGAGCGGGGGGCCGCGATCGGGCCCGAGCTTGATCAGCTCCGCCAGCACAGGATCCTGCGCGCCGTTCGAAGGCTGATCCAGACCCAGCCCGACCCGGAATTCTGCGTTCGGCCCGATTTCATCGCCGGGCTCAAGCTGTTGCCGCAGCACGATCTGGCCTTCGACATCTGCGTCCTGCACCACCAGCTGGCCAACGTGATCAAGATGGTGCGCCTGTGCCCCGACGTCCGCTTCGTCCTCGACCACATCGGCAAGCCCGGCATCAAGGTCGGGATCTCCGACCCCTGGCGCCAGCAGATGAAGGAGCTGGCGGCCCTCCCTAACGTGCACTGCAAGATCTCGGGCGTGACCACCGAGGCCGATCATCACAGCTGGACCCGCGAGCAGCTTAAGCCCTACATCGCCTACGCCATCGAGACCTTCGGCTTCGAGCGCGCCATGTATGGCGGCGACTGGCACGTGCTCGAGCTGGCCGGCACCTATCCGCAGTGGGTCGAGATCGTCGACTGGGTGGTCGAGGGCTGCACGGCCGATGAAAAGCGCAAGCTGTTCCGCGACACCGCGATCAGCTTTTACCGCCTGGACGGCTGATGCGCCCGGCCGATCTGCAACGGCGAGGCTTCTCGATCGCAGAGATGCGCAGGCTCGCCAAGCGGGCTCTGCCGCGGGCGGTGTTCGATTTCGCCGATGGTGCTGCCGAGGACGAGACGACGCTGCGGCGCAACGAGGCGGCGTTCGACGAGATCCGCCTGCTGCCGCGGCCGCTGAACGGCGCGGGCACGCGCGATCTCTCGGTCGAGCTGTTCGGCCAGCGGCTGCGCCTGCCGGTGATCATCGGCCCGACTGGACTTGCCGGTCTCTTTTGGCCGGATGGCGAGCGCTCTGCCGCGCGTGCTGCGGCCGCGGCCGGAACCGCCTATTGTCTCAGCCACGGCTCGGTCTGCACGCTCGAAGAGCTCGCCGGATGTGGGGCTGCACCTCGCTGGATGCAGGTCTTCATCTTTGCTGACCGCGGCTTCACCCGCGAGCTCACCGAGCGCGCCGCGGCCGCAGGCTACGACGCGCTCGTGCTGACGATCGACAACCAGCTGCTCGGCAACCGCGAACGTGATGTGCGCAACGGCTTCACGATCCCGCCCGGCTTTGGCCCCGCCCAGGTCGCCGAGATGGCGCTAAAGGCGGGCTGGCTCTGGCGCATGCGTCAGCACCTCGGGCGGATCACATTCGGCAACTACGTGCGCCCGGGCGAGACCGCCGAGCTCAAGGCGCTGGCCGGCCGCATGGCCGCCTTGCTCGATCCCTCGATGTCCTGGCCGGACGTGGGCGAGCTGCGCCGGATCTGGCGCGGGCCTTTGATCCTCAAGGGCGTGCTGCACCCGGCCGAGGCCAAGGAGGCGCTCGCGCATGGCGCCGATGCGCTGGTGGTCTCCAACCATGGCGGGCGCCAGCTCGACGGCGCGCCCGGGACGATCGAGGCGCTGCCGGCGATTATTGAGGCGGTCGGCGGCCGCATCCCGGTGTTGCTCGATGGCGGCATCCGGCGCGGCAGCGACGTCGTCAAGGCGCTGGCGCTGGGGGCGCGCGCCTGTCTGATCGGCCGGCCGCAGCTCTGGGGCCTCGCGGTCGCCGGCGAGGCAGGCGTTGCGCAGGTGCTCGAGATCTACCGGCGCGAGATCGACCGGGTGATGGGGCTCTGCGGCATCGCCAGCATTGCCGGCATCGGTCCCGATCTGCTCTTTACCGCGGCGGAATCGCGCTGATCAAGGCACGCAGGCCGTCGACGCCTTCCTTGAGCGCGTTGCCGAACAGCCAGATGTCGCCCGAGTAGATCATCATGCGAAAGCCGCGCTCGAGCCATGCCCGTCCTTGCCCGATGTCACCGACCACGCAGCCGGAGGCCTTGCCGTGCCTGCGGGCGGTCGCCACCACCTTGTCGATGGCGGCGAGGAAATCGGGGTGCTCGAGCTGCAGCGGCATGCCGAGGCTGAGCGAGAGGTCGGTATGGCCGATCACGGCGACGTCGACCCCGGGAACGCTGATGATCTCCTCGACATTGCGGACGCCCTCGGCGGTCTCGATCTTGACGGCGATCAGCGATGAGGCGTTGGCGCGCTTCATCACCGCCGGCACGTCGCCGACGCGATAGCCGTCGTGCGCCACACCGAAGGCGGCGCCGCGGGTGCCGTCGGGGGGATAGCGCGTACCGCGGACGATGGCCTCGGCCTGGGCGCGGGTCTCGACACAGGGCACCATCACGCCCATCGCGCCGATGTCGAGCAGCTGCTCGTTCTCGGCGAAGCGGTGGCCGCCGCGCGGATTGACCACGGGCACCAGGCCCGCCCCGCGGGCGTGGGCGACCTGCTGCTTCACGGTCTCGAACGAGAAGCCGCTGTGCTCCATGTCGAGGACCACGAAGTCGCAGCCGGCGGCGGCGACGATGCGCGCGAGGCCGGGACTCGCGAACTCCATGATGAACGTGCCGACGACGACCTCGTTGCGGGCGAGCCGGTCCTTGATGCTGTTTTCGAGCACGTTGTTCCCTCCGTAGCGGGTTGTTCGTGGCCGCCTCCCCTAGCGCAGGAGATTGGGCAGGACCGTGGCGATGCCCGGAATGACGGTGATCAGGAAGAGCGCCGTCACGAGCGCCCCCAGGAACGGCCACATCGACCGCATGAAGGCGCTGACCGGCGTGCGCGAGATGCCGCAGGCCGTGTACATCATCAGGCCCACTGGCGGCGTCACCTCGGCGATCAGGATCGCGACGATGATGATGATGCCGAAGTGCACGAGGTCGATGTGCAATAGGTTCAGGAGCGGCAGCAGCATCGGCACCATGATGATCAGGATGGCCGTGCCCTCCATGAACATGCCGGCCACGATCAGCAATACGTCGATCAGCAGGAGCACGATCGTCGGGTTGTCGCTGATGCCGGTCAGGAGCCCGACCAGCTGGCTGGGCACCCGCGCGATGGTGAGCGTCCAGCCGAACAGGGCGCTCGCCGCCACGATCAGCAGGATGGCGCCGGTATCGCGCGCGGTGAGCGCCAGGATGCGTGGCAGTGCCCGCCACTCGAGCGCCCGATAGACCACCGTCCCGATGAAGAGCGTGTAGGCGACGGCGATCGCGCCGACCTCGGTCGGCGTCACGACGCCGAGGCGAAAGCCGACGATGATGATGATCGGCAGCAGGAGCGCCCACGACGAGCGCCTGAACTCGCGCCACAGCACGGCTCGCGAGAAGCTCTGGCCCTCGGGAAAATTGTTGATGCGCGAGACGCCCCACACCACCACCATGAGGAGCCCGGCGATCAGCAGCCCCGGGAGGATGCCGGCGATGAACAAATCGCCGATCGACACCTCGGCCTGCCAGCCGTAGATCACCATGACGATCGAGGGCGGGATGATCGGCCCCAGGATCGCCGAGGCGGCGGTGACGCAGGTGCTGAAGCCGCGCGGGTAGCCCTGCCGGATCATCTCCGGCACCAGCACGCGCGTGGTCGCCGCGCAGTCGGCGAGCGAGGAGCCGGACAGCCCGGCCAGGAACACGCTCGAGAGCACGTTGACCTGGGCGAGCCCGCCGCGCGCCCGGCCGATCAGCGCCGCGGCGAAGGCGAACAGCCGGGTGCTGATCCCGGCCTCGTTCATCAGCGTGCCGGCGAGCACGAACATCGGCACGGCCAGCAGCGGAAAGGAGTGCACGCCCGAAGCGACGCGCTGGCCGACGATCAAGAGCGAGATATTGTTGTCCCAGATGACGTAGATCGAGGAGCCGGCGATGGCGAAGGCGACCGGCACGCCGATGGCGGCGAGCCCGAGAAAGACGAGCAGGAGCGAGGCGGCCATGTCCGCGCGGTGTCCGCGCTACCCGAGTTCGGTCTCGGCGCTCGACCTCAGGGCGTCGGCCGGCCCCTCGTCGACCACCAGGCGCAGGACGTGGATGAGCGAGGACACCATGCTGGCCGGCATGGCGCCGTACCAGATGGCGAAGGAGATGCCGAACTCCGGCGTCCGGTCGCCCGCGACCGCGATGCAGTATTCGATCCCCATGGTCAGCAGCAGGGCGATGATCACGAGGGTCGCGGCGACCGCGACCGCCCCGACCACCGCGCGCAGCGGCGCTGGCAGGACCCGGATCAGCGCGTCGACCCGCATGTGCTGGTGATGCGGGAACGACGCGCTGGCCCCGAAGAAGACCAGGAAGCTGAAGATGATGATTGAGATCTCGAGGCTCCATAGGAAGGCGCTGCCCAGCACGTAGCGCCAGAAGACGTTGGCGATCATGATGACGAAGATCGCGGCCAGCAGCAGCGCGATCAATGCGTCCTCGACGCGCAGCAACGCGTCATCGAAGCGGATGACGAAGCTCCTGATGGCGCCGCCACGCATGGTCAGCGCACCGCGAGGTCGCGCGCTACTCGTAGGCGCGGACCTCGGCGATCGCCGCCTTGACGCGCTCGAGGTTGTCCTTGCCCCAGCGGTCCTGGAGGGCGTCGTAGACCGGCGCCATCGCCTTGGCGAAGGCGGCGCTGTCGACGTCCTCGACGATCTCCACGCCTTTGCCCTGCCTGATCTTCTCCAGCATCAGCGTGTCGCGGCGCAGCTGCAGCACCGTGTTCATGGCCGATGCCGCCTCGGCCTCCTCGAACAGGATGACCTGATCGCGCGGCTCGAGCTTGGCCAGCGAGTTCTTGTTCACGAAGATCGGCAGGCTGGTCAGCATATGGCGGTCGAGCGTGATGTACGGATTGACCTCGTAGAACTTCTGGCCATAGATCACCGGCACCGGGTTCTCCTCGCCGTCGACCACCTTCTGCTGCAGGGCGGTGTAGACGTCGTTGAACGGGATCACCGTCGGCGAGGCGCCGACCGCCTTGATCATCTCGACCCATACCGGCGCCTCGGGCACGCGCATCTTGAGGCCCTTGAGGTCCTCGGGCGTGTGCACCGCGACGTTGCGGGTCGTGAAGTTGCGCCAGCCCCAGTACCAGACCTTGGTCAGCGGGATGAGGTTATGCTTGGCCTCAAGCTCGTCCCACAGCGGCTGGAACGCCGGGCCGCGCACGACGGCTGCGAACTCGTCCCAGCTCTGCCACATGAAGGGCGCCTCGGACATCTCGAGCGCCGGCACCAGGATGCCGAGGCCGCCCATCGACGCCTCGACGACATCGATGATGCCGTTCTTGGCCTGCTCGATCATTTCCGCTTCCGAGCCGAGTTGGGCGCCGGGCGCGACCTCGATCACGACTTCGCCACCGGTGCGCTCCGCCACCCGGTCGGCGAAATGCTGGTACATCTGGCCAGCAGCCGTGGTCACCGGGACCTCATGGCCGAAGCGCAGCACCGTCTTGGCCGAGACCGCAGGCGCGCCGCTCGCGAGCGCGAACGCCACGGCCGCCGCGGACACGGCGCCGGTAAGTAGCATCCTCCGTTGCATCACGTGAGATCCCCCGTTTTCTAGCGTGCACCGGCCCGTTTCCGCTGCCGCGTTTCGCACCCTCAACGACCGACGCGGGCCCGCCCTCTGAGGCATGGCCCATGGTCCATCCCACCCGACTTTTGCGTGCGTAAATGCGCTTGCCCGCGGCCCCGATGACCAGACCCCAGACCGGCCGACAACCAGTGCCCTGATACTCTCGAAGCTATCAGCCGCCAGTTATTGAAGCAACCGGATTTGTGACTTTGGTGCCGGCATCGACTGGGCCGGCGGGGCCGACGGGCAGCGCTTCTCCCGCCACTCCACAATCGCGCGGAAACTCCGTATACCCACCCGGGCGCCGAGCGCAGCGTTGCAGCCGGTCATGCGAACGTCCAAACAACCAGCCGGAGGACAACCGCCATGGTCCAAGTTGGCAAGCGCGTCGTGGTCAGAAAATCGTTCCCGCGTCTTGACCAGGCGATCATCGACGTGTTCGCCCGCGTCAGCACGGCCGTGGTCGCCGATGCGCGAGGCGGCGCTGGCGCCCTCGACCCCGCGATCGACGCCATTGACCCTGCCTCGCGCCTCGTCGGCTCCGCCCTGCCGATCGGGCTCGGCGCGCGCGACCTGCGCGCCGCTCTGGTCGCGGTCGAGTCCCTGCAGCCGGGCGACGTCATGGTGATCGCCGCCGGGATGACCAGCACGGCCGCCGTCATCGGCGAGCACCTGGCCACGCTTGCGCAGCGGCGAGGCGCGGTCGGCGTCGTGACCGACGGCCCGGCGCGCGACGTCGACGCCCTGCTGCGGCTGGGGATGCCGATCTTCTGCCGCGGCAAGGCGTCGAACGCCGCCGGAGAGCACGGGCCAGGCCAGGTCGGACTGCCCGTGGCGATCGGCGACGTGCTGATCGAGGCGGGCGACCTGGTGCTGGGCGACCGCGACGGCGTCGTCATCGCGCCGCGCGGCGAGCTCGAGGCGATCCTTGCGAAGGTGCGCGAGGTCGAGGCAGTGGAGGCCGAGCTCAGTCACAAGATCGGCGCCGGGCAGATCGACTCCCTCCTGCGCTTTCTCCACCCGGATGCCGGCGAGACCATCGACTACATCGACTGATCCGGGATGCCCGGATGCCGCCTCAAGACCGGGCAGCATTTCGGTTCGAGACTGCGCGACCAGCAGTTGCCGGTCGCGCTCCGCAGTCAGAGAGGTTTGTAGGCCACGGCCTTCATCTCGATGCGAAAGTCGAACATGAAGTCAGTGCGAAAGACCGACCGCACGGGCCGGTTAGTATCGAAGTAACCGGCGTAGATCCGATTGAATTCGTGAAAATCGCGCGGGTCGCGCAGCCATACCTGACAATCGATCACGTCGGCGAGGGTGCAGCCGGCAAGGGCGAGCGAGTCCTTGAGCACCCTGAAGGTGGCATGGACCTCGTCGGCAAAGGTCAGCGCCTGCAGTCGCGCGCCGGTCGAGACGACGCGGCCGTGCTCGTCGTAGAGCGCTTCCTCGGGGGCGAAGACGCGATCACCCACGGCGCAGGTGATGACGAAATCGCCGGCGCGCACGGCGCGCGAGATTGGAAACGGCGGGGCGCCGCCAAAGAAGACGGCCTTGGCCTCGCTGTCGGCCATGGTGGCCTCCCTGCAAGCTCAGTCGTGGGTGGCAAGCGTGAGGCCCGTCATATCGATCGCGGGCTTGCGGCCGGCGACCAGATCGGCAACCGCCCGGCTCGAGCCGCAGGACATGGTCCAGCCGAGGTGGCCGTGGCCGGCGTTGACGAACAGGTTCTTGAGCCGCGTCGGCCCCAGATAGGGGTTGCCGGACGGCGCCATCGGCCTGAGCCCACCCCAGAAGAACGCGGTGTCCGGATCGTAGCAGCGGGCGAAGTCGGGAAAAACGCCGATCACGTTGTCGACGATCGCCTGGCAGCGGGCGCGGTTCGGGGTCGCATCGTAGCCGCCGATCTCGACCGAGCCCGAGCAGCGGTAGCGATCGCCGAGCCGGATCAGGCCGAAGAGGCGGGTGTCGTCGATGATCGGGACCGTCGGGCCGTCCGGCCAACCGGCCGCCGGCACGGTCACGCTCACGCCCTTGGCCGGATAGATCGCAAGGCGAATGCCGAGCGGGCCGAGCAGGAGTGGCGTGAAGCTGCCGAGCGCGGCGACATAATGGTCCGCGGTCATCGTGCCCTTGGACGTCTCGACCGCCTCGATCCGATCGCCGTTCTTGCGCAGCGACTTGATCTCGGTGCCGTAGTGGCGGCGGACGCCGAGCTTTGCCTCGCAGTAGTTGCCAAGGCCGGTCGTGAACTTGTGGCAGTCGCCATGCTCGTCGGGCGGGAAGAAGAGGCCGCCCACGAGGCTTGCCCGGATCGGGGCGAGCGCCGGCTCGATCGCGACGCAACGGTCGGGATCGGCCACCTCGAAGACCATGCCATACGGGCGCATGGCCTCGCATTCGGTCCGGTTCTGCTCAAGCGCCTCGGCCCTCGTATAAATCTTGAGCGTGCCCTTTTGCATCAGGTCGTAGTCGATCCCGGTCTCGGTCCGGATCTCGGCTACGCATTTCAGGGTGTAGAACGAGAGCCGCAGATTGATCTGGGTATGGCGGCGATAGCGCTCCGGCGTGCAGTTGCGCACGAAGGCCGCCCCCCAGCGCCACATCTTGGGCAGCGCGTCGTAGCGCAGGAGCATCGGGGCGTCCTGCTTGCCCAGCCACTTCCAGATGTTGGCGGGCATGCCGGGCCGCGACCAGGGCTCGGCCTCGCTGGTGTGGAGCACGCCGCCGTTGCCGAAGCTGGTCTCGAGCGCCGCCCCTTCGCGGCGCTCGATCAATTCGACCTCGTGGCCGAGCTTGGCGAGGTAATACGCGGTCGACGTGCCGATCACGCCGCCGCCCAAGACGATCGTCTTCATGGCGCACTCATGGGCGATTGCCCGCGTCCGGCTCGGTCGCCATGTCCCGGATCCTGCGTTCGACGTCCTTTTCGATCTGATCGATCGTGAAGCTCGCCGGCGGTTGGCTCGGCGGATAGTCGACAAACGTGTCGAGGAAGGCGGCGGCATGGAAGGTCAACCAGCCATGCAGGTAGGCGTTCTTGACCCGCCAGTCGTCGTATTGGTCGGAGACGACGTCGGCCCGCTCGTAGGGGTCCATGCGCAGGTTGTACAGCTTCGGCATGCCGTAGCAGGTGAAGGGCTCGTACCAGACGCGCAGATGCCGCCGGGCTCTTCTTCTCGCAAAACACCGCCTTCCAGTCCTCGTGCCGGAACCCGACCAGGAGCTCGCCGTCGTCGTCGTAGTAGACGAAATCGCTTGCGCGCCGCTTCGGCCTGCTGCCCGCGTCATGTAGGGTAACTGGTTGTAGCCATCGAGATGCACCTTGTACGTCCTGCCCGCCGGTCTGCCAGCCCTTCAGCAGCTGCTCCGTCACACCGGGGTCGCCGGCCGCAGCCAGCAGGGTCGGGAACCAGTCGAGCCCGGAGAACATCTCGTTCGAGACGTTCGCCGGGCTTGATGTGGCCCGGCCAGCGGACCATCGCCGGCACGCGGAAGGCGCCTTCCCAGTTGGTGTCCTTCTCGCTGCGGAACGGCGTCGTCGCCGGCGTCCGGCCACGAGTTCATGTGCGGGCCGTTGTCGGTCGTGTAGACCACGATCGTGTTGTCGGCGATGCCGAGATCGTCGAGCGTCTCGAGCAGCTTGCCGACATCCTCATCGTGCTCGATCATGCCGTCGGCGTACTCGTTGCCGGGCATGCCGCTGCTGGCCGCTGCATCGACTCGCCGCACATGCGTGAAGACATGCATGCGCGTCGTGTTCATCCAGCACGAAGAACGGCTTGTTCGCCTGCGCCTGCCGCTGGATGTAGTCCATGCGCCGCGGCGGTGGTCTCGTCGTCGATCGTCTCCATCCGCTTGCGGGTGAGCGGACCGGTATCCTCGATGGTCTGCTTGCCGACCGGCCCCAAGCGGCTCCTCCGTCGGGTCGTCCTTGTCGGTGGCCCTGCATTTGAGCACGCCGCGCGGCCCGAATTGCGCTCGTGAAGGCCGTGCATCCTTCGGCTAGTAGGGGCGCTCCGGCTCCTCCTCGGCATTCAGATGGTAGAGGTTGCCGAAGAATTCGTCGAAGCCGTGCACGGACGGCAGGATACTCGTTGCGGTCGCCGAGATGGTTCTTGCCGAACTGGCCGGTAGCGTAGCCCAGCGCCTTGAGCGCCTCGGCGATCGTGATGTCGCGCGGCAGCGCAGACCGACCGATCGCCCGCCGGGCATGCCCGACCTTCGAGAGGCCGGTGCGCTTGGGCGTCTGGCCGGTGATGAACGACGAACGCCCGGCCGTGCAGCTCTTCTCGGCGTAGTAGTCGGTGAACTTCATCCCTTCCCTGGCGATCCGGTCGATGTTCGGGCGTGTCGGTAGCCCATCAGGCCCTCCGAGTAGGCGCTGACGTTGGTCTGGCCGATGTCGTCGCCGAAGATGACCAGGATGTTCGGCTTCGCTTCCTGCGCCGTTGCCGCTGCGCAGGTCGCGAGCGACAGAAGGGCGCTCACCGCAAAGGCAAAGCGCGGCGCCACGACACGCTTACCTTGCCTACCAGATCGCCTGACGGTCATGTTGCCCTTCGGTTTCGAGGAACGTGGCGCTCTCGCTTAGCCGCGGGCGTCGATCGGCCAGATGTCGACCAGCCGGTCGCCCCGCATGACGTGGAAATGGTCGTGGAGATTGACGGTCGGGTCGCAATGAGGTGCCACCAGGCGGACCAGCTCGTTGACGCCGGGGCGCGCCTCGCCCTCGCCGTAGCGCAGGCCGCCGTGCTCGTCGCCCATGAACTGATAGCGCGGCGGCACCATCCTGCAGCAGCGCCGGGCCGGCGTCGGTCGCCATCGCCTTGAAACCGGCGTCGATCACCGCGAGCCCCGGCTGGTTGACGCTGATCACGCGCGCCGCGACCGAGAGCGCGACCTCGAACGGCGCGCCGCCCTCTGCCAGCTCGATCGCCCCATACTGCTTGTCCATGAAAAGGTACGAGCCCGGCTGGATCTCGGTGAACGGCCCGTCCTCGAGGTCCATTTGATGCGTGCCGGTGCCGCCGCCGGTAATGATGTCGGGCGCGAGACCATCGGCGGTCAGCGCATCGAGGAACGGCCGCAGCCGCGCCCACTGCTCGGCCGCCTTGGCCTTGCGGTCGGCATAGCCCGGCACGTGCTGCAGATGGCCGTAATAGGCCTGGACGCCCCGGTAGTCGAGCTGCGGCACCAGGGCGATCCGGCGCGCGAGCCGGCAGGCGTCCTCGGGCCGGGTGACCCCGGTCCGCCCCTGGCCAACGTCGATCTCGACCAGCACGCCCAGCGGCTGCGCGGGCGATGCCGCGGCTGCCAGCACCTCGAGTCCGGCGTCGCTGTCGGCGACCACCGCGAGGTCGCCGACTGCCGCATGCGCCCGCAGCAGCCGCTCGACCATCGCGGGCGCTACGATCGGCGAGCTGACCAGGATGCCCGACAGCCCGGCCGCCGCCATCGCCTCGGCCTCGCGCACGGTCGCGCAGCAGAGCGCCGATCGCCCCCGGCCTCGATCTGGCGACGGGCGATCGTCGTGCATTTGTGCGCCTTGACGTGCGGGCGGAGCGTGCGCCCGTAGCGGCGGACCAGCGCCATCATCGCGCCGACATTGTGCTGGAGCGCGTCGGCATCGAGCACGAGGCAGGGGGTCGCGAGCCGCGCCCGCGCATCCGGCGCGCCGATCAAAGCTGCGTTGGCTGAACGTGCCATCGGCTGCCTCATCCCTTGACCGCGCCCAGCGAGATGCCGCGCACGAGATAGCGCTGGAACGCCGCGACCGCGAAAAACACGGGCAGCGTGCCAAGCACCGACATCGCGGAGATCTTGGCCCAGAAGGTCGACTGCGAGCCGAAGTACTGGCTGATCTGGACCGGATAGGTCAGCACCTGGGTGCGGGTCAGGACGAGCGCGAACAGGAACTCGTTCCAGGAGAAGATGAACGCGAACACCGCGGTCGCGAACAGGCCGCTGCGGGCGACCGGCACGACCACGTGGCGCAGCACCTGCCAGCGCGAGCAGCCGTCGACCAGCGCCGACTCCTCGAGCTCGATCGGGACTTCCTGCAGGTAGCCTCGCATCATCCAGATCACGTAGGGCAGCGCGAACGCCGTGTAGAGCAGGATCAGCCCGTGATAGGTGTCGGCCCAGCCGACCTTGGCGTAGAGCAAAAAAATGGGAAAAACCACGGCGATCGGCGGCAGCATGCGCTGCGAGAGGATCCAGACCGCGAGGTTCTCGCCGCCGGTCTTGAAGCGCACGATGCTGTAGGCGCAAAGCGTGCCCAGCACCATCGCGATCAGGGTACTGGTCGAGGCGATCACGAAACTGTTCCAGACCGACCAGACGTCGCCGTCGCGAAACAGCACCCAGAAGTTCATGAGCTGGGGATGGGATGGATACCAGGCCGGCGGATACTTGAAGATCTCCTGCGGCGTCTTGAGCGAAACGGCGAACATCCAGTAGACGGGGAACAGAAAGACGAGCGCGATGGCGATCGAGGCGAGATACCAGCCGGCGTCGCGCCAACGCTTCACCGTGCGATCTCCATGCGCCTGAGTGCCGCGATCAGAGCCGCGGTGAACAACAAGATCAACACGACGACCATGGCGCCCGTGTAGCTGGTCTCGAACTCCTGGAAACCGCGCACGAACATGTAGATCGAGATCGTCTCCGTATCGCTGCCGGGGCCGCCGCGGGTCAGCTGCCAGACGATGTCGAACAGCCGGATCAAGGTCGAGGCCGCGGATCAGGAGTGCTATCATCATGACCGGCCAGATCGCCGGCAGGCTGACGTAGCGGAAGCTCTGCCAGGCGCCGGCGCCATCGAGCGAGGCGGCATCGAGCTGCTCGCCGTCGACGTTCGACAGCGCGGCGAGCAGGATGATGAACATGAAGGGCGTCCACTCCCAGACGTCGCAGATCACGATCGCAGGGTAGGCCCAGGCCGCCTGGATCGTCCAGAGGATCGAGACGTGATGGCCCAAGACCCAGCCGATCATCTGGTTGATCGGGCCGTAGCGGTCGTCGAACATCAACCGCCACATGCTGCCCGCGACCATCGGCGAGATCACCGCCGGGATGATCAGCAGGGCTATGAACAGGCGTTTGAAGCGTCGCTCGGCAAGGAAGTGATGGGCCAGCAGGAGCCCGAGCACGAGCTGCAGCGGCAGCGCCGCCACCGTGATCGCCACGGTATGCAGCACCGCGCTCCAAAGGCGCTGATCGTGGAGCAGGCGCGCGTAGTTCAAAGCCCCCTGGAAGCTCGTGTACTGGTCGAGCAGGCTCAGCTTCTGGAAGCTCACGACCACGGCGTAGAGGAACGGGAACAGGCCGAAGGCCAGCAGCACGAATACCGCTGGCGCCACCAGCGCGTACTTGAAACTGCCGGCGCCCTGCGCACCGGCACGGCGGGTCGCCGGGGTGGCGGCGGTGACCTCAGCTACCCGGGTCGCCATCGTCGCCTTGCGCAACTCCTTGGGGCGCGCGGCCGCGAGCGCCCCGGGGTCGGGACCCTCGCGGCCGGCTCCGGCTATTCGGCCCGGTAGGCCGCAGGCTTGGCCGCCCAGGCGGTATAGGCCTCGCGCTGCCGGTCGACGCCGACCTGCTCGGTGAGCTCGTCCCACTCGGCCGCGAGCTCGTCGAGCGATTGCTTGGGGTCCTTGCCGCCGATCGCGGCGTTCACGGCGCGGCCCGCCGCCTCCCAGTATTTGTAGGTGTCGAGGATCGCGAGGTCGGCGTAGCCGGTCTCGACCGCCCGCTTGTGGGTCTCGAGGTACTCCTTGGCGGTCGGCCAGAGCGACTGGAACTCAGGGCTCTCGTACTGCGAGATCCGGAACGGGTCGCGCAGGCCGAGCGGCCGCATCACGTTCTTCAGGCTCTCCTGCTTGCTGTGCAGCCATTGCATATAGAGGTAGGTCGCATCCTTGTTCTTGCTGTTCGGGGACAGCGCCAAGAGGATGCCGGCCGCCATCTCGGAGTGCCCGCTCGGGCTGATCGCGTAGCCGATCTTGTCCTTGACCTGGGTCGGCGGCACCCACGAGAGCGCCTGCTCGTCAGCGTTGATGCCCTGCGCCCAGCGTGCGACCGGCGGCCAGGAGATGGTCATCGCGACCTCGCCCGAGTTCAGCGCCGAGAGCGATTCGCCGAAGCCCCAGTTCTGCACGCCCGGCGGCTGGCACTTGTTCTGCTCGACCATGTCGGTCAGCGCCTTGATGCCCGCCTCGCTGTTGACGGTCGCCTTCATCGTCTCCGGATCGAAGAACCGGCCGCCGTAGCTGCGGAATTGCTCGAAGAAGAAATAATAGGTATAGCCGACATTGATCAGGCCGGCGCCATACAGCTCTGGCGCGTACTTGTCGGTCAGGAACTGGCAGATTTCACCGAATTTCTGCCAATTGTCCGGCGGAGCCAGGTCGTAGCCATACTTGGCCTTGAAGGCCTCCATGTTGGCCGGATCCTCGAACAGGTCCTTGCGGTAATAGAGGATGTGGACATCGCCGTCGACCACCAGGGCATAGGTTTTGCCCTCGAAGGTCATCCAGTCGCGGAAGGCTGGTGCTATGTCGTCGAACTCACTTCTGACGCCGTACTTCTCGATGTACGGGTCGAGTGGCTCGAGCGCGCCGGCGCGGACCATGTCGGCGACCCAGGACGGCGCGATCGTGAGCATGTCGTAGGCGCCGGTGCCCGCCCGATGCTCGAGCATCGCCTTCGGGAACAGCTCCTCGTAGGGAACTTCGCTGACCCGCACCCCGATGCCGGTAAGCTGCTGCCACTCGGGGCCGGTGACGTTGCTGCCGAGCATCGCCATCAGCCCCGCTTCCTCCTCGGTGTTGATGGTCGCGCCAGCGTATTGCTTCGCCGCCTCGACCGCCTTGGTCGCGGCATTGTCCTCGGCGACCGCCGGCGCCATGCCAACGGCGAGGGTTGCCAAGCCACTGAACGCAGCGATCGCATACCGTCTGAGCATTGTTGTCACCCCCCTTATTCGTTGGTCGCGATCGTAAATCCGCGATGGCCGCCCATGCAAGCAGCAACGCCCGCCGTCGGTCCTTTTGTGAAGCACCCGACGGCTCGATCCGTGGCTCTCAGCAATGCCGGCGACGGGTGTTGCCTTGACAGCAAGCGCGGCTGCCGCTGTCCTGTCGGCTCGGGGCCGGAGCAGCCGACGACCGGCTCACGTCGACCCCGACGCACCCCTTGATGCAGGGCACGCTCCTGACGGTCGAAGGTAACGGGATCTCGAGAGCCGGGACAAGCTCGATCAGCCGAGGCGCCCTGGCCCTCGCTTTTGTCGTTGCGGTCGCGTTGGTCCCGGCGGCGGCGGCCGCGGGCCGCCATGCCGATCCGCAGCTCGAGGCGTTGCTGCCGACCACGCTTGGTGGCGTGGCGCTGACCGTCGAGAGCCAGGCCGGAGGGGACCTCGCGACCCAGAGCGCGGCCTTCGATGCGTTTCTCGCCGGCCTGGGCAGGACCCGGGCCGACTTCTCGCTCGCCAGTGCCTACTCGCAAGGCGGCCTCAAGGCCGAAGTCGGTGCCTGGCGCGTCAAGGGCGCTGATCCGGCCCGGCTGCTGCCGGGCTTGGAGAAGGCCGTGCAGGCTTCCAGTACGACACCCCTGACGCGCGCCCAGGAGACCGTCGCCGGGCGCGCGGTCACCCGCATCGGCGACCCGGGTCAGCTGACCCAAGGACCGCTCTACGTCTTCGTGCGCGGCGACACGCTGCTGTTCGTGCAGACGCCTGAGCGCGCGCTCGCCGAGGAGGCGATGGCGAGGCTGCCGGAGTAGTCACAGCTCGGCGTTGACGATGAAGCCGGCGTCCACCAGCAGCGTCGCCGAGGTCACGTAACTGGCATCTTCCGAGAGCAGGAAGGCGATCGTCGCCGCCAGCTCGGAGGGGTCGGCGATCCGGTGCAGGGCGATGCGCTCGAGGTAGTATTTCATGACCTCGGGCATCTCGAACATCCCAGCACTCATGTTGGTGGCGACGGCTCCCGGCTCGACCACGTTGACGCGGATGCCCTGCTTGCCCAAGACCGCGCCCAGCGCCTTGCCCAGCATGCTGATGGCGCCCTTGGTGCCGCAATAGGCGACCTGCTCGGGCGCGCCCACATGCGCCGAGATCGAGCTGACCATGACGATGGCACCGCCGTGGCCCTCCTTGACCATCTGTTTTGCGGCCTCGGTGCACACGACCCAGGTGCCCCGCACGTTGGTCTCGAACAGGCGGTCGAAGTCCTCGATGGAGGTCGCGTCCCAGGTCATGAAGGGGTTGATCGCGGCGTTCGAGACGACGTAGTCGAGGCGGCCGCCGCGCCTGGCCACCTCGTGCACCATGGCCGTGACGGCCTCGGGATCGCGCATGTCGGCGATCACCGGAAAGGCCTCGCCGCCGGCCTCCTTGATCAGGCGCAAGGTCTCGCTCGGGTCGCCGGTCGGCCGCTGGTTGACGCCGACCAGCGCCCCTTCGGCCGCGAGGCGCACCGCGGTCGCCCGCCCGATGCCGTTGGTGGCGCCGGTGACCAGAGCGACCTTGCCTACGAATCGCCGTTCCATGATTGTCTCCCTTGCCGACGGCCGGTGCAGCTCAAAAGACGGCGATCGGGTTCCAGGGCGAGCCCGTGGCGCCCGGCAGACGCAAGGGCAGGCCCACGACCATGAACTCGAAGCGCCCTTCTTGCTCGCAGGCCTCGGCCAGGTCCTCGAGCTGCAGGCTGTCGGAGATCAGCATGCCCATGGCCGTCAGCTGCAGCGGATGGATCGGGTAGGGCATGCCCTCGACGTTGCTCGGCACGGTCTCGCCGTCGCCGTCGGGCAGGAATGCGGCGATCTTCCGCTCGTGCATCCAGGGGATAGTATCGATGTGCAGCCCCGCCTTGCCTTCGCCCGCGGGCGGGTACTCGTTGCTCCAGGCACCGAGCGCCAGGCGCCTTGCATGGTGACCGGTGCGGAATACCAGAATGTCGCCCTCGCCGAGGCGGACGCCTTCCTCGGCCTCGATCGCCTCGAGCTCCTCGCGGGTCACGGCCTCGCCGGGCTCGAGCCAGTCGACCTGGCGGTGGCGGGCCGCGTCCAAGAGGATGCCGCGACCGACGATGCCGTCCGCGTAGGCCGCGATGCTGCCCCACTCGGAGCCGCGTGAGGTCAGCAGCGAGGCGGGCTTGCCGTTGTAGAGCTGCCCGCGATAGGCGACGTGGTTGAGCGCGTCGACGTGGGTGTGGCAGTCGCCGTGGCTCGCCATGCCGAGGAAGCACATCCCGAACGACAGCCCGCTCGCGCTGATCGGGATGTCGTGCATGAGCGACATGAGGTGGACGGCGGGGTTGGCGTTGTCGGGCCCGGCCACCTTGTTGATCGGGATCGCCATCGAGACGGTGCGCCCGCTTCGCACCAGGCCGGCGGCGGCGGCCACCTTGGCGGGTGTCAGGTAGTTGAGCGTGCCGCGCTCGTCATCGGGGCCCCAGCGACCCCAGTTCTTGACGGCCTCGAACATCGTGTCGAAATCCGCAAGCGTGACCGGAGCGGGCGGGGTCAGGGTTCGGGTCATCGTTGGTGGCCTCCACTCTGAGGGCCTGAGGTGCTCGGGCCTGGGAGAGCGCAAGGTTCCCGGGCCCGGATGTCGTGGTCGCAAGCCGCCGTCACTCGGCGCCTTCAGTAGCCTCGAGGATGGTGTCGACATTGTCCGCGGTGACGAAGATCAGGCCCGAATCCCCGATCGCCGGCAGCGGGTTCTGCAGCCAGTGATCCATGTTCAGGTTGCGGATGATGTCGTTGTGGAAAGTATAGAGATATGAGACCCCGAAGAAATCCATCGTCTCGTACTTCTCCATGTTGATCATCTTGACCGTGCCGTCCTTGATGCTGTTGAGGAAGTCGCGGCCGGCCTCGTTGGAGGTGATGATGATCTTGCCGGCCTGGCCGGCCTCGGTGACGGCGCGCACGATGCCCGGACCGGCCTCGGAATCGAAGCCCACCATGCCGGTCAGATCCGGGTGGCCCTGGATGATCGCCGCCGTGTTGGCCGCCACCTGCTCGACGTTGGTGCCGGACTCTTCGTCCGCCACCACCTTGACCCCTGGGCACTCCGCGGCGAGCGCATCGCGCAGGCCCTGGCGCGCCTGGATGAAGTTGCTGGCGGCGAGAAACGAGATCGTGCCGATCTCGCCGGCCTTGAGGCCCGCCTCGGCATGATAGCGGCACTGGTATTCCCCATGCTGGTAGCCGAGGTTGTACCAGTTGGTCCCGAGATAGGTCAGGCGCTTGGACATCGGCAGATCGCCGTCGGTGACGATTGTCGGGACCTGCTTGTCGATGCACTTGTCGACCTCGGAGGCGAGCGCATCGTCCCAGCCGCCAACCACGATCACGCCGGCCGGGTTCGCGGTGCACTCGGCATCGACAGTCGTGATGAAGGCGGCGAGATCGACCGCCGTCGGCCCCGAGATCCGCACCTTGACGTTGAGCGCCTTGCGCGCCGACTCGAGGCCCGGGTAGACCCGCTCGACGAACAGCGGCAGGTTCGAGGCGTTGCTGATCCAGACGTACTCCTGGTCGCTGCGGCTCGGGTCACCGACCGGCACGTCGAGCCCGGCGGGCGCCGCCTTGGGGGAGTCGGGATCGGTCGCCGCGAGGATGGTGTCGACATTATCCCCGGTGACGAAGATCAGGCCCGAATCGCCGATCGCCGGCAGCGGGTTCTGCAGCCAGTGATCCATGTCCAGGTTGCGGATGATGTCGTTGTGGAAAGTGTAGAGATACAAGACGGCGAAGAAGTCCATCGTCTCGTACTTCTCCATGTTGATCATCTTGACCGTGCCGTCCTTGATGCTGTTGAGGAAGTCGCGGCCGGCCTCGTTGGAGGTGATGATGATCTTACCGGCCTGGCCGGCCTCGGTGACAGCGCGCACGATGCCCGGACCGGCCTCGGAATCGAAGCCCACCATGCCGGTGAGATCCGGGTGGCCCTGGATGATCGCCGCCGTGTTGGCTGCCACCTGCTCGACGTTGGTGCCGGACTCTTCGTCCGCCACCACCTTGACGCCCGGGCACTCCTTGGCGAGCGCGTCGCGCAGGCCCTGGCGCGCCTGGATGAAGTTGCTGGCGGCGAGGAACGAGATCGTGCCGATCTCGCCGGCCTTGAGACCCGCCTCGGCGTGGTAGCGGCACTGATACTGGCCGTGCTGATAGCCGAGGTTGTACCAGTTGGTGCCGAGGTAGGTCAGACGCTTGGACATCGACAGGTCGCCGTCGGTCACGACCGTGGGCACCTTCTTATCGATGCACTTGTCGACCTCGGAGGCGAGCGCATCGTCCCAGCCACCGACGACGATCACGCCCGCCGGGTTCGCGGTGCACTCGGCGTCGACGGTCGTGATGAAGGCAGCGAGATCGACCGCCGTCGGCCCCGAGATCCGCACCTTGACGTTGAGCGCCTTGCGCGCCGACTCGAGGCCCGGGTAGACCCGCTCCACAAACAGCGGCAGGTTCGAGGCGTTGCTGATCCAGACGTACTCCTGATCGCTGCGGCTCGGGTCACCGATCGGCACGTCGAGCCCGGTGGGCCCTTGGGCCCGGACCGGCGTGGCGGCCGCCATCGCCGTAAGCGCGACAAGCGCAAGTGCTGTTGGTCTCATGATTTCCTCCCTTGGCTCTTTCCTCAGCCCTTCGATGAAAAACGCTCGGCGCACCTCCTTCGAGCGGGGGGTCTCGGCAAATCATCGTCAGGCGCGGCCGCGCGCTCGCGCGAACTGGTCCAGCCCGACGCTGACCAGCAGCACGATGCCCACCACGATGAGCTGCCAGAAGGGGTTGATGCCGGCGATGATCATGGCGTTCTGCAGCAGCGCCATCAGGAGCACCCCGAGGAAGGCGCCGAAGATGGTGCCGACGCCACCCGACAGGCTGGCGCCCCCCAGCACCACCGCTGTGATGACCTTCAGCTCGACACCCTGCCCCGCGAGCACCACGGCCGTGTTCAGGCGCGACGCCAGCAACGCGCCGGCGAGGCCGGCCAGCAGCCCCATGATCACGAAGAAACTGAACACCGTCCGATCGACGTTGATGCCCGACAACTTCGCCGCCCTGGCGTTGCCGCCGATGTAGTAGGCTTGGCGGAAGTACCGGGTGCGGCCGACCAGAAAGGCGAACAGCAGGACAATCACGGCCATGAACCAGAAGGGAGAATAGATGCCCAGGATCTGCGTCTGGCCGAAGACCGTGAAGCCGTGGCCGATGTTGGTGACGCCGGCGCCGGAAACGAGCTGGAGCAGGCCGCGGTAGATCGAGAGCGTCGCGAGGGTGGCAATCAGCGCATTGATCTTGAATTTGGTGACCAGGACGCCGTTGACGACGCCGAGCAGCACGCCCCAGCCGCAGCCGATCAGGAACGCCAGGACGGGCGGCAGTCCCAGGTATTTGGCGGCGAGACCGGCCATGATGCCGGAGAAGCCGAGGATGCCGCCGATCGAGAGGTCAAACATGCCGCTGATGAGGAGCACCATCATCCCGCACGCCAGGATGCCGGTCTGGGCGGTGTCCAAAAGGACGACGGCCGCGTTCGGTCCGCGCGTGAAGGTGGTGGGCTCGAGGATGGTCATCAGCGCGATCAGGGCGCCGATCAGGACGATCAGCAACAGCTGCCGCTCGGTCGCGATGCGGACCAGCAGGTCCTTGCCGCGCGAGCGCTCGATGGCCGGGCTCTCGGCCGGCTCGCTCGGGACCACCGCGGCACTGGTGCCGGAGGACGGAAGGTCGCTGCTCATGCTGTCGTCGGCTCCACCTCGGAATGGGCTCTGGGGGCGGCGAGCTCCAGAATGGCGATCTCGGTCGCGCCCGCGGCATCGAGCTCGCCGACTACCCGGCCCTCCGACATGACCACGATCCGATGCGCGAGCGCCAGGACCTCGGGCAGGTCGGAGGACACCACCAGGAGGGCGAGGCCACGGGCGGCGAGCTGACGCAGGATGCGATAGAGGTCCGCCTTGGAGCCGACGTCGACGCCGCGGGTCGGCTCGTCGACGATCAGGATGCGCGGTTCGCGCGCCAGCCACTTGGCGAGCAGCACCTTCTGCTGGTTGCCTCCCGACAGGTAGCGCACTTCGCGCTCGACGCTTGGGGTCGCGATGCGCAGCTCGTCGGCGTATTGCTGGCTGACCTTGCGCATCTCGGCCTTGGACAGCAGACCCGAGTGGGTATAGGCGGGCAGGTTGGCGGCGACCACGTTGGCGGTGATCGTGAAGTCGGTGAACAGTCCGCCTTCCTTACGGTCCTCCGGCAGCATCGAGATGCCCGCGGCCATCGAATCCGCGGGACTGCGCGCCCGCAGCTCGCGGCCTGCCACGAGCACGCTGCCCGACTGGATCGGCCGGGCGCCGAAGATCGCCTGGCAGACCTCGGTGCGGCCGGCACCTACCAGGCCCGCAAGGCACAAGATCTCGCCGTAGCGCAACGTGAAGGATGCCCTGATCACCGGGTCCGCGACCAAGTCCCGGACCTCGAGGGCGACGGCCGCATCGGCGGCAGCGCGACGGGGATCGGGCTCGAAGGAGAGCTCACGCCCGACCATCAGCGCGATGAGCTCGCTTTGCGTCACCGATGCCGTCTCGCGGACGCCCGTGACGCGGCCGTCCTTCATGACCGTCACGCGGTCGGAGATCTCGAAGACCTCGGCCATGCGGTGCGAGACGTAGACGACCGCGACGCCCTGGGCTGCGAGGCGCCTGATGACCCGGAAGAGATGGCGGCCTTCGTTGATGGTCAAAGACGAGGTCGGCTCGTCGAGGATCAAGAGCTTGAGCTCGTGCGAGAGGCCCTTGGCGATCTCGACCATCTGCTGCTGGCCCGGCGACAGCAGGGCCACGGGCGTGCGCGGGTCGATGTCGACCTCGAGATCGGCCAGGATCCGGCGGGTGCCTTCGTACATCGGGGCGCGCCGGATGACGCCCAGCGCGTTGACCGGCTGGCGGCCGGCGTAGACGTTCTCGGCCACGCTGAGAGCGCCCACCAAGCTGCGCTCCTGGTAGACCATGGCGATCCCGGCGTCGGCGGCGCCCTGCTCGTTGAGGCCCACAATCGAGGTGCCATCCAGCTCGATGGCACCCCTGTCCGGCTCATAGACGCCCGCGACCAGATGCATGAGCGTGGACTTGCCGGCGCCGTTCTCGCCGATCAGCGCGTGCACCTCGCCGCGCCGGACCTCGAGCGCGACCTCATCGACGGCGCGGACGCCCGGAAAGGTCCGCACTACGTCGCGCATGGCCAGGCGCGGCGGTTGGGACGATGATTCCCGGCCGGCGTGCTCAGCTGCCACGGTGGCGGTCGCTGCCTCCCGGTTCATGGCCAGCTGGTGCGCTGACAGGCTCGCGGACCTGGCGCCTGCGCCATCCTGGCCACCTCCGGTGCGCCCCAACGCATTCCTTGTGTCCAGGACCCGGCGAGCGCCCGGTGGACACGGCATGGGCATTCACCGGACTATGCGCCGCCGGCATGGGCCATGTCAAAGGGATGGCTGCTCGCTTCGAGTGAGCGTCGGCAAGCCGACCACGATGTGACGCCAGATTGACGCCTGCATCGGCCTCGCCCCGGCTCCACCCATCCGATGGACCGCCTTCAGATCTGGTGCGGGCCGCTGAGGTCGATGACCAGGACCTCATCGGCCTTGAGCGTTCATAGCGGCATCGAGCTGCCACGCCGCAGCCCGATCGGCCAGCACGATCGCGTTGGCGTTCTTGATGCGGCCGGCCGGGATGCCCGGGTCGTGCCTGGACAGGCGCAGCAGCGCATCCGCCTTGTCCTCGCCGGTGACAATGAACAGGATGGCGCGGGCACGGTCCAGCACCGGATAGGTCAGCGTCATCCGCCGATGCTGCTGGTAGGCCCGCGTGACCCCGACCCAGGCATCGGTGATCTCGAGCACTGGATCGTCCGGCACCAGGGATGCGGTGTGGCCGTCGGGGCCGAGGCCGAGATGGACGAGGTCGAGGACCGGCGGCGCGCCGGCCACGGTTTCGAGAATTCGGCCATAGCTGGCCGCGGCCGCCACGAGGTCGCTCGCCTCGACCGGCATGTGATGGAGGTTGTCCAGCGACAGGAGTACGCTCGACAGGAGGCTCTCGCGCAGATGCAAAAGGTTGCGATCGGGATTGCCCTCCGGCACCACGCGCTCGTCGACCTGGAGGATCTCGACCTGCTGCCAGGGCACCTCCTGGTCCCGGAGCGCGCGCAGCATCAGCCACGGCGTCCGGCCGCCGCTGAACGCCAGCGAACAGCGGCCGCGGGTCGCCACGGCCGCTCGTGCCGCTTCGGCGACGACCGCCGCACCGGCTTTGGCCACCGCGTCGACATCGGCCAGCACCCGGATCTTCATCGTCTACCCACGTCGAGGAGACGGTCCATCTGAACAAACAGCGCGACGTCGCCCGCGGCTGATTCGCGGCATCGATGGTGGTGGCAGAACAACCAGATCTGCCGATATCGTGCCGTCATGCTGCCTCCTGAGGGCGCCCCGAAGTCTCCGCCGCGGCGCTACGTTGCCGGGCCGATCCAGCCGTGGGGTGGCCCGAAGGCATGTCGGGCCTGCTGCGGCCCCCAGGTGCCCGGCTCGTAGGGTTGCACTGGCTTGGTGCTCTTGAGGATCGGCTGCACGATCTGCCAGGCCACGTCCACTGAATTGGCACGCGCAAACAACGTCTCGTCGCCGTCCATGGCGTCGCCGATCAGGCGCTCGTACGGCGACATTTCGTCCCGCTTGGAATTGCACGCGAACAATTCCACCGGATTGCCGACCATCCCCTCTCCGTGGGCTTTCGAGCGCGAGCCGATCGCGATGGTCACGTCCGGGCTGAGCCGGAAGCGCACGTAGTTGGTACCGTCCTCCACCTTCTCGCCAAAGACGTCGAACGGCGGCGGACGCAGACGGACCACGACTTCCGTGACGTGCACGGGCAGGTTCTTGCCAGCGCGAATGTAGAACGGCACCCCCTCCCAGCGCCACGAATTGATATCCAGGCGCACCGCCGCGAACGTCTCGACCTGGGAGTCCGACGCGACCCCGGGCTCGTCGCGATAGCCCTTGAACTGACCGCGCACCACGCTGTCGTCGTCGAGCGGTCTGACGGCTCGCAAGACCTCGACCTTCTTATCGAGGATCGATGCCTCGAGATTGCCGGCAGGCGGCTCCATGGCGAGGTGCGCGATCACGTTGAGCAGATGGTTCTGCACGACGTCGCGGATCGCGCCCACTTCCTCATAGAACCTGCCACGCCCCTCGACGCCGAAGTTCTCGGCCATGGTGACCTGCACGCTTTCCACGTAGTTCCGGTTCCAGATCGGCTCGAGAAAGGAATTTGCGAAGCGAAAGTACAAGAGGTTCTGCACCGCTTCCTTGCCTAGGTAATGATCGATCCGGAAGATCGCCGCCTCGTCGAACGCGAGATGGAGCACGCGATTGAGCCAGCGCGCCGACGCGAGGTCACGGCCGAACGGTTTCTCGACCATGAGACGGGCGCCCTTGACGGAGCCGGACTGCTCCAGACCCTGCACTACCGGCTCGAACATGGCGGGCGGGATGGCGAGGTAATGGAGCGGGCGCTGGTTGCCGTCGAGCGCGTCCTTCAGGCTTTCGAACGTGCTCGGGTCACGGTAGTCGCCGCGGACGTAACGCAGGCGCGTGGCCAGCGCATCGAAGACCTTTTCGTCGACGCTGCCGAGGGCGTCCCGGATGCCGTCCCGCGCGCGCTCGCGCAACCTATCCAGGCTCCAGTCCTCGATCGCGACGCCGATCACAGGCTCCGTGAGGTGGCCGCGGCGGACCATAGCGTAGAGCGCCGGAAACGTCTTCTTGTGGGCCAGATCACCGGTCGCGCCGAACAGCACGAAGGCATCCGATCTCGGTTCCATCATCTCGGCCTCCACCGATCTCTTGCGCCGATCCACCGAGGGCGCCGTCTAGGACCCGCGCTTTTCGATATGGCCGCCGAACTCGTGACGCATCGCAGACAGCAGCTTGTCGGCGAAGGCCGCGTCGCCGCGCGAGCTGAAGCGCTCGTACAGCGCCGACGACAGGACGTGGGCGGGAACGCCCTCGTCGATCGCGGCCATGATCGTCCAGCGGCCCTCGCCGGAATCCGAGACGCGACCTTCGAACCTGGAGAGTTGCGGGTCCTGCAGCAGGGCATCCGCGGCCAGATCGAGCAACCACGAGCCGATCACGCTGCCGCGGCGCCACAGCTCGGCCACGTCCGGCAGGTTGAACTCGTACTGGTAATACTCGGGATCGCGCAGCGGGGCCGTTTCCGCGTCGAGCGTGCGCGGCCGGTTGCCGACATCGGCGTTCTTCAGGATGTTCAGGCCCTCGGCGTAGGCCGCCATGACCCCGTATTCGACGCCATTGTGGACCATCTTGACGAAATGACCGGCGCCAGGGGGCCCGCAATGCAGATAGCCGTGCTCGGCGGTGCCGCCGACCTTGTCGCGCCCGGGCGTGCGCGGCGCCGATCCGATCTTGGGCGCCAGCGAGGCGAAGACGGCATCGAGCTGCCGGACCGCCCGCTCCGGCCCGCCGATCATCTGGCAGAAACCGCGCTCGAGTCCCCAGACTCCGCCACTCGTGCCGACATCGACGTAGTCGATTCCCTTGGCCTCGAGGCGCCTCGCGCGCTCGATGTCGTCCCGGTAGTAGGAGTTGCCGCCGTCGACGACGATGTCGCCGGCCGCCATCGAGGGGACCAGCTGCTCCAGCGTCGCATCGACCACAGCTGCGGGCACCATCATCCAGACCGCGCGCGGCTGCCTCAGCCTGCCGACCAGGTCCGCCATCGACGCGGCGCCGGTCGCCCCCTCGTCAGCGAGAGCCTTGACGGCATCGGCGCTGAGGTCGAACACCACGCATTCGTGCCCGTCCCGCGTGAGCCGCCGCACCATGTTGGCCCCCATCCGACCGAGGCCGATCATCCCGAGTTGCATAGTGCCACTCCCCTTTTGCTGGTCTGGACCTCGTTAGGCCTCCGGTCGGTCCGGCTCTCCTGAGTGCACTTAGCTCAGAACCTCATCGCGGACCACCCGCGCGATGCGGCGCTCGTTGTCCTCGAGCGCCAGACAGCCACCCGCGGCCTGAGCCTCCTTTCCGGGGTCGCGCAGCTAGCTGGCGCAGGCGGATCTGGCGTTCGCGACGCGGTCTCCCCGCGGCCGGGCCGATGTCGCCATCCGCGAACTAACGATTGAGAGCCCGAATCACCGCGTCGGTCGAGGTCACCGCAGCGACGTTGGTGAGCGCGTAGTTGATCGATGCCCGGTGCCAATCGGCGTTCATGGTCGAGCAGCCGTCCTCGGGCACGATCGCGACGTAGCCTTTATCGGCTCCGGTGCGCGCGGTGTGCTCGATCGACATGTTGGTCCAGGCGCCGGTGATAATGATGGTATCCCGCCCGCCGCTCCTGAGGATGGTCTCGAGGCTGGTGCCCTCGAAGGCGCTCATGCGCATCTTCTCGACCAGGTGATCGCCCGCTCGCCGCTCGAGCCCGGGCACGGGTTCTGCCCCCCAGGTGCCCCGGACCATGGCGCTCGCGTCGACCAGCCCTTCGAACAGCGGTGCGTTCAGGGTCATGCCGGGCGCGCCCGGCTCCACCAGGAACCAGACGTGGATGACCATCACGCCGCGGGCGCGGCAGGCATCGGCCAGGCGACGGATGTTCTCGATGCAGCGCTGCTCGCGGCAGTGCTGCGGGCTGCCGGAGGCTGCGAACGCGCCGCCGTCCATGACCACATCGTTCTGCATGTCCTGGATGATCAGCGCGCACCGCGCGGGGTCGAGGCTGAGCCCGTCGCCAGAATCCGTGGCGCGCTCGCCTGAAGCTGGCGCTTGAGCCGAAGTCGACGCCGGCGGCCGTGCCGCCCGCGCCCGCATGAACGGCTCGTTGCGCGGTCCGACCTTGGTCGTCACGGTGTAGACCGAATGGGTCGCGCAGACGAACAATGTCCGAAACTCCTCGCCGCCCCAATGCAGGTTGGCGGCCATCTCGGGAATCCTGACTTTTCCGAGCAGGGCGCCGCGAGGGGAATAGATCCACAAGCCGCCGGGCGCGGTAACCCAGACGTTGCCCAGGGCATCGCACTTCATGCCGTCGGGCACGCCCGCCTCGAGCTCGGAGCGGATGCCGCTCGCGAAGATGCGGCCGTTCCCGAGCCTGCCGCTCGCATCGACGTCGAACACGCGGATCAGCGCCTGGGTCGTATCGTTGACGTAGAGGAGCTTCTCGTCGGGGGAAAAGCAGAGCCCGTTCGGCTGATCGAAGAGGGTGCGTTCGACCAGCAGCTCGGGCTCGCCGCCGGCCTGCCCGTCCGGCACCCGATAGACGCCTTGAAAGCCCTGCTGGCGCGGCCGCTCGACGCCGTAGACCGGCATCCTGCCGTACCATGGATCGCTGAAGTAGACCGCACCGCTCGAATGCACGCAGACGTCGTTCGGGCTGTTGAGCTCGCGGCCCTCGAAGTGGGAGGCGAGGATCTCGCGACGGCCACCCGCGCGCTCCCGGATCAAGGACGAGGTGGCGTGCTCGCAGACGATCAGGTTGAGATCGGCATCGTAGGTCATGCCGTTGCACTTGTTGGCGGGGCGCATGACTTCGCGTACGCCGCCGCGCCGGTCCCAGCGCCGGCGGACGTCGCCCGGCATGTCGGAAAACAGGAGAAATTGCTCGACCGGGTGCCAGATCGGTCCCTCGGTGAACTCGAATCCGGTGCCGAGCTGGCCGACGGCTGCGAACTCGTCGATCAACTGGCGGAACTCCTGGCGCAGCGCGCTATGGGTCATCGTCGTGTTTCCCCGCTCAGACCGGGAACCAGTTGCGTCTCGGGTAGGACTGGCTGATGGGGCCCGGGATCTGGCCCTCGATCCGGCCGGCGACCTGCTGGTGCTCGATCGCCGTCGGCCGGTCATGAATTGGGCAGAGGAACTTGAAGCCGTTCAAGAGGCGCTTGACCTGCGCCTTCTCCGAGCGCTTGGAGCCGGCGTGATTGCCGGTCACCTGCGGCTCCATGAACTGGGTCTGCCGGATGGGCTCGACGATCTGGTCCTGAAAGTCGTAGATCACGTCGCCGCAGATGTTGGCCTGGCCTTCCGCCGTCTCGACCACGACGTTCATCGAGCCTTCGGTGTGGGCGTTCGCCGCCTCGCAATAGACGCCCGACATGATCTCGGTCGGGCCCGCAATCTCGAGGTCCAGAAAACGGAGCGCGTCCTTGGTGTGCAGGCGGTCGATCAGGTGCTTGATGTCGGGCTGCGGATACTGCGGGTGCATGAGGCCCGAGACCGAGCATTCCATCTCGCGGCGGTTGATCACGACGGTCGTGTTCATCGGGAACAGGTCGTCCTTGCCGGCGTGGTCGATGTGCAGATGGGTGTGCAGGATGTAGCGGATGTCCCCGAGCTTGAGCCCAAACCGCGCGAGCTGGTTCTCGATCATGTTCTCGTGAAACTGCAGCCCGCGCATGCCCAGGGTTTCCATGATCTGGTTCGAGCGGTAGCCAGTATCGACCAGGACCGGCCAGGGGCCGCCCAGGATCAGGTAGCCGTAGACGGGGACCCGCTTGGTGCGGCCGCAGTTGTGGCCAAGGACGAGAAAACTGTTCTCGAGCTCGATGTCGCCCAGGTCGAGCAGCTTGATCTCGAGTGGCATGCGTTTCTCTCCCATTGTTCAGATCTTGTAGACGCGGCCGGCGGTTGTCTGAAACACGGCCGCCTCGGCGTCGGGGCCGTGCGGGGCGACCGCCGCCTGGAACGCATCGACGAGGTCGGGATAGCTCGTTCCGAGCCCGGAAAGCTTGGTCACGACGTTCGGGCAACCGGCGAGCCTCGTCATGCCGTGACGCCAGGCCGAGCGGCCGTTCTCGGAAAGGTCCTCGAGCATACCCGCGTGCTGGAGCACGAAGATCACCTCGGGACAGGTTTCGGCGAGCGCGGCCGCGGCCGCCATCTGACCCGAGAAGACCTGCAGGTCGAACGAGAAGCCATAGTCGGCGAGCCGTCCGACGTTCCGTTGGACAACGGGATCGGTTGGCAGGTCGGGCCGGCTCGCGAACCGATACATCGGATTGTCGTGCCAGTGCAGCTGCTGGCGCAGGCCGCGCACGAGCGGGAGCAGGGCAAGCCGGTCGAGCTGGGGGCGGACATCCGGCACCGTGAAGTCGGCGTAGGCGACGATCGCCTGCGGCCAGCCGTCCTCGTCAGCGGTCTTTTGAACCCAGGCTGCCTCGTCGAACGCCCGCTCGGGCGCCCAGTTGGCCTGGACGTAGACCGACCGCTCGACGCCGCAGCCCTGGATGTCCAGAAGGTATTCGGCGATCAGATAGTCGCGCCGGATCGGCTCGTAGGGGCCGAAGATGCGAGGCTGCATCGGCCCTATCAGCCAGGGCAGATCGGCCTGGCGCCAGATGTGGTGATGGGCGTCGACGATGCGGGTCATGGGCGCCGGTCGGCCAGGATGTGGCGGGCAACCGCCTCGAGCGAGCTGCCGTCGGCCAAGTGGTCGATATACGGCAGGCTGCCCGCGAGGCCGGCGGTGCGCGGACGGAAATCCGGGTCCCCGGCAAGGGGAGAAAGCCAGTCGAGCCGCCAGGCGAGGCGGGCAAGCCGGCGCACCGCATCCACCATCGCGCCGGGCTCGCCGCGCTCGAGGCCGTCCGAGAGGACCAGGGCGAAGGCACCGCGCGCGAAGCCCGCAAAGCGCGGCACCGCAAGGAAAGCCTGTATTGCCTCGCCGATCCGCGTGCCGCCGTCCCAGTCCGCGACCATGGCCGAGACCGCGGCGAGCGCCCGATCCCCCTGGTTGAGGCGAAGCGCCCGCGTGATCCGCGTGAGCCGCGTGCCGAGCGTAAAAATCTCGATCCGCGGCAGTGCCTGCGCGAGCCTGTGGGCAAGACGCAGACGCTCGTCGGTGCGCGCCTTCATCGAGCCCGAGATGTCGATCAGCAGCAGCAGCGGGCGCAGCGCCATCCGCCGGCGCAGACGTGGCAGCTCCATCAGCTCGCCGTCATTGCGGACGGCCAGGCGCAGCGCCGCCCGAAGCGCGATCCGGTCGCCCTGACGGGCGGTCCGCCGACGCCGTGCGCGCCGCTGCGGCAGGCGGCCCGCGGCCTCGCGGCCGAGCCGACGGAGCAGCTCGTCCTGGCCGGGCGGAGTGAACTGCTGTGCCGAGAGCGCCTCGGCCGCGGTCGCAGCTTCGCCCGCCTGGTGGGCTTCGTCGGCTTTGGGCATCTCCAGGATGTCCAGACCCTCGTCCCGGACCCGCACCTCCTCCTCGCTCTCGGAGCGGCCTTCGGCCGGGGCGAGCACGGCCTCGCCTTCGAAGACCTGGGAGAAAAGCGCGTCGAACTCGGCCATGCGTTCGGGCGGCGGGGCGAGCGTCGCGCGAGCCGCGCGGCGGAGGTCGGCGAGCGAGCGGGGGCCGAGCAGCGTCGTGCCGGCCATGAACGCGATCGTCTGCTCGGGGGCGACCGCGAAGCCGTGGGCGCGCAGCAGCGCCGGAAACTCAACGAACGGCCGCGCGGCACGGGGCAGCGTCATGCCGCACTCTCCTGGATGATCACGTCCAGTCGGCCGCCGAGGAACGCCCGGTCCTCCTCGTCCTTGAGCGCCGCCCCGATCGCGCGTCGGAAGGCCATGGGCCAGGGCGCGCCCTGACGGTTGAGCAGGGTCGCGGCCTCGGCCCAGTCGACGGTTTCGGCGATTCCTGGTGGTTTCGCCAGCGGCTCGCGCCGGAGCCTGCCGACGGCGGCCACCACCGCACGCGCGGTCCCGGCCGCGACCGCGCTCGCGCGCATCATCACGATCTCGGCCTCCTCGGCCGGGGTCGGGTAGTCGATCCAGTGGTAGATGCAGCGCCGACGCATCGCCTCGTGCAGCTCGCGCGTGCGGTTGGACGTGAGAATGACGACCGGCCGCTCGATGGCCCGGACGGTCCCGCGCTCGGGGATCGAGATCTGAAAGTCGGAGAGGAACTCCAAGAGAAAAGCCTCGAACTCGTGATCGGCGCGGTCGATCTCGTCGATCAGGAGCACGGCGTCCTCGGGCCGCCGGAGGGCCTCGAGCATCGGCCGCTCGATCAGGAAGGCGCCGGTATAGATGTCGACCGGGGCCTCGCCCGCCTGCCGGATCGCCAGCATCTGGCGCGGATAGTTCCACTCGTAGAGCGCGTTCGCGGCATCGATGCCCTCGTAGCACTGGAGGCGGATCAGCCGGCGGCCGAGAACCGAGGCTAGAGCCTTGGCGGCCTCGGTCTTGCCGACGCCGGGCGAGCCTTCGAGCAGCAAGGGCTTGCCGAGCGCAAGTGCCAGATAGGCGGCCGTCGCGAGCTCGTCGCCGGCGAGATAGAGGGCCGCACGCAACGCCTTCGTCAGCGTCTCCGGCCGGTCGATGCCGACGACTTCGCTGCGGACCGGCATCCGCTATCCCCGCCGCCCCTGCGGTTTTGCCCCGCCTTGCGTCTGGAGCGCGCGCAGGACCTTCTCGGGCGTGATCGGCAGCGTGTCGATGCGCACGCCGACTGCGTTGAAGACAGCATTGGCGACCGCCGGCAGCACCGGGTTCGCGCACATCTCGCCCGGGCCCTTGGCGCCGAACGGGCCATCCGGCGCCGGCCGCTCGAGGACCGCGATGTGATGCTCGCAGATGTCGCCAGGGCCCGGCATCAAATAGTTGTTGAAGTCGGAGGGCGCCGCGCGCCGGTCGGGATAGTAGGGCTCGGTCGTCTCGTACAGGGCGTGGCTCACCCCCATCCAGGCGCCGCCTGTCAGTTGTTGCTCGACCAGCTTCGGATTGATCGCCCGGCCGAGCTCGTAGGCCGAGTGCATTACGATCATCTCGACCTCACCGGTCTCGTCGTCGACCTCGACCTCCGCGACGAGACAAGCATGCGCAAAGCAGGTGACGGGCGTCATCTCGCCGGTCTCGGGATCGACGTCCGAGAGCGGGACCAGGAAAATGCCGCGGCCGGCGATCGTCTTGCCCTGCTTGAACTGGGCGGCGATCGCGACATCGCGCGTGCTGATCCGGCGCGACGGCGCGCCCTTGACCTGGATGTGGCCCTTGCCATCCATCTCGAGGTCGTCGGGGCTGACCTCGAGCTCCTCGGCCGCGGCTTCGATCATGACCGCACGCGCCTCCCGCGCGGCCGCCATGACCGCGTTGCCGACGCGGTGCGTGCCGCGGCTTGCGAAGCTCCCCATGCAGTGCGGGCCGGTGTCGCTGTCAGCGGTGTCGACGTAGACGTCCTCGACCGGAACGCCGAGGGTCTCGGCGCAGATCTGCCGGGTTACCGACTTCATGCCCTGGCCGAGTCGATCGAGCCGTGAACTTGCCGGTCGAATTGGCGTGGACCAGCGCCTGGCTGGGATCGCCGCCGAGGTTCATGCCGATCGGGTAGTTGATCGAGGCGACCCCGCGGCCGCGATGGCGGGCCATGGGATCAGCGCCTCCTGGTGCCGAAGACCGACGAGAAGCGGCGCGTCACCGGGGCCGGCTTCGACGCCTCCGGCGCCTCCGCCGGAGGTGCTGCGGGCTGATCGTAGGACGGATAGCGCGGCGCCTCCGGGGCCGGAGGGATCGGCGCCGTATCGCGCGGCGTCGCGGTGATCCGCGCCCGCTCGCCGCCGCCGCCCTGGCGCGAGGACATCCGGCGAAACTCCTCGCGGATCGGCCAGCCAGCCTTCTCGGCCGCGACCTGGCAGCACTCGATCAGGGCGCAGTTCTTCGCCTCCCGTCGATGCGCCTTCATGTCGCCGTCGCGATAAGCGTTTCTGATCCGAAACTCGATCGGGTCCATGCCGATCAGATGCGCGAGCTTGTCCATCTGGCACTCGATCGCGAAGTCGGCGCCGGTCACGCCGAAGCCGCGCATGGCGCTCGCGGGCGTGCGGTTGGTGAAGACGCAGTAGACGTCGGCCGAGACGTTCGGGATCGTGTAGGGGCCCGGCAGGTGCCCCACGCTCTTGACCACGGCGTAGCTCGAGAGGCGAGTGTAGGCGCCGCTGTCGAAGTAGCCGGTGAGCTGGCGGGCGATGATCCGGCCGTCGTTCATCAGGCCGTCCTTGACGATCCAGCGCTCGGCGCCGCGCGGCGGCCCGAACTGCATCTCCTCGACGCGGTCGAACACGTAGCGGACCGGACGCCCGGTCAGCATGGCGCCGAGGATGGCGAGCGGCTCGGTCAGCGTGTCGACCTTGCCGCCGAAGCCGCCGCCGACCGTGCCGCCGATGAAATGCAGGCGGTTGGACGGCACGTTCAGGATCTTCGCCGCCGTGTCGACCGAGAAGAACAGCGCCTGCGTCGAGGTGTGGCAGACGAAGCGGTCGTCAGTCTCCGGGGCGGCGATGCAGCCGTTGGTCTCGGTCGGCGCGTGCTCGATCGGCGACATCTGGTAGCGGTCCTCGAGCACATGGTCGGCAGCCTCGAAGCCACGCTCGACGTCGCCGAAGCGGAGCTTCTGATGATCGTAGCGACCATGGTACTCGAAGGTGTTCTTCGGATACGTCTCGTTGACGACCGGGGCACCCTCCTTGAGCGCCTCCTCGACGTCGAAGATCGCCGGCAGCGGCTCGTAGTCGACCCGGACCAGCGTCAGCGCCTCGAGTGCTGCCTGCTCGCTCTCGGCGACCACGGCGACGATCGGCTCACCCTTATAGCGAACCTTACCCTCGGCGAGCGAGGGCTCATCGTCCTTGCCGAAGTTCAGAAGGCTGAGGAGCGTGTTGAGGTTGACCGGCACGTCGGCCGCGCGAATGCACGCGCCTGACGCCCGGCGCCCGCTCGGCGGCCGAAATGTCGATCCGGCGCAGGCGGGCGTGGTGCGTGCGGGCTCCTCAGGACTTTGAGGTGCAAGCAGGCCCTCGAAGGCGTGGTCGTCGAAATAGCGCGATGCGCCCGGTGACGTGGCCGAGGATGTCCTGGCGCCGGGTCGGCTTGCCGACTTCGTTCAGGTTGTCGTCGCGCTCGTCGGCGAAAATTTCCTTGCGGAATTCGAGCATGCGGTCTCCTGTCTCGTGCTACCGCCTTCGGGCTGCTTGAGCACGCCCTTCACAGGCGCCGGCCAACCGCCGAGGCGGCGGCCAGGATCGCGTTGATGATCGGCTCGTAGCCGGTGCAGCGACAGATGTTGCCGGCGATCGCCTCGACCACGTCCTCGCGGCTCGGCTGCGGGTTGCTATCGAGCAGCGCCTTGGCGGCCATCAGCATGCCGGGCGTGCAAAAGCCGCATTGGGCCGCGAAGTGATCCATGAACGCCTGCTGCAGCGGGTGCAGGTCCGGCCCCGCCGCGAGCCCGCTCGCAGTCTCGACCTCGCGCCCCTCGCAGGTCTCGGCAAGCGTCAGACAGGAGAGGTGCGGCTCGCCGTCGATCAGCACCGTGCAGACCCCGCAGGTGCCCTGGCCGCAGCCGTATTTGGGCGCGAAATCGCCGATGCCGCGCCGCAGCACCTCGAGCAGGTTCTGGCCGTCCTCGACGAACACCGCCTTGGCGGCGCCGTTGAGCCGGAACTGCAGCGGGTTTCGCGGTCATCTGGCGGCTCGCCGAGCAGCAGACGCCGCAGATGCACCGGCAGCACCTCGCGCCGATACCAGGCGCTGGCGATGGCGTCGTCGACCGGCGCGCAGCCCTCGGCGGCGACCGCGAGCGCCGCCGCAATGCCGGCCGCATCGAGGCTTCGCCCTTCGAGCGCGCGCTCGACCGCCGGGCGCCCGGATCGGGGTCGGCGCCATGGCGCCATAGGCGATGCGCGCGCCCTGGATGCGCCCGCCCGTGGTCGGCAGCCAGGCAGCGATCGAAAGGACCGAAATGCCCTTCGGCCGGACCCGGCTGACTTTCCGGAAGCGGAAGGCGCCCTGCTGCGCCGGGCGGTCGATCGTCACCTGCAGGGCCAGCCCCGGCGCGCCGCGGCTGCGCTGCGCCAGGAACTCGGCGAGCGGCATCTCGCGACGCACCGTAGCCGCCATGCAGGCCGACCGTCGCCGTTCAGCGCGAGCAGCGCCGCCGTGAGATCGCCATAGGGCGTCTCGGCAAACAGATTGCCGCCGACGGTCGCCTGGCTGCGCACCGCCGGGCCGCCCATCGATGCGCGCCACCGGGTGGAGGAAGTCGAGCTCGCGGCTGCCGAGGATCTCCGCCATCGTGACGCCGGCGCCGATCGCGATCCGCTGCCCGCCAGGGCGGATCTCCCGGAGCCTCGGATCGGTCGTCCGCACGATCGTCCGGAACGGCGGATTGCCCTCGTTGAGCGCGCGCATCAAGCAGCGTGCCGCCGCCGAAGAAGCGCGCATCGCGGTCGCTGCCGAGCGCCGCCGCGGCCTCGTCGAAGCTTGCAAAGCTCCGCGACTGTCACCGGCATCATGCGGCCTCGCCCAAGTGCCGGCCGGCTCGCCACGAAGCCCGCCTCGAAGATGTCGTCGCCGACCAGGCGGGCCATCGCCTGCTCCTCGCCTCTGCGGGTCGTGAACCGGCCCCGCCAGCTCCAGAAGGTGCGATCGCCATCGGTGACCGGCACGAGGCGGATGTGCGCCACGTAGTTGAAGAGCGGGACCGGCGTGTCCAGCAGGCAGTAGCTGCAAGACCTGCTCGAGGTCGGACAAGGTGAGCAGCTGCTCGCGCAGCTCCGAGCCGTCCGCAAGGCGCAGGCGGCGCACGCAGCCGATCTGCGCCGCCGGACGCGCCGCGCTCGATCTCGCTGACCGCGATCGCCGGATGCCAATGGGACAAACCGTTGAAGTCGCGCAGCAGCGCCCACACCCGGTCGGTCGGATGCGTCGAGCACGGTGCTCCTTGCGACCTGTGCCATCGCTCAGCTCAAGCTGCCGAAATGCCGCTTCAAGGATTCGAAGCCGGTCTGGAACACGTTCTCGGAGATGCCGCGGACGAGGTCCTCCTCGACCTCGGGCGCGCAGTCGAACTCGGCGCTCCACTCGATGAAGGTCCGGTTGCCGACCGAGTCACCGGGGTCAGGCGCAACGTCGCGACATAGTTCTCGAGCGGCATCGGTGATTCCAGGATCGTGTAGGTGCAGAACAGGTCGTGGTCGCTAAGTCCGAGCAGGCGCTCGCGGATGCGATCGCCGTTCTGCAGGCGGAAATTGCGCACGCAGCCGATCTGATCGGCGGGCAAGCCCCCCTCGATCTGGCTGTCCGCGATCCAGGGGTGCCAGCGCGGCAGGCCGTTGAAGTCCCGGATGCGCGCCCACACCCGGTCGGCCGGCGCCTCGAGGACGGAGGAGACGAACACGCTCGCCATCGCCGCTCCTCAGCTGCCGCCAGCCGAACCGCCACCGCCCCCCGAGCTACCACCCGATGAGCCGCCGCGCCGGCCGCGCCCGCTCCGGCCCGAACCTTTCGGGGCGCCGGGCCCGCTGGCGCCCTGACCGCCGCCCTGACCGCCGTCTCTTGTGGCTTCCTTGGCGATCGCCTGCATGTCGCGGGCTTCGCGGATCAGCCCGCCCATCTTCGAGAGTGCGCCGCCCTCGATCCCGAGATCGGCCAGCAGGCCGTCGATCATCGGCGCCTGCACGCGGTAGCGGAGCGCCGAATCGATCACCTCGTCGGTCGCGTTCTTGCGCGCCTCGCCGTTGCCGCCGTTGAGGCCGTCGAGCTGCACGATCTTGATGCCCTCGATCTTCTCGAGCGGCTTGACGCTGGCCGCTACGATGCCCTCGACGCGATCGAGCAGCTTGCGCCGGAACAAGGAGTAGCGGGCGGCATCGGTCAGGATGTTCTCGGCCTCGTTGAGCAGGCGCTGCGCCTCCGCCTCGACCGCGGCCCGGATCTTCTCGGCTTCGGCGGCGATCCGCTTCTCCTCCGCTTCCTTCTCGGCGATCAGGATCTCGACCGTCCGGCGACGCTTGGCCTGCTCGGCCTCGCGCACGGTCTTGACCTGCTCCTCGGCCTCGGCCGCGCGGGCACGCGCGACCTCGGCCTCGACCTGGGCCGCCGACTGCTCGAGCGACTTCTGGTAAAGGACGATCGCCTTTTCCATCAGCGCGTTCTCGACCTCGCGCTCGCGCTCGATTTCGAGCTTGCGGCGCTCGCGCTCGCGACCGATCCGGGCCTCGTCGAGCCCGCGCTCGGACGCGATCTGGGTGCGCTCGATCTCTTCGCGGGACGCGATCTCGGCCTCGCGCAGCGCCTGGACGCGCGCGACCTCGAGCTGCTCGAGGGAGCGCCGGCGCTCCAGCCGGGCCACATCGAGCGCCTGCTCGCGGGCCACGTCGCGCGTCTCGACGTCGCGCTGGGCATCGATCGTGGCCTGCCGGACCCTGGCATCGGCCGCGGCGCGCTCGGCCTTCCTGGCGGCGAGCTCGATCACGCGGACTTCCTCGGCCTCCTCGACCGTCTTGCGGCGGTCGATGTCGAGCACTTCGCGGCTCCTTTGCGACGCGATCCGCTCGCGCTCGAGCTTCAGCTCCATCGCGACCCGCGCCCGCTCGACCTGGTCGCGCCGGTCGATGTCGGCGCTCTCGAGGACCTGGTCGCGGGCGATCTCGTGCTGCCGGGTCGCCTGCTCGGCAGCGATCCGCTCGGCGGCAAGCGTCCTCTGTTCGGCGATCCTCGCCGCCTCGACCGCCTGATGGGCCGCGATCTCGGCGGCATCGATCGCCTCGTTGCGCCGGATCTCGAGGGCGCGCACCTCGCGGTCGCGAGCGATCCGGTCGGCCGAGGTCTCTTTCTCCTTCTCGATCCGGACCTGCTCGATGATGCGATTGGCAGCAAGCTCGGCCGACTGCACCGCCTCGGTGCGCGCGATCTCGCGCTGGCGGGTCGCCTGCTGTGCCTCGATCCGCTCGACCGCAAGCCGGAGCTCCTGCGCGATCCGGGCGGCCTCGGTCGCCTCGCGCGCGGCGATGGTCGCGGCTTCCAGTGCCTTGTCGCGCTCGATCTCGCGACTTCGGGTAGTCTCATCGCTCGCGATCCGCTCGGCGGCGATCGTGCGCTCCTGCGCGATCCTTGCCGCCTCGGTCGCCTGCCGCGCCGCGATCTCGGCCGTGTCGATCGCCTCGTTGCGCGCGATCTCGAGCCGCCGCGTGCGCTCCTCGTAGTCGATGCGCTCGGCCGCGAGCTTGTGCTGCTGCGCGATGCGGGCGGCTTCGGTCGCCTCCTTGGCCGCGATCTCGGCCTCTTCCAACGCCTGGTCGCGCGAGATCTGGCGCGAGCGGGTCGCCTCGTCGCTCGCGACCCGGTCGACCGCGAGCCGCTTGTCCTGCGCGATGCGGGCCGCCTCGATCGCCTCGCGGGCCGCGATCTCCGCCTGGTCGACCGCGCGATTGCGCGCGATCTCGAGCGTCCGGACCTTCTCCTCCTGCGCGATCCGGGCGCTCTGGGTCGCCTCGGTCGCGGCGATGCCGCGCTGATCGAGCTGCTGGGTGCGCTCGATCTCGAGCACGCGGGTCTCGCGCTCGGCCGTGATCCGCTCGGCCGCTAGCATCTTCTCACGCGCGATGCGCGCGGCTTCCGTCGCCTGGCTGGCCGCGATCTCGGCTTCCTCGAGCGCGCGGGTGCGCGCGATCTCGAGCACGCGCGTGCGCTCGTCGGAGGCGATCCGGTCCGCGCTGATCGTCGCTTCCTCGGCGATCCTGAGCTTCTCGGTCGCTTCGCGGGCGGCGATCTCGGCCTGCTCGACTGTCCTCTTGCGCTCGATCTCGCGCCGTTGCGTCTCCTCCTCGTTGACGATCCGGGCCTCGGCGACCGCGCGCTCCTGCTCGATCCGGGCACGCTCGGTCGCTTCGCGGGCGGCAATCGTCGCCTCCTCGATCGCGCGGACCTGCTCGATCCGCGCCCGCTCGAGCTTCTGGCGCGAGGCGATCTCGGCCGCCTCGATCGCCTCGGTGCGGTCGATCTCCTGGCGCCGGATCTCGCGCTCGGACGCGATCCGTGCCTGGCCGATCGCCTGCTCGTTGACGATCCGGCGCTTCTCGATCTCCTCGCGCGCCAGGATCTGGGCGTGCTCGGCCTCGGTCTCGCGCTCGGCCCGCTCGCGCGCCACCTGGGCGCGCTGCGCGGCGCGCAGGGCCTCGACCATGCGTTGCTGCTCGAGCCTCGCGGTCTCGCTGTCCTGCTCGATCGCGAGCGCCTGCTTCTCGGCCTCGAGGTTGCGGGTGCGGATCCGGATCATCGAGTCCTGCTCGATGTCGTTGCGGAGCTTCCTGCGGTCCTCGATGCTCTCGATCAGCTTGGTCAGGCCCTCGGCATCGAAGCGGTTCGAGGGGTTGAAGTACTCGAGGTCGGTCTGGTCGATGTCGCGGATCGCGACCGATTCGAGCTCAAGCCCGTTCTGCGTGAGCGCATCCGCCGCCTCGTCCTTGACCCGGCGCACGTACTCGCTGCGCGGCTCGTGCATCTCCTCCATGGTCATCTCGGAGGCGGCCGAGCGCAGCGCCGAGATGAACTTGCCGGACAAGAGCGCGAGCAGACGCTCCTGCTCCATGGTCCGGCGGCCGAGCGTCGAGGCGGCGGTCGAGACCGCCTTCACGGTCGGCGCGACCCGGACGTAAAAGTCGGCCTCGACGTCGACCCGCATCCGGTCCTTGGTGATCAGAGCGTCATCCCTGGCGCGCGTCACCTCCATCTGCAGGACGTTCATGTTGACCTGCGTAATGTCGTGGACGATCGGCCAGACGAAGGCGCCGCCGTTGATCACCACTTTCTCGCCGAGGAAGCCCGTGCGCACGAAGGAAAGCTCCTTGGTCGAGCGCCGGTAGAGCCAGTTCATGACCACGTACACGATCGCGACCACGATGACGGCCACGATCAGCCAGAGAATGAGGTCACCTATCACCTGACCAGCGGTCATCGAACTCTCTCCGACCCCGTGCTACCGCCCTTCGGGCTGCTTGAGCACTCACGTTCCCATGTCGGCCGCCCCGCCATCCGGTAGCGGCAGGAGTCAACCTCCCGCACGCCGCTGCCGCGGCCGGCCGCCGTGCAGGGCGAGGAACGCCTCGACCACGGCGGCTGCGAACGCAGCATCGTTGATGTGCTGGGGCGGCCGGATCAGCTGGCGCGTGCTGGTCTGGCGGACGGTCGCCTTGAGCGCTCCGAACAAAGCCGCGTCGGCGGCCGGATCATGGAACGCCTGGCCCGGCGCGTCGAGAGCCGAGACCCCGCCTTCGGGCAGGAAGAAGCGGACCGGCGCGACCATCTGGTTGAGCTTGTCACCGATCCAGCGCCCCATCCGGCGGTTCTCCTCGGCCGTCGTCCGCATCAACGTCACCTGCGGATTGTGCTCGTAGATGGTTCGGCCGCGGTAGCGCTCAGGCACGCTGCCGGGGGCGCCGAAATTGACCATGTCGAGCGCGCCGCAGGACCCGACATAGGGCATGCGGGCGCGAATCATGGCTCCGAACCGGTCCTCGGTCGCTGGGAAGATCCCGCCCATCAGAAGGTCGCAAACCTCGGTCGTGGTGAGGTCGATGACGCCCAGGAGCCTTCCCGAATCGACGAGCGTCTCCATCGCCTGGCCACCGATGCCGGTGGCGTGGAACACGAGGCAGTCGAAGTCGTCCCCGAGCGCCGCGGTCACTTGCTGGATCAAGGGCGTGGTCACCCCGAACATCGTGAGCCCGACCGCCGGCAGCTCGGCCGCGGCCGCGGCGGAGCGCCTGGCCACCTCGCGCGCCCTGACCATGCCGACCATGGCCTCGGCCCCGTTCGCCAGCACCTCGCGGGTGATCGCGTTGAGACCCTGCACGTCGGCTATCGGGTGCAGCATCATGATGTCGGCGGGCCCGACATAGCGGCGAACATCGCCCGAAGCGACCGTCGAGATCAGGATCTTGGGCACGCCGACCGGCAGCTGCCGCATCGCCGGTGCGGCCATCGCCGAGCCGCCCGAACCGCCGGCCGCGATGATTCCGGCGATCCCGCTCTGGTGCTGAACCCAGGCTTCGAAGGCGAGCGCCATGCCGGCAACCGAGCGGCCGCGATCGTTCGTGAACACGGCACTCGGGCCTTGCGGGTGGTGGATCGCCAGCTGGTGGGGCGGAACGTCGGAGGTCGAGAGGACGACGAGGCGCGTGCGCAGGCCGGCGTCCTTGATCAGGTCCCGGATGAAGCGGATCTCCCGGCCTTTGGTGTCGAGCGTGCCGGCGACCAGAACGACCCGATCGCCAGCGGTTGCGAGCGGCCGGATCGCGGTCGGAGTGCCGGGCCTCGGAGCCGCCGCCGGCAGACCCGAGACGGTGCGCGCGGCGCGCTCGATCTGCTGCGCCGGGACCGGCGGCGTCCAGCGGGTCGGCAGGCGCGGGTTGGAGATATAGATCTTCCGCGGGCCAGCGCGGCCGGCGGCCGGCGCCTCGGCCTCGTCGGGACGGGCGTCGGCGGCCAGAGCGTCGTCGTCGCGATGGCGGCCAACCCCGAGCAGCCGCTGTTGCAGGTCGCGATCGGCGGCGATCTGGCGGGCGTCCATCACCCGGTCGATCCGGCCGTTGACCATGATCGCCACATGCTCGGCGGCCGCGGTCGCGACGCCGATTTTCTGCTCGATCAGCAACACCGCGATGTCGCCCTCGTCGCCTAGATGGCGGAGGATCTCCTCGACCTGCTCGACGATCAGGGGCGCCAGGCCCTCGGTCGGCTCGTCCATCACCAAGAGCGTCGGGTTGAGCAGCAGCGCGCGCGAGATCGCGACCATCTGCTGCTCGCCGCCGGACAGCTGGCCGCCGCGGCTGGTGCGCCGTTCGGCAAGCCGCGGGAAGGTCTGGTAGATGCGCTCGACCGACCACGCGCCCGGGCGCAGGTCGCCGGTCATGCGCAGGTGCTCCTCGACCGTGAGCGACGGCCACAGGCGCCGGCCCTGCGGCACGTAGCCGATGCCGTGGCGCGCGATCTGGGTCGACGACCGGCCGAGGATGCTCTGGCCGGCGAAGCGGATGGCGCCGCCCGCCGCCGGCTGCAGACCCATGATCGTCCGGCAGAGCGTGGTCTTGCGCATGCCCTTGCGGCCGACCACCGAGAGCACGCCCCGCCCGAGCGTCAGATCGACGCCCTGGAGCGCGTGCGAACGACCGTAGTAAACGTTCAGGCCGCGAATTTCGAGGACCGCGGCGTCGCGGCTCCCGGCGGTACGGCCTGGCGCCTCAGCCATGGCCGCCTCCGAGATAGAGCTCCTGGACCTCGGGATCGCTCTCGATCGCCTCGGGCGGTCCTTCGTTGAAGATGCGGCCGTCGTGCATCATCGTGACACTCTCCACGACGCGCAGCGCCACGTCCATGTCGTGCTCGATGATGATGTAGCCGATGTGGCCGGGCAGGCCGGTCAGGATCTCGACGAGCTCGCGGCGCTCGGTCGGTGACAGGCCGGCCGCCGGCTCGTCGAACAGGATGAAGCGCGGCGCGCCCGAGAGCGCCAGCGCGATCTCGAGCTGGCGCTGCTGGCCATGCGCGAGTTCTGCCACTTTCTGGTCCTTGACCGCGGACAGATGGACCGCCTCGACCAGGTCCAGGGCGGCCTGCACCAAGGCGTCGCTTGGCCGCGGCCGCAACAGGGAAAAACGGCCGCGCGAGAAGCCGCGGCAGGCGAGGTAGACGTTGTCCTGCACCGAGAGGCCGGCGAACAGCAGCGAGATCTGGTAGGTGCGGCGCAGACCGCGGCGGATCCGCTCGTGCGGCGGGAAGGCGGTGATGTCCTCGCCGAAGAAGCGGATCGTGCCCGAGGTCGGCGGAAAGTCGCCCGTGACGCAATTGAAGAGGGTGGTCTTGCCGGCGCCGTTCGAGCCGAGCACGGCGCGGCGCTCGCCCGGGCGGACGCTGAGGGTCACGTCGTCGAGCGCCGCGAGCGCCCCGAACATCCGGCTGACGCCGCGTAGCTCGAGCGCGTTGGCGGTACCGGCGGCATGCAGGCGCTCGGCGACGGTGGCGGCAACGCTGGTCGCCATCACCGGCCCTCAGAACCCGGCAACCGCAGGCTGTTCTGGTGGTGCTGCCAGCGGTCGCGGGCGCGCTCGAAGAGGCCGAGCACGCCGTCGGGCGAGAAGAACACGATCAGCAAAAAGCCGAGGCCGATCAACATCTGGAAGCGCGCCCCATCGAGCCCGACCGCGACCAGCGCATCGAGCGCAAAGGTCCGCAGCAGCACGTAGATCAACGCGCCCACGAACGGACCGATCGGCCGCCCCAGGCCGCCGACCACCGCGATCACCAGGATGTCGATCACCGGGCCGACGCCGGCGGTCCCGGGCGAGACCTGGTTGTTGAGCCAGACCAGCAGGATGCCGCCGACCGCGGCGATCACAGATGCGAAGGTATAGGCGGCGATCCGATGCGCGGTGACGTTGAAGCCGAGCGCCGCCATCCGGCGGGCATTGTCGCGCGTCCCCTGGAGAGCGAGGCCGAACGGCGAGCGCGAGACGTACAGCACCACCCCATAACTCACCGCCGCTCAGAACAGGGTGAGGTAGTAGAAGGGGGCCGGCTCGCGCCAGTCGATGCCGAGCACGACCGGCGGCCGGAGCCCGTTGAAGCCCGAGAAGCCGTTGAAGACCACGTAGTTCTGACGGGTGAAGTAGAAGAAGGCAGCCGCGATCGCGAGCGTGATCATGATGGTGTAGATGCCGGCGGTCCGGACCGCGAGCGCACCGCTCGCGGTGCCGAACAGGGTCGCGATCACGATCGCCACGGGGATTGCCAGCCACCAGGGCCAGGTGAGGCTGATGGCGGTGATGGCGCTGGTGCCGAAGATCGCGAGCATGTAGCCGGCGCAGCCCGCGACCGTCATCTGGACCAGGCTGACCATGCCGCCGTAGCCGGCGAGGAACATCAGGCTGAGCGCGATCATGCCCAGGATGAACGACCAGCCGAAGATCTGGACCAGAATGAAGCTGTTGGCGAACGCCGGCAGAATCAAAAGGATGAAGCCCGTCACCCAGACCGCCGCCGGCACCCGGCGGAGCCGGTCGATCAGACGCCGCGTCGCGACGTCGATCGGCGCGGCAGGCTCAGCGAGGCGGGATCGGGTGGTCGCCATGGCTCACCGGACGCTCATCAGCCCCTGAGGGCGGAAGGCCAGCACGAGGACCATGATCAGGAAGGTCAGGACGACCGCGTAGGTCGGGCTGTAGACCGAGCCCAGCTGCTCCGCGAGGCCGATCAGCACGGCACCGAGCGCCGCCCCCGGGATCGAGCCCATGCCGCCGACGATCACCACGACCAGCGAGGCCAGAAGGAAACGGGTGTCCTCGCCGGGCGCCAACGACTGGAAGGTGCCGCCGACCACGCCCGCCATGCCGGCGAGGCCGGCGCCGAAGGCGAACACACCGAGGAAGACGAGCTGGATGCGCACGCCGGTCGCGGACAGCATCTCGCGGTCGTCGACCCCCGCCCGGATCAGCATGCCGATCCGGGTCTTCCTCAGGACCAGCCACATGCCGATGCCGAGGACGACCGACGCGAGCAGGATCAGGAGGCGCACGGACGGGTAGGTCAGATAGACCGGCTCGCCCGTGCTCCGCTTGACCGCGGTCACGAAGAAGGTCTCGACCGGCCCGGACAGCCAGGGCGGGGTGAGGATCTGGTAAAAGTCGCCGCCCCAGATCCAGAGCATGAGGTCGGCGAGCACGATCGAGATCCCGATCGTGACCAGGGTCTGGCGCAGGTCCTGGCCCTCCATCCGGCGGAAGACCACGTATTGCAGGACCACGCCCACCAGCGCGGTCGCGACGAACGCGACCAAGAAGCTCAGGAACCACGACCCGGTCCATTCGGTAATCTCGAACCCGATGTAGCCGCCGAGCAGGTACAGCGAGCCGTGCGCGAGGTTGACGTTGCGCATGAGGCCGAAGATCAGCGTGAACCCGCTCGCGACCAGAAAGTAGAGCGCGCCGAGCGTGATCCCGTTCAAGACCGCGCTGAGGAAGATCTTCTTGCGGCCGATGGCGTCCTCGAGACCCTCCGGCCAGACGGCAAAGATCAGCCAGAGCAGCAGGGCAGCAATGATCAGGAGGATCACCGACCTGATCGGATTTCGCTCGATGATGCGCACCATCGCCGCACTAGCTAGGACCCGTGAACGCGGCCAGCGGCCGGTCGCCGGTGGCCCAGCCCACAACCGAAGACTAGAGCATATTCCTATTGCGTAGAATCGACACCTGTGATTCGACAATATTGGTTGAAACAACCGAGATTGTCGCCATGCCAGCACCGATCTCCATGGACCTGCGGCTGCGGATCGTCGGCGCGGTCGAGAGCGGCAGCTCGATCCGTGGCGCCGCGGGGCGCTTTGCCGTCAGCCCGTCGGCCGCGATCAAGCTGATGCAGCGGGTGCGCGCGACCGGCAGCGCCGCACCGGCGCGCTACGGCGGGCACCGGCGGCCTGTGCTCGAGCCCCACGAAGCCGACCTGCGTCGGCTGGTCGAGGCGACGCCCGACCTCACGCTGGCCGAGCTCCAGACGGCGCTGCAGCGGCGCTGCGGGGTACGGGCCGGGCTCTCGACGATCCACAACGCGCTGCGCCGGATCGGCCTGCGGCATAAAAAAAGTCCTTGAGAGCGGCCGAGCAAATCGCTTCGACGTCACCGGCCAGCGCCGGCGATGGCGGGTCTGGCAGCGCTTCATGGACCCGGCGCGCTTCGTCTTCCTCGACGAGACCGCGACCGCCACCAACATGACCCGGCGCTACGGCCGCAGCGCCTCGGACCAGCGTCTGGTCGCCGCCGTGCCACACGGCCACTGGCGCACCACCACCTTCATCGCCGGCCTCCGCCAGACCGGCATCCTGGCGCCGCTGGTGCTCGACGGGCCGATGACCGGGATCGCCTTGCGCGCCTATGTCGAGCAATTTCTGGGGCCGGCGCTCGAGCCTGGTGACGTCGTGGTGCTCGACAATCTCGCCGCGCACAAGGTCGACGGCGTCCGCCAGGCAATCGCCGCCGCTGGCGCCTCGATCCTCTACCTGCCGCCCTACAGTCCCGACTTGAACCCGATCGAGCAGCTGTTCGCCAAGCTCAAGGCACTGCTGCGCAAGGCCGCCGCCCGCACCAAGGCCGAACTCTGGTCGATCATCGGCCACCTCCTCGACACCTATCCGCCCGCCGAATGTGCCAACTACCTCATCCACTGCGGCTATGCTTCTACCTAAAGCGAAAGTGCTCTAGGCGCTCGCGACCCGGTGCTTCATATCCGCGAGTCTCATCGCGTGACGGCGTATCGCCTTTTTTCGCCGGCACCCGATCAGGCATTCAGGCAATGAGCGACGCGCCGATAGTCGCTCGGCGCCATGCCGACATTAGCGGCGAAGAAGCGCGAGAAGCTGCTCTGCGACGCGAAGCCAAGGCTGAATCCGATGTCGGCGACCGACCCCTCGCCCCCGGTCAGCGCGTCGATCGCCTTCTCCATGCGCAGCGTGTTGAGGAACAGGTTCGGGGTGAGCCCGGTTTGGCTCTTGAACAGACGGTAGAAGTGCGGCCGCGAGAGCCCGGCCTCGCGGGCGATGTCGTCGAGCTCGATCTCGGCGCCGAGCCGCTGCGCCATCAGCCTGACCGACCTGCGCACCCGGAAGTCGGCAAAGCACGGGGCCTGCTGCTCGAGCGGGCAGGCCTGCGGCAGCCATTGCCAGGTCTTATCGAAGCACTCCTGGGTGAGCTCGTACAGGTAGCCGTCGAAGGCGCCGGACGGGGCGTCATCGAGCAGCAGCGCTGTCACCTTGTTGACCGAGCGCTGGATGTGGCTGGTCATCTCGACCGCGTTGCGCCCGAAGCGGAGCGCCGACTGCGCGCTGCGCCCGAACTCCAAGAACCAGATCGGCTTGATGTAGAGGACCAGGAACAGGCTGCCGTGCTCCTGATCGCCGGGGATGAAATTGTGCAGCTCCCAGGGGTTCACGGCCACCGCCGCGCCGGGCGAGAGCATGTGCGAGCGGCCGATCGCGCCGACGCAGGACGGCACGCCGTGGACCAGAAAGGTGAGATGGCCCTCGCGGATGCGCATGCGTGGTCATCGGCCGATTCAGGCGGTAGAGCGTCGCACGGCCGAACCGGCCATGATAGATCGACACGGCAGTGCTCATGCACGCCACCCTGGGTCTTCTTGCTTTTCTGAGCCTGGATGATCCGGGTTCGAGGTCGCTTTGGCAAGCCTTATCGCCGGCACCGGTCGCGCGCTCAGAGCGCCGCCCGCATCACGCTCAGATAGTCCTCGCGCCGCGCGCGCCTCCGGTTGGTGCGACTGGCCGGATCCCGTTCGGCCTGAGAAGCGGCGCGCTCGAGCGCCGCGAGATCGAGGCCGAGCGCGCCGAGCGAGCCCGGCACGCCGAGCCGCCCGGTCAGCCGATGCAGCTGGTCGGCGAGATCGGCGCGGCGGCCGAGCCCCATCGCCCGCTTGATCGCGCCATAGCGGTCGCCGACCGCGGGCGCGTTGAACTCGATCATGTAGGGCAGGAGCACGGCGTTGAGGGTGCCGTGGTGGAGCTCGCGGCCCTCGAGCGCGCCCAGCGCATGGCTGATCGCGTGCACGCCACCCAGGCCCTTCTGCAGCGCGAGCGCGCCGTTCAGCGCCGCGGCCATCATCTCGCGGCGCGCCGCGAGATCGCGCCCGCGCGCGACCGCGCGCTCGAGGTGGCGGGCGGCGCGCGCGATGCCGTCGAGGGCGATGCCGTCGGCGGGTGGGTTGTAGGCGGTGGCGAGAAACGTCTCGATGCAGTGGGTCAGCGCGTCCATGCCGGTGCCGGCGGTCAGCGCGGGCGGCAGGCCGAGCGTGAGCGTCGGATCGCAGATCGCGACCTTGGGGATCAGATGCGGGCTGCAGAGCGCGAGCATCTGCCCGTCCTCGAGCACGACGCCGGCCGTGCCAATCACCTCGGCGCCGCTGCCGGCGGTGGTCGAGATCGCGATGATCGGCGGCAACAGGTCGCGGATCAGGCCGAGGCGGCCGCCGGCCGCGGCGAATGCGCCAAGCGGCCCGTCATGGCTGACCAGGAGCGCTACGACCTTGGCGAGATCGATAGCGGTCCCACTGCCGAGGGCGATCAGCCCGTCGCAGGCATCGCCCCGGTAGAGCTCGGCGAGCGACACGGCCGCGGCCTCCGAGGCCCGGCTCGGTCTCTGGGCGAACAGCACCGGCATCGCCGCTGCGGGCAGGGCGTCCCGGACCCGCTCAAGCAGCCCGGCCTCGGCCGCGCTCCGGTCGGTGACGATCAGCGGGCGGCCGATGCCGAGGGCGTCGAGTTCGGCGGCGAGCGCGGCCTCGACGATGCCGTCGGCAAAATGAATGCGCGTCACATAGGTGATCAGCGACATGGCGTGCCGGTGCAGCTCGCGGCGCGATGCCCGCGCCGGGCGGGGAGCGTCAACCAATGCCGGCGGGCAAGCCGGCCGGCTCGTCAAGCCGTTCGAGCGGGCGGCGCCAAGCTGGGCGCCGCCCGGTCGCGGGTCAAAGGGTCAGTAGGAGGACTTGCAGGGCGGGTTGTCGCGGCTGGGCGTGCCGATCTTCCTGAAGGTGTCCTCGTCGTAGCCCAGCGTCTGGTTGACGTTCGGGATCACGTCGACGACCTTGATGACGAGGTTGCCATCGGCGTCCTCGACCACCTCGGTGACGAAGTTGGTGCCGATCGCCTGGCGATTGTGGTCGAGCTTGATCTCGCCGTTGGGCGCGTCGAGCACGAGGTTGCGCAACGCGTCGCGGAACTTGGCCTGGTTGTCGCTGAGGTCGCCGCCGACCTCGTCGAGGGCCTTGAACACCGCGGTCGCCGAATTGTAGTAGTTGGTCGCCAGCAGCGACGGGCCGGCGAAGCGCTTCTCGGGCGGGAAGGCATCCTGGTAGGCCTTGACGAATGCCTGCCATTTCGGGTTGTCCCAGGTGTCCGCCTGGCCGCTGGCGGCGACCGTGCCGATCAGCCGCTCCTTGGCAGTGCCCTTGGACGACAGGACCGTCTGGTCGACCATGATGCTGCCGCCGATCAACTTGGCGGTGCCGCCGGCCTGCACGTACTGGTTCAGGAAGTTGACCGCGTCGCCGCCGCCGAGGCCGAGATAGATCGCATCGACATCGTCCGGCAAGGCTGCGATCACCGACGCGAAATCCTTGGTGCCGAGCGGCACCCAGAAGCGCTCGCTCACCTCGCTGCCCGCGGCGCAGAACTCCATCACCAGGCCGAACACCTGGGTGTAGACGAAGGAGTAGTCCTCGCCGATCGTCGCGATCGTGCGATAGCCCTTCTTATCGTAGATATACTTGCCGAGCCCGGCCTGCCATTGAGCGCCGTCGAGGTTGAAGCGAAAGAAGTTGTCGCATGGAGTGACGAAGGTGGTCTCCTGGGCGCCCGAGCCGGCGTTGACGAAGGTCATCTCGGGCTGGGTCTTGCAGTAGTCGCGGACCGCGATCCCCTCGGAGCCCGACAAAGGGCTGATGACCACGTCCACCTTGTCCTGCTCGACGAGCTTGCGGACCGCGCGCACCGCCGAGTCCGGGCTCGCGTCGGTCGACGCGACGATGATCTCGAGCGGGCGGCCGGCGACCGTCTTGTTCCACTCGCGGACCGCGACCTCGATGTCGCGCATGCCGTCCTCGCCGAGCACCGTGTAGGTGCCCTCGAGCGTGGCCGTGACGCCGATCTTGAGCGGCTCGGCCGCCTGCACCGCGCTCGCGGCAAGCAGAACGCACGTGGCCGTCGCGGCCAAAAAGTCCCTGGTCATGTTGCCAGCCTCCCCCAACCGACGCTAGACCACGGGCGCAGCGCGGGGCTTGTCGCCGCGCGGCCTGGGTTGGACCGAGAGTATCTTTATTGCCCGCGGACGCCCGCACCTCGCCTCGCGGCCCACCATTCGAGCCAAGAGGGCCGGAAGGTGCCAAGGTCCCGTGACGGCCCAATGACGCCACATGGAGGAGCGCGATGAACGAGGTCGAATGCGTTCTCGATGCGAGGTCGATCCTGGGCGAGGGTGCGCTCTGGGATGTGCGGGACGCCGTGCTCTGGTGGGTCGACATCAAGGCCCGCGAGATCCATCGCTTCGATCCAGTGAGCGGGCGGGACCAATGCTGGCGGACGCCGCAGGACATAGGCTCGCTCGCGGTGCGCGAGGCAGGCGGCCTGGTCGTCGCCATGGCGTCGGGCTTCCACCTCTTCGATCCCGCGACCGGTCGCTTCCAGGCGATCGGCGATCCCGAGCCGGATCGCCCCGAGAACCGCTTCAACGATGGCAAGCCCGACCGTCGCGGCCGGTTCTGGGCCGGCACCATGCACGATCCGGAGACAAAGGCCTCCGGCGCGCTCTACCGCCTCGATTTCGATCTCACCTGGCGCAGGATGGTCGATGGTGTCACGGTCTCGAACGGCCTCGCCTGGAGCCCAAAGGGCGACGTCATGTACTACGCCTGCAGCAGCGCGCGGAGGGCCTGGGCGTTCGCGAGTGACCCCGAGACCGGCACGATCGGCGAGCGCCGCGTGTTCGTCGACACGACCGAGATCGGGGGTGCGCCCGATGGTGCCACGGTCGACGGGGAGGGCTGCTACTGGCTGACGCTGCCGGGCGCCTGGAAGGTCGCGCGCTACGATCCCAAGGGCCGGCTGATGCGGGTGATCGAGCTGCCGGTCGAGCTGCCGACCTGTGCGGCGTTCGGCGGTCACGACCTCGACGTCCTGTACGTCACCACATCCCGCTTCAATCGCACCGAGGCGCAGCTTGCGAGCCAGCCGCAGGCCGGCGGCCTCTTTGCCCTCGATGTCGGCGTCAGGGGTCTGCCCGAGGCCCGCTTCCGCGGCTGATCCGCTCTCAGCCGAGGGTCCCGAGCCGGCGCGAGGTGGCGCGGCGCACGACCAGGCCGAGGGTGCCGGCGGCGATGATCAAGGCACCCGTGGCGACGTCGCCGACGTCCTGGGAGAAGCCCAGCAGGACCAAGCCGCTCGTGATCATGCTGATGATCAGGGCACCGATCAGCCCGCCATAGATCGTGCCGCGGCCGCCGGTCAGCGCGACGCCGCCGACGATCACCGCGCCGATCACCCGGAACTCGAAGCCGGTGCCGGTGGTCGGCTCCGCGACCCGCAGGTAGCCGAACAGCAGCGCGCCGATCAGGCCGCAGAGCGCGCCGGTCAGGATGAAGGCCGCGAGCTTGACGCGGTCGGTATTGATGCCGGCGAACCGCGCCGCCTCGAGATTGCCGCCGGTAGCATAGAGGTGATAGCCGAAGCGCGTGCGCGAAAGGACCAGACCGCCGATCGCCATGATCGCGAGCATCCAGACCACGTGCCAGGGCACGATGCCGAACAGCTCGCCGCCGGTGAACGCGTAGAAGGGTGTCCGGCCGCGCGTGGTCAGCGGCCGCTCGCCGCTCGCGATCAGGGCGGCGCTGCGGTAGGCGACCAGCATCGCGAGCGTGACGATGAACGAGGGGATTCCGATCCGGGTCCGGATCAGGCCGTTGACCGCGCCGGTCACGGCGCCGAGCCCGATCACCAGGACCATCGCGAGCCAGGGATTGATGCCGGCCGCGACCACCAGCAGGCCCATGATCACGTTGAGAAAGCCGAAGACCGAGCCGACCGACAGATCGATCTCGCCACAGATCAGAAGATAGGTCATGCCGACCGCGACGATGCCGATCAGGGCGGCGTTGCGCAACAGGTTGATCAGGTTGAACTCGGTGAGAAAGGTCTTGGTGGTCGAGCGAGAAGAACGCGAAGATGACCAGGGCCACGAGCGTGATCGCGACATTCGGGTTGCCCGCCAGCCGTTGCCAGACGCTGAGGCTGGCCGCCGGCGTCTCGTCAGGTGCGACCTCGTCCAGGACATCGTCGCCCGGCTCGAACGCGGCCGCTCTCTGCTCGCTGGTCATCCGGCGACGCCGTTCACAGCATCTCGACGCCGACGATCATCTTGACGATCTCGTCCGGCGCGGTCGCGCTCTTGTTCCGGACCCCGACCTCGCGGCCGTGGCGCAGCACCAGGATGCGATCGGCGACCGAGAATACGTGGCGCATGTTGTGGCTGACGATCAGGACGCCCGCTCCAGTCGCCTTGAGCCGCAGGATTAGGTCCAGGACCTTGCGCGACTCGCGGACGCCGAGAGCTGCGGTCGGCTCGTCCATGATGATCACGCGGCCGTGCTGCGCGGTCGCCCGGCCGAGTGCAATCGACTGGCGCTGGCCGCCGGACAGCTGCCCGACCTCGGTGGTGAGGGACGGGATGTTGACGCGCAGGTCGCGCATCACCTGGCGCGCGCCCTCGAGCATCCTCCTGCGATCGACGAAGAAGCGGAAGCGGACGGGCTCGCGGCCGAGGTAGAGGTTGGCCGCCACGTCGCGCATGTCGACCAGCGCCAGGTTCTGGAACACGGTCGCGATCCCCAGCTCGCGCGCCGCGTGCGGGTCGGCGATCCTGATCGGTCGGCCGCCGACCTCGAGAGCACCACGATCGGGCTGATGGACGCCGCTCAGGATCTTGATCAGGGTCGACTTGCCGGCGCCGTTGTCGCCGACGATCGCCAGCACCTCGCCCTCAAACACGTCGATGTCGACGTCCTGCAGGGCGCGCACGTGACCGAAGCTCTTCGAGAGTCCCCTGGCCTGCAGGTAGGGGGCCCCCACACTTGTGGCCTGCGCATCCGTGGCCATGTCTTTCCTCGCGCTTCGAGGGAAGCGGGGCAGGCCCCGCTCCCCCTCGTGGGCGCCGTCTATGCGAAGCCGTATTCGCGCGCCTTGGCCAGCCAGATGTCGGTTCGCGCCTTGACCCGGTCGAGATCCTTGTCGAGCACGACCTCGCCGCCGGTGCGGATGTCGAGGTAGGGGTAGCCGCGCTCGATCTGGACCCAGGCGCCGGCCGCGCACTGGAAGCCCATCACGTAGAACTGCTGGTCGATCCCCCACTGCACCCAGCCTTCCTTGATCTGCTGCTGGTGGGCCGGCGGGATGTCGGTCGAGCCGACCGCGATCTTGCCCGGCGCGATGCCGCGCTCCTTGAGCGCCTGGACGATCGGATTGGGATTACCGGTGCCGATCGCCGCGACCAGCGCATCGCCCTTCTCGTCGATCTGGGCGGTCCACTTCTGGATCGACTCGGTCAGCTCGCCGAAGCTGCTGTCCGCGAACGCCTCGAAGGTGTAGGTGGTGCCGTTGGCCGCGTTGTACTGCTCGATGCCGAGCTTGCTGCCGTTCTGGCGCTTGTCGATCGAGGTCGAGCCCGGGTTGCCGTTACCGAGCACGATCACGCCCTCGCTCTTGCCGGTCAGCTCCTGGGCGAAGGTCGCCGCCTGGGTGCCGTTGATGATGCCGGCATTGAACTCGTCCTGGTTGATGATGTGCAGGCCGAGCCCATCGGCTTCCTCCTGGATGCCCTGATCGGTGATCATCATCGTGACGCCCTGAGCCAGGCCACGCTCGAATGGCTCGACCAAGCCCACGCTCTCGAGCGAGGTCGCGATCACGTTCGCCTGGGCGGCGATCGCGTTGTTGACCTGCTCGGCGTGGTTCTGGACCGAGTAGACCGGGTTGCCGATCCGCTGATAGGTCCAGCCGACCAGCTCGCAGAAGTCGCGGGCGCCAACTTGGAATGCGAGGTCCCAGTCGCCGAGCGCCTGCGGCACCCAGATGAACTTGCGCGACGGGCCGGCCTGCGCCAGCGCCTCGATCGGCAGACCGATCGCGGTCGCGGCCGCCGCGGCTGCGGCGGCGCGGGCTCCACCGAGCAAGAGTCCCCGGCGGTGGGTCGTGAGGTCGCTTAGCATCCCTGTTGCTCCCCGTTTGCCTGGTTGTCATGAACCGGCCCGGCTGAGCCGGCTGCCGGCGCCCTGCCGGACCAGCAGGTCGAGCCCGGCCGCGACCAGGATCACCGCCCCGGTCGCGATCCCGTCCCAGAACTGCTTCACCCCGATCAGGATGATGCCGCTCGTCAGCATGCTGAGGATCAGCACGCCGACGAAGCTGCCAAAGATCGTCCCCCGGCCGCCGAACAGGGCGACCCCGCCAATGATGATCGCGGCGATCACCTGCAGCTCGAGGTTGACCCCGGCGCTCAGCGGCGCGAGGCCGACCCGGCCGAACAGCAGCGCCGCGGCGAGGCCGCAGAGGCCGCCCATCAGCACGAAGCAGACGAGCTTGACCCGGCGCGTGTCGATGCCGTTGTTGCGGGCCGCCTCGACGTCGCCGCCGGTCGCGTAGACGTCGCTGCCGAATTTGGTCCGGGCGAGCACGATCCCGCCGACCACCATCACGACCGCCATCGCGACGAACAGGTTCGGGACCGGCGTGCCAGGGAAATCGGCGCGGATGATCCGGTAGAATGCGAGGTCGGTGTTCTTGGCCGGGATCGGATAGCCGCTCGAGACGGTGTTGGCGGCGCCGCGCAGCAGCGCCAGCATGCCGAGTGTCGTGATGAACGACGGCAGGCCGACGCGGGTCACCAAAAGACCGTTGATCGCACCGATCGCGAGCCCGATCAGGATCACGACGCCCGCCGACAGCCAGGGATCGATCCCGAGCCGCTCCTCCTGGAACGACATCAGGATCAAAAGAAAGCCGTAGTGGGAGCCGATCGAAAGGTCGAGCTCGCCCGCGGCGAACAGATAGGTCATGCCGACCGCGAGGACGCCCAGGATCGCCGCGCGGCGCGCAATGTCGACCAGATTGTTCTCGCTGAGGAAGCGGGGCCCGAGCAGCGCGAACAGGGCGAACAGCAGGGCGGCGACGATCAGGATCGCGACATCGCGGTTGCTGAGCAGGCGGCCCAGCAGCCCGCCGGTCGCACGTCCGGCGGCGCCAGCCGGCTCGGCCGCGAGCGCTCCGCGCACCACCTCGTCGGCGGCATCGAAGCGATCGTCCGGACTTGGCGGCGGGCCGGCCATGGCCTGGGCACCAAAAGCCTGCGTCAGCGCCGGAAGGCGGCGCGCGCCGTCGCGACCGCCGCCCCGGCACCGCCCGCCAGCAGCTCGACGTCCGAGGTCAGCAGCGTGAGCCTGGCGCCGCGCTCGATCCAGTCCTGCTGGCGCTCCAGCGGCAGAGTGATGCCGGTGCAGACCGCGACGCCACGCGCCTTGGCCGCGCTCAGGATCTTGTCGATCGCCCCGCGCACGACCGGGTGATCGTGCTGGCGCAGCACACCGGCGCTGCCGGAGAGGTCGTTCGGGCCGATGCAGAGCGCATCGATGCCCTCGACCGCCAGGATCTCCTCGACCGCCTCGGCCGTGCCGAGGTCCTCGATCTGCGGGATCACGATCGTCGCGGCATTGGCACCGGCGACGTAGGCGTCGATGTTGCGGCCGTAGTCCGAGGCGCGGCGCGGGCCGAACCCGCGGATGCCGTCGGGCGGATATTTGGCCGCGGCGACCAGAGCGCGGGCTTCGGCGGCACCCCGGACCATCGGGGCGAGCACGCCGTCGGCGCCGACGTCGAGGGCCTGCTTGACGTGGACCTGATCGTTCCAGGGCACGCGCACGATCGGCACTGTCGGCAGGCCGCGAAACGCGAGCAGCGCTGTCTGGAGCGACTCCAGCGACCAGGGCGCATGCTCGGTGTCGATCAGGATGTAGTCGAAGCCGGCCCCGGCCATGATCTCGGCGACCACCGGATCCGTGATCGACAGCCAGGCGCCGAGCGCGGTCGCACCCTCCCGCAGGCGGCGTTTCAGATCGAGGGCGCGCTCGGACATCAATGGCTCTCCTGGGAAGACAGGACTTCGGGGTTGAGGACGTAGCCGCGGCCGGGATCCTGGCCGCCAATGATCGCGAGGATGCTCTCGACGCAGCGCTCGCCCATCAGGCGCTCGGCGGCCTCGTCCATGCCGGCGGCATGCGGCGCCAGCAGCACGTTCGGCAGACCGAGCAGCGGCGAGCCCTCGGGCGGCTCGGCTTCGAAGACGTCGAGACCGGCACCGGCGAGGCGGCCGCAGGTCAGCGCGTCATAGAGCGCCTTCTCATCGATCAGGCCGCCGCGGGCGGTGTTGATCAGGAACGCGGACGACTTCATGAAGGCGAGCTCGCGACGTCCGATCAGGTGGCGGGTCTCAGGCCCGAGGGGCGTGTGCAGCGAGACGACGTGGGCGCGGCGCAGCAGCTCGTCCAGAGCGACCAGCTCGATGCCGTTGGCGGCCGCGAACGCCGGGTCCGGCAGCGGATCGGTCGCCAGTACGTGCATCTCGAAGGCCGCGGCGCGGCGCGCCAGCGCTTTGCCGATCCGGCCGAGGCCGACGATCCCGAGGCACCGGCCCCAGAGCCCCGGATGGAAGCTGCAGCCCCAGCCGCGACCCGCGACCCTGGTGTGGTGCGGCAACAGCTCGAGCGCCAGACCGATCGCGAGCGCGAAGGCGTAGTCGGCGACGCTTTCATGATTGGTGCCGAAGGCCATCGCCACGGCGACCCCGTGGCGAGTGGCGGCTGCGACGTCGACCCGGTCGTAGCCGACGCCGAAGCGCGCCACCACGCGCAGCTCGGGCGCGGCGGCGAACACCCGCTCGGTGTAGGGCTCGCCGCCGGCGATGGTCGCGATGGCGCCCGGCAGGCGCGCGATCAGCTCCGCCTCGCTCAGCAGCCGGTCCTTGTCGTTCATCACGACCTCGAGGCCGGCAGCGCGCAACGGTGCGAGGAAGGCTGCCGGGCGGCCGTGCAGCTGTTGGATATTGCAGAGGACCTTGTTCAAGGTCGCGGGCTCCCCGGTCACTTTTCTTCTACGGCACCTGAGCGCGATCTCGCCACTATCGCAGGCACCGCGCGCTTGCAAATAGACTTCGTCGGCCTATCGGCCGCGGGTGTCGTGACGCGTCGCTGGGCTCGGTGGCAGCGGCTCCGGAAAATGACAGGCCACGCGATGGCCACCAGCCCGCTCCAGCAGCCTTGGCACCTCGGCGGCGCAGCGTTCCGTCGCCTTCCAGCAGCGGGTCCGAAAGCGGCAACCCGATGGTGGATCGAGCGGGCTTGGCACATCGCCTTTGAGAACGATGCGCTGACGCGCCCGCTCACGTTTCGGGTCGGCGAACGGCACGGCCGAGAGCAACGCCTGACTGTAGGGATGCATCGCTCGCGCGTAGAAATCATCGGCGCGGGCCGTCTCGACGATCCGGCCCAGGTACATGACCGCGACGCGCTGCGAGATGTGGCGCACGACGGCGAGGTCATGGGCGATGAACAGGAAGGCCAGGCCGAACCGTTGTTGCAGCGCCGTCAGGAGATTGAGCACGCCGGCCCGAACCGAGACGTCGAGCGCCGAGACGGGCTCGTCGAGGATGACGACCTGGGGGCGGAGCGCCAGCGCCCGCGCGATTCCCACGCGCTGACGCTGACCTCCGGAAAGCTCATGGGGAAAGGATAGGGCGTGCTCCGGATTCAGCTGCACCACGTCCAGGAGTTCAAAGACGCGCTCGTTGACGTCGCGCTTGGAGATCTGCGCCAGGCGGAGCGGCTCGGCGACGATCCTCCCGACCCGCATGCGGGGGTGGAGCGAAGCATAGGGATCTTGGAACACGATCTGGAGATGTCGGCGCAGCGGCCGCATCGCCGCAGCTGAGAGCCGCGCGATGTCGCGGCCGCGAAACAGGATCTCGCCAGAGGTCGGTTCGAGGAGCCGTATGATGCAGCGGCCTAGGGTCGACTTGCCGCAGCCGGATTTGCCGACCAATCCGAGCGTCTCGCCGGCGACCAGGTCGAGCGAGACCTCCGCGACCGCGCTCACCTGCCCGACCGCGCGATCGAAGATCACCCCGCGGCGGACCGGAAACGCCTTGGCCAGACGCCGCACCGACAGGATCGGCTCGGGCTGCGACTCCGCGTTCATCCGCTGCGATCCAAAACAGGGTGCTTCGGCGACTGGCTGCGGTTCACGCGCTCGGCCAGATGGCACGCATTCTGGGTCGATCCGACCAGGCGCAGCGCCGGGACCTCAACCCTGCAGCGGTCCTCGGCCAGCGCGCAGCGCGGATGGAAAGCACAGCCCGACGGCCGGTCGCGCAGGGAGGGCGGCCGGCCCTCGATCCCGACCAGCGGCTGATCACCGGCGTCGAGCTTCGGGAGCGCGGCGAGCAGTCCGCGGGTGTAGGGGTGGCGCGCGGCCTCGAACACGGCGTCGACGCCGCCCAGCTCGACGATCCGGCCGGCGTACATGACGGCGACCGCATCCGCCGTGCCGGCGACCACGCCCAGGTCGTGGGTGATCAGGATCAGCCCGATGCCGAGGCGGGTGCGCAGGCTTTCGAGGACCTCCAGGATCTGCGCCTGTACCGTGACGTCGAGCGCCGTCGTCGGCTCGTCGGCGATCAGCAGCTCCGGTTGGTTGGCCACCGCCATGGCGATCATGGCGCGTTGCCGCATGCCGCCGGAGAACTCGTGGGGGTACTGCCGCGCACGCTCGCGGGGCCGCGGGATCGAGACCAGATCGAGGAGCTCCACCGCCCTCGCCGTGGCGGCTCGGCGCGAAACGTCGCGCTGGTGGATCCGGATCGCCTCGACGATCTGGTCGCCGATCCGCAGCACCGGATTGAGCGCGGTCAGCGGGTCCTGAAAAATCATCCCGATGCGGGCGCCGCGGATCGCCTGCAGAGCCTGCCGGGGCATGCCCAGCAGCTCCTGACCGCAAAAGCGCACCGACCCGGCGACTACCGCCGACTTGGGCAGAAGCCCCAGGACGCCGAGCATGGTCACGCTCTTGCCGGAGCCGGATTCGCCGACCACGCCGAGCACGCGACCGGCCTCCAGGTCGAGATCGACCCCGGCCACGGCCTCGACCGGACCGGCGCCGGTGGCGAAGCTGATCCGCAGGTCCCGGATCGCGAGCAGGGGTCCGCTCGGCGCCATCGCTCGCGCTCAGCTCACGCGGTCCGCGGATCGAGAAGGTCGCGCAAGCCGTCACCGAGAAAGTTGAACCCGAGGACGACGCTCAGGATCGCGACCCCCGGTCCGAAGGCGATCCACCACTGATAGAAGTGGACCGCCCCATCCGAGATCATCGAGCCCCATTCCGGCGTCGGCGGCAGCGCGCCAAGGCCGATGAAGCTCAGCGATGCCGCCAGCAGGACCACCTGGCCGAAATCCATCGTGGCGTTGATCAGCACGGGCGTCCAGCACAGCGGGAGGATGTGAATCACCAGCAGTCGCAGGCGACCGGCGCCGCCGGCGATCGCGGCCTCGACATGCTCGCGTTCCTTCACGTCGAGCACCTGCGCGCGCATCAGCCGGGCGTAGACCGGCCACCAGACGATGACCATGGCGATGGCCGCGTTCCGCAAGCCGGGGCCGAGGGAGGCCGCCACCGCCATGGCAAGCAGCACCGGCGGAAAGGCGAGCGTCACGTCGACCAGCCGCATGATGGCGCCATCGGCCATGCCGCCGAAGAAACCGGCGCTGGCGCCGAGCACGGAGCCCAACGCCAGCGCGGCGATCACCACCACGACGGCGATCGGGATCGAATGGCGGGCGCCATGCAGGGTGCGGGCGAGCACGTCGCGACCGAGCGCGTCGGTGCCGACCAGATGCTCCGCGCTCGGTGGCTGCAGGCGCCGCGCCACCATCTCGAGCGGCGGATAGGGCGACCAGAGATCGATGCTCAGCGCCACCACTACCCAGAATGCGACCACGACAGCCCCGGCCATCACGGGCAGCGTCAACCAGCTGGGGGCGACCCTCGCGCGGCCGGCGATCTGCATCGCGGCTCAGCCGAGCCTGATTCGAGGATTGGCGACGGCGTAGGCGAGGTCGGTGATCAGATTGGCGATCAGGAACGCCGCCGCGCCGATGATGGTGACGCCGATGATCGCGGGATAGTCGAGCGCGCGCGCCGCGTCCACGGCATAGGACCCGATGCCGGGCCAAGTGAAGACGGTCTCGGTGAGGACGGCGCCTGTGATCAGGTAGGCGAACGAGAAGCCGACGATCGTGAGCGTCGGGATCAGGGCGTTGCGCAGCGCATGGTTCAAAAGGACGCGGCGTTCGCCCGCGCCTTTGGCGCGCGCGGTCAGGATGTATTCCTGCCCCAGCACGTCGAGCATGCTGGCGCGCACCAGGCGCGAGATGATGCCCATCACCGCCCAGCCGAGGACGAACGCCGGCAGCAGCAGGTGGTCGAGCGCGTCGACGAAGGTGCCGAGGTCGCGCGCGAGCAGCGAGTCGATCGTGAACATGCCGGTCACGAACGGCGGTGCCGGCGTGCGCGGGTCGAGGCGTCCCGGACCCGGCAGCCAGGCCAGCACCACCGAGAAGACGAACAAGAGGATCAGGCCGGACCAGAATACCGGGATCGACGAGCCGATCAGCGCGAACAGCCGGGCGCCGTGATCGAGGCCGCGATTGCGGAAATGGGCGGCGACCACGCCGAGCAGGATGCCGCTCACGGTCCCGACCAGCATCGCCGCCAGCACCAGCTCGAGCGTCGCCGGCAGGCGCTCGAGAATGTCGGTGGACACCTCGCGCTTGGTCCGGAACGAAGTCCCGAGGTCGCCGCCGAGGAGGTTGCCAAGGTAGATGACGTATTGCTCCGGCAGCGACCTGTCCAGGCCCCAGCGCTTCTTGGCCGCCGCGACCACGGCCGGGTTGTCCATCTGCCGTTCCGGGACCACCGAGGCCAGCGGATCGCCTCTGGTGAAGTGCGACAGCAGGAACGCCACGCTGGCCACACCGAGCAGGAGCAGGGGCATGGCGATCAGGCGGCGGACGATATGCGCGAACATCCCTCGTCAGCGGTTCGAGGGGCTGCCCCCGGCCGGGATCGCCGGCGGGCGCAGCCCCAAGGGCGTCACTCGCGGCTGAGTTCGGCCAGCGGCAGATTGCAGCAGGCGCTGTAGCGTACGCCTTTGACGTCGTTGCGATAGGCGAGCACCAGCTTCGGGCTCAGCAGGGGGAAGATGATCCGGTCCTTGATCATCTCCATGGCCAGCTCGTGATAGAGCTTGTCCTGCTCCTTGCCGCCCGCGGCCAGCGCCGCCGCCAGCAGTTCCGCCTCCCGGCGGTTGACGATCGATGGGTCGCGGGCAGCGCCGGCCCGCTTGGACCACGCCGTCTCGCCAGTCATCGCGAAATACTGGGCGTACTGACCGGATCCGAAGTAGTCGGGGGCGTAGTAGACCGCCGTCAGCGGGATTCCATCGCCATTGACGTGATCGCGCCACACGGAAAAGGTCACCGGCTGCAGGTTGATCTCGATCCCGACCTTGTCCAGGTCCTGTTGGACCTTCTGCATCAAAGTCGTGAAATCGACCCCATAGACATTCACATTGGGATAGATGGCGTCCATGGCAAAACCGTCAGCGACGCCGGCCTCGGCGAGCAACGCCTTGGCCTTGTCGACATCATGCGTCGGCACCGGCAGGCCATCGGTACCGGGGAAACCGTTGGGGACCGGCGAGGCCTGCAGGTCGCCTTCGCCCCCCAACGTGAACTCGATCGCGCCTTGGTAGTCGAGCGCATAGCCGAAGGCCTCGCGAACCGTCGGCGTCAGCGGCACCTGGTTAGCCTTGGCGCCGGGGCTCAGAGCCACATAGACGAAATTGAATGACGGCACCGTCTTGACCGTGACCTCGGGCGCGCTCACCGACTTCGCGGTGTCCGGATCGAGTTGCATCGCGACGTCGGCCGCGCCCGATTCCAACATCTGGGCCTGGCTTACGGCATCCTTGGTCTGCTTGATCACCACCTCGGCAAACGCCGGCTGGGTGCCCCAATAGTTGTCGTTGCGCTTAAGTCGCAATTCGTCATTGGGCCGATAGGTCTCGAGCACGAATGGACCCGAACCGGCCGAGTTCGCGAGGAACCAGGGCTCGGCCGTGTCGCTGGCGTCGGCGTCGTCCTTGGCATTGGCGCCGTGTTCGAGGGCGACGTCACTGTTGGTCACCCCGGTGTAGGAGGCATTCATGATGCCTAGAAACTCGGAGTTGGGCGCACTCAGGATCACCATGACTGTCTTGCTATCCGGCGTCTCGATCTTCTGCACCGGGTCCATAAAGAACGAAGCGCCGCCTTTGAGGTTGCGCAGGCGTTCCCAGGACCATTTAACGTCCTTGGCTTCGACCGGCGAGCCGTCGGCAAAGACCGCGGCCGGGTTGAGATGGAAGGTGAACTGGGTTTGATTGTCATTGACATCCCAAGACTGGGCGAGCCCCGGCACCAGGGTGCGATTGTCGGGGGCGAGGCCCACCAGCGTCTCGTACACCGAGCTCAGATAGATCTGGCAGGTGTCGCACCAGGCGCGCCCGGGATCGAGCGAGTCGACGTCCATGTCGCGGGCGATGACGAGCGTATCACGATCGGCGGCGGCCACCGGGTCGACCCCGGCCGCGCTCGAAGCGACGACCGCAGCGCCGAGCGCCAGCAGTCGCCTCGTGGTCATTCGCATGTGAGTTGCCATCTTAGCGCCTCTCCCTTTTTGATCGTGGCAAGGACCCGGCCGATCCGAGACCCGCGACCCGACGGTACCCGCGCCGGACAAAGCCTCCAAGGGCAATCGTCGGGCCGGCTCGCTCAGCCGTATCTGGCGGCGACGGCCGCGAGCGCCTGATCCGTGGCCTCGAGCGCCCGGTCGATGTCGGCCTCGCGGTGCGCGAGCGACAGGAACATGTTGTGCCACGGGTGGAGGTAGACGCCCTGGCCGAGCGCGGTCGCGGCGAACAGGTTGCCCTTCGCGAGGCTGGCGTCGTCGTCGAACAGGATGAGCGGCATCTGCGCTGGCCCGGATTGCCGGATGCCGACCTCATGATGCCGGGCCTGCGCCTCGATCCCGACGCGCAGCCGAGAGCCCATGCGCGCCATGTGCCCGACCGCATCGCTGGCCTGCAGCTTCCGCAGGGTGGCGATGGCCGCCGCCATGGGCACGGCCGCGCACCAGAAGGAGCCGGTGGTGAAGATCTCCTGGGCCGCCGGCCGGAAGCGGTCGCCGCCGGTCACCGCCGCCAGCGCATAGCCATTGGCGATCGCCTTGCTCCAGGCGCTCAGATCCGGCCTGACGCCGAGCGGTTCCCAGCTGCCGCCGAGATGCAGGCGAAAGCCGGCGCGGACGTCGTCGATGATCAGGGCCGCAGCCTGGCGGTCGCAAAGAGCCCGGGCCGCTGCGGCGAACTCCGGGGTCGGCAGCTCCTGGTCGCGGCGAACATCGTGGCGGAACGCGCTCACCAGGATCGCCGCGAGATCGTCTCCGGCCTCATCCGCCGCCGCTTTCAGGCTGGCCGCATCGTTGTAGTCGAAGGGGAGCAGATGCGCCCGGTCCTCGGTGGTGACGCCGGCCGGCGACGGCGTGCACCAGGGCGCGGCACCGTGATACGAGCCGCGCGCCACCAGAACCTTGCGCCGTCTGGTGCCGGCGCGGGCGAGCGTGACGCAGAGCGTAGTGGCATCGGTGCCGTTCTTGGCAAAGATCACCCAGTCCGCATGGGGAACGGTCTCGACCACCAGCTCGGCCAGCTCCACCAAGCCCCGGCCGGGGCCATTGGCGATATCGAACTGCGCCCGCTGGCGCGCGGCCGCCCGTTCCACATCCTCGTCGCCATAACCGAGGATCATCGGTCCGTAGCTGCACATGAAATCGACGTATTCATTGCCGTCGACATCCCAGAGCCGACACCCCTGGGCACGGGCAAAATACTGCGGATAGGGGGCGGGCAACCGGGCCGCGTTCATGTGCCCCCAGAGGCCACCCGGGATCACCTTGGCGGCGCGCCGGCGTAGCGAATCGTCGACCCGTCCCTGCTCGAGGGGTTCGAACGACGGCATCGGGATTGCTGTTGTCATCGCGGGCCTCGACAGGCAAGGGTGACAGACGCTGATAGCATCGGGCCGTTCACCGTACCCCCGATGGCGGGCACTGTCATTGTCGACGGATTAGCGTGGTCGTCGCCGAGCCGGCCCGCCCGCCCAAACGTCGCCGTACGCACGCTCCGGGCGTCACGGGTGAGGGGCGCGTATCGATTGGCGGCCACCGACCCGCCACTCTGGTAGCTATGCTACGCGATCACCACCGCATGAGGGATCGGCGTGGACATCGCGGCTTGGCTGCGGAGGCTGGGGCTCGAGCGCTACGAGCAGAGGCTGCGGGAAAGTGACATTGACGCCGACATCTTGGCGGATCTGTCCGAGACCGATCTGGAAGAGCTCGGCATCTCGCTTGGCCACCGCAAGAAGCTCCTCAAAGCGATCGCCGCGCTGAGCCCGCAAGAGCGCTCTGGGGCAGTAGAGCCAACCGCCAGCCGTCTGGCAACGCAATCGCCGGGGGTTCTCGCCAGATCCCAAGCCGAGCGGCGTCAACTGACGATCCTGTTCTGCGATCTGGTCGGGTCGGAGGAGCTTCTGGCGGGGCTCGATCCCGAGACTATCCGCGGGACGATCCACGCCTATCAGCAATGCTGCAGAAGCGTGATCAGGCGCTGGAACGGGCACGTCGTCAAATACACCGGCGGCCGTGTGCTCGTTTGCTTCGGCTGGCCTCGGGCCCATGAGGGCGATGCCGAGCGTGCCGTCCACGCCGGCCTGGAGCTGGCCGGGGCCGTGGGACGATTGACGGCGCATGGCGCGCCGCTCGCGGCCCGGGTCGGAATTGCGACCGGCCTCGTCATGATCGGTGACCTGATCGGGCGGGGCGCGGCGAAAGAGGAGACGGTGGTTGGCGAGACGCCAAATCTCGCAGCGCGGCTCGAGGCGCTCGCAGCGCCGGGCAGCGTGGTGATCAGCCAGGCGACACGACGGCTCGTGGGTGGATTGTTCGAGCTGACCGATCTCGGCGCGCGGCGCCTCAAAGGTTTCGCCGAGCCGCTTGCCGCCTGGCGGGTCGAGGGGGCGGCTCGGGCCGAGGGGCGCTTCGATGCATTGCACGGCAAGGGGCTGACCCCGCTGGTCGGACGCGGGCACGAGCTCGGCATCCTGCTCGAACGCTGGGAGTGGGCCAAGGATGGCGACGGCCAGACCGTGCTCCTCGCGGGCGAGCCCGGCATCGGCAAGTCGCGCCTCATCCGCAGCCTGATCGAGCGTCTGGCCGATGAGCCGCACACTCGCCTGCGCTACTATTGCTCGCCCCATCATACCAACAGCGCGCTCTTTCCGCTGATCGACCAGCTGGAGCGCGCCGCCGGCTTTCGGCTGGAAGACACCGCGGAGGCGAGGCTCGATCGGCTCGAGACGATCCTCGCCGAGGCGACCGAGAACCTTGCCGAGGTCGTGCCCCCGCTCGCGGCGCTGCTGTCGTTGCCAGCGACACCGCGCTACCCGCCCGTGGAGCTGACGCCGGAGGCGCAAAAGCTCGGCACCTTCGATGCTCTGCTCGAGCGGGTCGTCGGCCTCGCCGAGCGGCGGCCGCTGCTCATGGTGCTCGAGGACGCCCACTGGATCGACCCGACGTCGAGCGAGCTGTTCGGGCTGATCGTCGATCGTATCCAGCATCTTCCGGTTCTGTTGCTGATCAGCTTCCGATCCGAGTTCACACCACCTCGGACCGGCCGCACGCATGTCACGTCCCTGACGCTGAGCCGGCTCGGCCAGCGCCAGGGGGCGCAGATGGTCGAGCGCCTGACCGGCAGCAAGCCGCTGCCGGCGGAAGTGCTCCAGCAGATCCTGCTCAAGACCGACGGCGTGCCGTTGTTCGTCGAGGAGCTGACCAAGACCGTCCTGGAAGCGGGCTTGCTGCGCGATGCCGGCGACCACTACGAGCTCTCGGGGCCGTTGCCGCCGCTCGCGATCCCGACGACCCTGCACGGCTCGCTGATGGCCCGCCTCGACCGCTTGGCCCCGGTCAAGGAAGTAGCGCAGATTGGCTCGGTAATTGGCCGTGAGTTTTCGCACGAGCTGCTCGCCGCCGTAGCCGACCGTCCAGAGGATCAGCTGCAAGGCGCCCTCGACCAGCTGGTCGCTTCCGAACTGGTCTTTCGCCGAGGCGGCCCGCCCGCCGCCACCTACAGCTTCAAGCATGCCCTGGTCCAGGACGTGGCCTACCAATCGTTGCTGAAGAGCCGACGCCAGCAATTGCACGCTCGGATTGCAGCAGTCCTGGAGGGACGGTTCGAGGAGAAGGCGCACAGAGAGCCGGAGCTGCTCGCTCGTCACTACCGTGAGGCAGGACTGCTGGAAAACGCGATCCCTTATGCGACTCGGGCTGGCGATGTGGCCTTCGACCGGTTCGCCTTCGTCGAGGCCAGAGCACGCTATCAAGAAGCCGTGGACATGGCGCAGGCGCTGCCGCCATCGGAGCAGGCCTCGCGATTTCAGCTCCAGGCCATGCTCAAGCTCGCGCACATCTACCAGCTGCTTGGCGAATTCGGCCACATGCCTGCCAACGAGGCCTATCCGAAGGCCAAGAGCGCGGCCATGACGGCGCTGGAGCTCGATCCTGCCAATGCGGAGGCCTACCACGTGCTGGCGATTGTCCTTGGGCTGTACGATCGGGACTGGGCCGGCTCCGAGCGCGCCTATCGACAGGCGCTCGAGCTCGATCCCCATAACGCCCGGGCCCGCCAGCACTACGGCATTTTGCTGCTGACGCCGCTCGGCAGGCATGAAGAGGCGGCGGCGGAGATCGAGCAGGCGTTGGAGCTCGATCCGCTGATATCCTGGGCCGAGGTGGATTTGGGCGGGGCCCTTATTCGCGCGGGACGGCCCGAGCAGGCAACAGCTACGGCTCCTCGGTATCATCGAGCGCGACCCGATGTTCTCCCATGCCCATCGGCAACTCGGACTGGCTTATGCCCAGCTGGGAAACCATGAGCAGGCCATCGCCGAACTTCAGAAGACGGTGGAGCTCACGCGAGGCGAGGCGTTTGCCACCGCGCAATTGGGATGGGCGCATGGTGTTGCCGGCAACCAAGACGAGGCCCGAAGGCTGCTGGACGAGCTGACCGGCCGGGCCGAGCGCGATCACGTCGATCCGCTTGCGTTCGCCTGGCTCAACATCGGCTTGGGCGACACCGAGGCGGCGCTTTCATGGCTCGAGAGAGCCTATGAAGCCAAGTCGAGCTGGCTGATTTTTCTCAAGGTCCAGCAGATTTACGAGCCTCTGCACTCCGATCCGCGATATCATGATCTGCTGCAGAGACTAGGGCTCGAAGCCTACGAGCCCAGTGCCTGAGCGGCTGCGATCTGTTCAGCCCGCGATCTGTGGCTGATTCAGCCCGGCACCGAACGCCCAATCCTGCCCTGAGACCGCCCACAATCCCGCTCTCGCAAGCACCGGATCTCAGTAAGGCAGCCTGAATCACGTCCCGATGCACCGGGACAACGCAACCCGCCTGGCGGCCAGGGCGGCGGTCAGGTCGAGGCCGAGCCGGTCCCCGTCGGCGAGGGCGGCGGGGATGGCTGCTTCTTTACAAGCTTGGCGTCGTACGCGAACATGCGGCCAATGCCGCGTCCGTGCCGGGCGCGGCGTAGAGGTGAACCCACTTCAGGGAGTGCGGAGGGATGACGACGAAAATGAAGGCGCCGCCCGTGCTCGCCGCGGGGGCGGTCGCCGTGGTGCTCGCCGCGACCGGCGCCCTCGCGGACAGCAAATGGTCCTATCCGGTCGAGGTCTGGGATCCGCCATTCGACATGGCGAGCCCGCGCACCACCGTCGACTATCAGCCATTGGACAAGGCCGATAAGAAGTGGGACCTCTGCGTCTCGTTCCCGCACATGAAGGACCCGTACTGGATGGCCGTCGACTACGGCGTGGTCGACGAGTCCAAGCGCGAAGGCGTTCGCATGCAGCTGGTCGAGGCCGGCGGCTACACCAACCTGAACACCCAGATCTCGCAGATCGAGGACTGCGTGGCGGCCGGTGCCAATGCCGTGATCATCGGTGCGATCTCGCTCGACGGCCTCAACAATCTGGTGAAGGAGATCCGGGCCAAGAATATCCCGGTGATCGACGTGATCAACGGCATCTCCTCGCCCGAGCTGTCCGCCAAATCGCTCGTTTCCTTCGGCGAGATGGGCTCCAAGGCGGGCGAATACCTGGCCAAACTGCACCCCGCAGGCTCCGCTCCGGTCAAGGTCGCCTGGTTCCCGGGCCCGCCCGGGGCCGGCTGGGTCGAGGCCGGCAATCTGGGCTTCCAGAAGGCCGTCAAGGACAGCGCGATCCAGATCGTCGATACCAAGTACGGCGACACTGGCAAGGAGGTGCAGCTCAAGCTGGTCGAAGACACCCTCGAGGCCTATCCGGACATCAACTACATCGTCGGCACCGCGGTGACCGCCGAGGCAGCGGCGGGCCTAGTGCGCGAACGTGGCCTCGAGGACCAGATCAAGATCGTGTCCTACTACTTCACCCCTGGCGTCTATCAGGGTATCCAGCGCGGTCAGATCCTCGCCGCGCCGACCGATTCCGCGGTGATCCAGGGACGGGTCGCGATCGACCAGGCGGTCCGCATCCTCGAGGGCAAGGACTATCTGAAACACGTCGGTCCCGCGCTCTACGTCATCGACAAGTCCAACATCGAGACCTTCGACAAGGCGTCGTCTCTGGCGCCGGACGATTTCCGCCCGACCTTCTCGGTCGAGTGAGCCAACCGGCGCCATGACGACCGTGGCGCCGCGGGGGACCGATCCGCCCTCGGTAGCGGGCGGATCTCTCCTGCGGCTCGAGCACATCAGCAAGCACTTTCCCGGCGTGCGGGCGCTGGATCGGGTCGATTTCGACCTGCGTCCGGGCGAGGTGCACGTGCTGTTCGGCGAGAACGGCGCTGGCAAGTCGACCCTGATCTCGATCGTCGCGGGTGCCCTGCGACCGGATGGTGGCCGCCTCTACTTTCGCGGCGTGCCGATCGATCTGCACTCGGTGCACCAGGCGCGCTCGCTCGGCATCAGCGCGGTGTTCCAGGAATTCTCCCTGGTGCCGCAGATGACGGTCGAGGAGAACCTGTTCCTTGGCGCCGAGGCCACCAGTCGCGGCCTGCTCAACCGGCGCGAACTGCATCGGCGGGCCGAGGCGATCCTCGCCCGTTTCGGCTTCCCGCTACGCCCCGGCCAGCAGGTAGGCTTCCTTTCCCGTGCCGAACAGCAGATGGTCGAGATCGCCAAGGCGTTCCGCTCCGAGCTCTCGGTCCTCATTCTGGACGAGCCGACCGCGTCGCTCACCGAGCGCGAGACCGAACAGCTGTTCCGCCTGATCGAGCAGGTCAAGCGGGACGGCGCAGGGGTCATCTACATCACTCACCGCATCAGCGAGATCCGTCGGATCGGTGACCGCATCACGGTGTTGCGCGACGGCCGCTACGTCGAGACGGTACCGGCCGATACGCCTGAAGAGGAGCTGGTCCGGCTGATGACCGGCAAGGTGATCGACCAGATCTTTCCGAAGATCGCCTCCAACCCGGGCCGCACGGTGCTGGAGGTCGAGCACCTTTCGACCGTCGACCGCACGATCAGGGAAGTGAGCCTAACCGTGCGCGCCGGCGAGATCGTCGGGCTCGCCGGGCTTGTGGGCTCGGGCAGGTCCGAGGTCGCACGCGCCTGTTTCGGACTCCTGCCGCTCGCAGGCGGCCGGGTGACGTTCGCCGGCGCGGACGTGACGGGCGCCAATCCAAGGCAGATGCTCGAGCGGGGCTTCTTCTACGTACCCCCGGACCGGCGGATCGAAGGTCTGGTCATGATGCGCAGCGTGCGCGAGAACACGACCCTGGCCTCGCTCGACCTGCCCGAATTCTCGTCCGGCCCCTGGCTGAAGCGCGCCGCCGAGCGGCAGGCCGTCCACGCCCTGGCAGAACGCCTCAACCTGCAGCCGCCGCGGATCGAGCGCGAGGTCGACCACTTTTCCGGCGGTAACCAGCAGAAGGTGCTGCTGGCCAAGAGCTTGTCCCGCGCGGTGACGTTGTTCGCCTTCGACGAGCCGACGATCGGCGTCGACGTCGGCACCCGGGTCGCGATCTACCAGTTCATCAAGGAGTTGTGCGAGGGCGGCGCCGCGATCCTGCTGATCTCCTCCGATCTGCCCGAAATCCTGCATCTCGCACACCGGGTCTACGTCATGTATCGAGGCGTGCTCCAGGCGGAAGTCTTCGGCGAGGCGATCAGTCAGGAGACCGTGCTCGGCCATTTCTTCGCGCGCGAGGCGGCATGATCAGCCCGGAGCCGAGCCGGAAGTGAGCGTGACGACAGGGCCTGCGCGCCCGGTGCTGCGCTTCCTCCAGATCGCGTTCGTGCGCCTCGGCGTGCTGCCGTTCTTGCTCCTGATCGCGGTCGTGGTGTTCACGCTGCTGTCCGACAACTTCCTGACCCGGCAGAACCTCCTGAACGTCGCTCGCCAGTCGACCTACCTGATCATGGTCTCGATGGGGCAGATGTTCGCGCTCCTCACCGGCGGCTTCGACCTCTCGGTCGGCACCACGCTTGCGCTCACCTCGGTCGTCAGCGCGACGGCCATGGCCGCGGCCACCGCCCAGATGCCCGATGCCGTGCCGCTCGCGATCGGGCTCGGCCTGCTCGCGGGCTTTGCAGCCGGGCTCTCGATCGGCATCGTCAACGGCATCGGCGTCGCCCTGCTGAACGTCTCGCCGTTCATGATGACACTCGGCATGGCCTCGATCGGCTTCGGCATCGCGCTTTACCTGACGGGGGGCGTGCCGGTCTACGGCATGCCGCCCGCTTTCGGGGACGTCTTCGGCTTCGGCAGCTGGCTCGGCATCCCCGCTCCGGTCTATTTCACCGTGGCGTTGATCGTGCTGCTCTATCTCCTGGTCAACCGGACCCGGCCCGGGCGCTACTTCTACGCCGTCGGTGGCAACATCAAGGCGGCCACGCTCTCCGGCATCAACACCCGGTTCGCGCTGTTCACGGCCTACGTGCTCTGTGGCGGCATGGCCTCCATCTCGGGGCTGTTGTTGACGGCGCGACTGGAGACCGGCGAGGCCAACATCGGCGCCTCGATGCCTCTCGAGTTCGATCGCCGCCTGTGTGATCGCCGGGGTCAGTCTGCGCGGCGGCGTCGGGCGGGTCGAGAACGTGGTCCTGGGCGCCCTCTTCATCGGCCTGATCCAGAACGGCATGAATCTCGCCCGGATCGAGTCCTACCTGCAGACCGTCGTGATCGGCGTCCTGCTGATCCTCGCTGTGGTCGCGGACCAACTGCGCCTTCGCTATCTGGCAAGCGCTCAGGACTGAGGCGCGCGGCCCGATGCGGATCGGCCTGTCGCGCTCGCCGCCGGAATGCTAAGAAGGCGTAGGGAATCGTCTGGGAAGGAGGACCGCCAATGGCTGTGGTTATCAACTGCGACATGGGCGAGAGCTTCGGCCTCTACAAGATGGGCGATGACGAAGCCATGATGCCACACATCACGGTCGCGAATGTCGCCTGTGGCTTTCACGCCTCGGACCCCGTCGTGATGCACAAAACCGTCCGCCTGGCCAAGCAGCACAATGTCAAGGTCGGCGCGCATCCGTCGTTTCCGGACCTGCAGGGCTTCGGACGGCGTGAGATGAAGATGCCGCGGCCCGAGCTCGCCGACGTCCTGATCTACCAGATCGGCGCGCTCAAAGGCTTTCTCGAGGTCGAGGGCGTGACGCTCAACCACATCAAGCCGCACGGCGTGCTCTATGGCATGGCGGCGCGTCAAGAAGAAGTGGCGCATGCCGTCTGCGATGCTGCCGAGGTGTTCAAGGTGCCGCTGTTCGGCATGGCCGGCACCTTGCACGAGAAGGTCTATCAGGAGCGCGGCTTCGCCTTTGTGTCCGAGTTCTACGTCGATCTCGACTACGACCAGAACGGCGGCCTGATCATCACCCGCGAGCACCACGCGGTCGACCCGAAGGATGCGGCCGAGCGCTCCGTGCGCGCGATCAAGGAAGGCAAGGTCAAAAGCGTGGCCGGCAATGACGTGCCGGTGCGCGCGGACGCGGTATGCGTGCACTCCGACACGCCGAACGCAGTCGCGATCGCCAGAGCGGTGCGCGCGGCGCTCGCGCCCTTTGCGGACCGGGCGCCATAGCCGCATGAGACGCGTGCTGATTGCGAACCGCGGCGAGATCGCCTGCCGCATCATCCGAAGCTGCAGGGCGCTCGGGCTCGAGACGGTCGCAGTCTACTCCGAGGCGGACGCGGGCGCGCTACACGTCGAGATGGCCGACCGCGCCGAGCCGATCGGGCCGGCGGCCGCGCGCCAGAGCTATCTCAACGCGGACGCCGTGATCGCGGCCGCGAGGGCCGCCCGGGTCGATGCGATCCATCCGGGCTATGGCTTTCTGGCCGAGAACCCGCGCTTCGCCGAGCGGGTCGAGGCCGAGGAGTTCATCTGGATCGGCCCACGCTCCAAGTCGATCGAGGACATGGGCGACAAGGAGCGCGCGCGCCTTTTGGCCAGGGCTGCGGGCGTGCCGGTGCTGCCGGGCAGCCCGCGTTTTGCACCCGAGAATCTATCCGGTCTCGAGGAAGAGGCCCTGCTGGTCGGCTACCCATTGCTGGTCAAGGCGGCGGCGGGCGGCGGCGGCATCGGCATGCAGCGGGTCGAAGGGCAAGACAGGCTGCGCTGCGTGGTCGCGTCGACCCAAGCGATGGCCGGGCGGGCGTTCAGCGACGGCACCGTCTACCTCGAGCGGCTCATCCCCAGAGCCCGCCACATCGAGATCCAGGTGTTCGGCCTTGGCGACGGCCATGCCGTGCATCTGTTCGAGCGCGACTGTTCGATCCAGCGCCGCTATCAGAAGATCATCGAGGAAACCCCGGCGCCCGATCTGGCCGAAGAGACCCGATGCGCCATGAGCGAAGCGGCCGTCGCGCTGGCCGCTCAGGAGCGCTACCGCGGTGCCGGCACGATCGAATTCGTGGTCGACGCGAGCACCCAAGAGTTCTTCTTCCTCGAAATGAACACCCGCATCCAGGTCGAGCATCCGGTGACCGAGATGACCACAGGCTCCGACCTCGTGGCCCTTCAGCTCCGGCTTGCCCGCGGCGACGATCTGTCGGACCTGACCCAGGACAGCATCCGGCGGGCCGGCCACGCGATCGAGTGCCGCATCTACGCCGAGAACCCGGCCAAGATGTTTCTGCCGTCGCCAGGGCTTCTCGAGGTCTTCCGCCTGCCTGAACCAGGCGATGGAGTCCGTATCGATGCGGGCGTGCGCGAGGGCGATCGGGTGAGCCCGCACTACGACCCCCTGATCGCCAAGCTGATCTGCCGCGGCGCCGATCGCGCTCAGGCGCTCGAGCGCAGCCTCGCGGCGTTGCGCTCGAGCGCGATCGAGGGCATCCACAGCAACCTGCAGTTCCTGATCAACGTGCTCGAGCATCCGGCGTTTCGTGCCGGTGACGTTCATACCGGATTCGTCGACGCGCATCGGCCGGAACTCGTGGCCACCTGAACGGTGCGAGGGGGGAAATGATTTACGAAAAGCCGAGATTCCTGCCGGGAGGCGACCGCTACGTGCTGATCGAGTTCGGCGACGAGATGAATCTCGAGCTGAATTTCATGGCTCAGGGTCTCGCCGATGCGATCGACCAGCACAAGATCGGCTGGGTGGTCGAGACGGCACCGTGCTTTGCCTCGATGCTGGTGCACTACGATCCCGAGCAGATCAGCTTTGCCGACCTCCAGAAGGAGATGCTGCGGTTGATCTCCTCGCTGGGGCCGAGCGAAGAGATCGAGCTCGACAGCCGCTTGTTCTACTTCCCGGCGGTCTACCTCGATCCCTGGACCAAAGAGGCGGTCGACGACTATCGGGCGAAGATCAAGGAGAAGCCCTGGGACCCCGAATATGTCGCTGAAGCCAATGGCCTCGCCGACGTGCAGCAGTTCGTGCGCGTGCACTCGGGCACCGAGTACTGGGTCGCCTCCCTCGGCTTCTGGCCGGGCTTGCCGTTCATGATGCCGCTCGATCCGCGCTGCCGGCTGACCGCGTCCAAATACAACCCGCCGCGCACCTGGACGCCCCAGGGCACGATCGGCATGGGCGGCATGTCGACCGCGATCTACCCGGTCGCGACGCCCGGCGGCTACCAGATCTTCGCCCGCACGCCGGTGCCGATCTGGGACGACAAGCAGCGCTTCCCGGTGTTCAGCGAGAGCATCGTGCTGTTCAAGCCGGGCGACCGGGTCAAATTCATCCCGATCGAGGTCGAGGAGTTCGAGTACGTCGAGCGCAAGGTCGCCGAGGGCGCCTATCCCTACAACCTGGTCGAATACCAGCGGTTCTCGGTCAAGAACTACAAGAATTGGATCGCGACGCTCGATCCCAACCAGCGCTTCTGAGGGGGAACGGATGCTCGAGGTAATCAAGCCGGGGCTCGAGACCTCGGTGCAGGACTATCCGGGACGGATCGGCTACTGGAACCAGGGCTTTCCGCCCTCGGGACCGATGGACAGCTGGTCATTCAGGCTGGCGAACGTCCTGGTCGGCAACGAGCCCGGAGCGGCGGGCCTGGAGTGCCAGTTCGTCGGCCCGACGCTCAAGTTCCAGCGCGACGGCTTGATCGCGGTGACCGGCGCCGACATGCAGCCCCAGCTGGACGGCGAGCCGATCCCGATGTGGCAGAGCGTTGCCGTCAGGGCTGGCCAGACGCTCGCGCTGTCCTTTGCCAAGACCGGCGCGCGCGCCTACGTCGGGGTCGCGGGCGGCATCGACACCCCACCCTGGCTCGGCTCCCGCTCGACTTTCCACAAGGCCGGCGTGGGCGGCATGGACGGCCACGCAATCAAGTCGGGACACGTGATCCCGGTCGCCGCGGTCGATGGCAGGCCAGGCCGGCGGGTCAAGGAGCAGGCGAGGCCGCCGATCTCGACCGACAAGCGCTGGACGATCGAGGCGGTCCTGGGGCCGAACGACGACTGGATCGACGCGGATGGCCACCGGCGCTTCCTGGGCGTCGACTGGAAGCTCTCGGCCAAGAGCGACCGCACCGGCTTTCGCCTCGAGGGTCCGGAGTGGACCTTCACCGACAAGGCTTACAACAAGTCGCCCGAGCATGGCGCCGAGCCCTCCAACATCATCGACCAGGGCTATCCGCTCGGCGCTATCAACCTCGCCGGCCAGACGCCGATCATCCTGGTCAACGACGGTCCCAGCATGGGCGGCTTCATCAATCCCTACACCGTGCCGCTATGCGCCTTCTGGAAACTCGGCCAGTCCAAGCCCGGCGAGATCTACACCTTCAGAGCCGTAACGGTCGACGAGGCGCAGGCGCTCTCGCGACGAATCCGCGATCTCTGCACCGAAGACAGCATCGAATAGGGAGGACGCCCATGCCAGAAGAGGTGACCACCGAGACGCCCGGCAACATCTGGAAGGTGCTGGTCAAACCGGGCGACAGGGTGCAGCCGGGCGCCACGTTGTTCATCATGGAGGTGATGAAGACCGAGGTGCCGCACAATGCGACCAGCGCCGGCACGGTCAAAGCGGTGCACGTCACCGAGGGCCAGGAAGGCGTCGACGCCGGCATCGTCGCGGTCGAGATCGACTGAACCGAGAACACGGCGCGTGGGGAGAGGGAGCCATGGCGGAGAACATCGCGGTCGTCGGCCTCGGCGGGATGGGGTCGGGGGCTGCGCGGCGCCTGTTGGATCGGGGTCACCCCGTCACCGTCTGGAACCGGTCCGCGGCCAAGGCGGCGCCGCTGATCGAGTGCGGCGCCAAGGCGGCGCAGAGCCCGGGCGAGGCGGCCGCCGGCGCCGCGATCGTTATCACCTTCCTGGCCGACGACCGTGCGCTGGAGGAGGTCGTCCTCGGGCCGAACGGCATCGCCACCGCACTCGGCGAGGGCAGGATCCACCTGGCGATGAGCACGATCGCGCCCTCGACCGCCCGCAAGCTCGCCGAGGCGCATCGGCAATCCGGTGCGGTCTACGTCGCCGCCCCGGTCTTCGGCCGGCCCGACGCCGTCGCCTCCGGGCAGCTCTGGATCGTGACCTCGGGTCCCGCCGCGGCCAAGGAGAGGGCCGGCCCGGTCCTCGAGGCGCTGGCGCAAGGCGTGCACGACTTCGGCGAGGATCCGGCCGCTGCGCACGTCGTCAAGCTCGCCGGCAACTTCCTGATCGCCGCGGCGAGCGAGGCGATGGCGGAAGCCTATACGCTCGGCGAGAAGTGCGGCCTCGACCGGATGCAGCTGGCCGAGTTCTTCGGCGCCACCCTGTTCCCCTCGCGTATCTATCAAAACTATGGCCGGGCGATCGCCGAGCATCGCTACGAGCCGGCTGGATTCAAACTCAAGCTCGGCCTCAAGGACCTCCGCCTGGTGCTCGACACCGCCGATACGAGCGAGATGCCGATGCCGTTCGCCAGCCTCCTGCACGACCGCCTGCTGGCACTCGCCGCCCAGGGCCACGGGGAGATCGACTGGACCGGGCTCGGGCTTGGCGTCGCGAGCGACGCCGGCTGCAGTCACCGGACCGGTTAGCCATATCATCGCGCTGCAGGCGGGATACGCTGGTCCGGTTCCCTGCCAATGAGGCGCCGGACGAGGCTCGCGTGCCCGTCTTCGGCGCGCGCCGATGACATCCTCGCCTGATTGCAATTCACCGGCAAAGTGGCACTATCGTCCCGGCAGGCAGATCGCGAGAGTTCCCCTGGCATCGAAGTCGGAAAGGATACGCCCCATGAGAATGATCCGTTTTCCGGGCATCGTGGCGACGGGCATGGCCGCCATGACGGCCATAGGGATTGCCTGCTTCACGGCGCCTGCGGCCCAAGCGACGCAAGCGGACACGCTGGTCCTTGGCAAATCGGGCGATCCCGACAATCTCGATCCGGCGGTAACCGTGACGAATAACAGCTGGACCGCGGGCTACCCCTGCTACGAGCGGCTCGTGAAGTTCAAGACGGTCGACGGCAAAGGCTCGACCGACGTCGAGGGCGACGTCGCGACGTCCTGGACCGCGAGCGACGACAGCAAGGTGTGGACCTTCACGCTCGGCGATGGGCACGTGTTCGCCGACGGCACGCCGGTCGATGCCGCCGCGGTCAAATTCAGCTTCGAGCGCATCCTCAAGGTCGGCAAGGGTCCGGCGGATGCCTTCGATCAGATCGACTCGGTCGAGGCCGTGGACGACCACACGGTCAGGTTCACGCTCAAGTCGCCCTTTGCGCCGTTCCTGGCGTCGCTCGTCACTAACGCCGGCAGCATCGTCAATCCGGCGGTGATGAGCCACGAGAGCAACGGCGACCTCGGCCAGGCCTATCTTGCCGATCACTCCCTGGGCAGCGGCTCCTACCAGGTGAGCGGCTGGGAGAAGGGCCAGCAGATCGTGCTCGAGCCCAACCCGCACTACGCCGGCAAGGTCGGCTTCAAGAAGGTGATCATCCGCATCGTCAAGGAGGCCTCGGCGCGCCGCCTGCAGCTCGAGAAGGGCGATCTGGACATCGCAGAGGACATTCCGATCGACCAGCTCAAGGCGCTCGGGCAGGTGCCGGACGTCGAGGTCGTGGACGTGCCGAGCTTCTCAGTGACCTATCTCTACCTCAACAACACCCACAAGCCGCTCGACGACGTGCGCGTCCGCCAGGCGATCTCCTACGCGATCGACTACAAGGGCATCATCGCCAGCATCCTGCAGGGTCAGGGCGTGCAGATGCAGGGGCCGGTACCGGTCGGCATGTGGGGCCATGACGACCAGGCGATGCAGTACGATCTGAATCTGGACAAGGCCAAGGCGCTCATGGAGGACGCCGGCGTGAGCGACGCCACGCTCGGCTATCTCTATGCCAAGACCGATCCGGACTGGGAGCCGCTCGGGCTGATCGTGCAGCAGGAGCTGGCGGCGATCGGCATCAAGGTCAAGCTACAGGAGTTCGCCTATCCGACGATGCGCGAGAAGCTCGACAAGGGCGATTTCGACATCGCGGTCGGCAACTGGACGCCGGATTATGCCGACCCGTCGATGTTCATGAACTTCTGGTTCGACTCGGCCTCGCATGGCCTCGCCGGCAACCGCGCGTTCTACACCAACCCGAAAGTCGACGAGCTGATCCGCAAGGCCAAGAGCCTCGCTTCGCAAGAAGAGCGCACCAAGCTCTACGACCAGGCGCAAAAGATCGTGCTCGAGGAGGCGCCCTACGTCCTGTTGTTCCAGAAGAACTACCAGTTCGCGATGCGCGACAACGTCAAGGGCTTCGTCTACAACCCGATGCTGCTGCAAATTTTTGACTTCGCCAGCATGTCGAAGTCAGGCTAGAGAAGGTACGTGCTCAAGCCTTGAACGGATCGGGGACCCGCGGCCAATAGGGTTTTTTGAGCTTGGTGTAGGGGATGTGCTCGAACCACGGCGTGAGCGCGCCCCCCGGCGGCGCCGCATAGAGGACGGCCCGGGCGATCGGTGCGAAGCCGGCATGGAAGTGTTGGGTCGACTTGACGATCAGCATCTTGCGCTTCGTCACGTCGAGCCCGAGCTTGGTCATGCCCTCGGGGTGGAAGGCCTGGGTCCGATGTGTGGTCAGGAAGAGATCGATGCCGGCTGCCGTGACCCAGGCAACGGCCCCCAACGGGGTCGGCGACGGGCCGAAGCGCTGGGTCACGGCGTCCTGCAGGCCCTGCACGGCGACGTCGAGGTCGACCGGGTCGCCTGAGGTGCGGCCGCACTTGCCCCCGACGCGCAGCTCGAAGCGGGCGCCGATGCCCGCCTCCTGGCAGAAGCGGACCGCCATCGGATCCCAGAAATAGCCCATCGCGACGTCGCGCAGGCCGCGTTCGAGGACGCGGCGCAGGAAGGTGGTCGCATCGCCCGGCGCGCCGCCGCCGGCGTTGTCGGAGACATCGGCGATCACGACCGGCCCGCCCTCGATCGCCAGCGCCTGGTCGAGCGCCTCGTCCATGGTCAGGAACTTCGGCCGCGTCGCCTCGCGCATCGCGAACAGCTCCTCGCCCAGCGTCCGGGCGAGGCGCTCGGCCTTCCCCGGATCGCCGTCGGCGACCACCAGGGTCTTGACACCGACGTCGGCGACGTCGCCATGGGCAAAGCCGTGTCCGAGCGAGACCGACAGGATGCCGTCCTTGCCTTCGAGCGCGTACATGCGATCGACGAAGCCGCGCATCGGCTGCTCGGTCGGGCGGAACGTCGCGATCATGCGGCAATCGAAGGTCGCCATGACCGGCCGCGCCCGGCCCTCGGCCGCGTCGGCGACCAGCGCGAACAGATCCTCCGCGCGCGCGCCGATGTCGACGTGCGGGTATTCCTTGTAGGCGACCAGCGCGGTGGCGTTGCGCACCATCGCCTCGGTGATGTGGCAGTGCAGGTCGAGCTCGGCGCCGACGATGGCCTCGAGGCCCACGATCTCACGCACGCGGGCCAGGATGTCGCCTTCGCAGTCGTCGTAGCCGACCGCGGCCATGGCGCCGTGCAGGGCCAGCACGACGACGTCGACCGGCATCGCGGCGCGCAGGTCGGCCAGCAGCTCGTCGCGCAAGCGCTCGTAAGCCGACCTGACGATCCGGCCGCCGGGCTCGGCGTAGGTGCAGATGCTCTCGGCCACGCTCCAGCCGCGCGCCTCCGCGCCCTCGCGCCAGATCCGCAGCTGGTTGGAGCAGTAGTTGATCTCCCGGCGGGTGGCGTCGCCGTGCGCCAGGAAATCCTCCTCGAAGCTCTGATAGCCGGTCGGGATCGGGGCGAAGGTGTTGGTCTCGGTGTCGAAACCGGCAATGAAGACTTTCATGCTGGGACTCTCTCCGGCGGTTTCAGTCGGGGACGAGCACGTCCCGGTAGGCGAACAGGGCGGGCGTGCCGCCGGTGTGGATGTAGACGACCGTATCGCTCGGCTTGAAGCGGCCCCGCCGGACGAGGTCGATCAGCCCCGCCATCGTCTTGCCGGTATAGACCGGATCGAGCAGCAGGCCCTCGAGCCGGGCGCAGAGCTCCACCGCCTCCAGCATGCCAGTTGTCGGGATGCCGTAGCCGGCGCCAACGTAGTCGTCGAGGATCTCCGTCTCCCGGTGGCCGATTCGATCCGACAGGCCGAGCTTGGCCGCCGTCCGCCCGGCAAGATCGACCACCTTGTCGGTGATCTCCTGGCGCTTCTCGGCGACGCTGATGCCGATCACCGGCAGGTCGCCGGCAGCACCCCGCAAGCCGACCAGCAAACCCGCCTGGGTGCCGCCGCTGCCGGTGCAGTGGACCACGCCGTCGATGACCTGGCCGAGCGCTGCCGCCTGCTGGATCAGCTCGTGGCCGCAGGCGACGTAGCCCAGTGCGCCGGTCGGAGTCGAGCCGCCGATCGGGATCACGAATGGTCGGCCGCCACGCGCCCGGACGCCCTCGGCCACACGCTCGAGCTCATCCGTCCAGTCGATGTCCCTGCCGACAATGTGGGTCCTGGTGCCGAACAGGCGATCGAGCAGGATGTTGCCCGTGCGCTCGTACTCGGGCTGGTTGGAGGCGACGTTGCGCGCCAGGACCAGCTCGCATTTGAGACCGAAGCGCGCCGCCGCGGCGGCCGTCTGCCGGCAATGGTTGGACTGGATCCCGCCGGCGGTGACCAGCGTGTCGGCGCCCGCCGCCATCGCCTCTCCCAGCAGGAATTCGAGCTTGCGCGTCTTGTTGCCGCCGAAGGCGAGCCCGGTGCAGTCGTCGCGCTTGACGAGCAGGGTCGGCCCGCCGAGATGCCGGCTGAGCGCCGGCAGCGGCTCGAGCGGCGTCGGCGCGTGGCAGAAGCGGGCGCGTGGAAAGCGCGCAAGCTGCATGTCTGGTTTCCTATCCTGGGGTCTGCGAGCTTAGCCGAGCCGATCCCGCCCGCAAGCCGGATTCTCGAGGCTGCCCCCCATGGCGCGGGTGCGCCCCCGCGTTATGTCTTGACGCAGACGCATCCCCGATCGAACGATGATGCCGCCATGTCCTTCGCCAACATCGTCCGCCGCCGCCTGATCCTGCTGGTATTCGTGGTCTTTGGGGTCTCGGTGGTGACCTTCGTCATCTCGCATCTGATCCCCGGCGACCCGGCCCGGCTGATCGCCGGCGACCGCGCTTCGGATCAGACGGTCGCGAACATCCGCCATGGGCTCGGCCTCGATCAACCGCTGTGGTGGCAGTACGCCATCTATGTCGGCGAGCTTGCGCACGGCGACTTCGGGATCTCGATCCGCACCCAGCGCCCGGTGATCGACGACCTCCTGCGCTTCTTCCCGGCGACGATCGAGCTGGCGCTCGCCGCATTGCTGTTCGCGGTTCTCGCCGGCATACCGCTCGGCGTCATCTCGGCGGTCGCCAAGGACCGCTGGATCGACCAGGTCGCGCGCACGATCTCGGTCACCGGCATCTCGACGCCTGCCTTCTGGCTGGGACTGCTGCTCATCTACCTGTTCTATGGCCAGCTCGGGATCCTGCCCGGCTCCGGGCGCATCGCCCAGGACATCCCGCCCCCCGCCTCGATCACCGGCCTCTATACCGTCGACGCGCTGATCACCGGCAACTGGGCCGCCTGGCGAAGCGCGCTCGACCATCTCGCGCTGCCGATGCTGACGCTGGGCTTCGTCCATCTCGGCATCGTCACCCGCCAGATCCGCTCGGCCATGCTCGAGGTCCTGCAGGAAGATTACATCCGCACCGCGCGGGCCAGCGGGCTGTCGCGCGCGCGCGTCATCTTCGACCACGCGCTGCGCAACGCCCTGATCCCGTCGGTGACGATGATCGGGCTGGCCTTCGGCGACCTGCTCTACGGCGCCGTGCTGACCGAAACGGTCTACGCCTGGCCCGGCATGGGCAACTACGTCGTGCAGTCGATCACCGCGCTCGACTTCCCGGCGATCATGGGTTTCACCGTCGTCGCCTCGACGGCCTACGTGCTGCTGAACCTCGGCGTCGACCTCACCTACATGCTGCTCGACCCGCAGATCCGGGAGATCGGCTGATGGCGCTCGAAACGGCGCCTGATTTGGCGTCCGAGGCTCCCGGCGCCGCCGTTGCGGCTGCCGACAGTCTCGATTGGGGCTACGTCTGGCATCAGCTCCGTCACAGCCCGTTGACCCTCGCGGGGCTCGCCATCATCGGCTTCATTCTGGCGGTCATGATTCTGGCGCCGGTGATCTCACCCTACGATCCCAACGCGCTCGACCTCGCCAATCGTCTGGCAGCACCGGGCCCGGCGCACTGGTTCGGCGCCGACGAGGTCGGTCGCGATCTGTTGTCGCGGATCATCTGGGGTGCCCGCACCTCGGTCACCATCGGCTTTGCCATCGTCGGCATCTCGATGGGCACCGGCACGCTGATCGGCGCCTTCGCCGGCCTCGCCGGTGGCCGCGTGGACACCGTCATCATGCGTGTGATGGACGTCCTGCTGTCGTTCCCATCCTTTGTCATGGCGATGGCGCTGGCCGCCGCACTCGGGCCGGACCTCATCAACGCGATGCTGGCGATCGCGGTCGTGCGGATACCGTTCTACGTCCGGCTCACGCGCGGGCAGGCGCTGACGTTGCGCGAGCGCCCGTACGTCAAGGCGGCAGTCACCTTCGGCGCCTCGCGCTGGCACATCCTGATCCGGCACATCGTGCCGAATGCGGTGGCGCCGATCATCGTGCAGGCCACGCTCGACATCGGAGGCGCGATCCTCACCGCCGCGGCCTTGAGCTTCATCGGGCTCGGCGCGCAGCAGCCGACGGCGGAATGGGGTGCCATGGTCAGCAACGGCCGCGACTTCCTGCTCGATCAGTGGTGGTATCCGACCTTTCCCGGCCTCGCGATTCTGGTGACCGCGGTCGGGTTCAACCTGCTGGGAGACGGCCTGCGCGACATCAGCGATCCGCGGCTGAGGGGGCGCTGATGCCGCGCGCGGTGGCCCCGGTCGTCGCGATCCGCGATCTGACGCTGGAGTTCCCGACCTATCGCGGCGCAGTGCAGGCGCTGTCCGGCGTTCGGCTCGAGGTCGGTGCGGGCGAGATCGTCGGCCTGGTCGGGGAGTCCGGTTGCGGCAAATCGGTGACCGCGATGTCCATGCTCCGCCTGCTGCCGCGCAAAGCCAGCCGCATCACCGCCGGGTCCATCGTGCTGCTCGGTCGGGATGTCGTCGCCGTCTCGGAGCGCGCGCTCCAGGATCTGCGTGGCAAGGCGGTCTCGATGGTCTTCCAGGAGCCGATGACGGCCCTCAACCCGACGATCCGCATTGGGCGGCAGATCACGCGCGTCATCCGCCGCCACGAGCCCCTGAGCGAGAGCGATGCCGCAGCCCGCGCCGGGCAACTCCTCACCGAGATGCAGGTGCCCGACGCCGGCCGCGTCATGCGCAACTATCCCTTCGAGCTCAGCGGCGGCATGCGCCAGCGCGTGCTCATCGCCATGGCGTTCGCCTGCAATCCGCAGATCCTCATCGCCGACGAGCCGACCACGGCGCTCGACGTCACGGTGCAGGCCCAGGTCCTGGCGCTGCTGCGCGAGCGGGCCGCCGCGCGGGGCACCGCGGTGCTGTTCATCACCCACGACCTCGCGGTGGTCGCGCAGCTATGCAGCCGCGTCTACGTCATGTATGCGGGACGGGTCGTCGAGGAAGGCACGACCGAGGAGGTGCTGCAGCGGCCGCTGCATCCCTATACGCGCGCGCTGCTAGGCTCGCTGCCGGAGTTCGCGCCACCCAAGGTGCCGCTGGCGGCGATCGGCGGCAGCGTGCCGAACCTGATGCAGCCGCCGGCCGGCTGCCGCTTCCGGCCCCGCTGCCCGCTTGCCCAGCTCGAGTGCCACGCCCTGCCGCCGCTGGCGGCGCCGGACGCCCTCGGCACCCACCGCGCGGCCTGCTGGTTCGTTGAGCGGCTGGCGCACGAAAGCGAGCCTGCGGCCGCCCGGGGCGCCGCTGTGTCTGGCGCGCCGACGAGCCTTGCTCCCCTCGTCCGGCTCGAGGGCATCGAAGTGCGTTTCCCGATCGGCAGGGACTGGCGCGGCCGGCCGCGCGGCCTGGTGCATGCGTTGAACGGGGTCGACCTCGAGATCCGCAAGGGCGAGACGCTGGGCGTCGTCGGCGAGTCGGGCTGCGGCAAGAGCACGCTGGCTCAGGTCATCATGGGCCTGCAAAGCCCGACCCGGGGCCGCGTCGTCTTCGACGGCGTCGATCTCGCGGCAGGCGGCGGTGCTGCGGCGCTGCGCCGGCTGCGCCGCCGCTTCCAGGCTGTCTTCCAGGATCCGCAAGCCTCGCTCGATCCGCGCATGCGCGTCTGGCGCGTCATCACGGAACCGCTGGTTTGCGCGGGGCATCCGGGCGGCAGCCTGCGCTCACAGGCAAGGGAGCTGGCCGAGCAGGTCGGCCTCAGGGCCGAGCAGCTCGACCGCTATCCCCACGAGCTCTCCGGCGGCCAGCGCCAGCGCGTCGCGATCGCCCGGGCGCTGTCGATGAAGCCCGATCTCCTCGTGCTCGACGAGCCGACCTCGGCGCTCGACGTCTCGGTGCAGGCGCAGATCCTCAATCTCCTGATGACCCTGCAGCAGCGGCTCGGCCTCACCTACCTCTTCATCTCGCACAATGTCTCGGTCGTGCGGCACATCGCCGACCGTGTGGCGGTGATGTATCTGGGCCAGGTCGTGGAGATCGGCGCGGCAGATGACGTGCTGGAGCGGCCGCGGCACCCCTACACGCGCACGCTGCTCGCCGCGGTGCCGAAGCTCAGTGATGGCGCGCCCGGCGACGCGCCGACGGTAGCAGAGCTGCCGAGCAAGTTCGTATTGCCGGCGGGGTGCTTCTTTCGCGACCGCTGCGCCTTTCGGGCGGACGGGTGCGAGCAGCCGCAGGCGCTGGCGCCCCACCCAGGGGATCGAGTCTCCGGCGCCAGGACGCTTGTGCGCTGCCACAGGGCGAGCGCGCTGTCCTAAGCCGAAGAACGCCGCGGATTCCCGCCCGAGGACACGTTGAGGAAATGGTTGCCGAGCCGCTCGCGCCGTACGTCGATGCCGATGCGATAAGGCCCGTTGACGGACGGCAGCCGGACCCGGTAGGCGGTGACGTTCTCGATGTTCAAGTGCCACCTCCGATCTGCTCGCCGCTCGACGCAGCTCCGCACCCTACTTTCATCTGGCCGCGTCGGTCTCTATGGTCCCGTCGGCCATGCTTGCGGGAGCGGCGCGCGATGCCATTGACGGACGACGACCGGCGGTTCCACAACCTCGGCTACTACGCGCATGATGCGGCCGAAGCGCAGGCGGACAAGACCGCGATCATCGACCTCGCCGGCGGCCAGCCGCGCGAGGTGGCGTATCGCACGCTCGAAGAGCGTCTGGACCGCTTTGCTTCGCTCGCGGCCGATCTCGGCCTGACGCCGGGCGACCGCCTGGCGATGGCGGTCGGCAACCGCTTCGAGTTCATCGAGATCATGTACGGCGCGATGCGGGCCGGGGTCGTGCCGGTGCCGCTGAACACCAGGCTTGGCGCCGATGTGCTTGCCTTCACCATCGCGGACGCGGGCTGCGTGGCGGCCGTCGTCGAGCCGGCATCGAACCCGTCGATCATCGATGTCGTCGACCAGGCGGGCCTCTTGGTCAAGCTGTCGTTCGATCCCGTGCCGCCCGGCTGGCGGCGCTACGAGGACGCGGTGCAGGCCGCCGCCGCGGTCTTCGAGCCGCCGCCGCTTCCGCCGGATCATCCATCGTTCCAGCCCTACACCTCCGGCTCGACGGGTCGGCCGAAGGGTGTCGTCCTGACCCACGCCGGCCAGCTCTGGTGGATCCGCGCCGTGCAGCGATACTGGCCGCTTGCGCCCGACGAGCGGGCACTCGCCGCCGTGCCGCTCTACCACAAGAACGCCATGGCCGGTGCCGTGAAGCCCATGCTGCACGCCGGCGGTTCGGTCGTGCTCCTGCCGAACTTCGAGCCGCGCCGGTTCCTGCAGGCGCTCTCGGACTATCGCTGCACGCGCACCGGCGGCGTGCCCGCGGTGTTCACGCTGCTGCTGCAGCAAAAGGATCTGATCGAGCGTCTCGACTTCTCGGCGCTGCGCGGTCTCGCGATCGGTTCGGCGCCGACGCCCAAGGAATTGCAGGACGAGGTCGAGGCGGCGTTCGGCGTTCAGGTGCGCGAGAGCTACGGCTTGACGGAAGGCGGGCCGGTCATGCTCGGGCCGCCGCTCGACGGCCGTCCGACGCCGCACGGCAGCGCCGGCGTCGCCTGGCCCGAAGGCGAGGTGGGGCTCGTCGGCCCCGACGGCCAAGAGAGCGACGGCTATGGCGAGCTGTGGGTGAAGAACCCGGGCGTGACGCCCGGCTATCATCAGCTGCCCGAGGTGAACCGCGAGCGCATCGTCGACGGCTGGCTGCGCACCGGCGACCTGTTCAGCCGCGACGCCCAGGGGTTTTACTACTTCCGCGGCCGCACCGACGACATGTTCAACAGCGGCGGCGAAAACATCTACCCGCTCGAGGTGGAGAACCTGCTGCTGAAGCATCGAGGCGTCGCCGACGTCTCGGTCGTGCCGTTCCCGCACAAAATCAAGGGCGATGTGCCGGTTGCGATGGTCGTGCGCGCGAGCGGCGGCGCCGTCGGCGAGAACGAGTTGAAGCAGTTCGCGTTGCAGAACGGCCCCGCCTACGCCCACCCGCGGCGGATCCTGTTCGTCGACCGCCTGCCGCTCAACGGCGCCGCCAAGACCGACCGCAAGATCGTCCTCGCGCAGGTTCGGGGCATCCTCGGCGAGACCCCGCTGGGGGCGGCCTGACCATGTCGTTCCGGCTCGATCACGTCGGCATCGCGGTCAGCGACCTCGAACGCGCGGCGGATCTCTATCGGCGCCTGGGCTTCACGCTCGCCGATCGCGGCTACCATACGCAGCCGTCCGCAAAACCCGGCGGCGCGCCGGGACGCGTCGGGACCGGCAACTACTGCATGATGCTGCGGCAGGGCTATCTGGAGCTGATCGGCATCACCGACCCCGCCCACTATGGGGGCCGGCTGCGCGATGATCTCGCCCGCTACGAGGGGCTGCACATCGTGGCGCTCGGCTGCGACGATGCCCAGGAGGCCATCGCCCGGTTGCGCCGCAATGGTGCGGCGGCAGCCGAGATCCGCATCCTCAACCGGCCGATCGAGGAGCGCGGCGGTTCGGGCCTCGCCGCCTTCGCCATCATCGAGCTCACGGCCGACCTGCCCGAGGTCTATCTCTTCGCGATCCAGCAGCTCACGCCGGAGCTGCTGTGGCAGCCGCACCTGTTGGACCACGCCAACGGCGCGCAGAGCCTGAGGGGGGTGACGCTGTGCGTGGCCGAACCCGTGGAGCTCGCGGCGCGGATGGGCCGGCTGCTCGGCGTCGCGGTGCACACCGTAGCTCCGGGCGCCTGCCTGGTGCCGCTGGGCGTGGACGCGCTCCACGTCGTGGGCCCGGACGAGCTGATGCGGCGCTATCCGGGCGTCACGCCGCCGACGCTGCCGTGGGTCGCCGCCATCACGCTGGGTGTGGCCGATCCGGAGCGAGCGGCCGCCGGCCTCGACACGCGGCGTATCGATGGTGGCGTCTGGCTGCCGCCGGAACAGGGCTGCGGCGCGATCCTGGAGCTCGTCGCCGGCGTGACTACCCGGGCCGCGTGCTGTAGCAGCCGCGGCCGACCGCGATCAGCCGGCCGCCCTCGTCGTGCACCTGGACGTCGACGACCCCGATCGTGCGCCCGGCGCGCAGCACGGTCGCGGTCGCGGTCAGCGCCGTATCGGCCGCGGCGCGCAGATAGTCGGTGCGCAGGTTGATCGTCGGCACGCCGCCGCCGACGACCAGCGCCAGCGCGTAGTCGCCCGCGATGTCGATCAGCGAGGCGATCAGCCCGCCGTGCCACTCCGCCCGGCCCGGCGTTCGCGCGAACTCGGCGCGGAACGGCAGGCGCAGCACGACGCTGCCAGCCTTTGCGTCGCTGCTCACCAGCTCCATCTTCAGGAAGGCGTGAAACGGCGCCTCGTCGAGCACGCTCTGGGTGAGCACGTAAGGCGCGGCGGCGGCCATGCGGATCCCCTTTTGCTGCGGCGGCGAGTGTACCCGGCAGAGATGCGGCGGCAAGACAAAGAGGCTCGACGGCAACGGTGCGAGCCATCATTCTGCCGCGTCAATCCTGGCGAGGCGCCGATGCGAAGCACCGACCCGTTCCCGATCGAGTACCAGGGCCTGCAGCCGACCCACGAGCTCGACTGGCCGGCGATGGCACGCAAGGTCGTCCGCGACGTCCTGCAGCTGCAGCGCCATGAGCGCGTCATCCTGTCGGCCAGCCCCTGGTGCGGCGGCGCCATGCTCGAGGCGGTGCGCGCAGAGATCCAGCGCGCCCGCGCCATCGAGCTCGCGACGATTGTGCACTGGACGCCGGGCCTGACCGAGCTGCGCACCAAGGACGGCGCCATGGCCGACCCGGAGGACGCAGCCGCCGAGGACCGCGCGATCGCCGAGCTGTTCGCGCTCGCCGACGTCTATATCTGGCTGCAGAACGACTGGCGCCTGCCGCGCTCGCCGATGACGGTCGGGCAGAGCGAGCGCATCCTCGAAACCTGGCAGGGGCGCGGCCTCCACTTCCACTGGTTCCACGACCCCAACAATCCGGACCCGGACTGGCCGCCGAACAGGGCGATCGACCTCGTCTACCAGGACGCCGTGCTCAACCTCGACTATCCCGCGCTGAAGCGCACGATGCTGACGTTGGAGCGGAGCTTCGCCGGCCAGGAGATCCGTATCACCAACCCGGCGGGAACCGACCTGAAGGTCCGGCTGACCGACCGCTTCCACAAGAACTTCGGCGACGCATCGAAGGCGCGCCAGCACGAGCGCACCTCCGCCCGCGACCGCGAGGAGGAGATCCCCTGCGGCTGCTTCCGCACGATCCCGGTGCAGGACAGCGTCGAGGGCAGGGTCGCGTTTACGGGCAGCTTCGGCTTTCCGGCCTACGGCTTCGGCCTGGACTTCGACCCGTTCATCGCGCGCGGCCTGCGCCTCCACTTCGAGGGCGGGCGCATCCGGCGGCTCGAGACCGGCGGCGACCAGGAGGCACTCGAGCGCCTGTGGGCCGAGCAGACCGGCGACAAGGACCGCCTCGGCGAGATCGTCCTCGGCTGCAACCCGCTGCTGCGTCCCGGTCGAGGGCAGCGGCTTTCCGCCCTATTACGGCTTCGGCGAGGGCTATCTGCGCCTGACGATCGGCGAGAACGTCGAGTCGGGCGGCAGCAACCGCTCGAGCCTGCACCGCTGGCTGTTCCTGCTCGACGCGACGATCACGGCCGGCGCCAAGACCCTCGTCGAGCATGGCAAGCTCACCCGCGCCGCGCACGGCTGAGCCGTTCAACCCTTTGCCGCGCCGCCGAGATAGAGCTCGGCCACGCGCGGGTCGTCGAGCAGCGCCCGCGCGGAGCCATGGTAACGGTTGCGGCCAAGCTCGAGGACGTAGCCGCGATGCGACATCTCCAGCGCGCGGCGCGCGTTCTGCTCAACCATCAAGATCGTGACGCCGACAGCGTTGACGCGCACGATCTGCTCGAACATCGCGTCAACGAAGATCGGCGCCAGGCCCGCCGACGGCTCGTCGAGCAGCAGCACCTCAGGTTCGGGCATCAGCGCGCGCGCCATGGCGACCATCTGCCGCTCGCCGCCGGACATCGTGCCCGTCACCTGCCGGCGACGCTCGGCCAGGCGCGGGAACAGCGCGTACATCGCAGCGAACCGCCGCCGCGCGTCGCCCGTGCCGCAGGGCGTGAGCCCGAGCTCGAGGTTCTCCTGGACGGTCATCGACGGGAACACGTTGGCGAGCTGCGGCACGTAGCCGACGCCCTTGCGGGTGATCTGGCTGGGCTTCAGGCCGGTGATCGGCGCGCCGCGCAGCGTGACGCTGCCTTCGCGCGGCCGCAGCAGACCGAAGATGGTCTTGGCCAGCGTCGACTTGCCAGCGCCGTTGGGTCCGAGCACGATCACGATCTCGCCGGCATCGATGGCAAGCTCGACGCCGTTGAGAATGTCGACCTCGGGCACGTAGCCGGCGACCAGGCCCTCGGCCGCAAGCAGGTGCTGCGGCGGCGCCCTCACGGCCGGCCCGCCCTCGCGCTGCCGAGATAGGCGTCGAGCACGCGCTGGTCGCGGCGCACCCGATCGGGCGTGCCGTCGGCGATCACCCGGCCGTGCGCCATGACGACGACATGGTCGGCGCGGCGCATCACGACATCCATGTCATGCTCGATGAACAGGAAGGTGATGCCGTCCTTTGCGCGCAGCATCTCGACATGTTCGAGCAGCCGACGCCCGAGCGTGGCATTGACCCCGGCCATCGGCTCGTCCAGCAGAACGAGCCGCGGCTCGGCCATCAGCGCGCGCGCCAGCTCCAAAAGCTTGCGCTGCCCGCCGGACAACGTGCCGGCATAGTCGGCTGCTTGGCCGTGCAGGTCGAACAGCCGCAACAGCCCGGACGCACGCTCGCGGATCTCGCTCTCGCGCCGCCGCGCCGCGGCCGGGCGGAACGCCAGCTGCACCAGGCTCTCGCCGGGCTGGCGGGGCGCGGCCAGCATCATGTTGTCGATGACCGGCATGGCCGAGAGCACCTTGGTGATCTGGAAGGTGCGCACCAGGCCGAGCCGCGCAATGTCGTAGGGCTGGCGTCCGAAGATGGCATGGCCGTCATAGTCGATGGCACCGCGGTCGCCCCTGTAGAAGCCGGTGATGACGTTGAAGAGCGTCGTCTTGCCGGCGCCGTTCGGGCCGATCAGCGCCGTGAGCGAGCCGCGGGCCACCTCGAAGCTGGCGCCGGCCACGGCCTGCAGGCCGCCGAACTGCAGCCAGGCGTCGCGCACCGAGAGGATCGGGCGGACGACCCGCCCGGCGACCGGGGCAGTCACCTCTGCGGTCGCGAGAGTCATTTGTTGAGCAGCATTTCTTGCCGTTTGCCGAGCAGGCCCTGCGGCCGCCATGCCGTGATCAGGATCAGGATGAGACCGACCAGGATGAAGCGCAGCGCCGCGATCTGCTCCGGCGTCAGCGGCCAGTCGATCAGCCGCGTGCCCTCCAGGAGCGTCCACAACAGGACCGCGCCGAAGGCCACCCCCCAGTAGCTACCCAACCCGCCGAGCACGAGGATGGCGTAGCCGAAGAAGGTCAGCATCGGCTCGAACTCGCTGGGGTAAAGGAAGGTGACGTCGAGCGCGAAGAAGAAGCCCGCGATCGCGCCGAGCGCGGCCGCGATGCTGAGCGATTGCAGCTTGTAGACGAAGACGTTCTTGCCGAGCGCGCGCGCGGCGTCCTCGTCCTCGCGGATGGCGCGCAGCACGCGGCCCCAGGGGGTGCGCTGGATCCGGCCAAGCAGCAGGATCAGCAAGAGGAAGGTCGCCCACACCGCGATCAAGAGCGGCGCCTGGATCTGCGATCCGAGGCCCACCTCCTGCAGCAGCGGCAGGGCCCAGTCGAGCACGTCGCGCCAGTCGTTGTCGTAGCCGAGGACGCCCTGGTTGCCGCCGGTCCAGGGCGAGTTCTGCGTGACGTAGCGGACGATCTCGGCAAACGCGATCGTGGCGATGGCGAAGTAGTCGGCACGCAGCCGCAGCGAGGCGAGGCCGACGACGAGGCCGGCGGCGATGCTGGCCAGCATGGCGACCGGCAGCGTCGCCCATAGCGACCAGCCATAGTCGGTGACCAGGAGGCCCATCGTGTAGGCGCCGATCAGCATGAAGCCCGCCTGGCCGAAATTGAGCATGCCGGTGAAGCCGATATTGATCTGCAGGCCGAGCGCGAAGATGCCGTAGATGCCGGCGATGACCGCGACCCCGATCCAGAAATCGAGGTGGACGAAGGGCTCGATGAGGACGCCCGGGTTCACAGCACGCGCCTGCGGCCGAGGATGCCTTGCGGCAAGAGGATCAGGGTCAGGATCAGGATCACGAAGCCCACGCCCGGCTTCCAGCGCGTGTTGAACAGGAGCGTCGACCATTCCTGCGCGAGGCCGATGACGATGCCGCCGGCCAGCGCGCCGAAAGCGTTGCCGACGCCGCCGAGCACGGCAGCGGCGAACAGGCTGAGGATCAGCGACAGGCCGAGATTGGGGTTCATCACGCCGATCGAGGCGGCATAGAGCACGCCGGCCAGGCCCGCGAGACCACCGGCCACCAGCCAGGTGAGCACGACGATCTGCTGCGTGTCGATGCCGGTGACCTCGGCCAGCTCGAAATTGTCGGCAAGCGCGCGCATCTGCTTGCCGAAACGGGTGTAGCGCAGCATGAGACCTGTCTCGAGCAGGACGGCAAAGCCCATGAGCATGACGATCAGCTGCATGCGTCCGATGCGCAGCCCGCCCAGACTGACCGAGCTGTAGATGTCGATGTCGAAGCTCGCCATGCCGCCGCCGGCGAAGAACTGGATGCCGTTGCGCACGAGCAGCGCGAGGCCGATCGTCATCAGCAGCAGCTGGAAGGTGCTGGCGCCGCGGCGGCGCATCGGCCGCCACAACGACAGCTCGAAGGCGACGCCGAGCACGGCCGTCGCGGCGATTGCGACGACGACGGCGACGACGAAGGGGAGGCCAAGGGTCGCGTTCGCGACCAGCGCGGCATAGGCGCCGAAGGTCAGCATGTCGCCGTGCGCAAAGTTGACGAGCTTCAGCACGCCGTAGACCAGCGTCAACCCGACCGCGCCGAGCGCGAAATACGAGCCGGCGATGAGGCCGTTCAGCGTCGTCTGCGCGGTCGCCACCGGGCCCTTGGCTGCGAGAAGCCCCAAGAACACGGCCACGAGCGCCGCGACCAGCACGAGCAACGGATGCCGGCCCAGCCGGACGCGAAGCCCCGACGGCGGCACTTCCGACGGAGCCGCCGCGGTCACGGCATCATGCTGCATGCATCGGATCGGCGGCGCCGCCTGCGCCGGCGACGTCGCCCGAGCGCCCTGATCGGTGACGCCGGCTACTTCATCACCTCCATCTGCTGCTCGACGCTGAGCTTGCCGTCCTTGTAAGTGAAGATGTCGTAGAGGCTGGCGGTGGTGTCGCCCGTCGGTCCGATCTCGAGCGGGCCGGAGACGCCTTCGAAGTCGATATCCTTGCCGGCCATCAGCGCCTTCACCGCTTCGGTCAGCTGCAGGAAGTTGTACTTGTCGCCCGGGGCGCTCGCGACCTCGCGCATCTTGCTCTGTATCGCTGCCGAATTGGTCGAACCCGCCGCCACCGCCGACAGGAAGCACAGCATCGTGGCGTCGAAGGAATTGGCGTCCAGCGAGAAATGGTCGGCGCCGCCGGCCGCCTTCCAGGCATCGTTGAAGGCGGCGTAGGCCTCGGTCGTCTCGGGCGTTCCGGCGCGCGTGCCGGTGGAGCCTTCGAGCGCCGCCTTGTTGATGTTGTCCGGGACCTCACCGAAGGAGATGGTGTCCGGCACCAACAGCTTGCCGGGGTCGTAGGACCCGGTCCGCATCAGCGCGGCGCTCATCTTCACGAAGGAGTCCGGATAGTCGATGACCAGATAGGCGTCCGGGTCGCCCTCGACGATGCTGCCCGCCTCGCTGTCGAAGGTGGCCTGGTTCGGGTCGAAGACCACCGGGCCCGTCACCGTGCCGCCCTTGGCCTCCCAGGCCGCGGTGAAGTCCTTGGCCAGACCTTCGCCGTAGGGCTCGTTGCGATAGCCGATCGACACCGTCTTGCCCTTCGCGCCGCCGAGCCGGGTCGCCGCCGCTTCGGCCAGCGCATTGGCCTGCAGCGAGTCCGGCGGCACGACGCGGATGATCGTGCCCTCATCGTCGACCGTGCGCATGCGCATGCTGGTGCCGGTCGGCATCAGCACGATCTTCTGGCGGATCGTGAGACCGTTGGCGATGGCCAGCGATTCCGGCGTGGTGGCCGGGCCGATCATGCAGGACGCGCCCTTGTCGACGAGCTGACGCGCCGCGGAGAGCGCGGCCTGCGGATCGCCTTGCGTGTCGGCCGAGGCCAGCTCCACGGTCCAGCCGAGGCCGGCCGCCTCGGCGGCCTTGTTCGCCTCGCCACCGCCAGCGTGTTGGCCTTCTGCATGGCCGGCCCGACGACCGACATCGCGCCGGTCAGCTCGTCCAGGCTGCCGATCACCAGCTTATCGTCCGCCGCGCCGGCAGGCGACGACCCACAGACCGCCAGGGCGGCGGCCATGGCGAGCATTGGACTCCGCGTGACGCGCTGCATGTCGTCCTCCCTTGTGGCGCCCGCTTTTCGGTGCGGCACCAGACTTGTGAGGCCCCGATTGAAGCCGGCCGCCGGAGCGAAGGCAACGGAATTCGCAGTCCACGCTGGAGCCGGGGCGGATCGGGCTGCGACTTTAAGTATTTGCGCAGCCGCGCCCTTCGCTCTATGTCCGGAACCGCCTGCAGCGCATCGGAGGCCCGCCTTGAAAGCCGCCCTTTTCCATCAGCACGGCGCCCTCGAGAACCTCATCTACGAAGACATCGGCGATCCGCAACCCGGATCCAACGAGTGCTTGATCCGCGTGAAGGCGGTCGCGCTTAACGGCTTCGACCCGATGATCCTGCGCGGCATCCCGGGCCTGCGCACGCCGCTGCCGATGGTGCCCGGCGCCGACATCGCCGGCGAGATCGTCGCGCGCGGCGCCGAGGTCGACGCGGCGCGTTGGGGGTCGGCGAGCGCGTCTCGTCATCCCTAACCGCATCCGCGACGGCATGATGGTCGGCATGATGGGCGAGACGATGCAGGGCGGTGCCAGCGATTTCGTCGCCGTGCCTCAGGACCACCTGCTGCCGATCCCCGAAGCCGTCACCGACGTGCAGGCCGCCTGCCTGCCGGTCGCCTATGGCACGGCGCTCCGCATGATGGCGACGCGCGGCAAGATAGCCGCCGGCGAAAAGGTCCTGATCCTCGGCGCGAGCGGCGGCGTCGGCACCTGCTGCGTGCAGCTCGCCAAGGCGGCCGGCGCAAAGGTCGTCGCCTGCACGAGTTCCGAGCGCAAAGCCGCGATGCTGAAGGCGCTCGGCGCCGACCATGTGGTCAATACCGAGACGCAGGACTACGTGCAGGAGGTGATCAGGCTCTACGGCAAGCCGCGCATCTGGGGCGGCGGCGGCGTCGATCTGATCGTCAACTACACCGGCGGCGAGACCTGGGCACAGTGCTTCCGCGCGCTGACGCGGCACGGCAGGCTCTTGACCTGCGGCGCCACCGCCG
>CAWCRU010000035.1:0-47350 GCA_963798075.1 uncultured Alphaproteobacteria bacterium | reverse complement strand
CGCCTATCTCTCGACCTTCGCGCCTGCGAGCCCACGTATCTGTATGGGACGCTGCTCGCGGGCGAATACGACACCCCGGCGATCTATTGCGCGGTGATCGCGATCTTTACGAATACCACGCCGGTGGATGCGTATCGCGGCGCGGGCCGCCCGGAGGCCACGTTTCTGCTCGAGACGATCGTCGAGACCGCGGCGCGCGAGACCGGGCGCGATCCGGCCGAGCTCCGGCGCCGGAACTTCGTGCCCAAGGACGCCTTTCCGTATCAGACGCCGGTTGCCCTGCAGTACGACACGGGCGACTACCAGGCATCGCTCGACAAGGCGCTGCAGCTCGCCGACTACGCGGGCTTCGCGGGCCGGCGGGCGGCCTCCGAGGCCAAGGGCAAGCTGCGGGGCGTCGGTTTCTCCTGCTACATCGAGGCCTGCGGCATCGCCCCTTCGGCCGTGGTCGGCTCGCTGGGGTGCGGCGTCGGCTTGTGGGAGAGCGCCAAGGTTCGCTTTGCCACGACCGGCGTCGTCCAGGTGTTCACCGGGACCCACAGCCACGGCCAGGGCCACGAGACGACCTTCGCCCAGCTGATCGCGGAGAAGCTGGGCGTGCCGATCGCTAACGTCGAGGTGATCCACGGCGACACCGACAAGACGCCGGTCGGCATGGGCACCTACGGCTCGCGCTCGATCGCGGTCGGCGGCCAGGCGATCGTCAACGCCGCCGAGAAGATCATCGCCAAGGGGAAAAAGATCGCCGCGCATCTGCTCGAGGCCAGCGAGGCCGACATCGACTTCAAGGATGGCAGCTTCACGGTCAAGGGCACCGACCGGGCGAAGAGCATCGGCGAGGTCGTGTTCGCGGCCTATGTGCCGCACAACTATCCGCAAGGGCTCGAGCCGGGCATGGAGGAGACGGCGTTCTACGACCCCGCCAACTTCACCTATCCGGCCGGCTGCTACATCTGCGAGGTCGAAGTCGACCCGGAGACCGGCGTGGTCGTGATCGACCGCTTCGTTGCGGTCGATGATTTCGGCAAGGTGATCAACCCGATGATCGTCGAGGGCCAGGTCCACGGCGGCCTGGTCCAGGGGATCGGCCAGGCGCTGACCGAGAACTGCGTCTACGACGAGGGCGGCCAGCTGATCTCGGCATCCTTCATGGACTACTGCATGCCCAAGGCGGACGGCGTGCCGAGCTTCCAGGTGGCGCTGACCGAGACGCCGTGCACCCACAACACGCTGGGCGTCAAGGGCTGCGGCGAGGCGGGCGCGATCGGGGCGCCGCCCGCGGTGATGAACGCGGTGACCGACGCGATCGGGGTCCGCATCTCGATGCCGGCGACGCCCGAGAAGGTCTGGCGCGCGCTCCAGGACAAGCAGATGCCGCAGGCGGCGGAATAGAAGAACAGGAGGCAAGAGACCATGTACGCGTTCGAGTACCATCGTCCGAAGACCGTGGCCGAAGCCGTCTCGCTGCTCCAGGGCGCCTCCGACGGCAAGCTGCTGGCGGGCGGCCACACCTTGATCCCGACGCTCAAGCAGCGCCTTGCCTCGCCCTCCGACATCATCGACCTTGGTGCCGTCGCCGAGCTCAAGGGGATCCGCGAGGAGGGTGATCGCCTGGTCATCGGCGCGCTCACGACCTACTCCGAGGTGGTCGAATCCGAGACCGCGCGCCGCGCGATCCCGGCGCTGGCGCAGCTCGCCTCGCACATTGGCGATTCCCAGGTCCGCAACCGCGGCACGATCGGCGGCTCGATCGCCAACAACGATCCGGCCTCCGACTATCCGGCCGCGGTGCTCGGCCTGAATGCCACGGTCAAGACCAACAAGCGCGAGATCAAGGCCGACGACTTCTTCCTCGGCATGTTCGAGACCGCGCTCGCCGAGGACGAGGTGATCACCCAGGTGAGCTTCCCCAAGCCCGCCAAGGCCGGCTACATGAAGTTCCCGAACCCGGCCAGCCGCTATGCGATCGTGGGCGTGATGGTGGCGCAGACCGGCGGCGAGACCCGGGTCGCGGTGACGGGTGCCGGACCTTGCGTGTTCCGGCTCAAGGACGCCGAGCAGGCGCTCGCCGCCAACTTCTCCCCGAGCGCGCTCGATGGCCTGAACGTCAGCGCCGGCGACCTCAACAGCGACATCCACGCCAGCGCCCAATACCGCGCCCACCTGGTCAAGGTCATGGCCAAACGCGCGGTCGAGGCGGCGCACTGAGGCCGAGCCACTACGCAGCATGGGATCGAGGGGAGCCGCCGGCTCCCCTTTCCTTTGGCGGCTGTACGAGAACCGCTTGCTCTCGAATTTGGGACTATATAAACTAGTGCCAGGCTAGTTGGATCGTCCGATGGCTGAAGTTGGCGCCTTCGAGGCTAAGACGCACCTCGCTCAGCTGCTCGATCAGGTGGAGCGCGGCGAGACCGTAACGATCACCCGGCACGGCCGGCCGGTGGCGCGCCTGGTCCCGGTCGGTGGTTGCAGCCGGGACGAGCGGCGGCGCGCCATTGCACAGTTGAAAGAGCTGCGCTCGGGCCAGACCCTCGGCGGCGTATCGGTTCGGGAGCTCATCGATGAAGGACGCCGGTGACGGCATTCGTCCTCGATGCCTCGGTGGCACTCGCGTGGTGTTTCGCTGACGAGGCCTCGCCGGCCACGGATGCGCTGCTCGATCGGCTGGCGGACGAAGAGGCTGTAGCGCCCGCGCTGTGGCCGCTCGAGGTCGCAAACGCTCTGGTCATGGCAGAGCGGCGGGCTCGACTGAGCGTCGCTGGCCTGAGCCGATCGGTCAAATTGCTGCAACAACTCGCCGTGGAGATCGATGAGGAGGGGCACCGCCGCGCCTTTCAGGATCTCCTGAACCTGGCACGGAGCGAACGGCTGACTCTATACGACGCCGCCTATCTCGAGCTGGCACTGCGGCTTGGCGTTCCGCTTGCGAGCAAGGATGCCAGGCTGCGCAATGCCGCGGCGAGGCTCGGGCTCCCGCTGCTCGGCGCTTAGACGTCGAGCCCGTCGCGAATCGGACACGGGCACGGTTCGCAACGCCTGATCCCGGCTATCCCGGGACAGGCTTGACGGCTAAGCTTGGCGTACCGGGCGGGAGGCTTGGCCGATGTCCGAAAAGCGATGGAAGTTCTGGGGTTGGGGGTACGAGGGCAGCGGTCTCGAGCCGGCCGAGCAGCGGCGGCTATTCGAGTTCTATCGGCAGCGGATCGGGCTTTTGGACGGCGCTCGCCGGCCGCCTCCCAAGGTCGATGAGATCGAGCTGCGGACCCCGCGCCTGCGGCCGCCGGCCAGGCTCGAAAGCATCTGCACCGCGGAGGCTTATGAACGTTTGCTGCACACCTATGGCAAGTCGTTTCCGGAGGCGGTGCGGATCTTCGCACGTGACTTCAGGAACGCGCCTGATGTGGTTGCCAGGCCAGGTTCCGAGGAGGATGTCGTTGCGTTGCTCGAGTGGGCGAGCGGGGCCCGGGCCGCGGTCATTCCGTTCGGCGGCGGCTCGAGCGTCGTGGGCGGCGTCGAGCCCGACGTGGGCGAGCATTTCGCCGGCACGGTCAGCCTCGACCTCAAGGGGCTGGACCTGGTGCTCGAGGTCGACCGCACGAGCCGGGCGGCGCGCGTCCAGGGCGGCATGCTCGGGCCCGCGCTCGAGACGGCGCTCAAGCCGCAGGCGCTGACCCTTCGCCACTTCCCGCAGAGCTTCGAGTTTTCCACGGTCGGCGGCTGGATCGCGACCCGCTCGGGCGGCCATTTCGCGACGCTCTACACCCACATCGACGACTTCGTCGAAAGCTTGCGCACGGTGACCCCGGCCGGCGTCCTGGAAAGCCGCCGCCTGCCCGGCTCCGGCGCCGGCCCCAGCCCCGACCGGCTGCTGATCGGCTCCGAGGGGGCGCTGGGCGTGATCACCGAGGCCTGGCTTCGCCTCCAGGACCGCCCGACCTTCCGGGCCGGCGCCGCGCTCGCGTTCGACGATTTCCTGGCCGCTGCCCGGGCGGTGCGCGCGGTCGCCCAGGCCGGCCTCTACCCGTCCAACCTGCGCCTGGTCGACGCCAACGAGTGCCTCGTCAACGGCGTCAACGACGGCAGCTTTGCCCTGCTCGTGCTGGCGTTCGAATCCGCCGATCACCCGGTCGATGCCTGGCAGGCACGCGCTCTGGAACTGGTGCGGGACCACGGCGGCCGCCTCCTGCAGGGCGACGGCGCGGCGCAGGCCTGGCGGACCGCCTTCATCCGGATGCCCTATGCCCGCGAGCTCCAGGTGCCGGCCGGGATCATCGGCGACACCTTCGAGACCGCGATCACCTGGGACCGCTTCGAGGCGTTCCATGGCGAGGTCATGAGCGCGACCGAGCGGGCGATCCGCGAGGCGACCGGCCGGGACGGGCTCGTCACCTGCCGCTTCACCCACGTCTATCCGGATGGCCCGGCACCCTACTTCACCTTCCATGCGCTCGGCCGCCCGGAGGCGCTGATCGAGCCCTGGCGGCACATCAAGGAGCGGGCGTCGGATGCCCTGATCGCGGGCGGCGGCACGATCACCCACCACCATGCGGTCGGCCGCGACCACATGCCCTGGTACGAGCGCCAGCGGCCGGCGCTGTTCAAAGCCGCCCTGGGCGCGGCCAGGCAGGCGCTCGACCCGGCCGGGATCATGAACCCGGGCGTCCTTCTCGCCGCCCGCGCGTCGTGAGCCAGCTCGCAGATGCCGCGGCGCCGGCAACCAGCGTCGCCCGCGCCGACCCCGGCTATCGCCAGGGCGTTCTCCTGGTGGCGCTGGCCGGCGTCGCCTGGAGCACGGGCGGCATCCTGGTGCGCTGGATCGACGCGGCCGACCCCTGGCAGATCATCTTCTACCGTTCGCTGTCGCTGGCGCTGAGCCTGTTGCTGATCGTGGCGCTCCGCCATCGCGGCCGCGTGCCGGCTGCCTTCGCGGGCGCCGGCTGGAACGGCGCGCTTGCGGGGATCTGTCTCTCGGGCGGCTTCATCGGCTACGTGCTGGCGCTCTATCACACGAGCGTCGCGAGCGCCGTCTTCATGCTCGGCACCGCCCCGTTCTTCGCCGCGGTCCTCGGGCGCGCCTTCCTCGGCGAAAAGGTCCGGCCGGCGACCTGGCTCGCCATGGCGATAGCGCTCTTTGGCATCGGCGTGATGGTCGCCGGCAGCCTGGTCCTCGGCACGGTCACGGGCAACCTTCTGGCGCTGGGGGCCAGCCTGTCGTTCGCGGGCTACAACGTGCTGCTGCGCCGCGGCCGCGCCAACGACATGATGCCATGCGTCGTGATCGCCGGCCTGACCGCGGCCGCAATCGCCGCCCCGGTGGTCGCTGCCACCTCGGCCGCCGGCGGCGCTTTCGGCGGCTTCGGCCTCGGCCGGCAGGACCTCCTTCTCTGCGTCCTGATGGGCGGCGTCCAGGTCGGCCTCGGGCTCACCCTCTTCACGCTCGGGGCGCGCCACGTGCCCGCGGTCGAGCTGTCGCTGCTCGCGATGACCGAGCTGGTCCTGGCGCCGCTCTGGGTCTGGCTCGGGGTCGGCGAGGTCCCGAGCGCCTTCACGCTTGCGGGCGGCCTGATCATCATGGCCGCGATCGGCTACCAGGCGCTCGCCGGCGTCCGCCGCCGGCGCCTGCTGCCGATGGTCTAGCGACGACCCGGGCGCCGGAGCCGCCATCGACCGCTTTCGCGGCTCGTCTGCGCGAAGACTTTGTGCTACCGCTTCGGCGCGCGGGCGAACTCAAAACCTTGGGACAGAATGGGCGATGCTGCAGCATTTCGATACTGGCCAGAACCTGTTTGCGCAGGGCGATCCGAGCGACTTCGCGGTGCTCATCCTGGCGGGCAGCGCCGACGTGCTGCGCGATGCGGGCGATGATGCCATCGTGCTCGGCCAGGTTCACGCCGGCGAGGTCGTCGGCGAGATGGGCGTGCTCGAGGGCCAGCCGCGGAGCGCTACGGTGCGCGCGGCTTCGCCGGTCGAGGCCGAACTGATCGAGCGCCAGGCGTTCCTCGACCGGGTGAGCGGCGACCCGCAGCTCGCCCGCAAGCTGCTCGTGCTGATGAGCGCCCGCCTGCGCGATGCGGATGCTGTCCTTGCCGGTCTCTACGCCGCCAAGGGTAGCGAAGAGGGGACGCGCGGCGAGCTGGTCCCGGTGCCGGCCGCCCTCGAGGCGTCGCCCTGGGTCACGCTGACGGCCGCGACCGCAGCGGCCCGCTCGTTGATCGGGGCGGAGCCGCTTGCGATCACCCAGCTGCCGTTCACGGTCGGCCGCGAGCCGAGCGGGCACGAGACGCCCGCCGCCATCAAGCCCGATCTCGAGATTCGCGAACCGGCGCCGCATCGCCTGTCGCGCGCGCACTTCAGCCTGATCGTGCGCGACGGCGAGGTGCTGGTGCGCGACCTCAACAGCTGGCTCGGCACGATCGTCAACGACCGCCCCCTCGGGCGCCATTTCCCGGCCGGCAGCGCGGCGCTCCACAAGGGTGAGAACACGCTGATCGCCGGCGGCAAGGGGTCGCCTTTCGCGTTCACGGTGACGCTTTCGTGATCGACGGGCAGGGGGTCGCTCGGCTGCGCGCGCGGTGATGCCGGCCCGCGCCGATTGCCTGGCGAGGCGGTCCCGGAGCTGCATCCACCCTCACTTCGGCTGCGACTGACGCGGGTCGGCGGCGGCCGTCAAGGCAGCGGGCGGCCTTTGCCAACCGATGGTCGCGATCAGCGCCGCGTGGTTCGAGAGATCGCCCAGCGGCTGGCCGTCGACCCGCAGCGCGCTCGGCAAAAAGTCGCGGCGCATCGCGAGCGGGCGCGCCCGATCGGCGCCGGCGAGCAGGAGAAAATCGATCCGCTTCTCGCGCGGCCGGAGGGACCCGTCCTCGAGCAGGCGCGGCTTGGTGCCGCTTGCGGTTTCCGGATCGCGCGCGTGGGTCGCGAGCCAGAGGTCGGCAAAGCGCCGGGGCGCCACGGCCGCGTTCAGGGCCTGGAGCAGAAAATTATACTCCGATCCCGCGTCGGCCCGATCGGGATCGCCGCCCCAGAGATTGAAATCCCCCATCACCAGCACGGGCGCCGATGCGCCCGACCGGCCGTGGACGAAGGCCGCGAGCTCCTCGATCTGATGCCTGCGCACCAGGGCGTGGTCCGCGTCCGCCTGCAGATGGGTCGTGAACACGTCCAGCCGGTCGGCGGGGTCCGGGCCGAGCGCGAGGCGCGCGTGCAGGACGCCTTTGGCGGCGAGCGCATCGGCCCCGGCCGCGGCCGCGAACGCCTGCATGTGGGCGGCGACGACCGGCAGACGCGAGGCGAGGGCCAGCTCGTCGTCCAGCAGCGGCAGCCACGCCCTGCCGGCCGGCAGGCCCGGGCCGGCTATGGTCTCGAACAGCCGTCCCGAGGGCAGCCGCGAGGGCTTGCCGCAGGCGCTGCCGGCCGCCTCCAGCTGATCGAGCAGCTCCGCCCGGCGGCGATCGTTGATGGTCTCCTGGAGGGCCACGACATCGGCGCAGGCGAGGGCTGCCCCGATCGCCCGCGCGCGGACCTCGACGTTCGGCTTCTGGCCCGGAAGGTCGCGCAGCAGATGGCGGAGCAGCGGCACCTCCGGCATCACGAACTGGACGTTGTAGCTCGCGACGTCGAGGTGCTGGCCGGGCTCGCCGGCCGCCGCCGGGAGCGCCGCCAGCATCGCCGCAAGCAGCGCGGCGGCGAGGCCCTTGTCGAAAATCCGCGGCTTCACGGCGGCCATGCCATGGTGCGCCGGCGACGAACTCGGCTATGCTCGCCCCAGGGAAGCCCGAGCAGTGGGGAACAGTCATGGCCGCAACAGCGCACGAGGGCCGCCGCGGCGGGCGCGAGGCAAGGCGTCAGGCGCGGACCGCGATCACCATCCGGGCGCTTCCGGTGCTGGAGCGGAGGATCCCGGTCTACGAGGTCCTGGACGAGGAGGGCCTCGAGAGGATCCACGAGGCCTCGCTGCAGATCCTCGAGCAGATCGGGATCGACTTTCGCGACGCCGAGGCGGCCGGGATGTGGCGGGACGCCGGCGCCGAGGTCGAGCGCTTCCGGGTGCGGATCCCGCGCGAGCTGCTGATGGGCCTGGTCGCCAAGAACCCGAGCCACTTCACGGTGCACGCGCGCAACCCCGAACGCTCGACCGAGATCGGCGGCAACAAGGTTGCGTTCGCACCGACTTACGGCTCGCCCTTCGTCTACGACTTCGACAACCAGCGGCGCTACGGCACGCTTGCCGACCTCAACCAGTTCCACAAGCTCGCCTACATGGCGCCGGCCATGCACAATACCGGGGCGGTGATCTGCGAGCCGGTCGACATCGCGATCCCCAAGCGCCATCTGCACATCACTTACAGCGCGATCAAGCACTCCGACAAGCCGTTCATGGGGCCGGTGACCGCGCCCGAGCGCGCCGAGGACGCGGTCCGGATGGCGCGCATCCTGTTCGGCGACGCCTATGTCGACCAGCACACGGTGATCATGGCGCTGGTCAACTGCAACTCGCCCTTGGTCTGGGACGAGACCATGCTGGGCGCGCTCAAGGTCTACGCCCGCGCGGGCCAGTCGGTGATCATTTCGCCCTTCGTGCTGGCGGGCGCCAACACGCCCGCCTCGGCGGTGGGCTCGGTCGCGCAATTGAACGCCGAGGCGCTGGCCGGGATCGCGTTCGCGCAGCTCTGCCGCCCGGGGTGCCCGATGGTCTACGGCCATTTTTTGGCCGCGGTCTCGATGCGTTCGGGGGCGCCGATGGCGGGCACGCCCGAGATCGCGTTCATGAACCTGATGATCGGCCAGCTCGCGCGCAAATACCGCCTGCCGCTGCGCTCCTCGGGCATGATCGCCGGCTCCAAGCGGGTCGACGCCCAGGCGGCCTACGAATCGATCCAGACCATGTGGGCGGTCTTCTCTGAGCGGCGCCAACTTCATCATGCACTGCGCGGGCTGGAACGAGGCGGGGCTCGGGGCGTCGTTCGCCAAGTTCGTGCTCGACTGCGAGCAGATCGAGATGTTCTACCAGCTGGGCCAGGGCCCCCAGTTCGGCGACTTCGAGGCGGCGCTCTCGGCGGTCCGCGAGATCGGCCCGGGCGGCCACTACCTCGGGACGGCGCACACGCGCGAGCATTTCCAGACCGCGTTCTTCATGCCCGAGCTGCTCGACAACAACAGCTTCGAGCAATGGGAGCTCGACGGCTCCAAGGACGCCAACACCCGCGGCCTCGAGAGCCGCCCGCCACCTGCTCGCGAACTACGAGCCCCCCGCCCTCGACCCCGCGACCGACGAAGCCCTCCAGGCCTTCATCCGCGAACGCGAGGCGGTCCTCCCGGACAGCGTGACGTAAGGCAGGCTTGGTACCGGGAACGAGTTCGAGCGATGCCGATGAAGAATCCGCCGCAGCCGGGTGAGGTGATCCGGGAGGAGGTCTTGCGCCCGTTTGGCCTGTCGATCACCAAGGCGGCCGAGATCCTGGGCGTGCGCCGGGCGACCTTTCCGACCTCGCCGACGGCAAGAGCGCACTCACGGCCGAGATGGCGCTCCGCCTGGAGAAGGCCTTCGGGGTGAGCATGGACCTGCTGCCGCGCCTGCAGGCCGGCTACGACGCCGCCCAGATCCGCGGCCGGAGCGCAGAAATCGACGTCCGCCGCTACCGCCCCGACCCTGTCCCGGCGATCGACTGACCCCCGGGCCGGACTCTCACGCTTCCGCGAAAAGGTTCCTGACACCTTTTCTTCTCCCAACCACGAAAAGGTTCCTGACACCTTTTCTTCACCCGAATGTCTTTTCCTGTGACACCCGAAAAGGTTCCTGACACCTTTTCCTGATCTGTGACACCCGAAAAGGTTCCTGACACCTTTTCCTGATGACACCTTTTCCTGAACACCTTTTCCTGACACCTTTTCCTGACTTTTCCTGACGGTTCTTTGCACTAGAAGACGATTATTTTGGGCGAGGCAGCCAGATCGCTTTTACCGCAAGCTCCAACGCATGCTGATCCTGAAGATCGGTAACATCATCGCGGTCGTCCAGGTTGAGATGTATTGATGCGTGGTAACGATTCTCCAGCCGTGGTGTTGCTTCCACTGTACGACCATTTTGAGCAGCATTATCGACTGTCAGGGTTGCCCAGCCTCTCAGCTCGCTTCTACCTCTTGATCTGGCGTCTTCATCGCCGAGTTTCAGCATCTCCCCGATAGGGGCATGATCGAGGCGATCAACGGAGAGACTAGGCACGCCATCTCTCTCCCGAAATATGCGCGGTACTATGTGACCTCGTTTGCTAGCGCGATCAGCCTTGTTGGCATCGAATACCCTTCTTCCCAGTCTTTCTGCCGGGATCAGTGGAGGAAGCTCTCCGTTTCCCTTCATCAGCTGTGTGCGATTGCTCGCTACGACGAAACAAGGAGCTGACGCAGCTGCTCCTTCACAAACGCATCCGGAAGATCTCGAACATCATCGTACCGCGCGCGACGACTTTTGCCCGCAATGGTCGCAAAGCACGCTCCCTCGCCCTTTGAACCACAGTGGATAAGGATGCCAGAGCTCCGCCGTTTGAAAAAGATTGCAACCTCCTGCTTTTCGGTCGGATAAATTGACGGTTCAGGTAATCTCATGTATGCAAGCGACGAGATAATGCGTTGCGCATTTTCCTTCGCCACTTGGGTAGGCTGAGCAATGCCTTCGTCGGCCGCCTCGTTGTCCACATTTCCGAGTTCGGATAGGGCGTCGCGCGACCAAGAAGGACGCGTTACAATCTGCCCGATATTATCTTTGTACAAAAATATATGTGACAAACTCGACGATGTCTCGGGAGGAAAATCCAGTGACTGACCGCGATCCGGAGAGAGCGATGCGGCTCGAGCTATGTATGATGGCGTCGCTGTCGCGCCGCTGCGAATTGGACGTTCTTCGGATATCAACTCTGGTTGCATCATTCGGTCTTCTCCTCACCTCTGCTGGATCGAACTACCTCTAGAGAGGACATGATTTTTTGAGTTTGTTCATTGAGAGCTTGTTCAATTAGAGTGCTATTGGATTTTATAGACATCAGAGCCGAAACGCACATCTCCACGAAGGCGACAGTGGGCATTGTGAGTCGAACGTTTACGAGTCGTTGTTCGACTGTAACATCGTTCTCTTGCACGGGGGTAGCAGATAAGTAGAGGCCAACCTTTGCCACCGAGGACGAGAAAGTCATACCCGCGAATCCGTCAACGTAAACGTCAGGGACCCCGGCCTCGGGCTCGAGGATGTCGAAAGCGCGCCCGGGTTCGCGCGTACTGGCTACCTTTCGCGGGCCGGCCATGTCGAGTTCTCCGAGCCTCTCTGAGATGCAGAAGCGATACCACCGGGCAGACTTATCACGCCCACGAGCGCCTGGCCAGCGCGCCATAGAGGTCACGGCCACCATTTCCGCGCGAAAAGGTGTCAGCGCGAAAAGGTGTCAGCGAACCTTTTCGACCAGCAACGAGTAAGGCTGATCGCTCAAGCCACGTCGGCGGGGCGGACGCGTTGGGAGATCTCGGCGCCGCGGTCGCGCTCGACAAGGGCGATCTCGTACTGGCTCTTGAGGTCGAGCCAGAACTGCGGCCGGTTGCCGAAATAGCGGCCTAGGCCGATCGCCGTGTCCGCCGTGATCCCGCGGCGCCCGTTCAGGATATCGGTGATCCGGCCGGAGGGCACGCCGAGGTCGAGGGCGAGCCGATTGGCGCTCAGGACGCGGGTTTCGAGTTCGCGCTTCAAGAGACGTCCGGGGTGTGCAACGGCAGGCACGGCGTATCCCTTCTGTCATGGTCCCGACTTGTAGGATCTGCCACCGCGTAAGCATCGCCCCTGCGCAAACTCGATAGCGACCGGCGAGGGCACAGCGCGTTGTTCACCGTCATGGGCGCATTGGCCTGCCTAGCGGTCATCGCGCGGCGTCTGAGCTTTCGTTGCAGCCCGATGCTCCTTCGGACCAATGGGCCTTGAGCCGCCTGGAGCGTCCTGGTTCGATGACGTTCGAGGGCGCGATGGACCAGTTCGACGGCTAGCGGCAAATATCGGACCGCGAAAATCGTTCGGCCGAGCGCCCGCCTTCAACTCAAGGCACGCTTTCGGCTGTCGCGGCGTCGCGCCATGAACGGATCAGTCTGGAACATAGCTGCGACGAACCGTGCCGAGTACGGCAATGATGGCGGTCCGTCGCGCTGAAGGACATCAGGCCCATCCGGACCGAAGAGGACTACGCCGCGGCGCTGGCCGAGGTCGAGCGGTTGTGGGGAGCCACGGCGGGGACGGCGCAGGGTGACCGGCTCGATGTGCTCGCGACGCTGATCGACGCGTACGAGGCCCAGCACGATCCGATCGACCCGCCCGATCCGATCGCGGCGATCAGGTTTCGCATGGAGCAGCAGGGGCTGACGCGCAAGGATCTGGAGAGGATCCTCGGCACGAGGACGCGGGTCTCCGAGGTCCCGAACCGCAAGCGCGGGCTCTCGATCGGGATGATCCGGCGCCTGCATGCGGAGCTCGGCATCTCGGCCGAGGTGCTGATCCGCCCGACACAAGGCGGCAAGGCCGCCTGAGGGGCTGGATTGCGGGCGCCGAGGGGGCGGGCTAACAAGGAGCCGCAACGGGGACGGTCCCCGATCGGGAGAAACGATGGTCGAAACGGGGCTGGCGGCTGGGATCACGCGGGCGGGCGGGGGGCAGGATGCGGTCGTCTGGAGCGTGCTCGGGCATAGCTATTATCTGAAGGCGGCCTCGGAAAGCTGCTTCTGCTTCGAGACGCTGGATCCGCCCGGGACGTTCGTGCCGCTGCACGTCCATCCGAAGCAGGACGAGTTCATCTATATGCTCGAGGGAACGTTCGACCTGCAGCTCGGCGAGGTGAAGGTGCAGGCGAAGGCGGGCGATCTGGTGCGGATGCCGAGGGGTGTTCCGCATGCCTATTACAACAATACCGCGAGCGCCAGCCCGGGCGCTGTTCTGGGTGAGCCCGGCCGGGCGGCTGAAGGAGCTGTTCGACCGGCTGCACGAGCTTGCCGACATCGAGGAGGCGATCCGGATCTCGGCCGAGCACGAGGTCGAGTTCGTGCGCTGAGCCCGCCGGCCCGGCGCTGGCAGCAAAAAGCATGCGCGGCTTCGGGCAGCGGCTGGTCGGGGCGTTGCTCGGCCTCGCCATGGTCCTGTTCGGCGCGTTTTTTTGGTACTTTGGCCCGGCAGTGGCGCTGTCAGCGCCGGTGCGGGAGCGGGCTTCGGGCTTCGGGCTCACGCTGATCGTGGTCGGCGCGATCGCGATCATTGGCTCGCTCGGCCGGCGCAGCGCCGAGCGGCTCTGGTATCGCAAGCCCGAGCGCTGGCGGATGCTGCACGGCCGGCCGACCAGCTGGCGGCAATGGTGGCGCTCCTGAGCGCCGGTCCACGACGACGTCCGCGATCTGAACCTCGAGGACTCTCACTGATGAGCGAGGCGATCAGCAGGGTCGGCATGACACTTAGCCGCCCGGGCGAGTTCATCCGGGAGGAAATCCTGGCCGAGCTCGGCCTCTCGATTGCGCGCGCGGCCGAATTCCTGGGCGTCCGGCGAGCCACGCTTCCCGATCTCGTCAATGCGAAGGCGGCGCTCTCGCCCGAGATGGCGCTGCCGGATCGAGAAGGCGTTCGGCGTCTCGATGGACACGCTCTGCGCATGCAGGCCTGGCACGACAGCCATCCATGCGCCAGCGCGCCGGCGAGATCGACGTGAAGCGCTACGAGTTCGCCGAGAGATTTGACCTCGCGAAAGCATGTTGCGGGGATGCGAACGCTGCGATTCGCGCCCCCGCTCGGAAAGGTCAGGAAATGCCGAGGGCCGCCTTGACCGCCGGCAGGCCCGGCTGGCCGTCGACCGTGGTGACGCCGGCGAGCCAGCCCTCGAGCGCGTCGGGATGCGCCTTCAGCCAGGCGGTCGCGGCGTCGGCCGCCTCCTTGCCGTCGTCCTGGATGGCGCTCATGATCTCGTTCTCCATCGGCAGCGTGAACTTCAGGTTCTTGAGCAGCTGGCCGAGGTTCGGGCATTCCTCGAGCAGGCCCGCGCGCACGTTGGTGTAGACCGTAGCGCCGCCGTAGTTCGGCCCGAACCAGTCGTCGCCGCCCGAGAGATAGGTCATGTCGAAATTCTTGTTCATCGGGTGCGGCTCCCAGCCGAGGAACACGATCGGCTGGTCGCGCTTGGTCGCCCGCGCGACCTGGGCGAGCATGCCCTGCTCCGAGCTCTCGACCAGTTCGAAGCCCTTGAGGCCGAAGGCGTCCTCGTCGATCATCTTGAGGATCAGCCGGTTGCCGTCGTTGCCGGGCTCGATGCCGTAGATCTTGCCGCCGAGCTGGTCGCGGAAGTTGTTGATGTCGGCGTAGCTCTTGAGGCCCTGGTCGGCCAGATAGGTCGGGACCGCCAGCGTGTATTTGGCGCCCTCGAGGTTGACGCCGACGTTCTCGACCGTCTTGTTCTCGAGGTAGGGCTTGATGTCGGCCGCCATGGTCGGCATCCAGTTGCCGAGGAAGACGTCGATGTCCTTGTTCTTGAGGCTGGCGTAGGTGACCGGCACCGAGAGGATCTCGATGTCGGTCTGGTAGCCCAGCCCTTTGAGGACCTCGGTGGTCGCAGCCGTGGTCGAGGTGATGTCGGTCCAGCCGACATCGGAGAAGCGGACCTTGCTGCAGCTCGCGGGCTCGGCCGCCCGGGCGCTGCCGGTCGCCAGCAGCGCGGCCGCAGCTGCGGCCAGAACCCAGATCGTCGCCTTGGTCGTCATGTCGTGCCTCCTCGGTCGGCGGAGGGCCGTGCCCTGTCCGGACCGGCGCTCCTTGCGTTCAGCGGTTGCCGCCAGCCTAGAGCGAAAGCGGCCGCGGGGCAAAGTCCTGCGCGCACAGGGGGCGCGTATGGGGGTACCCTGGGGGCCGCGGCAGCGCCTGGCGATGCGGCCGCACCGGGAAAGAGGGCGGTCATGAGCCTCAAGCGGTCGAAGCGGCAAGCCCTTGCGGGCGGCAGGTGAGCCGCGCCGATGCGGGTTCGTCTGCGCTATCTCTGGTACCGGGCGACCTCGAGCCTCTGGCTCGTGCCGGCCGCCATGATCTTCGGGGCGATCCTGCTCGCCTTCGCGATGCTGACCCTCGACAACGTCGTGCCCTGGGGCTGGGCCCGGCCGCTGCACTGGCTCTTGCCGGTCGGCACCGAAGGCGCCCGCCAGGTGCTGGCGACCATCGCGGGCTCGATGATCACGGTCGCGAGCCTCGTGTTCTCGATGACGCTCGTGACGCTCACGCTCGCCTCCTCGCAGCTCGGGCCGCGGCTGATCACGCGCTTCATGCGCGATCCGATCAACCAGGTGGTGCTCGGCACCTTCATCGCGACCTTCGTCTACGCGCTTTTGATCCTGCAGACCGTGAGCGAGACCGTGACCGAGGCCGGAACGCCGCCGGTCGTGCCGCACCTGGCCGTGCTGGTGGCGCTGATCCTGACGCTCTTGAGCCTCGGCTGGCTGATCTACTTCATCCACCACGTGGCCGAGGCGATCCAGGCGGATTCGGTGATCGCCGAGATCAGCGACGAACTGGCGCTGGCGATCAGGCGGCGGTTTCCGGAGCTCGAGGCAGGCCCGACGCTGCCGCTCGAGACGCCGTTCCTCGACCGCCTGGCCGAGCCCGCGGGCGTGGTCGGCGGCGGCGAGAGCGGCTACGTCCAGGCGATCGATGCCCGGGCGCTGCTGCGCGCGGCGAGCGAGCATGGGCTTTTGATCAAGGTCGAGGCGCGCCCCGGCAGTTTCGTCGTCGCCGGCGCGCCTTTGCTCCTGGTCTGGCCCCGCGAGCGCCTGTCCGAGGAGCTCGCCCGCGAGCTCGACCGGGCGGTCGTGATCGGGCCCAAGCGGACCTCGACCCAGGACATCGACTTTGCCGTCAACGCGCTGGTCGAGATCGCCCTTCGCGCGCTCTCGCCCGGCATCAACGACCCCCGGACGGCGATCAGCTGCATCGACCGGCTGACCCAGGCGCTGGCCGAGATGATCCAGCTGCCGGAACCGCCGGCGCTGGTCGCGGACGACGATGGCGCGCTGCGGCTGATCGTCCGGCCGGCCGGGTTCGAGGCGGTGATCGCGGCAGCACTCGACCCGATCCGCGAGGCCGGCCGCGGCCAGGCCTGGGTCCTGAGCCGGCTGGCCGAGGTCCTGGCAGTGCTCGCGGGCTTTGCCAGGACCGGCGAGCAGCGGGCGACGCTGGCGCGCCAGGCGAGCGTGCTGGCCGGCGTCTGCCGGCAGGCGACGATCGACGCCGGCGGCCGCGATCGGGTCGAGCGCGATCTCGAAGCCCTGCGCCGGGCGCTCGCGGCCGCCCGCCACGACTGAGCCGCGGCCGCCCGCGCGGCCGTCCCGGCGCCGCGCCTGAATTTTCCGTCGCTTGCGAGCAGGCGGCGGGCGCTCTATCTGAGCAGTCTCGAAACCGGCGCCCAGTGTCTTCCGGACGAAGCGTTGGAACACAGGCGGATCGCGATCGTGCTCGACATCCCCTCGCCCTGCATCGGCGTCTGCCGGCTGGATCCGGCGACCGGGCTCTGCGCCGGCTGCATGCGCACGCTCGACGAGATCGCCGCCTGGCCGGCGGCCGGCAGCGCCGAGCGGCTCGCGATCGTCCAGAGGCTGCGCACGCGGCGCCGGGCCGCCGGCCGCACCAGCGCCGCCGACAGCCGGCCGCGCCGGCGGCGCCGCTTGGCCGAGGACGTGCACTGACCCGGCCAGCCGCCAACCTCCGAAGCAGCAAAGCGATGGCCGATCCCCTGCGGGCGCTCCTCGCCCTGAAACCGGTGCTGCTGGCCGACGGCGCGATGGGCACCAGCCTGTTCGCGGCCGGCCTCGCTCACCGGCGACGCGCCGGAGCTTTGGAACCTCGAGCATCCGGACCGGGTGCGCGCGGTCCATCGGGGGTTCGTCGAGGCCGGCTCGGATTTGATCCTGACCAACAGCTTTGGCGCCAACCGCTGCCGGCTCAGGCTGCACGGCGCCGAGGGCCGGGTCGGCGCTCTGAACCGCGCGGCCGCAGCACTCGCCCGCGCCGAGGCGGACCGCGCCGGCCGCACCGTGCTGGTCGCGGGCTCGATCGGGCCCACGGGCGAGATCTTTCAGCCGGTGGGCGCGCTCGCCCGCGCCGACGGCGAGGCGGCGTTCGCCGAGCAGGCGCAGGCGCTGGCGGAGGGCGGCTGCGACCTGCTCTGGATCGAGACCCTCTCGGCCGCCGAGGAGCTGGGGGCCGCGGTCGCGGGCGCCGCCGAAACCGGCCTGCCGATCGTCGCGACCATGACCTTCGACACCCACGGCCGGACCATGATGGGCCTCACGACGGCGGCCGCGATGGGGCTGCGCGCCGGACTGGCCGCCCGTCCGGCCGCGTTCGGCGCCAACTGCGGGATCGGGCCCGCCCAGCTGGTCGAGAGCGTGCTCGGCCTCGCGGCCGCGGCCGCAGCCGACGATCTGATCGTCGCCAAGGGCAACTGCGGCATCCCGCACTACCTGGACGGCCTGATCCACTACGACGGGTCGCCCGAGGTCATGGCCGATTACGCCTGCCTTGCCCGCGATGCCGGCGCCCGGATCATCGGCGGCTGCTGCGGCACGACGCCCTTGCATCTGCGCGCGATGGCCGCAGCGCTGGCCGGCCGGCCGCCGGGCCCGGTGCCCGATCGGGCGACCATCGAGCAGCGGCTTGGCCCGCTCGCCCCCTTGCCGGGGCCCGGCGAGCCGGCGCGCGCCCGCCGCAGCCGCCGGCAGCGCTGAGACCCGGCCCGCCGCCGCCAGTCCTGGATCATGGCGGCCGCGCGCACGATATGGTCTAACCAGCGCCAGGGCCAGGACTGCAGAAGACGCGCCGGGACTGCAGAGGATGCCATGACCGAGATCACCTCCGTCGATGCCACCCAGGCCCTCCTGGTGCGCGGCAACTATGTGGCCGACCGGGCGCTCGCGACCTCGCTCTACCTCGCCCTCAAGCTGGGGCGGCCCCTGTTCCTCGAAGGCGAGGCGGGCGTCGGCAAGACCGAGATCGGCAAGGTCCTGGCCGACACGCTGCAGCGGCGTCTGGTCCGCCTGCAATGCTACGAGGGCCTCGACGTCAGCTCCGCGGTCTACGAGTGGAACTACGCCCGCCAGATGCTCGAGATCCGGATGGCCGAGGCCGCGGGCGTCAGCGATCGCGAGGCGCTGGCGAAGGACATCTTCACCGAGGCCTTCCTGATCCCCCGGCCGCTCCTGCAGGCGCTGGGGCCGCAGGAGGGCGCCGGCCCGCCGGTCCTGCTGATCGACGAGCTCGACCGCACCGACGAGCCGTTCGAGGCCTATCTGCTCGAGGTGCTGGCCGACTTCCAGATCACGATCCCCGAGATCGGCACGATCAAGGCCGAAAAACCGCCGATCGTGATCATCACCTCGAACCGGACGCGCGAAATCCACGACGCGCTGAAGCGCCGCTGCTTCTACCACTGGGTCGATTACCCCTCCGCCGAGCGCGAGCTCCAGATCATCCGGGTCCGCCTCCCGGGCGCGCCCGAACGGCTCTCGCAGCAGATCGTGGGCTTCGTCCAGCGCCTGCGCTCCCAGGACCTCTTCAAGCTGCCGGGCGTCGCCGAGACGCTGGACTGGACCCAGGCGCTCATGACCCTCGACCGCCTCGAGCTCGACCCGCAGACGATCAACGACACCCTCGGCACGCTCCTCAAGTACCAGGACGACATCGCCAAGATCCAGGGCAGCGAAGCCGCCCAGATCCTGGCCCAGGTGAAGCGCGAGCTCGCCAGCGCGGGGTGAGGACCGCCCAGACCGTCCCTTCGGCCGACCATTCCGATGGGTGCGGCCCGTTCGACCAGGACCAGTTGCCGTAGCTACGACCAGTAGCTACATTGCCTTATGCGGTTTGAGTGGGATGAGCGGAAGCGGCTGCTCAACATCGATGACCATCAGGTCGATTTCCTCGACATGGTCCAGATCTTCGACGGCCGGCCCACCTTCACCTACCACTCGCCGCGACGGGCCGAGGACCGCTGGGGTACAGTCGGGATCGTGAACGACCTATTCTATCTGGTGGTCTGGACGGTACGAGGAGAGAGGCGGCGGATCATCTCCGCCTATCGAGCCGATGACTGGGAAATCAGGGAATATCGTAAGCGTTACGGCTGACGAGGTCGAGGCGTTGCGACGGCGCGGTGAAGGGCGGACCGACTGGGCCATGAGCCAGGAGGAAGCCATGCGCCGGCGCCACGCCGATCCCGAGGCGCCTCTGCCGTACGAAGGCTGGCAGGAGACCGTCACGGTCGAGCTGCCCGAGCCCAAAGAGCAGGTCACGCTTCGCCTCGACCGCGATCTGCTGCGCTGGTTCCGCAGCCAGGGTCGCGGCTACCAGACTCGGATCAATGCCGTCCTGCGCGGCTATTATCGGCACGAACGAAGGAAGGAATCGTGACCCGCCCTCGCCCAGAGGGCGGGCGCGATCACCGGGCTTTGGAGGCCAAGATCCAAGAGGCCCTCGGCAACATCGCCGCGACCGGCGGAGCGGCGTCTCTTCGTGACCTGGCCGATCGAATTGCGGCGCTCACGCCCGAGGTGCCGCAGACGGACAGCACCGGGCTGGTCCGCGCCGACAGACAGCGATAGCGCGTTCCGATGCCGCCATCGGATGGCCAAGGCCGAGAGACCAGGATGCGGCACGCGGATTTTCGGATCGGGCTCGAGTTCATGACCGGGAGCGGCCGCTGGCGCTGCACCGACGTCGGCACGCGGACGGTGATCGCGATCAAGCTCGACCGGCCGGACGATCCCTCCTGGTACAATGGTCCGCCATACGCGGTCTGCGAGTCGGTGTTCGACGACTATGACCTCGAGGCGTGTTGGCGGCCCGGCGAGGAACCGGACGGCTGACGATGGCCCGGTCGGGAGCTGCGCAACGCGCAAAGCCCCCTTTGGCCTGGCGGAGCCCGCGTCTATATTGGGTTCGAGCAGGAGACGGGGATGCCCGAGCCACAGGCCGACTGGCCGCGGACGCTGGAGGCGTTCCGGGTCTGGCACGAGCGCCAGCCGGAGGTCTGGGAGTTTTTCGACGGCGTGCCCAAGCTCAGGCCCGCGGGCTCCATGGCGCGCACGGTGATCAAGGGCAATGCCGGCTGTCTGCTGGGCAACGCCCTGGATCGGGACCGACTGTCATGTGCTCGTGAGGGGGCGATCGTCGAGGTGCAGGGCTCGTCGCTGATCCCGGACATCGTCGTGACCTGCGCGCCGCTCGACTTCTCCACACCGCGGGTCGACGAGCCCCTTGATCATCGTCGAGATCCTCTCGCCCTCGAACCAGAACGACGACATGGGCCGCAAGCTCTCGCTCTACCTCGAGATCTTGAGCCTGCGGCACTATCTCGTCATCCATCAGGACCGGCGCCAGATCGTGCACCATCAACGCCGGGACGACCTCGGCGGCGTTTTCCTCACCAACATAGCACCAGCCGATCCTTTACGGCTCGAGCCGCCGGGGATCGAGGTGGCACTCGCGGCCGTTTACGAGGGAGTGCCCCTCGACTGAGGGGACTGTCGCGCATGGACGACCAGGCCGCACCCGTGAGCGCGCCGCGCAAGGACCCGGGCGAGAGCCGGCTCGCGGCCAACATCATGCATTTCGCAAGGCTGCTGAGGGCGGCGGGGCTGCCGGTCGGACCGGGCAAGGTGTTGGATGCGATCCGGGCGGTGGACGCGGTCGGGATCGGCAGTCGGGCCGACTTCTACTGGACCCTGCACGCGGTGTTCGTGAACCGCCGCGACCAGCGGGAGCTGTTCGACCAGGCCTTCCACATCTTCTGGCGCAAGCCCGACCTGCTCGAGAAGATGATGCAGATGATGCTGCCGCAGTTCGAGGCGGGCGAGCCCGCGGCCGGCGAGGAGCTCGCAAGGCGCCTTGCCGAGGCGCTGGCCCCGGAAAAACGGCCGGGCCAGGACGAGGCGGAAGACGATGCCGAGCCGCCGCTCGAGCTCGATGCGAGCCTCAGCTTCTCCGCCCGCGAGGTCCTCCAGCACAAGGACTTCGAGCAGATGTCGGCTTCCGAGGTCGAGCAGGCGAAGGCGCTGATCCGCAAGCTCGAGCTGCCGATCAAGCCCGTGCCGACCCGGCGCTTCAGGCCCGATCCGTCGGGCTGGCGGGTCGATCTCAGGCGGACGCTCAGGCAGTCGCTGCGCGGCGGCGGCGCCATGATCGACCTCGCGAGGAAGCGCCGCCGGCGCCGCCATCCGCCGCTCGTGATCCTGTCCGACATCTCGGGCTCGATGGAGCGCTACTCGCGCATGCTGCTGCACTTCATGCACGCCCTGACCAACGATCAGGACCGCGTCGCGAGCTTCGTCTTCGGCACGCGGCTCACCAACGTCACCCGCCAGTTGCGCGCCCGCGACGTCGACCTCGCCCTCGCCCGGGTCGGGGATCTCGTCGAGGACTGGTCGGGCGGCACCCGGATCGGCCATTGCCTGCACGAGTTCAACCGGGTCTGGTCGCGGCGCGTGCTCGGCCAGGGCGCCATCCTGCTGCTGATCACCGACGGCCTTGACCGCGACGCGGGCGAAGGCCTGGACGTCGAGATGGAGCGCCTGCACAAGAGCTGCCGCCGCCTGATCTGGCTGAACCCCCTCCTTCGCTTCGAGGGCTACGCCCCGCTCGCGACCGGCGCCCGCGCGATCATCCGCCACGTCGACGACTTCCGCCCGATCCACAACCTGGAAAGCCTCGCCGACCTCACCGCCGCGCTCGGCGAAATCGGCCCCCGCCGCGAGGAAGGGCTCACCAGCTGGCGGGGCATGGCGCAGGAGCGCGGGGCACCGACGCCGCAGGCGTAGCTGGACCATCGATCAGAAGCAGATAGTTGGAACAACGTCTAGTTGATCACCCCTTGCCATCTTGCGCCAAACGGTGCATACAGCGGCGGAGGTCAGCCCTTGCACGCTGGCTCTGCGAAGCGGCACATGGCAGTCAAAAATATCCTCGGAGATGGCTGGAATTGGCTCCGGACGATTGCGATGCCCGTTATCGTTCTGGCACTCGCTGCCTTGCTCGTCGCCCTTCCTGTCAGCTACGAATGGGTTATCTCGTTCTTTGGACCGATCGTGCTCTACACCACCTGGAAGTCCGTCACAACGATCGCCCTCGTGAACGTCGGGCTGGCTGCCGGCTCTCTTGTGCTTTGGCCAGTTGTCAAGATCATTGAGAAGCTTTGCACCCGGTGGTCGGACACAATGCGCGCGATCGGGCTAGTGGGGCTCATGGTACTCGGGTTGCTCGCCATTTGCCTTTCTGCCACCGACAAGTCTACCCGCTGTGGTCCCGCCGGGCCGAAGTCGCCATGCGCTGACGACTATTAGGAAAGAGACCTAGATCAAGTGTGAGCATCTGGGACTACTCGCCTGTCGGTGGAGATACTCATAGGCCGTTGCAGCGCGGAGATGGTTGCGAAATGGTTGAACGGTGGGTACACCTTACCGAGCTTGGAGGAAATTCCTGGGTGCTTCCTGTTTGGACCGCACTACAGGAAGCGGCCGATGCTGGAAGGTGCACAAAGCTGACGGAAGATCTCAGAGAACTCGGGGTGCACATTTCGACCCGGCTGACTCTACTTCCTCGGGTCGTCAAGCGAGTGCAGGCTGGTTGGCACTTCCTGCGCTCGGCCGTCGACGAAAGTGGGCCTAAATATGTATTTACAAGACACCACCCAGGAGTTGCATTCCCATGGGATCCAGACAGAAAGTATGAGCTGCTCGCCGATCTCGATTCTTTTTCTTCGAACTAAATTCGCTCTGCGAGTTGATATGCCGCTTCTTCGAGCGGCTTCATGAGCACGCCGGAAAGCACTTACCGGCGGCAGGGGTTGGCAAATCAGATTCGTACCGTGCTTGCTGATGGTGGAGGAAGCTCCGCTTGGTTCGCGACATTAGACACACATCGAAACCTCTTCATTCATGAGCGAGCGCCGTATATAGCGGTAGACGTAACGGACGCGCCGCATTGCTATGATCTCCTCATAATGAAAGAAAATCTGATGTCATTTGATGAAGCAGAGAAGTTCATCAGGTTGTCACAGGTCAGCGAAATTTTGGAGAGTTTTCATCGGTCTCAACCTATTCTGCAATCATATCTGAAGACGCTCTTCACCGCGTAAGCTTTGGAACAGGTTACCGAGAGCTTGGGCATCGGCGTGTACGCGTCTTACCACTAGGATCGCCGAGAGGGCGGGCGTGATCCGCTACGTCCACATCTCGGAGAACGACCGTGGCACCCCCGGCCGGGGCCACTTGCCGATCGCCCATTTCAGTGGGTGCTTCGGGTTTCCTCGGCGACGTCGACCATGCCCAGCTAAGCTGGCGACGTCAGTTCGGCTTGGGGGCTTCGAGCTTGATCCAGACCAGGCCGCCGGTCTCGCCGGCGAGCGGGCCCTGGTCGGCAGGTGCGGGCTTCAGCATCGCGTCCAGCAGCTTCGGTATCGGGCGACCAGTAGGGCACGTACCATTCGCGGTCGACGTCCATGACGAGCGCCCGGTGCGTGCTCTGGTCGTAGGCGCCGATCGGTGAGATGTGCGGGCCGTCCCAGTCGCCGGTCAGCACACCCTGGTTGAAGTACATCAGGATCAGGTCGAGGTCGGAGGCCTCGTTGGCCGCGAGCGCCGCGCGCACCTTCGCGAGCGTCGCGGCATCCGCGACCCTGGGCCGGATGATCTCGATCCCGAACTCGTGGACGCCGTAGGTCTCGAGGCTCGCTTCGAGCACGCTCAGGAACTCATCGAACGTGACGCCGTCGCCGCCTTCGGCGCCGCGTTTGGTCCACTCGGCGTCGGCCACCTTGTCGAGCAGCGCGGGCTGGGTCACGATCGGCTCCTCGGAGTTGGCGGGCAGGCCGCGCGCGAAGTTGACCGCCATCGCGACGCTCGCGACCGAGCAGGCGCTCGTCGTGAACTGCGGCACGTAGAAGGCGCTGAGCTTCCAGTAGTCCGGCGCCGGCGCGGTCCGCAGGTAGGCGGCCTCGCCGGTCAGCGGGATCGCATCCGGCCCGAGCTTGGGCTTGGCTTCCGGAGCTGCGAGCGGGCTCGCGAGCGCCCACGACAGGACGACCAGCCGGAGCATCAGACGGCGCATACGACGACCTCCATCCCTCATGTGGCGCTGGCGCGAGTGGCGGGACCGCCTACATTATGCGCTGGACGGGGTTCGGAGGCAGCCATGAACGAGCATGATCAGGTCCTGGAGCAGGTCGCGGCCTGGACCGGAGCCGGGCGCAAGGCCGCGATCGCGACCGTGGTCGCGACCTGGGGCTCCTCGCCGCGGCCGGTCGGCAGCCAGCTCGGGCGTCAGCGAAAGCGGAGAAATGGTGGGCTCGGTCTCGGGCGGCTGCATCGAGGGCGCGGTCGTCAAGGAGGCGCTCGAGGTCATGGCCGGGCGCCCCGCCCAAGCTGCTCGACTACGGCGTCTCCAACGAGCAGGCCTGGGAGGTCGGGCTCGCCTGCGGCGGCAAGCTCGAGGTCTATATCGAGACCGTGAGCTGAGCGGGGCCGCGAGGTGCGACGCGCGCTATTGCAGCGTCTGCTCGAGACGCGGGCGGCAAGCAGCCGGCGGCGCATCTGCGCTGGCTGGAGCGGGGCGACGAGGCTCTGGTGGTCGCGGGCGAAGTGGTCGTGGGCGACCGCTTGCCGCGGGCCGTGCTCGATGCGGTCCGGGCCGCGCACCGTCGCGACAAAGGCGTTACGATCGAGACCGATGCCGGGCCGCTCTTCATCCAGGTCTTCAACCCGCCACTGCGCCTGATCGTGGTGGGCGCCGTCCATATCGCGCAGGCGCTCGTGCCGATGGCGAGCCTGACCGGCTACGATGTGACCGTGGTCGATCCGCGGCGCGCGTTCGCGAGCGATGCCCGCTTTCCGGGGGTGAACGTGCGCACCGACTGGCCGGACGAGGCGCTCGAAGAGCTCAGGCCCGACGCGCGCACGGCCGTGGTGACGCTGACCCACGATCCCAAGCTCGACGACCCGGCGCTCGATCTGGCGCTGCGCTCGGACGCCTTCTACATCGCGGCCCTCGGCAGCAAGCGGACCCATGCGGCAAGGCTCGAGCGCCTGGGCGCGCTCGGCCATGAGCCGCCGGCGCTCGGGCGCATCCATGGGCCTGCCGGCCTTGCGATCGGCGCCGTCAGCCCGGCCGAGGTGGCGCTCTCGGTGATGGCCGAGATGACAAAGGTGCTGCGCCTGGAGCCGGCGGCATGAGGTTCGGCGATCTGCCGCTGGCCGAGGCGGAGGGCGCGATCCTCGCCCACTCGGTCAAGTCGGGCAAGCTCGTCTTTCCGCAAGGGCCGGCGGCTGTCCGCGGACGACGTCGCAGCGCTCGCCGCGGCCGGCGTCGGCTCGGTCATCGCGGCCCGGCTCGGGCCGGACGACGTGCACGAGGACGAGGCCGCGCGCCTGCTCGCCGAGGCGGCGGCAGGCGCGCATCTGCGGGTCGACAAGCCGTTCACCGGCCGGGTCAACCTGTTCGCCGAGCAGGCCGGGCTCGTGGTCCTCGATCGGGCCCGGATCGACCGGCTGAACCTGATCGACGAGGCGGTCACGATCGCGACGCTTGCCGCCCTCGACCCGGTCCAGCCCAGGCAGATGGTCGCGACCGTCAAGATCATCCCGTTCGCGGTCGAGCGCGCGGTGCTCGAGCGCTGCATCAAGATCGCGGCCGAGGCAGCGCCCTCTGGTCAAGGTCGCGCCCTATCGCCATCTCGACGTCGCCCTGATCCAGACGCGGCTGCCGAGCGTCAAGGAGAGCGTGCTCGACAAGACCGTCGCGATCACCGCCGACCGCGTGCGGGCGACCGGCGGGCGGCTGATCAGCGAGGCGCGCTCGGCCCATGCGACGCAAGCGCTGGCCGAGCGCATCCGGGAGAGCAATGGCGATCTGCTCCTGATCGCGGGTGCGTCCGCGATCACCGATCGCAAGGACGTGCTGCCGGCCGCGATCGAGGCGGCGGGCGGCGTGGTCGAGCATTTCGGCATGCCGGTCGATCCCGGCAACCTCCTGCTGCTCGCCAAGGTCGGCGATCGCCGGGTCCTGGGCCTGCCCGGCTGCTGCCGCTCGCCGAAATTGAACGGCTTCGACTGGGTGCTGCAGCGGATCGCGGCCGGCATCGAGGTCAGCCGCCGGGACATCATGGGCATGGGGGTCGGCGGCCTGCTGATGGAGATCCCGAGCCGGCCGCAGCCGCGCGACGCCAGGCCGGCCCAGCCCGGGCGGGTCGCCGCCCTGGTGCTGGCGGCCGGCCAGTCCCGGCGCATGGGCGAGCGCAACAAGCTCTTGGCCGCGGTCGACGGCCGCGCGATGGTGACCCACGTCGTCGATGCGCTGCTCGCCTCGCGGGCGGCGCCGGTTATCGTGGTCACCGGGCACGAGGCCGATCGGGTGCGCGCAGCGCTCGGCGAGCGGCCGGTTCACCTGGTCGCCAACGCCGACTATGCCGAGGGGCTCTCACACCTCGCTCAAGGCCGGGCTCGCCGCCCTGCCCGACGACGTCGAGGGCGTGCTGATCGGGCTCGGCGACATGCCGCGCGTCCAAAGCGCCCAGATCGACCGGCTGATCGCGGCGTTCAACCCGCTCGAGGGCCGCGCGATCGTGGTCCCGACCGCGCGCGGCAAGCGCGGCAACCCGGTCCTGTTCGCGACCCGCTTCCTGGCCGAGATGCGCCAGATCACGGGCGACGTCGGCGCCCGCCACCTGATCGGCGAGCACGACGACGAGGTGGTCGAGATCGAGATGGAGGACGACGCGCCGCTGCTCGACATCGACACCCCCGAAGCGCTGGCGGCCCTGCTCGAGACCGCCTCATGAGCCTGGATGGCGCCGGGATCCGGGCCGAGTTTCCGATCTTCGAGCATCGAGCGTCCGGCTTCCACTACCTGGACAGCGCCGCGACCGGCCAGATCTGCCGGCCGGCGGCCGAGGCGCTCTGGACCTTCGAGACCCGCAACCGGGCCAACGTCAAGCGCAGCATCTATCCGCTGGCCGAGGCCGCGACCATCGCCTTCGACGAGGCGCGCGCGAGCCTCGCCGCCTATCTCGGGATCGACGATCCGGACGAGGTGATCATCACGAGCGGCACGACGCTCGGCCTCAACCTGATGGCGCACGCGTTCGGCGCCAGGCTCGGGCCCGGCGACGAGGTGGTGCTGAGCGAGCTCGAGCATCACAGCAACATCGTCCCCTGGCAGGTCCTGCGCGAGCGCCGGGGCGTGGTGCTCAAGGTCCTGCCGGTGACCGACGAGGGCCGGCTCGACCTCGAGCGGCTCGACGAGGTGGTGACCGAGCGCTGCCGGTTGATCGCGGTCACCCACGCCTCGAACGTGACCGGTGCGATCACCGAGGTCGCGCGCCTGGTCGAGGCGGCACGCTCGGTCGGCGCCAAGGTGCTGCTCGATGGCGCCCAGCGAGCGCCGCACGGGCCGCTCGACCTCAAGGCGCTCGGCGTCGACGCCTATGCCTTCTCCGGCCACAAGATGTTCGGCCCGACCGGCGCGGGCGCGCTCTGGGTCCGGCGCGAGCTGCTCGACGAGCTGCCGCCGTTCCTGGGCGGCGGCGAGATGATCGCCAAGGGTCGCGTTCGCCGAGACCAGCTATGCGAAGCCGCCGCATCGCTTCGAGGCCGGCACGCCGCCGATCGGCGCCGCGATCGGCATGGCGGCCGCCGCCGGATGGCTGACCGGCCTCGACTGGGAGGCGCAGGCCCGGCACGAGCTGCGCCTGACCGGGCGCATTCTGGATGGCCTCGGCCAACTGCCGGGCATCCGCATCCTCGGGCCCACGGGCCTGCAGGGCAGGATCGGTGTGGTCTCGTTCGAGGCGGAAGGCGCCCATGCCCACGACCTTTGCCATCTGCTCGGCGCGAGGGGCGTCTCCTTGCGCGGCGGCCACCACTGCGCGCAGCCGCTGATGGACCGGTTCGGCCTGGTCGCGACCGCGCGCGCGAGCCTTGCCCCCTACAACGACGACGCCGACGTCGACGCTTTGCTCGCGGGGCTCGACGAGGCGCTGGCGCTGCTGCGATGAGCGACGAGCTGTACCACCGGGCGATCCTCGATCTCGCGCGGCAGGCGGGCGGCACGGCGCGGCTCGCGGCGCCGGATGCGAGCGTCACCCTTGACAATCCGCTCTGCGGCGACCGGGTCACCATCGACCTCGACGCTGGCCGACGGCCGCGTCGCTGCGGTCGGCCACAAGGTGCGGGGCTGCCTGCTCTGTCAGGCGGCGGCCGCCGTGATCGCGGCCCGGGCGCCGGGCGAGACGCCGGCGGCGCTGCATGGCGGTTGCCGGACCGTGGCCGGCGATCCGCAAGGGTCCGGCGGCTGCCGCCGGCAGGTGGCCGGAGCTCGAGGCGTTCGCGCCGGTGCACCGCCACAAGAGCCGGCATGACTGCGTGCTCCTGCCGTTCGCGGCGCTGACCCAGGCGCTCGCGGAGGCCGACGTCGGCTCCGGCTGATGCCGGGGCGCCGGTGGAACCAGGACGGCAGATGCCAGCGTTCAGGCTGGCGTGATCCACTGCCCCAAAGTTGCTCGCGAGCCTTCGATGACCCGGCCCCGCAGGTGGGCCCTCGGGTCGCTCGCGGCCGTGGCGGTGGGCCTGATCGCGCTGGTGCTGCTGTTCGACTGGAACTGGCTGAAGGGACCGCTCGAGCGCCGGGCCTCGGCTGCGCTCGGGCGCGAGGTCGAGATCGCGGGCCCGCTCGAGGTCGACCTGTCGCTCCACCCGAGGATCAAAGTCTCAAACCTGCGGCTCGCCAATCCGGACTGGGCGAGCGACGGCCCGATGCTCGCGGTCGAGCACGCCGAGGTCGTGGTCGATCTGCGAGCACTGCTCCACAAGCACATCGTGCTGCCCGAGGTGAGCATCACGAAGCCCAAGCTCCAGCTCGAGACCCGCCCGGACGGTCCGCCCAACTGGAAATTCAAGGAGAGCCTCGCGCAAGGCCCGCCGCCGATCCCGGAGATCGGCCGGCTGCAGATCACCGATGCGAGCGTCGACTATCTCGACCACGGCAGCGGCCGCAGCATCGCCGCGAGCCTGGACGAGGTATCGGGCAGCACCGGGAGCGCCGGTTCGGGCCTCGCGCTGAAGGCCGCCGGCAAGGTCGAGGACAGCCCGCTTGCCCTCGCGCTCAGCGGCCCGCCCGCGGCCGAGCTCCTCCAGCGGGCCAAGCCCTACCCGGCCGAGGTCGATCTCAAGCTCGGAGCGAGCGACCTCGCCGGCAAGGTCACGCTCGATCTCGGCAAGGAGGTGCCGGTGGTCACCGCCACGCTCCATTCCGAGCAGGTCAAGAGCGGCGAGCTCGTGGGACTGATGGGCGCCGTCCCCGGCCCGGCCGCGCGGGCGAGCGCCGCGGCCAAAGCCGAGGCGGTCCTGCCGGCCGCGCTCAATCCCGACCGGCTGCCGCAGCTTCAGGCCGACCTCGACTACACGATCAAGGATCTCATCGGGCCCGACTTCGAGCTCCAGAACGTGAAGCTCGATGCCGGCCTGCACGACCGCCTGCCGAACCTCGCGCTCACGGGCAAAGGCACTTTCAAGGGCGAGCCCCTGACGCTCGATGTCGCGGCCGGCCCGGCCGAGGGCGCCGATCTCGCAGAGCCGCGCTATCGGATCGATGCCGACATCGAGGCCGGCAAGTCCAGGATCACGGCCAAGCGGCGGGATCGACGATCCAAAGCGCCTGCAAGGCGTCCACGTCCAGTTCGCGGCCGACAGCCCGGACCCGACCGAGGTCCTGCGGCAGGTCGGGGTCGATCTGCCCAAGCTGCCGGGGCTGCAGGCCAAAGGCCAGCTGGTGCGCGACGGCGACGTCTGGCGGCTTGATGATTTGTCCGCCCGGGTCGGCGAGAGCGATCTCTCCGGCAGGCTCGAGGCGGATCTGTCCAAGGAGCGGCCGTTCCTGTCCGCCGATCTGCACTCGGACCGGCTGCGCGCCTCGGACCTGATGCCCGGGCCGGCCGCGCAGGAGGCGGCCAAGGACGCCGCCAAGGCCGCGCTCCAGGACGAGCCGGCCAAAGAGGAGGCGGCCAAGGCGCCCGGCATCATCACGGCCTCCGGCATCAACTTCGAGGCGCTGCCCAAGGTCGATGTCGACCTCAAGTTCGAGGGCGACCAGGTGCAGGTGCCCGAGGTCGTCTTCGATCATTTGAAGCTCGACCTCAAGCTCAGGGATCGGACCGCGGTCGTCGATGCCGCCGGCAAGGGCACCTTCCGCGCGTTCGAGCCCGTGGCCTTCGAGGCGCACGCCGGCAGCGAGGCGAGCCTCAAGGATCCGCAGGCGCGCTATCCGCTCGACCTCAGCCTTACGGCCGGCGACAGCAAAGCCAGCGCCAAGGGCACCGTCGACCATCCGCTCGACTACACCGGGATGGACGTCGATGTCGCGCTCGCGGGCCCGGATCTGCAGCAGCTCGGCAAGGTCCTGAAGCTGGCGCTGCCGGCGACCCCGCCCTATGACCTCCGGGCCAAGGTCTCGCACCAGCCGGACCACCAGCGCTGGAACCTGGTGGCGATCCGGGGGACGGTCGGCGACAGCGACCTCGAGGGCGACGTCAGCCTCGAGCTCGCGGGCGAGCGGCCGACCGTGGTCGCCGACCTGAAGTCGAAGAGCCTCGACTTCGACGACCTCGGCGTGCTGGTGGGCGCCCCCCCCGACACCCAGCCCGGCGAGACCGCGTCCGCGGCGCAGCGCGAGCAGGCGGCGACCGCCAAGGCCAGCCCCTACGTGCTGCCGGACAAGCCCTTCGATCTGCCGGAGCTGCGCAGCGTCGACGCCAGAGTGAACTTCGTGGGCGAGACGGTCCAGGCGCGAAAGCTGCCGCTCCAGAACCTCAGCGTCGCCCTCACGCTCGAGGACGGCAGGCTCCGGGTCGAGCCGCTGCGAGTCGGCGTGGCCGACGGCGAGGTCGAGGCGGTAGCCGATCTCGACAGCAAGCAGGGCGCGCTCGACGGCAGCCTCGATCTCAGCCTCAAGCAGATCAAGATCGACCAGCTGCTCGGCCGCTTCGACATCAAGGTCGCCGGCATCACGATCGACAAGGAGGGCACCGGCACGTTCCAGGCCCGGGCCAAGCTCGACTCGCGCGGCAACTCGATCCACGAGCTGGCGGCCGCGGCCAATGGTGAGATCGCCTTCGTCAAGGATGGCGGCCAGGTCAGCGCCCTGATCATCGAGGCGATCGGCCTCGACGTCGGCGAATCGCTGGGTCTGCTGCTGACCGAGGGCGACAAAACCGGGGCGACCATGGTGCCGCTGCAATGTTTCATCGGCCGCTTCGACGTCAAGCACGGGTTGATGAAGACCGATGCCCTCGTGCTCGAGACCACCGACAGCACGATCACCGGCCAGGGCGAGGTCGATTTCGGCCAGGAGAAGCTGTCGCTGCAGGTGCTGGAGCATCCCAAGGACGCGAGCGTGCTGACCGCCAGCACGCCGGTGCGCATCGAGGGCACCTTGAAGCATCCCAAGGTCGAGGTCGTCTCGAAGGAGCTCGAGGAGAAGGGCCTGGCGGCGCTGGCGCTCGGGGTCGTGCTGCCGGTGGTGGGCGCGATCCTGCCCTTCATCGAGACGGGCGACACCAAGGAGACCAACTGCGCCGGTCTGCTGCACGCGGCCAAGGCCGCGATGCCGGCGGCGCCGGCCGCCAAATGAGGTGGCCGGACGCCCTTGCGGGGGCGCCCGGACCGCCATTTGAAGTGGTGCGGCAAGCGGCCTTGTTCTATGTATGCGGTCGCGGCGCGCGCGCTGCCGCGGCAGTCGGGGGAGGCCTGGATGGCGTGCCGGCACATCCTGCTCGCGATCGGTCTGGCGCTCGCCTCGACGAGGGTGGCGGCGGCCGATGCGAAGATCGACGACTTCCAGGGTGACTGGCACGGCACCGAGCTGCACGCGAGCGATCCGTCGGCGGCGCTGGCGCCTGCCGATCTCGATGTGACGCTCAGCCCCGAGGGCTCCGGGTTCCGCATGGCCTGGACCGGCTTCCAGCGCCAGGCCGATGGCCGCCTCGCGCGCCAGAAGGTCGAGGCCGGCTTCACCCCGACCGAGCGGCCGGGCGTGTTCGCGTTCGATCCCGGCAAGCCGTCGCTGCTGAGCCGCCTGTTCGCCGATCCCGCGACCGCCAATCCGCTCAAGGGCGAGACCCTCCTTTGGGCGCGCCTCGAAGGCAGCACGCTCACGGTCTACAGCCTCGCGATCGACGACCACGGCGGCTTAGACCTCGACCGCTACGCCCGCACGCTGGCCGACGACGGCATGACGGTGCGCTACACGCACAGGATCGAGAACGATCAGATCCTGACCCTCGAGGGCCGCCTCGAGCGAGCGGGAGGTTGAGCCATGCGGCCAAGGCTTCGGGCACGGCCGGTCGGCGCCGCGCTCACCCTCAAGTCAGCGTTCCGGGCAGCGCTCCGGGCCGGGCTGATCGCTGAGCGTCTGGCTGCTGCTGCCGGGCGCCGGTCTGCGCGCGGCGGACGGCCTCGAGCCGTTCTTCGGCAGCTACGTCGGGGTCGCGACGGTCGAGGACAGCAAGACCGGCGCGGTCCACCAGCGCGACATGGACATCGAGATCCAGCCCTATCGCGACGGCGGCTTTCGGATCGACTGGGTCAACGTCACCCTGGTCGACGGCCGGCGCGACCTGCCCGGCGTCGAGCGCCGGGTCCAAAGCGCCCTGTTCGAGCCCCTCGAGGGCCGCAACATGTTCGTAGGCGTCGAGGCCGAGAACCTGTTCCAGGAGCGCGAGGAGGCGCAGCCCATGCGCGGCGATCCCGTGCGTTGGGCGAGCATCGACGGGCCGCGGCTGCACGTCTACGCCTTCGAGGTCCTCGAGGACGGCACCTACGAGCTGCAGATCTACGATCGCGTCCTGACCGAGAAGGGCATCGACATCGCGTTCCAGCGGATCGTCGACGGCGAGGTCGTGCGCCGGATCTCGGGGACGACCGCGCGTGCCCAGTAGCCCTCGGGCGGCGCCGGCCGCCTGGCGAGCGGCGGGCCCGCGATCTCGCGCACCAGCTTCTTGACGATGGCGTCGGCGAAATCGCCGTAGCTGGCGGCGGCGACCACGAAGGCATCAGGGCCCGCGATCACCTGATGCTCGTAGTAGCGATCGAGGAACGGCTCGTCGCTGACGATCGCGAGGCCGTTGACCGTGATCCCGGTCGCCAGCGCGCGATCCCGGACCAGGGTGATCTGAGGGCCGCGGTTGTCGCGGCCGTCGCCCGAGAGGTCGACCACCTCGCGGCGGCCTTCGAAGCCGTTGCCGTCGAACAGTCGCAGGCAGAAGCCGAGGGCGGTCGCGAGCGCGGTGCCGGGACCGGTGAAGCGGCGGCCGGTCGCCCCGATCCGGTCGGCGAAACCGGCGGCGCTCGCCGGATCCCCGATCCAGGTCCAGCCGATGCTGACCGCCTGCTGCGCGCTGTCCGCCCATTGCACGAGGCTGACGGCAATGCCGTTGGCGCCGGCGTTGGCGATCGCCTGCAGCACCTCGGGCTGCCGGAAGGCGCGCGCGTAGCCCGCCATCTGCAGGGCAAACTCGTCGCCGGCGACGCTCATCGAGGTATCGACGCCGAGGACCAGCTCGAGATCGACCGCTGCGGCGCATGCGGGCGCGGGCCGATCGAGACCGAGGAGCAGGAGGGCCAGCGCCAGGCAGGCCAGCCGGCCCCGGCGACCGGGCGCGACGGGGATCTCCGGATGCGGCGCCGACATCGCGCCAGCATGGGCGCGCCGGCCGCAGGCCGCAAGCTTACCCCCGCGCGCGCCGCTGCGCGGCCGGGTCATGGGGCGGTCTCGGTCAGGGGGCGGGCGGCTCGACCTCGCCCTGGCGCGCGGCCGCGACCGCGGCGGCGATCACCGCCGGATCGCCGATGTGATTGGCCAGCAGGAGGATCAGCTTGCTGTCGAGCCGCCGGCTCTGCTCGGCCGTGAGATCGCGATGCGCCTCGACCAGCACCTGGTAGAGGGCGTCCGGATCGGCCGCGGGCCGGGTCTCGAGGGTGGCGGCCATGGTCATTCCCCCGCCATTGCTCCAACTGGGACCGTGAGCGGGGCCGTGACCGGCGCCCCGGTTCCCCCGAGCGCCCGGCGCGCGGCCGCGCGCACCCGGTCCGGATCGAGGCCGCGCCAGCGCGCCGTGACGTGCTGGTCGGGCCGGATCAGATAGCAGGTCTCCGCTTCGGCCGCGTAGCGGGCGGCAGCGAGGCCCAGGGCGTCGGTCAGCAGGATCACGTCGTGCAGGCTCGAGGGTGCCCGCCCGGCGCTGGTCAGGATCACCCGGCGTGCGACCGGCAGCGGCGCGCGCGCGAGCCCGTGGAGGGTGTCCGCGAGCATCGGGGTCAGCGCCGCAGGCCGTTCGAGGAACAGAAGCAGGGTCAGGCCCGGGGCCAGCTGGTTGAGCAGCCAGCAGGGGTCGCCGCCGCGCCGCAGCGGCGCATCCGCGGCCGGCGACCCCGGCCCGAGGCCGGCCGCGAAGGCACCCGGACGGTCGGGCGTGTTGAGAGCCGAAAAATCGAGCCGGGTCGGGGTCGACAGGCGACCGCTGTTGATCATCCGGCGCGCGAAGGGATGGTCCACGGCCAGCGCCAGCACGGCGTCGCGATAGGCCCGGCTCGCCTCGTTCTTGGGCGTGATGAACTCGGTCGAGCGGGTCGAGTGGCGGATGTTGTCGTCGGCCGCGACCAGCCGCTCCGCATCGTAGCTCTCGAGCAGGTGCAAGGGCGCCTCGCCCTGCAGGACGGCCGCCAGCTTCCAGGCGAGGTTGTCGGCGTCCTGGATGCCGGAGTTGAAGCCGCGGGCGCCGAACGGCGAGACCTCGTGCGCGGCATCGCCCAGGAAGATCACCCGGCCGTGGCGGAATTTCTCGAGCCGCCGGCAGCGGAAGGTGTAGACGCTGATCCACTCCAATTCGAAGCGCCGGTCGCGGCCGAGCATGGCCTCAAGGCGCGGGATCACGCGCTCGGGCTTGACCTCGGCCTCGGCATCGGCGTCCCAGCCGAGCTGCAGATCGATCCGCCAGACCTGGTCCGGCTGGCTGTGGAGCAGGGCCGACTGGCCGGGATGAAACGGCGGATCGAACCAGAACCAGCGCTCGGGCGGGAAGTCCGCGTCCATCCGGACATCGGTGATCAGGAACTTGTCCTTGAACACTCTTCCTTCGAAGCCGAGCCCCAGCGCGTGCCGCACCGTGCTGCGGGCGCCATCGCAGGCGAGCAGCCAGTCGCAGGCGAGCGCGTAGTCGCCGGCCGGGGTCCGGATCTCGACCCGCGCGCCTTCTGCGGCCGGCGCGACATCGATGACCTGATGGCCGAAACGAAGATCGATTCCAATCTCTTGCGCACGTTCGATAAGAAACTGCTCGAGGTAGTATTGCTGGCAGTTGACGAAGGCCGGCATGCGGTGGCCGGCCTCGGGCAAAAGGTCGAACTGGTAGACCATGCGATCACGCCAGAAGACCTTGCCGAGCTTCCAGATCACGCCCTTGTCCAGCATCCGCTGGCCGACCCCCAGGCGATCTAAGATCTCGAGCGAGCGCTTGGCGTAGCAGATCGCGCGCGAGCCGGTGCCGGCGTCCGTGCGGGCCTCGAGCAGGACGACCCTGATGCCGCGCAGCTCGAGATCGATCGCGAGCGCGAGGCCGACCGGGCCGGCGCCGACGATGATCACGGGGTGGTGCACAGGGCGCGCGGCCCGTTGGTCGGGACTGGCGCGAAAGGCGAAGGGCCCAGCCATCGAAGCCGCCCCGGCGCTCAGGCCTGGAGCGCCCGCCACATCTCGATGTCGCGCTCCCTGGTCCAGATCCGCGGATCGACGTGGCCGCGCGCCTCGTCGTAGGCGCGCGAGATGTCGAACGGCATGCAATGCTCGAAGATCACCCAGTGGCCGAAGCGCGGCTTGAGCAGCGCATGGGTGGCATCGAACACCTCCTTCAGCGACTTGCCCTCGGCGACGCCGCGCCTGACGGCATCGAACATCGTGGTCACGAAGTCGCGGGTGCCCTCGATCCCGGCCGCGACCTCGGAGGCGTCGGTCAGCGCCTCGCCGCGACCGGGGACCAGCTTCTCGGCGCCAAGCGCGGCCAGGCGCTCGAGCGTCGCCGGCCAGTCGGTGAGATAGGCATCGCCCGTATAGGGGGCGGCGCCATACTCGACCAGATCGCCGCTGAACAGCACGCGCTCGTCCGGCAGCCAGGCGATCGTGTCGCCCTTGGTGTGGCCGCGGCCGGGATGGCTGATCTCGACCCGCCGCCGGCCGAGCCAGAGGGTCATCGAGGTCGCGAAGGTCATGGTCGGCCAGGTCAGCCCGGGCACGCTCTCGACCGCCTGGAACAGCCTGGGAAAGCGGTTGACCTCGCTCTCGAAGTCCTCCTGGCCGCGCTCCTCGATCAGCCCGCGGGTCAGATCGCTCGCGATGATCTCGCGGGCGCTCGAACGCCGAAGCGCCCATCACCCGGACCGCGTGGTAATGCGTCAGCAGCACGTATTTGACGGGCTTGTCGGTGACGGCGCGGATGCGCTCGATCAGCGCCTTGGCCATGACCGGGGTCGCCGTGGCGTCGACCACCATGACGCCGTCGTCGCCGACGATCACGCCGGAATTGGGATCGCCCTCGGCGGTATAGGCGAACACGCCCTCGGCCAGCTCGGCGAAGGTGACCTTCTTCTCGGCCAGATCGCCCTGGGATGCGAAGCTCACGGATCGTCTCCTGCAGTCGTCAAACGGCTTATTTAGTCCTTGCCGCGCGTTTTCGCCATTGGCTCCTGCCACCCGTCCGGCACAAAGGTACCCCAAAGCGCTCGCATAATGTGACTGCGGCGGCGGACCGCTGTGGCTCAGTTCACAGAACCGCACAAGCCCAGACGATAAAGTCAATCTTGCAACAGCATCATCACGATCGGCCATGAGACGACGAGATCGTCATGCGAAGACTGATAGCTGGCCGGAGAAGGAGTGTGGGCATGCGGCGACACCGATGGCTCACTGGCGGGGCGCTCGGACCGGTGCTGCTGGTCGGGGTGATCGGACTGGGCATCGCGGCCACCGGTGATGCCCGGGCCCAGAAGGGCGATGATCCCAGTCGTCCCGTCGGCACGCTCGCGCAGGCGCTGGCGAGCGGCCGCATCGCCGGGGCGTCGGTCGAGGCCGCCGCCCGACAGGGGTCGGCGCCCGTCATCGTGGCGCTGCGGCTGCCCGTCCCTTATCGCCCGGAAGGCAAGCTCTCGGGCGCGGACATCGAGCGGCAGCGGCAGGGGATCGGACGCGGCCAGGACGCCGTGCTGAAGGCATTGGCGGGCTCGAAGATCGCCGCCATCAAGCGCTACCGTTTCATCCCGCATCTGGCGCTGCATGCCGATACCGCAGCACTCATGGCGCTGGTCGCATCGCCGGATGTGCTCGTCATCGAGGAGGACGCGTTGGGACAACCGACGCTTCCCAACAGCACGCGACTGATCGGCGCGGTGAGCGTCCGCACCGCGACCGGCGCCGCCGGCGGCGGCTGGGCGGTCGCGATCATCGACAGCGGCGTCGATGACCGGCATCCGGCGCTCGCGGGCAAGATCCTGTCCGAGGCCTGTTATTCCACCGACCTGGTCGATGCGCAGGGCACGGTCCTTGCCAGCTCCGTCTGCCCGGGCGGCAGCAACTCGACGGCCGCCGGGTCCGGCAGGTTCTGCGGCACTGCGTGCAGCCACGGAACCTCGATGGCGGGCATCGCCGCGGGCAGCCTCGTCAACTTCAACGGCACGCCGATCGCGGGCGTCGCGCCCGACGCCGCGATCATCGCCGTGCAGGTGATGTCGGAGATCCCGCCGGGCGCCCCCGCGAATCCCTGCGCCGCAGGGGTCACGTGCTTCGCCCCGTTCGGATCCGACCTCCTGCTCGGTCTTGAACGCGTGCACGCGCTCCACACTTCGCTGCCGATCGCCGCGGTCAACGTGAGCCTGTCGCTCGGCCTCTCTCAGAGCAACCAGCCCTGCGACCTCCTCTATCCGGCGATGAAGAATGCCGTCGATCTCCTGCGCTCGGTGGGGATCGTCACGGTCGCCTCGGCCGGCAATATGAACGTGCCCGACAAGCTCGTCATGCCGGCCTGTCTCTCGAGCGCGATCAGCGTCGGCTACACCCGGCGCCATCCGTTGCCCGAGGTGATCGGCCCGCTCTCGAACTCGGCCTCGTTCCTGACCCTGCTGGCGCCCGGCGCACCGTTGACCTTCCACACGCTGTTTCCCGCGCAATTCATCACCGGCGACGGCGGCACCTCGGCGGCGGCGGCGCATGTCAGCGGCGCCTGGGCTCTGTTGCGCAGCCTCTTCCCGCAGGAATCGGTCGACCAGCTCCTCGACGCGCTCATCACGACCGGCATGCCGATCCAGGACCCGCGCAATGGCTTGACCAGGCCGCGCATTCAACTCGATGCCGCCGTGCAGTCTCTGGGCGGTGGCGGTCTCCTCGCTCCGACCGACGTGCGCGTCGCCGGCGTGCAGGGCACGAGCCTCAGCGTCCTGTGGACCGACAACTCGGCCGGCGAGGCCAAGTTCCTGGTCAGGGCGACGCCCCAGTCGCCGCTTCTCGGCCGCCGACATGCGCAGGCCGGCCCCAACGCGACCAACGCCAGGCTCACCGGCCTCCACCCGAACCGCTTCTACACGATGATCGTCAGCGCCTGCGATGCCGCCAACCACTGCACCGATTCGGCCCCCGTGGCGGCCACCACCCTCGACACGCTGCCGGCAGCGCCGACCAACCTGCGGCCGGGGACCGTGACCACGACCAGCGTCGAGCTTGGCTGGGACGCCGTCTCGACGGCGGCCAAGCCGATCACCTATTTCAGGTTCGAGCTCCGCCTGCACGCTCCGGTCTATCCGCGGGTCAACGACCCGGCGCAGCGGAGCACGACCTTCGGCAATCTCCAGCCGTTCATGACCTACAGCTTCAAGGTGTGGGCGTGTAACGGTGATGGATGTTCGGAGCAGCCATCCAACACCGTCTACGTGGAGACCCGCGCGCCCGGCGCGCCGCCGGCGGCGCCATCGAACCTCGAAGTCTGCCAGACGCATACCGGCATATCGCGCATCTGCTCGCCGCCGGTCGATCTCGACTGGATCGACCACGCCAACGACGAGAGCCGCTTCGAGCTCGAGTGGTCGCAGGCGCTGGCGCAACCGCCCTACCGCTTCTGGACCCCGGTGCCGCTGGGTCCGAACGTGACCCGGTATGTTGTGCCCTACGCGGTGCCGGGCACGCTCTACTATTTCCGGGTCCGGGCCTGCAACAACTCCGGCTGCTCGGCCTACTCGAACGAGGCGACCTATACGCTCTGACGGAGAGCCTCGTGCCGGACCACCACCTGGTCGATCGCACCGAAGATCGAGCCGCCGCCAGCATCCAGCATCTCGATCCGGACACGGTCGCCGAATCTGAGAAAACCGGTGGTGGCCTTGCCCTGCTCGATCGTCTCGATGGTGCGGATCTCGGCGAGGCAGGACGAGCCGACGCTCCGGTCCTCGTTCGAGACCGTGCCGGAGCCCACGATCGTGCCGGCCGCGAGCGGGCGGGTCCTGGCCGCATGCGCGATCAGGCGGCCGAAGTCGAACTGCATCTCGACGCCTGGCGTCGGGATGGCCGAGCTCGCGGCCGTTGACCCTCGAGCGCAGCGCGCCGTGCAGCTTGCCGTCGCGCCAGGCGGGGCCCAGGGCTGCGGGCGTCACCGCAACCGGCGAACAGGCGCTGCGCGGCTTGCCCTGGAAGAAGCCGAAGCCTTTCGCGAGCTCGCCCGGGATCAGGCGACGCAGCGAGACGTCGTTCAGGAGCATGACCAGCTTGACGTGGCCGAGCGCGGCGGCGGGCGAGACGCCCATCGGGACGTCGTCGGTGATCACCGCGACCTCGGCCTCGAGGTCGATGCCGAAGGCCTCGTCGGCGACCTCGATCGGGTCGGTGGGTCCGAGGAAGCCGTCCGAGGCGCCCTGGTACATCAAGCGGATCGTCCAGGAGCTCGGTCGGCAGCTCGGCACCGCGCGCGCGGCGGACGAGCGCCACGTGGTTCAGATAGGCGCTGCCGTCGGCGAACTGGTAGGCGCGCGGCAGGGGTGCGGCGCAGGCGGCCGGCTCGAACGGGAACACGTCCTCGGGCCTCAGCTCGTCCCGCTCGAGCTGTGCCGCCGCCTGCTCGAGCGCCGGGGCCAGCGCCGCCCAGTCGTCGAGGGCCGCCTGCAGGGTCGGCGCGATCCGCGGCACCTCGACCGCGCGCATAAGGTCATCCGAGACGACCACGAGGCGGCCATCGCGCCCCGGCCCCTTGAGCGAGGCGAGCTTCATGTCCGGCCCGGCGGCGCTGCCGCCTCGCCGGGCGCCCGCCAGCTGTTGACGTAGTCCTGGTTCTCGACCGCGCGCGCCGCCTCTGTGGCCTCGAGCGCGTCGCGGGCATCGAGCATGACCGCATATTCGTCGGTCGCGGTCCGCTTGGGCTCGAACATGCCGCGCAGGGCCTTGGGATGCGGCCCGTGGGTGAAGCCGCAGGGATGGAAGGTCACCATGCCGGCCTCGATGTTGTCGCGGCTCGAGAAATCGCCCGAGTGGTAGAACAGCACCTCGTCGAAGTCGTCGTTGTTGTGGAAGAACGGCAATTTCAGCGCGCCGGGATCGCTCTCGAGCGGGCGCGGGCAGAAGGTGCAGACGACGAAGCGCGGGCCGACGAAGGTCGTGTGGGCGGAAGGCGGCAGGTGATAGCGGTGGCTCATCAAGGGGCGCAGATCGGCAACGTTGATCCGCGCGACCGCGAGGTCGCCCGACCAGCCGACCGCATCGAGCGGGTTGAAGGGGTAGGTCACGGTGCTGATCGCACCCCGGCGCTTGATCCGGACCAGGGTCTGGGTCTCGCCCTGCTGGCCACGGAACGCCTCGTCGATCTCGGGCACGTCCAGCATCGCGGGTCGAAGACCGCGTGCCGGCCGACCATGCCCTTGTCCGGCAGCATCAGCGAGCCGCCGGTCGCCTCGATCAGGAGCGCCTCGACCTTGGTCGCGCACTCGAGCCGCCACATGGTGCTGCGCGGCAGGACGATGTAGTCGCCGGCCCGGAACTCGAGATGGCCGTAGTCGCAATAGAGGTCGCCCGCGCCCGCGTGGATGAAGATCAGCTGATCGCCGTCGGCGTTGCGCGCCAGATGGTCCATCTTCATCGGCGCCCGCCAGAAGGCGAGCTTGACGTGGGGGTTGTGCAGGACGACCGGTGCGTCCCAGGGCGAACCCGTGCCGTCCGCGATCCGGTTGAGATCGAAGCAGCGCGGCCTGAGCGGCCCCTCCCAGTCGATCCAGCCGGTCGGCGGATGCTTGTGGTACATGTGGGTCGCCGGGCCGAAGAAGCCCTCCTTGCCGAGCTCGCGCTCGAAGGTCCCGGACGGGAAATCGGCATGCGCCTGCCGCGAGGCGCGCCCCTGGCTCAGGGGATAGGAGAGGTAGTGCCGGTTCGCCATCGACCCGCTCCGCCAGTTGCGCGCTCCAGCGCCGGATCCGGTCCCGGGCGCACCGGAGCGCCGATCGGTTGAAAGGACGATCCCGGGCCGACTATCGGCACGCCAGGCGCTGGTTTCAAGGCCTTTGCGTTGCCGGCCGCGGGCGCATCAGGCGGGCGGGGCGTCGGGCTGGCGCTCCGGCGCGGCGCGCGCGAAGGCGTCGAGCTGGCGGCAGCGCTCGTCGATCCTGCGGATGGTCGGGTAGGGAGCGAGATCGCACGCGTAGCGCCGGGCGTTGTAGACCTGCGGCACGAGGCAGACATCGGCCAGGCTCGGCGCGTCGCCGACCGAGAACGCACCGGCCGAGGCCGCGAGCATCGCCTCGAGCGGGCCGAAGCCCTCGGCGATCCAATGCCGATACCAGGCCATGCGCCTGGCCTCGTCCAGACCGAGCTCGTGCTCGAGATGGTTCAGCACCCGGGTGTTGTTGAGCGGGTGGATCTCGCAGGCGATCGCGACCGCGAGCGCGCGCGACTTGCAGCGGCCGGGCAGATCCTTGGGCAACAGCGCCGGCTCCGGATAGCGCTCCTCGAGGTAGTTGAGGATCGGCAGCGACTGGGTGAGCAGGGCCCCCTCGTCCTCGAGCACCGGCACGAGGCCCTGCGGGTTGATCGCGAGGAACGCGGGCTCGCGCTGCGCTCCCTTGCGCAGATCGACCGCGCTCTGCTCGAAGCTCAGGCCCTTGAACTCGAGCGCGATCCGCACCCGATAGGCAGCCGAGCTCCGCCAGTAGCCGTAGAGCCGCATGGTCGTCCCCCCTCGCCTTCCCGTCGGGCAAGCTTGGCACGCCGCGCTCGCCCTGACCAGCCGGAGCGCCATGAAAGAAAAACCCCGGCCGAGGCCGGGGCCAAAGTGCGCTGGGAGGGGATCACGAAAGGCAGGCAAGGCGGTGGGACGCGGGTGCCGGGGCCGCTCTCGACCACCTGCAGCTGGCTTCGGGATAGAACGAGCCCGGCGCGCCAGGAAGCCGGTCCGCAACGCCCGCCGAACCCGCGCGCGGGTTGCGGCTCCTGCCTTCGTGAGGCGGGCAATCCCCTTTACCCGCCGACCCCGCGCGCGCGGGTTGCGGGCGGCCGCCCCGATCTCTAGGGTGGGCTTCGCAGCGGAGGTCTGCCATGGCTTGGGCGCTCGGGCGGAGGTGGAGCTTTTGGGTCCTGGTCGGAGCGCTGGCCGGCTGCGGCTCGGCGCCGCCGGCGGCCGGTCCCGACTATGTGCAAAGCGCCGCGGGCGGCTATGTTCTGGCAGCACCGCCGCCCGGCATGAGCGTCCGGATCGGCTCGAAGCCCCTCTTGAATGCAGCGGACGCTGGCCGGCGAGCGGTCGGGGAGCGGCCGCACAGCGCCCGCTGACCCGCCCTCCCGCCGCGCCAGGACCGGAGACCCCATGGCCAAGATCCGCATCATGTTTTCCCGCTTCTCGGCGTTCTACAGCCCCCTGATCGCGACCGCGGCCGGGGGCTTTCTCGAGGCGGACGGGCTCGAGGCCGAGTTCTCGCTCGCGGGTCCGGGCCGGGCCGGGCGCGACGGTCTGGCCGAGGGCAGCCTCGATCTGATCCAGTCGGCGCCGTCGGCGAGCTGGGGACCGCTCGAGCGGAGCGAGCTGTCCGACATCGTCCATTTCGCCCAGATCAACCAGCAAGATGGCTTCTTCATCGCCGGCCGGCGGCCGGATCCGGAGTTCGCCTGGGGCAAGCTCGCGGGCGCGCGCGTGCTGGCGGACCACGGCGGCCAGCCGCTCGCGATGCTGAAGTACGCCTTGCACAGGCAAGAGGTCGACTTCGCGAGCCTGCAGGCGATCGACGCCGGTCGCGCCGGATGCCATGATCGCCGCCTTCCGCCGGGGCGAGGCCGACTACGTCCACCTCCAGGGGCCGGCACCGCAGCAGCTCGAGCACGAAGGCGTGGGCCATGTGCTCGCCTCGGTCGGCGCGGCGATCGGCCCGGTCGCGTTCAGCAGCCTCTGCGCGACCCGCCGCTGGCTCGAGACGGACCTGGCGCGCGCCTTCGTGCGCGCCTTCGGAAGTCCAGGAACTGGGTCGCGACCGGCCCGGCGGACGCGATCGCCAAGGCCGAGGCGCCGTTTTTCCCGAACACTCGACCAGGCGGTGCTGGCGCGTACGATCGCAGCCTACCAGCGTCTCGGCTGCTGGCAGGGCGCGCTCGAGATCCCGCGCGACGCCTACGAGGTCGCGCTCGACGTGTTCCAGCACAGCGGCCTGATCAGCCCGCCGCCATCCCTACGCGGCCGTGGTCGTCCCGCCGCCGGCGGAATAGCCACCGCCACGCCGCTGGCCGCAGTGACCGCCGATCCTGCGCCGACAATTCCAGATCCCAGCCCGGGTCGTTGCCCGACCCCGGCCGCGCGGCAACCACGATCGCCACGGCCGCACCCCTGATCGATCGGGCGCAGGCCCCGGACAGCGCCGCTCCCGATCGTCTGCCCCATTAGCGGGCGATCTTCGGCACGCAGCGAAGATCCAGGATCAGGGGCATCCTCGACCACTTAATCGAACACTGACACTTTGGCCCGTAACCCTTCCTTCGGCTGGTCCATGCGACCCCGGGAGTCCGCGTCGCTCTGAGATCTGGGCCGGGCAAACTCCCAGGATCGCATGGACCAGCGAACAGGATGGAATCGATCGCTTTACGAATGGTTCAGACGGGCCGATTTTGGCCTCCAGGAAGCCTCCACACTTTGTGCACCCGAGGCAGCAACGTGGTGGGAGCACACAGCGAAGAAGCCAGGATCAGGGGCCTCGTCGACCACTTAACCGAACATTAACATTTTGGCCCGTAACCCTTCCTTCGGCTGGTCCATGTGACCCTGGGACTTCGCGTCGCTCCAAGATCTGGGCCGGCCGGACTCCCAGGATCGCATGGACCAGCGAACAGGATAGGGATCGATCGCTTTAGGAAAGGTTAAGACGGCCAATTCGGCCTCCAAAAAAGCTCGACACTTGTGCCCCGGAGGCAGCAACGTCGTGGGAGCACGCAGCGAAGATCCAGGGTCGTCGACCACTTAACCGAACATTAACACCTGGCCCGTAAGCTTCCTTCGGCTGGTCCATGCGACCCTGGGACTCCGCGTCGCTCTGAGATCTGGGCCGGCCGGACTGCCCAGGATCGCATGGACCAGCGAACAGGATGGGGATCGATCGGTTCACGAAAGGTTAAGGCGTCGATTTTAGGCTCCAGGAAGCCTCGACACTTGTGCACCTCGAGGCAGCAACGTGGTTTGGAGCGGGCTGCCGGGCCACGGGTTGCGATGCGCCCTATTGCAGGCATTTGCGCAGGGAATCGTGCCGGGCTAGCCCAGTACGGAGAAGCTGCTCTCGGGGTTGATCTCGCGCCGGCGGGAGTAGAAGCCGACGTCGATCGTGCGGTCGATGTGGGCGAGGTGGAACTGGAGCGGCTCGCGGTCGTGGTCCCGGCCCTGCTCGCAGGCAGAGATCAGCTCGGCCATCATCGCGCCCGCGACCCCCGCGTTCTTGAACTGGTTGCCGCTGGTGCCGACCGCCATGTAGAAGCCCGCGAGGTCGGACTTGTCGTAGATCGGGATCCAGTCCTCGGTCACGTCGTAGAGGTCGACCACGCCCTTGAGCGGGCTCGACACCGGCAGGCTCCGGATGCGCTGGGCGACCCGTTGCACCTGCACCTGCCATTGCTCGGAAAAATTGCGGTCGAAGTCGTCGGGGTCGACCCATTCGCGCGGATCGCACGGCGGGTCCTCGCTGCCGATCAGGATGTGGTTGCCGATCTCGGGCCGGCAGTAGCAGCCGACGTCGCTGTCGGAGGTGACCAGCCCCGCGCGCTCGAAGTCGAAGCCCTTCGGGAACGGCACGTGCGCCACCTCCTGCTTGAGCGCCCGGGTCGTGATCCGCATGCCCTCCTCGACCCCCGCCATGCGGTTGATCTTGGCCGAATGCGGCCCGGCGACGTTGACCACGACCGGCGCATCGATCTTCTCGCCGGAAGCCAGCGTGACGCCCAGGACGCGGCCGTTCGCCTGCCGGATCGCCACGACCTCGCTGTTGAAGCGGAACTCGGCGCCCTTGGCCTCGGCCGCGCGCTCGGCGTTGTGGCTGGCGAGCTGCGGGTCGTTGACGTAGCCCGCGAGGGGAAGAACACGCCGCCCCGAGGCCGCCCTCCGCCTCGCCGAAGGCCGGATCGTCCGGCCGCTTGGGCGGGCCGAAGCGGCCGAGATCGTAGAACGGCAGGCGCGCCTTGATCTGCTCCGGCCCCCAGTCCTGCCAGGGGATGCCGAGCGCGTCCATGTTGCGGCAGATCGCGCGCAGATGGCCGTTGGCCTCGGTCTTCATCACCAGGCAGCCGCACTTGACGAACTTCGCCAGGCCGCGCTCGTCGGCGACCCCGAGATAGCCCGCCCAGTCGTCCCAGTCGAAATAGCTCTCGTAGGCGAGCGCTGCGCCGTCCAGGGTCGAGTAGTGGGTGCGGATGATCGCGCAGGACGCGCCGGTCGAGCCGTAGCCCGCCGCCGGCAGCTTGTCGAGGTTGAGCGTCCGCCAGCCGCGCTTGGCGAGCTCGTAGGCGACGCAGGCGCCGATGATCCCGGCGCCGATGATGATCGCGTCGTAGGTCTTGCTCATGGCTCGCCCGCCTCCCCTGCTTTGCTTTCAGTCTCGGCCCGCCCCTGCTCCGCTTCCAGATCTCGGCTCAATGCGGCTGCGTCAACCTTGGCGGCCGGCCGCCAAGACGCTAAGGATCGCGCGACGGCGCGCCATCGGGCAAGCGGCAATGGGCAAGATCATGGACGACCTGAGCGACGGGCGGCGGCATTGCACCAGACGCCCTGGTCTGGGACAGCCACGCCTGCCTGCCGCTGCATCCCGACGCCGACATCGGCGCGCTCGAGCGCCATCGCCCGACGGGGTCGATTTCGTCTCGGTCAACGTCGGCATGGACATGAACCCGCTGCCCCAGATCATGGCGGTGATCGCGAGCTTTCGCGCCCAGCTGCGGGCCCGGTCCGAGCGCTTCGTCGCGGTCCTGACGCGACGACGTCCTGCGCGCCAAAGCCGAGGACAAGCTCGCGGTCGCGTTCGATCTCGAGGGCGGCGTGCCGCTCGGCGAGCGGCCGGAGATGGTCCCGCTGTTCTATGATCTGGGCGTCCGCCAGATCCACCTCGCCTACAACCGCAACAACACGATCGGCGGCGGCTGCTACGACGACGACATGCCGCTCTCGGACCTCGGCCGGCGCATCGTCCAGCGATCAACGCGGCCGGCATGCTGATGGACTGCTCGCACACCGGCTACCGCACCAGCATCGACATCATGGCGGTCTCGAGCGCGCCCGTGATCTACAGCCACGCCAATCCCCTGGCCCTCGCCGACAACGGCCGCAACATCCGGGACGACCAGATCGACGCCTGCGTCGCCACCGGCGGCGTGGTCTGCGTCAACGGCATCGGCCGGTTCCTCGGCGATCCCGATGCCGGCACCACCACGATCCTCCGCCACATCGACTACCTGGTCCAGCGGGTCGGCGCGGATCATGTCGGGCTCGGCATCGACTACGAGTACGACCTCGGCCTCGACGAGGACCCGCCGGGCTATGAGCCCGCCTGGTTCCCGCCCGCGCATGGCTACGGCAGGACGGGCCGCGCCTCAAGATCGCGGTCCCCGAGCAGTTCCCCGAGATCACCCCGGCCTGCTCGGATGGGCTATGACGAGGCCGACGTCGCAAAATCCTGGGCCAGAACATGCTGGAGCTCGCCCGACGGGTCTGGCGCCCGCGCGGCCTGATCACTTCCGGCGCGCCGG
>CAWCRU010000034.1:0-55067 GCA_963798075.1 uncultured Alphaproteobacteria bacterium | reverse complement strand
ATCGGCCTGATGGTCTACAGCTGGCTCTTCGGCCCGACCGGCTTCCGCAAGCCGCGGGCGACGCTGCGCGAGTTCGCAACCGCCGCCCGCCACGCGACCCTGCCCATGATGATCCCGGTGATCATCATGGGCGGCATCCTCTCCGGCTGGTTCACGCCGACCGAGGCCGGGATCGCCGCTGTCAGCTACATCGTCGTGATCGTGATTCCGCTGCTCCGGCCTGGCCATATCAAGGTCCTGCCGCAGGACTTCATGCACGCGGGCCTGCTCTATGCGATCCCGATGGCCGCGGTCGCCGGCGCCTCGGCCTTCGGCTGGATGCTCGCCTATCTGCGCGGACCGGATATGGTCTCGGACCTGATCGAGAGCACCGCCGGCACCGACCCGCGCCTGATCCTGTTCCTTTTGGTCGTGCTGTTCGTGATCGTCGGCGACTTCATTGACGCGCTGCCGGCGATCATCATCTTCATGCCGATCGTCAACAAGCTCACCGAGCTCGGCAGCATCAAGCCGGTGCACATGGGTGTGGTGATCATCACCACGCTCGTCTTCGGCCTGATCACGCCGCCCTACGGCCTGTCGCTGCTGATGGCGAGCAAGTTCTGCGACGTGCGCTTCACCACTGCCATGTACGCCTCGCTGCCGCTTTACCTCGTGTTCTTCGCCACGATCGCATTCTGCATCTTCTTTCCCGACGTCGTGCTCTGGCTGCCCAAGCACGTCCTGCCCGAGTCGGTCGGCTGCTTCAAGAGCCCGAGCGGCGCCGGCTACATCTGCCCGTAGCCCATAGCGTCGGTCGGTTTACCCCGCCGCCGAGAGCCTTGCATCCGGGCCGGCACGGGTCATATGGTCATATATCGTGACCATGGATGTTCGCATGACCGAGCCTGCCGTAGAAGTCCCCGCCGGCGAGTTCAAGGCGCGCTGCCTCAAGCTCATGGACGAGGTCCGCGCCACGCGCCGCCCAATCGTGATCACCAAGCGCGGCAAACCGGTCGCCAAGCTCGTGCCGGTCGAGGAGGATCTGCCCTCGCTGTTCGGCCGGCTCAAGGGCACGGTCACGATCCAGGGCGACATCATCAGCCCGATCGAGCTCGACTGGCACGCCGAGCGCGGCATCCTCGACATCGGCGAAGATGACGACCGCAGCTGATCCGCTGCTGCTCGACACGCACGTCTGGATCTGGCTGAACGAAGGCGCGGGCGACCTGAGCGACGCCGTGACGCGCCGGATTGACCGCGCCGCGGCGCGCGGCGATGCCTTCGTCTCGGTCATGTCGGTTTGGGAGGTCGGCCTGCTCCAGGCCAGACGGCGGGTCCGGCTCGGGCTCGCCCTGCCGATCTGGGTGGACCGGGCGCTGGCGCCGCCGATCACACTGGCGCCACTGACCCCGGAGATCGCGGTGGAATGCCATCAGCTCCGCGACCGGCTCCGCAATGATCCGGTCGATCGCATCCTGGTCGCGACCGCGCGCATCGAGCGCCTCACGCTCCTGACGCGTGACCCAGCGATCCTGGATTACGCCGCCAAGGGCCACCTCCGCGCGCTGTCCTGCTGAGGCCCGCCGCGGATCCGTGCTCGCGAATCCGGTCAGGCGTCTCATCAGGTCGCGGCGAAGCGCGTGACGTCGCCTTCGCGGTAGCGGGCAAAGCGGAGCGGGTGGAGGTCGACCAGCGGCGTCTGGCCGGTGGCGAGCTGGGCGGTGACGTAGCCGGCGGCCGGCCCGATGCCGAAGCCGTGGCCCGAGAAGCCGGTCGCGATCAACAGGCCCGGCAGCTCGTCCACGGGCCCGAGCACCGGGATCTCGTCCGGGGTGACGTCGATCATCCCCGCCCAGCGCTCGGCCGGGCGCAGGCCCCGGAGCTGCGGGAACAGCTCGCCCGCATCGCGCAGCACCTGATCGAGCACCGCATGATCCGGGGTCGGATCGAGGACCCGCATGCGCTCGAAGGGCGTCGGGAGCTCGACGCTCCAGGCGGCAGACGTGGTCAGCTCGGCGACGAAGGGGTGCCCGACCCGGAGCTTCATGTCGCCCCACTTTTCCCGCAGCGCCGGCAGAAAGGCCCGAAAATGGCGGACGGCCGCGGGCGTGACGTCGAAGGTGACCGCACCACTGCGCGCGAGCGTGTAACCGCCGTCCCGGCGCCGGCGAAAGGCGGCGCGCGCGGCGCCGACCGCGGCTCTCGGTGATCGGCGGTCCGGGCGTGGTCCGCTGGACCGATGCCTTGACCTTGAGCTGGGGCAGCTCGAGCCCGTGATGGCGCAGAAACAGCGCCGACCAGGCGCCGCCGGCCAGCACCACGGCCTGGCACCCGATCCGTCCGCGCTCGGTGATCACGCCGGCGACCCGGCCCGCCTGCAGATCGAGCGCGCGCACGGCGCAGCCCTCGCGGATGTCGGCGCCTTGCGCCGCGGCGGCGCGCGCGAGCGCCGGGACGGCGCGGCCGGGCTCGGCGCGGGCATCGCTGGGCGTGAACAGGGCGCCCTTGAAGCGGCGCGCCTCCTGCCCGAGCAGCTTGTCGGTCTCCGCCGGCGAGAGCAGGCGCGTGTCCAGCTGATGCGCCTTCGCATGCGGCAGCCAGGCGGCGTGGCGGGCGAGGTCGGCCTCGGTCTCGGCGAGATAGGCGATGCCGCCCCGGTGCCAGCCGATGTCCTCGTTCAGAGTCCGGGCAATCTCCTCCCAGAGCCGGAGCGCCAGGATGATCGCCGGCAGCTCGCGCGGATCGCGGCCCTGCTTGCGGATCCAGCCCCAGTTGCGCGACGACTGCTCGCCGGCGATCCGGCCTTTTTCGCACAAGGTGACCGGAACCCCGGACCGGGCCAGGTACCAGGCCGTTGCGACGCCCGCGATGCCGCCGCCGATCACGACCACCTCCGAGGCCTCGGGCTGGCCGCTCATCGCTCCGGCCCGCCCGTCCGCGCGCGGGTGGTGTCGGCGCCCCCGGGATGGGCGCATCCAATGCGAGCCATCGCCTTCACCCGGTCGCGATAAAAAAAGCCCCCTGAGTCTCCCCAGGGGGCCTTCTTGCCGGCGGTCCTGATGGCCTCAGGAGGCGAGCTTCAGATTCTCAGCAGAGCTCTTGCCGTTCTGGCCGCGGACCAGCTCGTACTCGACCCGATCACCCTCGTTCAGGGTGTCGAGCCCGGCCCGCTCGACGGCCGAGATGTGGACGAAAGCGTCGGCTCCGCCGCCCTCGGGCTGGATAAATCCAAATCCCTTGGCGGCATTAAACCACTTCACAGTTCCGGTATTCAAGGACTTGACCTCAAGGTGTATGTGCACGCCGGGCGACATGCCGCAGCGCGAGGCAGTCTCAACGTATGTCCGGGGAAGCAGCGAGCGACGCAGGGTAGCGTAGCGATGACTCCTACCAGCAACGCGAAACTGGCTGCGCATTAGATAATGCGTTGCGGCGCCCTCCGCAAGGAGGCCCAGCCGATCAAGGGCGACAATCTGCGACGGCGCCCGACCTCTCCGGCGCACGATCCGAGCCCATCAGGCGCGGATCGCCCACTCCCCTCCCCGAAAAAAAGACGCGAAGCTACTTGCATGATGATAGTAAGATGGTATATGACTTGCATGATGAAAGCGAGTTGGAGCTGACCGGCCATGCAACGCACGAGCTTCGGCAGCATGTCCTGCCCGATCGCCCGCAGCCTCGAGCGGGTCGGCGAGTGGTGGAGCATTCTGATCCTGCGCGACGCCTTCCACGGCCTGACGCGCTTCGACCAGTTCCAAAAGAGCCTCGAGATTGCGCCCAACATGCTGACCCGACGGCTGGGCGCCCTGGTCGAGGCCGGGCTGCTCGAGCGCCGTCGCTACAGCGAGCGGCCGCCCCGCGACGAGTATGTGCTGACCGGGCGTGGGCGCGACTTCCGGCCGGTGCTCTGGGCTCTGCTCGCCTGGGGCAACAAGCACTTCGCCCCCGAGGGCAAGAGCGTCGTGGTCGTCGACAGCGCGACCGGTGCCGAGGCCGATCCCGTGCTGGTCGACCGCGCGAGCGGGCGGCTGCTGATTGAGCCGGCGTTCCGGTCGGCGGCCGGGCCGGCCGCCGGCGAGAGCACGCGACGGCGTTACGCGACTGCCGCTGCCGCGACCGCGTCAGCCGCCGAACCGGCCCGGCCGGCGCCCGACAGGCGCCCGGCGCCGAAGCAGGAGAAAATATCGTGACCAGCACCGTGCTCGAGCGCGAAGGGGTGCTTCCGGCTCGCGTCAGGTGGGATCTGCGGCGCGCTCTCCGGCAGCTGGCGATCGCCGGTGTCGTGCCGGTGATCGCCCTCGCGGCTGCCTGGTACGGTCATCAGTGGTGGACGGTCGGGCGCTTCGTCGAGAGCACCGATGATGCCTATGTCGGTGGCGACATCACGGTGATCGCGCCCAAGGTCGCGGGCTTCATCGGCGAGGTCGCGGTCACCGACAATCAGGCGGTGCGCGCGGGCGACCTTCTGGTCAGGCTCGATGGCCGGGATTACCGGGCAGCGCTCGACAAGGCGACGGCGGCGGTCGCGGCGCAGCGGGCGGCGCTCGCCAATCTCGATGCCACCCGCCATCTCCAGGAGGCCATGGTCACGGAGGCCAAGGCCGGGATCGATGCGAGCGAGGCCGAGGTTGCACGCTCCGAGTTCGATCTCGTCCGCTATCGCCGGCTCGCCTCCAACGAATTTGCGTCCAGGCAGCGCCTGCAGCAGGCGGACGCCGATCAGAAGCAGGCCAAGGCCGGCGCCGACAAGGCGCGCGCCACGCTGGCTGCAGCCGAGCGCCGGCTCCTGGTGATCGACACGCAAAAGCAGGCGGCGCAAGCGGCGCTCGCGGAAGCGCTCGCCGGCCGCAAGATCGCGGAGCTCAACCTCGGCTACACCGAGATTCGCGCCCCCATCGACGGCACCGTCGGCAACCGGAGCGCGCGCTCCGGCGCCTTCGCGAGCGTCGGTGCTCAGCTCATGTCCCTGGTGCCGGCACGCGGCTTGTGGGTCGATGCCAACTTCAAGGAAAGCCAGCTCGCGCTGATGCGTCCCGGGCAGCCGGTGTCGATCGAGGCGGACGTGCTGCCGGGTGCGCCGTTCTCCGGCCACGTGGCCAGCCTGGCGCCGGCCACGGGCGCTCAGTTCAGCCTGCTCCCGGCCGAGAACGCGACCGGCAATTTCACCAAGATCGTGCAGCGCGTGCCGGTGCGCATCCTGCTCGATGGCGAGGCGGCCCTGCTCGGTCGCCTGCGGCCCGGCCTCTCGGTCACCGCGAGCGTCGATCAGCGCGACGCCGCCGGAGATCCCCGATGACCGCAGCCGCCGCCGGCCGCGACCCGGCGGCGGTGGACCCCTCGCCGGCCGAGCTGCCGACGGCCACCAAGGTCATCGCCTTCGCGACCATGTGCGTAGGCTTCTTCATCGCGCTGCTCGACATCCAGATCGTCTCGGCCTCGCTCAAGGACATCGGCGGCGGCCTGTCGGCCGGCACCGACGAGACCGCCTGGGTCCAGACCAGCTACCTGATCGCCGAGATCATCGTGATCCCCTTGTCGGGCTGGCTGTCGCGGGTCATGTCGACGCGCTGGCTGTTCTGCGTTTCGGCCGCCGGCTTCACGGCTACCAGCCTGCTCTGCGGCTGGGCCTGGGACATCCGCAGCATGATCGTCTTCCGGGCGCTGCAGGGCTTCCTCGGCGGCCCGATGATCCCGACCGTGTTCACGACCGCCTTCATCTATTTCGGCGGTCACCAGCGGGTGATCGCCGCCGCGACCATCGGCTCGATCGCCTCGCTCGCGCCGACGCTCGGCCCGACCATCGGCGGCTGGATCACCGACAACTATTCCTGGCACTGGCTGTTCTTCATCAACCTCGTGCCCGGCATCTTCGTTGCCGTGGTGGTGCCGATCCTGGTCCGCATCGACCGGCCGGACCTGTCGCTCCTGCGCCGGGTCGACTATCTCGGCATGGTCCTGATGGCGCTCTTCCTGGGCGGCCTCCAGTATACCCTCGAGGAGGGGCCGCGCTGGGACTGGTTCGGCGACCATACCATCCGCGCGACCGCCTGGGTCGCCGGCCTCGCCGGGATCGGATTCCTGTGGCGGAGCCTGATCCACCCCGACCCTGTGATCGACCTGCGCGCGCTCAAGATCCCGAACTTCGCGCTCGGCTGCCTGTTCTCCTTCGTCGCCGGCATCGGCATTTTCGCCACGATCTACTTGACGCCCCTGTTCCTCGGCCGGGTGCGCGACTTCAGCGCCTTGCAGATCGGGCTTGCGGTGCTCTCGACCGGCCTGTTCCAGCTCGCCGCGATTCCGGTCTACACGTTCCTTGCGAAGCGGGTCGATCTGCGCTGGCTGATGATGTTCGGCTTTGCCTGCTTCACGCTCAGCATGTGGTTCTTCACGCCGATCACCCATGACTGGGGCTGGCGCGAGCTGCTCCTGCCCCAGGCGTTGCGCGGCTTCTCGCAGCAGTTCGCGGTGGCGCCCGCGATCACGCTCGGGCTCGGCAGCCTCGCGCCCGAGCGCCTCAAGCTCGCCTCTGGCCTGTTCAACCTGATGCGCAATCTCGGCGGTGCGATCGGCATCGCCGCCTGCGGCACGATCCTGAACGACCGCACCAACCTCCATTTCCTGCGCCTTGCCGAGCATCTGACCACGGCCAAGCCGGCGGTGGCAGATCTGCTGCAGCGGGTCGCGACCACCGCCACCGCGGCCGCGGGCGGCGATGCTCAGCAGGGCCACGCCGCGGCCCTGGAGCTGTTGCGCTCGCTGACCTGGCGGGAGGCTCAGACCCAGACCTTTGCCGACGCGTTCCTCGCGATCATGGTCTGCCTCGCGATCGCGACCGTCCTCGTGCCGCTGATGCGCAAGGTCCTGCCGCCCAAGGCGCCTCCGGCCGAGGCGCACTGACGATCCGCGAGGGCGCCTTGACGGGGATGCCGGGCGACGCTAGGCGTCGGCGCAACGCCCGCCGCCGGACGGGAGCGGGCCAGACGGGAGCGGGAAAGTGAACGTCAAAGGCCGGGGCGCCATCGACTGCGACGTCCATGCCAATGTGCCCGACATCGAAGCGCTGGTCCCCTATCTCGACGACTACTGGCAGGACATGGTGGAGGTGCGCGGCATCGAGGGCTTCGAGAGCCGGAGCTATCCGCCGCAGGCACCCCGGACCTGCCGGCCGGACTGGCGCACGCCCGCGGGCCGCCCGGCCGAAGACCTGAAGGCGCTCAAGACCCAGGTCCTGGACCGCTGGCAGACCCGGATCGCGATCCTGAACTGCCTCTATGGCGTCCAGCTGATCATGGACGAGCACATGGCGGCCGCCTTCGCCGCCGCCGTCAACGACTGGCTGGTCAAGGAGTGGCTGGACCCCGAGCCGCGCCTCAGGGCCTCGATCGTGGTGGCGCCCCAGAACCCGGCGCGCGCCGCCGAGGAAATCCGGCGCCTTGCGGCCGACCCCCGCTTCGTCCAGGTCCTGCTGCTCGCGACCGGCGAGATGCCGCTCGGGCGCAGCGCCTACTGGCCGATCTACGAAGCCGCCGAGCGCCACGACCTGCCGGTCGGGATCCATGCCGGCAGCAGCTATCGCCATCCGGTCACCTCGGTCGGCTGGCCGTCCTACCACGTCGAGGACTATGTGGCGCAGACCCAGGGCTTCCAGGCCCAGCTCGCGAGCCTGATCGCCCAGGGCGTGTTCGCCAAGTTCCCGGCGCTCAAGATCGTGCTCCTCGAATCCGGGGTCACCTGGCTGCCCGGGTTCCTCTGGCGGTTCTCGAAGTTCTGGCGGGGGCTGCGCGCCGAGGTCCCGTGGGTCGACCGCTCGCCCGCCGAGATCGTGCGCGACCACGTCCGCCTCACGATCCAGCCCCTCGATGGTCCGCCCGACGCGCAGGATCTGGAACGCGTGCTCGAGCACATCGGCTCCGACGAGATCCTGTTGTACGCCTCCGACTTTCCGCACTGGCATTTCGAGGGCGACGATACCATACCAGAAGGTATGCCCGCGGCCTTGCTCGACCCGATCCTGGTGCGCAACCCGCTCGCAACCTATCCTCGCCTCGGAGACCTCTCATGAGCACGGTCCTCGAACGTCCCTTGAGCGGGCCCGCGCCGGTGCGGGCGAGCCGGACCGGGATCGTCGACTGCGACGTCCACCCGACGGTCAAGGCGTTTTCCGAGCTTCGGCCCTATCTCCCGGACCGCTGGTGGCATCATTTGAACACCTATGGGCTCCGGCCCCGGCACGGCTTTGCCCAGATGGACCCTTATCCCAAGGCGGCCCCGCGGGCCTGTCGCCGCGATGCCTGGGCCCCGGGCGGCGGCAGGCCGGGCAGCGATCTCGACTACATGCGCGAGCACTATCTGGAGACCTATGGCATCGAGACTGCGATCCTGAGCCCGCTCGCGGTCACCGGCCAGGGCGATCAGAACCTCGGTTTCAGCGCCGCCATGGCGAGTGCCGTCAACGACTGGCAGCTGGATGCCTGGACCCGCCAGGACGAGCGGTTCAAGGCGTCGATCGTGGTGCCCTACGAGGACGGCGCCATGGCCAAGGACGAGATCGACCGCCGCGCCGGCGATCCGCACTTCAAGCAGATCCTGGTGCTCAGCCGGACCAGCGAGCCGCTCGGCAGGCGCCGCTACTGGCCGATCTTCGAAGCCGCCTGCCGCCACGATCTGCCGCTCGGCGTCCACGTGTTCGGCTACAGCGGCTATCCGGTCTCGAGCGCCGGCTGGCCGTCCTTCTACATCGAAGAGATGAGCGGCCACTCGACCACCTGTCAGACGCTCCTGGCCAGCATGGTCCTGGAGGGCGTGTTCGAGGAATTTCCGAAGCTCAAGGTGGTCCTGATCGAGGGTGGCTTCGGCTGGCTGCCGGCGTTCGCCTGGCGGCTCGACCGGCAGGTGCCGCGCAGCCAGGACGAGGTGCCGCATCTGACGAAGAGGCCGTCGGAAACCATCCGCGACCATGTCTGGATCACGACCCAGCCGATGGAGGAGCCGGAACAGCGCGCGCATGTTCTGGATGTCATGGGCTGGATCGGTTTCGACCGGCTGCTGTACGCGACCGACTACCCCCATTGGGATTTCGACGATCCGGCCAGCGTCCTGCCGCGCGGGCTCGATCCCGAGCGCCTGGAGATGATCCGCCGCGGCAACGCGAGAAAGCTCTATCGGCTCGACTGATGGAGCGGCACGTGGTCGCCAAGCTGTCCGAGTTCCCGCCGGGGAGCCGCCGTCTCGTGACGATCCGGGGCCAGGGCGTGGTCGTTTTCAACGTCGGCGGCGAGTATTTCGCCCTGCTCGACCGCTGCCCGCATCAGGGAGGCAGCCTCAGCCGGGGCAAGCTCACCGGGCTCGCGGAGGCGAGCGAGCCGGGCGAGGTCCGCTACAGCCGCCGCGGCGAGATCGTCCGCTGCCCCTGGCACGGCTGGGAGTACGACCTGCGCACCGGCCGCTCCTTTTGCGATCCCATGCGTCTGCGGGTCAAGAACTACCCGGCCACGACCATGCCCGGGACCGCGCTGGTGGAGGGCCCCTACACGGCCCAGACCTTCGAGGTCACGGTCGAGGACGACTACGTGGTGGTCGAGGTCTGAGGGCTTTGGCTCCGGCACGAGCGGAAGATCGGGACCCAGGGGTCGCCCCGAGCAGCCTTTTGAGGAGCGGCACATGGCGACCGGTCGGTTCAAAGCGGCGAATCGCGACTATTGGGACGGCGAGGTCGCCCGCAACCTCAGGAGCTGGGACATCGAGGGTTTTCTCGGCGACCCGGCGCGCCTGACCATGATGGTCGCCGCCGACCGGGAAGCGCTCGGTGATGTGCGGGGCCGCTCGCTGATCCATCTCCAATGCCATTTCGGGCTCGACACGCTGGCCTGGTCCCGTCTGGGCGCGGAGGTGACGGGCGTGGATTTCTCGCCGCGGGCCATAAGGGCGGCGATCGATCTCGCAACCCGTGCGGGCGCTCCTGCCCGCTTCGTCGAGGCCGACCTCTACGAGACACCGCAGCTGGTCCCCGAGCGGTTCGACGTCGTCTACACGGGCGGCGGCGCGCTCTGCTGGCTTGCGGACATCAGGGGCTGGGCCGACGTGGTCAGCCGTCTGCTCAAGCCGGGCGGCGTCTTCTATGTCCGCGAAACCCATCCGGTGCTATGGTCATTGGACGACGAGCGCGCCGACGAGGAGCTGGTCATCGATCTGCCCTACTTCGAGACGTCCGAGCCCAAGCGATGGGATGGCGCTCCGAGGTGGGACAAGTCGCGGCCGGGCCCCGCGCGGCACTACGTCTGGCAGCATGGCCTGGGCGAGATCGTCAGCTCCCTGATCGAGGCCGGCCTCACCATCCAGTTCCTCAAGGAGCACAGAACCTGCCTCTGGCAGGCGCTGCCTTTCATGGTGGCGGACGAGGATGGCTGGTGGCGGCTGCCGGATCGTCCCGAGCGTTTGCCGCTGATGTACTCGATCCGGGCGCTGAAGGCCTGAGCCGGCGACCGGGTCGCGCGGACGCGATCCCCGCGCTCACGGCCGCGGTCAGCGCGCCCCGCGTCCCGCCAGGACTGCTCCCAGGGTCCGGGACAGGATGTAGAAGTCGATCCAGATCGACCAGTTGCGGATGTAGTAGGTGTCGAGCGCCTGCTGCACCTCGAGATCGCCATCGCTCCGCGCCGAGACCTGCCAAAGGCCGGTGATGCCGGGGACCACACTCGAGCGCAACGACTGAAAGCTCTGGTCGAACCGGTCGAGGTGATACTTCGGGAATGGCCGGGGTCCGACCAGGCTCATCTCGCCGCGAATGACGTTGAGGATCTGCGGCAGCTCGTCGAGGCTGGTCCGGCGCAGGAAGTGGCCGATGCCCGGCAGGATCCGGGGGTCGTCGGTCAGCTTGAAGTAGCGATTCCATTCCTGGCGCGCACCCGGATTCTCGGCCAGATGCCCCTCCAGGCGCGCCTCCGCATCGGCGTACATGGTCCTGAGCTTCCAGACCCGGATGGGGCGTCCGTCCTTGCCGGCGCGCAGCTGGGCGTAGAACGGCGAGCCGCCGCTGACGGCTACGATCCAGAGCGCCAAAGCCCCGATGATCGGCGCGCTGAGAAGCGCCAGCGGCAGCGCGATCAGATGGTCGGTCGTCTGTTTGAGCAGGCGGTTGCGTCTGAGAAGCAGGTTCCGCCGCATCTGCAGGCCGATCAGGCCGTTGAAGTCACGGGTACGCACCCACAGCGTCGGCAGCTCGCCGAGGTCGGGCACGACGATGAGGTCGCGATAGCCGAGCTGCATCGCGACGGCGTCGATCGTCCCCTGCGTCTCGATCGGGGTAGTGACGATCGCGGTTTCGATGCGATCGCTGTACCTGGCGCTGTCGGCGATCGATCCGAGCAGAGGCAGATCGAGCCCACCTGCCGGTGCGCCGGCGTCGTCATTGGCGTCGCGGTCGTCAAAGAAGCCGACCGGGCGCAGCCCCAGCTCAGGCGACTGCTGCAGGATGCGAGCGACCTGCTGCCCGGTGGGGCCGGCGCCGATCACCACGATCGGAACGCCCCAGCGTCCGAGCCGGATCAGCACGGTTCGGACGAATCTCTCGCCGACCAGCGGCAGCACCACGGCGAACAGGAACATCGGCAGGGCGGCGCCGAGCGGCCAAAGCATGCCTTGAACGGCGTAGTACCAGCCGAACAACAGCATGAAGAGGGCGCAGGTCGCCTTGATGCGCGACGGGAACCGCTCGATCGGAGCCTGGCCGCAAATCCGGTAGACGTCCAGGAGCCAGTAGCCGATCGGCAGGGAGAGTGCGACCGCCAGCAGGTGAGGGCGGAGGGCCAAGCCTTCGGGCCCCTGGCCGCTGACGGCGAGATAGGCCTCGGCCCCGAAATGGAAGGCGGCCAGAGCCGCCAGACTGTCGACCACGACCAGCGAGAGCAACATGGTCACCCGGCTGGACAGACCCCGGCGGGCGGGCGCTGCCTCGACCTCGGGGGCCAGATCGAACCCCGCCAGAGCCTGGCGGTCCGCGGAAATGGCGGCGTCTTTGTAAGCGAATGTCATCTTGGTGTACAATCAGCGAGGACGGGGAGAATGGCGCAAGGGCGCTCCGGCCGCGGTCCACGCGACCAGGGGGCGACTTCTGAAACCGACCGCGCGGGTCATGCCCAATCGCCTCACCATCCCAACCCTCCTCGGAATAATGCTTATGTGCCGATCGCCGCACGATCGAACGCCAGTATGGTGCCGAAGGCGATTGCCGGGGCGGTTGCAGACGTGGAGGAATGCCGGAACAACGGACTATCTCTCGCTATCCCAAACAGCCATGCGAGTATCGCGTGGGTCACCCGAGCGGCTATTACTCGCGCCGGTCATGACCCGTCGGAGATGAACGGCGTTCCATTGGAGGTAGAGGGAGAATCGAGGCCGGCCGGGGCCAGACCGGCCAGTCGAGATCTTGGAAGGAGTAGTGCGACAAATTTTCGGGGCTGGATGCAAAGGGAGCTGACGGTGCCGGCTTGTTGTCGGGACGGCCCGCGTGCGCTCTGCCTTTTGACGGCGGCGACCCGGATGCCGGGCTCGATCGGTCGCCAGGCCGGCTTGGGGGCCGGTAACCACGGAACGCCTTGCGAGGCCCCCGCGGAGACCGAACGGCCGGCGCCGCTTAGGCCATTTCGCTAGCCGGCCCTCTCCAATCGAGGCAGGGACGGTACTACTTCGTGAACCAAATCGCGCCCTACCTCACTTGGCGCCGCCTGCTGCACAGAGCCGGATTAGACTAAATTCCATCAAGCTTAATACCAATTCAGTGGTATCCCGGTCGCGCCCGTCCCTTCAAGATGCCCGACGTGGGAAGTGAACGGGATCGCGACAAGTTGTTGTTGGAAGTCACGTTCGGACCAGAGCGAATCCCCTGTGCTCGGCAGCTGGCCTGCACCGCGGCCAGATGCTTCGCGCATGCTCACGACCTCGGGCTGTCCGCCGACCCAGCAGAGTTGGGAGCGCCGGCACACCGAAAGTGGAGGATCAGTCGTGACTATGGTCAACGTCGTCTTGGTCGGCATGAACAATCTCTTCCTGCAGGGTTTGCGCCACTTGCTCGACCCCTCCCGGTTCACGATTACGGGCGAGGCGCGCGACCTTGCCAGCTGGCACGCCCTGCTCGGAGAGGGCGGCGTCCCGGACCTGGTACCGGACCTGCTGGTGGCTGATCTGAACGGTTGTGATGACAACGATCTCGACAGCCTGCAGGGCGTTCGCGCGATTTTCGACGATCTCCGGATCGTGGTGCTCGCGAACGAGCTTCGCCTCGCGGACCTCGCAGCGCTCCTGAAGGCCGGGGTCGATGGTTACCTCCTCAAGGACCTGTCGGCAGAAGCCCTGTCGCTGTCGCTTCTCCTGGTCATGAAGGGAGAAAAGGCGCTGCCCAGCACCCTGGCCAGCTTCCTGGCCGACGACGCCCGCACGGAGGCCGCCAATGGCGCTTCGATCAGGGCGCAAAAGCACCTCACCGAGCGCGAAGAGCAAGTTCTAGGGTGCCTGCTAAGCGCCTTCAGCAACAAGCACATCGCCCGTGCCCTCAATATCTCCGAAGGCACCGTCAAGGTACATTTGAAGAGCGTGATGAAGAAGATCGCGGCCGGAAATCGGACGCAGGCGGCGTTGTGGGCCCGAAACAACGGGATCGCCGCCGGCGAGATCATGACGAGTCGGCCTTAGTCGGCGGCAAGCAGGGTCCGGCTGGCTTCGACCTGGCGAAGATGTGGCGCGAGAGGCCAAAAAGGGTTTGGAGATGAACAGGAACATTCCCGTCCGCAGCGGCTGGGAGATCGGAGAGGCGAGGTTCCGCGAGGTCGGACACCCCGTCGTACCGACGATGGCCGATACCGGCGAGATCGATCTGCGCGGCTTCCTGCGGACGGTTTACCGGCGAAAGTGGATGCTGATTTCGACCATGGTCGTGACCATGGGCGCGACCATGTTCTGGCTCTTTCAGGCGACACCTTATTACGACGCCGATGTCCTGATCGTGCTCGAGGCGCGTCCGTCGAGCATCGTAAGGGTCGACGAAAAGGTCCAGGATGTCGTCGGCGACACCGCGAAGGTCAACACCGAGGTGGCGGTCCTGCAGTCACGCGGCCTGGCGACCAGGGTCATTCGCGATCTCGAGCTCGCCCACGATCCCGAATTCACCGGGGCGGCGCCGGCCGCCGATGACCCGGCCGCCGGCGGATCGGGCGAGGAAGCCTCGAAGGACGATCTCAAGGCCCGGGCCGTGGTCGCCACGGTTGCCGGGGCCCTGAACAGCGCCCGCTCCTTTCTCCTCGCCGCATGGGCCGGGGTCCACCGCGACCACGCGCCGATGGCCGCGGAGGTGGCGCCGGAGGAAGAGGAAATCGCCCGCCAGCTCGAGGTCGCCCAGGGCCGCGAAGCCACGGCCCTGCTCGATCGGTTTCTCAAGCGCCTCACGGTCGAGCCCGAAGAGGGGTCGCGTCTGATCCGCATCGGTTTCACGTCGACCGACCCGACCAAGGCGGCGCTCATCGCCAACGCGCTCGTCGACGAGTACATGAAGAGTCAGCTCGAGACCAAGACCGAAGGCGCACGCCACGCCGCGGAATGGCTCGAAGCCCGCCTGGCCGAACTCGGCGACACGGTACGATCGCTGGAACAGAACGTTCAGCAGCAGCGCACCGAGAGCGGCAGCAACAGCATCGATATCGTCTCCCAGCGGCTGGCGCAGATCAACTTGCAGCTCATCGGCGCCCACGCTGCGTCGGCGGCGTCGCGGGCCCGGTATGAGCAGGTGCGAGCGGTCGTCGCGAGCGGCGGCAACCTGGATGCGCTGCCGGAGATCATCAGCTCGCCGATCATCCAGGCGCTTCGCGCCAAGCACGCGGCGCTGCTTGGAACTCTCTCGGAGCGCGAGACGATCTACGGGGGAAATCACCCCCAGATTGTCACGCTGCGTGCCTCGATTGCGGAGATAGAGCAGCAGCTGACCAGCAACATCGGCAACATTCTGGCCGGGCTGCGCAACGAAATGGAGTCCGACAAAATACATGAGACGACATTGCGTAGCGATCTCGAGATGGTCAGCAAGGAGATGATTCAACTGAAAGGATCCGAGGCGGCGATTGCCCAGGCGGCGCAAAAATTGCAGGTGAACCAGGGCCTCTATCGCAGCCTGCTCGAGCGGTTCACCGAGGCCGTGGCCCTGCGGGACAACCAGCAGCCGGACGCCCGCATCATTTCGCCGGCGCAGATCCCGTTGAACCCGTCCTCGCCGAACTTCCCGCGAGTGATCGTCCTCTCGTTCGTCGGCTCGACATCGCTCGCCGTGTTCCTGTTGATCATCGCGGAACGCCTCCGCCAGAAGCTCGACACGGTGGAACATGTCGAACGCCACGTCGGGCTCCAGATCATCGGCGCCATTCCGGAACTGCCGCGGCTGTGGCGGCTGGCGTCGAGCCCCGCCGGCTACTTGCAGCGCCAGCCGCTCTCCGAGTTCGCCGGCGCGTTCCAGAGGCTGCGCGCGCTGCTCAATCTCGGTCGCGCGATGCCGCGCACGGTGCTCGTCACGTCCGGCTCGGCCGGCGAGGGAAAGACGACCGTCGCCCTGTGCCTCGGCATCGCCAGCGCCCTGTCGGGCCAGAAGGTTCTCCTCGTCGACTGCAACTTCGCTCGGGCGCAGGTCCATCGCATGGTCAACATCAATAACGACCGCGGGCTGACCGACGTCCTCAGAGGCGTGGCAGCGCTCGAGGACGCGATCACTCCCGTCCCCGAATACCACATGTCGATCCTGACCATCGGCCGCTCGCGCGAGGGCGCCATCGATCTCTTGAACTCCAGGAGAATGCAAGAGCTCCTGGACGAGCTCAAGAGCAGCTTCGACGTCATCATCCTTGACTCGGCGCCAGTTCACGAGGTATCGAACGCCCTGGCCCTTGGCTGTCTTGCCGAAAAAACAATCCTCGTGACCCGCCGCGAATGGACCAAGCACCGCGAAGCCTCCTACGCGGCGAAGCAGCTGCAGTTGTCCGGCGCCGACGTCGCCGGGGTGGTGTTCAACCGGGCGGAACCGTGAGTTTGAGAAGACTGCCCGGCGAGGACGCGCCAGGCTGCCGACCGGCGTCGGTCGCGTCTGCCGTAACCTCAGGCGAAGTGGCGACTGCCGCCGTCGCTGGTAGTTGAGTTACGATCGAACAATCGGCCTTGCCGAACATCGGAAGATCTGATCGCAATGGTAACTTCTAGCGGAGTCTCGAATATGGCAAGCGGCTCAGTGTTTGCGAGTCCAGAACGCACTCTGGTCACGGGCGGCGCTGGATTTCTTGGATCGCATCTTTGCGAGCGACTGCTCGACGAGGGTCACGAGATTCTTTGTGTTGACAACTTCTACACGAGCCGGCGCAGCAATATCACTCATCTGCTGAGCCTGCCGCGCTTCGAATTCGTGCGCCACGATGTAACCTTTCCGCTCTACGTCGAGGTTGGCGAGATCTATAATCTGGCATGCCCGGCGTCGCCGATCCACTACCAGCGCGACCCGGTCCAGACCACCAAGACCAGCGTGATGGGTGCGATCAACATGCTCGGGCTGGCGAAACGCACCGGCGCCAAGGTGCTCCAAGCATCCACGAGCGAGGTCTACGGTGACCCGACCGAGCACCCCCAACGGGAAAGCTATCGCGGCAATGTCAGCTTTCTCGGCCCGCGCGCGTGCTACGACGAAGGCAAGCGCTGCGCCGAGACTCTCTTCTTCGACTACCGGCGGCAGCTCAATCTCAGGATCAAGGTCGCCCGCATCTTCAACACCTACGGGCCGCGCATGCACCCCGACGATGGCCGCGTGGTCTCGAACTTCATTGTGCAGGCGCTGAAGAACGAGCCCCTCGTCGTCTCGGGCGACGGCAGTCAGACGCGCTCGTTCTGCTACGTCGACGATCTGATCGAGGGGCTGATCCGGTTGATGAGGACGGCCGACGAGACCACGGGCCCGATCAACATCGGCAACACCGAAGAGGTCCCGATTCGCGATCTCGCCGAGATGGTCATCCGGCTGACCGGCTCGCGCTCCAAGATCGTGTATCAACCGCTCCCGACCGACGATCCCCTGCAGCGCTGTCCCGACCTCTCGCGGGCCAAGGAGGTTCTCGGCTACGCGCCGACGGTACCCCTCGCGGACGGCCTGCAACGCACCATTCAGGACTTCAAGGAGCGCTTTCGGTAGGCTGCCGCCGCAGGAGGCTTGCCCCGCTCCGGACGATCAGGGCGTTCCGCGAGCGGGCAGCCTATGCTGCCTCGCTCGCCCGATCGGGCGGCGGCGTGACTTCGGCACCGGAGCGAAGTCCCTGATGCGCGATGCTCGGGTCGAATGGGGGGCGGGTCGAGCTCATCGGCGCGCAGCGGGGCGGGGCCTTGATGACGGCAGCGCCCGACGAGCAGGGCCCGGCTGCGCGGGCGTCGGAACGGCAGCCCGCCAGACCCGGCGCCGCGACGGATGCAGCCAGCGGACCCGACGCGGGTCCTCGGACAAGGTTGTGTACGCTCGGCCTCGCGGCTGCTCGGATTCGCGCCCACCGGCGGGCGAGCTCGCGATCGTGGTCGGCAGCGATCAACTGGCTGCCGTGGTCGCGGCGGATCTTCAGGGCCTCGCGTCGCCACCCGCGCCTGCGTCGGGGGGCCGCGTGCAGGCCCTGAGCGAGGCGGTTCGAGCGCCATGAAGGTCAAGGCCCTCACCGACGAGGGCTCTGGTCACAGCTTCTCGGCGGCGGCGATCAGCGCGATCAACGTCAGGCTGGACGAGGGCTTGTCCCCATTCGCGCGCGGGCCGGCGGCTCGACGAGGCCTGCCCGTACCTGATCCTCGATGCCCGCTATGAGCGGGTGCGCAAGGCCGGGCAGATCCGCAGCAGCGCGGCCCGTCAGGAACCGAGTTCGTGGTCTCGGACGACCATGGCCGACTGCGGCAGGCGACCGTCGAGGTTCGGCCGAGGCGGCCTGGTAGCGCTGCTGCGCATCTCTTTGCCAACATCGAGAGCTGCTCCCCGCTGGTCGGGGCGCTCGCGGTCGAGATGCACGAGAACGGGCTCGAGGCGCACCGCTATCCCACAAACGGGAGGGTCGGCGGGAGGATCGGCGCGAGCACAGGAGGGAGGTGCCGCGCACGGGCAGCCTGAACGCGCCCATCAGCATTTGTGAACAACGCCGCGGGTTGCTTGCAAGGGCCCGCCATCGCGATCGCAACCAGGATCCCTTTACAGAACAGTCTGGGCGCAAGCGGCCATTCGGTCGGCCACGATCGATCAGGTGGCGGGATCGCGCGCGTCCAGGGACATGCCGCCGTGCACCGGGCTCGCGGCGCCGACGATCAAGGACGCGAGGAAGCCTTCCTGTTCCAGCAGGCTACGTTGAAAGCGCGCGCCCACCTGCCGTATCCGCTCTTCGACGGCGGACCGCTCCGAGATCAGTTGCAGGGTCTGCCTCTCGAGCATCGAGACGTCCAGCCGCTCGATCTTCTGGCAGTAGTCGGCCAAGCCCATCTCGGCCAGGAGAGCATCATTCTTGTCGGCGTAGCCGATCGAGATCGTAGGTTTGCCCATTCTCAACGCGCAGACGACGTTGTGATATCGCGTCGCCACCACGATGTCGGTGTCGGCGATCTGCTGCATGACGTCATGCAGCGTTTCGGCCGGGGCGAATCCCACGACCTCTTCGGCACGGCCGGGCCTCTTCGAGCACACGGCGCGAAAGAGATCGTCCACCGCGCGTCGATCCACCTCGTCGCCCATCAGGAGGCGCACGGCATGGCCGCGATCGACGAGCCAGACCAGAAAGCCGGTCATCTTCGCGAGGTAGGCGGCGTAAATCCCGGCGCGGTCGTTGCGATCGTCGCGCCAGCCGCGATAGGTCATGACACCGACGCCGACGACGAGCGGCCGGTCCGACAGGTCCTGCCGGCGCGTGGATGCCGGCGCCGGCAGCCGAAAGGCGATATCCGGACAGATGGGATCCTGGCGGGTGTCAAACCCGATGCTCTCCATGAACGCCTTCGAGACGGTATCGCGATAGGACCGGTAGTGGGCGGCTCGGGCGGCCGACTTCATGAACCAACGGCTGATCGGATGCCGGATCGGCCCGGCGCCGATGCTGGCGAAGACGACCTTCACGCCCATCAGCCGCCCCAGGACACACCAGCTCAGGATGTCGTGCGGCCATCCAAAGGGGCTGACCGAGTAATCGTCCAAGACGCCCATTCCCGGAACGATCAGCACCTTGAGGGTCCTGAGATGCCGGATCGCGTGCAGCCACAAGGTCGACCTCGCGGCCGCTCGCCGGAACAGCCCGTCCGCTCGACCGCCGACCCGTTGCCGGCGTTTCCGGTAGATCGGTATGGCCTCGAGGCCGAAGGCCTCCTCGACCACCGCGGGATTGCCGCAGACGCAGAGCAGGCGCTCTTGCGGCGCCACCCGCCGCAGAAAGCGCACCATCGACTCCAGTGATCCGTCGTTGCCGATATTGCCAATGCCGAACAGACCGAACAGACCAATCATCTTTGGCTCGGTTGCCATCCAACTCTCCAGCGATCCCTGCTCGAATTTTCTTTGTGCCACCTGCAGCGGGTCCGGCATCGTCGCCGCAGTCCCCTCACCGGCGATGCAGCAGCAACCCCACATAGTGATCAAACCGGCGAACCACCAAGCCATGCAACATCTGCCGCCATGGCTTGGCCTGCAGCATCTGGCGCGCCACGCTCGCCAGACAGTGCAGCCGTTGTCGCAGACTGATGTCGGCGCTGGCTATGATCTTGAGATAATTCTTCAATATCATGACGTGGTAGGACTTGGCGGGTGGGTTGATGTCGATATGCTCCTCGAGCTCGTCCAGCTCCTTGCCGAAAGAGCAGCCGTCGTGGACGCGCCTGGCGAACAGTCGCTCCGAAATCTGATGGAAGGGACCCTGGAGGGCGAGTTCCGCCAACATCACCTTGTCCGCGCCCCAGTAGTTGCCATGACGTGACGTCTTCAGAAAAGCGTTTCGGCGCATGACCCCGAAGCTCTGGTCGCACCACCAGATATGGGTCAGCACGTCGCCGAACCGGACCTCCGGCTCGGCCGCCTCTGCGATGTGGTCGCGATCCGGCCGCGGCACGGGCTTGCCGGCGCTGTCGACAAAACAGTCGCCGTGGTGGTCGTAGCGCAGCGCGCGGCCGCTCTCATCGATCATCTTGACATAAGTATGGCTGAGCACAACGCGCGGCTTATTGGCCAACCCGCCGACGCAGCATTCCAGGAAGCGCGGCTCATGGAGGTCGTCGCAGGCCGCCCATTTGAACAGAGGAGCGGACGAAAGCTCGAAGGCGCGATTGAAATTCCAGGCCGCTCCCTGGTTCTGTTCACTACGGAAGTAGCGAATTCGGGCATCCTTGTTCTGATAGGCGCGGCCAATCTCGGCCGTATTATCGGTCGAAGCGTTGTCGGAAATCACGATCTCGAAATCCTGGAGGGTCTGCGCCAGCAAGGAGTTCGAGCGCTGCGGCCAGATATTTGCCGCCGTTATAGACGGGGACCCCGATCGAGACCTGCGGTATGTGCATATCAACGCTCCTGACCCGGATCACCGATGATGCCGAGGCACCAAAGCCAAGAGGCTAGCTGCGATCGCTTGCCGTTGCAAAGACCGCGAAAGACTTAGGCGGGGGAGGAGCGGTTCCTCCGAACGTGCAACGGTCTTCGACCCGATAGGGACGCCCAGCAGCGACTTCCGCCAAAGGCGTATGGCAGGCGGCCGATCGGGGTATGCCCACTTCGCTTCGCATCCGTTGACGGACGCTAAGCGCACCCAAAGGGCTGGCGGCTGCGCCCGAATGGGCCGCTAGGTCTGGGGAGCGGCGGCGGCCTAGTGTCGCCAGGGCGGCGCGGGGGCCCTGGGAGCGGAGCGGAAGAGCGCGATGGCGGACCACCGATCGGATCAAGGACGGGCTGAAGGTTCTGTTGGCGGGCAGGGCGTGCGGCCGCGGCCGCGCCTGCTCTTGCTGGCCTACGCATGCAGTCCGTTCCACGGCTCGGAGAAGGCGACCGGCTGGAACCGGGCCGTGCAGTCGGCCCGCTTCTGTGATACTTGGGTCATCTGCGAGCAGCGCGAGTTCGGACCCGACATAGCGCGCTATCTCGAGCAGCATGGCCCGATCCCCGGGCTGCATTTTTCCTGTGTGGCCAAGACCCGGTTCCAGCTCGCGCTCGAGCGCGTGCCCGGCTTGTACTACGTCGCGTACAATCTCTGGCATCGCAACGCGTATCGGCGCGCGCTTCGATTGCACGAGAAACTTCGGTTCGACCTCGTCCACCAGGCCAACTTCTGCGGCTACCGGGAGCCGGGCTACCTCTGGCGGCTCGATGCGCCGTTCGTCTGGGGACCGATCGGCGGGACCCAGAACTACCCGTGGCGTTTTCTGGGCGAGGCGGGCGTTGGGGGGGCGATCTCGGAGGCCCTGCGCAACGTGCTGAATCGGCTGCAGCTGCGGCTGAGTCTCCGGGTGCGCCGGGCGGCGAGGCGCGCGGCCGCGGTTCTGGTTGCCAACACTACGGTCCGGCGTGATGTCGAGCGGGCGCTGGGGATCAAGACGACCACGGTGATCGAGACCGGGCTCAGCGGCCGGGCAGGCGGCTCACGGCGTCTGCCCGATGACGGGCGACCGCTCAGGATCCTCTGGTCGGGCCTTATCGAGCCGCGCAAGGCGCTGAGCCTGCTGATCAAGGCGCTTGCCGGGCTGCCCGCCGATGCGCGCTACGAACTACGCATCCTTGGTCAGGGCCCGCAACGGCAACGGTGCGAACGGCTGGCGCGGGCGCTCGGCATCGAACCGCACTGCGCGTGGTTGGGATGGGCGCCGCGCGAGCAGGCGATGACCCAGTATGACTGGGCCGACGTGTTCGTCTTCACGAGCCTTCGCGACACGACCGGCACGGTCGTCTGCGAAGCCCTCGGCGCCGGCCTGCCCATCGTCTGTCTCGACCACCAGGGCGTCGGGGACCTCGTCGACAACTCTTGCGGGATCAAGATTCCGGTGACCACGCCCCGCGAGGTCATCGCCGGCCTCCGCGGCGCGCTCCTGAAGCTCGCCCGCAATCGCAACCTTGGGCGGCAGCTCGGTCAAGGTGCGGTGCGTCGCGCCCGGCAGTGCGAGTGGTCCTATCTCGCAGAGCGCACCATTGACGTCTACCGCGAGGTCTTGTCTGGCCGCGAGCGGCCCGAGAGCGCGCAGCGCGCCCTCCCGCCGCGGCCAGGTCTCGTCGGGCGGGGAGCGCATGCTGACCTCGCGTGAGCGCCGCAGATCGAGCCCGACCGGCCCGGGCGCCATCGACTTGAGCCGTTCCGACCGCGGTCGTGACCGCCGGCCGTTCCGGGCCGGCGCGGGGAGCCGATAATCATGGTGATCTGGCAGTGGCTCGCAGGTTTCCTGGTCATCGGCTACCTGAGTATGACGCGATCGTTTGCATATCTGGGAATTCCTCCCCTCCAGATCTTCATTGGCGAAATCGCGCTCGCCGCGTTCCTCCTTTGCAAGCCGCGGGTGGCTCTCGGAACGTGGACCGCCTCCCTCCTGCGCGCCTCTCCGCTCAACGAGCTCGGTCTCGCCCTCCTCGTCTTCATGTTCTATGGTGTCTGGCAGGTCACGCGGGGAGTGTTCGCCGGCGGCACGGTGTTCCACACGCTCAAGTATTTTGTGTTCAACTACTACACGATTTATCTATTTTTTGGCATATGGGTCAGTGTGCGAATTCCAGATTTCTTGCCGAAGCTGATCCGCGCCACGGCTTGGGTCAACGGCGATCTATGGCGTGGTCTGGATCCTGGCGCTGAAGTCCACGGCCGAGTACCTTGTCATACCTGGCGCCCATGTGCAGTTGTTCGGGCAGCCGGTAGGCAGTGGCATCGTCATCTTGGGACTGTGCTGCTTCGAGCGCGACCTCCGCAAGGTCTGGTTTCTCTTGGCGCTCAATACGATCGTCACGCTGGTGCTCCAGTGGCGCACCGAGTGGCTGGGCCTGGGGCTCGGCCTGGTGGTGTGGGGGATGCTTACCGGGCGGCTTGGCCGCCCGCTGGCGGTTGGCATGGCCGCGGTTGCGGTGCTTGGAATGATCGAACTTGCCGACATCAAAGTGGCCGGTCGGAGTAGTGCGGTTTCGCTCACCGAGACCCTCGCCCGCGTCGTCGCCCCGATCGACATTCATCTTGCCAAAGAGCTGAGCCCGAACGCGACGATGCACGCCCATACCATGGAATGGCGGGAGGAGTGGTGGCGGCAGATCTGGCTGTCCGCGCAGTCGTCGGCGACCCTCGCAGCCTTCGGCCATGGTTACGGCTTTGATCTCTTCAGCCTGGCGCCGGCGGATGTCCGAGCGGGCCAGCCCGAAGATCTGCGAACGCCGCACAGCGCGTTCTATTTCGCGCTCGGCTACACGGGATGGGTCGGGGTGATCATCTTCGGCTGTGTGCAGCTCGCGATTTTGCGACTTCTCTGGCGATCGTTCCGCCTCACCGGCCAGCCGGTCGGGGTGGTCTTTTGGGTGATGGGTGCGGCGATGGCCAGCTTCGAAGCGGGCTTCGATACCCCCTACCGGGCGGTTCCGTTCTATCTGCTGTGGGGTATGGCCATGGGACCGGCTTTGCAGCCGAAGGCGGCCTGCCAGCTACCGCCTGCACCCAGCGAACCCGTACGGGTTGCCGGCCGCTAGAAGCCGCGTTCCTCGTCCTGGGCCGGCGCCATGTGCGTCTCGGTGGCCGTTTCAGGCGCTTGTCGGTCGCGATCGCGGGGCATCGCGGCGGGGCGGGGAGCGTCCGCTGTGGTCAGGTCGCTTCGAGGAGCTCGCGCAGACGGGTCAGCTCGCAAGCCCACCACCGGCGCCCGCCGGCGGCTCGCCGCCAGCATAGGGACTTGGGCGCGGAGCTCTTCCTGCTGGCGAAGGCTTCGGTCAGCTCAATGGGGACGCCATCGGCCGGGAAGAGCTCGTCCAGGGAGCTGGGGCGCGCGTGTCATAGCGCCGCTCGCCATTGCGTCGGCGCCCGTCGCCCGCGGCTCGGCACCCGCCTCGGCCTGCGGCCGGAAGCTCTTCATGCCGGTGCCGTCGACCAAGAAGTGCGCGTCCGAGAGCAGCGCCCTGACCTCCCGCTGACCGAACGCCGCCTGAAAGAACGGATCGGCGCGGCCATCGCCAGGCCGACGAACCGGCGGAAGAGCGGGCTATGGTCGAGCCGTTCCATGAGCTGGTGCTCCGAGCGCACCGAATGGAAGGCCTTAGAGCAGCAACGCCAGTGAGCGCTTGCTCGACGATCGTCCGGATCGCCGCAGCGGATGCTCATCGAGCACTCCGGCCCTTGCAGCTGAGGGAGCTGAATGGGCTTTCCAGCGGAGCATCGTCGCCCCGCATCGGCAGATCCCACGTCTGGTCGCGATCGCTGGCGCGATCTGGCCGATCTCGGTGGTGGTGGTTCCGACGGCGCCCGTCGGGGCCGGCTGAGGCGTGCTCTTGCCGCCAAGCGCTGGGCGATATCCTGGTCGGGCAGCGAGCTTGCGGGCGAGCGCTACCGGCACCAGTCGTGCCACAGATGATCGATCGGGTCCTCCCACGGGTCCGGCGTCGCCGGCCCGAGCGCGCCCGCTGCTCCGATCGCGATGCGGAGCATCCGCTGCGCCACGCGGCGCAACGCTATGCTCGACCAAGGCCGGGGTGTGCCCGTCATCGCAGCAGGCAGCGAACCGCCCGGCAAGCCGGTCGCCCGAGGGATCGCCCTGAGCAGCAGCGCGCCGGCGTCCGCCGCCACCGCACCGCCGGCGGTCGCGACCACGACCCGACAACCCTCGACCGCTTCCTGGCCGAACAACGTCGCGGCTACGCTCTGGCGCCATCGGCGGGAGTTCCTCTGCGTCGGATCAAGTCATTGTCGCAGAGGAACTATCGCCGATGCGCGGTCTCCGTCCCCGAGTCCGCGTGCGAAATGCGGGCTAGAGATTGACGACCGCGCGTTCGCCGGCCGCCGCTGCCAGCATCTGGTCGTGGATCCACCGGTAAGTCTTCTCGAGGCCGGTCTCCAGCGAGATGCTCGGCGCCCAGCCCAGCCTCTCCCGGATCAGCGTGTTGTCGCTGTTGCGTCCGCGCACGCCTTTGGGAGCGTCCGGCAGGTACCGGCGACGCAGCCTGACGCCGGCGATCTCCTCCGCAATATCGACCAGCTGGTTGATGGACACCAGGCGGTCGCTCCCCAGATTCAAAGGCTCCTCGACATGGCTGTGCATGATGAGCTGGGTGCCCTCGATGCAGTCGTCGATGAACATGAAGCTGCGGGTCTGGTCGCCGTCGCCCCAGATCTCGATCTCGTGCCGGCCCGAGAGCTTGCCCTCGATCACCTTGCGGCAGATCGCCGCCGGCGCTTTCTCACGGCCACCGGCGTAGGTGCCGTGTGGGCCGTAGACGTTGTGGAAGCGGGCGACCCGCGTCGTCAGGCCGTGATCCTCGCGGAAGTGCCGGCACATCCGCTCGCCGAACAGCTTCTCCCAGCCATAGCCGTCCTCGGGCATGGCCGGGTAGGCGTCTTCCTCTTTGAGCGGGACGACAGCGGTCGACGTCTGCTTGTCGGCGGCGTACACGCAAGCCGATGATGCGAAGAAGAACCGGCGGACCCCGCGGTCGCGAGCGGCCAGCAGCAGGTGCGTGTTGATGAGCACCGACAACATGCAGGCCGCCTTGTGCGTCTCGATGAACCCCATGCCGCCCATGTCGGCGGCGAGATTGTACACCCACGCGGCGCCGTCCGTGACCTCGTAGCAGGCCTCGCGCTCGCGGAGGTCACGTCTCTCGTTGATGACGCCGGGGAAGAGCCGGAACCATTGGTCCAACGGCTTGATGTCGACCGCGCGCACCCGCCGGCATCCCCGTCGCAGCAGGTCTGCTACCAGCTGACCGCCAATGAAGCCGCCCGCGCCGGCGACCACAACGAGCTCGTCATTATCCAACATCAGCCTCATTCCACTCGTTTGGGGTTCCTGACCCCATTAAGACATTCCAAATCGATCGATTTACCCTAAGGATTGGGGCTCCCGTGCTGAACTTGCGGTCACCCGCCCGCGCAATCACTTGCCGAACAGTTGCCGTTCCGGTCAGTCGGGCTCGAGCGAATAGCGCCTGAGCCCGAGCTTCTGGCCCGCCATGCACCACACGAACGCCGGATTGTTGCGCAGGTAGCGCCGCCAAAGCCGCCGCGGCTCCATGGCCAGCCGAAACAGCCACTCGACGCCGCTCCGCTGCATGAAGCGGGGAGCCTGCCGAACCGCACCGGCGTGGAAGTCGAAGGCGGCCCCGACACCGACCAGGACGGGCGCTTCGAGGCGAGCGCGGTGGTCGGCCATCCAGCGTTCCTGTTTCGGCGTGCTGAGCCCGACCCAGACGACGTCGGGGCGTGCGGCGTTGATCATCTCCACGATCGCCGCGTCCTCGTTGGCGGCGAGCGGGCGGAAGGGGGGCGAGTGGGCGCCGACGATCTCGAGGCCCGGGAACCGGGCCTCCAGGTTCGCCTTAAGGCGCGCGAGCGACGCTTCGGAGGATCCGTAGAGAAAATGCCGGTAACCCCGCTCCACCGAGCGTCCGAGCAAAGCGAGCATCAGGTCGGGCCCATAGACCCTGTCGGCGTGCCGATGCCCGCCCGCCCAAAGCAGCCAGACCAGCGGCATGCCGTCAGGCGTCACCATGCCGGCCGCGTTGTGGATCCGCCGCAGCGCCGGATCGCGCTGGCTCTCCATCACGCCGTGGACCGTAGTGATGCACACGTAGCGCCGCTGGCGGGCGGCGATCCACGCCTCGATGGTCGCGAGCGCGATGGTCATATTGATCGCGCTCACCCCGACCCCGAGGACGTTGCTGCGTTCGACGGTCAAGACATCGGCCATCCGACTACGACCTCCGCGCCCTCTTGTGCTCATGCCGCCGCCTTGCCCTGCCCGGCCGTTGAGTTGCCGCAGCGCCTTGGCCTCGCGTCAGGACGGCAGTTGCTGTCCACGAGACAACAGGAAATTCACAGACTGTTCAACTTGGCTAATCGTAGCGTTTCTTCAACTTACTACACACCGGTCATTCTTTATGGGGAGCGGGTCCGTCGAGATCCTTGTCAGCATCATGAACTATATGTCTTCGGAGGATTGGATACGACGAAGGAGGTAGCAAGCTGCCTGCGCCGCTTTCGCCGCCTGGCCGCGATTTTCGGCTCGCGACCGACGCGGTGCGCCCGGCGCTGGCCACCTCGGCGACGATATGCGTGTTTGCGAGGGAAGCGGGATTGCCCAAAAGGCCTTGCGGTCGCCGCCGCACAAGCTCGCCGGCGCCGCCCGCGGCCGCGCGGGCCCCCGGAAGCCGCGTTCCTCGAGGAGACCTATCGCTCGCAGGACAGCGGCACCGGCGCCCTCTGTTCGACGATCAATTTACCGTTCTTTTCAAACCCCAGATCCTCGATAGCGTCCCAGAGCTCTTCCCGATCGTTCGACAGCCAGTGTGGGCTGCTTCGATCGGCGACGATGTAGGTGTTCCAATCGAAGCTATTGCCGGCGTCCCGCCAGAACCGATCCTCGTCGGCGTCCGCGACGACGCCGTTGTGACCGCGGCGGCCGCGCAGCACGATCGCATTGTGGTTGACGGAATTGTTTGCCGCCTGCCACCGCCCGTAGGCCCCGCGGCCGCGGTCCTGATAAATTATACCGATACCGTTGCCAAAGGTCGCCGCGACCTCCACCAGGTTGTGTTCGACTTCGGTATTGCTGCTATTCTGAATGAGTATCTGCGATCCCCACAACCAGACATCGAAGCCGCTGCTGCCGTTTTCGACGACGATGTTATTGCGGATGATCGCGGCATACGAAATCTCGTGTTTTATGCCGTCGTCGGCGTTCATAAAGACCTTGTTTTCTTCGTAGATCGTATTGATGTTGTCGACATCTGTCCAAAGACCGGGGCCGCCATTGTCGTGCACACAGGAACGGCGGACACTGAGGCCATTGGTTTCCAGGAACTTGGCGCCCCCGGCTTCCCATCCGGAATCGTAGCCGGCGTAGTTGTTGAAGGCGATCTCCACGCCTTCCACGCTGGATCCCTCGCCACCGGATGCTCTGATGCCGAGTTGGCCGTTGTGGCTGAAAGAACCGCCGCTGACACGCGTTTTGGAGCCGAACGAAAGACCGGCGCCATGGTTCCAGCGGGCGGTCACCCCGGAAAGTCGCCAGCCGTGCCCGGCGTCGGCGTAAATCGCTCCCTGTTGCGCATCCGACGCATACTTCTCCACGATGAGGTCCTCGAGCAGGACATCGGCTGCGTCGCCGGCGAACGCCAGCGGCGTGACCCCCAGTTCGACGAACCGCCCGGTCGGATCGTCGGCCAGATACGCCCGACGATGGGCGTAGTACCATCTTCCCGGGGCCAACTCGGCAAGGGAGCCCACCCGGACATAGAGGCGACCGTCGACGAACAGATCCTCCCGGCGGCTGCACAGGTCGCGACCGTCATCGCACTCGCCATGGAAGTCGAGCGGACGCGGAAGACCCTCTGCCGTCCAGAATCCGTCGTTCCTGGTCCAGCTCGTCATTGCCATGGCGCCGCTCAGAATCACGCCGTCCTGGCCGATGAACGCCTGCCCGCTGTTCGGATAGATCGTCTGCTGACGGTAGATCCCGGGCTCGAAGCGGAATCGTGTTCCCTCCGCAGCCTGCGCCACGATGGCCTGGATGTCCTGGCCGGGCCTGAGGACGACGGTTCGGTCATCTTCGACCGGTCGCGTGCAGGCGCCGACGGCGACGACCGCGGACAAGGCAAGGCGCAAAAGTCCCTGTCTTGCGATCAAGTTCCTACGCCTTGCCAGGTGAGCGGCGGCAAGCAGGCCTCGGGCCGGACCGGCGGCGGCCGCCGATGCCACGGCTACCCGAGCCTGGCTTTGCGGATGACGAACGCCTCGGCGTAGCGCTCGGGGGCGCGACACTCCATGCCCCGCAGGCGCGCCAGCCCGCGGAACGTTTCCCCATCGAACCATTGCTTGGAGCGCTGAGTGCCGAAATGGGCGTGCAGAAGCTCAATCTTACGCGCCAGCACCGCGCCCGTCAGCGGCATATAGAAGTTCGGCCGGCCCAGATCGCCGTCCCATTTCGGGATCTCATACTCGAGAATGAGATGATCGCGAAACAGGTTCCATGTGAGCTCGGACAGCTCGCGATGGTCCTGGTGCGCGTCGTCGCCGCGATGGGTCAAGATGACGTCCGGAGCGACCCGAGCCCGCACGTCTTCGAGCCAGGCCTTGATCTCGCGGCCCTGATAGGGAAAGAGGCCATCCTCGAATTGGCCGAGCTCGATCCTGGCCGTGGCGGCAGCGGGCAGGAACGCCGCCGCCGATGCCTGCGCCTCCGCCGCGCGCGGGCCGGGGGTGCTCAGCACGCACCAGTGGACGTCGAGCCGCAGTCCCGCCGCGATCCAGCCGAGCAGCGTGCCTCCGGCGCCGATCTCGATGTCGTCGGAATGGGCGCCGAGGCACAGAACCGACAGCCTTTCGCCAGGCCGTGCGAGCTGCAAGGCGATCATAGGGCTGCGACCGACAAGGTTCTGCCCTGCTTGCTGGAGTCGCCGGCGCGCCACGGCATCCTGCCCTGCTCGACCATTTCCTCGAGGACCTGCCGGTCCTTCAGATTGTCCATGCAGCGCCAGAAGCCCTCGTGCTTGTAGGCCATCAGCTGGTTCGCTTCGATCAGCCTGGTGAAGGGCTCGAGCACGAACTCTTCGCCCTCCTTCATGTAGTCGAAGACTTCCGGGCGCAGGATGAAGTAGCCGGCGTTGATCCAAATATCCGAGCGATCGGAGGACCGGAACTCGCGCACCCGGCCGTCGGCTTCGATGTCCGCCAGATGATAGGTCAGCGGTGGCCGCACCGCGAGGAAGCAGGCGAGCTTGCCGCTTTTGCGGAAGCGCTCGACCATGTCGTCGAGGTCGACGTCGGTCAGACCGTCGCTGTAGTTGGCGAGGAACATCTCCTCATCCTTGACGTGGTCGCGCACCGCCCAGAGCCGCTCGCCGATATTGCGCCAGATGCCGGTGTCGATGAGCGTGACCCGCCAGTTCTCCTCGGGTTCCTCCAGCAGCTCGACATTGGCGCCAAAGCTCGAGACGACGCAGTCGGCATAGGTCTGCGGGCGGTAGTTCAGAAAGAAGTCCTTGATGATGTTGGCCTTGTAGCCGAGCGTCAGGATGAAATCCGCGTGCCCGTACTCCGTGTAGTACTGCATGACATGCCAGAGGATCGGCTGATGGCCGACCGGGATCATCGGCTTCGGGATGTTCTCAGAATACTCGCGAATGCGGGTGCCGAGACCTCCACAGAACAGCACGACCTTCATGATCTTGGTTCCTTCGGATCGATGACCGTCATGTCCGGGATCGGGACGATGAACTTGCCACCCCAGGTGGCCACATGACGCATCTGCTGGATGATCTCGTTCTTGAGATTCCATGGCAGGATCAAGACGTAGTCGGGCTTGAGCTCGTCGATGGCGGCGACCGGGTGGATCGGGATGTGCATGCCAGGCGTGACCCGGCCGTGCTTGTAAGGGTTGCGGTCGACGGTAAATTCGAGGAAGTCGGTGCCGATCCCGCAATAGTTCAAAAGGGTATTGCCCTTGCCCGGAGCGCCATAGCCGCAGATCACCTTGCCCGCGTCCTTGGCCGCGACCAGGAACGACAGCAGCCGGCGTTTGGTGGCGGTCACTCGCGCGGCGAAGGAAGCGTAGGTCGCGAGGTCGCAAAAGCCCTGGCCGCGCTCGCGGGCGAGCAGATCCGAGACGCTCCTGGTCGTCGGCCGTGCCGTGCCGAGATGGGCGAGATACACGCGCAGCGAGCCACCGTGGGTCGAGAGCTCGTCGACGTCGATGAGTTTCAGGCCGTGCGCGGCCGCCAGGCGCTCGATGGCGATCAGCGAGAAGTATGAGAAATGCTCGTGATAGATGGTGTCGAACTGGTTCTCCGCCATCAGCCGCTCGAGGTGCGGGAACTCCAGCGTGATGACGCCCTCCGGCGCCAGCAGCCGCGCCATGCCGGCGACGAAGTCGTTGAGGTCCGGGACCTGCGCCAGCACGTTGTTGCCGATGATCAGATCCGCCTGCCTGCCCTCGGCGACCAGGGCCTCCGCGAGCGCGACGCCGAAGAAATCGACGCGCGTCCTGATGCCGTTGTCGATCGCGACCTTGGCGACGTTCGCGGCCGGCTCGATCCCGAGCACGGGGATCCCGAGCGGCAGCAGGTGCTGCAGCAGATAGCCGTCGTTGCTCGCCAGCTCGACCACCAGGCTGTCCGGCCCGAGCCCGAGCCGTGGCCCGATCATCTCGCAATACGCCTTGGCGTGGGCGACCCAGGTCGTGGAATAGGAGGAGAAGTATGCGTATTCCCGGAAGATCGACTCCGGGCTGACATACTCTTTCAACTGCACGAGGAAGCAGGTCCCGCAAACGAGCGCGTGCAGGGGAAAGTACGGCTCCATCGCGTCGACCTGGCCGGCGGCGAGGAAGCTCTCGCAGAGCGGCGACATGCCGAGATCGACGAAGGTATGGGCGAGCTCGGCGCCGCACAGCCGGCAGGGTCCGCCGGTGCGAAGCCCGGCGGCGGGCAGGGGATCGAGAACCTGAATGCTCATGCTCGATCTCCGCCGGCTCGGCGACCGCCGCTCGACGGCTGGCCGCCGCCCAAAAAGACCATGGCGATCCGCATGAAATCCTCCCGATGACAATCTGCCGCCCGCTGCCTCGCAAAGCCCGGCCGGCGGCGCGACGGCGACGATAGCCGGAGCGCAGACTTTGGGGAGCCTGGCTTTGCGGCGGAGCCGCCATCATCCGATCGAGCCGCTCGGACGGCCGCGCGCGCGGGCTGCCTCTTACGGCTGATGGCATCGGGTGGGAAGGCTATGTCCCTATGGCCAGGCAGGCCTGATCGATTTCGCACAAGGGTGCTCCCTTTGGCTGGCGCCCTACTACCGACGGCACGGCCAGGCGCTGCTTTGCCCGCCCGCGTGGTTCGCGAGAGGCCCGGCGGTCAGCCGGCTGCCGTCTTGCCCAGAAGGCGATCTCCGAAATGCAGCACCCGGTCCGGAGACCCGGTGTCGTCGTCATAGAGCCTGATCACCTCCTCCGGCAGCTGCCGCAGGTCCGAGGCGCGGAGGTAGTCGCGCATGGTGGTGCCGGTGGCGCGCGAATTGATGTTCGGGGCGCCGCGGCGGGCGACGACGTCGTCGAGGTGAACCGTCCGGAAATCGATGCTGTAGCGCGCGAAGTCCGTGGTGTTCGCTACCGTCTCGTGCAGTTGCGCGCCCGAGAACACGATGGCGCCGCCCGCCGGCGGCAGATAGCGGATGGTGAGCGGATCGAGCTGTTGTTGGGGCTTGGGTTGCTCGCGGGTGTCGCGCTTGACATGCTCGGCGGCGCTTGCCCGGTTCTTGGTGTTCCACTCGTAGTAGTTGTATATTTCCGAGTTGTTCTTGACCGGCTCGGTGGAATAGCGCGGATAGAAAGCCATCGAGTTGTTCGGATCGAGTGGATAGACCGGGATCCACCAGTTGATCTGGCACATCGGTGCCGAGTACCACGTGTCGCGATGGGGATGGAACGCATACGCGATCCCGGAAGACAGAAAATGCGATGGATAGGCCGATCGCAGCCGCGGCACATCGAAGTAAAGCTTGTCCAGAGCGACGCCATTCTCGCTCATGATCCTCGGAATGAGCCGCTTGCACTCGGGATGATGAATGAAGTTGGGCTTGAGCACGGCCAGGCTCGCGGCCACCTGCTCAGGCGTCAGATGCTCGTGGATGACGCGCGGATCGTTCGGGGCGAAGGCTTCCTCGAGCATCTCTCTGGCCAGAGAGACCAAAGCCTTGGTGCTCGGCGTCGGGGAAAGAATGATGATGTCACCCGCGTAGAGTCTCTGGCGGCGCGCCTCATCATGCAACTCAGGATCGAAGTATACGGAAGACATGTCGCCCCTCCTTCGTTCTTGCTATCTCGACTTACCCATGGCGGATGGCGCCGGGCGCTGCAGCTCTGGAGCGGCACAGGTGCCGTTCGACCCCTCGATCGGGAACTGGATGACCAACCGTTCAACCCCCGGCAGGTGACCGTGGACCGAACAGAGCACGGCGATCACCAACTCGTCCTGCCGACGGTTTGCCCCCTTGATGGCTCGCGAAGCACAGCCGGCCAGTCGAAGAGAAGGATAGCCGGAGCGCAGAATTCGGATAACTTGCCTTTGCGACCGAGGCAGCAGCACCATCGAACTAATACAGGCGACGGCGGCCACGGATTTGCATCCTCCGCTTGACGGATGCGAACCGAAAGGCTCCGTCTTTATGAGTAGGCGGGCGGCGCCCGTTGCGCACGTCTGGAACAAGAGACCCCCTCGAGGCGTGCGGGCGCCCGCTTCCCCAAGCCGCCCATCGGCCGAAAGATGTGCCCGCATCGACCCTTCAGGCAGCAGGTCGAGGACGTCTTGTCCGTGCTATGACGTCGGGCTGCGTCAGTCTTCTCTCGAGGTAAGGCCGCAGCGCTCGCGTCGCCCGTGTGCCGGTCGGCAGCGGAGTCTCTGAAAATCCGATCCGATTGAACGGCCGGGTTCGGTCTCAGATGTGCTGGGCCTGGATGCCATTCGGGCAAGGCCGTACGCCGGCGCGGGAGAACTGCCCGCAGACGCCCGTGAGGATCGACGAGAGTTTGCCCAGAAGGGAATGAAAGAGCGTGGTCAGACGTGCTCTCGCCATGGTCGCCGGGGAACAGTATGTCCGGCTGGCCATCAACTTCGCCTCGATCGCGACCGTCTCGCGCCTGCTGACGCCGGCCGAGATCGGTGTGTCCGTGATCGGTACGGGGATCATGGCGATCGCGCTTGCCCTGCGCGAGTTCGCCACCTCGGACTGCCTGATCCAACGCCAGGAGGTCACGCGGGACGACGTTCGCGTTTCATTCACCGTCCTCCTTCTGCTGACGGTCCTGATCACGACGGCGATCTTCATCGTCGCGCCCTGGTTCGGGACCCTTTACGGCGAGGAGAAGCTTGCGCGGTTTCTGCGGGTCGCCGCCGTCGCCGGACTGATCGACGCCCTGTCGCTGCCCATCAGGGGCCTGTTGCGCCGCGATATGGCGTTCGGAACCCTCGCGTCCATCAACATGACGGCCGCGGCGGTGACCGCCACCGCGACCATCCTGCTGGCCCTCGCCGGGTTCAGTTACATGAGCGTGGCGTGGGCGACGATCGCAGCGGCAGGCACGGCCACCATCCTCGCCTTCTATCGGCGCCCCGATTTTCAGGCCTTCCGCCCGACCCTCAAGTCCTGGCGCAGCGTATTGGCGTTCGGCGGCTACAACGGCGCCAGCTATGTCGTGGCGCACGTTTATGAGACGGTTCCCCAGCTTGTCCTCGGCGGCATTCTTCCGTCTGCGGCCGTCGGGTTGTACAATCGCGCAGCGTTGATGTCGAAAATACCGCAAACCGTTTTCTTGAACAGTGTTTTCACAATCGCATTCCCAGCTCTCGCGGCCCAGGTCCGAAATGGCATCAACCTGAAGACCCCATATCTGACGGCGCTCAGTTATATAACGGTGTTTTATTGGCCGACCCTCGTCCTGATTGTCATACTGGCGCATCCGATCGTGGGGCTGTTTCTAGGCCAGCAGTGGCTTGGCGTCGTGCCTTTGCTGCAGATCATAGCAGTCGCGTATCTGGCATGGTTTCACGACCCATTGACGACGCCTGTTCTCCTGGCGGTGGGCGCCAATCGAGATCGGGCGTTGCTGCTCGTTTTCACCTACGCAGTGTCAGCGGTGGTCTTGTGTTCCGCGGCTTACTTCGGGATCAGGGCGATGGCGGCAAGCACGCTCGTGACGATGCCTTACATGATGATCGTCGCGTTGTACTTCGTGCGGCGACACGTCGCCTTCCGCTGGCGTGAGCTCCTCGCTACCCTCTCGAAGAGCGCGGCCGTGACGGCCGCCACCGGGGCCGGGCCGATTTGCGTGGTGGCACTCTGTGACTGGCGCTTTGATCTGTCGATCGGGGCAACGGTAGTGGCGGTGTTTCTCGCGGCCGGCGGCTGGTTGCTTTCTGTGCTGGTGACGCAACACCCCGTATTGACTGAGCTGCGGCTGGCTGCCGAGAGTTTCGTGGAGACGTCCTTGATTCAGCGCCTGCGCCGTCAGCTCATGGTTTACCAGTTCCGGGGCGGACGAGGCAAAGTTGCCTTATCCCGGGATCCTTGATGCGCGGTGCATTTGGGCAGCCGGCATTGGCTCGATGTTCAGCGCCGCCGCGGGCGCCATCAGGCGGCTCCGGCGACGGCGTTCGTCATGCCCGCCTGTTGGACGAACCGACCTGCGAGGCGGGATGCCTCCTCTTGCGCCTTTGAGGGTGGAGCTGCGCCGGCGCCCTGGGACCGCCGCAGCGGCGATCTCCGCGCTATCGAGCTCCTCCCTTCAGCGACCGCTCCGAGGGCTTCGAAGCGACGGCCTGAGGCAGCGTCCTTCGGCTCGGGATGCCGGTACGGCAGCTGAGCTCGACAGCTCGCTGCGCCCATCGTCGCGAACGTCCCGTCCGGTGACCCGCCCGCCCCGAGCCTTGCCGGATCTCGCCGCGCCAGATCTCGCCGCGCCAGATCTCGCCGCCATGCGCGGACCGTCTCTCTCCGCGGTCTTTGTTGGACTCACAAACTACGAAACGAGGACGACGCTGACCGCATCATATCGATTCCTTTGCAATTTTTGCCTGCCAATCGGATTGGACCGTCTCCCTCACGTCCGAACCAAGGTGGTCAGTGAACACTGCTTTACGACTTGAATCCAACGTGTTGTAGAGCTGATGATCAAACAGATGCGCAAAGTACATGCTATCCCAAAATGCCGAAAAGAAATACTCTTTTGGCACAAAATTCCGGAGGCCATAGATGGGTGACAATTTGCGGTGCTCATGGTCACGGTTGAATTCCGATATTGATAGACGTTCTCCAGCAAAATCATTGTAGGTATGGCCTAGAATGTCATCGAAATAGGTTATAACGCGCGGGAGTAACTTCTCACAAGAGGAGTCAAGAACGGTAAACGCATCGCGAGTCGAGCTGTAGAGATCAAGATCAAATGAGATGAAGGCGATCGGTGCTATATCTTCGGCGACGAACATGGTAGCGGTATCGCGCACCAATCCAAGACGCAATGAAGCGCGGCGTAATTGCGCATTCAGGACATCTTTATTCATGGGCAGCTGGCCTTCAAACCACATATTGGGTTGATCGCGATGGTCGGTTGGTTTGGGTAATCCTGTGCCGGTATCGAAGCCGTAGACGTTGATCTTGACGCCGGTACGGGCTTCGACCGCCGCCGCTGTGTATTCGAGCGACAATAGGCCCGCGCCTCCCGCTACACCAAACTCGATGACCGATATTTCGAGAATCCGCAGCACTTTGGCCAGCGCCGCGCCCTGTGCGACCCCCCAGACGTACGGCGGCTTTTTGGCACAGCGGGGATCACGCATGAGTTCCTGGAACGTGTTGCCAAGCCACGCGTAGGTGTTGTCGAAGGGAACCCGGGGCCATTTGCCGAAGGTCAGCGAAAGTGCGCTTTTGACGAAGCGGGCGATCATCGTCCTCATCCTTTGCAACCCTGCGATGGCTTGACGGTCCCATGGGCCATCCGGAGCAAGGGCTAAGGCGCTGTCCTTAACATCTGGTTACCGGTCAGGGGCGTCCAGCGAGCCTCCATCCAGCCAGGCCTCGACGGTCGGCAGGATGCGCCCGACGATCATCGCGATGCCGTTCGCGCTCGGGTGGATGCCGTCCGGCTGGGTGACCTCGGGCCGGCCCGCGACGCCGTCGAGGAAGAACGGGTAGAGCGGCACGCCGTGCCGGACGGCAAGCCGGGGAAAGACCGCGGCGAATTCCTGCCCGTAGTCCTGGCCGAGGTTGGGTGGCGCCAGCATGCCGGCGAGCATCACCTTGACGCCCTTGCTCTGTAGACGCGTGATGATCGCATCGAGATTGCGCTCGAGCTCCTCGGGCGGCAGAGCGCGCAGCGCATCATTGCCGCCGAGCTCGACGATCACGTGGCTCGGCCGGTCGCCGAGCAGCCAGTCGAGCCGGGCGAGCCCGCCCGCCGAGGTATCGCCGGACACCCCGGCATCGAGCACCGTGCAATGATAGCCCGCCGCGTCGAGTTGCCGCTGCAGCTGGGCGGGGAAGCCGTCCGCGAGGTCGAGCCCGTAAGCCGAGGTCAGGGAATCGCCGAGCACGGCGATCCGGCAGGGGGACAGGGCGAGCGCGTCCGGAGCCGCGATCAGGACCAGGCTCGCCGCGAGCAGCTTGAGAACCCGCCTCGCCCCGCCCATCTGTTTCGCCATGCCCGCGTCCTCGACCACCCCGGTAGTGCCCGTCGCGACCGCCCGATCGGCGATGATCGAGCTCCTTGACGTACAGGTGACCCTGGGGAGTGCGGCCGGTCCGGTCAAGATCCTGCGCGGCGTCGATCTCGAGGTCGCGGCCGGCAGCTCGGTGAGCGTGGTCGGGCCGTCCGGCTCCGGCAAGTCGACGCTGCTCGCCGTGGTCGGCGGCATCGAGCGCCCCACTTCCGGCTCGGTGCGGGTCGCCGGCCAGGACCTCGGCGCCCTCGACGAGGACCGGCTCGCGGTCCTGCGCGGCCGCACGATCGGCATCCTGTTCCAGGCCTTCCATCTGATCCCGACCATGACCGCGCTCGAAAACGTCGCGGTGCCGCTCGAGCTCGCGGGCGCCAGGGATGCCTTCGCGCAGGCCGCAGAGCGCCTGGCCGAAATGGGGCTCAGCGCCCGGGCCGAGCACTATCCGGGGGAGTTGTCGGGGGGTGAGCAGCAACGGGTGGCGCTGGCGCGCGCTCTCAGCAATCACCCGAAACTCCTGCTCGCCGACGAGCCGACCGGCAACCTCGACCAGGACACCGGCCGCGAGATCGTCGAGCTGCTGTTCCGGGTCCAGCGCGAGCGCGCCATGACCCTGCTCCTGATCACCCACGAGCCGCCGCTCGCCGCGCGCTGCAGCCGCCGGCTCGAGATGGCCGACGGCCGCTTGTTCGAGCCCGCGGCCGCAGGCCCCCGCCGCCAGCAGCTCGCGGCCGGCGGGCTCGCGTGAGCAACCTTGTGCTCGCCTGGCGCCTCGCGCGCCGCGAGCTGCGTGGCGGCCTTGGCGGCTTTGCCGTGTTCTTTGCCTGCCTCACTCTTGGCGTCGCCGCGATCGCGACGGTCGGCGTCCTCAACGCGGGCCTGACCCTCGGCCTCGAGCGGGACGCCTCGGCGCTCCTCGGGGGCGATCTCAGGATCGAAGCCAGCAACCTGCCGCTCACGGCGGCCGAGCTCGCCGCGCTCACTCCCCCGGGCGCCAGACGCTCGGCCAGCGTCCGCACCAACGCCATGGCGGCAGGCGGAGACGGCCGCCGCGTCGTCGTGGCCCTCAAGGCGGTCGATGCCGCTTATCCCCTGTACGGCGCGGCCCGGCTCGATCCGCCGGGTCTGACCCTGCATCAGGCGCTCGCAGATCAGGGCGTCGTGGTCGAACGCAGCCTGCTGGCCAGGCTCGGGCTCGAGGTCGGCGACCGGCTGCGGATCGGCAAGGCCGACTTCGTGATCCGCGCCGTGCTCGAGCGCGAGCCGGACCGGATCGGCGGCTACTTCAGCATCGGGCCGCGCGCCATGATCGGCCTCGATCAGCTCGCGCGCACCGAAACCATCCTGCCGGGCTCGCTCGCCTACTACACCTACGGCCTGGCCCTGCCGGCGGGCGTCGATCCGGGCGCCCTCCTGGCCCAGATCCGCGCCGGCCATCCCGATGCCCGCTGGCGCGCGCGCGGCACCCGGGAGGTCCAGCCCCAGATCACCCGCTTCACCGACCGGCTGGCCACATATCTGACGCTTGCCGGCCTGACGGCGCTCCTGATCGGCGGCGTCGGCGTGGCGCTCGCGGTCCAGAACTATCTGGCCGGCAAGACCGCGACCATCGCGACGCTGAAGTGCCTGGGCGCCTCGAGCGGCCTCGTGTTCCGGGTCTACCTCCTGCAGATCCTGGTCCTGGCCGGCATCGGCAGCCTGCTCGGCCTGGCGCTCGGTCAGACGGCGCCCTGGCTGCTGCGCGCCCTGGTCGCACCCCTGCTGCCGATGCAGATCGTGATCGGCTGGTATCCCAAGCCGCTCCTGATCGCGCTCGGCGCCGGCCTCCTGAGTGCGCTCGCCTTCGCGATCTGGCCGCTGGCGCGCGCCCGCGAGGTCTCCCCGGCCGGCATGTTCCGGGCTTTGATCGTGCCGCCCGGGCGCTGGCCGCCGCTGCCGATCCTTGGCCTCCTCGGGCTCAGCATCCTCGGCCTTGCGGGCCTCGCTCTGGCCGGGGTCGGCGACCGCCGGGTCGGGCTGATCTTCATCGGCGTCGCCCTGGCCGCGGCCGTCCTCTTGGCCGGCCTCGCCGCTCTGATCCTGCGCGGCGTCCGCGGGCTCGGCCGGCGGGGCGGCGCGCGCACGCGGATGGCGCTCGCCAATCTGCACCGGCCGGGCGCCGGCGCGGCGAGCGTCATCGTGGCGCTGGGCGCCGGTCTCGCCGTGCTGACCATGGTCGCGCTGATCGACCGCAATCTCGCGGCCGAGATCGACCTGCGCCTGCCCAAGCGCGCGCCGAGCCTGTTCTTCATCGATCTGCAGCCGGACCAGCAGAGCGCCTTCGAGGCGCTGATCGAGGGCGCCGACGGCGCCCGCCTGCTCCAGATGGCCCCGATCGTGCGCGGCCGGGTGGTGCGGATCAAGGGCGTGCCCGCCGACCAGACCGGGATCAGGCACTGGACGCTGCGCGAGGACCGCGGCCTGAGCTACGCCGCGGCCCTGCCCGAAGGCACCGAGCTCGTCGCCGGCACGCCGTGGCCCAAAGACTATGCCGGGCCGCCTTTGGTCTCGGTCGAGGACGAGGTCGCGGCCGCCTATCGGGTCGGCGTCGGCGACAGCTTGAGCTTCAACGTGCTGGGCCGGGTGATCGAGGCCAGGATCGCGAACCTCAGGGCCGAGATCGACTGGGGCGAGGCGCGCCTCAACTTCGTGTTCCTGTTCAGCCCGGGGGTGCTCGAGGCGGCGCCGCATACGCTGGCCGCCGCGGTCGACCTGCCGCCGGCCGCCGAGGCGGGGCTGCTCGACCGGCTTGCCGAACGCCTGCCGAACGTGACCCCGATCTCGGTCCGGGCGCTGGTCGCCCAGGTCGACGAGCTCATGGCCAAGATCAAGCTCGCGGTCGCCGCGGTCGCGGGCGTGACGCTCGTGAGCGGGGTCCTGGTGCTGGCGGGCGCGGTCGCCGCGGCGCGCCGGCGCCATCTCTACGAGGCGGTCATGCTCAAGGTGCTGGGCGCCCGCCGGCTCGATCTCTTGCGCATCTTCCTGCTCGAGTACCTGGGTCTGGGTGCCACGGCGGCGCTCGCCGGCGGCCTGCTCGGCAGCCTCGGCGCCGCCGCGGTGGTGATCTTCGCGATGCATCTGCCCTGGACCTTCTCGCCCGGTGTGGTCCTCGCGGTCCTGCTGATCGCGCTCGGCCTGACCCTCGGCGCGGGCTTCCTCGGCACCTGGCGCCTGCTCGGGCGGCCGGCCGCGCCTGTCTTGCGGGCGCCGTGAACCCGCTCACATCTTTGCGAGAGGCTGCCGCGGGCGGCCCGTCCCGCGTATAGTGCCGGCCATGGACCTGTCGCCCACCTTCCTTGCCACCGCCTTTGCCGCGGGCGTGATCTCGTTCCTGTCGCCTTGCGTCCTGCCGCTGGTGCCGGGCTACGTCTCGTTCGTCGCCGGGAGCTCGCTCGAGGAGCTGCGCGACCGGGAGGCACCGCGCCTCCAGGTCCTGTCGCTGGCCGCCACCTTCGTGCTCGGCTTCACGCTGGTGTTCGTGGCGTTCGGTGCCAGCGCCACGGCGCTCGGTCGTCTGCTGCTGGCCTACAAGACCGAGCTTGGCGTGATCGCGGGCGCCGTGGTCATCCTGTTCGGCCTTCACATGCTGGGGATCACGCCCATCCGCTGGATGAACCAGGAAGCCCGCCTGCACGTCGAGGCCGGCCGCGGCCGGGCGCTCAGCGCGCTGCTGCTGGGGATCGCCTTCGCCTTCGGCTGGACGCCCTGCATCGGCCCGGTGCTGGGCGCCATCCTGACCCTTGGCGCCAGCACCGCCAGCGTCGCCAAGGGCGCCTTGCTGCTCGCGGTCTATTCGCTGGGCCTGGGCCTTCCCTTCCTGCTCGCGGCGCTGTTCACGGGCGCGCTGCTCGCCCGCCTGAAAGCGCTCGGGCGCGCCGGCCGCAACCTGCAGCGGGCAGCCGGCGGCCTCCTGCTCGCGATGGGCCTGCTCATGGTCACAGGCCAGCTCGAGCGGCTGGCCTACTGGCTGCTCGAGACCTTCCCGGCGCTCGGCGGGATCGGCTGACGTTCAGGGTTGCGGCTGGACCAGGCAGAGGCCGTCCGGGAACGGCAGCAGGAAGACGGTCGGCTGACCCTCGGCCCGACGCTTGAACGACACCGAGTTTTGTTTGTTCTGCTCATTCAAGGACAGATCCAGGAGACCGTCCTGATCGATGATCTTGACGCCGTGCTGCCAGCACTGGGTGTGGAGTGCGAGGTCGGCGGGCGGCGTGATCGCGATCGCCTCCGGCCGCGGGCGCGGCTGCGGTTCGCCGGTCTTGGCGACCTCGCTGCGGCCGAGCGAGCTCGATGCCAGGAGCGCGAGCGCGCAGGCCGCCACCAGGACAGGGTGGCGCCGGATCTTGGGGGTCATCTCGATGATCCTCTCCCTGCTCGTGCTGGCCGGGTCAGCAGCCCGGCACCTCGCCCGTCGAGCCGACCACGACGCAGGCCGGGCGGCCGCTGTGGTCGCTCATGTTGATGATCTGACCGGTGCTGATCACGACATCGGTCTGACCCTCGAGCTTCGAGCCCTCATGGACGGAGCCGACGCTGGTCACCGCCTGCTCGCCGGGGCCGGATGCGACGTTGGCGATGAAGCCGGTCTGCACCGTCACCCCGAGCCGGCCGTCGACGCGCACGCCGCCGTCGATCGAGCCGACCGACGTGATCGCACGGGCGCCGGGCCCCGAGGCGAGATTGGCGCTGCCGCCGACGACCGTCTGGGTGTCGACGGTGCCGACGATCTGGACGCCGCCGGTCGCGGGCTGGGCCAGGGCGAGATGGCTGCAAAGGCAGGCTCCGACGAGGCCGGTCCATCCGGCCACCAGCAGGGCCACGCTGCGGCGTGATCTCATGATCGCACTCCTGATCGCTCGATGCTGCCGGCACGGCGGGCGCCGGTCGCCCGCATCCGACCCTCCCCGACTTCGGGATAGGGCCGGCCGCCACCGACCAGGGATCCGGAGCCGGATCCTATCCCGAAGTCCGTGCCAGGCGGGAGCCAAGGAGGAAGGCCATGCGCGCGTACACCCACGACCGGCGGCTCCGCGGCGGGCACCGCCGCTGCTGGCTTGGCCTCTTCGCCCCGGTGATCGGCGCCCTGGTGATCGCCGCCCTGGGACCGGGCCCTGTGGCCAGCGCCGGCGGCCCGCCGGTCGAGCAGCGCCAGGAGACCTATGCCGCGAGCCGGCTCGCGGTCGCGGGCCTGGTCGGCAGCCTGCGGATCGAGCGCCAGGACGGCGCCGGCATGCGCCTGGTGCTGCGCGGCAGTCCGGCCGCGCTCGAGCGGCTGCACCGCGAGGTCCGGGGCGACCGTCTGCAGCTGACCGCCGGGCCGGGCGCGACCGGCACGACCACCGTGGTGACCGGCAGCGGCAACGTCGTGGTCGCGCAGGGCGGCGGTCAGGCGACCCAGATCATCGGCGGCACGTCCACCACTGCGGGCGGCGAGGTGGAGTCGCCGCTCGAGGTCCTGGTCTACGTCCCGGCCGCGACCCCGCTTTCCGTCACGGGCCTGGTCGGCGACCTGGTCGTCCGGGGCGTCGGCGGGCCGGTCGACCTCGAGCTGATCGGCAGCCGGGCGGAGCTCGATCGCGCGACCGGCGGCAGGCTCGCGGCGGTCGCCGGCAGCCGGGTCGAGCTGGCCGAAGCGACCGGCGATCTCGAGATCGCGGTCCAGGGCGCCGGCGACGTCCGGATCGCCCACGCCGAGCTCGGGCATCTCAAGGTCGGCGTCAACGGCACGGGCAAGGTCGCGGTCGGCGGCGTCGCCGAGCAGGCGAGCGTCGAGATCACGGGCGTCGGCGGGGTCCAGATCGACGAGGTCCGCACCCGACCAGAGGTCCAGGTCACCGGGATCGGCAAGGTCGACATCGGCAACTGGTGAGGCGATTCCCGGCGCGCGGCGCCGCGTCGGCCTGGGTCGCGGCCGCGGCCAAAAACCCTTCCGCGCGCCCGCCGCCTCGTGCTAGCCTCGCCGCCAAGAACGTCATATCGGGGGGGCTGGCAGATGCTTCGGACACTGGCGCTGATCGTCTGTGCGAGCGCGCTCGGCGCGACCGCGGCCCAGGCGCAGAACACGCCGTCGCCGTCGGGGGCCAAGGAATACATCATCTGGCCGCACGACGGCGAGGTGATTCAGGGCGGCAAGCTCTGGGTCCGCATGGGGCTGAGCGGCATGGGGGTGGCCCCGGCCGGAACCGATCTGCCGAACACCGGCCACCACCATCTTTTGATCAACACCGACCTGCCGCCGCTCGACGAGCCGATCCCGAACGACAAGAACCATGTCCATTTCGGCGGCGGCCAGACCGAGGCGCGGCTGATCGACCTGCCGCCCGGCACCTACACGCTGCAGCTGATCCTCGGCGACAAGGACCACTTCCCGCACAACCCGCCGGTGCACTCGGAGAAGATCACGATCACCGTGGCGCCCTACTGAGCGCGGCCGGTCCCTCGCCCGCCGCCCGCCCGCCGCGGACCATCGCTGCACAAGGCCACCGCTGCACAAAGGCCAGCGCTGCACAAAGGGAAGCGACCCCCATGATCAGAATCGCCGCCGCCCTGCTCCTCGGATCGATCCTGGCCGCGCCCGTGGCGCTGGCCGGCGAGACGCCGTCGCCCAAGGACGCCTACGTCTACATCGGCTGGCCGAACGACGGCGAGGTGATCAACGCGCATCGCTTCAAGGTCTGGTTCGGGCTGCGGCACATGGGGGTGGCGCCGGCCGGCGTCGACAAGCCCAACACCGGCCATCACCACCTGCTCGTCGACACCGATCTGCCGCCGTTCGACGAGCCGATCCCGAACGATCGCAACCATCTGCACTTCGGCGGCGGCCAGACCGAGACGATCCTGGAGCTGCCGCCCGGGACCCACACCCTGCAGCTGATCATGGGCGACAAGGACCACATCCCGCACAACCCGCCGGTCTACTCGCAGAAGATCACGATCACGGTGCGTTAGGAGGCCGGCGCCCGGGCCGGCTAGTCGAGGTCGCGGGCGATCCGGACGCCGTTGGTGTAGTAGCGCACGCTGGCATCGTAGCTGAGGCGGCTGGTGACCGTGGCGTAGCTCTGGTCGTGGCGCCAGGAGCCGCCGCGCAGGACGCGCTGGCTGCAGTCGCCGTCGGTGCGGGCGCGGCCGTCGCCGGGCGCGCCGTGATGGTCCGGGTTCCAGCAGTCGGCGACCCACTCCATGACCCCGCCGCTCATGTCGTACAGACCGAACGGGTTCGGCGCGTAGGTGCCCACGGCCAAGGGCGCCTTGCGGTTCCACTGGCCGCCGCAGCCGTCGCAGTCGGCGTTGCCGGTGCCGACCGCCTCGCCCCACCAGTAGCGGGTCTTGGTGCCGGCGCGGGCGGCGTACTCCCACTCCGCCTCGCTCGGCAGGCGGTAGGGCTGCCCGGTCACCTGACGGAGCCATTTGAGGTAGGCCTGAACCTCGTTCCAGCTGACGTTGTGGAGCGGCGAGCTGGCGGTCATGTCCTGCATGTTGGGCATCGACGGGCAGGCGCGGGCATCGACGCAGGCCTGCCACTGGCCGACCGTGAGCTCGTATCTGCCGAGCGCGAAGGGCTTGGCGATCGTGACCCGGCGCGCCGGCTTCTCGCTCCAATGGCCGCTGTCCGATCCCATCACGAAGCTGCCGGCCGGGATCTTGACCATCTCGGGGCAGAATTCGCACTCCTTGCCGGCCGGGATCCGCGCGGCCGGCAGGGCCGCCTCCTCGACCGGCGGCGCGGGCTCGGCCTTCGGCGCGGGCTCGGCGCCGGGCGCCGGCTGCGCCTTCGGCCGGATCAGCTGACCGTAGATGAAGCCGCGCTGGCCGTCCTCGGTCTCGACCTGGTACCAGTCGCGACCGTCGGCCAGGCCGACCACGCGCAGGCTCGCACCCTCCGCGACCGTGGCCACCCGGTCGGTCTCGGCGCTCGGGCCGCGGCGGATGTTCGAGGTCCGGACCGCCTCGTACTCGCCCGTGAGCGCCGCGACCTCGGGGCTGGGCGGCGCCGGCTCGGCGCCCGGCAGCTTCGGCAGGTTGCGATCGGTGGATGGCGGCTCGATCGCCGCTTGCTGGGTCGGGGCGGGCGTGGGCGTGGGCGTCGGTGCGCTCACTGCCGGCGCCGGCGTCGGCGCGGGGGCTGGCGCCGCTGCGCTCGCCGCCGGCGCGGCGCCGGCTCGGCCCGCCGCAGCGCGGCCTGCGCCGGCGGCCCGGGCGTGACCCGATCCTGCTCGATCTCGGCCACCCCCGGCAGGTTGATCTGCAACGTCGAGGTGACGCTCGCCCCCTGGGGATCGGTCGCCTTGAAGGCGAAGCTGCCGAAGGCGCCATCGGCGCCCGCCGCGAGCACGAGGTGGGCCAGCGCCTCGGCGCTGAGCTCGTCGCCGACCTTGACCGGCCGGGCGCCGTCCTTGATCACGCCCCGCTCGGGCACCTCGGCCACCGTGATGGTCAAGGGATCGCCCTCCGGATCGACCGGCGGCGTGATGTTGAGCGGGATCGCCGGCATGGTCAGGGCGCCGGTCGCCGCGATCACGGGCGGCTGGTTGGCGCGCTCGACCGTGATCGGCACCCGGCCGATCGTCGTGGCGCCGTGGTCGTCGCGGAGCAGGAACGAGAACGAGCCGGCCTCGCCGACCGCGCCCGGAAGCGGGCTGTAGGTCGCACCGGTCAGCTGCGCGACGCTCAGCACATCGCCGATCGCGACGTTGCGGTCGCCGGCCTTGACGACGCCCTTGATCGGCAGGCCGCTGACCTCGACCGTCAACGGATCGCCGTCCGGGTCCATCGGCTGGCCGATCCCGATCGGGGTCTGGCCGGCATCGTCGAGCACCTGCAGCGGCGCCAGGCGCGGCAGTTGCGGCGCCTGGTTCGGCTTCGGCGGGATGAAGTAGAACGGCTCGGCGCCGAGCGCGTCGTAGGTGCGCGGCTCCTGCCGGTAGGCGGTCTCCTCGAGCACCGTGTCGCGCACCTTGCGGAACAGCAGGTTGAGCTCGAGGCCCGGCTCCTCGATGTGCTGGAGCAGGGCGGTGGTATAGGGGCTGTGCGGCGCCCGTGCCGTCGACCGCGACGTCGCCCGGACGGGTCGCGAAGGCGACCATGGTGTTGCTCGGCAGATTGTCCATGCGCGCCATGCCGTCGCCGACCAGGCGCGAGCGGATCGGGCCCAGCACCCGGCGCAGCTGCTCCGCGAGCGGATTGTCGCGGCAGGCGTCGAGGATCACGAGGCCCAGCTGCTGCGACTGCGCGACTTCCCCCATCACGAGGTTGAGCGGCAGGGCCTCGTAGAGCAGGTCGCGCTCGCGCTCGAGGGTCGCGTCGACCGGCAGAAGATAGTTCTCGCCGGCGACCTGGACGCCGTGGCCGGCATAGTAGACGACCGCGACGTCGGCATCTTCCGCCTTGAGGCCGAAGTCGCGCAGCGCGTGCTGCATGCCGAGCTGGTCGAGGTCGATCCTGAGGTCGACCTCGAAGCTGGCGCGACGCAGCGCCTCGGCGATCGCGGTCGCGTCCTTGCGCGGATTGGGCAGCTCCTCGGCGTGCCGATAGGCCGAGTTGCCGATCACCAGCGCCACCCGCTTGGCTGCCAGGGCGCCGCCCGCGTTGCCGACGCCGAGGCTCAGCACGACCAGGCCAATCAGGATTTGTAACCGCCGCACCGCCCTTGGCCTCCTTTTGTTCCGGCAGCTCCAAGATACATCATTCCACGATCAAGGCCAAAACCTTGTGCACTGGTTCACACCCTGGCGCAGATTGCGCTCAGGATCCCGTCGCCGCCGGCGGCAGGCGAAAGCGCAGCGGCAGCAGGTCCTCGGCCACGAGGCCCCGGCCCAAGAGATCGTCCGGCAGCACGCCATCGACCAGGAGGCTGGCGGCGGCGCGCGCCAGGGCGGGTGCCGTCTGGATGCCGTAGCCGCCCTGGCCCGCGAGCCAGAAGAAGCCCGGCACCGTCTCCTCCATGCCGACGACCGGGGTCTGGTCGGCGGCGAAGGTCCGAAGGCCGGCCCAGCGGCGCGGCACACGCAGCACCCGCATGCGGGTCGCGCGCTCGATCCGGTCGACCGCGAGGGCGACGTCGAGCTCGTCGGCCTGCACGTCGCAGGCCGGCATCGGGGTCGCGTCCGCGGGCGAGCCCAGCAGCAGGCCGGCTTCCGGCTTGAAGTAGAACTGCTCGTCGGCGTCGACCACCGCCGGCCAGTGGCGGTCGACCGCGAGCGACGGCTCGAACACGAAGGCGGTCCGGCGCTTGGCGACCAGGCCGATCGGCGCGACCCCGGCGAGCACCGCCAGCGCATCGGCCCAGGCGCCGGCGGCATCGATGAGCACCGCGGCCTCGAACGGGCCGGCCCGGGTCTCGACCCGCCAGGGCGCGAAGTCGGTCGCGATCCGGACGACCTCGGCATCGGTGATCAGCTCGCCGCCGCGGGCGCGGAACCCCTTGAGATAGGCCTGGTGGATCGCGGCGACGTCCAGATCCATGGTGCTCGGGTCGTAGATCCCGCCGGCGACGTAGTCGGGCCGCAGCACCGGCAGGCGGGCGAGCAGCGCCGCGCGGTCCAGGCGCTCGAGGCCCCTAACCTCGGGCCCGGTCTCGGCGAGCAGCCGCTCGAGCGCCGGCAGCTGGTCGGCGCGGCCGATCACCATCGCGCCGCGCGGCGCCAGCACCGCCTGCTCGGCGAGGCCGCCCGCGCGGTCGCGATAGAAACCATGGCTCGCCTGCGTCAGCGCCCGGATCACCCGGTTGCCGTAGGTCGGCGCGAACACCGCGGCCGAGCGGCCGGTCGCGTGGTAGCCCGGCTGGGGCTCGCGCTCGAGCAGGACGACCCGGGCGTAGGGGGCGAGCTCATAGGCGGCCGAAGCGCCGGCGATGCCGGCACCGATCACCAGAACGTCGGAGGTCTGCATGGCTGGCTCTGGGAGGGCTGGCTCTGGGAGGATTGGCTCTTGCGGGGCTGATTGGCGAGGGGGTGGCTCCGGGCGGTGGCGGCGCGGGGGGTGCCGTCCCCGGCGGGCCCGCCCTGCGGGCGCAGACCCCGGCGCAGGATCGCACCAGCTTGACAGAGGGTGGATCTCGTATTAGAACAAAACAGGAACAAAAAGAGATCGAACAGCGAACTCACGATGGTCGACCGTGCGCCCGCCGCCCGCTTCTGTCAATCCCAAACCGCTGCGCCCCGACCAGCGGCGCCGCCTCGAGCGGCTGCGCGCCGAGCTCGCCCGGCTCGACCGCTCGGCCCCGGACCCGGGCGGGGTGCGGCCGCTCGGGCTCGCCGGGATCGATCGCGCCCTGCCGGGGGGCGGGCTGCCGCGGGGCTGCCTGCACGAGCTCTATGGCGAGCCCTGCCAGGCCGCGGCGCAGGGCTTCGCCGTGGCGCTGCTCGGCCGGTTGCTGGCGGCGAGCGGCCACGGGGTCTGGATCGGCCCGCGGGACGAGCTGTTCGGGCCGGGGCTGGCCGAGCTCGGCCTCGCCCCGGAACGGCTGCTGGTGGTCCGGGCGCGGGCGCGCGCTGCCCGTCTCTGGGCGCTCGAGGAGGCCCTGCACAGCCCAGGCCTGGTCGCCGCTCTGGCCGAGATCGATCGCCTCAGCCTGATCCAGAGCCGCCGGCTGCAGCTCGCGGCCGAGGCCAAGGGTGTCTGCGCTCTGCTGCTGCGGCCGCTCGCCGCCGCCGCCGGCTTGAGCGTCGCCCTGACCCGCTGGCGGATTACGGCGCTCGGCAGCCGGGGCGAGGGCCGGCGCGACCTCGGTCCACCCCGTTGGCGGGTCGAGCTGGTCCGCTGCCGCGGCGGGCAGACCGGCGTCTGGCAGATCGAATGGCGGCGCGGAGGCTGGCATGAGATCACGGATTCTCTCCCTCTGGCTGCCGACGCTCTCGACCGACCGGCTGCGCAGGCGCAGCGCTGGCGGTGAGGCGGCCCTCAGCCCGGACCGGCCGCTTGCCACCTTCGTGAGCGAGAAGGGGGCGCTCCGGCTCGCGGCGGTCTGCGCGCAGGCCCGGGAGGCCGGGCTCGGCCCCGGCCTGATGCTGGCCGATGCCCGGGCGCTGGTGCCGGAGCTCCAGGTCCAGCCGGCCGCGCCCGCGGCCGATGCCAGGCTGCTCGAGGATCTGGCCGCCTGGTGCGAGCGCTATACGCCGCTGGTGGCCCTCGATCGCAGCCATGAAGCTGACCCCGGCGGCGCGCTCTGGCTCGACATCAGCGGCTGCGCCCATCTGTTCGGCGGCGAGGCCGAGCTTCGCGCCGATCTGCTCGCCCGGCTCCGCCGCCAGGGTCTCGCGGCTGCGGCCGCGATCGCCGATACGCCCGGCGCGGCCTGGGCCTGCGCCCGCTTCGCCGCGGCCGGGCGCGAGATCGTGCCGCCCGGAGAAGCCCGGGCGGCGCTCGGGCCCTTGCCGGTCGCAGCCCTCCGCCTCGAGCCCGAGCTTGGCGCCATGCTCGAGCGCTTGGGCCTCGCCCGGATCGAGCAGCTGCATCCGCTGCCGCGGCCGGCGCTGACCGCGCGCTTTGGCGCTCACCTGATAACCCGCCTCGAGCAAGCCGAAGGCCAGGCCGCCGAGCCGATCTCGCCGCGTACCCCCCGCCCGGCCCATCGGGCTCAGCTGGCGTTCGCCGAGCCGCTCCTTTCGGTCCAGGCGCTCGGCGCGGTCACCGACCGGCTGCTCGGGGAGCTCTGCACCGGCCTGGAGATGGCGGGGCTCGGCGCCCGCCGGCTCGCGCTTGCCGTCTACCGGGTCGACAACAGCACCGCCTGCGTGCGGATCGGCACCAGCCGGCCGTGTCGCGCGGCGCGCCAGCTCGCCCGCCTGCTCGCCGAAAAGCTCCAGGAGATCGACCCCGGCTTCGGCATCGAGCGGGCGATCCTTGCGGCCGAGGCGGTCGAGCCCTTGCTGCCCGAGCCGCTCGCCTGGCGGGGCATGGGTGCTGGCGATCTCGACCAGGCGCGCGACCTGGCGCCCCTGGTCGATCGTTTGAGCAACCGGCTGGGCGAGGGTGCCGTGGCCCAGCTGGTGCCGCAGGCGAGCCATCTTCCCGAGCGCGCCCAGCGCCGGGTGCCGGCGCTCTCCCAAGCCCCGCGCGGCACGGCGGCGCTCAATGAAGCGAAGCCGGAGCCGTTTCCCGAGCGCCGGCTGCAGGGCGAGGCGCCGGCGCGGCCGCTCCGCCTGCTCGCCCGGCCGGAGCCGATCGAGGCGGTCGCTCCGGTGCCCGACCAGCCGCCGGTGCTGTTCCGCTGGCGCCACGCCCTGCACAAGGTCGCGCGCGTGCGCGGGCCCGAGCGCCTGGCGCCCGAATGGTGGCGCCAGCCGGATGCCGATCCCGCCGCCCTGACCCGCGACTACTTCGCGGTCGAGGACACCGAAGGCGGCCGCTTCTGGCTGTTCCGCGAAGGCCTCTACCTCACCGGCGCCGCCAGCCTGCCGCGCTGGTATCTGCACGGGATGTTCGCGTGAGGCACCCTTATGCTAGACTGGCATCGCAAGCACGGGTGTAGGGGTGATGGCCGTCACGATCGATGCTCTCGGTCTTGCGGAGGACTTCGAGAAGGCCGGCTTTTCGCGCGACCAGGCGCTCGGCATGGCGCGCGCGATCCGCGATCACGCGAGCGAGACGTTGGCCACCAAGGCCGACCTGCGCGAGCTCGAGCTGCGCCTCGAGGCTCGTTTCGCCCAACTCGAGCAGAAGATCGCCGAGGCCCCGATCAGTACGATCAAATGGTTCACCGGCATCATGGTCGCCCAGGGTGCCGCGATCGTGGCGCTGATCAAGCTCTTGCCCTGAGCCTTGCGCCTGCCGGCCGGCGGGCGTCATGACCGGTTACGCCGAGCTCCAGATCACCAGCAATTTCTCGTTCCTGCGGGGCGGCTCGCACCCGGAGGAGCTGGTGCTGCGCGCGCATGAGCTGGGGCTCGAAGCGCTGGCCCTGACCGATCGCAACACGCTGGCGGGCGTCGTGCGCGCGCATGTCGCCGCCAAGGAGGTCGGCATCCGCTTCGTGGTCGGCGCCCGCCTCGACCTCGAGCCGGAGCGCTCGCTGCTCTGCTTTCCGACCGACCGCGCCGCCTACGGGCGGCTCTCGCAGCTGCTCTCGCTGGGCCAGCGGCGCGCCGAGAAGGGCGGCTGCAGGCTCGGGCTCGACGATCTGCTCGCGCACGCCGAGGGGCAGATCGTGGTCGCCCTGCCGCCGGACGAGCTGGACGATGGCTTCACGAGGTTCCTCGAGGAGTTACGCCACAGCCTGCCAGGCTGCTGCTACCTCGCCGCGCAGCATCTCTATCGCGGCGACGACGCGGCGCGCATCGAGGCGCTGGCGGGGCTCGCCGCAACCTGCCGGACGCCCCTGGTCGCGACCGGCGACGTGCTCTACCACGTCCCCGGGCGGCGGCCCTTGCAGGACGTGCTGACCTGCATCCGCGAGCATAGGACGATCGACCAGGCGGGCTTCCGGCTCGAGGCCAACGCCGAGCGTCATCTGAAGCCGCCGGCCGAGACCCTGCGCCTCTTCGGCCGGTATCAGGGGGCGCTCGAGCGCACGCTCGAGATCGCCGAGGCCTGCCGTTTTTCCCTGGACGAATTGGCTTACGACTACCCGATCGAGCCGCCGCCCGCGGGGCTCACCGTCCAGGAGCATCTTGCCGGGCTCACCTGGCAGGGCGCCGCCTGGCGTTATCCGGAAGGCCCGCCGGCCAAGGTCCGCTCGCTCCTCGAGCACGAGCTCCTGCTGATCGAGGAGCTCGGCTACGCGCCCTATTTTTTGACCGTGCACGACATCGTGCGCTTCGCCCGGAGCAAAGGCATCCTCTGCCAGGGCCGGGGCTCGGCCGCCAACTCCGCGGTCTGCTATTGTCTCGGCATCACCGCGGTCGACCCCGAGCGCTTCGATCTTCTGTTCGAGCGCTTCGTCTCGGCCGAGCGCAAGGAGCCGCCTGACATCGACGTCGACTTCGAGCACGAGCGGCGCGAGGAGGTGATTCAGTACGTTTACCGGAAATACGGGCGCGAGCACGCCGGCATCGCCGCGACCGTGATCCACTACCGCGCGCGCAGCGCGATCCGCGAGGTCGGCAAGGCGCTCGGCCTCTCGGAGGACACGGTCGGGGCGCTCGCTTCGGGCATCTGGGGCTGGAGCGAGGGCGGCCTCGACGAGAGCCTCGCGCGCGAGCGCGGCCTCGATCCGACCGCCCCGCGCCTGCGTCTGGCGCTCCAGCTCGCCACCGAGCTCACGGGCTTTCCCCGCCATCTCTCGCAGCACGTGGGCGGCTTCGTGCTGACCCGCTCGCGCCTCGATCAGGTCGTGCCGGTGGTCAACGCCGCGATGGCCGGAGCGCACCATGGTCGAGTGGGACAAGGACGACCTCGATGCGCTCGGCATCCTCAAGATCGACGTGCTCGCCCTCGGCATGCTGACCTGCATCAGGAAGGCCTTCGAGCTGCTCGAGCGCCACTATGGCAAAAAGCTCGACCTCGCGACCATCCCGGCCGAGGACCCGGCCGTGTACGAGATGCTGGGCCGGGCGGACTCCATCGGCGTCTTCCAGGTCGAGAGCCGGGCCCAGATGACCATGCTGCCGCGCCTCAAACCGCAGAGCTTCTACGACCTCGTGATCGAGGTCGCGATCGTGCGCCCGGGGCCGATCCAGGGCGACATGGTCCACCCCTATCTGCGCCGGCGGAGCGGCGAGGAGCGGGTCGAGTATCCATCCGAAGCGCTCAAGGGCGTGCTCGAGAAGACCCTGGGCGTGCCGCTCTTCCAGGAGCAGGCGATGCAGATCGCCATCGTCGGCGCGGGCTTCACGCCCAGCGAATCCGATCGCCTGCGGCGCGCCATGGCGACCTTCAAGCGGGTCGGCACGATCCACACTTTTCGAGCCAAGTTCATCGCCGGCATGGTCAAGAACGGCTACGCGCGCGCGTTCGCCGAGCGCTGCTTCCAGCAGATCGAGGGTTTTGGCACCTACGGCTTTCCCGAGATGCCACGCTGCGAGCTTCGCGCTCCTGGTCTACGTCTCGGCCTGGCTGAAGTGCCACCATCCCGAGGTCTTCGCCTGCGCGCTCTTGAACAGCCAGCCGATGGGCTTCTACGCGCCCGCCCAGATCGTGCGCGACGCCCAGGGCCACGGCGTCGCCGTGCTGCCGGTCGACGCCAACGCGAGCGAGTGGGACTGCACTTTGGAGGGCGCGATGCGGGGCCGCGCGCTGGCGGCGCCACCGGCCGAGGAAGAAACCTCCGAAGCTCGCCTCGCCTCGTCGTCTCTGGCCTCCGGCTCGGTTTCCGCCAGGTCAAGGGGCTGAAGGCGGGCGAGATGGCACCGCTGGCCCTGCGCCGGGGCGCGGGCTACGTCGATCTGCCTGACCTGCGCCGCCGGTCGGGGGTGAGCGCCGCGGCGCTCGACCGCCTGGCGCGCGCGGACGCCTTCACCTCGCTCGCGCTTAGCCGCCGCGGCGCGCTCTGGCAGGCGCTCGGCCTCGAGCGCACCGGCCACGAGCGCGACCTGCCGCCGCTGTCTCGCCCGAGGTCGCCACCCACAATGACCGAAGGTCGCCACCTCGACAGGTCGACCTGACAGGTCGCCACCCAAAATGACAGACAGGACGCCACAGCCAAAGGCAGGACCGCGCCGCGACCCCCCCGGCCGGGCCTCCCCGCCGAGCCCACCATGGAACCCGAAGTCGCGCTGCCGCCGATGACGCTGGGCCACGAGGTGGCCGAGGACTACGCCAACCTGCGTCTGTCGCTGCGCGCCCATCCCTTGGCCCTGCTCCGCCCCTTCCTGCCGCGCCGGACGCTCAGGGCGGAGCAGCTCGCGAGGATCGAGGACGGCCGTTGGGTCGAGGTCGCGGGCCTGACCCTGGTCCGCCAGCGCCCGGGCACCGCGAGCGGCGTGATCTTCATCACGCTCGAGGACGAGACCGGGGTCGCCAATCTCGTCGTCTGGCCCAAGATGTTCGAGCGCTTCCGCCGGACCGTGCTCGGCGCGCAGTTGCTGGCGGTGCAGGGCAAGCTGCAAAAAGAAGGCCTCGTGATCCACGTGGTCGCCTCGCGCCTGATCGACCGCACTGACCTGTTCCGCCGCCTGGCCGAGACCGGTGAGGCCTTCCGATCCCCGCTCGCGCATGCCGACCACGCCAAGAGCGGCAACCCGCCCGACCCGCGCGATCCCGTTCTGGCGGCCCGCGCGACCTCGACCACTTCCGCTCCCACCCGCACATCTACCAGGGCCTCCTCGAGCCGCCCGAAGCCCGCGCCGCCAAGCCACCGGCCCGCCGCGCCGCCGGCTTCAAATCCCGCGATTTTCATTGATCCGAGCCGAAACTCATCCGCCCAGCAGGGTCGATCAATATGACCGTGACTGGAGGAAGGTAAGTCCAAGCGGCACCATCATAATAGACCCGGTTCTCAACATCTGAAATGACTGATGCCTTTGATTCACAAGTGACGCATCTTTTTCTTGCACATGGCGCATGGATGCGACACTGTGCGACGAATGTGGCGCATCTTTTACTGAGCGCATGAAGCATTGATCAAGACTTAACCGCATCAAGCTCGGATCAACCGAAGGTGGTTTCCGAAGTTATGACGCCAACCTCCCACCATGGTTCCGCAAATCAGTCCGGCCGGTCCGGATGACCATGTCGCAAACAGGCA
>CAWCRU010000033.1:0-229320 GCA_963798075.1 uncultured Alphaproteobacteria bacterium | reverse complement strand
GCAACTGGACAGGGCCAGTCGGTCCCCTTCGGCCACCTGGATGTCGATGTCCCGCTCGAGCAGGTGGGTGGTGAAGCTGTGGCGGAGCGCCTGCGGCGTCACCCGCCTGTCGATCGATCCGCGACTGACAGGGTCGACCGTCGCGAGAGGCGGCGGTTCGCTGCCAGGCAATACCGTTTGTTGACACAAGGTTGCCGTCGATGCAACCTTCGGTTCAACCGATGTTGGTTACGACCGACCGGAAGTGCATGTCGCTCGACCGCCCGGCGAGGATCTGAACCCGATGCGCTTGCCAGCACTGCTCATCGTCGTGATCGGCCTCGCGCTTGCCGGTTGCGCGCGCACGATGCCGGTCTACAACGTTTCCGCGGCCCCGGTAGCGTCCCCGTCCGGCCAGTTGAGCGCCGCCAAGGTGCGCAGCGCGATCATCCAGGCCCTCGCGGACAAGGGATGGGTCGTGAAGCAGGACGACCCCGGCAAGATCACTGCTGAGGCCCTGGTGCGCGATCATCGCGCCGAAGTCGAGATCGCTTATTCCGCGACGCAATACAGCATCACTTACAAGGACAGCGCGAACCTGCTCTATGACGGCACGATGATTTACCGCAACTACAACAAGTGGATCAAACTCCTGGAGCAGCAGATCGACCAGCGCTTGAGTGAGGCCTGATGCCTCGCGAGGAGATTTGCATGGCGAAGGGCGCCTCGCGGCAGTCCTCGTCGTCGAGAACGTAGCAGGCGATCGAAGGGCCGGACGGAGGCGAGGTCGCTGACTTCAACACCAGAGCGAGCCAGTGGTCCTGGCGCAGACGGCCGAGCACCATCGACCAGCAGGCCTCGTCACCTTCCGGCGGCGGCGCCAGCCAGGTGATGCGACCGCCCTCGATTCCGAGCCGGACGCCCTGCATCGCCTGCCCGACGGCCCCACCCACCGACTTGACGACGGCTTCCTTCAGGGTCCAGAGCTGCAAGGCCTCGGCAGCCGCCTGGTCGGCCCGCCGACGGAGGCGCTGCCGCTCCGGCGTGAGAATAGAAGCCGCAGGCGATCTTCGCCATCGATGCAGTGCGATCGATCGGCTCCAGGTCGACACCGAGGCCCTCGCCCTGCGCGAGGGCGAAGGCCCACTCGCTCCGGCTGTGCGACAGGTTGAACGCGAGACCCGGACACGCGGGCGCGACCAGCCCGGGCTTGCCGAGAGGTCCCGGGACGAGCACGAGGCTCGCCGCATCGACCCGAAGATAGGCTCGCGAGCGCCCGCCGCATCAGCACGCGCCCAAGCAGAAAACGGCGCGCAGCCCCGGCATTGCTGAACCGATCGAGCCGCTCGCGCTCGGCCTCGGACAAGAGGGCGATCCCGGTCCGGCACTGCTCGCGCAACCGCTCTTCGTCACGCGGCAGCAACCAGAGCTGCACCTGCCGCCCCGACAAGGCGCCTGCCGCCCCCGCGAATGCCGCCATCGCGCGGTCGCGCTCAGGCCCAGCGGCGGAAGATCAGCGAGGTGTTGACGCCGCCGAAGGCGAAGTTGTTGGTCATCACGTATTCGGCCTGCAGGTCGCGGCCGTCGCCCACGATGTAGTCGAGCTCGGCGCAGCGCGGATCGACGCGCTCGAGGTTGATGGTCGGGGCGAACCAGTCCGCGTTCAGCATCTCGATCGTCATCCAGGCCTCGATGCTGCCGCAGGCGCCGAGGGTGTGGCCCATGTAGCTCTTGAGCGAGCTGATCGGCACGGGCCGCCGCAGGGCAGCGAGCGTGGCGTGGGATTCCGCGACATCGCCGAGATCGGTCGCGGTGCCGTGGGCATTGACGTAGCCGATCTGCTGGGGCTCGAGGCCGGCATCCTCCAGGGCCAGCTGCAGAGCGACCGTCATCGTCTCCGCGGCCGGCTGGGTGACGTGCCGGCCGTCGCAGTTCATCCCGAACCCGACGACCTCGGCCAGGATCGGCGCCCCGCGCGCCAGGGCGTGCTCGAGCTCCTCCAGCACGAAGGTGGCGGCGCCCTCGCCGATGACCATGCCGTCGCGCTCGGCATCGAACGGGCAGGGCGTCGTGCTCGGGGCATCGTTGCGCGTGCTGGTCGCGAACAGCGCATCGAACACCGCGGCCTGGGACGGGCACAGCTCCTCCGCCCCGCCGGCGACCATCACCGTCTGCTTGCCGTAGCGGATGGCCTCGAAGGCGGCCCCGATCGCCATGCTGCCCGAGGTGCAGGCGCTCGAGGTCGGGATCAGGCGGCCGTTGATGCCATGGAAGACCGAGACGTTCGCGGCGGTCGTGTGCGGCATCATCTGGACGTAGGTGTTGGCCTTGATCATGTCGGTGCTGCGGTTGATCAGCAGGCTGGCCAGATCGCTGAGCGCCGCCGGCGAGCCCGACGAGGAGCCGTAGGCCACGCCGGTGCGGCCGCTGGTCAGCACCGGGTCGCCGAGCAGGCCTGCGGCCTCGAGCGCGAGCTCGCTGCAACGGGTCGCCAGGAGCGCCACCCTGCCCATGCTGCGGATGCGCTTGCGGTCATAGCGCCCGGGCAGGGCGAAGCCTGGCAGCGGCGCGGCGAGCCGGGTGTTGAGACCGTCGAAGATCTCCCAGTCCGGCATGAAGCGGACGGCGCTCGCCCGCGCTCTCAAGTTGGCCTCGACCTCCGGCCAATTCAGTCCCAGCGGCGAGAGACCCGCCATGCCGGTGACCACGACCCGTCGCATCAGGCCAAGCCGCCGTTGACCGATATCACCTGGCGCGTGATATAGCCTGCATCGGGCGAGAACAGATACGCGACCAGGCTCGCGACCTCCTGCGGCCGCCCGAGGCGGCGGGCCGGGATCAGCGGCAGGACCTGACCGAGATCGACATCGGCAATCATCTCGGTCTCGATGAGGCCGGGCGCCACGCAATTGACCGTAATATGCCGCTTGCCGAGCTCGACCGACAAGGCTTTTGTGGCGGCGATCAGGCCACCCTTGGCGGCGCTGTAGTTGACCTGGCCGCGATTGCCCATGATCCCCGCGAGCGATGCCATGACGACGATCCGGCCGCCGCGCCGCGCCCTCACCATGGGCATGATGACCGGGTGGAGGACGTTGTAGAAGCCGTCCAGGTTGGTGCGGATGACGCTGTCCCACTCCTCCCATTGCATCGCCGGGAAGGCGGCGTCCCGATGCATGCCGGCGTTGCAGACCACGCCGTAGTAGGCGCCATGCGCGGCCATATCCGCCCCCAATGCGTCCGCCGCGGCCTGCCGGTCGCCGACGTCGAACTGCAGCACGCGCGCGCCGACGCCTTCGGCCCGCACGCAGGCGCAGACCGCTTCGGCGGCATCGACCCGCCGGTGGCAGTGGACCGCGATGTCGAAGCCCGCGCGCGCGAGATGCTCCGCGATATGCCTGCCGATGCCCCGGCTGGCGCCGGTCACGAGCACGCTCTGGCTCATCCCGGCGGCCGCTCGGCAAGGGCCTTGGCGTCGGGCGGCAGGAAGACGTTGAGCCGGGCGCGGGCGAGGCAGCGGTCATCCTCTTCGATGAGGCACTCGAAGACCCCCATCTGGCCGTCGTACCACTCCTCGCGGACGTGGATCCGCAGGTAGCTCCCGAGCGGGAAGTAGCCGGCCATCGCCTGATAGCGGCGCGTGCCCAGCAGCAGGCCGACCGGCACCGGCCGGCCCGCGCGCCTGGCCTGGAGGCCGCTGTAGAGGGCGATCGTCTGCGCCATGTACTCGAGGCCGAGCCAGCACGGCATGCCTGTGCCGGGCTCGTAGAACAGGCTGTCCTCGGCGATCCGCACGCCTGTGGCGACCCAGCCCGGACCGGCCTCGAGCACGTCGTCGAGCAGCATCATCGGGCCGCTGTGCGGCACGAGCTCAGGGACCGACCACGGCACCATCCTCAGCGCCATCGGCCGACCACCAGGCAGACGTTGCTGCCGCCGAAGCCGAAGGCATTGCTGAGGAAGATCCGCCGCGCCGCCGGATCGAGGCGCTGGCCGGGCGTCACCAGGCTGGTCGACAGGAGTCCCGGCGCGGCCGCGCCGTCCCAGAGATGCGGCGGCAGCAGGCCCTCCGAATTCGAGCGGCCGGCCGCGAGCCAGCAGTGGGCGACTCCCATCGCGCCGGCGGCGCCGAGCGTGTGGCCGATCTGCGGCTTCGACGAGCTGCACGGCACCCGCTCGCCGAACAGCCTGAGCACGACCTTGCTCTCGACGGCGTCGTTCTGCTCGGTGCCGGTGCCGTGCAGCTGGACGTAGTCGATGGCCGCGGCCGCCAGCCCGGCATCGGCGAGCGCGCGCCGGACCGCTTCCTCGACGCCTTGCCCCTCCGGCTCCGGCGCGGTCATGCTGTAAGCCTCCGAAGACGCTCCAACGCCATAGAGAGCGATCTCCGCCTCCTCGCGCTCGACCAGGAAGACCGCGGCGCCTTCGCCGATCATAGTCCCGTCCCGGTTGCGGCTGAAGGGGTTGCACGGGCCCGCCGACAGCGCGGAGAGGGCATGGAAGCCGTTGACGGTCAGGCGGCAGAGGCTGTCGGCGCCGCCGGCCACCACCGCATCGGCGAGACCCGCGCGCAGCAGCCGGCGTGCCGCCGCGATCGCGTGCGAGGACGAGCTGCAGGCAGTCGAGACGGTGTAGGCGGGACCATGTAGATCGAGGTAGCGCGCCACGACCTCGCCGGTGCTGCCGAGCTCCTGTTGCCGGAAATCGAAATCGCTCGGCAACGCGCCGGTCGCAAGCGCATGCTCGAGCGCCCGCTCGCCTTCCGCGAGCCCCGAGGTGCTGGTGCCCACGACGGCCGCGATCCGGCCGGGGCCGTAGCGGACGAGCGCCGCGTCGAGCTGCGGGCGGATCTCCTCGAGCGCCGCGATCACCAGCGCGGTATTGCGACTGGCCCAGGGCGCGAGGCGGCGCGGCACGAGCGGCAGGGCACCCTGGACCGCGCCGACGTGAACCCCTTGACCACAGGCCAGCAGATCGTGCCGCCGGACCACACCCGGGGCGCGTCCCGCCAGAAGGTTGGCGCGCACCTCGTCCTTGCCCCGTCCGAGCGCGCTCACGATGCCGAGCGCGGAGAGGAAGACCGGGGCGCGCCCGGTCATCACGCCGCCGGCTCCGCGATGGTCTCGATCTGCAGCCGGTAGGGATGGTCGAGGTGGCGCACGGTGGTCACGGCGGGCTCGGCGCCGGGCATGGGGTAGACGATCTCGACCAGGGGCCGCCCGTCCGGGTCGACCGCCCGGCGACGGCGATCGCCCGGCCGGTCATCGAGCCGCAGGCCTCGCGCGGCGAGGGCATCCGCGAGCACGCCCGCCGGCCAATGGACCAGCTGCAGATCGGACAGCATCCAGGCGGGATCGAGGGGCAGCGGGCCCGGGGCGCTGCTCTGGACCCTGAGGTCGGCTGCGGTCTGCTCGAGGGTGAAGAGCGGCACGCCCAGATGGCTGAGGCCGACCACGACCAGCCGCTCGGGCGTGATCTCGAGCTCGACCCGCATCGAGTAGCTGCGGTCGCCGAACTCGCCCGTGACCACCTCGCTCTGCGCCAGGTCCCGCCCGAGGCTCGCCGGCGGCAGCGGCGGCTCGAGCAGGGGCCCGGCCCGCTCCGGCGGTGGCGGCAGCTGCGCGCAGGCGGCGATCGCGAGCAGGACCGGGATCAGCGGGTGTCTTCTCATGACTGGCCACGGCAGATTTCGGCCAGCGCCGTGATCCGGCGGCCCGGCTGCGCGACGAAGGGGTTGGCCTCGTCCCAGGCATAGCCCGCGAGCACCGAGCAGATCATCCGCTGGATCGTCGGCTCGGTCCTGCTGGCGAAGATGATGTCCTGGAGACGGCCGTCGTACCAGGCGGCGACGAAATGGCGGAACGTCTCGACGCCGCGCGCGAGCGGCAGGGCGAACCCGCGCTCCCAGTCGACCGTCTCGCCCTGAAGCTGGCGATCCACCAGCTGCGCGGCCAGCGCCGCCGACTTGAGCGCGATCGTGACCCCGGAGGAGAAGATCGGATCGAGAAAGCCCGCGGCATTGCCGAGCAGCGCGAAGTGGCGGCCGTGGGGGCGGCAGGCCGCGGCCGCGTAGCCGCTGATCCGACGGCCGGGGAGGTGGTACTCGGCGCGATCGAGCACCCCGCCGAACCGCTCCGCCTCGTCGACATGGCCGCGCAGCACCGCCCGCTCGTCGCCAGGATAGCCCGCGAAGTGCTCCTTGGCGCCGACCACGCCGAGCGAGCTCGTGCCGTCGGAGAACGGGATCAGCCAGAACCACACCTGGTGATGCCGGGGGTGCACGCCGATCAGGATCTTGTTGCGGTCGAAGCGCTCGGGATCGATGCGATCGATCACGTGGGTGAAGAGCGCGTCGCGGACCGGGAACCCCGAGGCGCGCTCGAGTGCCGAGCGCTTGCGCGAGCTTGCGGGCGAAGCCGCTGGCGTCGAGGCAGAAGCGGGCGCGAAGGCGGCGGCATTTGCCGTCCGGGTCGCGGTAGTCGAGCAGCGGTCGATCGCCGCTCACATCGACGCTCAGCATCTCGTGGCCGAAGCGCACCTCGGCGCCGGCCTCCGCCGCGCCGTCGGCCAGGATCTGGTCGAAGCGGCGCGCGCGGCACCTGGAAGGTCGAGGACCAGCCGGCGGTGAACTTGTCGGCGAAGACGAACGCGAAGTCGCGGCCGTCGCGGTGGAAGGCAGCGCCGTCCTTGAGCTGGAAGCCGGCCGCGACCACGGCGTCCAGCAGGCCCGCTTCCTCCAGGAAGACCATGCACTGGGGCAGGAGGCTCTCGCCGATCGCAAAGCGCGGGAAGCGATCCCGCTCGAGCACGACCACGTCGTAGCCCTTGCGCGCCAGGATGGCCGCCGCGACCGCGCCCGCGGGACCGGCGCCGATGATCGCGACGTCACAGGACGGCTCGCTCATGCGCGGCCGTCCCCGACCCCGGCCCCCGCGATCGGCGACAGCAGGAAGGCGATGCTGATGCCGATCATGACGGTCAGGCCGAAGGCATGGATCGCCGCGGTCGCCGAGAAGGCCAGGAGCCCGAAGGCGAGGATCGTGGTGATCGCCGAGAGCGCGATCGCGAGCATCGTCGTATCGCTTTCGACCCCGGTCTCGCGGAAGAACAGGGCGTAGTCGACGCCGATCCCGAGCACCAGGAGCAGCGCCATGATGTTCAACAGGCTGATCGGCTGGCCGAGCAGGCCCAGCAGCCCGAGGCTGCCGAACGCGGCGAGCAGCGGCGGCGTCATCACGACGAGGCCGCCCCTGAGGCCATAGCGGAGCTCGAGCAGCAGGGTCACGGCGAGGTAGGCGGCAAGGGTCAAGGTCACGGTGCTGCGGCGATGCTCGCCGAACAGGGCCGAGAGCGCGCCCACCTGGTCGATCAGATGCACCCCCTGGCCGGGGTCCGCGAGCCTGCGCAAACCCTGGGCATCGCGCACCCCGTCGAGGCTGACCGCGGCGACCAGGCCGCGGGCAGTCGGGCCGAGCCAGAGATCGGCATAGGCCGCCGCGAGCGGACCTTGGCGCCATTCATCGAGGCTGAGCGGCGGCCGGCCCCGCGCCTCGCGGAAGGCCGCGGCATAGGACTGCAACACGCCGTCCTCGAGACCGACCGCGTCCCCCAGGCGCTGGAGGCGGGCGGGGTCGTCCTCGATCAGGGACGCCAGCAGCGCCCGATTCTCGGCCTGGCGCACGGGCGAGGGCAGGACGTCCGACAGCGCCCGGTGGCCGCCCAGGGTGCCCGCCTGCTCGAGCGTCCGGAGCTTCGCCGTCAGCGCCTCCTCCCGCGCCAGGAGCTCGCCGCGGTCGCGGCCCTCGACCAGGAAGAACTGGCTCGCGGGCGCCTGCCCGAGCGCCGCCCGGACCCGCTGGTCCTCCCGCAGGACCTCGGGGTCCGGCGACTGCAGCAACCTGATGTCGTCCTCGGCGCTCAGCCGCAGACAGCCGACCGCGAGGACGGCTGCGATGAACATGCACCCGACCAGCTGCGGCCAGCCCCAGCGGCGCCGCCAGAGCCGGGCATAGCGCGCGAGCAGAGGCAGGAGCGGGGGCGCGTGCGGCGGTATCGGCGCCCTGGTCAGCAGCGGATAGCAGGTGACGACGGTGCCATAGGCGAACGCAATTCCGGCACTCGAGAACACGGCCATCTGCCGGAGCGCAGGGAAGGGTGCGAAGAACAGGCCGGCGAAGCCGATGATGGTGGTGATCAGGCCGAGCGTGATGCCCGCGAAGATGTGAGCGAGGGCAGCCTGCGGTGACCAGGCGACGCCCAGGCGGAAGCCCTCGCAGAAGAAGTGGAGGGCGTAGTCGACCGAAATTCCGACCAGACTCGCGCCGAACACCAGAGTCAGGAGATGGACCTGTCCGAACGCCAGAAGGCAGGCGGCGAAGCCCGCGAGGCAGCCGACCAGGATCACGGCCAGGCTCAGGCCGAGGGGGCGCCAGGAGCGGAACACGGCCAGGAACAGCGCCACGATCCCGACCAGCGAGCCCAGCCCGACGATCGAGATCTCGGTGCGCGCCCGCTGGGTGCCGGCGATCGCGTGCGGCAGCACGCCTGCGACCAGCAGCTCGGTGCCCGGGAACCGGTCCGGCAGCTCGCGGCGCAGACCGGCGATCAGCGGCGCGACCTGCGCCTGCACCGCGAAGGAGAAGGGCGAGCCCGCGAGCTCGGCGCTCAGCAGCACGAGGCGTCCGGCCGTCAGCGACCGCGGTCAGATAGCCGTCCTCGAGCGTGAGCCGGCCCGGCGCCGCGGCCGCCCGCTCGCCGAGGAAGCCCGCCAGCAGCAGCAGGGGATCCTTGGCCACCAGCTCGGAGCTCAGTGCGGCGACCGGGCTGACATAGCGCGCGAGCAGGTCCCGTTGGAAGGCGCTCCAGTCGTGCGCGCGCAGCTGCGCGCGGGTGCGCTCGGCGAGCAGTTGGAAGCGGTGGGGAAAGTAGAGCGCGCCGAGCCGCTTCGGATCGTCACCGTCACGCGGGCGAAGATCGGCGAAGTGCCGCGACGCCTGGAGCTGCTCGCGCAGGCTGTCGGCGGCCGCGCGGGCGAGGCTGGCGCCGGGGGCCGCGACCAGGAACAGGACCCGGCGCTCGAAACGCTCGCGAAAGCGCGCCGCCGCCTCTGCGACCACCGGCTCCTGCCCGGCGTCCGGCAGCAGGCTCAAAAGGTCGGCGTTCACGACCGGCCCGCCGCCCAGCCGCCAGGCGAGCCAGCCGAGCAGGACGAGCACGATCATCGAGCCAGCCGAGCGCGGCCCACCTAGTGCTCAAAATAGGCCTGCTCTGACGCTTCGAGGGTGGCGGGCTCGGTGCGGACGTCGTCGAACCTGATCGTCGTCCGGTCGCCGCCCGCTTCGCTGATCACGACCTCCTCGACGAACCGGCCGCCCGCGATCTCGATACCCGCGATCATCGCCGCGAGGTTCGCATCCTTGGGTGCCAGCGCCAGCCGCCACCCCTGCTCGACGGGCAGCGGCGAGAGCTCGAACAGGGTCCCAAGCTCGCTCATGTCGCCGGTCAGCACGCCGAGCAGCGCGCCGCCAAGGGCTCCGAACACGGGGTTCGCCGCCATCGCCAGCCGCCGCGGCGGGCCGTTGTCGTCCCATTCGAGGATCGCGTCGGCGGTCACCAGCACGGTCGCTGCATGCGGCTCGCGCACCTGCCAGAGCACCCCCCGGCCGGCGACGGCCGTGAGCCGTCCGCGGCTCAAAAGCGGACGCTTCAGCACCCGCATGCGGCGTTCCTGCTCGAAGCTCGCGCGCAGGATCGGGCTTTGCTCCAGCTGCGCCGCGATCCGCGCCAGGGCATCCTTTGATCCGGCAGCGGCCGTCCCGAACGTCCAGGCGATCAGCAGGATGGCAGCCGCGGCCGCCCTCATGGCGCCACGCCGAGTTTCTGGTAGAGGATCGCCGGCGTGCCGAGCACGAGCTCGCCCGTGGCCATGTCGACCGGCACCTGGATGCTGTGGCCCTTGGTCAGGCGCTCGCCCGTCCCGGCGTCGGTGATCAGATAGTCGAGCTTGAGGCGAAGCTCGAACTCGACCAGCCGCGCGCGCACCGCGACCAGCTGACCGAGCCGGGCCGGCCGCAGATAGCGCAGCCTGACGTCGACGATCGGCCAGGACAGGCCGGAGTCCCTCATCTCTCGATAGTTGTAGCGGATCTGATCGAACATGGCCGAGCGCGCGACTTCCAGATATTTGAAGTAGTGGCCATGCCAGGCCACACCCATCAGATCGACGTCGTGGAACGGGATCTGAACGGTCACGGTCGCCTCGGGCATCGCCACGATTCGGCTGCCTTGGTCTGCGCTCAGTCGTAGAGTGGCCAGTGGCGCCGCCGGATCGAGGTCAGCATCCGCCGCAGCTCCGGCTCGAGCGGCCGGTCCTCGTCGAGGAAGGCACAAGCCTCGCGCACCGAGGCCAGGAACCCCGAAGGCTCCTCCGCCAGCCCCTCACGATCGCGACCGGACAGGCGCCAGCGCAGTTCGATCGCCTGGCCGACGGCCAGGGTCTCCGCCGCCGCGACCTGCTCGCTCAGCTGCAGGACCCGCAGGCAGTCGCGCGCCGCGATCGTCCCCATGCTGACCTTGTCCTGGTTGTGGCATTCGGTCGAGCGCGAGAACGCGCTTGCCGGCATGGTCAGCTTCAGGGCTTCCGCGGTCCACGCCGAGGCGCCGATCTGGACCCCCTTGAAGCCGTGGTTGATCGCCTGGCGCCCCGGGCTGGCGCCGGACAGGTTGGCCGGCAGTCCGTGGTTGAACTTGACGTCGACCAGCAACGCCAGCTGCCGGTCCATCAGATCCGCGAGATTGGCGACGCAGGTCTTGAGGCCGTCCATCGCGAACGCGATGTGGCCGCCGTAGAAATGGCCGCCGTGGCGGACGCATTCCGCCTCGCCGTCGATCACCGGGTTGTCGTTGGCGCTGTTGAGCTCGGTCTCGATGAAGCTGCGCATCCACGGCAGGCTGTCGCGGAGCACGCCGATCACGTGCGGCGCGCAGCGGATCGAGTAGCGGTCCTGCAGCCGGCCCGAGTTCGGCGGCGCCTCGCCGACGTTGAGATCGCGCCGCAGCCAGGCCGCGACCTGCTGGCTGCCCGGGTGGGGTTTGACCGCGAACAGCCGCTCGTCGAAATGATGGCGGTTGCCCGCGAGCGCGAGGCTGGCGAGCGCGGTCAGGCGGGTCGCCAGCCGCGAGAGATAGTCGGCGCGGGCGAACGCCTCGCAGGCGAGCGCGGTCATCACCGCGGTGCCGTTCATGACCGCGAGGCCCTCTTTGGGGCGCAGCGACAGCGGCTGCAGGCCGAGCCTTTGATGGAGCTCCGCGGCCGGCAGCGTCCTGCCGCCGTGCGAGGCCTCGCGCTCGCCGACCAGGAGCGCTGCGACGTAGGACAAGGGCGTCAGATCGCCGCTCGCGCCGACCGAGCCCTCCTCCGGGATCAGCGGCGCGACGTCCAGATTGAGGAGCTCGACCAGCCGCTCCAGCAGCTCCGGCCGGACGCCGGAAAAGCCGCGGCAGAGCGAGGCGAGGCGGGTCGCGAGCACGGCGCGGGCGGCGGCGTGCGACAGGTGGGCGCCGAGGCCGCAGCCATGGAAGCGAGCCAGCTGCAGGGGCAGCTCGCCGACCAGCGCGCGCGGCACCGGCACCGTGCAGGAATCGCCGTAGCCGGTGGTCACGCCATAGATCACCCCCTCCTGCTCGAGCAGGCGATCGAGGAACGCGCTGCCTTGCTGGATGCGGCGCCGGAACAGCGGATCGTCGGCGAGGCGCACCGCGACCCCGGCCTCGGCCACCGCGAGCACGTCCTCGATCGTCAATGCCCCGGCGCCGAACACGACCTCGCTCCGCGCGTCATGGTCGCGAGCGACCGTCCGGGACAGCATCGGGTCATCTCTCATGCGGCCGGGCGCTCCGGCCGGCCGGCACGCTGGCCTCGGCCTGGGTCCAGAAGTCGAAGAAATTAAACCACTGGTAGGGATACCGCAAACAGAAATCCTCCAGCCGCGCGGCGTAGCGGCCGACCCACTGCTCGATGATCCGCCCGCGCTCGCGGCGCGGTAGCTCGGTGGCGTCGGCGAACGGCTCGAAAAAGAGGCGGTAGCGGCCCTCGTGCTTGAGGCAGAAGATCAACAGCACCGGGCATCTCAGCATCGCCGCCAGGTAGAAGGGTCCCTGGGGGAAGGGCGCCTGCCGACCCAGGAACGGGACCCAGCTGACCCGCGACAGCGGGCTGGCGGGCGTGCGGTCGCCGACGATCACGAGGAACTCGCCGCGCGCGACCCGCTCCCGCAGCATGATCGCGGTGTCCGGGCCGATATCGGTAACCTGGAGCAGCGACATGGCCGACCGGGCGCCGCTGACGTCGCGCATCAGCCGGTTGAAGGTCTCGGAGTGCCGGGTGTGCACCAGGACGTTGATCCTGAGCCCCAGCTGCTGGCTGCCGAGGGCGCGGGCGACCTCGACGTTGCCGAGATGGGAAGCGATCAGCACCGCCCCCCGACCCTGCTCGCACAGGCGCTCGAACGCCTGGGGATTGTCGAACTCCAGGTCACCCAGCCCGATGTCGCCGGTCCAGGTCACGACCTTGTCGAGGATCGCCTCGCCAAAGCACAGCATGTGGCGGAAGGAATGCCGCGAGCCCGGCGCGCTGCCCAGCGCCGTCCGGCCGGCGGAGTGCGCCCAGACCTGCGCCAGGAACGCCCGCGAGGCTCGGCGGGCAGCGGCACCGAACAGGAAGTAGTAGGCGATGATCAGATGCAGGAGCAGCGAGAAGCCGACGCGGCCGAGCAGGCGGTAGGTCAAAAGCGTCGCGCGCAGGCCAAGATAGACGCCGCGCTCCTCCAGCTGCGCCCAATGCCGCGCTCCGGGCCGCCCGGCCGCAGCCTCGATCGCGGGCGTCACGCCGGCCTGACCCCGCCGTAGCGCCCCGGCAGAAGCCGGCGCCCGAGCAGCCGGGGGGCGCGCCACAGCATTCCGAAAGCCAGTCGAGCGTGCATGCAGGAGATCAGCCAGTTGTCCTGCCACAGCCGAAAGTGCGACCGGCCGCCCTCGGGATAGGTGACCCTGGTCGGCAGCGACACTACCGGCACGCCCTCCCAGTACAGGCGGACCGCGATCTCCGGATCGAAATCCATCCGCCGGCCGAGGCTGACCCGATCGGCGAGCGCGATGACGCTGCGCAGGGGATAGACGCGAAAGCCGCACATCGAATCCGGGATCGCGAACGAGAGCGTCTCGATCCAGACCCAGACGTGGGTGATGTAGCGCGCCGCCAGCCGGCCCCGCGGCACGCTCGGATCGAAGATCGGCTGGCCGACGATCAGCGCCTGCGGGTGCTGTGCGGCGAGCGCCAGGAAGCGTGGGACATCGTCGCTGTCGTGCTGGCCGTCGGCGTCGATCTGCAGGGCGTGGCTGAAGCCGCGCGCATGCGCCGCGCGCAGACCGGTCAGGACGGCGCTGCCCTTGCCGCGATTGGCGGCATGCTCGAGCAGCAGGACCCGGTCCTGGCGAGCGGCGAGCGCGCGCAGCTCCGCCGTGCAGTCGGGCCCGCTGCCGTCGTTGACCAGCAGCACCGGCAAGGCGAGCGGCGCCAGACGTTCGATCAGCGCCACGGCGCCCGTGCCATGGTCGTGGACCGGAACCACGATGCAGGGCCGGATCGTCATGAGGCCCGCAACTGGATGCGGCCGGCGGAGCAGATCCGGTCCTCGGACAGGTAGCGGAATTGCAGCCGCCGATCCTGCGGATCATAGCTCAGCTCGAGCTCGACCAGCGCGCCCGCCGGCATGATCTGGTGGAACTTGAGCGCCTCGATGCGCTCGACGTGGGGTGCGAGCGCGAACCGTTCGGCGGCGAAGCGGATCGCCCAATCGAGCTGCACCACGCCAGCCAGGATGGGCGTGCCCTCAAAATGGCCATCGAAGCAGCGCAACTCGGGCGACAGGCGCAAGGTCAGCCGCGCGCCATCCATGCGATCGGTCCGGCCGAGCACGGGCGCGTGGCCGCCGTCCCGCGGCGTCTCGAACAGGGCAGCGAGCGCGGCGCCGCTGGTCTTTCCCTGGAGGCTCTCGGGCAAGCGTCGCACGAAGCGCCAGCGACGCGGCAGGGCGACGCCGTCGACATGCGGCCGCAGCCGTTCGAGCAGCGTCGTGCGCAAGGCGTCCTTGCCGCCCGCGCGCAGTCGCTGCCAGCCGGCCGTGGTCGGCACGACCACGGCGCCAAGACCTGGCCGGCCACCCTGGCCCCCGGTCAGCTGCAGCACGCGTACCGCGGCGACCTCCGGGCTCTCGCCGAGACGCCGCTCGAGACCCTGCAAGGAGATCCGCCGCTCCTCGATCTTGACGATGCGGTCGCCGCGACCATGCAGCTCGAAGCCGCCGTCCGGCAGCAGCAGGGCGAGATCGCCGGTGCGCTGCCAGCCGGGCTCCGGCAGGAACGGCGAGGACACCATCAAAAGGCCAGAGCGCCGGTCGAGCGCCAGCCTGACGCCCGGCAAGGCGGTCCAGGGCGGCGGCGCGGCGGCGGTCATCACCGTCCGCCGGCCGATGCCGCCGGTCTCGGTGCTGCCGTAGACCTCGACCACCGGATGCGTCAGGCTCCGGTTGTAGGCGGCGGCGACCTCGGGCGGCAGCGGCCCGCCGGACGAGAACAGGCCGCGAAGGTGCGGGTCGAGGTCGACGAGGTCGAGCGCCGGCAGGGCGCGCTTCAGAAAGGCCGGGCTCGACACCAGGATCGCGCGCGAAGCGGCGCGCGCCGCCGCGCCGAGCTCGCTGGGAAAGCGGATCGTGTCCCTGGCCATGGCGCGGCCGGCGGCGAGCGGCCAGAGCACCCGGAACAAGAGGCCGTAGATGTGGTAGGGGGGCACCGTCGCGAGCACCGCGCACGCCCCTTGATGCCCGAGCAGATGGTCGAGGGCGGCGACCTCGGCTTCGAGGCAGCGAAGCGGCTTCGCCACGGTAAGAGGCAGGCCGGTCGTGCCGGAGGTGTGGAGTTGGACCTCCGCCCGGCCGGGGTCGAGGGGCGCCAGGGGCAGTCGTTCCGCGCCGGGATCGAGACGACGGACCGAGAGAACCGGGATGGGGCACTCCGGCAGCAGCTCGTCGGTGAGGACGCCGCTCACGCCGGCCGCGATGTCCGCCAGATGGCCTGGCTGCAGGTTGGCCGGCAGTACGGCCACGGCGCCGGCGTGGAGCGTCGCCAGCAGCCCGAGCGCCACCTCGTAGGCATCATCGCTCGCGATCAGCCAGGACCCCCCGCCGCGGTGGCGCACGGCGGCTGCCAGGATGGCCGCCTCGTCGGCGAACTGCCGCCAGTCGCGAGTCCCGCGCTGCCCGAACGCGAGCGCAAGCTCGCGGGGCTCGGTCAGGAACGTCGAGATCGGCCGCTCGTTGTTCATCGCGCATCCACCGTCGTCTGGCTGGCGCGCTGCACGCGGCGGCGGACCAGGACCTCGCCTAGGAACAGCAACGCCATCAGCAGATAGGCGATCATGCCGTTGTAAAGGGTCCAGACGCCGAGGTCTGTGAACAGCGCCGTGTAAAGAGCAATGCCGCCGTTCAGGAGGAAGAACCCGCACCAGACCTGCGTGACCAGGCGGGTATAGCGGACCGCGCCGGCCGGCAGGTGCGGCTCTGCGAGCCTGGCGAGGCGCTCGATCATCGACGGCGGGCGGAGCAGCGTCACACCAAAAAGCAGGAGCATCGCAGCGTTGATCGCGACCGGATAGAAGCGCAGGTGGTCGGGCGAGCCCGAGACCAGCACCAGGAGCGCGATCGGCACGACCGCCGCGAAGGTCAGCGCCAGGACCCAGAGCAGCGGCGGGGCACCCTCGTGCCTGCCGAGGATCGCCAGCCGGGCGGCGGCGAGCCCGATCAGGACCAGCGCCAGGCCGCGGGCATCGACGTAGGTCAGCCCGAAATACACCAGGAAAGGATAGCCGAGCGCCAGCGCCGCCATTGTCCATTTAAGAATGGTCGACATGCCCCTGACGTTCTTAGCCATTCATGAGATCGAATATTGCCGAGACGACGTCGTCGACGGTCCGGATGTTTTTAAAGATTTCCGGATTGAGTTTTTTCCTGGTATAATTTTTGAGCTCGACCATCAGATCGACGGCGTCGATGCTGTCGATATCCAGATCATCGTACAGCCGGGCAGTAAGTACGACGGCGGTCGGATCGAGCTCGAATTGACCGACCAGCAGCCGCTGCACGTGAGCGAAGATCTCCTCGCGCGAGGTCATCAGCCTGCTCCGATCTGGGACGACCGATGGGCGGTCACGAAGCGGGCGAGGCTCTCGACCGAATAGAAATGGCGGCGCACCTCCTGCGTCACTTCCTCTATCTTCAGACCATAGCGCTTCTGCAGTTCGACGCCGAGCTCCAAAGCGTCGATCGAATCGAGGCCGAGACCGTCACCGAACAACGGCCCTTGTGTATCGATGTCGTCGGGCTGAATGTCCTCGAGCTCGAGGGTGCTGATGATCAGCTCTTTGATCTCGTCAACTATGGATTGCATGCAGTTCGACCCCCTTCATCAGGACGGCTTGTAACAGCCGGTTGATCCGGCGGCTGGCCAAGCTCGCCGCCTCGCCGTCGATGATCGTGGGCGCAGGATCGATGCTGTCGCCGACGGTGATCTTGAAATGGGCGCGCGTGACCGGGATCTGATACCACTTCTCGGCCTTGGTGAGCGTCGTCGGCCGGCTCGAAATCGTGATCGGCACGAAGGGACGACGGCTCTTGGCGATGATGCTCGCCGCGCCGCGCCGGAGCTTCATCGGCTGGCCGGGCACCGTGCGCGTGCTTTCGGGAAAGACCACGAGGTTCTCGCCGCGGGCGAGGCAGGCGACGCAGGCCTCGATGAAGCGCAGCGGGTCGTCGTTCGGAATGTAGCCGGTCGCCCACACGACCCCGGCCATGAAGGGGTTCGACCACACCGCGCGCTTCACGACGCAAAAGGCCCTCGGCAGCATCGCGATAATGAACACGACGTCGATCAGCGAAGGATGATTGGCCACGATCAGCCGGTTGTCAGCCCTTTGCAGCTTTTCCTTGCCGATCACCTCGAAGGTCAGGATGCCGAGGGTGCGCATGCAGCAGATGAAGCTGCGAAACGCCAGATGCACGAGATATTGGCAGCGGTGATTTGCTTCGATCCGCCGCGAAGACAGCAGATGGATCAGTGGAAACAAAGTGACGCTCAACAGAATGCCGCCGAGCCCGAACAGGGAAAAGCCGAGGCCGGTGCCGACCAGCCGCCGATAGTAGTCAAAGCCGCGCATCCTGCCCACTCCAGGTCCAGACCAGGCGGCCGGTGTCCTGCGTGACCGGTGCGCCGCCGACGAGCAGCAGGCGGATGACGGCCAGGACGGGATCGATGGTCGCGCGCGCCGGGGCTCGCGTCCGGCTCGGGCGCCAGGTGAGGCGCAGGGCAGGCCCGGGACCGCCGCTCGAGGGCAGCGACAACAGCATGCCGAGCGCCAGGCTGTCGGTCACCGAGGTTTCCTGGTGCCGGTAGAGCGCCGGCAGCGGCTGGTCGTGATAAACGACCATGACCGGTCTGCCCGTGTCCTCGACGATCTGGGACCAGGCCTCGACGAAGGCGGTCTCGAGGGTCGTCCCGCCCGCGGCGAGCGCGGTGTAGGGCGAGCGGTCCCGGCGGTGCATCGAGAGCTGGCTGGCGGCCGTGTTGTGGACCGACATGCTGAAGGCGGTCGGCGAGACGGGCTCCCGTCGAGCGAGATCCTGCAGGATCTCGAAGCTGCGGGGGTACTCGCCATAACGCGAGCAGAACACGAAGCCCGGCTGCGGCTCGACCTCGTCCAGGGATGCCGCGGCGACCGCAAAGGCCATGCGGCTGACCTCGCTCAGCCGCCGGCGCTGCAGCGAGCCGACGAAGCTCACGTCGGGGCGGTCCGGGCCCTCGATCGCCGCCTTACCCCGTGCCCACCGATTCCAGCTCGCTGCATCCGCGACGCCCGGCGCCCAAGCCGCCCAGCGCCTCACGGCAAGCTCGATACTATTGTCGACAGCCACGGCCCTGTCCCAATTCGAGGTTGTGGGTTTTACCTCGATCCTGCGCAATCTAAAACCCTAATTTTCCCCCCGCGGCGTTTACATCAAGAGTTGTGGGACGCCCGGCCGGGTATATCGGTGCCGATTTGTGGTTCTGATGACAGAATGGCCGGCGCAGGTGGGGCGGGCGGCGCGGCAAGCGATCGGTGGGCGAGGGAGGCTCGCCGCAGCCGGAGGGGCAGTGTTCGGCTGACCCCGCCCCGGGTGATCTCCCGAACAGCGCTGGCAGGCTCGCAACCGACAGCCTGACCGGGCTTCCCCGGATGAACAGCCTTCACAGCAACCACAGCTAGCAGCGGTCCGAGAAGGCGCTCCCACGACCGCAACCGTCACCCGTCTTGCGGAAAGACTCTGGACACAACTGCTCGACCTTGCCGCACGCCCGCGCGGCACGCGATCTGGTCGGGCATGAAAAGCCTGGGGTCGGTGATGCCCGGCTTGAGCGCTCGCCAGGGCCGATCCTCGATCAGAGCGATGGGACGCCGAGGGTCGGCAGCATCCAGGCCGCGCGGACGAGCGGGGCCCGATTGCGGCTCGCTGCGACCAATGCCGTCATCGCAAGGCACGCCGATCGGGTGCGGCTCCTGCTCTGAGCAGCAGGCCGACCTCGATCTACAGGAGGCTCGATGACGGCAAGGTTCTGTGGGGACGGATCGGGGGAGGCGGGAGCACCGTGTCGGAAGCTTGCCGAGGCAGCAGCGTAACCGGGTCGCTGCGCTCGGCTTTGGCGGAATCATAGGCCAGCAAGACGCTCTTGAGCACCCGCCGCCCTTCTTCGCCTGGAATGTCGGGAACTGTTCCGGCAAACACCGCGTCGGCGAATCTCTCGACATAGGCCCGACGGGGGCTGGTCCCGCCCCGCAGCCAAATCCTGTTCCAACGATTGGCTTTGAGACCATCGCCGGCCTTGGTCGTAAAGACTTTGAGGCTCCATCTCCGCAAGACCGATGCAATCTTGTCGCGGTTGATGTCTTGGAGACCCTGCTTGCTAAGAACGCGCCGCATCATCGCATCTATGGGCAGCTCGCCGCCAAGAAAATCGATTTGACCATGGCTGCCGAAGATGCGCACGCCGTGGCTGCGATTGCCATGCGCACAGGAGCTCGCGGTCACCGTGCCGATCGCGCCATTGTCAAATCGATAATTCACTGCAATATGGTCTTCGACCTCGATATTGCGACGGAATGTTGCCAGCTCCGCCGAGGCATGCGCGATCTCGCAACCCGTAATGAACCGGACGCGGTCGAGCTCGTGGAGCACATTCATCATCAATATGCCGCCACCCGCCTCGCGCCAGGAGCGTCGCCACGTCGATTGCACGCGACCGGTGTAGCCACCGCTCCAATAGCTGTCCGGCTTGTTCTGCACCAGGTGAAGGTGCCAGCCGATGAAGTCCCCTATCACGCCGCGGTCGATCAGTCCTTTGGCGGTGATGGTGCCGCGGTCGTAGCGGCCAACCATGTTGACCCCGAGCAGCACGCCGGCGTTCTTGCAGGCCTCGATCATCCGATCGGCCTGTTGCAGGTTGCAGGCGATCGGCTTTTCACACATCACATGCTTGCCGGCGGCGGCCGCCTTGATCGTCAGCGGCTCGTGCTGGAAGTGTGGCGCCGAGATCACGACGGCGTCGACCCGAGGATCGCTCAAAACGTCCTCGAGCGAGGTCGTATGCCGGGTCTGGAAAGTCTCACCGAACGACCTGGCGATCTCGGGCAGCGGGTCCATCGCGACGACCATCTCGACGCTGCGCGACGCTCGGATCGCCGGCCCCGTCGAGTAGTAGGCGATCTCTCCGCATCCGATCATGCCGACGCGTAAGACGCGATTGTTCCCGGCATCGCTATTTGCCATGTCGCCTTTTCAACCCCCTCCTGCGCCTCGTTCAGCCGGCAAGTCTTCGCTGTTAAGCTCAAGCCATCTTTAGCGGCAAAGCGAGGTCGTGTCGAGGGCTGCCGGACGGAGTGACGCATGGGAGTTTGGGTCAGCGGCAGGAGGGGGCACTTCGGCCGCGGCGTTGATCAGACCGGCAAGATGGAGCCCCCGGAGCCTTGATGCCTCGATGGACGAGGGCAACGGCCTGCCGGCCCGGCCGCCTCGGCGAGGCGGGCGATGCGGGCACGGCCGCAGGATTGCCCCCTGGTCGGAGCAGCTTGGCCGGCGCCGCGCCTGCGGGCAAATGGCCCGAAGGCGAGGCTCAGAGCGGCTCTTGGGTTCGTTTGGTAGCAGCGGCCGGCGGCAGGAGCTGCGGCTGCGGGGCCGTCGTGGCCGCCTCGGCCTGGAGCGCCTTCAGGGCAGCGAGCGCCCGGAACAGCTCGGTCTGGACCGAGCCACGATAGCGCAGCAGGGTATCGAGGGCGCGCGCGCCATTGCGATCCCGGATCACGAGCAGCCCGAAGTCCGGCACCAGCTGACCGTGGGGCCGATCCTTCTCCAGATAAAAGTTGAACAGCTCCGTCTCAATGCGCTCGGAGCGGCGGGCGCGCCAGATGGCGAGCGCGATCTGACCGGCAAGATGCTCCTGCAGCGGGCCGGCGGGTGCCAGCTCCTCGCGGAGCGCCGCGGCGAGGGTCAGGAACGCCGCTCTCGTCCTCGTTGCCCAGCACCAGGACGCTGCTCGCCCGCAGCCCGTGCTTGAGCGCGTTGCGCGCCGAAGACGCCCGACCTTCGGCGGTGACCGGTCCGCGCGAGCGGGCGCCATTGCGCCGGCTCGCCTCGGCCCTGGGATTCGTCATGCCGCTCATGCGCAGGTCCTCATCGTCGGGTTCTGCGGCCCCTCGGGCGCGCGCCGATGGCGGCCGGAGGGGGCCGGGCGCCATTCTACAGCGATCTAGGAATTTGTTCAAGCGCAAACGCGAGGGCTCCGCCACAGGCTTGCGCCACTCCGACCGGGCAGCCGGCGTTCGAGGGTCCGGGGATGCACCCGTTCCGCGCCCCTGGCTCCCAGGGTCGACCACCGAAGTCGGCGGGGAGCGGCGCGGGGAGTTACGGCACGCCTTCCCGAGCGTCGGCGGCGGCTTCCGGTGAGACAGGCGCACGGTCCGACGGCGACCACCAGATGAAGCCTGTCGCCAGAGAGAGGGAATAGAGAAGAGGAAATAGGAACATAAACCTTGACGGCCAGGTAAAAAAGCGGCATACAAGAGCCGAGATGCGCCACCCCGTTCAGCGCTCCTGGCGTGACGCGCCTGGCGTCCCGACATCCCGCCCGCTGATGGTGTCCGGCTCCCGGCCCTTGCCGCAACTGGAAGTCCCCTTGGACGATCGAAGGCCCTGATCGATGACCTCTCTCTCACTGGAACGCCAGAGCAGCGGCCTCGGCATCAGCCCGCGCGGGCCGCGCCAGACCGGCGCCGGACCGATCGGCGACACCGAGGCCCCGAGCATCCCGCAGAACCTGAGTGCGACGGCGATCTCGTCTTCGCAGATCGACCTCAGCTGGGATGCCTCGAGCGACAACGTCGCGGTGGCGGGCTACAAAGTCTATCGCGACGACGTGCTGGTCGGTACGAGCCCGACGAACGCCTACGCCGACATGGGCCTCGATGCTGCCACCACCTATGAGTACGAGGTCAGCGCGATCGATGCGGTGAGCAACCAGAGCGCGCGCTCGGTCCCCGACAGCGCGACCACGCAATCGGCGGCCGACACCGAGGCACCGAGCGTCCCGCAGAACCTGAGCGCAACGGCGGTCCCGCCGTCGCAGATCGATCTCGCCTGGGATGCCTCGAGCGACAACGTGGGCGTCACAGGCTACAACATCTATCGCGACAACGTCCTGATCGACACGAGCCCGACCAACGCCTATTCGGACAGCGGGCTCTCTGTCGGAACCTACGGATACGAGGCGAGCGCGTTCGATGCGGCCGCCAACGAGAGCGCCCGCTCGGCCCCGGCCGCGGCCACGATCCCCGACACCACGGCCCCGAGCGTGCCGCAGAACCTGGCGGCCACCGCGGTCTCGGCCAGCCAGATCGACCTCGCCTGGGATGTCTCGAGCGACAACGTCGCGGTGACCGGATACAAGATCTACCGCGACAACGTCCTGATCGGCACGAGCCCCACCAACTCCACCTCGGACACCGGGCTCGCGAGTGGCACCCTCTACCAGTACGAGGTCAGCGCCTTCGATGCCGCGACCAACGAGAGCGCCCGCTCGACCTCTGCGAGCGCGACCACGCCCCAGGTCATCGTCACGGCCGGCCTCGTGGCCGAGTGGCGATTTGACAACGGCGCGGGGCAGGTGCTGACCGACTACGTGGGCGGTTTCCACGGCACGCTGGGCACCGGCGGCGGCGCAGACGCGTCCGATCCGACCTGGACCGCGGCCGGGCTCAGCTTCGACGGCAGCAACGACTTCGTCAGCATCCCGACGATGCCGGCGATCGCGGCAGTCGACATCGTGTTCAAGACAAATGCGAATATCTCGGCTGCATCGGCCGGACAAGCGTTGCTCTCTCATGCGAATACATCCACACCAATCGGGCTTGGGTCGACGACGGGGGCACTCACCAACGAAATCATTGCTGTCATTCAGGACAGCGGAGATTACACCAGCAACAGGCGGGTCGGCTGGACGCATGCGAGCGATGTGATGGCGTCCGCAACCTGGCACCTGATCCAGATCGACTTCCGCAGCGGCACGCCAACCTGGGATATACTGCTGGATGGCGTGAGCAAAGCCAATGCCATCGTGGGCACGCCGGTTGCCCTCAAGTCTGGCGTGGCGTGGAGGTTCGGCCGCACCTTTGCCAACACCCAGCCGCTCGCCGGGCAGATCGCTTACGTCCTCGCTTACTCGGCGGCCAGGAGCGCTCCCCAAGTGGCGCAGAACCGCGCCGCGCTCACGACCATCCTGGCCGCCCGCGGGATCACGCTACCCTAGCGGTTGGCGGCCCTGTGACGCCGAAGCCTCCCGGGAGCAGCGGTGCGATGCTGGATGCGGCCAAGGAATGGGCGCTGGGGCATGAGAAGGGGGCCGCCCCTACGGCGGCCGGGGATGCTCGGCCAACGCGGCGGCGACGCACGCCACCAAGGCGGCGGCTCGAGAGGCGCAAGGAGTGATGTTGAGGGGGGTTTGCGTGGTCGCCCGCGATCAATCCGACCGACAGAAGACGTCGAGCAGCCGAAAACCGAACCCATTGTTGAAGCGCTCCCCCATGGTGGGCCCGCCGCACTAAAGGACCGCCCCGTGTCAACCACGATGGATCGCCTTGCGCTGCTCGAGGCGCAAGTGTTCGAGCTGCAACACGCTTCGGGCTGGGTTGAGGACATGACCCCGCAACAGGCCTTGCGCCATGCGGCATTCCGCGCCATCTCCGGCACGGCCGGCACCCTCGGCGGCGACCAGATGGCGGCGATGAAGGTCGAGCTCGAGGCGCACTCCCTGACGGTGCCGCCGAACTTCTACGACCGGCTGGTCGCCTGGCTCCAGCTGCGGCTCAACAGCTCCAACAGCGACCTGGACGGGCTGCTGACCGAGTGGGCTCGGGCCGAGGGCGTCGACGATGCGGGCTTGATCGGCGCATTCGGTCCGACGCCGCCAACGATCGTCGCCGTGGCCGCGAGCGCTGATGACGCCAGCGAGGTCGTCAGCTCCGGCATCGTCTCAATCTCTGACCCATCGATCGACCTCCAGGACGACCGCATCGCCGGGTTCCGCTTCGACGGCGTCGAGATCCCCCAGGGGGCCAAGATCGCGAGCGCCTGGGTTCAATTCACGAGTGCCATCTTCATTGTAGGCGGCGGCACCGAGGCGGCCGTGGTCGACATCCAGGGCGAGGATGCCGACGACGCGGCGGCGTTCACGACCGGCGCGGCCGACATCTCCCGTCGGACGCGGACGACGGCCACGGTCGAGTGGTCGTTGCCCGAGAGCAGCGGCGCGAGCGCTTGGACGATCGGCTGCCGCGGCCCTAACCAGCGCACGCCGGACCTGGCGACGATCGTGCAGAAGATCGTCGATCGCGCGGGCTGGGCGTCGGGCAACGCGATGGCCTTCACCCTCCAGCGCAATGGCGTCGGCCTCGGCTCGCGGGCGGTCGTGGCGCAGGACCATGACGACTACAAAGAAGCCGTCCTGTACGTGGACTGGATCGAGACGGCAGGCATCGTCGCGGCCGGCCTCATCGCCGAGTGGCGCTTCGACGACGGCGCAGGGCAGGTGCTCAACGATTACGTGGGCGGTTTCCACGGCACGCTGGGCACCGGCGGCGGCGCAGACGCGTCCGATCCGACCTGGACCGCGGCCGGGCTCAGCTTCGACGGCGCCAACGACTTCGTCAGCATCCCGACGATGCCGGCGATCGCGGCAGTCGACATCGTGTTCAAGACAAATGCGAACATCTCGGCTGCGACGGCAGGGCAAGCGCTGATTTCTCACGCGAATACTTCCACAGCAATCGGGCTTGGGTCGACGACGGGGGCACTCACCAACGAAATCATTGCTGTCATTCAGGACAGCGGAGATTACACCAGCAACAGGCGGGTCGGCTGGACGCATGCGAGCGATGCGATGGCGTCCGCAACCTGGCACCTGATCCAGATCGACTTCCGCAGCGGCACGCCAACCTGGGATATCCTGCTTGATGGCGTGAGCAAAGCCAATGCCATCGTGGGCACGCCGGTTGCCCTCAAGTCTGGCGTGGCGTGGAGGTTCGGCCGCACCTTTGCCAACACCCAGCCGCTCGCCGGGCAGATCGCCTACGTCCTCGCCTACTCGGCGGCCAGGAGCGCTCCCCAAGTGGCGCAGAACCGCGCCGCGCTCGCGACCATCATGGCCGCCCGCGGCATAACGCTGCCTTAGCGGGGGGCGGCCCGGAGCAGCCGCTTGCCTGGCTCAGCGGTCGTTTGTGCGCGCGGCATCAGGACCGATGCCTGCCACGTGAACGGCCGGTTCAGCGCCCGCGCCCGCGGCTTTAAGCGTCCGTGCTTGCCGCATGCGCGAAGGGGCGCGCTGCTGCTCCCAGACCTTGGCATCGACCAGGAAGCGGAACCAGAAGCGCTGCAAGGTGTGGAAGATCAGGCCTTCGATGCCGTCGAGGAAGCCCAGGCGGAAGACGTAGCCGTAGATCCAGAACAGGAACGGCCGAGGAACAGCGGGAACCGCTGATAGACGCGGGTGCGAAGGAAGCGGCGGCGCTCGATCGCGGTGCCGGTGAGCCGCGCGTCCACCGTGGCGTGCTGCGGCGAGCGCGGCGCCGGTTGCGGCCAGGATCTCCCGGGCTTCGAGCTCGGCCCAGCGGTTGTGGCGGGCGATGAAGGTGCTAAGGTCGCTCGTGATCACGTCGACGTAGTCGTTGGCGAGCCGGCCGATGCTGCCCTGGACCATGAAATGCTGATCGTAGAGCCGGTCCTCGCAGCGGCCGCGACCGGAGCGGAAGAGGCGCAGGTGCCAGGCGGGATACTGGCCGCCGTGCCGGATCCAGCGGCCCATGAAGTGGGTGCGCTTGCGCAGCATGTAGCCGTCGTGCGGGCTTTCGGGCTGGGCGAGCAGGGCGGCGATCTCGGCCGCGAGCTCGGGCGTCAGGCGCTCGTCCGCGTCGAGGCAGAGCGTCCAGGGCGTCGCGATCGGGAGGTTGTCGAACGCCCAGTTGCGCTGGCGGGCGTAATTCTCGAACGGATGCGCCACCACCTCGCAGCCGGCCGCGCGCGCGATCTCGAGCGTGCGATCCGTGCTGCCGGAATCGACGACGAACACGTCGGCGTCGAGCGCGCGGAGACTGGCCAGGCAGGCCGGCAGATTGTGCTCCTCCTGGCAGGTCAGGATGACGACGGTGAGCGCGCCGGGCATCGCGCGCCCTAGCTCGTCATGACGCAGGACGGCGGCGGCCCGCCGCCCAGCAGCCATTCGTAGACGGTCTTCATCTGGCGCGCGACCCGCGGCCAGGCGAACCGCTCCTGCACCAGGGCGCGACCGCGGGCCCCCATCGCCCGACGGTCCGCATCCGACATCGCCATCAGACAGCGCAGGGCTCCGGCCATTGGCACGACTTCGGGCTCGGTGCGCAAGGCCGCGCCGGCGGCGAAGCCTTCCGGCAGGTTGCAGGCATCGGTCATCAGCACCGGCAGGCCATAGGACCAGGCTTCCAGCACCGCCATCGGGCAGCCCCTCGCTGAGCGACGGCAGGACGAAGGCGTCGGCGAACGCGAGGCTTGCGGCCTTCTGGTCGCCGAACTGCGGACCGACCAGGCGGATCGCCTCGAGGCCGAGCTCGTCGATCAGGCGCCGCAGCCTCGCCGCGTGACCGTCCTGATCCCAGCCGGCGATCACGAGCAGCCAGCCCGCGGCCGCGGCCGAGCGGTCGGCCTGAACCTCGGCCCAGGCGCGGACCAGCTCGAGCAGGCCCTTCTTGGGGTGCAGCCGGCCGAGGAACAGGAGCACCCGGCGACCGCCCGCCTCGGCCGCCCACGCGGGGCGGCGCGCGCGGTTCGTCCTCCGGCAGATCGACGCCGCTCGGGATGATGCAGACCGGGTTGCGCAGGCCGTGGCCGCGGATCGCGCGCGCCTCTGAAGCCGAAAGCGCGTGCAGGCAGGCCGCGCCGGCGAGATGGGCATTCTCGAACCAGCGCCCGGCCAGCCGCTTCTTCCAGGCGGCGTGGCGCACCGCCCAGGGGTCGAGCATGCCGTGCGGGCTGACGACGTAGGGTCGCTGCGCGCGGGCTCGCCTGCTCCACCTCAGGCTCGCGAGGGAGGGATACATCCAGATGCCATGGGCGTGCAGGAGCTCGAGGCGCCCGGCCTCGAGCGCCGCAGCGAGGCCTGGCGCATAGCCGAAGGCAGCGCTCCCGAGCACGCGATGCAGCTTCGGCGGCGGCGCGCCGTCCTGCCCATCATCGACGCCGCCCGAAGCGTCGGCGAGGCCGAACACCTCGACCTCGACGGCGTTCCCGGCCAAGGCCCTGCCGAGGCGCTCGACGCTGGACCAGACGCCCGCGGCGCGGCGCGAGGCGTGCGCGGTGAGCAGCCCGACCTTCATCGATGCACCAGCGCCCAAAGAAGCGACCGGTCGAGCCAGGAGGCGCGCAGCGGCGGCCGGCTGCGGGCGACCTCGACCGCCTGCATCAGGCCTTCGGCGAACCGCTCCGGCCCCCATCTGGCGATGATGCATTGGCTGACCCCTCCCATGGCGCGGCGCTGCTCGTCCGGCATGGCGGCGACCCGCTCCATCAGCCCGGCCAGCGCCTCGACATCGCAGGGATCGAAGGTAAAGCCGTTGGCGCCCGGCTTCACCAGATCGGATGCGCAGCCGCAGCGCTCGGAAACCAGGACCGGCAGCCCCGAGGCCATGGCCTCGTTGACCACCAGGCCCCACTGCTCGGTCGTGCTTGCGTGCACGAAGGCGCCGGCCAGGCCGTACCAGACCGGCAGCTCGGTCGTATTGCTTGAAGCCGGGGAGCAGCACGTCCTCGGTCAATCCCAGCTCTCCGATCCGGCGCATGATCTCCGGGCGGAGATCGCCGTCGCCGAGGATGACGAGGCGCCAAGGACGGGCGCCGGCCCGGGCGCGGTAGAGCGCGTAGGCTTCGAGGAGGCGGAGGAGGTTCTTCTTCTCGACCAAGCGGCTGCAGGCGAGGAAGAAAGCGCTCCGGCAGGCCGAGCCGGCGCCGCCAGGCGTCTGCGTCGTTGCGCGCGCGCTCGGCGCCGCGCGCGAAGTGGTCGTTGTCGACCACGTCATAGCCGCAGAAGACCCGCTCCTTCGGAAGACCGAGGGCGCAGGCGTAGTCGCGATGCGGGGCGCCGGCGACGGTCGCCGCGCCATACAGGCGCACGACCCGCCGCTTGATCGCCTCCCGGCCCGGCCGGCGGATCTCGTCCCATTCGGTGCTGTCCGACATCAAGATGGCAGGACGCCGCCTGTCGCAGGCACCAGAGAAGCGCTGCCAGGGCGGCCGGCTCCGACCAGCCGGGGATCGCGACCGCGTCCGGATCGAGTTCGCCCAGCGCCTGATCGATCGCGCCGGAGCAGGCGCGTCCTGCCGACGGAGTCGAGGTCGTCCTCGAAAAGAACACCTCGGCCGAAACCCTGCGCGTCCTCGATCTTCGCCCAGGCGTAGGTTCTGTCGACGGCGGAAAACTCGAGGGCGGTCAGCCGGCAGCGGGAGCCGAGCGCCCGCAGGCGAGCATGATGATAGGGACCGAGCCGGTGGAACAGGACCGCGACGCGCATGGCAGCAGAAGGACAGGCCCGGGCTTTCAACGCTGCAGACGTCCGAACGCCGCGAACAGACGCTCGCCGTAGCGATCCCAGGTGAATTCCTTGGCGCGTTCGCGCGCGTTATGGCCGAGGCGGGCGCGGAGCTGCCGGTCGGTCACGAGGAGCTCGATCTTCTCCGCAAGAGCCGCGGCATCGCGGATCGGGACGATGAAGCCGTCGATACCGTCCCGTACGACCGAGCCACAGTTGGGCGTGGTGACGACCGGAATCCCGCAGGCCATGGCCTCGAGGTGGACGAGCGCAAAGCTGTCGCAGAGGGTGGGCAGGACGAAGACGTCGGCTTGGACGAATTCGTCGAGCACACTGGCGCGCGGGATCTGCCCGACATAGTGAGGCCCCCGAAACGTCGGATGCGAGATCATATCGCGGCTGTATGGCCCGACGACCCGGACCTCGCACGGGGCGCGGCGATGCCGCAAAATGCGGGCGGCCTCGGCCAGGTAATGGTTACCTTTGCGCAGCCCGACGGTACCGACGGAGAGGGTCCGTCCCGGTATCGGATCGCTGACCTGATCGAACCATGCGCGATCCAGGCCGTAGGGCACGATTTCGACGCGCCCCGGATCTGCGCCGAGCGCGAGAACCGCGCGACGGACGAACTCTGAGGGGACGACGATCAGGTCGGCTGCCCGATACTTTTGAGCGTCCTTCCTGCTGCCCTCTTGGATGATGTCAGCGGCCAGAGGGGTTTCGAGGTCGGGAAATCGACTTTGCTCCTCCAGGAGCAAAGGGCCGACGTCCGGGCCGATCATGACCTCGTGAACCACGCTAATTCCGCGCGCGCGCGCCTCGCGGACGAGATCGAGATCAGAGTTGATCAACAGGGTATAGAGCGCGTTCGCGCCGGCGAATTCGTCCTTGCGCGCGAGCTTCATCATGTTGCGGGTCGGGTCGAGCCAGCCGTTGAGGTGGCGTCTCGCCGCCGAGTCCGGCAGCAGCCGATCGGCCAAGGCCCGCACCGGCACCTGTCGGACCAGGCGCGGCGAGATCTCTCTTGGCAGCCGGCGACCCAGCAGTCGGGCAACGGACTTCGGACGCATCCGGTCCGGCCACAGGTGGTGAAGATGCTGAATGGGACCGACATCGGCGCAGATATCGGTGTAAAGGCGGGCCAGCATGCCCGCGCGTGCCAACAAGGCCGGGACCGCGTAGTGCATGCGTGCGCCGGGCTGGAGGACGATGAAGCGAAGGTCCTGCACGTCAGTCATGGCAGCCGACCACCCGGTCGTAGGAAAAGGCGTCCGATCCCTGCCAGAGGGCGACGAAGCTTTCGACGGTCCGGCGCCAGGAAAACTCGCCGGCGCGATCTGCGACCCTGGCGCGGAGCTGCCAGTAGAGCTCGGGCGCTGCCACGAAGCCGGCCAGGAGGTCGGCGACGTCGTCGGGAGCCGCGTCGGGCTCGAAGAGATAGCCCAGCCCATCCGGCACCGTCTCGGGAATCCCGCCGACGCGGCGGGCGAGGACCGGAACCCCGAGGCGAAGACATTCCAGGTTGGAGATGCCGTAGGCCTCGGCCGAAGAAAAGAGACAGCCGAAGTGCCAGGAACGGACCAGCTCGACCAGGCTCGGCTGCCGCGAACGCTTGTCGATGAAGCCTGCGGGCCGGAAAGCAGGGGGCTGACGGCAGGCGGCGGGCGGCGGGGCCGACCGCCACCACCTCGACCGGCAGCCGGCGGCGGGTCAGGATCTGCTGCGACCTCGAGCAGGAAGGCCAGGCCCTTCCTTTGCCAGTCCTTGCCGATGAAGCCGAGCCGCAGCGGCCGGAGCGCCTGCGGGGCGGTCGCCGCACCTTCGAGGTCCTGGATCTGCTCTTCGAAGAGGTTGGCGCCGGGGGCGATGACGTGGACCTTGCTCGCCGGAACGCCGTAGTCCTCGACCAGCGAGCGGGCGGCGTAGCTCGAGAAGCATACGACGCGAGCCGCGCGCCCGTACGCGGTCCGCTCATGCTCCAGAGCGTCCCGGACCGCCGATTTCGCCACCCGGGCGGCGGCGCCGTAGTCGAAGAAGACCTGGGTCAGGGTCGCGTCGATATAGTAGCTGACCGGTGGCATATCCGGGGCTGCCGGCGGCAGCAGGGGGAAGTGGCTCAGGATTTCGGCATCAGGCTCCGCCGGGTCCTGGGCGTAGAGGCGGCGCAGGAACGTGCTCGAGTACTGGAAGCCGCCGGAGCCGCGTCCGGCCAGCCAGCGGCGGGCATTCCAGAGCAGACGGCGCCGCCGCAGTCGCGAGGGCTGCAGCCGCAGGCCGCGATGCAGGAAGCCCCGATGGCGACCGGCGCGCAGGAAAAAGTAAGGAGTATTGCTCCAGGTCGCGAGGTCGTCGGCATCGCCGACCACGGCCAGGACGCGTTCCGGAGGGTTCAGCGCCATCCCGGTCACGCCAGGAGCAGCCGGTACCAGTCGGCGGCGCAGCGCTCGGCGGTGTAGGCGGCGCGGACGCGGGCGGTGGCGCGCGCCGCCCAGGCCGCCCGGAGCCCGGGGTCGCGAAGGAGCGCCCGCAGCGCTGCAGCGAAGGTTGCCGGATTGCCGGCCGGCACCAGCATGCCGGCGTCGCCGTCCGCCAGCACCTCGCGGCAGGCCGGCACGTCGCTCGCGACGACTGGGCAGCCCGGCGGCCATCGCCTCGATCAGCGCGATGCCGAAGCCCTCGTCCCGGGTCGTGCTGAAGGCGCAGACGTCCATCTGGCCGAGGAGCTCGGGGATGTCGGCGCGCCGGCCCCAGAACAGGGTCCGGGCCGCCACGCCCTCGGCGGCCGCGAGCTGGCGCAACGCGGCTTCCTCGCTCCCCTCGCCGACGAGCCACAGCTCTGCCTCCGGCTGCTCGCGGGCGAGGCCGGCGAACGCGCGGATGAGGGTCGCCTGGTCCTTGATCGGATCGAGGCGGGCGACCATGCCGATGATCAGCCGGCCGGCGGTCGGTCGGGACCGGCGTGCGATGGCGGCGCGGCGCCCGATCTCTTCGGCATCGCAGCCGTTGGCAACGGTGCCGGAGCCCGCGCGGCAGCCATCCGGCGACCTCGCGCAAGGACCGCTCGACGCTGCGCGAGCAGGCCTGGACCGGCACGCCGATCAGCGCCGAGAGCCAGAGCAGAGTAGCCCACTTCCGCCGTGCGCTCGCTTCCGATGGCGCGGGATTGCCGGCGCTGGCCTGAATCGTCGGCACCTGCGCCAGGCGTGCGCTCGCGCCGATCACGAGGTGCGGGACGCCCAGCGCGTACATGAGGATGGCCTGCGGGCCGATCCGGCGCAGCTCGCGCGTCATCGCGCAGACGTCCGCGAGCCGCGAGCGCGCCTTTGCGGCCACGCAGCGCACCGAAAGGCCGGGCACGCGCTGGAACAGGGGCAGCATGTCGGTGCGGCCGGGGTCGCGGTAGATGAGGACGTTGTCGACCTCCGGCGGGGCGTGCCGGACGATCTGCAGGCAGAGGGTCTCGTTGCCGCCGAAGCCGAGGCCGCCCAGGACGTGAACGACGGTCGGGCGCGCCACCTCAGGCCGCCTTCGCACGCGGCCGGGCGGCGGCGTTCAGGCCCAGCACCTCGGCATAGGCCGCCGCCATGCGCTCGGCGTCGAACACGTCGAACGCCTTTCGTTGCGCGCGGCGCGCCCGCGCCGCGGCGGCTTCCGGTTGCGCCCGGACCTGCTCGATCGCAGTCCGCGAGCGCTGCCGGATCGCGGGGCGGCACCAGGAGGCCGAGCTCGCCGCCGTCCAGGACCTCGCGACAGGCGCCGACGTCGCTCGCGACCACCGGCACGCCCGCGGCCATGGCTTCGATCAGGGCGATGCCCAGGCCTTCGGAGGGCGTGGTCGAGAAGACGAACAGGTCGATCTGGCCGAGAAGCTCCGGGATGTCCCGGCGCATGCCGAGGAGCTCGACCGCGCCGCCCTGGCGTTCCGAGGCGATCAGCCGCTCGAGCTCGGCCCGCCGGCTGCCCTCGCCCACGAGCTGCACCCGGCAGGCCACGCCTTGGTCGGCAAGCAGCCGCGCCGCCCGGATCAGGGTCGGCTGGTCCTTGTGCTGCTCGAGGCGCGCCACCATGCCGACGACGAAGCCGCCGCCCGTACGCGCCCGTCGCGCTCGCGCCGCCCGCTCGGCGATCGGCGGCAGCGGCACAGCCATTGTAGATCACGCTGGTCGCAGCCGCCGGGACGCCGAAATGGCGCACCACGCCGTCTCGCACGTAGCGGCTGCAACAGATCAGGGCATCCGTCACCGGGCGGCCGGCCTGGACCTCCCAGCGGAACTTGCGGAACGCGATGCCGGCGCCCTGGGGCGGATAGTTGCCGACGTGGGCCGCCACCCGGCGGACGCCGCCGAGCCTGGCGCCGGCGGCCAGGAACGCGTGCCAGCCGAGCGGCATGGACAGGAGCGCTATCGGCCGGTAGCTCCGCGCGAGGGCCAGCATGGCCTCCGCCATCCGCAGGTAGCGGCCGTAGCCACGGCCCGGCGGCAAGCCCAGCGAGCGGTGCGCGATGCCCAGCGCATCGAGTTCCGGCACGAGCTCCGCCGGTTCGGCAAAGAGCGTGACGACCAGGACCTCGATCTCGCGCTCCTTCCAAACCCGGCACAGGTCCAACGCCAGCCGAGGCGTCCCCTCAGCCATGAGCGAGCTCAGCACGCAGATCACCCGCTGCGCCTTCACGGCGGGCCCTCACAGAGGTTACCTATTGGACGGCAGTGCGCGAATTGTTGGCCGTCTACAGAACGCAATCGGCGCTGCTCGACAATATGAAAGTGTCGAGACAACATCTTACCAAATTCATCCAGATTCCACTCGCGAAGATGGAATAGATTGGCTGGCGGCCCTTCTCTTGGATTGACACCGCGTGCAACCATGGCGTCCCGTTCAGGCGTAGAGATCACGATGTCCGTTGGCCGCATGCGCTTGATCATGGATAAGAGTTGATACGGATTTTCGAGATGCTCTATGACATCCGCACAGATCAGCAAATCACAGGGGTCGTAGGCAGTCCTGGAAAAGTCGCTCTGTTGCCAGATCCGATCAGGATAGCGCCGCCGCAGGTGCGAAGTGTTGGTTCGATCTCAAAGCCGATCGTCTCCAGACCGTCAAAGTATTTGATCGGTCTTTCTGCCCGAGCCACAGCCGACGTCGTACACTCGTCGGTGGGCGAGTTGGCGCGCGAGGTCGGCAGCGAATTCGTAGACTTCCCTCTGGAAGTCTTCGTCGTCGCGATCTCGGGTGTCGAGATACCAGTGGCGCCGCCTGTACCGATAGCCGCAGGGAAGAAAGAAATCGGCCTCGCCCCCGCGCGAGACGCCGAGCCGCTGATTTCGCCACAGAGATTGGGCTGTGCGCCGGAGCTTCGACAAAGGCGTGCGCAGCCCGACCGCGCCCAGGCTCATCTTCATGACTGCCCCGATCTGCGTCATGGTCGCGGCGTCTTCGGCGTGGCGCCGGTTCGGGCGAATTCGGCGGTCTGCCAGCTGACTGCAATACCGGGGAGTACCGATCCCATCGAGGAGCGACCCGTGTACGAGGTTCAACTCGCTGATCAGCGATCAGATCCCGTACCGCAGCGATGTACGCCGCCACCATGCGCTCTGTGGAGAAGCGACGTTCGCATTGCTCGCCGGCACGCACGCCGATCGATTTCGCCAACGCGCCCCACGGCGTCGACCATCTCCTCCACGCTGTGGCAAAGGAAGCCCGTAAGCCCGTGTCGGATTAACTCGGGCATAGAAGCGCGGTGCGTGGCGATCACGGGTGTGCCGCAGGCGAGAGATTCAGGCACGACGTTGGGGCAGGGATCCTCCCAGCGGATGGGAACGAGCAGCGCGCGCGCCTGGCCGAGAAAGCTCGATTTCTCGAGATCGCCGATCTCGCCGATCCATTCGATGCGGCCGCCGAGGTGCGGGCGCACCTCGCGCTCGAAGAACTCGCGGCCGCCGGCCTCGTCGGAGATGTTGCCGGCGATCCTGAGCGGCAGGCCGGTGCGCTGGGCGACTTGGATCGCGAGGTCGACGCCCTTGTTGGCCGTGAGCCGGCCGAGGAACGCGAGATAGCCGGGGCCGGCGTGAGCCGCAGAAGGGGAATCGATCGAGGGCCACGGCGTTGTAGATGGTCCGCCAGCGGTGCCCGCCGGGCAAGCCGCGCCTCTGGTCGTCGCTGACGCTCACCAGTCCCAGGCGCTCGCGCCGCCGGGCCAGAACCGATCGGATCTCGACCGCCTCGATCGGGTTGCCGAACCTGCAGATCGAGGGGTGTGCGGGTGCGCAGAAGCGCCCACAGATAGTCGGTGCGGCCAAAGTTGATCACGGCGTCCGCCTGGCGGGCGGCCCACAGGCTCAGCGCCTGGAAGCGGAGCTTGCACCATGCCCGGTACGGATAGGGCTCACGTCCCGCCCAGGGGCAGGGGATCGAGCGGCCATAGCTGCGCGAGCCCCTGGCTGCCATGAGCATGACCCGGTGGCCGCGCTCCGCGAGGCCCTCGCACAGCAGCGCGACGATCCGCTCGGTGCCGCCGTAGGTTGCGGGAGGAACGGGGATCTTGGCGTCGGCGATGATCAGGATCCGCAAGTTCGTTCCTTTAGTCCGCCGTCCAGTGCGTCAGGTCGCGTTTGACCAATTCGCTGAGCCGTTCCACGTTCGGCCGGAACGCAGTCTTCAGCCGCTCGCGCAGAGCAGGATCCATCGGCGGCAACGGGGCGTAGCTCGTGTTCAGGCGGTGTAGAGCCTGGTATGCCGGTCGGCGAATGGCGCGCGGTAACATGTAGGCGAGCCGCTTGATCGGCGCCGTCCGCCGCGAGATGAGCCACTGAAAGCTTTCGCTTCTGATTCTCCCCGTCTTGTTGATGTGAACAAACTCCGGCTGGAAGTCGCTTCGGACGTCAAGGAACTCAAGTATTCTGCGATACGTAAGGTCAATGGAATTTTGTAGATCATCATAAATTACGAGATGGATGCGTGATGAAGTGAATAGATCGAAATACCGTTTAACTTGGCTATAGTACATATAAGTATCTTGATAGACAAACAGAGTGTCAACTAACTGATCGCGTGAGTTATTCAGATATGCCTTCTCTCTCTGAAGGACAACAGCGAGCGATCGTTCTTTCTCGATGCCGACATATCGACGGAAGCGGAACAGCGATATAGATAGCATCCAATGGGTTACGAAGGATGATAATGATCAGTGCCTCTTTATTAAATGCGAATATTTCTTGCGCGGCCGTGCCGGAATAAAGATACCACGGACTGCATTCACCGGCATGTTTTTTGGGCGATTGAAAATATCCTAAATAATCACCGAGATCGATACAGGCTCGCGAAACGCAAAGATCGGAGCCAAAGAAATGGAATTCCTTTTGCTCGGGGACAAAAATGTCGGGATGCTGTCGCAGATAGGAACACATTGAGGTAGTGCCGCATTTGGAAGAGCCAACGATGAAGAAGTCGGGGATCCTCGGAGAACCCTGAGCGCCCGCGGCGTCGGCGGCACGTGGTTGATGCCGGCGGGTCGGCCGTTCGCTGGCCGCGCCCGGGGCGATCACGGCTCTATCCCCTTGCGATGAGGGTCGCGCCATGGCGGAAGACTTCCTTGGCCGTGGGAAGGTCGAGGCCCCAGCAATCGCGTAGGCGTAGGCCCCAGCGCGCGCGAAGGTGTGTGAGCAGATAGAGCAGCGAGGCGACGTTCGCGACCAGCAGCGAGGCCGGCACGCCCTCGAGGCCAAACGACCTTGCCAGCGGCCAGACCGAGAGGGCGAAGACGGCGAGCGTCGTGCTTTCCGCTACGATCCGCGGGCGCCAGTCGCCGGTGCCGCAGAGGCCATCGCGTGATGACCTGGCGCAGCGCGGTCGGCACGTAGCCCAGAAGGAGGACGATCGAGATGCCGGTGGCACCCGCGAAGGCGTGGCCGAACAGGAAGGGCACCAGCCATGGGCAGAGCAGGAGGAGGATCATGGTGCCGGCCGTGAGCAGCAGCATGGCGTAGCGCAGGGTCTGGCTCAGGATCTGGCGCTGGGCCTCGATGCTGGCGGCGGCGGCGAGGCGGGGCAGCAGGATCACGTTGAAGCCGGCGGCGACGACGTTGAGGCCGGCGCCGGCGAGGGTCGCCGCGACGACGTAGAGGCCGAGGCTCGCGTCGTCCCAGAAGGTGAGCACGACGAAGCGGTCCGCCTGGGCGAACAGGGCGGCGAGCAGGGCGGCGCCATGGAAGCGGGTGCCGAGCGCCAGCAGCACACGAGCCTCGAACAGAGAGGGTCGGGCGCGCAGGGCATGGCGGGCCTGATAGAGCCGGGCGAGAGCGGTGAGCGCCGTGCCGAGCCAGGTCGCCCAGACCAGCGCCGCCACGCTGACCGCATCGAGCGCCCAAAGGATCAGCAGGCAGGCGAGGTAGACGTAGGAGGGCAGGAGACGCACGAGGTTGTAGCGGCCGAACCGCATGTCGCCCTGGTCGAGAGCGAGCAGCGTCAGGGCCAGAAAGTGGAACGGCAGGAAGGCGAGCAGATAGATCTGGGCGAGCGCGCTGCTGGTCGCGCGCGGCAACAGCAGCGGCAGCGCCACGGCGCCCGCGAGGCCGCAGACGGCGGCGAGGCCGAGCGCGAGCCAGGCGCCGGTCGCGGCGATCGACTGCCGCTGGCTCCCCGGCCGGCCGCGCCGGTAGATGATGGCGGCGGGCAGGCTCAGGAGCCCGAGCGAGGCGATGAGCTGCGGCCAGAAGAGCAGGGCCGCGAGCGCGCCGCGGCCTGCCGGGGCCAGCAACCGCGCCGAGAGGATGCCGGTTGCGATCCCGCAGAGCATGATCGCGGCGTTCGCGGCGACGGTGCCGAGCCAGGCGTGCGACAGGCGGCCGCCAAGACCGGCCGGCTCGATCGCAGCCGCCGACCGGCCGGATAGCGGCGCCGAAGCGATACCAGATCCCAGCATTCAGGTGCGCAGGACGCTCGGGGCGGCGCCCTGCGGCGGGCGCGCCAGGTGGACAGCGGCCGGGGAGGCCAGGGCGTAGCGCCAGGCGAGCCATGCCGGCAGCGCGGTCTCCAGGAAGCGGACCCCCATGGCCTCGAGCGTCTGCATGATCAGGTACACGGACAGGGCGAACATGAGGCCGTAGAGCGTCGTCCAGAGGCCGCCGCACGCGACCGCGCGGCGCCAGACCCGCCCGTACCACCAGCCGAAGAGCAAGGAGCACGGGGAAGGCGCCGAACCGGAACTCGATCCACATGTCGGCGACGATGCCGGGCGCCGCACCCGCGTGTCCCTTCCCAGCCGAGGGTGGAATGGAAGGCAGCGCCGCCCGTGCCCAGATTGACCTCCATGTCGGGCACGCCGAGCATGGCCGATGCCGCCTGATACTTGGACGGCCAGAGGAAGCGGGGGATCGGCCGCAGGAAGAACACGACGAGGTAGCGGCGTCCCCACCAATACTCGCCGGTGCGATCGGCATTGAGGATGGTCCCGGCGCCGTAGACGAAGTCGTTGCCCGGAGTGGCCTTTGCGGCCGGGCCGAGCACGCTGGTATCGAAAGCGTCGAGCTCGAAGTCGGAGCCGAGATAGATCTGGCTGCGGTTGCCGACCAGGAACAGCATCAGGCAGCCGAGGAGGAGGCCGCCGGCCAGAACCGTGACCAGGCGCGGGCGGCGGCCGCGCTGAAGGTACCAGCCGACGAACAGGACGGCCGCGGTCATGAAGGTGGGGCCGCGCCGCGCGCCGAGCAGGCCGAGGAGCAGCCAGGGGCTGGCGAAGAGGATCACCCAGGCCCAGTCCATGGAGGACAGCCTTCGGCCGCTGTGCGCGGCGAGCAGGAGCAGGAGGGCGGCGAGGGTCAGCAGCTGGAGGTCGCGGACGTAGCCGGTGTCCGCCCAGACGCCGCCGTAGGCGCGGCCGTAGGCGCCCTCGCAGGCCGCCGACGTTGACCAGCATGTAGGCGTAGGCGGCAAGGCCGATGCCGCCGAGGAAGCAGGGCGGCGTGGCTGAGACGCTTGCTGACGGCGGGCGGCAGCGTCGGCGCCTGCGGGCGCTGCCAGGTCAGAGCCGGGCCGCTGCCCAAGAGGATGCCGGCGCAGATGCAGAGCGTGCCGATCAGGTTGAGGGTCTGGACGTAGACCAGCTCGCCCTCGCTCAGGTAGCCGCGCAGCTGCTCCGGCTCACCCAGGCTCAGCATGAGCGGCATGCCCGAATAGAGAAAGATCAGCATCGGGCCGATGAAGAACATCGGGTGGAACGGGTCGCGATGCCGGAGCCACGCCAGCAGGGCAAAGACGACCACGATCAGGCCGGTCAGGTAAGCGAGGATGGCGAACGACATGGACGCGAGCTCTCGACAGGTGTCCCCTGGGGCTTCGGACCGCCGCTCATGCCCGCCGCCTCGATGCGCTTTGCCGCGGGGCCGGGGCGAGGTGGACGCTGCGCTCCTCGGCCGGGCCGCTCCAGACCACGCCCGCGCCGAGCACGCTCATCCGCCCGAGCACGCTGCCCGGGCAGACGATCGCCCGCGCGCCGATCCAGACGCCATCCTCGATGGCGAGCGGCCGGCAGAAGAAGCGGAAACCGGGGTCGTCGTAGTCGTGGTTGCCGGTGAACAGGTAGGCGGCCTGGCTGATGCAGACGCTGGAGCCGATCGTGACCGGGCAGTGGTTGTCGATCCAGACCGCCTCGCCCAGCCAGACGTGGTCGCCGAGCTCGAGGAACCAGGGGTATTTGATCGTGACCCGCGGCCTGACGACGAGGCCCTGGCCGACGCGGGCGCCGAACCGGCGCAGGAGCGCTGCCTTCCAGGGCGAGGGCAGGACCAGCGGGGTCTGGAACAAAAGGGCGCTCAAGACGTGCCAGGCGATCCGCCAGCCGAGGCTGCGGTTGCCGGCGATGACCGGTCGCCGGTACGCCCCGAGGTCGATCTCGGCGAGGGCGCGGCGCTTGGCGCGGCGAGCGCCACGGTCATTCCGCCGCCACCGCGTCGAGCGCGCTGAGCTCGGCCGGCAGGGCCTGGCGCAGGCAGCGGGTCCAGGCGCCAAGGCTCGCCTCGCGGCTGAAGGCGGTGCTCGTAGGCGCGGCGCGCGTTGGCGCCCAGGCGCGCGAGGCGCAGGGGATCGGCGCGCAGCGCCCGGATCTCGGCCGCGGCCTTCTCGACCTCGCCCGGCGCCACCACGAGGCCCGCGTCATGGGCGCGCACGATGCGCGCGACGCTGCCGGCGGCCGCGCCGATGCTGATCACCGGCCGGCCGGCGGCGAGCGCGCCGTAGAGCTTGCAGGGCATCACGAGGCCCTCGCAATCGGGCCGCAGGCTCACGATGTGGAGATCGGGCACGGTCAGGCTCTGGCCGAGCCGCTCCGCCGGCTGATAGGGCCGCAGCATGACGTTGCCGAGGCCGCGCTCGCCGGCCCGCCGCCGCAGCCGCTCGTAGCCGGCACCGGCGCCGATCAGCAGGAAGACCAGCTCCGGCTCGTCGCCAAGGACGTCCATCAGCTCGATGAGGGTATCGACGTCGTGGACCCGGCCGAGATTGCCCGAATAGCCGATCACGAAGCGATCGCAGAGCGCCCATTGCCGGCGCAGAGGGTTGCGCTCGCGGGCCAGCGGCCGGACCCTGGCGCCGTCGGCCCAGTTGTGGATGACGCAAAGGCGCGCGGCCGGGATGCCTTGGCCGCGCAGCCGCTCGGCCATGGTCTCGCAGACGGCGACGTTCATGGCGGCGCCCCGCAGCGAGGCGTTGCGGAGCGCGCGCAGCATCTCCCCCAAGGGGCCGCGCGCGAGGCTGATCCGGGCGGCGGCGGCCACCTCCGGGAAGAGGTCCTGGCACCAGGTGACGAGCCTCGCGCCCTTGATGCGGGCGGCCGCGAAGGCCAGGACCGAGAGCAACGGCGGGTCGGTCTTGGCGAGGATGACGTCGCCCGGCCGGGCGCTGGCGAGCAGGGCCACGAAGGCGCTGGCGCAGAAGGTGGCGCTGTCGAGGGCGCGGCCGGCCAGGGACGAGCGGCCGGAGCGGGTCGCCCAGAGCCGGCGCACCTTGGCGCCCAGATGCACCTCGTCTGCCGGCAGGGCGGCCGCGGGCTCGTGGTAGAGCTGCCGGCCGGCGAGCACGGTGGTGGCGATGCCCTCGCTGACCGCGGTCGCGACCAGGTCGGTCAGCAGCTGGGCGGTGGCCGAGCGGTCGGGGTAGAAATAGCGGTTCACGACCAGGAGCTGCGGCGACCGCAGAGCGTCGTCGTCGCCCGCCGGCGCCGCGGGGCCGGGGGTCGCCAGCATCTGCTCGAAGGCGCGCGGGGTCCGCGGGCCTGCCAGCAGGGCCTTGAGCTTGCGCCAGAGGATCCGGGCATCGACCAGGGGACCGGCGTTGCGCAGGTACCAGAGGTCGAGGGCCAGTTCCTCCTCGATGCTCAGGCGATCGCCACCTTGCACCTCTGCCCAGCCCACCTCGCCCAGCCCGTGAGGCCGGGCCGCAGGCGGCTGCGCTCGGACGCGACCGTCGTGGCGAGCTCGCGCGGCAGCAGCGGGCGCGGACCGATCAGGGCCAGATCGCCCACCAGCACGTTGTAGAGCCGGGGCAGGCCGTCGAGGTGCGAGCGCTGCAGCAGGCGGCCGACGGCGGAGGGCCGGGAGGGGCCCACCTCGCGCGCCCCGGCCGCGGGCGGGCGCGTGGTCCGGAACCGGTAGAGGGTGAAGGGGCGCATCCCGCGGCCGGGGCGCAGCTGGCGGAACAGGATCGGCCTGCCGCCGTCGGCGAGCACCGCAAGCGCCGACAGCGCGAGCACGGGCAGAAGGAGGACGAGCGCCGCCGCCGCGATGGTCGGGTCAAGGAGGCGGCGCAGACGGAACCAGGCGCGCCCGGCGCTGCCGCCCTGACCGCGCAGCGGCGCGGCGAGGCCGCTGCCGAGGCTCAAGAGGTCCGGCAGGTACTCGACCTGGAGGCCGTAGCGCCAGAGCGCGGCGGTGCTCGCCGCCCAGCCCTCGGGCGCCGAGGCGATCTCGGCGGGGGAGCAGGTGACGATGATCTTCTGCGGGTGGACGCCCTCTGCCGCGAGCCCGACCAGGATCCGCTCGAGGTCGCGGATCGGGCCGAGGATCGGCACGCCGTTCAGGGAGCGGCCCGAGCGCTTGCCGTCGATGACGCCGACGATCTGGATGCCGCCGTCCGGCGTGGTCTGCGCGGCGCGGACGAACAGCGAGGCCAGCGGCCCGCAGCCATAGACCAGCACCGGCACCTTGCCCGCCAGCGCCGGCCGTCGCGGCGCGAGCCCGCCCTCCCGGGTCGTGCGATAGAGCAGGCGCGCCGCGCTCAGCAGCACGACCAGGACCAGCCATTGGACGATGAGCCCCGAGGGCGGCATCGCCTGCAGCCCGTCGAAGATCGAGGCGCAAAGGAACAGGAGCAGGATGGCGAAGGCGGAGGCGCGGGCGATCGTGATCAGGTCCGCGGGCGAGGTGTAGCTCCACAGCTGGCGGTGCAAGCCGGAGGAATAGAAGCAGGCGGCGGCCAGCAGCGCCCCGGCCGGCATCGCGTATCCCAGGCCGTGCAGGTGCCGCGGCAGTAGATCGCCGCCATTGCTGAGCCAGGCCGCCAGGAGCAGGGACAGGCTCGCCATCAGCACATCGTGCACGAAGATGATGGTGGTTCGCGCCCGCCCCGCCTGCATCGCTCAGCCCGCCTTCGATCGTCGATCGTGGTCGCGGCGAGCCAAGGGACCCGCAGCTCTCGTCACCCCCAGATCGGCAGGCATCGGCAAAGGCAACACCCCGCTCGCAGGCGCCGGCGGCGCCGATTCGGCCCCCGATGGGCCTGGTCAGTTCCGGTAGTAGGTGCTGTACTGCATGTAGTATTGGCCGGCGTCGCCATAGCTATATTTGGCGTGCCGTTTCAGATCGACCCGGCTGAGGACGGCGCCCGCGACCGGGGCGGCGAAGTGCCCGAGCTCCTTGAGGGCGGCCTGCACGGCGGCCCGGGCGGTGCGGTCCCAGCGCACCACGAAGACGATGGCATCGGCCGCGCCGGCCAGCGTCTTGGCGTCGGGAACGCCGAGCACCGGCGGACTGTCGATGATCACGCAGTCGTAGCGGGCATCGAGGTGCTGCAAGAGACCGTTCAGGCGCGGCGAGGTCAGGAGCGAGAAGGGATTGGCGTGGCTGCCGGCGACCGGCAGCACGTCGACGCCGCCGTCCTTGTCGTGCCAGATCGCCTCTTCGGGCCCGATCTCGCCTTCGAGCAGTTCGACGGCGCCGATGCGGGGCTCGAAGCCGAACTCCCTGGCCACCTTCGGCCGCCGCAGGTCGAGGTCGACGAGGACGGTGCGCTGCTGCAGCTCCGCGGCGCAGGCGGCAAGGCTCGCCGCGAGCGAGGTCTTGCCCTCGCCGGGGAGCGCCGAGGTCACCAGAAGAACCCGCGACGCCTTCTCCGCAGCCGTCAGCCGGAGCTGGGCATAGAGCGCGCGCACGGCCTGGGCGTAGGCCGATTCCGGACTGTCGGTCAGGTATCTGCGCAGCGGCATCGCGAGGCCCGCGACCTCCGGCACGAGGCCGAGCGATGGCACCTTGAGGAACTCCTCGACCTGGCGCGTGCTGCGCAGCCGGGTGTCGAGCTGCTCCATCAGGAGCGCGAGCAGGGCGCCGATCACGCTCGCTGCGGTGAAGCCGACGAAGGCAAAGCTCAGCGGCGAGGCGGAGTTCGGCGCGCCCGGGACCTCGGCCGGCGAGATGACGCGCACGTCCGGCTGGACGAGCTGCTGCTGCTCCTCGGTCTCCTTGAGACGGACGAGGAAGGTCTGGTAGAGGGAGCGGTTGGCTGCCGCCTCGCGCTCGAGCTCGCGCAGCTGGACCTCGGCCTCGCCGCTCAGCGCCGACTCGCCTCTGGCGTCGGCCAGCCGTCGCTGGACGCCCTCGGCCCGGTTCTTTGCCACCGCGATCTCGTTCTGGAGGGTCTCGATCGCCGCCCCGATCTCGAGCTCGATGCGCTTGCCAAGACGCTCCTTCTCGGCCTGCAGCTGCACGATCCGGGGGTGGCGCTCGCCGTACTCGCGCGACAGCAGAGCCTCCTCGCGCTGCAGGTCCAGCTCCTGCTCGCGCAAGGTCATGATCAGGGGCGAGGCCAGAAGATCGGCGAGCACCGAGCCGGGATCGCCGCTCGCCTGGAGCTCGCGGATCTTGCTCAGTTTGGCCTGGCGGGCGGTCTGCTCGGCGCGGGCGTCGATCAGCTCGGCGGTAAGCGCGGCGCTCTCCTGGGCGTCCATGTCGGAGCTGCCGAGCCCGTGCGCGCTTCGATACTCCTCGACCGCGCGCTCGGAAGCCAGCAGGCCCAGGCGCAGGTCGTCGACCCGCCCGGTCAGCCAGTCGTTGGCGCCGCGGGTGGTGGCGAGCTTGTCATCGAGCTGGCCTTGCACATACGCCTGGGCGATGCCGTTGGCGAGCTGCGCCGCGCGCTCTGGGCCCGGCGCCGTATAGCTGAGCTCGAGCACGTAGGAGTAGCCGGACTGGACGACCTTGAGGCCGCGGCGCAAGGTGCCGACCGCCCGCGCCACGATTTCGTCCTGGTCGGGCTCGACGTCGGGGGCGCTGGCGAACCCGGCCGCGATCAGCCACTTGTCCGGGAGGACCGCGGTCGCCGCGCTCCAGGCGCCGGCCTGCCCGCTCGCGCCGGTGAACGCCGGGTCGCGCTCGAGGTTCAAGAGGTCGACCGTGCGCGCCAGGTTCTCGTACGACTGGATGAATTTGATCTGGGTCTCGATCGTGGCTTTGTCCGCGGACAGGCCCTGGGCGACCTGCTCGAAGTCGACCACCCGGTTCTCCTGCGGCTGGATCATCACGAGCGAGGTCGCGACGTAGGTCTTGTCGACCTGCAGGCCGACCAGGGTGGCAAGGCCGGTGATCAGCACGACGACCCAGAGGACCACCCGCTGCCGCCGGCGCAGCATCGCGATCAGGTCACGCAGCGGCAGCCCGGCTTCGCCGCGACCGGGCAGGATGGCCGAAGCTATCGAGGCTGCTTGCGGCGTCTCCGACATGCCTTGCGCTCCGCCCAGACCGTCAACAGGCTCGTGCCGCTCAACCGAAACCGAACGAACCCTGGCAGCCATAACGCCTCGCTTGAGCGTTGGCAACTAGAAGTATAAATAGATTGAAGATACATTCAACCGTCGACGAGGCCGCGTCCGGCCGCTAGGCTGAGCCCTGGGCGCGCGCGCCCGGCAGGCTGCGTCCTGGCCGCGACGCCGTCGATGGTTCACCGCCGGGGAAAGGGGCGAGATCGCATGCGCCGTTGGGAGTCCGCCGTTTTCTCCGCACTGCTGGCGGCTGTGCTGCTGGCGCCCCTGCCGCTCGGCAGCGACCGGCCGCTGGCGGCGAGCCTGCTGTGCGCCGCGATCTACGTCCTCCTCCTGGCCTGGGCAGCGGGCGTGCTGCTCGGGGTCGTGCGCTCGCCCGCCCATCTGCGGGGCCTCCTGCCGGCCGCAGCCCTGTTCGGCGGCGCCGCCGCCTGGGCGCTCGCCCAGGGCTCGAGCTTGACCCCCGCCTTGCTGCATCACCCCGATTGGGCGGCGGCGGGCGCGGTCCTGGACCTGCCGGTCGCGGGCGCCATCAGCGTCGACCCGCAGGCGACCTGGACCCGCTTGCTGTACCTTTTCGCCTATGCCGGCGTGTTCTGGCTCGCCTTCAACCTCGGCGTCGTCAGGAGGCGCGCCCATCAGGCGCTGCTCGCCCTGGCGCTGGGCGGCCTCGTCTATGCGGGCTATGGTCTTTGGGCCTACTTCGGCCACGGCGGCCCGGTCACCAGCACCTTCGTCAACCGCAACTCTTACGCCACCTACGCCGGGATGACCCTGTTCTGCGGCCTCGGCCTCGTGGTCCGGCGGCTTGCCCGCCACGGCCGGAGGGGAATGCCGTTCGGCCGCAGGCTCCTGCACCTGCTGGCACGGCTCGACTTCACGCATGACCGCCGCCATCCTGAGCTGCGTCGCCAGCGCCGCAGCCCTCCTGCTGACCCAGTCGCGCGGCGCGCTGGTCGCCGTCAGCGCTGCCTTCGCGCTCCATCTCTGGCTCCTGCGGCGCACGCTGATCATCCCCTCGCGTGCCTTCTACCTGCTCCTGCTGGCGCTCATGCTGGGCAGCGCCGGCGCCCTCCTCGCGACGTCGGGGCAGGAGACGCTGGGCCGCTTCGCGGATGCCGGCGCCAACCTCGAGAACCGGATCGCCTACTATCGCACGACCTGGGCTGCGATCCAGGACCGGCCGCTGCTGGGCACGGGCTATGCGACCTTCGCCGACGCCTTCATGGCCTACAACCATCCCGGCACCGGGACCTACTTCCTCGACAAGGCGCACAACACCTATCTGCAGCTGGTGATGGAGCTCGGCTGGCCGGCCGCGCTCGCCCTCTTTTTGGGTGTCGGCTGCCTGGTCTTCAGGTGCTGGCAGGGGCTGCTCGGCGGCGGCCGCGACGGCGCGTATCTGGCAACCGTGCTCGCGTGCTCGGCGCTGGTCGGCCTGCATTCGCTGGTCGACTTCAGTCTGGAGATGCCGGCGAACGCCGTGACCTTCGCGCTGCTGCTGGGCCTGGGGTGCGCCCGGGCGCTGGCCGCGGCCGCGCCGAAGGAGGACCTCGCGTCGGCGGCCGGCGCGCGCGAGCAAGCGACCCCTGCTCCTACTTCGGCGAGCTGGCGGTTCGCAGGGCGTCCAGGAAATCCGCTTGCACGTCCGGCATGGCCGCCAGAGCCGCGATCATGCGCTCGTCGAAGCCGGGCTCGAGGGTGAGCCGAACGAGCTCGGCCGGCGCCTCCTGCCAGAGCAGCTGCATCTGACCCGCGGTGCGGGCGCGCTCGGGCGGCGTCATCACCGGCCAGTGCAGGAGCAGGAGGTAGAGGCGCAGCGTCAGGAAGTCCGGACGCTCGTAGGGCCCGGTGCGTAGCGACAGCTGCAGCGCCTGCGCCGCCTGCGGGTCGGGCTCCGCCGTCAGCAGGGTGTGGAGATACGCAAGACCCGCCCAGCCGCGGGGGTTGGCCGGCGCGCGCGCGAGGCTCGCCCGGGTCTCGGCGAGCGCGCGCTCGAGGAACGCCCGCTCCTGATCGCTGTCGGGCTCCTCGAGCGAGGCAAGGACCGACAGCGCGGCCGCCAGATCGTCGTGCGTGGCGCCGGCATCGATCCAGTCCAGCGCGAGCTCGCGCGAGGCAATCAGGCCGTACAGATCGCGCGCCGGGACCGGCTCCTGGTACGACACGAGATCCATGACCGGCGCCCGCAGCCAGAGCCAGAACGCCGCCGCGACGCGCGGTACCGCAACCAGCAGGAGGGTGCCGGCGACCAGCAGCGTGCAGCCCGCCACGAGCCGCGCGCGCGCCGGCACCGGCCGGCGGCGCCGGGCCCGCCGCAGGCGACCCCGCTTGCCGCCGGGCGCCGCGACGCCGACCGCCGCGAGCCGCTCAGACGTCAGCGCCACCTTCTCAAGATCCGGTTGCGGCGCCGGCCGCGGTCAGTGCGGGCTCGGGCAGAACGGCGGCTCGTGCGGCAAATGCGGCGGGCCGCGGCGGGTGCGGCGGGTGCGTTGGATGGTTGCCATGCCGATCCCGATCGTCCTCGGCGTCATCGAAAAACCCGACCTGGCTGTAGTGCCCGGACCCGTAGTCGTCGTCATGCCCGTGGCCGCGCGGGTGGCAGCGGGCCCGCTGGAGCGCGAAGTGGGCGAACCGGCGGAGATCGCGCAGCAGGGCGATCAGCTGGTGGCGGCCGCCGGCTCCTTGCGGCTCGAACCTGCCGCCCGCGCCCCAGAGGATCCGCTCGAGCCGGTCGCGCGCATTCCGGTTCCAGCCGTTGCCGGTGCCGGTCCCGCCCTCGAAGGGGCCGTGCCCGTTCCGATTCCAGGCGTTGCCGCTGGCGGCCCGGCGCTCGAACCGATCGTGCGGGTTCCGATCCCAGCCGTTGCCGGCGCCGGTCCCGCCCGCGAAGGGGCCGTGCGAATTCCACCTCCCGTCATTGCCGGTCGCGGCCCGGCGCTCGAAGGAATCGTGCGGGTTCCGGTCCCAGCCGTTGCCGGCGCCGGTCCTGCCCGCGAAGGCGCTGTGCGAATTCCACCTCCCGTCGTTGCCGGTCGCGGCCCGGCGCTCGAAAGCATCGTGCGGGTTGCGGTTCGCGGCGTTCTCGGTGGCGGCCCTGTCCGCGAAGGGGCCGTGCCGGTTCGAGTTCGGATCGTGGCCGGTGTGCGCCCTGCCCTCGAAGGGGTCGGCTGCGGACGGGTTCCGGTCGTCGCCGGTTCGAGGCCCGCTCTCGACGGAGTCGCAGGCGTTCTGGTTCCGGGGGCCGCCGGTGGGGGGCGCGGCCGGCCTCGGATCGTCCAGCCTGGAGGCCACCGTTGCGCGCGCGCGCAAGCCAGCGTCTTCCGCGAAGAGGTCTCGCGGCCGGCACCAGCACCGGCCACCGCTCGCGCGCGCAAGCCAGCGTCCCTCGGGTCGCCGGCGCCGCCGGCGCCAGCACCCGCCGCGCCGGCGCTGCCCAACATGGTCGCCAATGCCGCGCCAACGATCAAATGCCGCACCCGCATCGACGTCCCCCGATCTCGTCGCAGCCGCAAACCTTCCCCATAAAGGTTGCATTGCGTATCAGTCAAGTCAACCAGTAGTCGGGGTCCTTCGAGCAACCTTCAGTTGTGAGCTGAGATCAGCGCAAAGACCGCTGCGCGTGCCTCGACGACCGTATTGCCCGGCCGTTGAGCGGGACCGGCTGCCCGCAGTCGCGGGCGGCGGATGGCCAATGTCCGGACCTGCAAGGGGGCCGCGTTGGTCCGCCCGCGGCTGTATGCGTCGCCGTCGAACGGGACCAGGTCGGTCGCCGCCTGGGGGGCGCCACCGGGCATGCTGGCGGCGAAAGGTTAATGCCCGGTCAAGCTCGCACCCGCTCCCGGGAGCATCGAAGGGGATCAGCGGGTCAGATCGCAGCGCAGCACGGGCCGCTGCGGTGCCCGGCGCGCGACCTCCTTGAACCCGAGGCGAAAGAAGGTCGAGGCGGTCGGGCGTGAGCGGTCGGATCGCCAGGTTGCCCGGCGGGGTCATGTCGTTCGCGCTCCGCCGCGCGGAGCCGCGAGCCGCTCCAGCTCGTCGATCGTCTTCGGCCAGTCCTTCCTCAGCAGGCGCGAGAACGAGCGGTCGGCGAGCAGCTGGCCGCCGGTCTGGCAGCGCGGGCAGTAGTTGGTCTCGTTGTCGGCGTAGCGGATGCGCTGCACGGCCGTGCCGCAGACCGGGCAGGGTTTTCCGTATTTGCCGTGGACCGCCATGTCGGGGCGGAACGCGGTGACCTTCTCGGGGAACGCGTCGCCGTACAGCCGGCGCAGCCGCTCGGTCCAGTCGGCGAGGGCGGCGCGGGTCGCCTCGAACAGGCGCTGGATCTCCTCGGCCCCGAGCTTGCCGGTCATCGCCAGCGGCGACAGCCGCGCCCGGTGCAGGATCTCGTCCGAATAGGCGTTGCCGATGCCGCTGAACAGGCGGGGGTCGGTGAGCGCGCGCTTGAGGGTGTGGTTTTCGCGCAGGAGCGCGCCGCGGAACGCCTCGAGATCGGCCTCGAAGACCTCGAGCCCGCCCGGATCGTGCTCGGCGAGTGCCGCAGCACCGCGGACGACGTGCAGCGATGCCCGCTTCTTGGCGCCCGCTTCGGTGAGCGTCAGCGTGCCGTTCGGGAAATCGAACGCGGCCAGCGCATAGCGGCCGGCGAGCCTGGCGCCCGGCTCCCGCCAGTGCAGGCGGCCGGCGATCATCAGGTGGAGCACGAGCCAGAGCTCGTCCTGCTCGTCCTCCCCGGGGCCGGTCCTCGAGGCCGATGCGCGATCCGCTTGCCGAGGCGCCGCAGCGCCCGCACCCGCTTGCCGTGGGCGGCTTTGATCGGCGGCTCGACCGTGCGCAAGAGGAACGGGCTCGCGAGCCGGACGCCTTCGAGCGGCTGGCCCAGGATGCGCGGCGAGAGCGCCTCGAGGTAGAGGGTGATGTCCGGCAGCTCCGGCATCGCGCTTTCGCGCCTCCTGCGGCTCGCCTAGGATGGCTCTGGACTAGCGGAGCAGGAAAGGCTTGCCAATCATGACCGGAACCTCGGCCGCGCGCGCGGCGCTGCAGGCGAAGATCGACGCCCAGCCACGGGTGCGCCTTGCCCATCTGCCGACCCCGCTCGAGCCCTGTCTGCGGCTGAGCGCCACCCTCGGCGGCCCCGACATCTGGCTCAAGCGCGACGATCTGACCGGGCTCGCCTTCGGCGGCAACAAGACCCGCCAGCTCGAGTTCGTGTTCGCCGAGATCCTGGCCGAGGGCGCCGATACCGTGGTCGCGGGCGCCTACACCCAGTCCAACTGGTGCCGGCAGATGACCGCGGCGGCAACGAAAGCTCGGCCTCGAGGTTGCGCTCGTGCTGCTGCACGGCGAGAAGGGCCCGGCGCTGCAGGGCAATCTGCTGCTCGACCGGCTCATGGGCGCCGAGGTCACGGTGGTCGAGATCGACAGCATGGAGCGTCTGGCACCCCTGCTCGCGGCCAAGGCCGAGGAGCTCGCGCGGGCCGGCCGCAGGCCCTACGTGCTGGCGCCGTTCGCGGTCGACCGGCTGGCGCTCGGCGCGATCGGCTACGTCGCCGCGGCGCTCGAGCTCGACCGGCAGTTCGACGAGGCCGGGATCGACCCGGACTATCTCTATCTCTGCGGCGCCAACATGACGCCGGCCGGCATGCTGGTGGGCTTGCGCGCGCTCGGCCGGCGCACGCGGCTGGTCAACATCGCGCCGATCCGCTGGAGCGAGCCGCGCGCGGCCGACATCGCCCGGATCGCGAACGCGGCGGCCGCCCGGCTCGATCTCGACATCGAGATCGCGGCTGCCGAGATCGAGAGCCACGACGACTACATCGGCGAGCGCTACGGCGTCGTCAGCGAGGGCGGCCGCGAGGCGCTGCGGCTGCTCGCGCGCACCGAGGCGGTGATCCTCGATCCGGTCTACAGCAGCAAGGCCATGGCCGGGCTGATCGACCATGTCCGCAAGGGTCGGATCGGCCGCGGCGAGACGGTCGTCTTCCTGCACACGGGCGGCACGCCGGCGCTGTTCGCCTACGCCGCCGACCTCGGCCTCGGCTGAGGGGCGATCGCGGCGGCTGGCCGAGCCTGATGGCGGCGCCCGAGCCCGCCCTGCCGAGCTTTCGCCTCGACGGCCGCCGCGCGCTCGTGACCGGAGCGAGCCGCGGCATCGGGCGGGCGCTGGCGCAGGGCCTGGCGCAGGCGGGCGCCGATCTGGCGCTGGCGGCGCGCTCGCAGGCAGCGCTCGAGGCGACCGCGGCGCGGGTTCGCGCGCTCGGGCGCCGCGCGGTCGTGCTCGAGCTCGACGTGGGCGAGGTCGCCCGGATCGCGGGCGCCGTGGAGCGGGCGGCGCAGGCGCTCGGCGGCCTCGACATCCTGGTCAACAACGCCGGCCAGGAACAGGTCGCCGACAGCCTCGAGGTCAGCGAGCAGCTCTGGGACCGGCTGCTCGATACCAACCTCAAGAGCGCGTTTTTCCTGAGCCAGGCGGTAGCGCGGGTGATGGCGGCCGGTGCCGGCGGCGCGATCTTGAACGTCTGCTCGCTGACCTCGGCAGTCGGCGTCCCGACCGCGGTCCCCTATACGAGCTCCAAGAGCGGGTTGCTCGGCATGACCCGGGCGCTGGCCGCCGAATGGGCCCCGCGGCGCATCCGGGTGAACGCGATCGGACCCGGCTATTTCCGGACCGCGCTGACCGAGCCGTTCTACCAGGACCAGGCCTGGCAGCAGGCGATGCTGGCGAAGATCCCGATGCGCCGGTTCGGCCGGCTCGACGATCTGCTCGGCGCCGCCGTCTTCCTGTGCTCGGACGCGAGCGCCTATGTGACCGGCCAGATCCTCTACGTCGACGGCGGCTATCTCGCCTCGATCTAGGGCGTGCCGGGCCCGATGCGGTTCACCGCTGCGGCCCGGCGGGCAAGACCGCAACGTGAGCCAACCCGGTCCTGCGCAAGGGCCCGGCCAGCGTGATCGGGTGCCAGGCGGCGCCCGGGTTGCCGAGCGGGCCTTCGAGCGCGCGCCGGCCGGGGCTCGATGCGGGTCACCGCGCGCGAGCCAGCGGGCAAGATCGCATCTCGGGCCGATCCGGCCCCGCGAAAGGGCGCGGGCAGCGCGATCGGGCGCCAGGCGGCGCCCCGGTTGCCGAGCGGGCAGGCGGCGCCCCGGTTGCCGAGCGGGCCCTCGAGCGCGCGCCGGCCGGGGTTCGATGCGGGTCACTTCGCGCGGCCAGCGGGCAAGATGGCATCTCGAGCCGATCCCGGCCCCGCGAAAGGGCGCGGGCAGCGTGATCGGGTGCCAGGCGGCGCCCCGATTGCCGAGCGGCCGTCGAGCGCGCGCCGGCCGGGGTTCGATGCGGGTCACCGCGCGGGCCGGCGGGCAAGATCGCATCTCGAGCCGAGCCCGGCCCGCGATGCGGCGCGGGCAGTGTGATCGGGTGCCAGGCGGCGGACCGATTGCCGACCGGGGTTGCGAGCGCGCGAGCCGACGATGTCGGATGAGCCATTAACCGAAGCTTAACCGGTCGGCGGTTAACCGTTCTTTCGGGTGGTCCATGCGACCGTGGGAATCCGTGCCTCGCCAAAGGGCGACGGACGGTCGGATTGTCAGGGTCGCATGGACCATGGAGCCCGGTAGCATGGAGGGCATCGGTTGATGACGGGTTGGGCTGCGGTGGATGCGATCGGAGGAGCCCCGGCGGGTGGGGAGTTGCGGCGGCTCGGAGCGGGATCGGATTGGTGATTCTTGGTGCTGGGGAGGCTGTTGTGCGGTGAAATTAAAGTCGTAGAACAAGAGTTGTCGCCGCGAGCAGGAAGCCGATCTCGGCGAGTTGCTGGGCGGCGCCCAGGACGTCGCCGGTGTGGCCGCCGATCTGGTGTCGGGCGAGGCGGGCGATGATCAGCGCGGCGACGGCGGCGGTGATCAGTCCGGCGCCCGCCAGGGCGGGCGGCAGCAGGGCGAGGGCGGCGAGGGTCGCGATCGCGAGGCCGGCTGCGGCGCGCAGCGGGTGCGGGCGGCCGGCGCCGGCGGCCAGGCCCTCCGTCCGGGCCGGCGCCAGGCTCGCCATGATGACGGGCAGGGTGGCGCGCGAGGCGCCGCCGGCGGCGATCAGGACCGCTGCGACCAGCGCCGGGCGCTCGAGGGCGGCGAGCGCGCCGATGCGGGCGAGCAGCGCCAGCACGAGCGCGATCGCGCCGAAGCTGCCGATCCGGGGATCGCGCAGGATCAGGAGCTTGTCGGCGCGCGTGCGACCGCCGCCGAAGCCGTCGGCGACATCGGCCAGACCATCCTCGTGCAGGCCGCCGGTCAGGAGGATCTGGGCCGCGACCGCGAGCAGGGCTGCCAGCATCGGCGGCAAGCCGAGCCCGGCCGCGAGCGCGAAGACGAGGCCGCCGGCGGCGCCGATCAGGGCGCCGACCAGCGGGAACATCGGCGCGCTGGCGGCGAGCGCGCCCGCCGGCAAGCGCGCGGCCGCGCCGACCGGCAGCCGGGTCAGGAACCGGAGCGCCACCTTGCACTCCTCGATCGCCGCGCGCACCATCGCCGCCCCGAATGCACCGTTGCGCTTACCAGGATTCCCGACATGCCGCCGGCGAACCCGATCTCGAGCCTTGATGACCTCTGCCGGCGGCTTCGGCAACTGCCGGCGGCCGACGCGGCGGCAGCCGCCGCGGCGCGCGCGCATCAGGCGCGCCTGACCAAGCCTTCGGGCGCCCTCGGCCGGCTCGAGGAGCTGGCGATCTGGCTCGCCGGCTGGCAGGCCCGCGAGCCGCCGGCGCTGGACCGGGTGGGGGCGCTGGTGTTCGCCGGCAACCACGGGGTCGCAGAACAGGGCGTATCCGCCTATCCGAGCGCGGTCACGGCTCAGATGGTCGCGAACTTCGAGGCCGGCGGCGCGGCGATCAACCAGCTCTGCCGGGCGGCCGGCGCCGAGCTCGGGGTCCTGGCCCTCGACCTCGAGCGCCCGACCGCGGATTTTTGCACCGCCGCCGCGATGTCCGAAGCCGAATGCCTGGACGCGCTCAACCAGGGCGTCTCGGCGGTTGCCTTTGATCTCGACCTGCTCGCGGTCGGGGAAATGGGGATCGCCAACACCACCTCGGCCGCGGCCTTGTGCGCGGCGCTGTTCGGCGGCCCGGCCGCCTGGTGGACCGGGCCGGGCACGGGGCTCGATGCGCATGGGGTGGCCCACAAGGCCGCGGTCGTCGGCCGCGGCCTCGCCCGCCATGCCGAGGCCTTCGGCCAGCCGTTCGAGATCCTGCGCCGGCTCGGCGGCCGCGAGATCGCGGCGATGGCGGGCGCGATCCTGGCCGCGCGCGAGCTTTGCATCCCGGTCCTGCTGGATGGCTTCACAGCCGGCGCCGCGGCCGCGGTCCTGCACGCGCTCGAGCCTTCGGCGCTGGGCCACGTCCAGGCCGCGCACCGCTCGGCCGAGCCCGGCCACGCGCGCCTGCTCGAGCGCCTGCGCCTGCGCCCGCTGCTCGAGCTCGACATGCGCCTCGGCGAGGCCTCGGGCGCGGCGCTGGCCGTGCTGCTCTGCCGCGCAGCCCTCGCCTGCCACACCGGCATGGCGACCTTCGAGAGCGCGGGCGTCAGCGATCGATCCTGAGCAGGCCCCGCTGATGGTCCTCTCGAAGCGGGGCAACTTTCGTCCAACGAGCGCTTGCGACATCAGCCGGCGGTTTTCGAATGACGTTTCGGGCGGCCGATCGTTAACCAACAGGTAAGTTTTGAGAGGCATGAGTGCCTCGTGGATGGTCCATGCGACCGTGGGAATCCGTGCCTCAAGATGATTTTGGTGGAGGGCGAACTCCCAGGGTCTCATGGACCAGCGAGTGGTGGTCTGCCGGACAAAGGCTGACGAGAAGTTAAACCTTTCGATGGAGCGACCGTTTCGGTCGGCACTCGGTCCGGGTCGACGATCAGTGGCGGATCTGCTTCGTAGGAGAAGGATGGCGCCGAAGATGTCGAGATCGTCGACGACCATCGCGGGCGGCATGCGCATCAGTCGCGTTCGGACCCATCCGGGCGAGGTGCTGCGGGAGGAGTTCATGGCACCGCTCGGCCTGTCCGCCAATGCCCTGGCGCTCGCGCCGCGCGTGCCGGCGACGCGGATCGGGGCGATCATCCGGGACCATCGCGGGCGGTGAGCGCCGACACTGCGCTCCGGCTCGCGCGCTGTTTCGGCAGGACGCCCGAGTTCTGGCTCAACCTCCAGAGCCGCCTCCGACCTCTCGCTGACCGTGGCCGAGGCCGGCGCCCGGATCGAGCAGGACGTGCGGCCGCGCGCCGCCTGATCGAGGTCGAGGTCTATTTGATCAGGCCCAGGCCCTCGAGCTTCAGGAGGATGCGGTGGGCGGCGACGTCGGGGGCTTCGGCCTCGGTGTCGATCACCACGTCCGGGCGCTCGGGCGGCTCGTAGGGGTCGTCGATGCCGGTGAACTGCTTGATCAGCCCGGCCCGCGCCTTGGCGTAGAGGCCCTTGGTGTCGCGCCGTTCGCAGACCGCGAGCGAGGTCGCGACGTGGATCTCGACGAAGGCGCCATAGGCTTCGACCAGCTCGCGCACGCGCCTGCGGATCGAGGCGTAGGGCGCGATCGGGGCGCAGAGCGCCACCCCGCCCGCCTTGGTGATCTCGCTCGCGACGTAGCCGATCCGGAGTACGTTGAGGTCGCGGTGCTCCTTGGAGAAGCCGAGCTCGCTGGAGAGGTGCTTGCGCACCAGATCGCCGTCCAAAAGCGTGACCGAGCGGCTGCCGAGCTCCATGAGCTTGGCCATGAGCGCGTGCGCGAGCGTCGACTTGCCGGCCCCGGAGAGCCCGGTGAACAGCACCGTGAAGCCCTGGCGGTGGCGCGGCGGATAGCTGCGGCGCAGCTCCTCCACGACCTCCGGAAAGGTGAACCAGGCCGGGATCTCGATGCCTTCGCGCAGGCGCCGGCGGAGCTCGGTGCCGGACAGGCTGAGGACCGTCTCGCCGGCCTCGACCTCGTCGGCCGGCACGTATTGGCCGCGGTCCTGGACGTAGACCATCTCCTTGAACGGCACGAGGCCGATGCCGAGCTCGGGCGCGAGCCCGGCGACCAGCTCCTGGGCGGCATAGGGCGGGTAGAACGGCCGGCCGGCGCCATCGTTGCCGGGGCCGGCATGGTCGCGGCCGACGATCAGGTGGGTGCAGCCGTGGTTCTTGCGGATGATCGCGTGCCAGACCGCCTCGCGCGGGCCGGCCATGCGCATCGCGAGCGGCAAGAGGCTGAGGTGGGTCGTCTGCTCGGGATAGGTCTTGAGCAGGTGCTCGTAGCAGCGCACGCGGGCGAAGTGGTCGACGTCGCCGGGCTTGGTCAGGCCGACCACGGGGTGGAGCAGAAGGTTGGCGAGCGCGATCTGGGCGGCGCGCTGGGTCAGCTCCTGATGCGCGCGGTGCATGGGGTTGCGGGTCTGGAACGCGACCACCCGGCTCCAGCCCCACTGCTCGAACTTGTGGCGCAGGTCGGCGGGCTCGTCGCGCAGCTGCTTGAAGTCGTACTCGGTCGGCCGCGCAAGGCCCTGCAGGCGGCCGCCCAGATAGACGGGATGGGTGCGGTTGAGCAGGTAGTCGACGCCCGGATGGGTCTCGTCGCGGGTCCCGAACACGACTTCCGCCTCGCGCCCGCGGTCCGGCTCGAAGATGTCCTCGATCGTCATGACCGCGATCAGGAAGCCCTCCGGATCGCGCAGCCCGATGGCATCGCCGGCGCGCAGGCCGCCCGCGAACTGCGGGGTCACATCGAGCGTGACCGGGATCGGCCAGAGCGTGCGGTCGGCAAGGCGCATGTCCGCCAGCACCCGCTCGTAGTCGTCCTCGCCAAGAAAGCCCGTAAGCGGCGAGAAGCCGCCGTTCAGCAACAGCTTCAGATCGCACAGCTGGCGTTGGGTCAGATCCCAGCAGGGATAGGCGCCCGCCTTGCGACGCAGGCTCGCGGCCTGCTCCTCGGGGAGATAGAGGACCCGAAGGCTTCCCCCGTGCGGCTCGATCAATGCCATCTGCCTTCCCATCCTTTGGTCGTCATGTTGGCCCGGCCCCGCTCATCCGATCGTTGTCGGCGGAGCGTCATGCACGCGGCATCGCCCTTTGCCATCATGGACCGGGCGGCGCAAGCCAGTTCAGCCCGCCCCCCTACAGCCAGCCGCGGCGCTTGAAGTACCAGTAGGGCAGGATCGCCGAGGCGATCATCAAGGCCAGCGCCAAGGGATAGCCGAACGGCCAGCCGAGCTCGGGCATGTGCGCGAAGTTCATGCCGTAGATGCTGGCGATCAGGGTCGGCGGCAGGAACACGACGGCCGCGACCGAGAAGATCTTGATGATGGCGTTCTGCTCGATGTTGATCATGCCGAGGGTGGCATCGAGCAGGAAGTTGACCTTGTTGTTGAGGAACGAGGCGTGGTCGCTGAGGGAGACGACATCGCGGCCGATGGTCTTGAGGCGCGAGCCGCTGCCTTTGCGGCCGTGGGTCTGGCTGCCCTGAATGGCGAAGGCCAGCAGGCGGCCGATGCTGACCAGGCTCTCGCGCGCCTTGCTGGTCAGATCGCCGGCCCGCCCGATCCGCCGGATCAGCTTCTGAAAGTCGCGGCTGGTCTCGCTGCTGCTGCGGGAGAAGACCTCCTGCGACATCCGGTCGAGATCGGCACCGACCGCCTCCAGGATGTCGGCGGTGCGGTCGATGATCGCCTCGAGCAGGCCGTTCAAGACCGCATCGCCGTCGCTGCAGGCATTCGGATGGCGCAGCGCGAAGGCCGTGAACGCGCGAAACGGCAGCGGATCGGCGTAGCGCACGGTGACCAGCCGCTCGCCCGCCAGGATGAAGGTCAAGGCCGTGCTCTCGGGCGCCTCGGTATCCGCCTTGGCGACCAGGGTCGCGGTCATGAACAGCGCGCCGTCTTCCCGGTAAAGGCGGCTCGAGGCCTCGATCTCCTTCATCTCCTCGCGGGTCGGCACGTCGACGCCCAGCGCCCGCTCGATCAGAGCCTCCTCGGCGCCGGTCGGCTGGAGCAGATCGAGCCACACCGTCCGCTCCGGCAGCGCCGGCTCCTGATCGGTGAGCTCCACGCGCTCGAGCCGGCCGTCCTCGAGGTAAAAGACGTGCAACATGGCGCTGCCTCCGGGAGACGCTCTTTGGCCCGCAAGGCTCAGGCCCGCCGAACCCGACCGCAAGAGGCCGATTGTGGGATCGGCGATCCGGCGGCAGAATGCCGCGCAGCGGCAGGATCGCACAAGATCGCAAAAAGCGGCCGGCCGCGGCCCGCCGGGCAAGGAAGGGCGTCATGCTGAACATCTGCCTGATCGGCGCCGGGCGCATCGCAGCCCTCCACGCCCAAAACATCGCGGCGCACCGGAACCTCCGCCTCGCCACCGTGGTCGACGTCAACCCGCAGGCGGCGAGCCGCCTGGCCGAGCCCTACGGCGCCAGGTCCGGCACCGATGTCGAGGGCGCCATTCGCGAGGCCGCGACCGACGCCGTCCTGATCGCCTCCTCGTCGAGCACGCATGCCGAGCTGGTCATGCGCGCGGTCGCGGCGAACAAGCCCGTCTTCTGCGAGAAGCCGCTCGATCTCGATCGGGAGCGCGCCGACGCCTGCGTGCGCGCGATCGAGGGCAAGGGCGTGCCGGTGTTCGTCGACTTCAACCGGCGCTTCGATCCCAACCATGCCGCCCTCGAGCGGGCGCTGCGCGCGGGCGAAGCGGGGGCGCCCGAGCTGATCAGCATCACCTCGCGCGATCCCGAGCCGCCGCCCGTCGCCTACCTCGAGGGCTCGCCCGGCGCTCTGTTCCTCGAGACCATGGTCCACGACGTCGACATGGCACGCTGGCTGCTGGCCGAGGAGCCGGTCGAGGTGTTCGCCATGGCGAGCTGCCTGATCGAGCCCGCGTTCCGCGCGCTCGGCGAGACGGATACGGCGGTCGCGCTGTTGCGGACCGCGAGCGGCCGGCTCTGCCAGATCAACAACAGCTGGCGCGCGACCTACGGCTACGACCAGCGGATCGAGGTGCTGGGCTCGGGCGGCATGCTGCGCTCCGACAACGTCCGGCGCACGACGCTCGAGCGCTACGACGCCGCCGGCGTCCGCGGCGACGTCTTCCCGTATTTCTTCACGGACCGCTACGTTGTGTCCTACCGCCACGCCCTCGATCACTTCGCCGACGTGGTCGAGCACGGCGAGGAGCCCTTCATCACCGCCGAGGACGGCCGCCGGGCCCTGATCCTGGCCGCCGCCGCGCGGCAGTCGGCCAGCACCGGACAGCCCGTGCAGGTCCGCTATTGAGCCCGGAGAGAGCGATGCAGCTCAAGATCGCGACCGCGCCCGATTCCTTCGGCGTCTGGTTCGCCAAGGACGACCGGCAGATCGACTGGCGGCGGTATCTGGACGAGGCCGCCGCCGCCGGCTACCTCTGGACCGAGCTGGGCCCGATCGGCTACCTGCCGACGGCGCCGGCGGTGCTGGCGGCCGAGCTCGATGCCCGCGGCCTCGGCGCCTGCGGTCAGGTGGTCATGCTGCCGCTCGAGGATGCGGGCGTCTGGCCGGAGCTCGAAGGTCAGATCGAGACCGCGGGCGCGCTGCTGCAGGCGCTGGGCGCCCGGCACCTGATCCTGATCGACGCCATGTACACCGACATGCACACGGGCGCGCTCCAGCAGCCGCGCGAGCTGGACGACGACGGCTGGCGGCGCCTGGTCCTGACGGCCGAGCAGGCGGCCAGGCTCGCGCAGGAGCGCTTCGGCCTGACGCTCGCCTTCCACCCGCACGCCGAGACCCACGTCGAGACCGAGGCGCAGATCGAGCGTTTTCTCGAGGCGACCGACCCCGACCTGGTCCGGCTCTGCTTCGATACCGGCCACCACCTCTATGCCGGCGGCGATGTCGCCCGCTTCATGCGCAGGCACCAGGGCCGGATCGACTATCTGCACGTCAAGAGCGTCGACCCGGTCGTGCTGGCGCAGGCACGGCGGGAGACGCTGCCGTTCGCGGCGGCGGTCGCGCGCGGCGCGTTCTGCGAGCTCGATCGCGGCGCGGTCGATTTTTCCGGCTTCGGCGAGCTCCTGCGGCAGGCGGCGTTCGAGGGCTTCGTCGTGGTCGAGCAGGACATGTACCCCGCTCCGGCCGACAAGCCCCTGCCGATCGCCCGCGCCAACCGCGACTACCTCCGCCGTCTCGGCTGGGGCTGACGCCTTGGCCGTCAAAAGTCCACCCGTGAGGGTTCGTGACGGTTCATGCGCCTGGCCGGAGGCACATGGACTGAGGTTCCTGGCATTTCGACCTACCGGCAATGGAGACTGTTCCATGATTCTTCGGAAAATCCTGTTGCCCTGGGCAGTGGCCATTGCCTTTGCCCAGCCCGGGTTGGCGGTCGCCGCGTCCGACATCTTCATGTGCGGCGACGAAATCGCCGGCGGCTCGACCGATCCCCAGTTTGCCGGCTGCTCGGAGGTCCTGGGAATCTCGTACTCGGTCGGCATCAAAGGTGACGTCCCGCCAGTGGGCACGGGCGATCGTCCCCCGGCATCCGCCTGCGGCTTGTACACGGTGAGCAAGCCCATCGATACCGCCTCGATCCCGCTCATGATTCAATCTCTCGTTCAGCGCACCCTGCCGAGCGTGGAGTTTCCGGTCCGGGCTCGGGGCGGCGAGCCGCTCGTGTTCTTTCAGCTCACCTTGACCGATGTCCTGATCGTGCGGGTCCAGCAGAACCTTGTGGGGCAAGCGAATGAGCCGCTCGAGGACCATCGTGATGCAACCACGCCGGGTAGAGTGGCAGTTTACTCCGGTCGACGCGGATGGGAGGCCGACAGCGCCCGTCTCGGGCGGCTTCGACTGCGCCAGCAAGCGGACCGTGTAGCGGCCTGCGGGGCGTCCTGCGGGGGCGGTGCCGATCCGCCCTCAGGGTTTGGTCGCGCTCACGATGTGGGCGGGCGAGGCGAAGGCGACGGTGCCGTCGGGGCGCGCGAAAAGCTTCAGTTCCGCCTGCGCCGCTCGCAGCAGCACCTGATACTGGGCGTCGTCGATCAGGTCGGCGAGCGTCCAGCCCTTGACGTCGGTGTGGACCCAGGCCTCGATCGAGGGAAAGCGCGCGCTGCCGACCTCGGTCGCGATCTCGATGTCGGGCATGCCCGCGTCTGCGAACAAGGGCCGGAGCTCGGCCGGATCGCCGAGCACGAACGGTGCCCGCAGGCCGGCTGCGATCTGCTCGCCGAACAGGCGCTCGAGGAGCGCGGTCATCGCGGCATAGCCGGGCGAGGTCTCGAGCCGGTCCCAGACCGCGACCGCGAGCCGCCCGCCCGGGCGCAGCACGCGCAGCATCTCCGCGAGCGCGCGCTGCCGGTCGTCGAAGAACATCAGCCCGAACTGGCTGACCACGGCATCGAACCGGCCGGCGGCGTAGGGCAGGGCCTCGGCCAGCCCCTGGCGCCAGGCGACCGCGGGGGCCAGGCGCCTGGCCACGGCCAGCATGCCCTCGTTGCGGTCGAGGCCGCAGACCTCGCCCTGCGGCCCGGCGCGGCCCGCGGCCTCGCGCGCCAGCACGCCCGTGCCGCAGGCGACGTCCAGCACCTTGTAGCCCTCCCGGATGCCGGCCGCCTGCGCGACCCGCGGCGCCCATTCCCGGAACAGCGCGGGGACGAAGAACTCCTCGTACACCTCGGCCGCGCTGCGCGTGACCTGGCCGCGCCCGATCGCGGCATCCTTGTGCTCTGCTGCTGCCGACATGACCTGACACCTCCTTGGCGGTGGGGATCTGCTGCCACCTTGACGAGCGCGCGTCGCCGCCGGCGTGACAAGAGCGGGACAAGCGGGCAGCATGCGGCGGTCGCGAGAGGCTCTGGCCGATGACGCTCCTGCACCTCAGCCTGCTCGGCGGCTTCGAGTGCCGCCCGGCCGCCGGCGCGCCGCTGATCTTCCCGACCCGCAAGGTGCGGGCGCTGCTCGCGTATCTGGCGATGAACGCCGCGCAGGCGCAGCGGCGCGAGCAGCTCGCGGCGCTGCTCTGGGCCGATCACGGCGAGGCCCAGGCGCGCGCCAACCTCAGGAAGACGCTCTCCCGCCTGCGCGAGGCCCTGCCGGCGGCGGCGCGCGACTGCCTCGCCGCCGCGGCCGACCAGATCGCGATCCGGCCGGACCTGATCGAGGTCGACGCGTGGCACTTCGAGCGGCTCGCGGCCGACGCCACGCCCGAGACGCTGGAGCGGGCAGCCGGCCTCTACCGGGGTCCGCTGCTCGAGGGCTTTGCCGGCCCCGGCGAGGCGTTCGACGACTGGCTCGCGAGCGAGCGCCGGCGCCTGGACGAGAGCCTGCAGCAGGTGCTGCATCGGCTGCTCGACCACTATGTGGCGACCGGCGCGATCGAGCGCGCGATCCAGGTGGCGCTGCGGCTGCTCGCCCTCGATGGGCTGCAGGAGGGCGTCCACCGCGCCCTGATCCGGCTCTACATGTACCAGGACCGGGTCGGCTCGGCGCTGGACCAGTACCGGCGCTGCCGCGAGCTGCTGGCGCGCGAGCTCGGCATCGCGCCGGCGCCCGAGACCCTGCGGCTGCGCGCCGAGCTCTCGAAGCTGCTGCCGGAGGCGCCGCCCGACCCCGAGGGCGACGATCTGCCCGAGCGCGCGGCCGTGCTCCGAACTGCTGCCGCGGACCGTGCCCGCCGCCGCGCCGCGCCCACCGGGCGGCCGGCGATCGCCGTGCTGGCCTTCGCCGCCGACGACGCGGACCGCCATCTGGGCGACGGCCTGGCCGAGGACCTCGCGACCGAGCTCGGCCGCTTTCGCGAGCTCGACGTGATCGCGCCGGCGACCGCCTTGGCCTACCGCGCGAGCGCGCTGGCGCCGGCGCGGATCGGGGCGGAGCTCGGCACGACCTACGTGCTGGACGGCAGCCTCAGGGCCGCGGGCGACCGGCTTCGGATCACGGTGCGCCTGGTCGAGACCGCGAGCGCGCGCCAGCTCTGGGCCGAGCGCTACGACGGCGCCCGCAGCCAGGTCTTCGACCTCCAGGACGAGATGGCGCGCCGGATCGTCGGCACGGTGATCGGCCGGATCGAGGACTCCCGGCTCGAGCAGGCCCGGCGCCAGCGCCCGAACGATCTCGCGGCCTACGATCTCTGGCTGCGCGGCTGGAGCGCGCTGAGGCGCCCCGAGCTCTCGGCGCTCGCCGACGCGCGCGGCTGCTTCCAGCAGGCGGTGGCCAAGGACCCGCACTACGCGCGCGCCTATGTCGGCCTCGCCATGGCCTATCTGAACGAGTGGGCCTGCTTCTCCTGGAACCACTGGTTCTTCCTGCGCCAGGAGGCCCTCGATCTGGCGCAGAAGGCGATCGAGCTCGACGAGCGGGATCACAGGGCGCATTGCGTGCTCGGCGTCGCCCGGCTCTACGGTCGCGACTACGAGGGCGCGAGGCGGCAGCTGCTGCGCGCGCTCGAGCTCAATCCGAACGATGCCGACGTGCTGGCCCACGCGGCCGCGGCGATGGCGCTGATCGGCGAGCCCGAGCTCGCGGTCGAGGCCGGCCGCAGCGCGCTCCGCCTCGCCCCCCACCACCCGGAATGGTACACGGCGTTTGCCGGGATCGCGCTGTTCAGCGCCCGCCTGCACGACGAGGCGATCGCGACGATGACGCCGGCACCGGAGGCGCTCTGCAACACGCCCGCCTTCATCGCGGCCGCCTACGCCCATCTCGGCAACCTCGAGGCGTGCCCCGGCCATCGCGAGACGGTCCATCGCCATCACCGGCGCCAGCTGGCGCGCGGCCTCTTCGCCGAGGGCACCAGCTGCCTCGACTGGCTGCTCGCGATGGACCCGTTCCGGCGCCCGGCGGACGCCGAGCACTATGCCGAGGGTCTGCGCAAGGCGGGGTTCAGATGATCGAGCTTTAACAAGATCCTGCGGCCGAAGATGCCGCCGAGGGCGACGATCGCGGCGGCGGCCCCGAGGTTCCAGATCAACACCAGCAGAGTTGCATCGAGCCGATGCAGGATCGACATCGCGGTGGCCGCAATGCCGGCGGCCGCCAAGCCGCCCATCAGAGCGACCGGCGACGGGTCGAGCCAGGCGGTGCGGTGGAGCATCCAGAGGAGCAGGGCCCAGGGCGGCAGGCTCACCAGGAAGAGCGTCTCGAAGCACTCGAGCGTGCTGCCGGGGCGCATGCCGCCGGGGCCGATGCTGACCCAGCTGGTCAGACAGCCATAGCCGATGGTAGCGAGCCACAGCCCGATTGCCGGCACGGGCAGGAGCAGCCACCAACGCGAGCGATCCGGCAGGGCGAGTTCGAAGGCGGCGAGCGCTGCCAGGACCCCGGTCAAGAGCGAGCCCGCCAGCCCCGCGGCAAAGACTGGCTGGCCGAGGCGGAGGACCAGGTCCGGGCGGGGACCGTGGAGCGCCGCCAGCGCGACCAGCACGAGCCCCGCGAGCGAAAGCCACAAGCCGGCGCGCAGGAAAGGCGAGCGCAGGCGCCGCACCGGCGTCGCGCCGGCGCACAGCCGCCCGATCAGTTCGGGGGTCGTGACCACCCCTCAGGTCCGCTCATCCAGCATCGCCCGTAACGCTTTCAGCGCCCGATGGCTCGCGACCTTGAGCGCCGCGATCGAAAGCCCGCTCTCGAGCGCCGCCTCCTTCAGCGACAGCCCGCGCAGCTTGAGCAGCAGGATGGCTTGTCGCTGTCCTGCCGGCAAGCTCGCGATCGCGTCGCGCAGGCCACGCCGCCCCGAGAGCAGCGGATAGAGGTTCGCGCCGTCGGCAACAATGGTTTCATGCTGGGGTCCGAGCGGGATCTCGGCCGCCCTGCTACCGCGGCGGCGCAGCCGGTCGACGATCCGGCGCCGGGCGATCGCGAGCAGCCACGGCCCGAACGGCCGGGTCGGATCGTAGGCGTGGCGGACGGCGTGGACCGTGAGTAGCACGTCCTGCACGACATCTTCGACCTCGCCGGCCAGCATGGTATGCCTGGTCACCAGGGAGCGGAGATAAGGAGCGATGTCGTCGAGCAGGCGCCGGTAGGCGAGCTGGTCGCCGGCCTGCGCGCGCGCCATCAGCTCGGACCAGTCGCGCGAGCCGTCGACCCGGGTTCCGCTCGGCGTTGCCTCGCTCCTGTCGCTCATCGTTCAGGGCTTCGTCCGGGTGCCTGTAACCTTCGGTCGGCTGGGCGCGAACCTGATTAGCGCATCCACCCCGCTCCCTGGGAATAACAGGAGGTGACAACTGCGCGATGACCCGGACCGCTCCGTTTGTTCTGGTGGGAGCCCGATCATGAGCGCCCCCGCCGGTAATCGCTCACGTTCGCTTGAATGCCAAGCGGGCATCGGGCTGCGCCATCCTCACGTCGCCGAGCTCATCGAACGCCCGCCCGCCGGGCTCGCCTGGGTCGAGGTGCACACCGAGAACTATCTGGTCGACGGCGGCCCGCGGCTGCGTCAGCTCGAGCGGATCCGCGAGCGCTACGCGCTCTCGTTGCACGGCGTCGGCCTGTCGCTCGGCTCGGCCGAGCCGCCCGACCCGGCGCACCTCGCGCGCGTCCGCCGGCTTGCAGACCGCTTCGCGCCGGCACTGCTCTCCGAGCACATCGCCTGGAGCATCGAGAGCGGCCACTACCTGAACGATCTGTTCCCGATCCCCTATACCGAGGAGGCGCTGACGCTGGTCGCGCGCAACGTCGCGATCGCGCAGGAGGGGCTCGGCAGGCCGCTGATGGTCGAGAACCCGTCCTCTTATCTCCGCTTCGTCGACAGCACCATGCCCGAATGTGAGTTCGTCGCCGAGATCGCGCGCCGGGCCGGCTGCGGTATCCTGCTCGACATCAACAACATTCACGTCAGCGCGCACAATCACGGCTTCGCGGTCGCCGACTATCTCGAGACGATCCCGAGCGCCCTGGTCGGCGAGTTCCATCTGGCCGGCCACGCGATCTGCGAGATCGAGGGCAGCCCGATCCTGATCGACGATCATGCAAGCCGGGTCGTGGAGCCGGTCTGGCGTCTGTTCGACGCCGCCCTCGCGCGCTACGGGCCGCGACCCACGCTGATCGAGTGGGACAACGCGATCCCGCCGCTCGCGGTGCTGCTCGAGGAGCGCGCGGCGGCGCAACGCCGGCTCGGCCGAGCCGTCCGGGAGCGAGCGCGTGCCGACGCTGCTTGAGGTCCAGGCGGCGTTCGCCCGGGGCATCCTCGACCCCGCCGAGATCGGCGCCATCGCGAGCGGGGTCATCGGCGCCGGCATAGCCCCCGAACGCCGGCTCGGCGTCTACCGGAACAACGTGCTGGTCTCGCTCAGGGGCCTGCTGGAGGGCAGCTTTCCGGCGACCCGACGACGGCTTGGCCCGGAGGGCTTCGCCGCGCTCGCTCAGGCCTTCATTCGTGCCGAGCCGCCGGTGCGACCGCAGCTCGCCGGCTACGGCGCCCGTTTCCCCGACTTTCTGGCGCGTTCGGTCGAGGCCGCGAGGCTGCCCCGGCTTGGCGACGTCGCCAGGCTCGAATGGGCCCGCGAGGAAGCCTATTACGCAGCCGATGCCGAACCGCTGGCGCTCACTACGCTCGCCTCGATCCCGGCCGAGCGGTACCCCGGGCTGCGGTTCGACCCACACCCGAGTTTGCGCCTGATCCGCTCCGCCGGCCCAGTCTATTCCCTCTGGCAGGCCGCGCTCGAGAACTCGACGGAAGACGCTCCGCCTGAGAGCGGGCGCGCCGAGCACGCGCTGGTGGTCAGGCCCGAGATGACCGTGACCACCCGGCCGATCGCGCAGGCCGACCTGCTGCTCGTGGAAGCCCTGGTCGATGGCCTGCCGCTCGCCGAGGCGGCCGAAAGGGCCCAGAGCGCGGACGCCGCGTTCGACCTTCGGGCCGCCCTCGCGCTGCACTTGGCCGGCGGCAGTTTCGCGGGCTGCCACTGAACGGACGTACAAGCATGGCCGCGACCGTCTTCGGCGCCTTCGGGCAATCCACCTGGATCCGCGGCGCCCCCCTGATCGCAGCTCTGATCCGCTTCGCCGAGGGCCGGCTGGCGCCGGTCCTGTTCCTCGTGATCCGCCTCTGGATGGCCGACATCTTCTTCCGCTCAGGCCTCCTCAAGCTCCAGGATCTGGAGGGCGCGATCTTCCTGTTCACTCAGGTCCACCCGGTGCCGTTTCTGCCGCCCGACCTCGCCGCCTACCTCGCGACCACGATCGAGCTGGTCTGCTCGACGCTGCTGGCACTCGGCCTCGCCGCCCGCTTCGCCGCCCTGCCGATGCTCGCGATGGCGCTGGTGATCCAGTTCGTGGTCGGTGCCCACGATCCCACGTTCTATCAGACCGAGCACTACTACTGGATATTTCTGCTCGCGGTGATCGTCACCAAGGGGCCGGGACGGCTCTCGCTCGACCAGCTGCTGGCGCGGCGCTTCCAGCCGGACCGGCCCCGGTGACCTGAGCGGCGCCGCGGCTCGATGCCCGCAAAGACGAGGTATCGGGGCCGCGGCACCACGAGCGGATCACATCTTCATGGGCTTGCCGGCCATCTTCTGGGCTTCGGTGTCGATGCCCTTGAAGGCCTCGAGCTTGCCGCCGAGGTGCTCGCACACGCCCTCCTTGACGACGCGGAACTCCTCGCCGCTGTAGGCCACCGTCGACTGTCCGGCGCAGGAATGACTGCCGGTGGCGCTGGCACAGCTGTTCTGACCGGCCGCGGCAACGCCGTAGCACACCTCCATCCCCTTGATGGTCGCGGGGCGGGCTTCGCCTAGGTCCGTCGCAAGCGCGCCCAGGCCGCGCAGGACCTTGACCAGCGCGGCCACATCTTCCTGCCGTCGTCGGCGGCGATCGCTTTCTTGAGCTGCCTTCTTCAGCCGGCGTTGGCCTCGCCGTTGATCTCCCAATAGGGCCGCGGGCTGAAGCGCTTGACCAGGAAGTCGACCAGGGCGCGGACCTTGGGCGAGAGGTGGCGCGCATAGGGGAAGACCGCGTAGATGCTGGCATCGAGCGCGCTCGGGCTCACCTGGTAGTCGGCGAACACCACCTGGAGGGCGCCCGCCCGGACGTCCTGGCCGACCATCCAGGTGGGCAGGATCACGAGGCCGAGGCCCGCGAGCGCCGCCGTGTGCAGCGCATCGGCATTGTTCGCCCAGAGCGAGCCCGCGACCTCGATCTCGAAGGTCTGCTCGCGGTCGCGCAGGCGCCAGACGGCGCGGTTCGACTGGCGCTTGTAGACCAGGCAGTTGTGCAGGCGGAGGTCGGCGGGCGCCGCCGGCACGCCGGCGCGCTCGAAATAGCCGGGGCTGCCGCAGATCACCCGGAGGTTGCGCGCCAGGCGGCGGGCGATCAGGCTCGAATCCTGCAGCTCGCCGATCCGGATCGCGAGGTCGACCCCCTCCTCGACCAGGTCGACGAAGGCGTCGGTCAGGCTGAGCTCGAGCCGGACCGCGGGGTAGCTCGAGAGGAACTCGGGCAGGGCTGGGGCGATGTGCAGGCGGCCGAAGGTCACCGGCGCGCTGAGGCGCAGCCGGCCGCGCGGCTCGGCTTCCAGCTGGCTGACCGACAGGCGCGCGTCGTCGACCTCGGCCAGGATCCGCTTGCTGCGCTCGTGATAGAGCCGGCCCGCCTCGGTCAGGCTGAGCTTGCGCGTGGTGCGATTGAGCAGGCGCACGCCGAGCTCGTCCTCGAGCGCGCCGATCGCGCGGGCGACCGAGGACGGCGCCCGGCCGAGCGCGCGCGCCGCCGCCGAGAAGTTGCCGCCCTCGACCACCTCGGTCAGCAGGCGCATGCCATCGAACGTGTCCATCCTCGATCCCCCGGCTGTGCGCGGCGCGCACAGATGTTACGCCGGACACCGGGATTATCGAGTCTTTTGCCAAAGCGTATCTCCGCTCCAAGGCTGCCATGCGGCCGCCGGACGCAAGGATCCCGAGATGCTGAACTTCGAACTGGATCAGGAACCGCGCCGCCTCGAGGATCTGGACATCGAGGAGCTCGAGGCGTCCATCCGCCGAGGCCGGAGGCTGCAGGCGCGAGCGATCGGCCACGGTCTGAAGGCGCTGTTTGCGGCCCTCGCAGGCGGGGAGGCGCGGGCGGCGGCGCGCCCTGGGCAGGGCAGGCGGGACTGGGACGAGGTCCTGGGCCTCGCGGCGCCGGATCCGGCGCGCGGTGCCTCGCGCTGATCGACCTCGGGCGCCCGGATCTACTTCTCGATCAGGCGCAGATGCGGCGGGCCGCTGGCGCCATCGCGGGGCTCGGTCACCCGGTCGATCAGATGCAGGAACGAGCCCGCGACCGTGCCCGCGCGGGCACCGAGCCTGCCGAGCGGCCGCGCGCGGGCGTCGCTGACCTCGAACAGGGGCGGCGCATCGCCGGCTTCGATCAGGCTGGCGTAGTGAAACTCGTGGCCACGATACGTGGTGCCGGCCTGGCCGAGCGGGCTCGCCTCGAGCAGCTTCAAGCGCCGGTAGCCGAGCTGGCGGCGCGGTTCGGCGAAACTGGTCGCGACCGGTAGCAGGCCCGCCATCGCGTGGCGCTCGCCGGCCCGGTCGGTGAGCGTGCGGCCGAGCGCCATGTAGCCGCCGCACTCGCCGTAGACGAAGGCGCTGCGCGCCGCGGCGGCGCGAAGGCCGCTCAGAAATTCGTGATTGGCGGCGAGCCGGCCGGCGTGCAGCTCGGGATAGCCGCCGGGCAGATAGACCGCGTCCGCGGCCGCGTCCGGCGCCTGGTCGGCGAGCGGCGCGAACGGCAGGATCTCGGCGCCCGCGACCCGCCAGCCCTCGATGGTCGCGGGGTAGGCGAAGGCGAAGGCGAGATCGCTCGCGACCGCGATCCGCTGGCCGAGCGGCCGCAGCGGGCGGGCCGGCGGGCCGTAGAGGCCGAGCCCGAACGGCCGCGCGAGCCGGACCAGCCGGTCGAGATCGGTATGTTCCGCCACGATCCGGGCGGCCTTGTCGAGGAAGCCCTCGAGCTCGGGCACTTCGGCCGCCGGGACCAGGCCCAGGTGGCGCGCCGGCAGCTCGAGGCGCGGATCGCTCGGCAGGCAGGCCAGCACCGGCTGCGCGAAGCGGTCGTCGCAGGCGCGCCGCAGCAGCGCCGCGTGCTCGGCGCCGGCCACCCGGTTGAGCAGGAGGCCCGCGATCTCGACGTCGTCGCGGTGGCGGGTGAAGCCCTCGATCAGGGCCGCGGCCGAAGCGCCCATGCCGCGCACGTCGACCACCAGGAGCACCGGCAGATCGAGCAGGCTGGCGAGATCCGCGGTCGAGCCCTGGCCGTCGGCGGCGCCGTCGAACAGCCCCATGACGCCCTCGCCGAGCACGAGGTCGACGCCGGCCGCGACCCGGTCGGCGAGGCCGGCCAGCGTCTCGATGCGCATCGCCCAGCTGTCGAGGTTGACCGACGGCCGGCCGGACGCGCGGGCGTGGAAGGTCGGGTCGACGTAGTCGGGGCCGACCTTGAACGCGGCGACCGTCTGGCCCCGGCGGCGCAACGCGCGCAGCAGGGCCAGCGTGATCGTCGTCTTGCCGCTGCCCGAGGCGGGCGCCGCGATGATGATGCCGGGCGCGCTCATCGGGGCGCGCTCACGCAGGAAGGCGCGCGCATCGATCGGCGCATCGGAGGCTTGCCCAAGGCTGGCGCCTGGATGAAGATTGGGCTGGTCATGGCCGGCGGGAGTGTAGTCCGAACCCGGCCGGGGATGAAGCGGGCGCAAAGGGGTCGCCGGCGGCACATGGGACGCAAACCGAACGTCGAGCTGCGCCGGGGCTGGACCACCGGAGCCTGCGCCGCGGCGGCGACCAAGGCCGCTTATCTGGCGCTGCTGACCGGCCGCTTCCCGGACCCGGTGTCGATTCGCCTGCCGGGCGGCGAGCAGCCCCGGTTCGATCTCGCCGAGCGCGCGCTCGCCGGCGGCGAGGCCATCGCGGGCGTCGTCAAGGACGCCGGGGACGACCCCGACGTCACCCACGGCGCCCTGATCCGGGTGAGCGTCAGCCGCGGCGAGCCGGGCAGCGGCGTCGTGTTCATCGCGGGCGAAGGCGTCGGCGTGGTGACCCGGCCGGGCCTGCCGGTGCCGGTCGGCGAGCCCGCGATCAATCCGGCGCCGCGCCGGCTGATCCGCTCGCTCGTCGAGGCGATCGCGCGCGATCAGGGCGACGCCGGCGATCTCGAGGTGACGATCGCGATCCCGGGCGGCGAGATCCTGGCGCGGCGGACCGCCAACGGCCGCCTCGGGATCGTGGGCGGCCTCTCGATCCTCGGCACGACAGGGGTCGTGATCCCCTATTCCTGCGCCTCCTGGGTGCATGCGATCCACCGCGGCATCGACGTGGCGCGCGCGGCCGGCCTGACCCATGTCGCCGCCGCCACCGGCTCGACCTCGGAGCGCGCGGTCCAGGCGCTCTACCGCCTGCCCGAGTTCGCGCTGATCGACATGGGCGATTTCGTCGGCGGCATGCTCAAATACCTGCGCCGGCATCCGATCGCCCGGGTCACGCTGGCCGGCGGCTTCGCCAAGCTCGCCAAGCTCGCGGCCGGCCATCTGGACCTGCACTCGAGCCGCTCGACGGTCGACCTGCCGGCGCTGGCCGACCTGCTCGCCGAGCGCGGCGCCGCGGGCGAGCTCGTGGCCCACGCCAAGGATGCCGGCTCGGCGCATCGGGTGCTCGAGCTCGCCCAGGGCGTCGGCCTGCCGCTCGCCGACGACGTGGCGCTGCGGGCGCGCCGGGTGGCGCTGGCCGCGCTCGCCGGCGGCAGCGCGCTCGAGGTGATGATCTTCGATCGCGACGGCGGGCTGATCGGCCGCGCCCGCGGCTGGTGACGGGCCGCCCCTGGCGCCGGTGGGGCCGGGGCATGGGATGACCCGGGTCCTGATCCTCGCCGGCACCGGCGAGGCGAGCGCGCTCGCGGCAGCCTGCGTCGGTCGCGGCGATCTCGAGGTGATCAGCTCGCTCGCCGGCCGGACCCGGGCGCCGAAGGCGCCGCCGGGCGCGCTCCGTGTCGGCGGCTTCGGCGGCGCCGCCGGCCTCGAGCGCTTCCTGAAGCTGCGGGCGATCGATCGGGTGATCGATGCCAGCCACCCGTTCGCCGCCCGGATCGGTCGCCATGCGGCCGCCGCCTGCCGGGCGGCCGGGGTGCCCCGGCTGCGCCTGCTGCGGCCGCCCTGGCAGGCGCAGGCGGGCGATCGCTGGCTCGAGGTCGCGGATCTGGCCGCGGCCGCGGCGCAGCTGCCGGCCCTCGGACGCCGGGCGTTCGTCACGGTGGGCCAACGGGGGCTCGAGGCCTTCCTCGGCCTCGGGGGCGTCTGGCTGCTGATCCGGACGATCGAGCCGCCGGCCCTGCCGTCGCTGCCGCAGGCTCTCTGGCTGCAGGCGCGCGGGCCGTTCACGCTCGAGGCCGAGCTCGCGCTGCTGCGCGGCCACGCGATCGAGGTCCTGGTCACCAAGGCGAGCGGCGGCGAGGCGACCTACGCCAAGCTTGCCGCGGCGCGCGCGCTCGGCCTGCCGGTGGTCATGGTGCGCCGGCCGCCGCCGCCGCCCGGGCCGGTGGTCGCCACGGTCGCCGAGGCCCTCGACTGGCTCGGACTTGCCTCGTCGGGCGATGCCGAAGGTCCGGACGCGCCGTGACTTGCATTTTGGTCTCCCGGTCAAGTCCAATCTGTGGTAGCATAGGGAACTGACCTGCCATTCACAGCCGCGTATTTGGACAATATTCTACCTGCGCCTTCGCGAGAATGGGCCGCGGCCATCGAGACCAACCGGAAAGGCACGCAGGGAGGAGCCAAGGATGGACCGGATCACGACCGAATCCCGACCGGTGGACATCGTCGGCGTCGATTCCAGGTTCCGCCACGTCTACCTGGTGTTCCAGGACGATGACGGCACCGAGACGGTGATCACCGGCGGGCCGCAGCACAACAATCCGTTCGACTTCGGCGACATCGTGGTCGATGCCGGCGGCCTGCTCGCCAACTCCGACTCGGCCCGCGGCCACGATACGCCCGCCGACCGCGGCAGCGTCGAGATCGCGCTTGGCGCCCGCGATGCCGCCGACGTCTGGGCCGTGATGCTCCAGCAGGCGCACAACATCGACCACGCCGACCGCGACTACCAGCCGTTCTCGGACAACAGCAACGCGGTGGCGACGACGGTTCTGCACGCGGTCGGCATCGATATCGACCAGGTCCTGCCGCACCACGTCAATTCGGGCAACGCGCCCGGGCTGTCCGAGGAGATCGCGTTCGACACGACGCTGTTCGGCGGCGCGCGGGCGGACGTCCTGTCCGGCTGGTCGGGGGACGACACGCTGCAGGGCGGCGGCGGCAACGACCGGATCCGGGGCTTCGATGGCAGCGACGTGATCGGCGGCGGCAGCGGGGACGACCTGATCTTTGGCGATGCCGGCAACGATCGGCTGTCCGGCGGTGCTGGCGCCGACCAGGTGCGCGGTCAGGCCGGGGCGGACCAGATCTATGGCGGCGCCGGCGACGACGACCTGCAGGGCGGCGCCGGCCCGGACGAGATCCGCGGTCAGGCCGGCAACGACATCCTCGCGGGCGGCGCCGGCGCCGACCACCTGCACGGCGGTGCCGGCGACGACCAGCTGATCGGCGGCCCGGGAGCGGACCTGCTGGAGGGCGGTGCCGGCCCCGACCGTTTCATCTACCAGAGCATCGCCGACGGCACCGACGTGATCCAGGACTTCCATACCCGGGACGTCCAGACCGGCGCCCCCGGCGACGTGCTCGACGTCTCCGATCTGCTCAGAGGCTTCGATCCCGCGAGCTCCGATCCCGACGCCTTCGTGCGCCTGAGCGCCCAAGGCAACGACACCGGCGTGGCGGTGAGCCCCGATGGGCACGCCAACGATGCCGTCCCGCTGGTCACGCTGGCCGGCGTCAGCGGCCTTGCGGTCGATCAGCTGATCGCCGACGGCAATCTTGCGGTCGCCCCGCCGACCGGCTGAGGCCGCCGCCGCGGATCGGGCTCAGCGCTCGGTCCAGGACTGGCACCAGCCCTTGGCGCTGACGAGCTTGCCGCCGAAGATGTCGCAGGGGCCCGTGTCCTTGCCGTCCTCGCCATGGAAGAGGGCGCAGTTGCTGCACACGTGCCCTTCCGCGTAGTCGGGCCACTGGCTGGCATCGACCGTGCTGGCGTCCTCGGTGTAGCCGAGCTGCTGGGCGAGCTCGTCGTCGGGGTTCAGCTTCTCCTGGGCCTGCGCCCGACGCATCATCAGCATGCCGCCCAGCGGCGCGGCCGCGATCCCGGCCCCCGCGAGCTTGAGGAAACGGCGGCGGGCTGCATGCGAAGTGACGTCGGCCATGATCGGTCCTCCCGGTCTTTTGGTTGATCGGCGGCGCAGCTCCGGCCGGATCCGGCGCCGGGCCCGCCACCCTCAGCAACGGCCTGATCCTAGCGCATGTTCCGCCGCCGCTCCATCCCGCCCATCGCGCCGCCGCTGCCGCGCTCAGCGCAGCGCCGGGTAGCCGTGGCGGCGCGCGAGCCGGGCAAAGGCCGTGATCCGCCGGTACGCCGCCTCCGGCAGGAGCTCGATGCCGTCGAGCAGCAGCTCTGTGCGCGCGGCTCTGAGTGCCGGGTCGGCGAGCGCGGCGTCAAGGGCCGCGCGCAGGCGGGCGACCAGATCGTCGCCGGCATCGGCGCGGGTGACGTAAGGCGGGGCAGGGGCCGGCGCCGTCCGGCAGAGCACGCGCGTGCCGGCGAGCGCCGCCGGCCGGTGGCGGGCGAGCAGGGCATGGGTCACACAATCGATCGCCGCGACATCGGCAGCACCGCTCGCGACCAGAGCCAGGCTCGCGACATGGGCGCCGCTCACCGTGACCGCCGAGAAGAAGCGCCCGTCACGGCTGAACGGCGCGATCAGCGCGCGCAACGCGTTCGCGCCGGAGTGCGACTCCGGATAGTTGATCGCCGCGACCCGGCCGCGCAGATCCTCGAGCTCCCGGATCGCCGAGGCCTCGGCGACCACCGCCAGGCTCGCATAGTCGCCGCCCGCGCAGCCGGGCGCCCGGTAGCGAGGCGTGGCGACGACGCGGAGCGCGCCGGCACAGGCGCCCGTGAGATCGGCGCCGCAGCACTGGCTGAGCAGCAGCTCCGGATTGGACCACAGTTCGCCCGCCGGCCGGTCCCAGGTCGGGCTGGCGGGAACGTCCGCCGCGCCGGCCCGTCGCAGATGGCACGCGATCCCGGCCCAGAGCGCCGCATGCGCGCCCCGCAGCTCCGGCAGATCGTACATCGGCAGACCGACAATACTCATCGGAGAGGGTTTCACCCGCCCTTCCTTGGATGTCTCGAGCGCCGCTGGTTATGCCGCATCCTGCACCTCAAGCGCCAGGGGCTTGCCATGCGCGGTCGGCCGGTCGAGGCGACACATGGTCCAGATCGAGCAGCCAGCGCAGTTGGCGCGGATCGCAGCCAACTTCTCGACGAGCACCATCTTCGCTGCGCGCAGGCCGCAGGCCTGGCCGCTGGGCCGAAGCCCAGTACAGACCGATGGTGCAGCGGAGGTCATGCCGTTATGATCCCACATCATGGATCAGATGCTCGCTGACCATCTGCAAGACGTGGCTGGTATCTGCCGCCGCCATCGCGTCGCGCGGCTCGACGTCTTTGGCCTCGGCGGCGCGACAGCCGCACGGCGCCACTGACTTCGATCTGCTCGTGGAATTCGAGGATCTGCCGGCGGACGCTTACGCCGATGCGTACTTCGGCTTGCTCGCGGACCTCGAGGCACTGCTCCAGCGACGGATCGATCTGGTCATGGCGTCAGCTGTGAAGAATCCGTTCGTCCGGGAGACGATCGAACGCTCGCGTATCCCGCTCCATGCCGCGGCCGGCGCGCTCGCGACGAGGCGCGTGGCAGAATCCGCACGCTGCTGGCAATGGAGTCGCACGTTGTTGACGAAGTGGCCGTCTCTGAAAAAGACATCACGCGCGTTGAAAGAGCTATACGGAGCGGGAAAGAGCGCGGTGAAGTCTTTCCTCGCCTGTCCACGCTCGCCACCGAGACTGTTGGTGAAGGAATACAAATCAAGGTTCACTTCACGAAGAGGCAAGGTGCACCTGTCCACTTCATCGCGGGTGACGACCCAGCTGAAGCGGCCGCAGTACGCGAATTAGATCTGAGAAAGAGATTTCACATGCAAGCGACGCAGTTGGCTGCACGACTCGGCCTGACAGGTTCTAAGGCGGCTGCTTTGCGCGATCACCTCAATCTCGACCAAGACCCGCAATCTACCTACACATTCGAGTTTGGAAAGACGAGGATTCCCTGTTACTCGGACAACGCGGCGCGAAAGATGAAGGACGCACTCGAAGCGGTCGACATGGACGATATTTGGCGCGTCTATCGGGCGAAGAAGGGATTCGGCGGACGACGAGCCGCTGCGCGATAGCATTCCGAACTTGAAGCCATAGCTACACGGCCCATCACGCCCTTCGTTTGGCGCCTTCGAGGCGGGGGGCGAGGACGCGGGTGAGGTAGGCGCCGGTGTAGCTGGCGGCGGTCGCGGCGACCTCTTCGGGGGTGCCGGTCGCGATGATCCGGCCGCCGGCGTCGCCGCCCTCGGGGCCGAGGTCGATCACGTGGTCGGCGGTCTTGATGACCTCGAGGTTGTGCTCGATCACGACCACCGTGTTGCCCTGCTCGACCAGGGCGTGCAGGACCTCCAGGAGTTTGCGGACGTCCTCGAAGTGGAGGCCGGTCGTGGGCTCGTCGAGGATGTAGAGGGTGTCGCCGGTCGCGCGCCGGGAGAGCTCCTTGGCGAGCTTGACGCGCTGCGCCTCGCCGCCCGAGAGCGTGGTCGCCGACTGGCCGAGGGTGATGTAGCCGAGCCCGACCTTCTGCAGGGTCTCCAGCTTGTGCCGGATCGGCGGCAGAGCGTGGAAGAAGGCCGCCGCGGTCTCGACCGTCATGTCGAGCACGTCCGCGATCGACTGGTCCTTGTAGCGGACCTCGAGGGTTTCGCGGTTGAAGCGCCTGCCGTGGCAGACGTCGCAGGTGACGAACACGTCCGGCAGAAAATGCATCTCGATCTTGATCAGGCCGTCGCCCTGGCAGGCCTCGCAGCGGCCGCCCTTGACGTTGAACGAGAAGCGGCCGGGCTTGTAGCCCCGGGCGCGGGCCTCGGGCAGGCCCGCAAACCAGTCGCGGATCGGGGTGAAGCAGCCCGTGTAGGTGACCGGGTTGGAGCGCGGCGTGCGGCCGATCGGCGACTGGTCGATGTCGACCACCTTGTCCAGGAACTCCATGCCATCGATGCGCAGGTGGGGGCCGGGCAGGAGGCGCGACTTGTGCAGGCGTTTGGCGAGCGCCGGGTAGAGGGTGTCGAGCACGAGCGTCGACTTGCCGCTGCCGGAGACCCCGGTGATGCAGGTGAAGGTGCCGAGCGGGATGCTGGCGTCGACCGCCTTGAGGTTGTTCTCCGACGCCCCGACCACGGTCAGCCAATGGCCGCGCTTGGCCTGGCGCCGGACCAGGGGCAGGGGGATCTGGCGGCGGCCGACCAGATACTGGCCGGTCAGGCTCTCGGCCGACGCCAGGATCTGGGCGGGCGGGCCTTCCGCGACCACGATGCCGCCGTGGACGCCGGCGCCGGGCCCCATGTCGACGACGTGGTCGGCCTCGCGGATCGCGTCCTCGTCGTGCTCGACCACGATCACAGTGTTGCCGAGGTCGCGAAGGTTCTTCAGCGTCTCGAGCAGGCGGTGGTTGTCGCGCTGGTGCAGCCCGATCGAGGGCTCGTCGAGCACGTAGAGGACGCCCGTGAGGCCCGAGCCGATCTGCGAGGCGAGGCGAATGCGCTGGCTCTCGCCGCCGGACAGGGAGCCGGCGTCGCGGGCGAGCGTCAGATAGCTCAGGCCGACGTTCACAAGGAAGCCCAGGCGCTCGTTGATCTCCTTGAGGATTCGGCTCGCGATCTCGCTCTGCTTCGCAGTGAGCTGCGCCGGCAGCGCCTCGAACCAGGCGGCCGCGGCCTCGATCGCGAGCTCCGTCACCTCGCCGATGTGGCGGCCGCCGACCTTGACCGCGAGCGCCTCGGGCTTGAGCCGGTGGCCGTGGCAGGCTTCGCAGGGGGCGCTCGAGAGGTAGCGGCCGAGCTCGTCCTTGAGCCAGGCGCTGTCGGTCTCGCGCCAGCGCCGCTGCAAGTTCGGCAGCACGCCCTCGAACGCCCGCTTGGTGCCGTAGCGCCGGACGCCGTCGTCGTAGCTGAGCTCGACCTCGTCGCTGCCCGAGCCGTTCAGGATCAGCTCTTGCATCGCCTCCGGCAGCTCCTCCCAGGGCGTGTGCAGGCTCGCCCGGAAGTGCTTGGCGATGCCGTCGAGCGTCTGCAGGTAATAGGTCGAGGACGAGGTCGACCAGGGCTCGATCGCGCCGTCGTAAAGCGTCTTCTCGGGGTCGGGCACGACCAGCGCCGGGTCCATGTAGAGCCTGCGCCCGAGACCGTCGCAGGCCGGGCAGGCGCCCTGCGGGCTGTTGAAGGAGAAGAGCCTGGGCTCGATCTCCTCGATCGTGAAGCCCGAGACCGGGCAGGCGAACTTCGAGGACAGGATCAGCTGCTCGGCCGAATCGGCGTTCTCGACGATCAGGAGGCCGTCGGAATGCGCGAGCGCGGTCTCGATGCTCTCGGCCAGGCGCTGTTCGAGCCCCCCCGCGAGAGCGCCAGCACCAGGCGGTCGACCACGAGCTCGATGTCGTGCTTGAGCTTCTTGTTGAGCTTGGGGGCCGCATCGAGCTCGTAGAGCTTGCCGTCGACCTTGACCCGCTGGAAGCCCGCGCGCTGCAGCTCGGCCAGTTCCTTCCGGTACTCGCCCTTGCGGCCGCGCACGATCGGGCTCAGCAGGTAGAGCCGGGTGCCTTCGGGCAGGCCCATGACCCGGTCGACCATCTGCGAGACGGTCTGGCTCTCGATCGGCAGGCCCGTGGCGGGCGAATAGGGCACCCCGATGCGGGCGAACAGGAGGCGCAGGTAGTCGTAGATCTCGGTCACCGTGCCGACCGTCGAGCGCGGGTTCTTGGACGTCGTCTTCTGCTCGATCGCGATCGCGGGCGACAGGCCGGTGATCGAATTGACGTCGGGCTTTTGCATGAGCTCGAGGAACTGGCGGGCATAGGCGGACAGGCTCTCGACGTAGCGGCGCTGGCCGTCGGCATAGATGGTATCGAACGCGAGCGAGCTTTTCCCGGACCCGGAGAGGCCCGTGATCACGACGAGCCTGTTGCGCGGCAGATCGAGATCGATCGCCTTCAGATTGTGCTCGCGCGCGCCGCGGATGCGGATGAAGTCGTCCATCTGAGCTTCGGCGTCCAGGCCTCCGGCGCCTCCGGCGCCGCCACCCGCTTAGATGCCCGCTCGCGCCCGGATCAGCAAGAGGCCGCCGGCGAGGGAGCTGTGGATAAGCGGAGCAGGCGCCGGCCGCGAACCTCTGCTATGCTGGCGCGGGACCTTTCGGGGAGCCAGCCGATGGCTTCGTCGACCAGCCTCGACCTGCACCGGCCAGAGGGCCGCCGGACATTGGCGTTGCCCGAGCGCTACCGCGCGCGGGTCCTGGCGGCGTTTCCCGGGCAGGTCGAGCGGATCGTGCTGTTCGGCTCGCGCGCGCGTGGCGATCTGCACCCCGATAGTGACTGGGATTTCGCGGTCTTCCTCGATCACGAGCCGAGCGCGAAAGACCGCAAGCGCGTCAACGAGATCGATTGGGACCTGGTCGCCGCCTCCGGAGACCTCATCCAATCGCATGTGCTCGCGTCCGAAAGGTGGGTCGCCACCGATGAGCTCGCGTGCAACATTCGGGACGATGGCTTGATCATCCACGGCCAGGATCACCTGCCCATGATTCAGCGCCCGGTGCTCGAGCACGCCCGCGCCGCGCTCGCCAAGGCCGGCCGGTACGCCGAGCTTGCCGCCGAGACGGTTGACGAGCGCTTCGAAGGTGTCATCCATGGCGCCTACTACGCCATGTTCCATGCGGCGCGGGCGGCGTTGCTCGCGGTCGAGGGCTCGGCCAGCACCAATCATGGCCGTGTGGTCGACACATTTGGGCGCATGATCGAGCGGGAGCAGCTCGGCGAGGTTGCTGAGGGTTTGGCCAGGACCTTGTCCAGGGCCTACAAGCTTCGCGCCGAGGCGGATTACGGCAGCAAAGACTTGACCAGGACCGGGCGGCGGCTGCGGGCGCGGGTTGCGCCATTCCTCGACTTCTGTCGTAACCTGGTTGACCAACATCCTGATCGGGGCCGCGGTTCCAAGGATCGGATCTGCCCTCGATCGTGAGTCTCCAGTCCGGCCTCGCATCCGCCGCCGGGCGTGCTAGATTGCCCGCAAGCACCGAACAAGGGAGCGGGCACACATGGCCGGCAGCGTCAACAAGGTGATCCTGGTCGGCAACCTCGGCCGCGATCCCGAGGTCCGCAGCACGCAGGACGGCACCAAGATCGTGCATCTGGCGGTCGCGACCTCCGAGCGCTGGCGCGACCGCAACAGCGGCGAGAACCGCGAGCGCACCGAGTGGCACCGCGTCGTGATCTTCAACGAGCGCCTGGGCGAGGTCGCCGAGAAGTATCTGGCCAAGGGCCGCTCGGTCTATCTCGAGGGCCAGCTCCAGACCCGCAAATGGCAGGACCAGTCGGGCCAGGAGCGCTACACCACCGAGATCGTGCTGCAGCGCTTCCGGGGCGAGCTCGTGCTGCTCGGCGGCCGCGACGAAGGCGGCGCGGGCGCCGGGCCGCCGGCCGACGATCAGTCGGACTGGGGCCGCAGCTCGAGCCAGCCCGCGCGCGGTGGCAGTGCCGGCGGCAGTAGCAAAGGCAGCGGTGGCGGCCGCCGCGAGTTGTCCGAGAACTTCGACGACCTCGACGACGAGATCCCGTTCTAGCCGCGACCCCTTCGCCGCTTCCCTTCCCCGGTGGGTCGGCCGCCCGGTCGTGCGCCCCCCTTTCTGGTTGCTGGAGGACCGCCCGAGATGAACGATGCCGCCCCCACGCCTCCGGCCCGCGCTGCCGACACGGGCGGCGTCGCCGCCGAGCGCCTGCGCTCCTTCGTGCAGCGGATCGAGCGGCTCGAGGAGGACAAGGCAGCACTCGGCCACGACCTGCGCGAGGTCTACTCAGAGGCCAAGGGCGAGGGCTTCGACACCAAGGTTCTGCGCAAGCTGATCAGCCTGCGCAAGCGCGACGCGCGTGAGCGCCGCGAGGAGGACGAGCTGCTCGAGCTCTATCTGTCCGCGCTCGGCGAGTAGGCCGCGGGGCCCCGGGCCCGCTTCAGCCGAGCGGCATGGCGCGGACGGCGGCGGCGCGCTCCCTGGCGGCTGCGAGCAGGAACGGCAGGTCGTTGCCGGCGAGCACGAGGCGGAAGCCCATGCCGATGTAGCGCTCGAGCAGGCGCGGCTCGTAGACGCCGCCGAGGCCCGCATATTTGCCGTTGGCCCGGCAGGCCGCGATCAGCCGCTCGAAGGCGTCGACGACGCGCGGATGCTCGGGCTGGCCTGGGATGCCCATCTCGATGCAAAGGTCGTTGGTGCCGACCAGGAGCACGTCGAACCCCGGCACCGCCGCGATCCGATCGAGGTTGTCGATCGCCTGCGGGCTCTCGATCATCAGGATCAGGAGCGTCGCGTCATTGACCGCCCGGGTCCACTCGGCCATCGGGTGGCTCTCGAAATCGAGCTGCGGCACGGCGCCGGTGACGGAACGATGGCCGACCGGCGGATAGCGGCAGTTGGCGACCATGCGCTGGGCGATCTCGGCCGTGTCGACGTGGGGCACGACGATCCCCTGCGCACCCGCGTCGAGCACGCGGGAGGCATGGAAATGCTCGAAGCCCGGCACCCGCACGACCGGCGTGATGCCGGCGTCCTGGGCCGCGATCGAGAGCTGGGCCGCGAGGTCGACCGACATCGAGCCGTGCTCCATGTCGATGAACAGGAAGTCGTAGCCCGCGGTCTTCATCAGCTTGCCGATCTCGACCGTGCGCGCGAGGCGCAGGCCGATGCCGAGCGCCAGCTCGCCCGCCTCGAGGCGCTCCTTGGCAAGATTGCGGATGCTGACCATGGTCCCCCCTCCCGGTTCGGCGGCGCGATCCCCTCAATAGGCGGACCGCGTCGCCGAAGCCAGCGACCGCAGCGGCCGGCGCCGGGCTTTTTTGCGCTTTTCAGGGCGAGGCGTCACCGGCGAGCAGCATCGCGAGCCCCAGAGCCGCGAGCGCCAGCACGAGCACCGCCCGCGCCAGCACCAGGAGCCAGGCCGGCGGCTCCTGCTCCTGCACCGGCGGGTGCGGGCGGCAATGGCGCCTCGTGACCAGGCCGATCCGCGATGCCGGAGGTGCCACGAGCGCCAACCAGGTCGCGAGCAATCCCCAGGCGATTGCCCCTCCGGACAGGATGACGAGCTGCTTTGCCGACCAAATCATCGCACCCGCGATCGTGCGACCGGATCATGGGAGTGGCGAAAATTGCAGAATCGGCTGCAGCTTCTAGCGCGAATGTCGGACGCAGCTTGTGAAGCAGTTCACAAAAGCCCACGCCAAAGCCGACCCCCGGGTGGACGGCTTTGGGCCCGATCCGATGCCGGCTGCCCTCGCGGACGCGGCCGAGACCGCGTCCGCGAGGGGCAAGCCCTGTCGGCCGCGGCTGCTATTGCGGTGCTGCCGCCTCGGCCTGCTGATAGGCCGTGGTCGCGGTTGGCGTGCGGGCGAGCAGGAAGGTCACCGCCTGGTCGATCGCCGCCTGCATGGCCGCCCCCATGGGCGTCTTGGCGTAGGCGGCAAGGCTCAGGCCGAACTGGTTTTCCTCGAGCTTGCCGCCCAGATCCTGAGCGCTGCCGGTGAGCGTCGAGGCCGCCACGCACCTCGCCGCTGCGCGTATCGACCAGGCGCAACGCGAGCGAGATCCGCGAGCTCGCGACGTTGAAGCCGGCGCTGCGCAGCCACTCCGGCAGCTTGGGGCCGTTCGCCACCCCGACATCGGCGCCGGCGGCGTCGGGCTCGAAGGCGGTGACGCGGCCGACCACGAACAGATCCGCACCCGCCAGCCGGGCGAGATCGGGGGCGTGCCCGCCGGCGTCCGCGAACTTGGCCAAAACGCTCGAATCAACCATGCGGTAGCAGCCGGTCTCGGTCATCGCGGCCACCAACAGGTCGGCGAGGCCGGGACCGACCTCGGCCGGGACGTCCTGGGCGGCGGCGTCGAACCCGGCGACCGCGACCCGCGGTCGCGGATCCGGGCATTCCGCGACTTTCGAGGCCACCAGATGCTGGCCGGGCGTCGCCTGACCGTCCGTCAGACAGCCACCCAACAGCGCCAGGGCGACGACCCAGCCGGGGCCGAAAAGCGCATTCTTGTTGATAGCCATCATCGAAATCCCTCCGTCCGCGACATCAATTCCGTCGACGGTCCCCGGCGCGGCGGTATTGCTGGCGCCAAGGTTGCAAAGATGCAAGCTGCTATCTACCGCGAATACGCAAGCCGGTTTGTGAGGTCGCTCACAGAGGAACGCGAATAAATTCGCCCGCCGAGGATCAGCCGAGCGCGGCGAGGTTCAATTGCCAGCTGTCGCCGAGCCAGATCACATGGGCGCTGTGGTCGGCCTTGGCATCCCCGGTCTCCGGATGGACGAACACCGTCAACCCCTCTCGATTGAGGGCGAGCCAGGGGATCAGCTCGGCAAACAGCTCCGGTCCGAACTCGATCTGATAGCTGCCGGTCGGGTGCGGCCCGATCGGCTGGTCGTGCCAGCGCCCGAGGCGGACCGCAAAGCGCGCGCCGATCGCATCGCGCAGCTGGGCCGCGACCGGCCTGGTCTGCTCGTCGTAGTACACGTGGGCGTGATAGCCGTTGATCGCTCCGACCGGCTCGCGCGGCGCCAGGACCATGGTAAACTCTCCCCTCGTTGCGAAGCCGCGGCACCGCTCCAAGGCCGGGTGATCGCCCGGGCAAGGCGCGCCGCCCGCGCAGGATAGCAGGATTTCGATCAGGTCTTCACGGAGCACGGAGCAGAACCCATGCGCTTCCTATCGCACGCCACAGCCGGGCTTTGCCGCCGCGCGCTGCCGGGCCTGCTGGCCGGTCTGCTGATCGGCCTCGGCGCGGCCCTGCCGGCGGCCGCCGGCGGCATCGTCAACAGCTCGTTTTTCGGCGGCGTCGCGATCGGTGGCTACGATCCGGTCGCCTATTTCACCGCCGGCAAGCCGGTCCAGGGCTCGAGCGACTTCGAATACGAGTGGATGGGCGCCAAATGGCGGTTCGCCTCCGCCGCCGATCGCGACCAGTTTGCCGCCGACCCGGAGAAATATGCGCCCCAATACGGCGGCTATTGCGCCTACGCCGTCTCCCAGGGTGCGACTGCCGACGTCGATCCCGACGCCTGGCACATCGAGGGCGGCAAGCTCTATCTCAACCTCAGCAAGAAGGTCCAGTCGATCTGGCTCAAGGACATCCCGGGCTACATCGGCAAGGCCGACGCCAACTGGCCGAAGATCAAGGCGGGCCTTGCGGGCTGAGCGGCGGCTACGCAGGCCGCAGATCCTTCGCGTCCCCGAGGCTGCCGCCGGCGGCGTCCGGCGGCTTTTTTTGCGCCCGGCGCTTGACCTTCCAGTCACTGGAAGGTCCATCTGATCTCCGTCCAGCCGCGATGGCCCATCCAGCCGCGATGGGGAGCAGAGCCTTGTCCGCGCCCGCGCGATCCCCGCCCGACCAGGTCGAAGCCGACCGCCCGGCGCAAGACCCGGTCTGCGGCATGAGCGTGGACCCGGCGACCGCCCGGCACCGCCGCGAGCACGGCGGCCGGACCTTCTGGTTCTGCTCGCAAGGCTGCGCGCGCCGGTTCGAAGCGGCGCCGGAGGCCTATCTGGCAGGCGCGGGGCCGAAGGCCGGGCCGGCGGCCGCGGGCACCATCTACACCTGCCCGATGCACCCGCAGATCGAGCAGACGGGTCCGGGCGACTGCCCGATCTGCGGCATGGCGCTCGAGCCCAGGACGGTCATCGGTCCGAGGAGGGACCGAGCGCCGAGTTCCTCGACATGCGCCGGCGGTTCTGGGTCAGCGCCGCGCTGGCGCTGCCGCTGCTGCTCTGGGTCATGGGCGAGCATCTGCTCGGGCTCGGCCCGCTGCTGCCGCGCCAGCCGGCGCACTGGCTGCAGCTGGCGCTGGCGACCCCGGTCGTGCTCTGGGCCGGCTGGCCGATCTTCCAACGCTCTTGGGCGTCGTTCCGGCAGCTCAGCCCGAACATGTGGACCCTGATCGGGATCGGCATCGGCGCCGCCTATCTCTACAGCCTGGTCGCGACCCTGGCGCCCGGCGTCTTCCCGGCCGGCTTTCGCGGGCCGGACGGCGAGGTCGACGTCTATTTCGAGGCGGCCGCCGTGATCACGGCCCTGGTCCTGCTCGGCCAGGTGCTCGAGCTTCGGGCGCGCGAGCGGACCTCGGGCGCGATCAAGGCGCTGCTCGGCCTCGCCCCGAAGACCGCACGCCGGGTCCGGGACGACGGCTCGGACGAGGCGGTGGCGCTCGAGGCGGTCGCGGTCGGCGACCGGTTGCGCGTGCGGCCGGGCGACAAGATCCCGGTCGACGGCGTCGTCGAGGACGGCCGCAGCACGGTCGACGAATCGATGCTGACCGGCGAGCCCGTCCCGGTCGCGAAGACGGCGGGCGAGCCGGTCAGCGGCGGCACCCTGAATCACGTCCGGCAGCTTCGTCATGCGCGCCGAGCGGGTCGGCAGCGACACCGTGCTCGCCCGGATCGTCGAGATGGTCGCGCAGGCCCAGCGCTCGCGCGCGCCGATCCAGAGCCTGGTCGACCGCGTCGCCGGCTGGTTCGTGCCGGCCGTGGTCGGCGTCGCGATCGCGGCCTTCGTCGCTCTGGGCGATCTTCGGGCCGCCGCCGGCCATGGCCTACGGTCTGGTCGCCGCGGTCTCGGTCCTGATCATCGCCTGCCCCTGCGCGCTGGGCCTGGCGACCCCGATGGCGATCATGGTCGGCACCGGCCGCGGCGCCCAGGCGGGCGTCCTGATCAGGAACGCCGAGGCCCTCGAGCGCTTCGCCAAGGTCGACACGCTCGTGGTCGACAAGACCGGCACGCTGACCGAGGGCAAGCCCAAGGTCACGACCCTGCTGGCGGACGCAGGGCGTGGACGAGGGCGATCTGCTGCGGCTCGCCGCGAGCCTCGAGCGCGCGAGCGAGCATCCGCTGGCGGCGGCGATCGTCGCTGCCGCAGGCGAGCGCGGCCAGAGCCTGCTGGATGCGAGCGCGTTCGACTCGCTGACCGGCAAGGGCGTGCGCGGCACCGTCGACGGCCGCGAGGTGGCGCTCGGCAACCAGCGGCTCCTGGAGAGCCTCGGGATCGATCCGGGCGCGCTCGCCGAGAGTGCGGAAGAACGGCGCGCCGAGGGCGAGACGGTGATGTTCGTCGCGCTCGATGGCCGGCCGGCCGGGCTGATCGGGGTCGCCGACCCGCTCAAGCCGACCACGCGCGAAGCCCTCGACGCGCTGCGCGCCGAGGGCCTGCGGATCGTCATGCTGACCGGCGACAACCGCACCACGGCCGAGGCGGTGGCGCGCCGGCTCGGCATCGAGGAGGTCGAGGCCGAGGTCCTGCCCGAGCGCAAGAACGAGGTGATCGAGCCGCCTGCGCGCCGAAGGGCAAGGTCGTCGCGATGGCGGGCGACGGCATCAACGACGCCCCGGCGCTCGCCCAGGCGGACGTCGGGATCGCGATGGGCACCGGCGCCGACGTCGCGATGGAGAGCGCCGGCATCACGCTCGTCAAGGGCGACCTCGCCGGCCTCGTGCGCGCGCGGCGCCTGTCGCAGGCGACCATGCGCAACATCAAGCAGAACCTCTTCTTCGCGTTCGTCTACAATGCGCTCGGCGTGCCGCTCGCGGCCGGCATCCTCTATCCGTTCACCGGGCCTGCTGCTGAGCCCGATCATCGCGGCCGCGGCGATGAGCCTGTCCTCGGTCTCGGTGATCGGCAACGCGCTGCGCCTGCGCGCGGTCAAGCTCTGACGCGCGGGTCGCTGGCGCCGACCGGGGATGGCAGATGAACATCGGCCAGGCGTCGGCGCGCTCGGGCGTGCCGGCCAAGACCATCCGCTACTACGAGGACATCGGGCTGCTGGCGCCGGCGGCCCGCACCGGCAACGGTTACCGGGCCTACGGCGAGACCGATCTGCATGTGCTCCGCTTCATCCAGCGCGCCCGCTCGCTCGGCTTCAGCGTCAGAGAATGCCGGCAACTCATTGGCCTTTATCGAAATCCGGACCGTGCGAGTGCCGAGGTCAAGGCCCTCGCCGAGCAACGGATCGAGGCTATCGACCGCAAGCTGGCGGAGCTCGCGGCGATGCGCGCGACCCTGGCCCGGCTGGCCGAGAGCTGCCATGGCGATCTGCGCCCGGAATGCCCGATCCTCGACGACCTGATCCTGGGGAGCGCCGGCGCGGTCTGACCAGCACCGGGCATCGGAAAGCAGCCCGCCTGTCTGGGCAGGCGCGGGCGACGACCACATATCGGGCCGAGGCGGACCACGGACGGGCGGGGCCTCGATGAAACATTCCCTGGTCACGCGCGTGCTGCATTTGCTGGTCGCCGCGGCCATCGTCCTGCAACTCGCGAGCTCCCAGCTGATGCGCGTGCCGCGTCCCGGCCGCTCGGGGTCGGGCACCGAAGCGGCTGCCTTCACACTGCACGAATATGTCGGCCTCGCGACCATGGCGATCGTCGTGCTGTTCTGGCTCTGGCTGCCGGCGCGGCGGCAGGGGACGAGCCTCGGGCTGCTCTTTCCCTGGTTCTCGCGCCAGCGCCTGGCCGGCTTGCAGGAGGACGTGAGGCTGCATGTCCGGTGCGCGATGCGGTTGGCACTGCCGGAGCCCGAGCGCGCGGTGGCGCTCTCCTCCGCGATCCAGGGCCTGGGGCTGGTGCTCGCGCTGATCATGGCGACCACCGGGACGATCGGCTATCTCGTCTGGACCGAGGGCACGGCGATGACCGGGCTCGCCGCCGCGGTCTTCGAGGTTCACGGCACGCTTGCCAACGTCCTGTGGGGCTATCTGATCGTCCACGTCGGCGCGGCCCTGCTCCACGAGCTGCTCGGCCACCGCATCCTCTACCAGATGTCGCCGCTGATGCCCGCCGGCGCGAGCGCCGCAAAGTCACCCTCGAGCGCGGTCGGAGCCGCCCGCGGCCTGCAAGAGTGAAGTCCGGTCCCGGGCGGCTCGCATTCGCCCATGGTTGCGCTTGGCCGGGCGATCTGCTCGAAGTTCTCGACCTTAGCCCGAGCAACGTCCCAGCGCCGGTGACAGACCGATGCGATTGATCGTCCTTGCCCTCCTGGTTCTGGTCGCCGGCGGGCTGATCTGGCTCCTGCTGCCGTGGCCCTTGAGCCCGCCCGAGATCGCCGCGGCGGGCGATGCCAAGCGCGGCGAGTACGTCCTGCGGCTCGGCGGCTGCATCGCCTGCCATACCGACGCCAAGAACGGCGGCCAGCTCCTGGCCGGCGGCCGCGCGCTCGCGACGCCGTTCGGCACCTTCTATCCGCCCAACATCACCCCGGACCCGAAGAGCGGCATCGGCGGCTGGTCGACCGGCGCCTTCGTGCAGGCGATGACCGAGGGCCGCTCGCCCGCGGGCCACCCGCTCTATCCGGCCTTTCCCTACACCTCCTACACCAGGATGACGCGCCAGGACCTGCTCGACCTCAAGGCCTACCTCGGTACCGTCCAGCCGGTCGCCAATGCCGTGCCGGCCCACGCGCTGCGGTTCCCGTTCGGCCTGCGGCCGCTGCTCAAGGGCTGGCAGCTGCTGTTTTTCGACCCCGGCCCCTTCCGGCCGGACCCGTCGCAGTCGGACAGCTGGAACCGCGGCGCCTACATCGTCAACGGGCCGGGCCACTGCGGCGAATGCCATACGCCGCGCAACGCGCTGGGCGCGCCCGAGCATGAGCGCTTCCTCGCGGGCACCCGCGCCGGGCCGGACGGCAAGGCGGTCCCCAACATCACCCCGAACCCGGACAACGGCATCGGCGGCTGGAGCAAGTCCGACATCACCTTCGCGCTCCAGACCGGCATCCTGCCCGATGGCGACGTGCTCGGCGGCGCCATGGCCGAGGTGATCGAGGACGCGACCAGCCATCTGACCGCGGACGACCGCAGCGCGATCGCCGAGTATCTTCTGTCACTGCCGCCACGCGAAGGACCGCCGCGGGCGGCCAACCCGGCCCCCGCCGGCCAATGAGCGTCATCGAGGCGCGGCCGGCCCGGGTTGCGGGTGGCGGTCGCTGCAGCGATGCGCCATCATGGGCCGCGTCGGGCCGGCGTCGAGGCCGGGGGGCAACAAGGAACGGGGGGAGGGAGTAGCATGAACCTGCGATTGGCCGGCGTCGCGCTCGCGGCCCTGCTCGTGCTCGGCACGAGTGCCGGAGCGCAGACGCTCGAGCGGGTGCGCTCGAGCGGCACCTTCACGATCGGCTACCGGGAGGACGCGGAGCCGTTCGCCTACCGCAACACGCTCGGCGAGGCGGCGGGCTATTCGGTCGAGCTCTGCCGCGCCATCGCGACCAGCGTCAAGGAGGCGCTGGGGCTCGCCCAGATCAAGGTGGCCTATGTGCCGGTCACGACCGAGGATCGCTTCCAGGCGGTCCAGGACGGGCGGATCGACATCCTCTGCGGCGCCACCACGGTCACGCTCACCCGGCGCGAGCAGGTCGACTTCTCGCTGTTCACCTTCATCGACGGCGCGAGCGTGCTGCTGCGCGCCGACAGCCCGCCGGACTTCAAGGGTCTGGCCGGCAAGAAGATCGGGGTGCGCGGCGGCACGACCACCGAGGAGGCGCTCCGCAACACCCTCGACAAGTCCGCGATCGCGGCCGAGGTGATCACCGTCGAGAACCACGACGACGGCTTGCAGCGCCTCGAGGCGGGCGACATCTCGGCCTATTTCGCCGACCGGGCGATCCTCTTGTTTCTGGCCGCGAAGAGCCACACCAAGGGCCTGCACGTGTCGGAGCGCTATTTCACCTTCGAGCCCTACGCGCTGGCGCTCGCGCTCGGCGACCACGAGTTCCGGCTGCTGGTCGACCGGACGCTGAGCGCGCTCTTTCGCTCCGGCCAGATCCACCAGATCTTCACCCAGGCCTTCGGCGCCAACGCCAACGAGAGCGATCTCTTGAAGGCGCTCTACGTGATCGACGGCCTGCCGCGGTAGGCTTCGTGCCGGGCGGCCGCGGGGCGGGCTTCCGGGCGCGGGTGGGAGCTGCTAAGCAGGGTGTCCAGGCGGGCGGAGGCGGCGGATGGCGGCGATCTTCTGGCACGACGGCAAGTGGTACGAGGACCGGCAGCCGAAGCTTCTGGGGCCGATGGACCACGCCATGTGGATGGCGACGCTCGCCTTCGATGGCGCCCGCGCCTTCGATGGCCTGGCGCCGGATCTCGACCGCCATTGCGCCCGGCTGATCGAGTCGACCCGCAAGATGCTGCTCGAGCCGACGCTCTCGGCCGGCGAGATCGAGGATCTCTGCCGCCAGGCGGTGCGCCGGCTGCCGCGCGGGATCCAGCTCTACGTCCGGCCGATGTTCTACGCCATGCGCGGCTTCGTCGTGCCCGAGGCGGCTTCGACCGAGTTCGTGCTCGCGGTCTACGCCTCGCCGATGCCCGAGCCCAAGGGCATGAGCTGCTGCTTCTCGAGCTACCGGCGGCCGGCGCGCGATGCGGCCCCGACCGACGCCAAGGCGGGCTGCCTCTATCCGAACATGCAGCGCGCGCTGGTCGAGGCGGCGGCCCGCGGCTTCGACAACGGCATCACGCTCGATGCCTCGGCCAACATAGCCGAGCTCGCGACCGCCAACTTGTGGATCGCGCGTGACGGCGTCGCGATGACCCCCGCCTGCAACGGCACCTTCCTCAACGGCATCACCCGCCAGCGGGTGATCCAGCTCCTGCGCGACGCCGGCACCGAGGTCCGGGAGACCACGCTCACCCGCCAGGACATCATGGACGCCGACGAGGTCTTTTCCAGCGGCAATTACGGCAAGGTGCTGCCGATCACGCGCGTCGAGGAGCGCCACTACCAGACCGGCCATGTCTACCAGAAAGCCCGCGACCTCTATTTCGAGTTCGCCCGCAGCCAGCCGGTCTGAGGTCGCCGCATGCGTGCTGCCAGGCGGCCCGACGGCGATACCGGACGACCTCTTCGAGACGGCAAATCTGTCGCCGGCGGTGACCGGGCTGCCGATGATCGTCTGGATCTCGGAGAGAGGCCGCGCCCGGCCCGACGCGCGCGTGAAGGTTTCCTTGGTCCATGCCCGCTGAGCGCGGCCGGATCGCACGGCATCGGTCTCGGTGCGCCCGACGGTCGAGATCGTAGCCGGGGCGGAAATCGGCCGTCGCGATCCGGATCTCGTGCGCCAATGGATCGAGCTCAACCGCGAGGCGATCATCGCCTACTGGACCGGCGACCTGCTCACCGACGAGGTGATCGCGCGGCTTAAGCCCCTTGGGGCGCCAGCCGCTTGAAGTCAGGCGCCGTCGCGGCCGAAATAGCGGCCAGGCGTGGTGCCCAGCGCCCGGCGGAAGGCGTGGATGAAGGCGCTCGGGCTGTCGTAGCCGAGATCGAGCGCCACCACTGGTCACGGGCTCGCGCTGGGCGAGGCGGACCAATGCTGCGAGCAGGCGGGCCTGGCGCTGCCACTGGCGAAAGGTCATGCCGGTCTCGGCGAGGAAGCGGCGGCTGAGCGTGCGCACGCTGGCGCCGACCACCTTGCCCCAGGCGGCGAGCGTGCGCGGGTCGCCGGGATCGGCGCCGAGGGCTGCCGTGATCCGCTTCAGGCGCGGGTCCAGGGGTTCGGGCAGGTGCAGGGGTGCCAGCGGCGCCGCCCGGATCTCCTCGAGCAGGAGGCCGACCAGCAGCTCGCGCCGCGGGCCGCCGCCCGGCGCCTCGACGCTTGCCAGCACCAGCTCGCGCAGCAAAGGCGTGACGCTGACCACGCCGCAGGCGGCGGGCAGGCCGTGGCGGGCGCCGGCATCGATGTAGATGGTGCGCATCGAGAGCCGGGTCGCGCAGCGGATCGCATGCTCCAGCAGCGCCGGCATCCAGACCGCCCGCTGCGGCGGCACCACCCAGGCGCCCGCCGCGGTCGAGACCGTCATCACGCCGGCGCGGGCGTAGATCAGCTGCGCCCAGTCGTGGCGGTGCGGCGGGATCAGATTGCCCTTGGGATAGTCCGTGGCCAGCACGCGGACCGCGGGCATGAGCGGATCTGACCGTTCGGCGATACCAAATGACCGCATGTCGCGAGAGCGTAGGCCCGGGCTCTGCTAAATTCAATCCCGGGACCTCCTTGTGGCGGGAAAAACCGATGCGCCGGGTGCTCTGGTTCCTGAACCTTGCCCATGCCTACGACCACTTCTTCCTCCTGATCTTTCCGACCGCGGTGCTGGCGCTGGCGCCCGCCTGGGGCCTGTCCTATGGCCAGGCGCTCGCCTTCGGGACCGCGGCCTTCGTTACCTTCGGCCTCGGCACGCTGCCCGCTGGCTGGCTCGGCGACCGCTGGCGGCGCGGCCATCTGATGTCGGTCTTCTTCATCGGGATCGGCCTCGCCGCGATCCTGACCGGGCTCGCATCCGGCCCGGTCACGCTCACCCTCGGGCTTGCCCTGCTCGGCCTGTTCGCCTCGATCTACCACCCGGTCGGCACGGCGCTCGTGATCCAGAACGCCAAGGCGACCGGCCAGTCGCTGGGCGTCAACGGCGTGTTCGGCAACCTCGGCGTCGCGGGCGCCGCGCTGATCACGGGCCTCATCACCGAATGGGCGGGCTGGCGCGCGGCCTTCATCCTGCCGGGCCTGATCGCGGTCGCGACCGGCATCCTGTTCGCCCTCAGGATCGCGCCGCTGATGACCGGCGATCCCGCCGCGCGCCCGGCCGTCAAAAAGGCGGCGCCGACGCAGACCGTGCTGGTCCGGGTGTTCGTGGTGGTGGCCGTGAGCGCCCTGTTCGGCGGCATCATCTTCCACGGCACGACGATCGCCCTGCCCAAGATCTTCCAGGAGCGGCTCATGGGCCTGGTCGACGACCTCGGCACGATCGGCGTCCTGGTCGCCCTGGTGTTCACGCTCGCAGCGTTTGCCCAGATCGCCGTCGGCCGTCTGCTCGATCGCTATGGCGCGCGCCTGATCCTGCCGCTGATCGTCCTGCCTCAGGTTCTTCTCCTGCTGCTCGCGGTCCAGGTCTCCGGCTGGGGCATGCTGCTGCTGGCCGGGGCGCTGATGTTGCTCGTGTTCGGCGAGATCCCGATCACGGCCTGGCTGGTCGGCCAGTACACGCCCGGCCACTGGCAGTCGCGGATCTTTGCGCTGCAATATGTGCTCTCGTTCGGCGTCAGCGCGATCGTGGTGCCGCTGATCGCAATCCTCCACGACCGGACCGGCGGCTTTTCGGTCTTCTTCGTCGTCCTGGCCGGCGCGGCCGCCGTGGTTGCCCTGGTGGCCCTGCTGCTGCCGGGCTCGGCACCGGCGCGCGCGCCGGCCCTGGAGCCGGTGGCGCCGGGGGTCAGAGCAGCGCGCTGAAGTTGGCGTAGATCTGGCGCGCCGCCCGATTGAGGCTCGCCATGTGGTTGTCGGCCTCGAGCGGGAAGCGGGCGGCGCCGTCTGGACCCAGGCGCAGGATCAGGGCTTCGGTGGTTGCCGGATCGGCCAGCCAGTCGGCCAGCGTCGGGCCGTCGACCTCGGCATGGAACTGCAGGCCGAAGGCGCGCTCGCCGACCGCCAGCGCCTGGACCGCACAGGCCTTCGAGGCGGCGAGCACGGTGGCGCCCGGCAGGCGGGCTCACGACCTCGGCTGCATGCCATTGCAAAAAGCGGCTCGTGGTCGCGAGGCCGGCGAACAGCGGGTGCGCGCGCCCGGCCGCGTTGAGCTCGACCTCGAACACGCCGACCTCGGGGGTCACGGCCGGGCGGACCTCGCCGCCGAGCGCTGCCGCCAGCAGCTGGTGGCCGAGGCAGATGCCGAGATAAGGCATGCCGCGCCCCAGAACCGCCACTCGGATCGCCTCCATCTCCGGCCGCAGCCAGGGATGCTCGGCCTCTTGCCAGACGTCCTGGGCGCCGCCCATGACCAGGAGCGCGCCGTAACCCTCGAGCGCCGGGATCGCCTCGCCCGCCTCGAGCGCCACCACGTCCCACTCGATGCCGTCCGCGCGCAGGCAGTCGCGAAAAATGCCGGGATGCGCGAGCTCCATGTGCTGGAACACGAGAACACGGCGGCGGCTGGCCATGCTGGTCGTCCTTGCAGCGCGCGAGTGCGAAGGGAGAGCGCCGCCACTTGATAGCGTCCGCCGCCGTCAAAGACGAGAGCCTACCGATCTGGCTTTATCAGCTCGAAGGGGCTACCCGAGCCACGTCTCGGCGGCTAAGAAGACCTCGGGTCGAGCAAGGGGAGGGGCGGATGAACCGCGTCTTGATCACCGGGGCCGCGGGCGGCATCGGGCGGCGGATCCGGCCGCTGCTGCGCGGCGTCTACCCGATGCTGCGCCTGTCGGATGTGGTCGGGATCGAGGCCCAGGCGGGCGAGGAGTTCGTCGAAGCCGACCTCGCAGACCTCGCCGCGGTCGAGCGGCTGTGCGCGGGCGTCGACGGCATCATCCACCTCGGTGCCAGCTCGGTCGAGGACGCCTGGGAGCCCGTGCTGCAGAACAACATCATCGGCGGCTACAACGTCTTCGAGGCGGCAAGGCGGCAGGGCGCCCGCCGGATCGTGTTCGCGACCACCAACCATGTCGTCGGCTTCTACCGCCGCCAGCGGACCATCGACCACGACGTGATGGTGCGGCCCGACTCGCGCTATGGCGTCAGCAAGGCGTTCGGCGAGGCGCTCGGGCGCATGTATGCCGACAAATACGGCCTTGGCGTCTTCAACATCCGGATCGGCAACTTGTGGGAAGAGCCGGTCGACCGCCGGCGCCTGTCGATCTGGATCAGCCCGCGCGATCTGGTCCAATTGATGCGGATCGGCCTCGAGCATCCGGAAATCCATTTCGAGGTCGTCTACGGCATCTCCGACAACGCCCGCGCCTGGTACGACAATGCCAATGCCTAGCGGTTGGGCTACCGGCCCGAGGACCAGGCCGAGGACCATGCGGCGAGCGCCACCGAGGCCGACCTCAAGCTGCCGCCCGATCCGATCGGCGAGCAGTTCCAGGGCGGCGGCTTCTGCGCCATGGAATTCTCAGGCGACGTCAAGAAGATCACTTAACACTATAAACAACATGGACTTCTCGAATTACGATCGTCGTCATTATCCGACCCTCGGGGTCCGCGCCGGCTACGCTCAATGGGCGCCGACCTACGAGCGCGTGGTCCAGGACGAGATGGACCTCCGCCTGCTCGAGCGGTTGACCACGGTCGACTGGGGCGGCGCCCGGCATGGCGATCGACCTCGCCTGCGGCACCGGGCGGATCGGCGCCTGGCTGCGGGCGCAGGGCGTGCGCGCGCTCGACGGCATCGATCTGACCCCGGAAATGCTCGCACGGGCACGAGGACGCGGGCTCTACGACCGTCTGCTGGAGGGCGATCTGCGCGCGACCGGCCTGCCGCCTGCGGGCTATGATCTCGCAACCGTGGTCCTGGCCGACGAGCATCTGCCCGAGATCCGGCCGCTCTATGCCGAAGCCGCACGGCTTACCGCCCCGGGCGGCCGGTTCGTGATCGTCGGCTACCACCCGTTCTTCCTGATGAGCGGCATCCCGACCCACTTCGATCGCGCCGACGGCACACCCGCCGCGATCGAGAGCCACGTCCATCTGTTCAGCGATCACGTCAAGGCGGCGCAGGCCAGCGGCTTTGACCTCCTCGAGATGGAAGAAGGCGTGATCGACGCTGCCTGGCTCGCCAAAAAGCCCAAGTGGCGGCGGTTCGAGGGCCAGCCGGTCAGTTTCGCCATGGTCTGGGGCCGGGCGGGGTGACGGAGGTGCCGGGCGTTGCCGTGCGCCTCTTCATGCACTACAGTGTAATGCATGAAGAGCGAAATCTACAGTTGGCGGCTTGCACCCGATCTCAAGTGGGCGCTGGAGGAGGCGGCCCGGCGCGAGCGGGTGAGCGTGTCGCGCCTGCTCGAACGGATCGCTCGCGAGTGGCTGCAGGCGCAGCCGTGGCGGGCCGAGGGCGAGGCCGAGCAGGCGCGCCTGCGTGCGGCCGCCGCGCCCTGTATCGGAGCGCTGCGGAGCGGCGATCCTGATCGGGCGGAGAAGGCGAGCGAGCGGATCCGCGAAAGCCTTTTGAAGGCGCATGCGCGCTCACGGCCTGATTGATACCGGAGCTCTGTTCGCGCTCCTGCATGAGGATGACCGCTGGCATCCGAGTTGCGCGGAGACCTACGGTCGGCTGCCCATCCCATGGGCGACCTCGACCGCGGTCCTGACCGAATTCTTCCATCTCGCGAAGCGGGGCCCCCGCTCGATCGCGACCAGCTGGGATTTTCTGCGGTCGGGAGCGGTCACCCTGCTGCCGATCGGCGATACGGATCAGCCGGCGCTGGAGGAGCTCATGAAAAAATACGCCGACCGACCGATGGACTTCGCCGACGCGACGCTCGTTCACCTGGCGCGTCGGGAGCAGCTGAGCACTCGTGTTCACGATCGACCACGACGATTTCGAGACCTACCGGATCGAGGGCAGGCGGCGGTTTCGCATCGTGCCCGGCCGCTGATCCCTGGTGAAAGTCTTGCCCCGAGCTCCCGACAGTGGCAGCGGTAGGGGTCGAGGCGGGCGGGGAGACAGCCGTGAGCAGAGCGCCGGTCGACCAACTGTTCGGCGAGGCCGAGATCGCCGCCCGGATCGAGACGCTGGCCGCCGCCATCGTGGCGGCGATCGGCCCCGATCTCGTGATCGTGGGCGTCCTCAAGGGCAGCTTCGTGTTCCTGGCCGATCTCGCGCGCGCGCTGAGCCGGGCAGGCGCCGAACCGCGGATCGAGTTCATGCGGCTTGCGAGCTACGGCCAGTCCAAGGAGAGCTCGGGCGAGGTCCTGCTGCTCGGCGACGCCCCGCGCGACTTCGAGGCGAGGCCCGTGCTGCTGGTCGACGACATCGTCGATACCGGCCTCTCGATGGCCTATGGCCGCCGCCTGCTGCTCGGCCGCAACGCGTCGGCGGTCTGGACCTGCGCGCTGCTCGATAAGCCCTCCCGGCGCAAGGTCGAAAGCCCGGTCGACTTCATCGGCTTCGAGATCGAGGACGTGTTCGTGGTCGGCTACGGCATCGACTACGCCGAGCAGTTCCGACATCTCCCCTATATCGGCAAGGTGACGTGATGACGCAGGGCCGCGGCCAGCGCAACTGCGGCCGCGCGGACGTGCTAGAATGCCCTTGATGTGAAACCGCGGCGGACCATGGCCATGGCGACCCGGATCAAGCCCGAGGCGAAATCGATCTACGACCAGGACTTCTACGTCTGGACCGAGGTCCAGGCCGACCTGCTGCGCCAGCGCCGGTTCGAGGCGCTCGATCTCGACAACCTGATCGAGGAGGTGGAGGGCTTGGGCGACTCGAAGAAGAGCGCCGTGCTCAGCAACGCGACCGTGGTGATCGAGCATCTGCTCAAGCTGCAGCACAGCCCGGCAACCGACCCGCGCGCCGGCTGGGTCGATTCGGTCCTCGAGCACCGTAACCGGCTCGAGTACGACCTCACGCCGCGCCTGCGCCAGATCCTCCAGGACGAGCTGCCGCGCGTCTACGCGATCGCGCGTCGTACCGCCGAGCGTCGGCTGCGCGTGCACGGCGAGGACATCGCGGCCGCGGCCCTTCCGGCCGACCTGCCCCTACAATGTCGACCAGATCATCGGCGACTGGTGGCCGTGAGCCCGGCAGCACTTGCCCCGCCGGTCCGATGCCAGCGCGGGTGAGATCGGCGACCGCGGGGCTTGAACCCGCTGCCGCGTCGCAACCGCCTGCCACGGCGCGCATCGCCCTGACCGTCCTGGCGCCGTTCGCCGCGGGCTATTTCCTGTCCTACCTGTTCCGGTCGGTGAACGCCGTGGTCGGCCCCCGCCTGGTCGCCGACATCGGCCTCGGCGCGACCGGGCTCGGGCTTTTGACCTCGGCCTATCTGCTCGCCTTCGCGCTGTTCCAATTGCCGCTCGGCCTGCTGCTCGACCGCTTCGGCCCGCGCCGGGTGCAGGCGGTGCTGCTCACGACCGCGGCCGCCGGCGCGCTGCTGTTCGCGATCGGCCAGGACCTCCTGATCCTGACCATTGCCCGGGCGCTGATCGGCCTCGGCTTCGCGGGCGGCCTGATGAGCGGCTTCAAGGCGATCGTGCTCTGGCTGCCGGAGCCGCGCCGGGCGCTCGCCAACGCCTCTGTGATGTCGTTCGGCGCGCTCGGCACGCTGGTCGCGACCGTGCCCACCGAGCTTGCGGTCGAGGCGGTCGGCTGGCGCGCGGTGTTCGCCGGGCTCGCCGCCGATCACGCTCGCGGTCGCGGCCCTGGTCCTCGTGGTCGTGCCCGAGCGCGGCGCCGCCGGCCGCAGCGAGGCCTTCAGGCTCCAGCTCGCCGGCCTGCTCCGGATCGGGCGCGATGCGGTCTTCTGGCGGCTCGCGCCGCTGATGGCCACGACCGCGGGCACCCACATCGCGATCCAGACCCTTTGGGCCGGGCCTTGGCTGCGCGACGTCGCCGGCCTCGACCGCATCGGGGTCGCCAACCGGCTCATGGCGATGGCGATCGGCTTTTTGATCGGCATCATCTCGATCGGGGCGGTCGCCGACCGGCTCGGCCGCCGCGGCGTCGATCTCTTGAGCGTGATGCTCGCTTTCCTCGTCCTCTTCTTCCTGGCCGAGCTTGCGATCCTGCTGCAGTGGACCCGGCTCAGCCTGCCGATCTGGACCTTGTTCGGCATGACCGGCCAGGCCGCGATCCTGGGCTATCCCTGGCTCGCCTCCCACTATGGCGCCGCGCTCTCGGGCCGTGCCAACACCGCGATCAACCTCGTGACCTTCCTTGCCGCCTTCGGCGCCCAATATGGAATCGGCGCGCTCATCGACCTCTTTCCCACGACCGCCGAGGCCTACAGTGCGCGCGGCTACCAGGTGGGCTTCGGCGCCTTCTTCGCCCTCCAGCTGCTGGCGCTCGCCTGGTATCTCCCCGGCCACCGCGCCTTGCTGGCGGCAAGCCGGACGGCATGATCGGACAGGGGCGGCAGACCGAAGACTGCTGGCTCAGTTTGATCTGGCCGTGACCCACCCCGGCCGTAGGCAAACGGCGCCGAAGCCGCTATGGAGGAGGCGCCAGGCAGCAAGGGAGGGTGGTCGCATGGCTAAGGTCGCTCTGGTCACGGGCGCGGGCTCGGGGATCGGCAAGGCGTCGGCGCTGGCGCTGGCCGGAGATGGCTTCGACGTCGTCCTCGGCGGCCGGCGCCAGGAGCCGCTGGACGCGGTCGCAGAGCAGATCAAGGGCCGCGGCCGGCAGGCGCTGGCGGTGGCGACCGACGTGACCGACCCCGCCTCCGTCAAGGCGCTGTTCGCGAAGGCCAAAGAGACGTTCGGCCGCCTCGACCTGCTCTTCAACAACGCGGGCGTCGGCGCGCCCGCGGTGCCGCTCGAGGACCTGCCGTTCGAGAAGTGGAAGGCGGTGATCGATACCATCCTGACCGGCTCGTTCCTGTGCACCCAGGAGGCGATCAGGATCATGAAGGACCAAAAGCCGATGGGCGGCCGGATCATCAACAACGGCTCGATCTCGGCCTATGCGCCGAGGCCCAATTCGGCGCCCTACACCTCGGCCAAGCACGCGATCGGCGGCCTCACCAAGTCGACCTCGCTCGATGGCCGCAAATACGACATCGCCTGCGGCCAGATCGACGTCGGCAACGCCTTCACCGAGATGGCGGCGCGCATGAAGGACGGCGTGCCGCAGGCCGACGGCTCGATCAAGGTCGAGCCGCTCATGGATGTCGAGCACGTGGCGCGCGCGGTCGCGCACATGGCGAGCCTGCCGCCGGATGCCAACATCCAGTTCCTGACCGTGATGGCGACCAAGATGCCGTTCGTCGGCCGCGGCTGACCTCAGCGGCGACGCCGCTCGAGGACCACGCCGGCCGCGAGGAGATCCTCGATCTCGGCCTCGCCGAAGCCGAATTGCGCGAGCACCTCGCGGCCGTGCTCGCCGAAGCGGGGCGGCCTGCGGGCGACCCCGCCGGGGGTCCGGGACAGCTTGATCGGCAGGCCGGCGTTCCGGTAGCCCTCCCGCTCGACCGCCATGCCGCGATGCCGGGTGTGGGCGTCCGCCCAGACCTCGGCGACGTCGCGCACCGGGCCGGCCGGCACGCCGGCCGCGAGCAGGCGCTGGCAGAGCGCCTCGCCATCCCGGCCCGCGAGCAGCCCGGTCAGCCGCGCGGTCAGGGCGGGGCGGTTGGCGACCCGATCGCGGTTGCTGCGAAAGCGCGGGTCCTGCGCCAGCTCCGGCGCGCCGAGCTCGGTGCACAGGCGCGCGAACGCGCGGTCGTTGCCGATCGCGAGGAACACCTCGACCGTGCCGGTCGCGAACTTGTCGTAGGGGCTGATGTTCGGATGCGCATTGCCGGTCAGCCCCGGCAGCTTTCCGGACAACAGATAGTTCGGGATGTGGGGGTGCATCAGCGCGATGCCGGCATCGTAGAGGGTCATGTCGAGGAACTGGCCCTTACCCGAGCGCGCCCGCTCGACGAGCGCCATCAATACGCCGATCGCGGCGTAGAGGCCGGCGCCGAGGTCGACCAAGGGGATGCCGATCCGGGTCTGGTCGGCGATGCCGTTGATCGAGAACATGCCGACCATGGCCTGGATCACCGCGTCGTAGCCGGGCAGCCCGCCCAGCGGGCCGTCGCCCCCGAAACCGCTGATCCGGCAGTGGATCAAGCGCGGGAAGCGCTCGCGCAGCACGTCCTCGTAACCGAGGCCCCATTTCTCCATGGCGCCGGGCTTGTAGTTCTCGATCAGAACGTCGGCGCGCTCGAGCAGCCGCAGCAGCACGTCGCGGCCCTCGGATCTTGCGAGATCGAGGCCGAGCGAGCGCTTGTTGCGGTTGACGCCGATGAAGTAGGACGCGTCGTGCGCCTCGTCGAACGGCGGCCCCCAGTCGCGCACCTCGTCGCCCTGCGGCGGCTCGATCTTGACGACCTCGGCGCCGTGATCGCCCAGGATCTGGGTGCAATACGGCCCGCCCAGCACCCGCGTCAGGTCGAGCACGAGCAGCCCGTCGAGGGCCCCTGCGGTCATGCCCGGGGTCACCCGGACCTAGATCGCGGCATCGGGCAGATAACCCTCGGCCAGCACGTCGCCCTCCGCGTAGGGGCAATCCCGCGGAAAGCGATCCTGCGGCAGCCCGGTCTCGTCGACCGCATCCTTCACCGCGTCGGAGTAGGCCTCCAAAATCAGCTCCGGGACCTGGCGACGCAGGCTCGGGCTCTGCCGCAGCAGATCCCGGATGTGCCCGCGCTGGGTGCGCAGGCTCTTTCGCCAGCTTGCTCCACGCCTTGCTGGCTGCGCCTGCCATTTCAGGAGATGAAGGAGAATGACCTTAAGGCGATTCTTCAGTTCACGCTGGTCGCGTCCGACCATCCACTCGATCTCCCCCGCCAGGTTCTCCCAGTCCAGCCCTTCGGTCCGGCGCGCGCGCAGCAGCGCGGCCTGTTCCAGGCTCCAGGCGTAGAGATCCTCCTCGTAGCCGATCCGGTTCTTGACGCTGGTGGCCATGACCGTCTCCGTCTTTGCGGCGGCCGTCATCCTAGCACGGGGCGGTCTGCGGTCCATCGCTTCGGGCGCGCTCAGCCCGCGAGCGCCCGCGCGGCGGCGCGGCCGAGGTCGACGACATCGAAGATCCGGGCGACGTAGTGGTCGCGGACCCGGAAGGCGACTTCGTTCTCGCCGCCAAGCTCGCGGCCGAGCGCCTCGATCAGCCGGTGCAGGCGGCGGCCGTGCAGGCCGAGCGCGCGAAGGAGCGGATCTGCGACCACGCCCGCAAGGCCCGCGCTGAGCGCGGTCAAGAGCATCAGCCCGCCGGTCGTGCCGAGCAGCAGGCCGGCCGAGGGCTGGGCCGGGAACCAGGCATACCAGAGGCTGCCGAGGCCGGCGCCGAGCGGGAAGCTCGCGATCGCGGCCTGATGCGCGAGCGCGCCAGCCAGCACCGGCCCGAGCGAGAAGGTGCCGGGCGTCAGCTTCTGGAACAAGGCGGCGCCGGTCGTGGCCAGCAGCGCATTGTTGAGCAGGTCGGCCGCGGCATGACGGGCGCCGGCGTAGGTCTGCAGCATCGCCCGCACCCGCGCCTGCGCCTGGGAGCCGCCCGGTTGCAGCGCCGCCAGGGGCTCCGCGAGCCGCGGGTCCTCGAGGATCGCCTCGGCAAGCGCGTCGCGCCCGCTCCGCCGGCCATCATCGTCGTAGGGCAGCTCGAGCAGGTCGCGATGGATGCGAAAGGTCAGCTCGCGCGCCACGTCGGTCTCGAAAAACGGCTTCAGCCCTCCGAGCCGGCGCGCCGCGCGCCGGGCGCCGAGGCGCTGCAGCAGGGCGGCGCCGAGCTGCATGCCGAGATAGGCCGGCAGCAACGCGACGTTGGCCGGTGCCCGCAGCAGGTCGGGACCTAGCGCCAGCCGGTGCAGGCGAAGCGCGCCGGGCAGGCTGTAATTGGCATCGACGAAGGCTGCGACGCGGGCGTGCCGGGCCCGGATGTAACGGTCGATCGCGCGCGCCACGATCGCTCGGGCTTCCGAGTCGCTCTCGATCATCGGCCGGCCGCAATCGCGAGCACCGCCGCCGCGAAGCCCGGGTAGGTCTGCGCGATCGCGCGGCCGACCGGGCCGCGGATCAGGGCCAGCGTCTCGGACGTGGGCACGGGCGTCCGGGCGACGTCGCCCGCAACATCGAACGCGAAGCCGGTGTTGTCCCGGACATCGGCCAGGGTCTGCCCCGGGTGCACGCTCCACAGCACAAAGCAGGCCCGCGCGCGCTCGAAGCCGAAGACCGCGCGGCCGGTCACGAGCGCGTAGGGCCCGCCCGGGCGATGGACGTTGGCGGGGCTCGTGCCGGGCGCGCTCACGAACTCGACTTTGGGCACCAGCACGCGCCTGGTGTGCTCCTCCCGGAACAGGATCACCCGCGGCACCAGGAAGTAGAGATAGGCCGAGCCGAACGAGCCCGGCCAGCGCACCCTGCTCGTTGGGTAGCCGCCGACCCCGACGAGGTTGATGTTGGCCTCGCCGTCGATCTCGCCGCCGCCCAGGAAGAAGGCGTCGATCCGCCCTTGTGCGGCGCAGTCGAACAGCTCCCGGGCGCCGTCGGTGAACGGGTTGTGGCGCTCGCTGCCGAGCACCGAGACCCGGAGTCTGCCGCCGGAGCGCTCGCGCGCGAGCAGCGCTGCCGCCCCCGGGATCGGCGAGCCGGCGCCGACCGCGACATGCGCGAGCCCCTCCAGCATCGAGGCGAGGACGTCGATCAGCAGCTCCTGCGGGCGCCAGTCCGTCATTCGGCGGCGGCGGGCTGCAGCACGAAGCGCTCGAGATAGCGCTCGAACCCCGGCGCGGTCGCCGCCATCTCGGCATAGAGCCGCAGGTGCTCGAGGTCGGGCGGGTAGGCGCCGCGCAGACCCACCGGCCAGGCACCCTCGCGCGCGCTCGCGATCGCGTTGACGTAGAGCGAGGGGATCGTGCCGGCGGCGTTCAGATCATCGGCCAGCAGATCGCCCGCTGCGATCTCCTCGACCGTCGCGAGCGTGGTGCGCGCGGCATGCGCCATGGTCATCAGCTCGCGCCGGACGCCGATCCAGACGTTGCCGGCAGAATCGGCGCGGGCGCCATGGAACAGCGCGACGTCGGGCCGGATCGCCGGCACCAGCAGGATCGGATCGTCGGTGCCTGCGGGATCGCGGAACGGGTTGTCGATCACCCGCCAGTCCGGCCGGTGGCGGACCAGGTCGGAGCCCAGGATGCCGCGCAGCGGCAGGAAGGGCACGCCCTTCTCGGCGGCCTGCAGGCCCGCATGCAGCACCGGACAGGTGGAATCCCGGAGCTCGATCCGGCCGGCCTTGACGGCCGCCACAAAGCGCGGCGCCGGCCCCTGCTCGCCGAGCGTCACGGCCGCCGCGTCGATGCTCGCGACGCAGCCGGCGCCGATCAGAAGGTCGGCCTGGAAGCCGAGCTGCGGCACGCCGATCAGATGTAGATCGCGGGCCCGCCTGCGGATCAGGGCGCGCACGACCGCGAGCGCGCAGCCCGAATAGTCGGGCGCCAGCGCCAGGCTGGCGCCGTCCGGGATGCGCGCGGCGAGCTCGCGGGTGGCGGTAACGGGCGTCACGGCGGGTCCAAAAGGTGGGTCGGGGCGGCCGGGCGCGCAGGGTTCATCTTTGGCTCCTCGAGGTCTCTAACATGTCGGTCCCCAAAGTCGGCCGTCAATCCGGCCGCGGCGCGGGCGCCACGCGCGCGGACAGCGCGACATTCAAGTGTGACATCGAGCTGCCTTGTTTAGCAGCCGCTTTTGTGCCTATTGCGGCAGCGAGTTGGGCGTTAACCAAGGTGAAGAATGGTGGAGATGCCTCAGCAGACCGGCCTGAGCGAGGCCGTCGCCGAGCGTTGGCGCTCGGCTGACCAGTCGAGCGCGGGTGATTGGGGCGAGCTGCCGGGCGCAGATCTGGACGCCGTGATCGCGCAGGCCCGGCAGGGACTGGCACAACTGCAGCGCGCCGATGGCCATTGGCTGTTCGAGCTCGAGGCCGATGCCACGATCCCGGCCGAGTACATCCTGCTCGAGCACTTCCTGGACGAGGTCGACCCGCCGCTCGAGCAGAAGATCGGCGTCTACCTGCGCGCCCGCCAGGCCGACCACGGCGGCTGGCCGCTCTATGCCGGCGGCGAGCTCGACATCAGCGCGAGCGTCAAGGCCTACTACGCCCTCAAGCTGCTCGGCGACGATCCCGAGGCGGCGCACATGCGCCGCGCGCGCGCGGCCATCCTGGCCCAGGGCGGCGCCGGGCGCTGCAACGTGTTCACCCGGATCACGCTCGCGCTGTTCGGCCAGGTGCCCTGGCGGGCGGTGCCGGTGATGCCGGTCGAGATCATGCTCCTGCCGCGCTGGTTCCCGTTTCACCTCGACAAGGTGTCCTACTGGTCGCGGACCGTGATCGTGCCGCTGCTGATCCTGATGGCGCTCAAGCCGCGGGCGAAGAACCCGCGCGGCATCGGGATCGAGGAGCTGTTCGTGACGCCGCCCGCCGCCGAGCGGCACTACATCACGAGCTCGACCGGCTCGGGCTGGGGCCACCTCTTCCTCGCGGTCGATGGCGGCCTGCGCCTGGCCGAGCCGCGTCTCTCGAGGCGGCGCCGCGCGCGCGCGATCCGGCGCGCCGTCGATTTCATCACCTTGCGCCTGAACGGCGAGGACGGGCTCGGCGCGATCTTCCCGGCGATCGCCAACAGCGTGATGGCGTTCGCGACCCTCGGCTATGCCAAGGACCATCCGGACCTTCTGATCGCCAAGCGGGCGGTGAGGAAGCTCCTGGTCGAGCGCCGCGAGCTCGCCTATTGCCAGCCCTGCCTGTCGCCGCTCTGGGACACGGCGCTCGCCTGCCACGCCCTGATGGAGGCGGACGCGATCGCGGCCGACGGCGCCGCCGCGCAGAGCCTGCGCCGCGCGCTCGACTGGGTCGCCGCGCGGCAGATCCTGGACGTCGCCGGCGACTGGGCGAGCACCCGGCCGCACGTCAGGCCGGGCGGCTGGCCGTTCGAGTACCGCAACGATTTCTACCCCGACGTCGACGACACCGCGGTGATCGTCTGCGCGCTGCACCGGGCCGATCCGGAGCGCTACCGGAACGCGATCGCGCGCGGCACCGAATGGGTGCTCGGCCTGCAGAGCCGCGACGGCGGCTGGGGCTCGTTCGATGCCGACAACACCCACGACCACCTCAACAACATCCCGTTCGCCGATCACGGCGCCCTGCTCGACCCGCCGACCGCGGATCTGACGGCGCGCTGCATCAGCATGCTCGCTCAGCAGGGCTACGACCGCAGCCACCCGGCGCTGGCTGGGGCACTCGCCTATCTGAAGCGCGAGCAGGAACCCGACGGCTCCTGGTTCGGCCGCTGGGGCACCAACTACATCTACGGCACCTGGTCGGTGCTGGTGGCGCTCAACGCCGCGGGCGAGACCATGAGTGCTACCTACGTGCGCCGCGCGGTCGCCTGGGTGAAGGCGCGCCAGCAGGCGGACGGCGGCTGGGGCGAGAGCTGCGCCAGCTACTGGCCGGAGCGCCGGGCCGAGCCGGTCCCGAGCACGCCGTCGCAGACGGCCTGGGCGCTGCTCGGCCTGATGGCGGCCGGCGAGGCATCCAGCGAGGCGGTCGCGCGCGGCATCGCCTATCTCCAGCGGGCCCCGCGCCAGGGCGCGAAGTGGGACGAGGAGCTGTACAACGCGGTCGGTTTCCCGCGCGTCTTCTATCTCCACTACCACGGCTACAGCGCCTACTTCCCGCTTTGGGCGCTCGCCCGTTACCGCAACCTGATGCGCCAGAACGACCGCCGGGTCGCCTGGGGTATGTGAGAGCATCGGCGGAGCCGCGCGAACGGCACCGCGGCAGGAACCTCCTGCGGCCGCATCCGGAAGCGTCCGGTCCCCACACGATGTTCAAGCGCGAGGTTCGCACGGGCCGCGTCACGGGCTATACTGAGTTCGATGCGCTCGGTCGCCCGACCAGGCGCTTCCGTGGAGAGGGCCGGCCCCATGGCGAAGCGGATCCCCCCTTCATCCTGGAACCCGGACCCGGCAAAGGCCCCGGTGCCCGACCGGCGCGGGCGCGCCGCCCGCGGCCGGACGAGCTGCCGGCCGGCTACAGATGATCCGGCCGGGCTCGACGAGAACGCTCTGCTGGCGACGCTCCGGCGGCGTTTCCCCGATCAGGATGCGATGAATTTCACGGCTCTGGACTTTATTTACGCCGCCGGCGCGCCAGCGGACGCCTTGCTGTATTCGGTGCTTTTCTGGCCGGAGCTGCTGGAGGTCGACGGCGCGGTCCTGCTGCGTGCGAGCGTCGAGGACGAGGACGGCTTGGCGCGGCTGCGCGCGAGCGTGCGCGAACGGGGAACTGCCGAGACCGAAAAGCGCTTCAATCTCAGGGAGTTCTCGGATCTGTTCGGCAACGGGCTGGCCGAGATCGATGACGACCAGGCGGAGGTGCTCTTGACGCGGGTCGCGCAGATGTGGCGCTGTCGGCTCGGAGCGCAGTTCCCGGGGCGGAGGTTCGAGGTCGAGGTCTGGTCGCCGGCTGAGACCGGCGGCGACATCGGCATCGTCTTCTATCAGATCGAGCGGTAGGGCCGATCCGGGCGTCACCCGCTGAGGGGGGCGCTCGCGACCAGGTCGGCGAGGAAGCTCACGTCGTCGCCCGAGACCGAATCGATCAGTCCGGCCGCGAGCCATTCGCGCAAGCTCGGAAGGGGGTCGATGCCGTAGCGTTGGGCCTGCGCGATCTCGGCCGGCGGCGGCAGGTGGCAGCGGATCGCGATCCCGGCGCCGTGCAGGGCGCGCGCGTCGTCGGGGTGGAAGCGCTCGAGCTCGATCGAGAGCGAATCCAGGCGCGCCGCGCGCGCGACCGCGACCGGATCGGCGTGCCGGCAATGGGTGATGCCCTCGATCCTAAGGCGCGGAATCCGCTCCTTGGCGCGCCGCAGATCGACGTGGTCGAAGGAGATCAGGAGGGCCTCGTCGCGGGCGCCGGTCGTCTCGAGCAGCTCCGCCAGGCGCTCGATCAGGCGCTCGACCCGGAAGCGCTCCTTGATCTCGACCACGAGGCCCAGCGTCTCGGACTTGGCGAAGTCGATCACCTCGGGCAAGCTCGGCATGCGTTCGCCCGCGAACTCGGGGCCGAACCAGCTGCCGGCATCGAGGGCCCTGATCTCGGCCGCGGTCCGGGCCGCGATCAGGCCCTGGCCGTCCGTCGTGCGGTCGAGGGTGAGGTCGTGGGCGAGCACGATCTCATCGTCTTGGGTCAGCACGAGGTCGATCTCGGCGGTCGTGGCGCCGGCCGCCTTGGCCGCCCGCAGCGCCGCCAGCGTATTCTCGGGCGCGCCGCTGCTGTGGCCGCGGTGGCCGCAGACGTGGACGAAACCGTTCTCGGACGCGAGCAGGCGCATGGCCGGGTTTTTCCTTTGGGACGCGCTCGGGCGGCAGAGGCTAGCAATCTTGCGGCGTGGACGCCAGACACCCGGACAACCGGAGCGACCCTCGTGATCGGGGTGATCACCGGCCTGCGCGCGGAGGCCCGCTGCCTGAGCGGGCTCGGGGTGCAGGTCGCGTGCAGCGGCGCGCGCCCCGGGCGGGCGCGGGCCGAGGCCGCGCGGCTGCTCGCCGAAGGTGCGGCGGGGCTCGTGAGCTTCGGCCTCGCGGCCGGCCTCGCCCCGGATCTTCGGCCCGGTGACCTGGTCCTGGCCGATGCCGTGGTCGTGCCGGACTGCGGCCAGCTCGTGACCGATACCGCCTGGCGCGCCGGCCTGGCCGTGGCGCTGAGCGAAGCGGCCATGACCTGCCGGGTGGGGCCGGTCGCCGGCACCGATCACCTGCTGGCCGACCCCGCGCGGAAGCAGGCGTTGTTCGCGGCGACCGGCGCGCTCGCCGCCGACATGGAGAGCCACGCCGTCGCCGCGCTGGCGAGCGCCGCCCGCAAGCCCTTCATCGTGGTCCGCGCGATCAGCGATGCCGCCGGCCAGGCGCTGCCGGCCGCAGCCGCCGGTTTTCTCGGACCGGAAGGCCAGATCCGGCCCAGGGCGCTGATCGGCGTCATCGCCCGGCCGCGGGAGCTCGCGATGCTGATCCGACTGGGCCTCCAGACCCGGCGCGCGCTCGGCACGCTGGGCGAGGTCGCCCGCCGCGCCGGCAGCCGGCTTTGCGACCCGTCCGACCGTCCGCGCCCGGCCGGAGCGCCCGGCTAGGCCGCGTGGCTGCGCTTGCCGGCCTGGCGTTCGGATTTGGGCGGCGCTCTATCGACCTCGGACTTGACGATGTGCTCGAAGACGTACTCCGCCGGCCGCTGCTGCGCGAGCGGGATCTCGGGCGCCATCGGCCGCTCGGTCGCGATCGGCCGCGACGCCACCCGCAAGGCCTTGAGCGGGTGCCTGACCGCATCGGTGACGGCGGTCGCCTCGTAGCCGCAATGCGCCATGCAGTTGGCGCATTTCTCATAGTTGCCGGTGCCGTAGCGGTCCCATTCGGTCGTCTCCATCAGCTCCTTGAAGGAGCTGGCGTAGCCCTCGCCGAGCAGGTAGCAGGGCCGCTGCCAGCCGAAGATGTTGCGGGTCGGATTGCCCCAGGGCGTGCAGCGGTATTCCTGATTGCCGGCCAAAAAGTCGAGGTAGAGCGAGGAGTGGCTGAGCCGCCAGCGCTTGCCGCGGCCGCGGCGGAAGATGTCGCGGAACAGCTGCTTGGTCTTCTGCCGGTTGAGGAAATGCTGCTGGTCGGGCGCCCGCTCGTAGGCATAGCCCGGCGAGACCGTGATCCCCTCGACGTCGAGCTCGCCCGTCACGTAGTCGAAGAACGCCGCGACCTCGTCCGGCGCCACGCCATCGAACAGCGTGGCGTTGACGTTGACCCGGAAGCCGCGGCCGCGCAGCAGCCGGATCGCCGCGACCGCGCGGTCGAACACGCCCGCCTGGCAGACCGAGCGGTCGTGGTGCGCCTTGAGGCCGTCGAGGTGGATCGAGAACGTGAGATAGGGGCTCGGCCGGAACAGGTCGATCTTCTTGTCCACCAGCAGCGCGTTGGTGCACAAATAGACGAACTTACGGCGCTCGACCAGACCCTCAACGATCTCTGCTATGTCTTTGTGAATCAGAGGTTCACCGCCCGGGATCGAGACGACCGGGGCGCCGCATTCGTCGGCCGCCGCAAGGCATTCCGCGACCGAGAGCCGGCGGTTCAGGATCGGCGCCGGATAGTCGATCTTGCCGCAGCCGGCGCAGGCCAGGTTGCACCGGAACAAGGGCTCGAGCATCAGTACCAGGGGGTATTTGTCGCGCCCGAGCAGGCGCTGCTTGAGGACGTAGGCTCCGACCGTGACCTGCTGGCGTAGAGGGATTCCCATGATCGCTCCGGGCAGTTATTCGGCAGGCGCGCTGGCCGCCGGCTCGGCGAGCTCCGACGGCAACCGGAAATGGACGTTCTCCTCGATCCCGGCAAGCGTCTCGACGCTCACCTGGTAATATGCCGCAAGTCGGTCAACCAACTGTTGCACCAAAAGCTCAGGGGCGGAGGCGCCGGCGGTGATGCCGACCGCGCGCGCGCCGTTCAGCCAGGCGAGATCGAGGCTTTCGGCGCGGTCGATCAGGTAGGACGGCCGGCCGGAAGCGACCCCGATCTCGCGCAGGCGGTTGGAATTCGAGCTGTTCTGGGCGCCGACCACGAGGATCAGGTCGACCTCGCGGGCGAGCGCGCGCACGGCCGTCTGCCGGTTCTGGGTCGCATAGCAGATGTCGCGGGTGTCGGGCCCGACGATGGCCGGAAAGCGCCGGCGGAGCGCGTCGATCACCTCGCGGGTGTCGTCGACGCTGAGCGTGGTCTGGGTGACGAAGGCGAGCTTCCCGGGGTCGGCGGGCTCGAGCCCGGCGACCTCGTGGGGCTCGGAGATCAGATGCACGCGGCCCTTGATGCGGCCCATCGTGCCCTCGACCTCGGGGTGACCGGCGTGGCCGATCAGGATCACCTCGTAGCCCTTGGCGGCGTAGCGCTGGCCCTCCTTGTGGACCTTGGTCACGAGCGGGCAGGCGGCATCGATCACCTCGAGGCGGCGGGCGCGCGCCGCGAGCTCGACCGCCTCCGCGACCCCGTGCGCGCTGAACACCGCGACCGCCCCCTCCGGGATCTCGTCGACCTCGTCCACGAACCGGGCACCCTTGCTCCTGAGCGTCGCCACCACGTGCTGGTTGTGCACGATCTCGTGGCGGACGTAGACCGGAGGACCGAAGCGGCGCAACGCCCGCTCCACGATCTCGATCGCCCGCTCGACGCCGGCACAAAAGCCTCGAGGCTGGGCAAGAACGACACGCAGCGCGGTGCCGGCCATGCGCCGTCTCCTCCCCCCGGAGCTTCGCCGAGCCCCGATGATTTCCAGCCCATTCACTCTAAGAGGTTGATCACACGGCGAAAGGACAATCTACAGTTTCGAAAAGTCGCTGACCGGCCAACTGTGGCGCCGCGGCCACAGCCTGCGTTTCGCCAAGTCGAGTGGCGCCGGTCACCGCAAGTCTTGCAGCTCAAAGGCCAAATCGCACGGGGCGAATCGCCACCCCTCTTTGTGACTTGTCGCCGCAGCAGCCAAGGTTGCAGGCGTCCTCGCGCTCTACGGCCGTCGAGTGCTGTCAGGGTCCGGCTCGCGACAGGCGTTCCTGGCCGGCGAGCCGGGCGTGGCGGCCGGGGCGCTCGAGGCCGGCCCAGACGATCAGGGCCGGCAGACCGAACGCGACCTCGCGCGCGCGTTTCAGCAGCGCCGCCGCGAGCACGATCTCGGGGGGCAGGCCGAGCCAGATCCCGGCCGCGAGGATGCCGCTTTCCTGCAGCCCGAGGCCGCCCGGGACCACGAAGCCGGCACTGCGTGCGACCTGGCCCAGGCTCTCGAGGATGATCGCCTCGGTCAGCTCGACCGGCCGGCCGAGGACGATGAATGCCAGCCAGAGCTCGACGCCCCCCGCGAGCCAGGCGAGCCAGCGCCAGGCGGCGCAGCGGGCGAGCGCCCGCCGGTCGTGATAGCGGGCTCTGATCTCGGCATCGAGGGCGGCAGCACTGCCGACCAGGCTTTGCCAGGCGGGCGTGCCGGTGAGCCTGCGCAGCGGCCGCACCAGCAGCGAGAACAGGCCGCGGCGCTGCACGGCGGCAAAGCCCAGCAGCAACAGAGCGAACAGCACCAGCCCGGCGGCCAGCGGCGCCAGCTCGCTCGCGCGGCCGAGCCGGCCCAGCAACAGGACCACGCCCAGCAGCGCGAAGGCGAGCTGGGTCACGAGACCGGCGGTCGCATCGACCACGACGCTGGCGCCGGCGGTGGGCCCGGGCGTGCCGTCCTGCGCCAGCAGGCGGGCGCGGACGAAGTCGCCGCCGACCTGCGCGACCGGCAGCAGGCTGTTGACCGAAGTCGCGATCCAACGCTTGACCAGGAGCGAGCGCAGACCCGGCTGCTTGGACCCGCGGAGCAGGGCCCGCCAGCCGAGCGTGTCGGCCAGCAGGGTCAGGAGATAGGCAAGGCCGAGCACGAGCGCGCTCCAGCCGACGGCCGCCAGCGCGGCCATGATCGCGGCCGTGCCGCGGCTGAGCACGAGCGCGATGATCAGGCCGAAGCCGAACAGCCAGGCAAGGAAGATCAGCGGTCGGACGCGGGTCAGCGCAGCTCACCGTGGCTGCGGTACCAGGCGAGCGCATCGGCGAGCGCCGCCTCGACGGGCCGCGAGCGGTAGCCGAGCTCGCGCTCGGCCTTGGCGGAGCTGAAGAACATCGGCTTCCTCGCCAGGCGCACGCCCTCGATGGTCACCAGGGGCTCGCCGGCGCGGCGCAGGCGCGCCGCGACCTCGGCCAGGGCGGCGACCGGCAGCAGGGCGGCCGCCGGCAGACGCAGCCGCGGCGGCCGGCGCCCGACCAGGCGGGCGATCATGGCCAGAATCTCGCGCAGCGTGCAGTTGCGGCCGCCCAGGATGTAGCGCTCGCCGATCTGGCCGCGCTCGAACGCGAGCAGATGGCCGCTCGCGACGTCGTCGACATGGACCACGTTCAAGCCGGTGTCGACATAGGCCGGCATGCGGCCGCGGGCGGCCGCCAGGACCATCCGCCCGGTCGGGGTCGGGCGCGCATCCCCCGGCCCGATCGGCGCCGACGGATTGACGATCACCGCCGGCAGCCCCTGCTCCAGGATCAGCTCCCGGACCGCCTGCTCGGCCAGGTATTTAGAACGCTTGTAGTGGCCCACCATGTCGGCCAGGGTCGCAGGCGTGGTCTCGTCGGCGGGGCTGCCGTCGGCGCAAAGCCCGAGCGTGGCGACGCTGCTGGTGTAGACGATCCGGGCCACGCCCGCCTCGGCGGCGGCGACCAGCAGGGCGCGCGTGCCGGCGACGTTGGTCCGGTAGATGGCGGCCGGCTCCGGCGCAAAGAGGCGGTAGTCGGCGGCCACGTGGAAGAGGGCCGTGCAGCCGGCGACCGCGGCCGGCAGGCTCGCCGGATCCTCGAGATCGCCGGTCACGGCCTCGACCGGCAGGCTCGCGACCTGGCCGAGACGGCCGTGCGGCCGCACCAGGACCCGGACCGCCCGGCCGCTCGCCAGCAGGGCGCGGACCACGGCCGAGCCGATGAAGCCGGTGGCGCCGGTGACCAGCGTGGTCACGGCCGGCGGCCGGCGTGCAGGAGATCGCCGCCCAGGCCCCAGAGCGCGCTCAGCGCATAGAGCGGGGCGCCGATCGCCGCCAGCTGCAGGAAGGTCTCGAGGCCGCCCAGCCAGGTCATCGGCCCGACCAGGTACAAGAGGTCCTGCGGCTCGAAGCCCAAGAGGTTGGGCTGGGCGACCGCCGCCTTGCCGGCCCGGCGCTCGTGCTCGAGCCGGAGCAGCACCGTGAGCGCCACCGCGCCGCCGGCGATCAGGCCCAGGCCCGCCTTGCCCTGGCCGAGCCCGAGGGCGACGAACAGGGCGCTCATGACCAGGGCGTCGGCGACCGCATCGTAGTAGTGGCCGAAAGTGCTGGTGCGACCGGTCAGCCGGGCCAGCTCGCCGTCGGCATGATCGAGCAGGCAGGCGAGCATGAAGAGCGCCGCGCCGAGATTGGCCGCGGCACCCGCCCCCGTCAGCAGGCCGACGGCGAGCAGGCCGAGCAGCAGGGTCAGCGTGGTGATCGCGTTCGGCGTCACGGCGCTCTGGCGCAGCGGCCGCACCAGAGCGCGCGCCACGCGCGCGTCCCAGGGCGGCTCGATCGGAGCGAGCAGCGGCATCAGGGGGGCGCCGGCAATCCGACCAGGCGCGGCTCGATGTCGGCGCGGGCGCGCTCGAGGTCCTCCGGAAAGTCGATCTCGACCCAGGGCAGGCCTCCGCTGTCGACGATGCCGAAGCGGCCGGCCGCGGCCGCGAGGATGACGTCGCGCATCGGCTCCTCGTAGATCACTCCGGTCCGGCCGCTCGCCACGTAGCCCTCGATGGCGGCGGCGAGGCGGGCGGCGCTCGCCGCCCGGAAGCGGGCAAATCCCACCCATTCCGCCCGATAGTCGTAGCTCGCGACCTCGATCCGCTTGTGGAACCCGACGACCCGGCCCAGCCTCGACGCAGACCTTGAGGAGACTCCTCGCTGTCGGCGGCGGCGGCGTCGATCAGGAGGCAGTCCGGCTCCTCCGCCGCGAGCAGACGCGCCAGCAGCCGCCGATCGTAGAGCACGTCGGCGTCCATGTAGAGCACGGGCTCGCCGGCCGTGAAGACCCCGCGCAGCATGCGCAGCGAGAGCAGGCTGCTGCTCCGGTAGTCGGGGTTGAAGACGGTCTGCACGCGCCCGCCGGCACCGATCGCGCTCAGCGCCTCGGCGATCGCCCCGGCCTGGTGGCCCACCACCAGCGTGATGTCGTCGAGGCCGAAGTGGGCGAGGATCTCGAGGTGACGTTCGAGCAGGCTCCGGCCGCCGATCCGCAGCAGGGCCTTGGGGGGCGCCTGACCGGTCGGGTCGAGCCGCAGGCCGACGCCGGCCGCGAGCATCGCGACCTTCATGGCGCTCTGCTCCCTTTCGGCCGGCTGAGCAGGGCAAGCGCGCTCGGCAGGACCACGAGCGTGCTGACCAGGCTCCACAGGATCGCGATGGTCAGCAGCAGCCCCATGCTCGCGAGGCCGCGGTGCGCCGAGACCGCGAGCGAGCCGAACGAGGCGATCGTGGTCAGCGCGCTGAACAGGACCGCCCGCGGGGTGCTGGTCGCGGCAACCGTCTCGGAGAACCGCTCCTCGCGCCAGCGCATGACGACGTGGATGGCGCCGCTGACGCCGAGCCCGAGCAGCAGCGGCAGCACGATCACATTGGCGAAATTCAGGCTCAGGCCGAGCAGCACCGCGGTCGCCGCGGTCAGCAGCACTGCCAGCCCGAGCGGCGCCAGCACGAGCAGGATGTCGCGCAGCCGGCGCAGCACCAGGGCCAGCAGCACGGTGATCAGTGCCGAGCGCCAGCCAGGACGCCTCCTGGAAGGCGCCGATCACCACCTCGCCCGCCTGGGTGACGATGATCGGCATCCCGGTCGCGTGGGGGGCGACGCTCAACACGGCCTGGGCGAACTCCTCGAGCCTGGCGTCGTCGGTCAACGGCATGGCCGGGCGCACGAGCACGCGCGCGCGCCCGTCCGGACCCAGCCAGCGCGCGCGCAGGCTGTCCGGGAGATCCGCGAGCGTGACCGGCCCCGCGGCCAGCGCCTGACGCAGGCGAGCGAGCAGGTCCGGCAAGGTGCCGGTCAGCCGGCGCTCGAGGTCGGCGAGCGCGGCATCGCTCGGCCGGGCGCCTGCGAAAGTCCCGAGGGCCGCGCTCAGCTGGCCGGCGCCGGGACCGGCGGCCGCGGCCGCCTTGGCGCTCGCGATCAGGCGCTCGAGCGCCGCCCGGCGCGCGGCGGCATCCGGCGGCGCCGCCGCAGCACCCGGCTCGAGGATCGGACCGATGTACAAGGCCAGCGAATCGATCAGCTCGAGCTTGGCGTCCTGAGCCTCGGGCACGAAGCTCGAAAGCGTGAGCGCGTGGTCGACCGACGGGAGGCGGTCGAGCTCGGCCGCCGTCCGGTCCGCGGCTGCGAGGCTGTCGGCGAGCACGTCGGCGAACTCGGGCGAGGTCGCAGGATCGGCCGCCAGCGCCCGGTAGGTGCGGACCGATTCGCTCTTCGGGTCATTGAGATTGAGCGGATTGGCATCGAACCTGACCTCGGGTACGGCGGCGATCGAGGCGAGCGCGCCCAGCGCCGCCAGCGCGACCACCAGGCGCGGATGGCGCTGGATGCCGGGCAGCAGGCGCGGCCTCGGGAGCGCCCGGTGGTCCCGGCCGAGCGGCATCAGATCGAGCAGGGCAGGCAACAGCGTCAGGCTTGCCAGCCACGCGATCGCCATGCCGCCGGCCGAGATGACGCCGAGCTCGGCGAGGCCGCGATAGGCGGTCGGCGCGAAGGCGAGAAAGCCGAACGCCGCGCATAGCGCGCTCAGCGACAGCGGGCCGGCCACGCCGGCGACGGCCGCGTGCAGCGCCGCGCGATGGCTGCCATCAGCACCCAGCGCCTCGCGGTAGCGCAGCGCCAGGTGGATGCCGAAATCGACCCCGAGGCCCACGAACAGCACCGCGAAGGTGACCGAGATCAGATTGAGACGACCGATCGTGAGGGCGGCGAACCCGGCCGTCAGGACGAGCCCGAGGGCCAGCGTGATCAGGGTTGCGGCAATCAGGCGCAGCGATTGCAGGCCCCAGACCAGGAGCAGGGTCACCGCCGCCGTGCTGAGCAGAGCGGCGAGCGTGGCGCCGGCGCGGACGCTCTGCAGCTCCTCCTGGCTGAGCGTGGCCTCGCCGGTCAGATTGAGGCTCAGACCATGCGCGGCATCGATGCCGAGCGCGCGGGCGTGGGCGCGCAGGGCTTCGATCGCGGCCGCCGCCCCGCCGAACGAGGCCGGATCGGAGCGTGGCTCGACCAGCACCAGCTGAGGGCCCCGCGCCATCTTGTGATCGGCGCCGTCGAGCGCCTGGCGCCAGGACAGCTCGCCCGGGCGGCCGGCCATCTGGGCCGCGATCGGGCCCGCCATGGACCCGAGCAGCCGGTCGAGCTCCGCCGGCAGGGCGTTGCCCGCGCCCTGCTGGCCCACCGCGAGCTCGACGAAGGCCGCAAGCCCGCGCAGGCTCGGATCCTCGGCCAGCGCCGCGAGCAGGGGCTGGGCGGCCGCCAGGCGATCGCTCAGCTCGGCGAGCTCGTCGACCCCGAGGTACAAGAGGCCGTGCTCGGCGAAGAACGGGTCGCTGGCGTCGGCCTCGACGGCGGCGAAATGCGGGGCGTCGGCGCGCAGGGCCAGGGCCAGGGCCGCTGCCGCCTGCTCGCCCTGCTCGGGCGTCGTGCCTTCGATCACCGCCACGATCGGATTGCGGAACTCGGGGAACGCCCGCAGGAAGGCGAGGTTGTTCTGGCGGAAGGGAACCTCGGCCGAGATCATGTCGTCCGTGCTGGTGTCGATGCGCAGATGCGAGACGGCATAGCCGAGCGCGGCCGCGGCCAGCACGAGCGCGACCGCGACCACCGCTCGCGCCCGACCGTCGATGCGGTCGACCGTCCACGCCAACGCCCCCTGCGCGGTAGCGCTCAGGCCCCGTTCAGCCACGTGGGGCGACCTTGCGGGCGCAGGCAAAACGTGATCACGTCGGGCTTTCGCAGAGGTTTCGCGTTGGTGACCGGTAGACAGCACATCTGGGTGCGGCTCATCAAGCGTCTGTGTGGCGCGCTGCTCGCCATCCTCGTGATATCCGGCCCGGCGCGGGCGGACGACGGCCCGCGGGCGGTGGTCGAGGCCTTGCAGGGCGCTCTGCTGGGAGCCATGCGCAACGCCGCCGAGCTCGGTTACCAGGGCCGCTACCGCGAGCTCGAGCCGGTGCTCAGGCGCAGCTTCGACTTCGTCTTCATGACCAGGATCGCGGTCGGGCGCCGCTGGGATGACCTCAGCAAGGCCGAGCAGGAGCGGATCAGCGGCCTGTTCGCCGAGATGAGCATCGCGACCTTCGCGGCGCGCTTCGACGGCTACAGCGGCGAGCGCTTCGAGGTCGTGGCCGAGGGCCCGGGCCCGCGCCAGGCGGTCGTGATCCAGAGCCGGATCGTGCGGCCGAAGGACCCGCCGGTCGGTCTCAACTACGTGCTGAGAGAGTTCGCGGACGGCTGGCGGATCATCGATGTGCTGCTCGACGCCAAGTACAGCGAGCTGGCGAGGCAACACGCCGAATTCGCGGCCGTGCTGAAGGGCGGGGGCGTGCCCGAGCTGATCGCGACCCTCGAGCAGAAGATCAAGGCGCTGGCCGGCCCCACCTGAGCGGTTTCGCGGCCGGGGACCAGATCGAAACCCTTGCGCGATCGCGACCGAGCCTATTTAACGGCGCCGGCCAGGATTTGCCGACGCCGCTCCGGGGGGACCATGCGCCGCACGCTGTCATCGAGCCTCGTCAACCAGCCTCGTCTTTGGCCTCCTGGCGGGCGGGGCCGGCGGCGCCGCAGCCGAGGAGCGGCCGACCACGCCCTATTTCCAGCTGGGCCCCGTGGTCGTGCACGGAAATGAGGCCGACGCCCTGATGCTCGGGCTCGGCGCCTTCGACCCGTTCGACAACGGCAAGTCGGCGGCCGCGACCCTGGAGTATCGCCTCGGCCGCAAGCTGTTCGTGATCGGCCCGGCGATCGGCGGCATGGCCAACAGCCAGGGCGGCCTGTTCGGCTATTTCGGCCTCTATGGCGACATCTCGATCGGCAAGGTCTATTTCACGCCGCAGCTTGCGGTCGGCGCCTACCATCAAGGCGACAGCCGGGACCTGGGCGGCGTCTTCCAGTTCCGCGAGACGGCCGAGCTCTCCTACCGCTTCGACAATGGCCAGCGCCTCGGGTTCCGGGTCGCCCACATCTCGAACGCCCACATCCACGAGGTCAACCCCGGCGAGGAAGAGTACTACCTGACCTATACGCTCCCGCTCGGGCCCCTGTTCTGACCCTTCCGCCCGTCTTGCCTGCTATAGTCGCCGCCCCGATCGGCGGGGCGGGGGAGCATGGCGGCGATGGCGGACGGACCCAAGGCCTATGTGTGCGGCACCTGCGATACCAAGGGCGACGAGCTCGTCTATGTGCGCGACCTGATCGCGGCGGCCGGCGTGCCGACCGTGCTGGTCGATCTCGGGACGCGCAGCGACGGCGCCCGCGCCGACGTCGCGCCGGCGGCGGTCGCGGCCCATCACCCGGAGGGCGCCGGCGCCGCCCTGGTCGACGACCGCGGCCAGGCGGTCGCCGCCATGGCCGAGGCCTTCGTGCGCTTCGCCGGCGCCCGGGACGACATCGGCGGCATGATCGGGCTCGGCGGCTCGGGCGGCACGGCGCTGATCACGCCCGCGATGCGGGCCTTGCCGGTGGGCCTGCCCAAGGTCATGGTCTCGACCGTCGCCTCGGGCAACACCGCCCCCTATGTCGGCCCCTGCGACATCTGCATGGTCTATTCGGTGACCGACGTCGCCGGCCTCAACCGGATCTCGCGCCGGGTGCTGGGCAACGCCGCCCATGCGCTCGTCGGCATGCTCGCGCGCCCGGTGCCGGCCGCGGCCGACGCCAAGCCCGCCCTCGGGCTCACGATGTTCGGCGTCACCACGCCCTGCGTCCAGCAGGTCACCAGGGCGCTCGAGGCCGACTACGACTGCCTGGTCTTCCATGCCACCGGCACCGGCGGCCGTCGATGGAGAAGCTGGTCGATTCCGGCCTGATCGCGGGCGTGATCGACGTCACCACGACCGAGGTCTGCGATCTCCTGATGGGCGGCGTGTTCAGCGCCGGCGACGATCGCCTCGGCGCGATCGCGCGCACGCGCGTGCCCTACGTCGGCTCCTGCGGCGCCCTCGACATGGTCAATTTCGGCGCGCTCGACACGGTGCCGGCGCCCTATCGCGAGCGCAACCTCTACGTCCACAACCCGCAGGTCACCCTGATGCGCACCACCGCCGACGGAGAACCGGCGGATGGGCGAGTGGATCGGGGCCAAGCTCAACGCCTGCGAGGGCGAAGTGCGCTTCCTGTTGCCCGAAGGCGGGGTCTCGCTGATCGACGCGCCGGGCCAGCCGTTCCACGACCCCGACGCCGACGCGGCGCTGTTCGAGGCGCTCGAGGCGACCGTACGCCAGACGGACCGCCGCCGCCTGATCCGCCTGCCGCACAACGTCAACGATCCGGAGTTCGCCGCGGCTCTGGTCCAGAACTTCCGCGAGATCGCGCCGCTAGGGAATAACTCCCGGCGAATGTATCGTGGTTTCCCGCAGGCCAATACTGGAGCACCCGGAGCACGCGGGCCATGGAACGCAAGCTCGCCGCCATCCTCGCCGCCGACGTCGTCGGCTACAGCCGGCTGATGAGCGCTGACGAAGCGGGCACCTTCGCGCGTCTCAAGGCCCATCGCCAGGAACTGTTCGAGCCCGAGATCACAGGCCACCACGGCCGCGTCTTCAAGCTCATGGGCGACGGCCTGCTGGCCGAGTTCGGCAGCGCCGTCGATGCGGTCGAGTGCGCGGTAGCGCTGCAACACCAGATGGCCGAGCGCAACCTCGGTACGCGCCTGGATGAGCGCATCGACATCCGCGTCGGCGTGCACGTCGGCGATGTGATCGTCGAGGACGAGGATCGCCACGGCGACGCGGTCAACGTCACGGCGCGGCTGCAGCAGCTGGCCGGGGCGGGCGGCATCTGCGTCTCGCGCCCTGTGGTCGATCACGTCCGCCAGAAGGTGACGTTCCGCTTCGAGCCGCGCGGCGAGGAACGGCTCAAGAACATTGCCGAGCCGGTGGCGATCTATCGCGTTCTGGCCGGTGCCGCCGCCGGCATGCCGACGGGCGGGGGATGGCAGCTGCGCAGGCTGCAGTGGGTCGCTGTGGCCGCGGTCGTCGTCGCCATCGCGGCCGGCGCCGGAGTATGGAGCCTCTACCCGCATGGGCACGCTGAACTCGCGACCGCGCCGGCCACCGCGGAGATGACGACGCCCGAGCCCGCCATCGCCGTGCTCCCGTTCACCAACATGAGCGGCGATTCGGCGGTGGATTACCTGGGCGCCGGTGTCGCCGAGGACATCATCACGGTGCTCTCGACCTTCCCGAGCCTGCGCGTGGTCTCGCGCATGTCGAGCTTCACCTATGACAAGCCGGTCAAGGTCCAAGAGGTCGGCCAGGAGCTCGGCGTCCGCTACGTTCTCGAAGGCAGCGTGCGCAAGGCGGCCGACCGGGTCCGGGTCACGGCGCAGCTGATCGACGCGCAGACCGGCGATCACGTCTGGGCCAACCGGTTCGACGAGGAAGCGGTCGACGTGGTGGCACTCCAGGAGCAGGTGGCGAACCAGATCTATACCTCGCTCGCGGGGCTCACAGGCGAGGTGCGCAAGGACGAGGAGCAGCATTCCTGGAGCAAGTCAGCCCCGAGCCTCGAGGAGTACGACTACTACCTGCGCGGCCATCAGCTCTTCTTCCATTTCACTCCTGAGGACAACGCACGCGCGCAACAGGTCTGGCGCGAGGGGTTGGCGCGCTTTCCGAACTCGACGCTGCTGCGGATCAAGCTCGGGTTCTCTTACATGGAGCCCATCCTCGAAGGTTGGACCGAGCCAACGGCAGACGACATCGAAACCGCGTGGCAGTTCGGCAAGCAGGCCGAGGCCGCCGAGAACAAGTCCCGGCAGGAGACCTGGCTCTGCCACTGGCTGATGGCGATTCTCTACCAGTGGCACGACCAGGACTTCGATCGCTCGGTCGCGGAGGCCGAGGCCGCGGTCCAGATGGTTCCCTATGATGCCTGGTCGCGGGCAGCTCTTGCGGCCCTGGCTCGCCGACGCCGGCAGGACCGATCGAGGCGATCGCATGGGTCGAAGGACGCGCTTCGCCGCGACCCCCACGGTCCGCCTTGGTGGATCGGCAATCTGGCCTGGGCCTACTACCTCGGCGGGCGGTATGAGGACGCGCTGGGCGAATGGCATAAGATGAGCAAGCCATGGCCCCTGGGGCTGGCGGTCGTCCAGGTCCGCCTGGGCCGGGTCGGGGAGGCGCGCGCGACCGTGGCGGAGTTCCTGAAGGACAACCCCGGCTGGACGCTCGAAGAAGGAGGCGCGCTGGCCGCTGATCGAGCCGCTCAAGCAGAGCTACCTCGAGGATCTGCGTCAGGCCGGACTGCCGGACGGATAGCTGGCACCAAGCACAGCTGTATGAGGTCGAGAGACCTTCGCGGAGAAGGACATGCCGAAGTTCGAGCGCGCGGCCCTGCTGGACAAGTTTCGCGGCATGGTGGCGCGCCGCGAGCCGATCGTCGGCGGCGGCGCCGGCACCGGGCTCTCGGCCAGATGCGAGGAGGCGGGCGGCATCGATCTGATCGTGATCTACAATTCCGGCCGCTACCGGATGGCCGGCCGCGGCTCGCTCGCGGGCCTGCTCGCCTACGGCAACGCCAATCAGATCGTGCTCGAGATGGCGAGCGAGGTTTTGCCGGTCGTGCGGCGGACGCCGGTGCTCGCGGGCGTCAACGGCACCGACCCGTTCCTGATCCTGGACGACTTCTTGCGCCGCCTGAAGGAATTGGGCTTCGCCGGCGTCCAGAATTTCCCGACCGTCGGGCTGATCGATGGCACCTTCCGGGCGAACCTCGAGGAGACCGGCATGGGCTACGGCCTCGAGGTCGAGATGATCGCCCGCGCGCGCGCGCACGACCTCTTGACCACGCCCTACGTGTTCTCGGCCGCGGACGCGGTCGCGATGACCGAGGCCGGCGCCGATATCATCGTCTGCCACATGGGGCTCACGACCGGCGGCGCGATCGGCGCCGGCACCGCGAAGACGCTCGAGGACTGCCTGCCGCTGATCGACGCCTGGGCGGAGGCGGCGCTGGCCGTGCGCGACGACGTGCTCGTGCTCTGCCACGGCGGCCCGATCGCGATGCCCGATGATGCCGCCACCATCCTCAAGTCCTGCCGGCACTGCCATGGCTTCTATGGCGCCAGCTCCATGGAGCGCCTGCCGACCGAGATTGCGCTCACCGAGCAAACGCGTAAGTTCAAGGCCCTGAGCTTCTAGCTCGCAAGCACGAACAGGGAGGACGACGATGGCAAGAGCCCATGCCAGTTCCATGATCAATGCGCCGATCGAAAAGGTCTGGGCGCGGATCCGCGACTTCGACGCGCTGCCGAAGTGGCACCCGGGGATCGCCAAGAGCGAGATCGAGGGCGGCGGGCCCGGGGACCGGGTCGGCTGCATCCGCGTGCTGACGCTGGGCAACGGTGGCGTGGTCCGCGAGCGCCTGCTCGAGCTGTCCGACATGGGCCACCACTACAGCTACGCGATCCTGGAATCGCCGCTGCCGGTCGCCAACTACCGCGCGACGCTCCGGCTGCGCCGGATCTCGGATGGCAACCGCACCCACGCCGACTGGACCGCGACCTTCGACGCCGACCCGCCGGAGAAGCAGGCCGAGGCCGAGAAGATGATCAGCAACGACGTCTTCCAGGGCGGCTTCGACGCGCTGAAGAAGCACTTCGGCGGCTGAAGCCGGGGCGCCGCCCGCGGCGCCCGGTCGCCGCGGTTGGCCGGTCGATGACGGGCGATGCGCTGAGCGTCGAGCGGGTCGAGGTCGCCTTCGGCCCGGTGAGCGTGCTCAAGGGGGTCTCGCTCGAGGTCGCTGCCGGCGAGTTCATAGCGCTCCTCGGCTCCTCGGGCTGCGGCAAGACCACGCTCTTGCGCGCGATCTCGGGCTTTGCCAAGGTCGGCGCCGGCCGGGTCCTGGTCGCCGGGCGGGACATCACGGGCCTGCCGCCCGAGCGCCGCGGCATGGCCATGGTCTTCCAGTCCTATGCGCTCTGGCCGCACATGAGCACGGCCCAGAACATCGCCTATGGCCTCCGGCTGCGCGGCGTCGGCCGGGCGCAGCGGGCGGTCCGCGTGCAGGCGGTGCTGGCGCTGCTCGGGCTCGAGGGGCTCGGCGAGCGGCCGGTCACCCAGCTGTCCGGCGGCCAGCGCCAGCGGGTGGCGCTCGGCCGGGCGCTCGCGATCGACCCCGGCATCCTTTTGCTCGACGAGCCGCTCTCGAACCTCGATGCGCGCATCCGCCAGAGCGTCCGCCACGAGATCAAGGCGCTCCAGGCCAAGCTCCAGATCACCGCGATCCACGTCACCCACGACCGCGAGGAGGCGATGGTCATGGCCGATCGGATCGCGATCATGGAGGCCGGCACGATCGTCCAGCTGGGCGCCCCCGAGGCGGTCTACAACCGCCCGGCCACCCCCTTCGTTGCCGCCTTCATGGGCGCCGACAACGTCATCGAGCTCGCGGCGCGGCCGGCGGATGGCGCGGTCGAGATCGCCGCGGGAACCCACAACGACGCGGCCCGCCTGCCGCTCGGCGCTCGCGCGGGCGAAGATGGCATCCATATCGAAGGTGCCCCCGACGGTCGCGCGCTCGCCCACTTCCGGAGCGAGGCCGCGCGCCTGGTCGACGCCGGTGAGGCACCACCCGGAAGCCTGGTCCTGCACGGCGAGGTCCGCCAGAGCTCCTATCCGGGTGGCTTCTACCGTTACGCCGTCCAGGTCGGCGAGCGCCAGTTCATGGTCGACGACCCGCGCCGCCTGCCGACCGGTGCGGCGGTCGGCATCTGCCTGCCGGCCGCGGCGCTGCATCTCTACCCGGCAGCCGAGGTGGCGCCACGGCGATGAGCCCGCCCGAGGGCCCGATCGCCGCCCCGATCCGCCTGCTCCGGCCGCTCGCGGCTGCCGATCTCGACGGCATCAGCCGCGTGCACTGGCGGGCCTGCCGGATCGCCTTCCGCTTCATCGACTGGTCCTACAGCGAGGACGAGGTCCACCGCTGGCTCGCCGCGCACATGCGGAGCTGGGACTGGGCGCGGGTCGTGACCAGCGAGGGCGCGCTCGTGGCCTACCTCGGGGCGTCCGGTGCGCACGTCGATCAGCTCTACGTCGACCCGGACCACCAGGGCCAGGGGCTCGGCCATCTGCTCCTCGACGCCATGCTCGCGCGCGGACTGCGGCCGGTCACCCTGCACGCGTTCGCCGACAACCACCCGGCGCGCGGCTTCTACGAGAGCTTCGGCTTCCGAGTGGTGGGATCGATGTGGGACGAGCAGGATCAGGCGCCAAGCCTGGTCTACCGCCTCGACTAGCGGCGGGGTAGGCGCGCCGCTCAGCGCTTGTCATGGCGGCCGTCATGATCGCGGGCTATCCGCCTCGCGATGGCGGCGGCCGCGCCGATATGGTAAGGGTCGGGCTGGTCGAGGAGCGGCCGAACGCTCTCAGGCCCCGCGCGCCGGTCGGTCGCGAACGATCGCGGGTGCGCTTGGGGGAAGCAGTGGCAAGGGAGATTGTGATGCAACGGCGTACATGGCTCTGCGGCGCGGCGACGTTGGCGCTGCCTGGCGGGTCTGCCGGCGGCGGCCTCGGCCGAGACCGTGCTCAACGTGATCACGGCGGGCTCGGAGAACATGGTCGATTACGTCACCGACTATCTGGGCCCGAAGTTCGAGGCGACCCACCCGGGCGTCAGGGTCCAGGTCAGCGGCACCGGCCCGGGCGATGCCGGCTCGCAGAAGATCTACGAAAAGCTCGAGGCGCAAAAGGCGGCCGGCACCGCCGCCTGGGACGTCGACGTCGCGGTCGTGCACCAGAAGATGGCGGGCCAGATGGTCCAGGAGGACCTGCTCGCCAAGTATCGCGACCAGATCGACACCGGCAAGCTCGTGACCCGCGACACCGCCAAGAACGCGCTCGGCACCGACGTCGACGGTTTCGTGATGCCGATGTTCCACAGCCAGACGGCGCTCGCCTACAATCCGGACCTCGTGCCCGAGCCGCCCGCCTCCTATGCCCAGCTCGTCGACTGGGTCAAGGCGCACCCGAACCAGTTCGGCTACAACGGCATCAAGAACGGCATGTCCGGGGTCAGCTTCGTGGTCGGCTGGATGTACGCCAACACCGGCGAGGCCGAGAAGCTCCAGGACGGCCCCTACGACAAGTCGGTCGAGCAGGACTGGTCGCAGGCGCTGGCCGGGCTCAAGGACTTCAACCAGAACGTCACGCTGACCCCCGGCAACGCCGGCACGCTCGACATGCTGAACCGGGGCGAGATCGCGATGGGCCCGGTCTGGGTCGACATGTTCTACACCTGGCAGGCGGACGGCCGCATCCCGCCGAACCTGAAGCTCAAGCTGATCGACCCGGGCATGCCCGGCCAGCCGATGTACTACGTGACCCCCGCCAAGGCCACCAACCCCGACCTCGCGCGCGAGTTCATAGCGCTCGCGACCTCGCCCGAGGTCCAGGCCGAGGGCATCGTCAAGAAGTTCAACTGGTACCCCGGCATCGACGCCCAGAACATCCAGAGCGCGATCGACCAGGCGACCTGGAACAAGCTGTTCGCCGACGTCACGCCCGAGGAGCTCGCCAGCAAAGGCAAAGCCTTCCCGATCGGCCCCTACTTCGACGACATCCTCGAATCCTACGAAAAGCAGGTCGAGAACTGGACCGCGGCGAGGCGCAGGGGCAGCTCCACCGCCGGCGGTAGCATAGCGGACTGGAGGCTGGTCGGCAGTTGGCAGCCACTGGTGTCGGTCCGTCGGATTTGCTACGAATGACTATCCTTGTCTTCTCGTCCGCATTTTATGGTATAGGTTGGAAGGTCGTCAGGTCGCGGGGCCTGCGCGTACCGGGCCTACGCGTCAGGCTGAAGGAGTAACGATGACTGAAGCGGCTACCCGAGCGGCGCGCCCGGCTGCAGGCCCCGGGATCGCCATAGAGACCCAGACAGTCGCGGCGCCCTTCCAGAGGGGGCAATCCGCAGCCAATTTCTCGGGGCTTTGGCGGCCAAGCCGATTGCAGATGCGGGTGGCGGCGCTAGCGCAGGTTCAGCCCTGCTCCCAGTTCCTGCTGCCCAGGGGACGAGCAACAAGAAGAGCTGATGGAGGGCGGCGCGGAATCAGCTGGTTAACCATAGCCGCTCTTGTGTCCGCGTTCGCGGCCGCCGCTTCGGCGCTGTGGTCTGGGCTTGCTTTGCGATCCCAGGCGCGCGCGTTGATGTATCTTCCGATTTCGAAATACTCGATACGGCTTCAACAATTTGAACGGCGGCTTTAAGCGCCGGCCTCAGATATCGAGGATTTGCTGTTTGCACGGCGTGAGTATGTCAATTACCTTGAAGGCGTAGCTCACCTTTATATTGAGAGGCGCTTCGGAAGTTGAACCGCCAATCTATGTAGAGATACATTATCCAATAGCATAGCGGCCATTGAAGTAAATCCCGAAATGATGATTATTATCGAAGCATCTTACACTAGTTTCCGAAACTTTCGAGTACCTGGGCAAGTTCCGAAAGAAGCATCGGAAGCTTATTGAGGAGCGAAAGGCGATATTCCGTGAGGTACAGCAACGGGAAGCGCATCCGCCGAATCCGCCAGGATAGCACAACAGAGACTCCCGGGAGCCGTGTAGAAGCGTGGATCATACTCCGCCGTAGCGCGGGCCACCGCCTGTGCCTCGGCCGATTGGCATTCGCCCCGACATTCACCCGCTCCGACACAACATGTCGAGAGACACGAGGAACCATTCCTCACAAGCAGGCCATGGAACCTCGCCTTGAAGGCCGGACGAGCTGCCTACGGAAAAAACGTCTTGATGATCAGGGCGGCGACGCCGGCGATGACGATGCCGTTCATCCATTTCGAGCATGGTGATCTGCGCCTTCACCTCGGCAAGTCCGGTGTCGATCTTGTGTCGAGCAGGCGGCGCATCGTAGTCCGCCATGGCGCGGGCCGCCGCCTGCGCCTTGGCGTCGGAGGCGCCCGCTTCCTTGAGCGCCTCGTAGAGCTCCACGACCATGACCGCCACGACGACCACCTCCAGGACGAACTGTCCGCCATCATAGCGCCGTCTGGCTGCCGCGGGCAAACGCGGGGCGTCCAGCGCGGGAACTCGTGTTGGCGAACCGCCGTTGTCGCTCGGCGCCAGGCAGCGGGGTGGACAGATGGAGAGGGAAGCAGATCAGAGCGATCCGGTCGGGGCGGCGCGGGCGGCGGGCCTGCGCTACGTGTCCGATGCGATGCCGGGGATCACTGCGGCGGCGCGCGGGCAAGGCGTTCTCCTATCGCGGGCCCGACGGGCGGCTGATCAAGGAGCGGGCCGAGCTCGTGCGGATCCGGCGGCTTGCGATCCCGCCCGCCTGGACCAGCGTCTGGATCTGCCGGCACGCCAACGGCCATCTCCAGGCGACCGGGCGCGATGCGCGCGGGCGCAAGCAGTACCGCTACCATCCGGAGTGGCGCGCGGTCCGCGATGCCGCGAAGTTCGACCGCATGCTGGCGTTCGGCCAGGCCCTGCCGCGGATCCGGGCGCGGGTCGAGCAGGACCAGGCCCGCCGCGGGCTGCCGCGCGAGAAGGTGCTGGCGACCGTGGTCCGCCTGCTCGAGGTCACGCTGATCCGGGTCGGCAACCAGGAATACGCCCGCGACAACAAGAGCTACGGCCTGACCACGCTGCGCGACCGGCACGTCGAGTTCGAGGGCGCGAAGCTGATCTTCGAGTACCGCGGCAAGGGCGGCAAGCAGCACCGGATCTCGCTGCGCGACCGGCGCCTTGCGCGCATCGTGCGCTCCTGCCAGGAGCTGCCGGGCCAGCATCTGTTCCAGTACCTCGACGAGGACGGGCAGCGCCAGCCGGTCGACTCCGCCGACGTCAATGCCTACCTGCAGGAGATCACGGGCGAGCCCTTCACGGCCAAGGACTTTCGGACCTGGGCCGGGACCGTGCTCGCCTCGCTCGCCCTCAGCGAGTTCGAGAGCTTCGACAGCCAGGCCGCCGCCAAGCGCAACGTCACCCGCGCGATCGAGCAGGTCGCGACCCAGCTCGGCAATACCGCCGCGGTCTGCCGCAAGAGCTACATCCACCCCGAGGTGATCGAGGCCTACCTCGACGGCACCCTGCTCGAGCTGCTGCAAGGCCGGGTCGAGAGCGCTCTCAAGGATGACCTGCCGGCACTGCACGCCGAGGAAGCAGCGGTCCTGGCGTTCCTGCAGCGTCGGTTGTCGGAGGAGCTGGCCCAGCGCCAGCGCGCGCCCGGGTCGCTCAAGGCGGCGCTGCGCGAGAGCGTCAGGGAGGGCCAGGCGAGCGCCGTCGGCTGAGCTTGGCGCCGTGCCGGTCGCGCATCAGTCCGGCAGGCGATCCTCCAGGATCTCCATGACCTCGGTGCGCATGCCGTCGGCAGTCTCGAAGAACGCGATCCTGCGGCTGCCGAACGCGGCCTCGATGACCTGGGGCTCCATCAGCAAGCGCACGCGGGCCGCGCGCAGGCGCGCAATCTGAGCGTCGAAGTCGTCGACCTCGTAGACGTCGTGCAGGAAGCCCAGCGGCAGCTCCCTGCCGAGCCGGTCCTCATACGGCGCCTTCTCGAACAGGATCACCCTCGTTGTGCCAAGTCGGACAAGGGCGTAGTCGCAGCCCAGAACTTCGTCGCGCAGCCGCACCTTTGCACCGAGCACGTCGACATAGAACCGGATCGCCCGCTCGATGTCCGCGACCTTGATCGCGTAGTTCCACAAGCCCTTGACCATGCTCCCGTCCGTCCGGCGCTCAGGCGGCGCGTTGCGCCCGGATGCTTGCGGCCGCTTCGGGGGCGAGTTGCCGGCGCGCCAGCTTGAGATCGTAGTGGGTCTGCAGGTTGAGCCAGAACTCGGGGCTGTTGCCGAAGTACAGGCCAAGGCGGAGCGCGGTGTCGGCGCTGATCCGCCGCCGGTCGTTGACGATCAGGGCGATCCGGTTCGGGGAGATGCCGATCGCCTTGGCGAGCCGGTTCTGCGACAGCCCGTACGCCTTCAGGAACTCCTCGCGCAGCATCTCGCCCGGCGTGACCGGCGCGAATTCGTCATCAGCCATCGCTCGCTCCCTCAAGGGTAATCCACGATCGCGACCTCATGGGCGTCGTTGTCCAGCCGGCGAAAGATGATCCGCCACTGATCATTGACCCGGATCGAGTGCAACGCGCTAAGATCGCCTTTCAGCTTCTCCAGCCGATTCGAGGGCGGAATCCTTGGTTCGTATCGACCGGTTCCTGGCCACTCTGCGCTGGCTCGAATCCTTCGACGCGTGCCGCAGGATCCTCCCTCTATCTTTACCTGGATCAGCGCGCCCACAGCCGCTTGATCCGCTCGAACAGGCGAGGGCCGATCGTCTGGTTCGCCCTGGCAAGCTCCGCCCGATCCAGCTCTTGCTGGGTGTCGAAGAATTGCTGCACTTTATCAGTGAATTCAATCGCCGCGACCCGGTCGCCGTCCTCCTGCTCTTTTTCACCCATAGCAAGGAGGGCGGCAAGCTCGGTCAGCCGCTCCTTCGCGGTGCCTTCCTCTCAGAGCACTGCGAGCAATTCGAGACCCTTCGGAGTTGTAGATACCTTATTGTCCTTGATCTTTATGAGGCCTTGTCGTGCCAAAAAACGAGCCTCTGGCTTCTGAGCCTCATCGAGTAGCTGCACATCAACTTCTCCTGCATATAGTCCTGCAAATGTTATAAAGCACCCGAGCCTAATGGCTTCTGATCGAACACGGTCAGTTTCCGATGGAGGGTGAATACGTTCATGAACAATAAATAAAACCATTAATACGCCCATGAATACGAACATACCAGCGGGGATCCCTAACACCACGAGCCATACGAGCTCCGGGTGTAGACGAAGCCAGACCAGCGATGTCAGTATGGTTTCCATTTCGAGGGCTTTGCTTCGGGTTGCAGCTTCTCCTGCGTCCAGGAGCTAGGCTAGGGGGGCGAGATTTCAATTCTTCTGGCTGGCTCGCCGCCTCATTCTGAATTTGGCGTCTCCTTTAATAGCTTATCTCTGAGGTACGACAATTCGGCCATGACCCCTTTAACGCAGATCATCGAGCCGCGCTGCTGCATGTAATGCCTCGAGGTTGCGCTTGGCTCGGCGCGCGATGCCTTCGAAATTCTTGACCATCTGATCGGCGCACAGCCGCTCGGTCCTCCGAGCGCCAAAGGACTTGCTCATATTGGTTTCTATACCGTATACCGGTATCCGGCCGTGCCGCCATGGGCGCAAGGGGAAGGCATGCAGGAGTCGCGGCTGATCTCGCTTGGTGCTGGTGGCGCCGGCGCTCCTGATCCTGCTGGCGCTGTTCGTCTATCCGCTGGGCTTCTCGCTGGTGACCGCGTTCGCGGGCGAGGGCGGCGCCTGGACATACGGCAACTTCACCAAGGCGCTCGACTTCTACTGGCGCGACCTTTTGTTCACGGTCCTGATCGTCGGCCTCTCGACCGGGCTGATCGGCGTCGGCGCGGTCGCGATCGGCGGCTTCTTGACCCTCGGCCAGAACCCGCGCGCGATCGCGCTGCTGCGCTGGCTCTATCGCTGGCCGCTCTTCATCCCGTTCGTGGTCGCGGGCCAGCTGATGCGCACCTTCCTCGCCAAGAACGGCATGATGAACAACACCCTGGTCGGGCTCGGCCTGCTCGCGCCGCTCGATGCCCAGAGCTGGCTCGACTGGCGCGGCATCGTCACGACCTTCGTCTGGAAGCAGACGCCCTTTGCGGCCCTCCTGGTCGCGGGCGCCATGGCGGCCCTCGACCCTTCGACGATCGAGGCCGCGCGCAATCTCGGCGCCTGCCGCCTGCGCGTCCTGCTCGAGATCGTGCTGCCCCAGGTCCGCCAGACCCTCGTGGTCGGCCTGATCCTGTCCTTCGTGATCATGATGTCGGTCCTGTCGGTGCCGCTCATGATCAATGCCCAGTCGCCCACCATGCTGACCGTCGACATGTCGTTCCGGATCAACGCCTACGGCGACTATGGCGTCGCCAACGCGCTGGGCTTCATCTCCTACCTGATGACCGGCCTGGTCGCCTGGGTCTATCTCCGCCACGCGGTCCGGGAGCAGCGGCCGTGAGGGCAGGGGCGGCGTTGCGCTGGCTGGCGCAGGCCATCATCCTCGGCCTGCTCGCCTTCGCGATCTTCGGGCCGCTCCTCAACATGGCTCTGTGGGCGGTCGCCGAGAAATGGTACTTTCCGCACAAGCTGCCGCTCGAGTACGGCTTCTCGTTCTGGCAGCGGGTGTTCCGGCCGCAGGGCAATGCCATGGTCTCGCTCGGGACCTCGATCGGCATCGCGCTGTTCACGGTCGCCGCCTGCCTCGCGGTCGCGATCCCCTGCGGCTACGCGCTCGCAAGGCGCGCGCTGCCGCTGCGCGGCCTGATCCTGCTCGCTTTCCTTTTACCGCAAGCGTTCCCGAGCCTTGCCGTCTACATCAACATCGCGCGCATCTTCTACAGCATCGGCCTCAATGGCACGATCGCCGGTGTCGTCATGGTGCACACGATGCACGGCCTCGTGTTCGCGGTCTGGATCTCGACCGCCGCGTTCGCCGCGGTCGAGCGCGAGCTCGAGGACGCCGCCCGCAACATGGGCGCCTCGCCGCTGCAGGCGTTCATCGCCGTCACCCTGCCGCTCGCCGCACCCGGCATCATGGCGAGCGCGATCTTCGTCTTCCTCGAGAGCCTGGACGAGTTCACGGGCACCTACTTCGTCGGCGTGCCCGACGTCACGACCTTGCCGCTGCTGCTGTTCCGCGCGAGCATGGAGGGCAACTACCAGATCGCCTCGATCACGGCCTTGATCCTCTTGCTCCCCTCGGTCGGCTTCATGCTGGTGATCGAGCGTTTCCTGCGGGCCGACGTGCTGGCCAAGGTCGGAAGCTGAGGACGGGCGCAAGGCCCCCTTAAAGTCAGTCGCGGTCCCAGGCGGGTGCCAGCCCCCCGGGATTGACGAGCCGGCCGCCCTGGCGATGGAGGCCCGAGATCTCGGCCATCTCGGCATCCGACAGGGCGAAGTCGAAGATCTCGAGATTGGCCTTGGCGTGCGCCTCGCGCGAGGAGCGCGGGATCGCGCTGACGCCATCCTGCTGGAGCAGCCAGCGCAGGGTCACCTGGCCCGGGTTCTTGCCATGGCGCTCGCCGATCCGCTGCAGGACCGGGTCGGAAAACACCCGCCCTTGTGCGACCGGCGAATAGGCGGTGAGCGCCATGCCTTGGGCGCGAAGCTCCGCGAGCACGGCGCGCTGGCTGAGATAAGGGTGATACTCGACCTGGTCGACCAGAAGCGGCGCCTCGCTCGCCGCGACCGATTCGCGGATCAGCGCGGCCGGCGAGTTGCTGATGCCGACGTGCCCGCTGAGGCCTCGCCGCCTGGCATCGGCCAGCGCGCGCATGGTCTCGGCGCGCGGCACGTCAGGGCTTGGCCAGTGGAGAAGGAGCAGGTCGGGCTCGGTGCCGAGGCGGCGCACGCTGAGCTCGGCCGCCCGCTGCAGATCGCCGTCCCGAAAGTTGTCGGGCCAGATCTTGGTCGTGAGCCAGATCTCGCCCCGCGGCACCGCAGACGCCGCGATCGCCTCGCCCACCTCGGCCTCGTTGCCGTACATCTGCGCGGTGTCGATATGCCGATACCCGATCTCGAGCGCGTAACCCACCATCCGCCGCGCGCTCCGGCCGTCCAGCCGGAAGGTCCCGAGCCCGAGGGCCGGAATCTTCACGCCACGCGCTTCCACATATTGCATCGCGTCGTCTCCCCGCTGCTCCCCGGGAGCACAAACCCGGTCCCGAGGACTGCCAACCCCGCCAAGCGAGGCCCGTCCGGGTGGCGGTGCCACGCCGCCCGCGGCCGCAGTCTCCGCGCGCCCCGGCCGCCGGGCCGGACCGCGCTAGATCAGGCGCTGCTTGTCGAAGAAGGCCTTGCGCCAGCGCACGACCTCGATGCCCGCGAACAGGCCGGCCTTGGTGAAGGGGTCGTTCTGGATGAACGCCTCGGCCTCCTTGCGGTCCTCGGTATCGACGATGATGATCCCGCCATAGCCGCCCTGGCCGGTATCGTCGACCTGGGCGCCGGCGGCCAGCAGCTTGTCCTTATGGGCGGTCAGATAGTCCACATGCACTTGACGGGTGTCGTTGCGCAGCTGCAGGGAGTTCGGCTTGTCGCGGGTGATGATCGCATAGGGCATGGCGGCCTCCCGGGCGGTTTCCGGCTTCAAACGTCTGGCTCGCAGAGTTCGCTGATCGCTTCGACCAGCGCCTGCGCGTTCTGGAGCGCTACCCGAACGTCGTGGGGCTCGGGCGAGGCGAGATCGTAGTCACCCTCGCGTCTCAGCTCCAGGGTCTTGTTGAGCGCCTGCCCGAGCGCGGGATCGAGGGAACCGTTTCTCACGAACGCCCTCCCGAAACTGCCGATGATCATACTTGAGCAGCGTCCTGGATCGTCATCGTCAGCCTGAGAGCCCAATCCCTGTCTCCACCCAGCTGCGGGTCTTGGCCGAGCGGAGGACCGCGTCGCAGACCCGTTGGGTCGCAAGCGCGGTGCGGAAGGTCGGCTCGGCGGAAGTTCCGGTCTCGAGGCCGTGCAGGAAGTCGGCGAGCGTGTGGATGAAGCTGTGCTCGTAACCGATTGCAAGCCCGGGCACCCACCAGTGGCTCATGTAGGGGTGCTCGGAGCTGGTGACGTGGATCTTGCGCCAGCCGGCGGTGTGGCTCTCGACCTTTTCGCCGCTCGTCGGCTTGCGGTATTCGAAGAAGTGGAGCCACTGGGCGTCGTGTAAGTCGAAAAAAAGCGAGCCCGCCTCGCCGTTGAGCTCGAAGGTCTTGAGGGCCTTGTGGCCGCGGGCGTAGCGCGTGCTCTCGAAGAGGCCCATGGCGCCGTTGGCAAAGCGGGCCATGACGAGGCAGGCGTCGTCGATCCCGACCGGCTCGAGCTTGCCGGTCTTTTGGTGCACCCGCTCCTTCACGAAGGTCTCGGTCTCGGCCATGACGCGCACCATCGGCCCGTTCAGCCAGATCGCCGTGTCGATGCAGTGCGCGAGCAGGTCGCCCGTGACGCCCGAGCCCGCGGCGTCGACGTCGAGGCGCCACAGCGCGGGGCCGCCCTGGGGCACCTCCGGGGCGATCGTCCAGTCCTGGAGGAACTGCGCCCGGTAATGGAACGGGCGGCCGATCCGCCCCTCGTCGATCAGCTGCCGGGCGAGCGTGATCGCCGGCATGCGGCGATAGTTGTAGCAGACGAGGTTGGCAACGCCCGCGCGCTCGACCGCGGCCACCATCGCCTCGCCCTCGGCCGCGGTCATGGCGAGCGGCTTCTCGCAAAGGATCATCTTGCCGGCCGCGGCCGCTGCGAGCGCGATCTCGTGATGCAGGTGGTTGGGCGCGCAGATGTCGACCAGCTCGATGTCGGCGCGCTCGACGAGGCGCTGCCAGTCGGTGAGCGCGCTCGCATAGCCCCAGACGTCGGCGAAAGCCGAGACCTTCGCGGCATCGCGCGCGGCCACCGCCCGCAGCACCGGCCGGTGCTCGAGCCCGGGGAAGAACTTCCCGACCTGGCCCCAGGCGTTGCTATGCGCTCTGGCCATGAAGCCATAGCCGATCATGCCGACGTTCAGGGCCTTGGCCATCGCGCTCGCCTCCCCGCTCGCGGCGCCGCAAAGGCCTCAGCCGGCCGCCGCCCAGGCCTTGCGAATGGTCCTGAGGCCTTCTTCATAGACCTCCTCGGGGCTCGCGAAGAAGGCGCGCCAGACCTTGGTCGCGGCGGCCAGCGCCGGCAGCGCGCCGCCGAACGCCTCGATCGTGAGCCAGCCGTCGTAGCCCGCGGCGCGCAGCGCCTTGAAGGTCGCGCCAAAGTCGATGTGGCCCTTGCCGGGCGTGCCGCGGTCGTTCTCGGAGACGTGGACGTGGCGGATCACGTCTGCGGTCTGCGCGATCACGCCCTGCGGGTCCTGCTCCTCGATGTTGGCGTGAAAGCTGTCGTAGAGCACGCCGAAGTTCGGATGCCCGACCCTTTGCACATGCGCCCTCGCATCCGCCATCGTGTTGAGGAAGTAGCATTCGAAGCGGTTCAAGGGCTCGATCGCGAGCACGAGCCCGGCCGTGGCCGCGAGCTCGGCCGCCGCGCGGTGGACCGCGGCCGCGCGCGCTTTCTCGGCCTCGCTCGGTCCGCTCCCGGAGAAGACCGCGAGCGGCTGGTGGAAGGGCCCGCACAGCACCTCGCTGCCCAGCGCCTGCGAGCAGTCGATCGCCCAGCGCAGATGGTCGAGCGCGCCAGCACGGCTGCGGGCGTCGGGGCTGATCGCGCTATGCGCGTCATCCGGCAGCACGGTCACGCTCGTGCACGCGAGCCCCTCCTCGGCGATCGCCCGCGCGAGCCTTCGGAAATGGGCGGGCTCGCCCTCGAACAGCGGGATCTCGACGCCGTCATAGCCGGCCGCTTTCAGCTTCTTGAGCAGCGGCAGATGCGCGTCCGTGACGTGGGTCGTCCAGAGCAGCAGGTTGAATCCCGTCTTCATGGCCCCCTCGCAACGCCCCGCCCCGGCGCCTCCGGCAGCGGCTTCCGATCGATCGCCAAGTCTGCGGTTAGCGCATCTCGAGCGCCTCTGGCAAGGCGGCCGGGGCTTGTCGAACGCGCGGCGCGGGCGCAGGATCGGGGCGAGGGGAGGGAGCCTCCGGCGAACCACGTGACCCCTGGGCGCGACCCGTGCCGCGGGCGCGGCCAGCGGTCGCCGTCCAGGCGATCCCTTTCCGGTCCGGACCCGGTGATGACGCCTCAGAACAAAGGGATCGGGGATGTTCGCGCAAACCCTGCGTCGGTTCTCGAGACAGAAGCCGGTGACGCCGGTCTACCGCTTTCTCCGCCAGATCTACTATCAGCACCTGCTCCCGGCGATCGACGCCCACCGTGATGTCGGGGTGCGCTCGCCCTACCAGAATATTTACTACTGCTGTACGCAAAGGACCGGCAGTCAGTGGTTCAAGCGCGTCTTTCGCGACCCCCTGGTCTATCAATACACCGGCCTCAAGGTGTTCGAATACGTCGAGATGGGCTTACACGATGCCCACTTCACCGCGCCGTTGCCGGCCGGCGCGATCTGCACTCATCTCTATATCGGGCATCCGACCTATCTCGAGATCCCAAAGCCGGGGGCCTACCGGAGCTTTTTCATTCTGCGGGATCCACGCGACATTGCCGTGTCCTGGTACTTTGCGGCCCGCTACTCGCACGGCGTGGTCGGCCCGATCGGCGCGCTCCGCCACGACCTCGAGCAGCTGGACCTGCAGGACGGCCTGCGCTACAGCATCGCTTCCCTGGACAGGCTGGGCCTGTTTTGGGCGCAGCGGTCGTGGCTGGAGGCCGACGACGATCGCCGCGATGCGAAGGTCTTCCGCTACGAGGATTTCGCCGCCGACAGCCGCGGATTCCTGCAGGACCTGTTCGCCTATCTGAAGATCGAGCTGCCCGCCGACCGGCTGGCGGCGTTGCATGACCGGCACCAGTTCAAGAAGGTGGCCGGCGGCCGCCAGCCCGGCACCGAGGATCCTCGCGATCACTATCGCAAGGGGGTGGCGGGCGACTGGCGCAACTATTTCGATGCCGCGCTGACGGCGTATTTCCTGGATGTCACCGGCGATCTTCTGGACGTGCTCGGCTATCTGACCTGAATCCGGGGTGCTCCGCCACGGCCCCGGTTCAGTGGATGTGGTCGGTCTTGAGGCCGACGTAGGCGCCGTCGCGCAGCTCGTCGAACACCTCGCCAACCTGCGGGTGCTCGACCGGATCGCCGGAGTCGTCGATGATCAGGTTCTGCTCGGAGACGTAGGCGACGTAGTAGGCCTCGGCATTCTCGGCCAGCAGGTGATAGAAGGGCTGGTCCTTGGGCGGCCGGATCTCCTCCGGGATCGCCTCATACCACTCCTCGGTGTTGGCGAACTCGGGGTCGACGTCGAAGATCACGCCGCGAAACGGGAACAGGCGGTGCTTGACCACCTGGCCGATCGCGAACTTGGCAACCCGCTGTGTCATGCCCGCCACACGTTCGGTCGTCATCGCCACACGCTGCATCATCGCCGGCGCTCCTTTGCACGCCCCTAATGTAGGGACTTCCCCGCTGCGACGCTAGCGCGGCCGCCGCCGATCCGGGCGCGGCCGGCCGTCAGGGCTCGACATAGACATCGTCGAGTGGCTGCCCGAGCACACCCCCGGCCACCGCCCCGAGGCCGCAGCCGAGCGCCGCCGCCGGCGCCGTGCCCGCGAGCGCGGCGCCGCCGGTCGCGAGCCCGGCGCCGAGGCTGAGCGTGGTCGCCGCCATCGAGCCGGCAACGCAGCCCATCGCGGCGCCCGCCACCGCGTGCCGATGGCGATAGAGGACGACGCCGCCGATCACGATCGCCCGGCGCGCCTCGTCGAGCAGCTTCTGCTCGGTGATGCGGGCGGCCCTCAAGCCATCTTGCAGGGTCGTCGACCAGGCGGCCTCGGCGCGCCCGGATGCCAACGCCACCGCGAGGCCTGCCAGCAGCCCGAAACTTTGCAGCCCAAGCCGAGCCTGGCCCATCGATCCCTCTCCGTCACGTTTTGCCCGGCCCCTTGACCTAGCTCGAATCGGCAGGCCGCCCAGCCCCAAAGCTCGCCGCCCCCCAAAGCTCGTCGCCGAAAGGCTGACCGGTTGCGTCGGCCGGCAGCTTGCGCGACACTTCGACCCCTGCGGCCATCCACCGCGCCCGGAGACCTCGATGTCGCTGCCGCTCGAACCTGTCCTTGCCCGCCTGCACGCCAACCGTGCGCCCGCCATCGGGCGCTGGCAGGAGCTGCTGCGCATTCCGAGCATCGGCACCGATCCCACGCGCAACGCCGACACCAGGCGGGCAGCCGAATGGGTCGCGGGCCAGCTGCGCGAGATCGGCTTCGAGGCGAGGCTGCGCGAGACCCCGGGGCAGCCCATGGTGGTCGGTCACTACCCGGACCCGGGCGACGGGCGCCTGCCGCACATCCTCTACTACGGCCACTACGACGTGCAGCCGGTCGAGCCGCTCGAGCTCTGGCAGACCCCGCCGTTCGAGCCGACGCTCGTGACCACCGGGCGGGGCCAGCGCATGGTCGCGCGCGGCGCGGTCGACGACAAGGGTCAGGTCATGACCTGGCTCGAGGCCCTGCGCGCCTGGCACGAGGTCCATGGCGCGCTCCCGGTCCGGGTCAGCGTGTTCCTCGAGGGCGAGGAGGAATCCGGCAGCCCGAGCCTCGAGGGCTTCCTCGAGGCACACGCGGGCGAGCTGCGCGCCGACGTCTGCGTCGTCTCCGATACCGGCATGTGGGACATCGACACGCCCGCGATCTCGACCATGCTGCGCGGCCTGCTCTATCTCGAGCTGAAGCTCACCGGGCCGGCCCGCGATCTCCACTCGGGCATCTATGGCGGTGCCGTGCCGAACCCCTTGAATGTGCTCTGCCGGGTCCTGGGCCAGCTTCACGACGAGGCCGGGCGGATCCAGGTCCCGGGCTTCTACGACCAGGTCTTGGAGCTCGAGGAGACCCCGCAATGGGCGGCGCTGCCGTTCGACGAGGCGGATTTTCTGGGCAGCGCCGGCATCGAGACCCCGGTCGGCGAAGCCGGGCGGACCACGCTCGAGCGGGTCTGGTCGCGGCCGACCTGCGACATCAACGGCCTCTGGGGCGGCTATACCGCGCCCGGCGCCAAGACCGTGATCCCGGCGCAGGCGTCGGCCAAGCTCAGCTTCCGGCTGGTGCCCGACCAGGATCCGGGGCGGGTGCTGGCCGGGCTCGAGGACTTCCTGGAGGCCCGCACGCCCGCCGACTGCCGCTTCGAGATCACGACCCATGGCCGCTCGCCCGCGATCCGCCTGCCGGCGGATTCGCCCTATGTCCGGGCCGGTGCCAAGGCGCTCGCGGCGGTCTACGACCGCCAGCCGTTCCTGATCGGCATGGGCGGCTCGATCCCCGCGGTCGAGGCGATCAAGCGCCTGCTCGGCATGGACTCGCTGCTGATCGGCTTCGGCCTCAAGGACGATCTGGTGCATTCGCCGAACGAGAAGTTCGAGCTGCGCTGCTTCGAGGCCGGCATGCAGACCCATGCCCGGCTGCTGGCGGAGCTGGCCGAGCTCGCCTGAGGAGAGCAAGGATGCTGAGCCAGACCCGGATCGAGCAGTTCTGGCGGGACGGCTATCTGGTCGTCCCCGACGCGGTCACGGCTGCCGAGCTCGCAGCGATGCGCGCCGAGATCGAGGGCTGGATCGAGGCGAGCCGCGCCCATGCCGCCCCGTTCGGCCCGCCCACCATCGACCAGCGGCCGCGCTTCGACATGGGCGCCGAGCACTCGGCCCTGCGCCCGGCGCTCCGGCGCGTCAACAACCCCTCCGACATCTCGGCCGCCTTTCGCGCCGTCATGGAGGGTTCGGCAATGGTCGACATGGTCTGTGACCTGATCGGCCCCGACCTCAAGTTCCACCACTGCAAGATCAACCTGAAGCTGCCCGGCTCGCACACCGAGGTCGGATATCACCAGGACTTCGCCTACACGCCGCACACCAACGACGACGTGGTCACGGCGCTTTTGCTGCTCGACGACATGACGCTCGAGAACGGCTGCCTCGAGGTCGTGCCCGGCTCGCACAAGGGCCCGGTCTTTTCGCTGTTCGAGGGCGACCGCTTCACCGGCACGATCGCGCCCGCGACCGTGGCCGAGCTCAAGGCGGGCGAGGTCCCGATCACGGGCGCCGCCGGCAGCGTCTGCCTGATGCACACGCGCCTTGCCCATGGCTCGGACGCCAACCGCTCGACGCGGCCGCGCGGCCTCTACATCTGCGTCTATACGGCCGCGGATGCCTTCCCGCTCGCCCGCAACCCGATGGCCAATCCCAACGAAGGCCTGATCCTGCGCGGCCGCAAGACCCGCAAGGCGCGCCTCATGGACGGCCTGGTCGAGCTGCCGGAGCAGCCCAAGATGGCCTCCTTCTTCGCGGTCCAGGGCCAGAGATCGGCGGCCGACTGAGCGCAGGGCTCAGGCGTCGCCGCGCGGCGGGTAGTTCTTCTGGGCGATGAAGTCGATCGCCCTCAGCAGCTCGTCGAAATGCGGCCGGGCGAACGGCACCGACTGGACCGTGGCGAGGTAGAGGCTGCCGTCGGGGCGGATCAGGAACAGGCCCGGCTCGTTGAACTGCCCGGGCTCCTCGATCCCGACCGAGGTCACGCCGCGCGAGTTGGAGATGTAGAGGCCCCAGGCGCGCGCCTGCGCGATCGAAAGGCCATAGCCGATCCTGAGCTCGCCGAGCTCCCAGTCCCGCCTGGCCCGCAGCGCGCGCTCGCGGTCATCGGTGCTGAGCGCGATCACCTCGACGCCGCGCGCCCCGAACGCGCTCCGCTGGTCTGCCAGGTCCTTGAGGTAGTGGCTGCAGATCGGGCAGTGCAGTCCGCGATAGAAGACCGCCATGGTGAACGCCTCCGGCCGCTGGTCGGCGAGCCGGAAGCGCTCGCCGTCGACGGTCTCGACCTCGAGCGGCGGCGCGGGTCGTCGCGGTGTCGGCATCGCCATTCTCCCTGGCACAGGGTCCGCAAGCCCGGGAAACTACGCCACGGGCGCCGATTGACACAACCCGGCACCGATCGCATGCTTCCTCATGGTTGCAAAGACAGGCATCGGGAGGACTGATGGCCATGCTCAGGGCGATTGGATTTGCGATCGTCGGGGTGATCGGCCTGACGCTGCCGGCGACCGCCGAAGATGTCCGTCAGGCGGTCGAGCAGGCGAATGCGCGCTTCGTCGAGGCCTACAAGGCGGGCGATGCCGCCGCGATCGCAGGCCTCTATGCCGAGACCGCCAAGATGCTGCCGCCGGATGCGACCGAGGTCGCCGGTCGCGAGGCGATCCAGAAGCTCTGGCAAAGCTGGCTCGATGGCGGGCTCAAGGACCTGACCCTCGAGACGACCGAGGTCGAGGCGAGCGGCGATCTTGCTTATGAGATCGGCAATTTCAGCCTGCAGGCGCCGGCCGCGAACAACACCATGACGACCGCCGCCGGCAACTATCTGGTGGTCTGGAAGCGCGCCGGCGCGGGCGACTGGCAACTGCAGGTCGATACCTGGAACGACGCGCCCGCCAAGTAGGCGCAAGGCGCGGATCACGAGCGCGCCTTGATCCCCTGCCAGACCGGGCGGAAGTCGTAGGTCGGATAAAACTCGGTCTCGAACGCGCCCCAGGCGTTCTGCTCGATCGCGAGGTTGACCTCGCGCAGGCGCGCGGCCGGCAGCTGGAGCGTCACGACCTGGCCGATGCCCATCAGCACGTACCAGGAGACGACCTCGACCCCCTCGGGCGGAAACTTGTTCCAGAACCCGGTCTGCTCGAGCTTCTGATTGATCTCGGCGAGGTTCATGCTCTGGCGGTGCTTGAGGAAGATGGTCAGCAGCATCTCGCCGCCGGCTGCGTCCTTGGCCATGGCGTCGCGTCCCTGCGGTCCGTGATCAGGCCCGTGCCACGCGCCGGGTCCAGTCGCCGAGCGATTGCAGAAGCTTGCCGAGGATCTCGCGGGTCGGCTGGTCGGTGAGCCGGCCCTGGTCGTCGAACACCTGCGAGGCGTTCGCGATCAGGACCTCGGGCTGCGTCATGACCAGGCCGTTCAGGAACACGAAACACGCGCGCAGATGCATCTGCGCGCGGATGGTGCCGAGCCGGCCCGGGCTTGCGCCCATGATCGCGACCGGCTTGTCGTTGAACGGCTGCTCGGGCGGCCGCGAGGCCCAGTCGATCGCGTTCTTGAGCACGCCCGGGATCGAGTGGTTGTACTCGGGCGTAACGATCAGCAGCGCGTCGGCCGCCCGGATCTTTTCCCGGAACTCCTGCACCGGCGGCGGAAATCCCCGCTGCTTGACGTCCTCGTTGTAGGGCTCGATCGGCGCGATGTCGAAGGTCCCGATGGTCATGCCGGCGGGCGCCAGCTCGATCGCGGCGCGCAGCGCCATCTTGTTGTACGAGCCCTGGCGCAAGCTGCCCGCAAAGCCCAGGACGTTGATCTGATCCGACACCTGCTCATCCCCCCGGTTTTGATCGATGAGCTTGTGATATGATGCAGGCGCCTGATAAGCCAAGGCGCATGACGACGCGCGCACCTTCGGCCGGGCCCGGCTTCGGGCTCTACGTCCACTGGCCGTTCTGCCTGGCGAAGTGCCCCTATTGCGACTTCAACAGCCATGTCAACGCCGCCGGGGCACCTGCGGTCGAAGACGCCCGCTGGACGCGCGCCCTGCTCGCCGAGATCGACCGCGCCGCCGATGCGACCGGCCCGCGCGAGCTCGCCTCGATCTTCTTCGGCGGCGGCACGCCGTCCCTGATGGCGCCCGCGACCGTCGCCGCGGTGATCGAGCGCGCGAGCGCCCGTTTCGCTCCGGCCGCGGACCTCGAGATCACGCTCGAGGCCAATCCCACCTCGGTCGAGGCCTCAAGGCTCGCGGGTTTTCGCGCGGCCGGGGTCAACCGGGTCTCGCTCGGCGTCCAGGCGCTCGACGATGCGGCCCTTCGCGGCCTCGGCCGCGAGCACAGCGCCGCCGAGGCGCTGGCCGCCGTCGAGCTCGCGGCCCGCCTGTTTCCCCGCTTCTCGTTCGATCTGATCTACGGCCGCCCGCAGCAGACGCCGGCCGGCTGGCAGGTCGAGCTCGAGCGGGCGCTCGGGCATGCGGGCGGCCATCTCAGCGTCTACCAGCTCACCATCGAGCCCGGCACGCGCTTTCATCTCCTGCACCAGACCGGCCGGCTCGAGATGCCGGACGCCGACCTGCAGGCGGATTTTTTCGAGCTGACGCAGGGACTGCTCGAGGCAGCCGGCCTTGCCGCCTACGAGATTTCCAACCACGCCCGCCCGGGCGAGGCGTGCCGCCACAACCTGCTCTACTGGCGCTCGGGCGAATGGGCCGGCATCGGCCCCGGCGCCCACGGCCGCCTCGACCTCGACGGCCAACGCGTCACGACCGAGGCCTGGCGCCTGCCCAAGGCCTGGCTCGAGCGGGTCGAGGCCGGCGCGGGCGAGCGGACGCGCAGCGTCCTGACCCGGAGCGAGCAGGTCGAGGAGCTGCTGGTCATGGGCCTGCGCCTCGCCGAGGGCATCGAGCTTGCCCGCCTCGAGCGGGTCGCCGGCCGGCCGCTCGCGCAGATCGTCGATCGCGGCGCCCTCGACCGCCTGGTCGCCGATGATTTCCTCAGTCTCGCCGGGGGGCGCCTTGCGGCAAGCGCAGCGGGCCGCCAGCGTCTCGATCCGATCCTCGGCGGGCTGCTGGCGGCGGCTGCCTAGCCGGGCCCGGAAAGCCCACCGATGGCGGTCGTCGGGGCCGCTGCTCGCGAGCGGCCCCGACCGCCGAGACCTACTCTTCCGAAGATGGTGTGCCGGGGGCGAAGGGCCCCTCGGATTCCGCCGCACCCGCGGGCTTGCGGCTCGCGCGCACAAACTGCGGTGAGGTCGGTGCCGAGCAGTTGGGGTTGCCCTGGCTGTAGAGACCGTAGCGCAAGAGGAAGTTGGAAAAGACGTCCTCACCCGCGAAGTGGCTGATCTGCAGCGTATACCAGCCTCTGCTCGGGGGGTTGTCGACCTCGATCAGAGGGCAGAGGGTGCAATTGCCGATGTCGCCGTCGTCGTTGCGGTAGACGGTGCCGTCGGGGGCCACGAGCACCGCTTCGAGGTCCTCGTTCTGATTGGTGATCTGGAGCCGCAGACAGCGATCCGGAATCGCGTAGACCTGGATCGTCCAGGGCAGAACGTCGCCCCGGGAGCCCAGCGAGCCGTAAGAGCCGTTGATCCGCTCGGACGAACAGTTGTCGACGGTGCACGGGCTGACCGACCGGTCGAACACGTTGGTCGCAGCCCAGGCGGGTGCCAGGCTGGCGAGGGATGCGGCCAGCCCGAAAGCGACGGACGAAATCAAGCGCGTGGCGTTCACTCACTTCCCTCCTGGAGGTCTCGGGGCGTTTGCCCTCGATATTCGCTCGAATGGGCGGCATGGTAGTTCCGATTTCCAGAACAGGGCAAGTGCATTGACGGTACCTTCAACCTCAGGCGCAAGGCTTCCTGTGCCGGCCGCGAGATAGTAAACGGCAACTTTCCATTTGCAGTTGCTAAGTGCGCCCTTCAGCTTTACCGAGGGCGCAGCGCCACACCCGGGAGTTACTTGAACTTCGAGACCGCGACTTCCTTGGAGGTGATGAACTCGAGCAGCGCCGGCTGGCCGGCTTCGGTCGCGGCGATCCCGCGCCGGATCGCCGGCACGATGTCGGCGGGCTCGCTCACCCGCTCGCCATAGCCGCCGAAGGCGCGCGCCATGGCCGCATAGTCGCCCGAGATGTCGGTCGCCCGGTAGCGCTCGGTCGAGACCGGCATCACCTTGAGCTCGATCGCCATCGAAAAATTGTTGAGCAGGATCGAGAGGATCGGGATCCGCTCGCGGACCGCGGTCTCGAAGTCCATGCCGGTGAAGCCGATCGCGGCATCGCCCCAGAGGTTGATGCAGAGCTTGTCCGGGTGGACGAGCTTGGCCCCCATCGCGAGCCCGAGGCCGTAGCCGAGCTGGGTGGTCTTGCCCCAGCCGATGTAGCTCAGCGGCACCGTCGAGACCCAGAACGGCGAGATCTGGTCGCGCGGGCTGCCGGCGTCGTGGGTGATGATCGTGTTCGCGGGATCGACCGTGCGCGCGAGCTCGGCGATCACCCGATAAGGGTTGAGCGGCACCTCGTCGGAGGCGAGCTTGGAGCGCCATTCGGCAAGCCAGGGTTCGCGGACCGCCTTGATCTCGTCGGCGACCGGCCCGGGATCCCTGTGGTCGGCGACCATCGGCCGGACCTCGTTCAGGAGCGCCTCCAGGATCAGCTTGGCATCGCCGATCAGGGCCAGCTCGCACTCGACGTCCTTGTTCAGATCGAGCGGATCGAGGGTCGCGTGGATGATCGCCTTGCCGGCCGGCATGTCGACCCCGAAGTTGGTCTTGGTGAAGCTGCAGCCGATGCCGAAGATCAGGTCGGCCCGCTTCAGGAAATGATCGACCGGCGCCGGGATCGCATTGCCGCCGGAGCCGAGCGCCAGCCTGTGGTTTTCGGGAAAGGCGCTCTTGCCGCCAAGGCTCGTGGTGACCGGCGCCGCCAGCAGCTCGGCCAGCTGCCTGAGCTCCGCCCAGGCGCGGGCGTAGTGCACCCCCTGACCGGCGTAGATCACGAGCCGCTTCGCCTGGGCCAGGCGCTCGGCGACTGCGCGCACCGCTTCCGGATCGGGCCCGATCCGGGGCATGGTCGCAGGCTTGTAGGCGAGCGGTTCCGGCACTTCCTCCTCGAACGCCTCGCGCGGGATCTCGATCAGCGCCGGCCCGCCGCGGCCGGTCTTGAGGCGCGTGAACGCCCGCCGGAAGACGTTCGGGAGCTCAGAGGTCAAGACGATCGGCTCGGCCGACTTGGTGACGTGGCGCATGTTCAAGACCGAGTTGAAGTTCGGCTCGACGTAGGCCAGCGCCCGCGGATAGCCCATCGGCAGGACCAAAAGCGGCACCGCCTCGCCATAGGCCTGGGCGATGCCGCCGAAGGCGTTCTCGGCACCCGGCCCGTGCTGCATCGCGAACACGCCGATCTTCTGGCCGCTGGTGAGGCGCGACATGGCATCGGCCATGTGCAGGCCGATCCGCTCCTGGCGCACGATGATCGGCCGGATGCCGGCGCGGGCCGCGAACTCCAGGATGTGGTTGACCGGGTAGCCGAAGATGATCTCGACGCCTTCGCGCTTCAGGATCTCCGCGATCGCCTCGCCTGCCTTCATGACCGTCCTCCCCCAGCCGTCCGCCGGTCATAGAACGCGCCGCCCGGCCGCTTGTCCAGAAGCCTTTCGCCACCCGCGCGGACGCGCCTCGGAGAGAAGAGGTGCCGGTCATCAGGCGCCCCGACGCCGAGCCGGCCGGCCGACTGATCCAACCTGCAATTCATACCTACTCTCTGACATTAGCGCATGACGCGATCATGCTTCGCCCCGACGTGGCAGGCCAAAGACAGCAGGCTTGTATTTTTTCCTACGATTTGCTACAAGCAACCGGCCGGGCGCGCCTGGGCGCCGCCCTCGGCAACGCCGGAGGCCGTTTCTACCAAACGAACCCAAAGGCCAGGCGTGCCCTCGGCTTTTGACCTTTTCACCGCTATGCGCGCGGGCTCATCGAGGCGGCTCTCGCTCGAGGCCCAGGCGGTCTCGCAGCTCCGGCAGAGGCTCCGTCGACGACAGCATCCGCCGCAGGATGCCGTCCTTGCGCAGGTAGTGATGCTGCAGCGCGCCCAGGATATGCAGGATGACCGTGAGGTAGAGCACGAACTGCAGGCTGAGATGCGCATATTTGAACACTTCCGCGATCGGCTTGTCGACCGGCACCCATTGGGCGAGGTTGATGAGCATGAAGAACGGCACCGGAAACCCGGCCATCGCCGTGTACAGGAAGCCGGTGACCGGCATCAGGAACAGCACGCTGTAGAGGAGTGCATGGGTGATGCGCGCGGTCTTCGCCTGCCATCCCGGCAGATCCGCCGGCAGCAGCGGCACCGGCTGCGACCACCGCCACGACAGGCGCACCGCGGCCAGCAGGAAGATCACGATGCCGGTGGTCTTGTGGACATCGTAGCAGACGTTCTGCAGCGTCCCCGGGCCGCTCGCGACCATGGTGAGCCCGGCCGGCACCTGGACCAGCAGCACCAGCGCCGCGATCGTCCAGTGCAGCCCGATCTGGACGCTCCCCCACCGCTCCGCCGTGTTCCCCCGCATCGCCCCCCGCCCCCTCGCTGATCCTCGGCATCGCCGCCGCCGTTACCTGCCCTGGATGCGCCACTTTCTGCGCCACTGCCGCCCGGAATGCCTGTTGACGTCAAGACTATCGCGACGGGACGATTGGCAGCTTAACTTTATCCAGGAGCATCAGTACAGCGGCCGTCTGGTTCGATTGTGCCTTGACTTGTTCGATCGAGAGCTCAGCGGTTGGCCGCGAGGTAGAGGGCATAGAGATAGGTGCTGCCCAGGGAGAGCAAAAAGACCACGATCAGGAGGGCCAGCACGATCAGCGCGACCGTCAGCAGCGAGCGCAGCGGGACGCCCGGGCGGCAGTGCGGGATCAGGTTGAAGGCGAGGCCGCCCAGCACCACGAGGCCGGCGCCGATGCCGTAGAGAGCCAGCGAAAACGGCTGGAAAACCAGCACCAGGGCGAGCATGCAAAGGCCGATGATCGCGTATTCGATGCTGCGCGCGGTGGCCGCGGACATGCCGCGCCCGCCTCCGGAACCGGCCGGCGCGCTCATTGCGGCAGCTCCGGACGATCATCGGCGAGGGCTATGCGCCGGCCGTCGCGGTCGAAGATGTGGGTCTGGCTCGGGCGCAGGCGCGCATGCACCATGCTGCCGACCGCGACCCGGTCGCGGCGGCCGACCACGGCGCGCAGGTCGCGGCCGTCGGCGAGCAGGTGGAGCAGGGTCTCGGCGCCCATCGGCTCGACCATGTCGACGCGGGCGGAGAGCGTCGTGGCGTCGGCCTCGGGCACCAGCTCGAACGCGCGCGGGCGGATGCCGAGGGTCACCTGGTCGCCCTCGCCAAGGCGCCGGTCCGCGGCCGGCAGCCTGAGGCTCACCCGCTGGCTGCCGCTCTTGAAGCGGGCGTCCTGCGAGCTCACCCGGTCGACCGTGGCCTCGATCAGGTTCATCTGCGGCGTGCCGATGAAGCCCGCGACGAACAGGTTCTGCGGCCGCGCGAAGATCGCATGCGGGCTCGCGATCTGCTCGATCCGGCCGGCGCGCATGACCGCGATCCGGTCCGCCATGGTCAGCGCCTCGAGCTGGTCGTGGGTGACGATCACGGTCGCCTTGTTGAGGCCCGCCAAGACCTCCTTGATCTGGCCGCGCATGGTCTCGCGCAGCTGCACATCCAGCCTCGAGAGCGGCTCGTCGAACAGGAAGCAGACGGCATTGCGGATGATCGAGCGGCCGACCGCGACCCGTTGCTTCTCGCCCTCCGCGAGCTGGCCGGGCCGCCGCTCGAGCACGCCCTCGAGCTGCAGCACGCCCGCGATCTCGCGCACGCGGCGGTCGATCTCGGCCCGGCTCGCGCCCTCGGCGTGGAGCGGATATTCGAGGTTGGCGCGCACCGTGAGGCTCGGATAGAGCGCATAGAACTGGAAGGTCATGGCGACGTTGCGGGCGCGCGCCGGCAGCCCCTCGACCCGCCGGCCGGCCAATCGGATCTCGCCATCGCTCACGGCTTCCAGCCCGGCGATCATGCGCAAGGTCGTGGTCTTGCCGCAGCCCGAAGGGCCGAGCAGGCAGACGACCTCGCCCGCCGCGACCGCGAGGTCGACCGCATCGACCGCGACCAGCTGGTCGAAGCGCTTGGTGACCTGGGCAAGCTCGATGTCGGCCACGGCCTGACGGCTCAGCGCAGAAAGTCTTTGACGATGTTGCCCATCATGGCCAGGAACAGGACGATCATCGAGGTCATCAGCCAGCGCACCTGGTTGTCGATGCGCTGCGTGACCTGATGCTGAAACGCATCCAATCGCTGCGACATCCGGTTCTCAAACGTGTCGAAACGGTCGGTGATGCGCGTGTCGAAGCGCTGGAATTCCTGGTGCATCTCGACCCGCAGCTGCTGGACCTCGCGGGTACACGACCATCTCGACGTGCTCCTTGGTCGCGACCGTCCGCTCGATCTCCTCGGCGAGGTGCTCGGCCAGCGGTTGCGCGAGCTTGGGATCGACCCCGTCCTCGATCGGATTGCGGGCGAAGCGGGCGGCGTTCATGCGCTCTGTCCCAAAGTGCGGGCCCATCCTAGCGCTTGATGGTGCCGAAAGTCACACCCCGCAGCAGGTGGTGCTGGAGCACGAACACCACGACGATGACCGGCACCAGGAACAGGGTCTCGATCGCGGCGAGCAGGCCCCAGCGGACGCCGATGTCGCCGCCGATCGTCTGGGCCATGGCGACGGGCACGGTGCGGGTCTCGACCCCGGTCAGAAGGAGGGCGAACAGGAACTCATTCCAGGTCAGGATCAGCCCGAACACCGCGGTGGCGGCGAGGCCGGCACCGACCTGCGGCAGACAGATCTTGAAGAACACCTTGGTCTCGGAGCTGCCGTCCAGGCGCGCGGCATCCTCGACCTCGGGCGACAGCTCGTCGAAGAAGCTCTTCATCATCCAGACCGTGAACGGCAGGTTGAAAGCGGTATAGAGCAGGATGATGCCGAGATAGGTCCCGGACAACCCGGCCAGCCGGAACATCAAAAAGATCGGGATGATCACCACGATCGGCGGCAGCATCCGGGTGGTCAGGATGATGAACAGATAGGTGTCGTTGCCCCGCAGCGGATAGCGCGAGAAGCCGTAGGCGGCGAGAGTGCCGATCAACAGCGCCAGCAGGACGCTCGAGCCGGCAATGAAGATCGAGTTGAAGAAGAACAAATCGAAACCGGTGTTGACCGCCTCCGCCCCCTTGCTGTAAGCGCGGGCGAACACCTCGACGAAGTTCTCGAGAGTGGGGGTGAACAGCCACTTGGGCGGGATGGCCAGCACGTCGTTGTTGGTCTTGAAGGCGGTGAGGATGATCCAGAGCACCGGGAAGAAATAGACGAAGCTGATCACGCCCGCGAACAGGGTCCGGCCGGCCCCCGCCTCGTCGATCGCCCGCCGCCGCAGCGCCATCGTCAGGTCTCCGCCGCCCGTCGTTGGACGAAGTACAGATAGAGGTTGGTCAGCACGATCACGATGAACAGGAGAATATAGACCAGGGCCGTGCTCTGGCTGGTCCGGAAATACTGGAAGGCGAGGCGGTAGACATAGACCGCGATGGTCTCGGTCGAGGTGCCGGGGCCGCCCTCGGTGATCAGGAAGACGACGTCGAATAGCTTGAAGGCTTCGATGGTCCGAAACAGCAAGGCAAGCAGGAGCAGACCCTTGATGTAGGGGAAGGTGATCGTGCGGAACTTGCGCCACCAGGACGCCCGGTCGATCTCCGCCGCCTCGTAGAGATAGGGCGGCACGCTGACCAGGCCGGCCAGGACGAGGAGCATCACGAACGGCGACCACATCCAGGCATCGGCGAAGATGATGCCGGCGAGCGCGCCGCCGGTCGTGTCGAGCAGAATGTACGGCTCGCCGGTGAACAGGCGAATCGCCTGGCTCAGCAGTCCGAAGGTCGGCTCATAGTAGTAACGGAAGAAGGCGCCGACCGCGACGAAGGAGAGCATCATCGGGGTCAGCACCAGCATCAAAAGGACGCGGCGCCCCGGAAACTTCTTCTCGAACAGCAGCGCCAAAAGGAAACCCACGATCATCTGGCTGCCGACGGTGAGGACGAGCACCAGCGCCGTCGTCTGCAGCCGGTCCCAGACCACCGGGTCGGTCAGCACCTTCTGGTAGTTGCCGAGGCCGGCGAAGGTCGGCGGCGCCAGGCGGTTGGCGCGGAAGTTGAAGAAGCTGAGACCGAACGACCACATCAGCGGAAAGATGTTCATCACCAACAAAAGGCCGATCGCCGGCGCGACCAGGAGGCCGCCGCGATGGCGGCCCCAGGCGTTGACGACCGCGGTCAGCGCCACCAGCGCCACGGCCGCGAGCGCCACCCAGAAGGCCGCGTCGAGCGGCAGCGTCAGCGCCGCCGCCGGAATCACGATCACCGCCAGAACCACAGCCAGGCGCCAGTTCGACCAGCGCGGCTGCCAGAACGCGGACCGGCCATCGAGCGCGGCCTTCACCTCGGTCGATGCGACGCTCATCGGCGCGGCGGGCTCCGGAAACGAGGCCAGTCGAGGCGTCGGGGCGAAAGGAGCGCGGCCCGGGGCCGCGCTCCCAGCTGCGGGCTCGTCCTTGCCCTCACTCGATCCGGCCCGACTCCGTCAGCAGATCCTGCTGGAAGGCCGCGATGTTGTCGAGCGCCTGCTTGGCCGTCTGCTGGCCGGTGATCGCGGTGTCGAACTGCTCCTGCTGCTCGACCAGAAGCTCGAAGAACTCGGGCACGTGCCAGACGTCCTTCTGCCAGTCGAGGCTGGCCGCCCAGGTCCGGTTCCACGGTCGGAAGGTGACGTAGTCGGGCTTCGAGTACACGCTCTTGAGGCCGCTCTGGCCGCCGCGCTTGGCGAACTCGGTCTGGATCTCGGGCGACAGCCACCACTTGCAGAAGTCGAGGGACTCCTTGGTCACCTCGTCGCTGTTCCAGGTCGTGAGGACGAACGGCTGGCCGCCGATGTTGGACCAGCGGATCAGCTTGCCGTCGGAATCGCGCAGACCCGGCTGCTGAGCGAACGCGACCCGGTCGGCGACCTTGGAGGTCGAAGGCGTGATCGTGCTCTCGGCGAACCCGATCCACTGCACGATCCAGGCAACCTTGGCCTCGCGGAACAGCTCGTCGACCTTGAAGATGTCCATGGTCCCGGTCTTGACCACCGGCGGCATGTACTCCTGCAGCGAGAGATAGTGATCGAGGGCCTCGACCGCCTTGGGCGAGTTGACCACGCCCTCCGCCTGGCCCTTGGGCGCCTTGGTCTCGTCCCAGATGTCGGCGCCGTGCTGCCAGATGAAGGCGTTGATCTCCATGCTCGCGAAGTCGTAGGCTTTGCCCGACTGGTAGGCGATGCCGTAGAAGTCGTCGTCGAGGGTCTTGCCGGCCAGCTGATCGCCCTTGGCGCGCCGGAAGAACTCACCGAAGTTCTTGACCTGGTCCCAGTCGACGTCGTCCATCTCCTCGGGCTCGCAGGGCAGCTTCTGGCCGTACTTGGCCTGATAAGCCGCCTGCTCGCCCGGATCGCAGAAGACGTCGGTGCGGTAGTAGACGATCAGGACGTCCGGCATCTGCGGGAAGCCGTAGTAGTTATCGGACTTGTAGGGATAGGTCGAATAGGCGGCGACCAGGTTCGGATGCAGGTCCTTGAAGGTCGCCTGCAGGCCGGGGTCGGCGTCAATGAACTTGTTGAGCTTCATGTAGTAGCCGCCTTCGACGAAAGCCCCGAGCCATTGGCTGTCGGAGACCGCCATCTGGTACTTCTTCTCGCCCGAGGTGAGCGAGGCGGCCAGGCGCTCGTAGTAGTTCGGCCAGGGGATGAAGTCCGCCTCGAGCTTGACGTTGTTGCCGGACGGCGCGTGATAGCGCTCGTTGGCCAGGTCCTGCATGATCCGGGTCGGCGGCCAGTCCGGCACCGCCATCTTGATCGTGATGTCCTTGGCCGCGAGCGGGCCCGCGGCGAGCCCGAGAGCGAGCACCGCAAGCGCCCCGGCGGCGAGTCCCAAACGCTGGATCCCTGCTCCTTGCATGGTCTTGATTCCTCTCTTCTTGGTTGTCAATTGCGCGCGCCGACCCGATCGGAGCGGCCGGTTTGGGCGACCGCCACGCCGGTCTCCCGATGGAACAGATGCGCATCCGCGAGCGAGAGCTCGATCGCGAGGTCGCTCCCGTGCCGGAAAGCCAGAGCCTCTTCCTCCGGCAGCGCCATCTTGAGCACCGCATCGCCGGCCTGCAGGTCGATCACCGTGACGTCGCCGAGCGGCTCGGTCAGGTGGACGGCGGCCGCAAAGCGAGGGCCCCTGGGTTCGGCGCGGGCCGGATAGAGGTCGTGCGGCCGGATCCCGAACAGCACGTCGGCACCGGTCGCGAGCGTCTGTTGCCAGCGGCCGGCGTCGATCTCGCCGAACGGCAACTCGACCACGAGCCCGCCCCGGCGCGCGCGCACCCTGCCCGGGACCAGGTTCATCGGCGGCGCGCCGACCATGGTCGCGACGAAGCTGGTGGCCGGGGCCCGATAGAGGTCCTCGGGCGCGCCGGTCTGGACGATCCGGCCCTCGCGCAGAATGGCGATCCGCTCGCCCATGGTCAGCGCCTCGAGCTGGTCGGGGGTGGCGTAGACCATGGTCATGCCGAGCTCGCGGTGCAGGCGCTTGAACTCGGCGCGGGTGTCGTGGCGAAGCTTGGCATCGAGGTTGGTCAGCGGCTCGTCGAGCAGCAAGAGGCGCGGCCGCCGGATCAGGGCGCGGCCGATCGCGACCCGCTGCTGCTCGCCGCCGGAGAGGGTGTTGGGCCGGCGCGCGAGCGTGTGCGTGATGCCCAGCATCTGGGCGATCTCGTCGACCCGCCGGCGCCGCTCGCCGGGCGCGACCCGCTGCTCGCGGAGCGGATAGGCGAGATTGTCGAAGACCGAGAGATGCGGATAGAGGGCGAAGGTCTGGAAGATCATCGCCATGCCCCGGCCCGGGACCGGTGCCCGGGTCACGTCCTGGCCGGCGAAGGCGATGGTGCCGGCATCGGGCCGCTCGAGCCCGGCGATCGTGCGCAGGGTCGTGGTCTTGCCGGCGGCGCTCGGGCCGAGAATGACGAAGAACTCGCCGGCCGCGACCTCGAGGTCGACACCGCTCAGCGCGACCACGTCGCCATAGCGCTTGACGAGGCCCCTGATCGTAAGTTCCGCCACGGCCCAGCTGCTCCGCCCGCCGGCGCGATGGCGAGCATTTTTGCCTCCCTGCTTGGGGCGCATGGTAGGCGTCTTGGCCCCAAACGCAACACCCCTCGCGGCGGCGCTCGAGCGCCATTGCGGCGGCCGGGATTTTGGCGTCCCCCTGGCCATCGGCGCCGGCAACGGCTATCTTCGGCGGCGCCGGGCAGCGGCCCGGTCGCCTGCCGTTTGCTGTCGGGAGCCGGCCATGAGCGACGTCCAGACCCCCGATGCCGGTGCCGCCGCCGAGCAGCTGGCGGCGCTCGCCGAACGCAGCCAGCGCCTCGTGCAGGCGTTCTGGCAGCGCCAGGCCGACGCCGACGGCGACCGCTTCTCGATCACCGACCCGAGCGCGGTCGGGCGCGCCTTTCTGGCGCTCGGCGCGCAGCTGCTGGCCGACCCGACGCGCCTGGCCGAGGCTCAGGCGCAGCTCTGGCAGGACGGTCTGGCGCTCTGGCAGAGCATGCTGCAGCGCCTGCGCGGCGAGCCGGCGGAGCCGCTGATCGCGCCCGACCGGGGCGATCGCCGCTTCAAGGACGAGGCGTGGAGCGAGGACCTGGTCTTCGACTACCTCAAGCAGTCCTATCTGCTGACCGCCCGCTGGTTGCGCACGCTCGTCAAAGACCTGCCCGGCCTCGAGGCGGGCGAGCAGCAGAAGGTCGACTTCTATACCCGGCAGTTCGTGAGCGCGCTGGCGCCATCCAACTTCGCGCTGACCAACCCCGCGGTCCTGCGCAAGGCCAAGGAGACCGGCGGTCAGAACCTGCTGGACGGGCTGGAGCGGCTGCTGGGCGACCTCGAGCGCGGGCAGGGGCGCCTGAAGATCAGCATGGCCGACGAGCAGGCGTTCGAGGTCGGCAAGAACGTCGCGACCTCGCCCGGCAAGGTCGTCTTCCAGAACGAGCTGATCCAGCTGCTCCAATATGCGCCGAGCACCGGCGAGGTCTATCGGCGACCGTTGCTGATCGTGCCGCCCTGGATCAACAAGTTTTACATCCTGGACCTGCAGCCGAGGAACAGCTTGATCAAATGGTGCGTCGATCAGGGGCACACCGTATTCGTGATCTCCTGGGTCAACCCGCGCCGCGATCTGGCCGCGAAGGATTTTTCCGACTACATGGTCGACGGGCCGCTGGCGGCGCTCGAGGCGATCGCGCAGGCGTGCGGCGAGCGTGAGGTGAACATCCTGGGCTTTTGCATCGGCGGCATCCTGACCGCGACCACGCTCGCTTACCTCGCCGCCAGGGGCGACGACCGGCTCAAATCCGCGACTTTCCTTGCCACCCTGTTCGACTTCAAGGAGGTGGGCGAGGTCCGGGTGTTCGTCGACGACGACCAGATCGCGCACATGGAGGAGCACATCCGGGCGACCGGCTACCTCGAGGGCCACCACATGGCCGAGATGTTCAACCTGATGCGCGAGAACGACCTGATCTGGTCGTTCGTGGTCAACAACTACCTGCTCGGGCGCGAGCCGCCGCCGTTCGACCTGCTCTACTGGAACGCCGATGCGACCCGCCTGCCGGCCGCGATGCTGCTGACCTACCTGCGCCAGTTCTATCAGGAGAACCGCCTGCTGCAGCCGGGCGGGCTCGAGCTCGCGGGCACCCCGATCGACCTCGGCAAGGTCAGGACGCCCGCCTATATCGTCGCGACCAAGGAGGACCACATCGCGCCCTGGGCGTCGTGCTATCCGGGGACGCGCGCCTTTGCCGGCCCCAAGCGCTTCGTGCTCGGCGCGTCGGGCCACATCGCCGGCATCGTCAACCCGCCGGCCGCCAACAAATACGGCTATTGGAGCAGTCAGCGGCTGCCGCCCGACCCGGAAAAGTGGCTCTCCGGTGCCAGGTTCCACGAAGGCTCCTGGTGGTCCGACTGGGGCCCCTGGCTCGCCCGCAAGGGGGGCAAGAAGGTCCCCGCCCGCGAGCCCGGCGACGGCGAGCTTTCCGCGATCGAGGACGCCCCCGGCTCCTACGTCAAGGCGCGCGCGAGCGAGTAGCAGCACCGGCGGCCGGGCCATCGTTGAGGGCGGATCAAGGGTTCGGCTTTACCCGGTTCTGAAGTAACAACGAAGCCTAGGAACCGATTGAGCACGAAACGGTGACCGGCGGCCGCTCGAGATCGCCGAAGGCGGCGATCTCGAGGCCGAGGTGGTCGATCGCGGCTTGCCGGGCTGCTCAGGGCCGAGCGGAAGAGGGCGGGGGCCGGGAGTTGGCGGAGCATCGATATGCCGAAAATGGCGCGAGCTCGCGAACCTGAGCCCGGATGAAGAGGAGGAGATGATCTTCGAGGAGGTCCAGGGCTGGATGGATCGTCGGGCGTTAACCGAACCTTGAGGATTGCTCGTTAACTCTAAGTTCGGCGGGTCCATGGGACCGTGGGAATCCGTGCCCGACCCAAAGTCGGAGGGGTCGGGCCGGCCGGCGGAGGTCGGAATCTAGCTGGAGCGATCGGGGGTCCGGCGGGGCCAGGTCGCCGGGTGCAGGCGCAGGGTCCATGGGGTCGAGAGGACCATCGCCGCGACCGCTGGATTCGCCCGGCCGCCTCACTCGTCGAGCTGGACCCGGACGTCGTGGCCCTCGACCGTGTAGCGGAACTGCACGAGCATCCGGTTCTGGTCGAACCAGACCGATGCCTTCCAGTCGCCCGAGAAGTCGAAGCGCTCGGTCGGGATCTTTTGCTTGTCGACGGTCAGGGTCTCCTTGGCGCGGGCAACCTTGACGTTCATGAGCCGCAGGTCCTTGAGGTCGAACAGCAGCGACTGGTCGATGATCGCGTAGTGCCAGACCGAGTTCGGAAAGGCCTTGACCGGCAGCGCGATCGGCTGGCTGTTGAGGACACCCTTGAACTGGGTGGGCTCGCGGTCGAGCACGGCGTCGAAGATCTTGCCGTCGTCGTCGGTGTGGCCCTTCAGGGTCTGCAGATCGCCGCCGCGCCAGGCCTCGTGCAGGTTCTGCTCGAAATTGAACAGCTTGATGCCGAGGATCGAGAGCGAGGCGCGGGTCTTCAAGGTCTCGACGGCGCCGCCCTCGTCGTATTCGACGGTGTAGTGGATCTGCCCGGACTTCTTGTTGTCGATGTAGATCGAGCCGAAGTGGTTCTCGGAACGCGCGGCCGCCTCTGCGCTCGCGGTAACGGCGAGCAGTCCGGCCAGGGTCCAAAGAGAGAGCAGTCGCATCGTTTCCTCCGTTGGTTTGCAAGAGGCGCGCGGGTGGCCCCGATCCACGCCGATCACTTTCGGCTTCGGCGCCCGCGGCGGAAGTCGGCCTTCGGCGCCGGTCGGCCGGCAGCCGATGCGGCCCCATCCCCCGCAATGGCTCACATATGCTCGCGCTGGAGGGCCAGCGCGGTGTGGATCTGGGCCACGACCGCAGCCCCTTCGCCGACCGCGGCTGCGACCCGTTTGATCGATCCCGCGCGCACGTCGCCGATCGCGAACACGCCGGGAAAGCTGGTCTCGAGCGGCAGGGCGGCGCGGCCGGCCGTGCCGGCGCCGTCGGGGCAGGCAAAGCCCGTAAGGACGAAACCCTTGGCGTCGACCTCCGTCCGGTTCTGGAGCCAGGCGGTATGGGGATCGGCACCGATGAACAGGAACAGATGGCGAAGCGGGCAGGTGCGCGTGGCGCCGTTGGACCGGTCGCGGAAGACCGCCGCCGTGAGGCCGTCGCTGCGGTCGCCTTCGAGGCCCACCACCTCCTTGCCGATGTGCAGCTCGACGTTGGGCAGCGCGGCGATGCGGTCGATCAGGTAGCGCGACATCGTGGCCTCGAGCCCGCGACCGCGCACGACCAGGTGCAGGCGCCTGACCCTGGGGGCGAGGTAGACGACCGCCTGGCCTGCCGAGTTGCCGCCGCCGACGAGCGCCACTTCCTCGCCCTCGCACAGCTTCGCCTCGACCGGCGAGGCCCAGTAGGAGACGCCGGCACCCTCGAAGCTCGCAAGGTTCGGGATGTCCGGGCGCCGATAGTGCGCGCCGGAGGCGACGACCACGGTGCGCGCGCGCAGAGTGCGGCCGTCGCTCAGCTGCAGGTGCAACGGATCGCCGGGCCGGCGCGCGGGGCCGCCGCAGTCGAGCCGCGCCACGTCGAGCGGAACCGCGATCTCGGCGCCGAATTTCAGCGCCTGGCTGAACGCGCGGCCGGCCAGCGCCTGGCCGGAGATGCCGGTGGGGAAGCCCAGGTAGTTCTCGATCCGGGCGGAGGCGCCGGCCTGGCCGCCGATCGCGCGCTGGTCGAGCACGAGCACCGAGAGGCCCTCGGACGCGCCGTAGACGGCGGTCGCGAGGCCGGCAGGGCCGGCCCCGACCACGGCCACATCGTAGAGGGTCGCGGGGTCGAGGTCGGGGGTGATGCCGAGACAGACCCCGGCCTCGGCGTCGCTCGGCCGCTTCAGCACGCTGCCGTTGGGGCAGATCATCAGCGGCAGCTCCTCGGGCTGGACGCCGAGGCGCTCGACCACGGCGCGGCCCTCGCCCTCGACCGAAGCGTCGAGCACCGTATAGGGGTAGCTGTTGCGGGCGAGGAAGCCCTGCAGCCGGACGAGGTCGGCGGCGTCCGGCCGGCCGACCAGGATCGAGCCGGCATTGCCCTCCTGGATCAGCCCGACGCGGCGCAGGATGAAGGCGCGCATGACGATCTCGCCGACCTCCGCGGAGCCGACCACGAGCGCGCGCAGATGGGCGGCATCGAACGGCAGGCAGGTGCAGCCCTTGGGGCCCGCGCGGCCCGCGGCCAGCGAGGCGCGGCCGGAAAGCTGGCTGAGCTCGCCGGTGATCTGGCCGCTCGCGTGGGTCGTGACCGCGGACTCGTGGTTGAGGCCGTCGCGGCGCACGACCTCGATCGTGCCTTCGAGCACGAGCCAGGCGGGCGACAATCGCTCGCCCACCTCGTAGACGACCTCGCCGGGCGCGAAGAACCGCGCCTCGCCGCTGGCAAAGCGCTTCGCCGTCTCGATCTGGACGGGGTCGAGCACCGGGAAGACCTGGTCACGGCGGGTCTCGAGCAGGCTCATGCGCGGGTCTCCTGTTGGAAGCCGGCCTGCAGCCTGATCGAAGGTCGCCAGGGAATCAAGGACACCTCGCGGGCGACGGGCGGGCACAAGGTCGGACGGGCGAAGCGGTTGCTTTCGGCGGCCGGGCAGGCGATCTTGCCGATGCCGACGGCATGGACCCGGGGCGATGAGATCCCGCCGCCCATAAGGGCGCAACGTCAGGAGGCAGGCAATGCCCGAAAAGGCCGTGCCGACCGTGTTCATCGACAATGAGCGGGTGCGGGTGACCGAATGGCGCTTCGCGCCCGGGGCCGCGACCGGCTGGCATCGCCATGCGCTGGACTATGTGGTGGTGCCGATGGCCGATGGCGTGCTCGAGCTGGTCGGGCCCGGGGGCGAGCGCAGCCGGGCAGACCTCAGGCGGGGCGTGCCCTATTTCCGGAACGCCGGGGTCGAGCACGACGTGATCAACGCCAACCCTTTCGAGTTCGCCTTCGTCGAGACCGAGCTCAAGGGCGCCTGACGCGCGCCGCGGCGCCGGAACCAAATCACCCCGAGCCTGGTTGTTGAACCGGCGTCGCCACGCCGGCAGCAACCGTCCTCGAGGCCATGAGGGCAACCGGCCGGGGTGGTGCGGCGGCCATGAGACCCGCCAGTGCGGCCGGGTCCCGGCCGGCTTCGGAGAGGTGCGATGAGATACGCTCTGCTATGGCTCGTTGGCGTGCCGATCCCGGTGCTGATCGTGATCTATTTCCTTTTCCACTGAGCCGACCAGCCGACCGGCACAGGGGGCCCAGCAAGGGGCGGCTGCCGCGAGTTGGCCGCCGCCGCCCGGGCAGCGGCGGGGGTTGCTCCCGGCACCGAAAAGCGACACTCTGATCGCGCACGCGATCGACGGCGACGCCCGAGGCGTTGGCGCGGCGGGCGTGTGCCAGCAGAGGAGGTCGCGGCCATGCAGACCATGGCACCCGCTGAGATCCTGGAGAAGCTTGCCGGCTTTCCGATCCTGATATTCGAGCGGGGCGACGTCGTGCTCGCCCAGGGCAGCGCCACCGGCCGGCTGCTGTTCCTCAAGCAGGGCGCGGTCGACATCGTGATGGAGGAGGTCTTCCTCACCCGGGTGATCGAGCCGGGCGCGGTGTTTGGCGACGTGGCGCTGCTGCTCGACCAGTCCCATACCGCCGACGTCCTCGCCGTGCTGCCCTCCAGCTTTTACGTCGTCGACGATGCCGAGGCTTTTTTGCGCTCCGAGCCGCTCGCGGCGCTCTATATTGCGACCGTGCTTGCGGGCCGGCTGAACGCGGTCAACCACCTCCTCGTCGAGGCGCGCAACCGGGCGGCCGAGGCCGGTGCCAGGCGTGGCTTCGTGATGGACTTGGTCGAGCGGATGGGCCGCGCGCTGCAAATGCGGGTACCGCCGACCTCGTAGCGGACGGCCGGCGATGCCGGCGGCGCGAACCTCGGAAGCGGCATGATTGACCGACCGCGGCCCTGATCGTGGCGCGCGCCCGGGCTTTGGATGGACACCCAGGAAAGAGCCCCGACGATGCTGGAACTGGCCGGCCGGACCGACGCCGAACCCCCGATTACGGGCGGCAACCGGACCCACGAGTATCTCGCGGCGCTCGAGCAGAAGGTGCTCTGGCTTGCCTGCTGGATGATCCACAACGCCAACCACCTCCGCGAGAGCCGGGACGGGCTCAAGGTCGGCGGCCACCAGGCGTCCTGCGCCTCGGTCGCGACCTTGATCTCGGCGTTGTATTTCGACGTGCTGCGGCCGGGCGACCGGGTCGCCGTCAAGCCGCACGCGAGCCCGATGTACCACGCGATCCAGTATCTGCTCGGGCGCCAGTCCAGAGAAAAACTCGAGCGCTTTCGCGCCTTCGGCGGCGCCCAGGCCTATCCGTCGCGGACCAAGGACACAGACGGCGTCGACTTCTCGACGGGCTCGGTCGGGCTCGGCGCCGCGATGACCCTGTTCGCATCCTTGACCCAGGACCTGCTGCACGAGCGTAAGCTGGTGCCGCAGGACCAGCCCAAGGGCCGCATGATCGCGATCGTGGGCGATGCCGAGCTCGACGAGGGCAACGTCTTCGAGGCTCTGCTCGAAGGCTGGAAGCACGATGTCCGCAACGTCTGGTGGGTGATCGACTACAACCGCCAAAGCCTCGATCGGGTCGTGCCCGAGCGCCTGTTCAAGAAGATCGAGGACTTCTTCGGCGCGGTCGGCTGGCGGGTCGTGACGCTCAAATACGGCAAGCTGCTGGAGGCGGCCTTCGCGCGGCCCGACGGCCAGGCGCTGCGCAGCTGGATCGACGACTGCCCGAACGATCTCTACTCGGCGATCACCTTCAAGGGCGGGAGCGCCTGGCGCCAGCACCTCGAGCATGACCTGGGCCACCTGGCGGGCATCCGGGCGCTCCTCGAGGAGCACGACGACCCGGCGCTCGCGCGGCTGATGACCAATCTCGGCGGCCACGATCTCGACGCCGTGCTCGAGGCCTTCCACGGCGTCGAGGACGACCGGCCGCACTGCTTCATCGCCTACACCATCAAGGGCTTCGGTCTGCCGTTCGCGGGCCACAAGGACAACCACGCGGGCCTGATGACCGAAGACCAGATGGCGGCGTTCAAAGAGGCCAACCGGATCCCTGCCGGCCAGGAGTGGGAGCGCTTCGCCGGCCTCGAGATCGAGCCTGACGAGCTGGCAAGGTTCTGCGCGGGCGTGCCCTTCGCCAGGCGGACCGAGGACCACGCGAGCCCGCCGGTGCCGGTGCCGGCGGCCCTCGCCCTCGGCCGCCGGGCGGCGCGCGCCTCGACCCAGGAGGCGTTCGGCCGGATCATGGGCGAGCTCGCGCGCGGCGAGAGCGAGCTCGCGGCCCGGATCGTCACGACCTCGCCCGACGTCACGGTCTCGACCAACCTCGGACCCTGGGTCGCGCGCCGGAGCGTGTTCAACCGCGCCGAGCACGCCGACGTGTTCAAGGTCGAGCAGGTGGCCTCCAGCCAGCTCTGGGCCGAGAGCGGGCGCGGCCAGCACATCGAGCTCGGGATCGCCGAGAACAATCTGTTCCTGATGCTGGCCGCCCTCGGGCTCGCGGGCCCCCTGTTCGGCGCGCGCCTGATCCCGGTCGGCACGCTCTACGACCCGTTCATCGCGCGCGGGCTCGATGCGCTGACCTACGCGAGCTACCAGGACGCACGCTACCTGCTGGTCGCGACCCCCTCCGGCATCACCCTTGCCCCCGAGGGCGGCGCCCATCAGTCGGTCGGCACCGGCCTGATCGGCATCGGCCAGCCGAACCTTTTGGCCTTCGAGCCCGCGTGGGCGGACGAGCTCGGGGTCATCATGCGCTTTGCTTTCGAGCACCTCCAGGCCGAGGACGGCGGCTCGGTCTATCTCCGGCTTTCGACCCGGCCGATCGAGCAGCAAAAGCGCGAGATGAGCGCGGATCTGGCCGCGGGCATCCTCGCCGGCGCCTATTGGCTGCGCGAGCCCGCGGCCGGCAGCGAGCTGGCCCTGGTCGGCTGCGGCGCGGTGCTGCCGGAAGTGCTCGAAGCCGCCGATGCGCTGGCCGACGATCTGCCGGGGCTGGGCGTGCTTGCGGTCACCTCGGCGGGCCGCCTGCATGCCGACTGGCGCGCAGCACAGAGCCGCCGGACGGCAGGGGATGATGCTTCCCGCTCGGCGCTCGAGCGCCTGCTGGCGCCGCTCGCCGCCGACGCCGCGCTGGTGACCGTGCTCGACGGCCACCCGGCGACGCTCGCCTGGCTCGGCAGCACCGGCGGCTGCCGGGTCTATCCGCTCGGCGTCGATCGCTTCGGCCAGTCGGGCGATATCAAGGACCTCTATCGCGAGTACCAGCTCGACGCCGCAGCGATCATCGACCGGGTGGCACTCGCCTGCCGGGACCAGCTGCGGCGCCGATGAGCGGACTGCCGCCGGATGCGGTCCTCTCGATCCAGTCGGCGGTCGTCTCCGGTCACGTCGGCAACAGCGCCGCGACCCTGCCGCTGCAGCGCCTGGGCTTCGACGTTTTTTCGATACCCACGGTCCTGCTCGCCCACCATCCGGGCCAGGGCAGGGGCTGGCGCGGCCATAAGCTTTTGCCAGAGCAGATCGCGGAGCTCCTTGCCGGCCTCGAGGCCCGTGGCACACTCGCCCGCTGCGCCGCCGTCATGAGCGGTTATTTCGGGACGCCGGAGGTTTCCGAACTGATCCTGCACACCGTCGAAGCCGTCCGAGCGGCGCGACCCGACGCGCTCTTTCTCTGCGATCCGGTGATCGGCGACGACCATACCGGCGTGTTCGTCGCCCCCGGCGTCGCGGAGGCGATCCAAGATCGCCTGCTGCCGGCGGCCGACATCGTTACGCCCAACCGCTTCGAGCTCGCCCACCTCAGCGGATGTCCGGTCGACGGACTCGATGACGCGCTGAAGGCCGCGGCCGCCGTCCGGGCGCTAGGCCCGCCGCTGGTCGTGGCGACCGGGCTCGAGCTGCCCGAGGCGCCGGGGACGGTCAGCCTGCTCGCCGACAGCGCCGATGCGAGCTGGCTGGTCACGACCCCGCGCCTGCCGGGCCTGGTGCACGGTACGGGCGATGCCTTCAGCGCGCTGTTTCTCGGGCACTATCTGCGCAGCGGCGAGCCGGAGGCGGCGCTCGAGCTCGCCGCCGCCGCGATCTTCGCCGTGGTCGAGCGCACCCATGCCGCGGGCGCGGACGAGCTGCAGCTGGTCCTGGCCCAGGACGAGATGGTCGGTCCGAGCCGGCGCTTCGGGGCCCGCCGCCTGCGTCAGTCGGGGCGCTCGCCGGCGAGCCGGCGACCGAGCTCGAGGCAGGACTCGCGCAGATCGTCGAGCGAGCAGGGCGGCCCGTAGAGGCTGGTGAGGCGGGTGATGTCGAGCGTGAAGGCATCGTGCTCGCGGGGCGAGGTGATGACCAGGCGGCCGCGGCCGTAGCCTTCGAGGATCCAGAGTGCGAGGCGGCCGGTCGGCAGCGCGATGCCGGAGCCGACGTTCAGGATGCCGCCCGGGGGGGCCTGGGCGATCCTGGCGAGCAGGGTTGCGAAGGTCGCGGCCGGCAAGAAGTCGCGGGCGACGAACGGGCTCATGTCGTAGCGGATCGCGCCTTCCGTCTGCAGCCGCTCGAGCACCAGGGACAGAAAGGTCCGGCGGCCGGCGAGCCTCTCGTAGCCGAAGACGTTGGCGAGCCGCAGGATCGTGAGGCGCTCGCCGAGCAGCTGGGCAAGGGTCTGCTCGGCTATGAGCTTAGCGCGCCCGTAGGCATCGCTCGGGCCGGTGGGTGCGGCCTCGGCCAGCGGACGATCGCTCGCGGCATAGACCTTGCGCGAGCTCAGCATGACGTAGGCGACCCTTTGCGCGCCGATCCGGCGGGCGAGCCGGAGGTCGGCGTCCATCGCCTCGGGCCGGTAATCGCCGCCGCCGAGCAGCGGGTGGCGGGCGAAGTTGACCACGGTCGCGACGCCGTCGAGCAGGTCCGGCCGCTCGATCTGATCGTGGCCGACCGCGCGCACCCGATCGGCGGGCAGGACGCTGAGGACATGGCGGGCAAGGAAGCTGTTGTGGCCGACGATCAGGATCCGTTCGCCGCCTTGCGTCTGCCTGGTCACGCCTGGCCTCAGGCCCGCCCGGCGAGATCTGGCATCGGCACCAGGGCGAGCTGGCCGCCCCGGATCGCAAGCCCGACTTCGCCCTCCTTGAGCGCCAGCGCCGCCCGGCCGAACACCTCGTAGCGCCAGCCCTTGAGCGCCGCGACCTGGGGTTCCGGCTCGGCCGCGATCGCCTCGAGATCGGCCGTGGTCGCGACCAGCCGCTGGGCGACGTGGTGCTCCTCGCATTGGAGCTTGAGCAGGACCCGCAAAAGGTCGGTCAGCGGCCCGAGGCCGCGCGCGAGCTTGGGCGGCGGCTCGACCGTCGGCAGCTCCGCCTGGGGGATGGCGAGCGCCGCCCGGATCGCCTCGACCGCGCCGGCGGCACTCCGGCGATCGAGGTTGATCCGGCGCAGCTTGGCCAGCTCCTCGGTCGAGGTCGGGCGATTGGCGGCGACCTCGAGCAGCAGATCGTCGCGCAGCACGCGGTTGCGTGGCAGATCGCGTTCCTGGGCGGTGCGCTCGCGCCAGGCGGCGAGCGCCTGGACGAGCGCCAGGAAACGGGCGTCGCGAGAGCGCAGCTTGATCCGCTTCCAGGCCTCGCCCGGCGGCTGCCGGTAGGTCGCGGGATTGGTGAGCTCGGCCAGCTCCTGGGCGACCCAGGCGCTGCGCCCGGTCTCCTCGAGCCTCTGCCTGAGCTTCTGGTAGACCACCCGCAGATGGGTCACGTCGGCGATCGCGTAGGCGAGCTGCTCCCGGCTGAGCGGCCGCCGCGACCAGTCGGTAAAGCGCGAGCTCTTGTCGACCCGGGCCTTGGCGAGCTGGGCCACCAGGGTCTCGTAGCCGACCTCCTCGCCGTAGCCGCAGACCATGGCGGCGAGCTGGGTGTCGAACAGAGGCGTCGGGGTCCTGCCGGTCAGGTTGTAGAAGATCTCGATGTCCTGGCGGGCGGCGTGGAACACCTTGACCACCGCGGGATCGGCCAGCAGTCCGAACAAGGGGGCGAGATCGAGGTCAGGGGCCAGCGGATCGACCGCGGCATGGCGCTCCTCACCGGCCAGCTGGACCAGGCAGAGCTGCGGCCAGAAGGTCCGGTCGCGCATGAACTCGGTATCGATCGCGACGAACGGCTCGCACGCCAGCTCGGCGCACAGCGCGGCCAGCTCCGCGGTCGTGGTCAGCAGGCTCATCCGCTCCCGTCACGCAATCTGCGGCGCATTTCACAGCTCCGCCGGCCGCCCTAACATACGGGAGGCCAGCGGCGGCGCAACCCGCTGCGCGGGCGCGCCGACGCGGTTGCGCGGCTTGACAGGCGTCCGGGTTCGGTGACCCTAGGCGGCGGTGACCGAGGAAGAGGCCGAGGATGCATCCCTATCGTAGCCACAGCTGTGGCGAGCTCCGCCCCGCCCACGAGGGCGAGACCGTGCGCCTGTCCGGTTGGGTGCACAGGAAGCGCGACCACGGCCAGCTGCTGTTCATCGATCTGCGCGATCATCACGGCATCACCCAGGTCGTCTTTCAGCCCGAGCAGCCGTTCTTCGGCGCGGCCGAGGGCGTCCGGCTGGAGAGCGTGCTGACGGTCACCGGCCATGTGGTCGCGCGCAGCGCGGAGACGGTCAACCCGCAGCTTGCGACCGGGGCGGTCGAGCTGGTGGCCGACGCGCTGGTGGTCGAGGCCCCGGCCGAGCTGTTGCCGCTCCAGGTCAACGCCGAGCGCGACTATCCGGAGGAGACGCGGCTGCGCTACCGCTTCCTGGATCTGCGCCGGGAGTCGATGCAAAAGAACATCCTCCTGCGCTCGAAGGTGATCTCGAGCATCCGCAGGCGGATGGAGGCGCAGGGTTTCGTCGAGTTCCAGACCCCGATCCTGACCGCGAGCTCGCCCGAGGGTGCCCGCGACTTCCTGGTGCCCTCGCGCCTCCACCCCGGCAAGTTCTACGCGCTGCCGCAGGCGCCGCAGCAATACAAGCAGCTGTTCATGATCTCGGGCTTCGATCGCTATTTCCAGATCGCGGCCTGCTTTCGCGACGAGGACGCGCGCGCCGACCGCTCGCCCGGCGAGTTCTACCAGCTCGACCTCGAGATGGCGTTCGTCGAGCAGGAGGACGTGTTCCAGAGCGGTCGAGCCCGTGATGCACGGCGTCTTCGAAGAGCTGACCTCCTGGGAGGTGACGCCGCTTCCGTTCCCGCGCATCGCTTATCGCGAGGCGATGGTGAAATACGGCAGTGACAAGCCGGATCTGCGCAACCCGATCGAGATCGCGGACGTGGGCCGGATCTTTCAGGGCGGCGGCTTTGCGGTATTCGCGCGCGAGCTCGAGAAGGGGGCGGTCGTGCGCGCGGTGCCGGCCCCGGGCGCGGTCGGGCGGCCGCGCCGGTTCTTCGACCAGATGGTCGCCTACGCCCAGAGCCTGGGCGCGCCCGGGCTCGGCTACATCCAGTATGCCGCGGGCGAGGAGCCCAAGGGGCCGGTCGCCAAGTTCCTCGATGCGGAGCGGATCGCAGCGCTCAAGTCCGCGGCCGGCCTTGAGGACGGCGATGCGGTCTTCTTCGTCTGCGACCAGCGGCCGGCGGCCGAGCGGCTTTCGGGGCTGATCCGCACGCGCATCGGCGAGGAGCTGGGCCTGATCGCGGAGCGCTGCTACCGCTTCGCCTGGATCGTCGATTTTCCCATGTACGAGTGGGACGACGAGGCGAAGTCCGTGACCTTCTCGCACAATCCGTTCTCGATGCCGCAGGGCGGGCTCGAGGCGCTCGAGACCAGGGACCCGCTCGACATCCTGGCGTTCCAGTACGACATCGTCTGCAACGGCGTCGAGCTCAGCTCGGGCGCGATCCGCAATCACCGCCCCGACATCATGGTCAAGGCGTTCGCGCTCGCGGGCTATCCGGCGGAAGTGCTGGAGCAGCGCTTCGGCGGCATGTTCCGGGCGCTGCACTTCGGCGCCCCGCCGCACGGCGGGATCGCGCCCGGGATCGACCGGATCGTGATGCTGATCGCGAACCAGCCCAACATCCGCGAGGTGACCGCGTTCCCGCTCAACCAGCAGGCCCAGGAGCTGCTGCTCGGCGCCCCCTCGCCGGTCGACGACAAGCAGCTGAAGGAACTCCACCTCCAACTCTCGCTCGCCGCGCGCGAAAAGCTGCGCGAGGAGCAGGCCGCGCCCACACCTGCCGACCACCTGGTCTCGCCGCACGCGGGTTAGCACGAGGGTTCGTCGGTCTTGCCGGCAAAATGCCGTCATGATAGCCTCTGGCCCGGATGACAAGAGGCTGGTCCATGATCAAGCTCACGGTGCGCAATCTCGAGGAAGAGGTGGTGGCGAGGCTTAAGGTGCGGGCGGAAAGCCGGGGCCGGTCGCTGGAGAGCGAGATCCGTCAGATTCTGCGGGACGCGGCGCGGGCGCCGACGCCTCGCGAGCTGAAGGCCGTGGCCGAGCGGATCACGGCGATGACGCCCAGGGATCGGGTGCAAACCGACAGCACGGCGTTGATCCGTGCTGCGCGGGACCGCGACCCGTGAAGCTGGTCGTGGATGCCAATGTCGCGATCAAGTGGTACACGCCTGAAGAACGGGACGCGAACGCGAAGGCCTTGCTCGACTGGGCCGAGGCGATCGTCGCCCCCGAGCTGATCGTATCGGAAGTGACCAATGCCGCCTGGGCCAAGGTGCTGCGCGCCGAGATCTCCGGACGAACCGCTGCCCTGATTGCTGCCTGGATCCGCAGCGGCACGCCCGCGCTCGTGCCCGCGACCGAACTCAATGAGCATGCGCTTCAGATCGCTCTGGAACTCGGGCATCCGGTCTATGATTGCATGTATCTCGCCTGCGCCGATTTCGAGGACGCGCCTCTGGTGACCGACGATCGGCGGCTCCTCGGTGCGGTCGCAAGCGGCGTCTGGCGCGACAGGGTGATCGCTCTCGAGCACGTCGCGCCGTGCTGATCTGAGGGTGGCGATCGCTCGACGGTGGCTGGTGCCGCCGGGGTGAATTGAACACCCGACCCCTCCCTTACCAAGGGAGTGCTCTACCCCTGAGCTACGGCGGCGTCCCGATCCGGGATCATGCGGGGGTCAATGCCATAGGGTCCGGGTCCGTGCAAGGGAATTGGCGGCCGAGATGAGCGAGCGGGATGAGCCCAAGCGGCCGCGGCATTCGGCGCGCACCGAGGCCGGGAAGACGGCCCGCGAGGCGCGCGAGGCCGAGGCGTTGCGCCAGAATTTGCAAAAGCGCAAGCAGCAGCAGCGGGGTCGGCAGGAGCACGTCCTCAAGCGCCCCGTTAAGCCCGCCTAAAGGGGTCGTGAGGCTCGACTTGAGGCGGTGCGCCCGAGGCCCTAGAAAGGCGCCGGAGCGCGCCGCAGCTTTTTGCCAACTGGAGCCTCGATCCCGATGGACCAAATCCTGATTCGCGGCGGCCGCGCGCTCAACGGCCAGATCCCGATCAGCGGCGCCAAGAACGCCGCTTTGCCGATCCTCGCCGCCGGCCTGTTGACCGAAGAGCTCTTGACCCTCAAGAACGTGCCGGCGCTGGCCGACATCGATTCGATGCGCCGCCTGCTCGAGACCCTCGGCATGAAGGTCGACGCCGGCCCCCCCGGGCGCCTCGAGGTCAGGACGCCGCGGCTCGCGAGCACGCTTGCGGCCTACGATCTCGTGCGCAAGATGCGCGCCTCGGTCCTGGTCCTCGGGCCCTTGCTGGCGCGCGCCGGCGAGGCCAAGGTGTCGCTGCCCGGCGGCTGCGCGATCGGGCCGCGGCCGGTCGATCTGCACCTCAAGGGCCTGGAGGAGCTCGGCGCCGAGATCGAGCTCAGCGAGGGCTACATCCATGCGCAGGCGCCCAAGGGGCTGAAGGGGACGAGCCTGCGCCTCGAGCTGCCCTCGGTCGGGGCGACCGAGAACCTGCTGATGGCAGCTTGCCTGGCCGACGGCGAGACGGTGATCGCCAACGCCGCGCGCGAGCCCGAGGTCGTCGATCTCGCACGCTGCCTGGTCGCGATGGGGGCAAAGATCGAGGGTATCGGCCGCGGCACGGTCACGATCCAGGGCGTCTCGCGCCTGCACGGCGCCGAGCATACGGTCCTGCCGGACCGGATCGAGCTCGGCACCTACGCGATCGCGGCGGCGATCACCGGCGGCACGCTCGAGCTCGCGGGCGGCCGCATGCAGCTGATCCAGACGGTCGCCGAGAAGCTCGAGGAGGCGGGCGTCGCCATCGAGCCGACCGAGCACGGCATCAAGGTCTCGGGCCGGGCCGCCGCGCCCACCGGGGTCGATGTCATGACCCAGCCCTATCCCGGTTTCCCTACCGACCTGCAGGCCCAGCTCATGGCCTTGATGTGTGTGGCCGAGGGTGCTTCGATGATCACCGAGACGATCTTCGAGAACCGGTTCATGCACGTCCCGGAGCTGATGCGGATGGGGGCCAGGATCACCGTGCACGGCGGCTCGGCGCTGATCCGCGGGGTCGGGAGGCTGACCGGGGCGCCGGTCATGGCGACCGATCTGCGCGCCTCGGTGTCGCTGATCCTGGCGGGCCTTGCCGCCGAGGGCGAGACCCTGGTCAACCGCGTCTACCACCTCGATCGGGGCTACGAGCGGCTGACCGAGAAGCTGGTCGCCTGCGGTGCCGACATCCAGCGCCTGCGCTGAGAGGGACCGGCGAGGGCCATGGGCGAGCGGCTGCGTCTGAAAGCGGTGGACCGGGAGGATCTGAGCGTCATCGCCGCCTGCCTGCAGGACGCGCTGATCCCGCTCGCCGAGATGGCCTATCTGGCCGACGAGCGCCGCTTCGTCGCGGCGTTCACCCGCTTCCGGCGCGAGTGCATGGCCGATCCGACGAGCTGCGAAGGCATGAGCATGTGCCAGTCGGCGCTGGTCTTCAACGAGGTCGAGGCGGTCCGGCATCACGGTCTCGACCCCCGCTTCGGCGCCGTCAAGCTCGAGCTCCTGACCCTGGTCGCAACGCCCGAGCAGGGCGGTCTGACCGACGTCATCCTGCTGTTCGCGGGTGACATGGCGATCCGCCTCCAGGTCCGCGCGCTGGCGGCGACCCTCGAGGACTTCGGCGAACCCTGGCCGGCGCCGGTGGCGCCCGCGCACGAGCTTCCCGGCGCGCCGGCCGAGGCCGGCTAGCCATGGCGCTCCGCCTGGACGAGCGCGCGCCCGACTTCGAGGCGGCGCTCGCCCGGCTGACCCACAGGCGCGGGCAGGAGCCGACCGCAGTCCGGGGCGAGGTCGCGGACATTCTCGCCCGGGTCGCGGCCGAGGGCGATGCGGCGCTGCTCGACTATACGGCCGGGCTCGATCGCCATCGCCCGAGCGCCGGCGAGCTCCGGATCGGCGCCGCCCTGATCGAGCGCGCGCTCGAGGAGTGCCCGGACCCGCTGCGCCACGCGCTCGAGCTGGCGGCGACGCGGATCGGCGCCTTCCACCAGCGCCAGCTGCCGGCCGACCAGGACGATGTCGATGCCCTGGGCGTGCGCCTCGGGCTGCGCTGGCGGCCCATCGAGGCGGTCGGCATCTACGTCCCGGGCGGCACCGCGGCCTACCCGAGCTCGGTCCTGATGACGGCCATTCCCGCGCGCATCGCCGGCGTCGAGCGGGTGGTGATGGCGGTGCCGGCTCCGGATGGCGTCCTCAACCCGCTGGTGCTGGCAGCCGCGCGGATCGCCGGCGTCGACGAGATCTATCGGATCGGCGGCGCCCAGGCGATCGCGGCGCTGGCCTTCGGCACGGCGACCATCCGGCCGGTCGACAAGATCGTCGGTCCCGGCAACGCCTATGTCGCCGAAGCCAAGCGCCAGCTGTTCGGCCGGGTCGGTATCGACATGATCGCGGGCCCCTCGGAGATCCTGGTGGTCGCGGATGCCGATCAGGACCCGGCCTGGATCGCGGCCGATCTCTTGAGCCAGGCCGAGCACGACGAGCTCGCCCAGGCGATCTTGGTCACCGACAGCGGCGAGCTCGCCGATCGGGTTGCCGGCGAGGTCGAGCTGCAGCTCGCCGATCTGCCGCGGCGCGCCATTGCGGCCGCGAGCTGGCGGGATTTCGGCGCCCTCATCCGCCTCGACGACCTCGACCGGGCGCCGGCGCTGGTCGACCGGCTGGCGCCCGAGCATCTGGAGCTGCTCGGAGCCCGGGCGGAGGCGCTGGCGCCGCGCATCCGCCATGCCGGCGCGATCTTTATCGGCGCGCACACGCCCGAGGTGATCGGCGACTACGTCGGCGGCCCCAATCATGTCCTGCCGACCGGCCGCACGGCGCGCTTTGCCTCCGGGCTTTCGGTCTTCGACTTCCTCAAGCGGACCACGCTGCTCGCCTGTCCGGCCGCAAGCTTCTCCGCGCTCGCCCCCGCCGCCGCCCGGCTGGCGCGGGCCGAGGGCCTGGCGGCGCATGCGCGGGCGATCGAGCGGCGCCTGGGCGCCCCGACGCCGGCATGAGCGAGGATGACCAGGCGCGGATCATCGAGATCCGGCTCGATGCCGCCAGCATCGTCCGCTGGAGCCGCGAGGTCGAGCACGAGCGCCAGGTCGCGGTCTTCGATCTCTTGGAGCGCAACGCGTTCCGGCTGGTGAACGGCTTTGCCGGCCCCTATCGCGTCCTGCTCTCGCTGCGCGAGGCCAATCTGATCTTCGCGCTCGCCGACGAGCAGGGCCGCAGCCAGACCGAGGTCACGCTCTCGATGCGGCCTTTCCGGCGCCTGATCAAGGACTATTTCCTGATCTGCGACAGCTACTTCCAGGCGATCCGGCACGCCTCGCCGAGCCGGATCGAGGCGATCGACATGGGGCGCCGCGGCCTCCACGACGAGGGGGCGGCGAAGCTCGCCGAGGCCTTGGCCGACAAGATCACGGTCGACGACGAGACCGCGCGCCGCCTGTTCACCCTGATCTGCGTCCTGCACATCCGTGCCTAGGCCGATCGAGGAGCTGCCCGGCAGCGTCCTGTTCGCCTGCACCCACAACGCAATCCGCTCGCCGGTCGCCGAGGCGGTCATGAAATATCTGCACGGCCGCAAGGTCTACGTGCAATCGGTCGGGCTGCGGCCGCAGCCGATCGACCCGTTCGTGGTCGCCGCGATGGACGAGATCGGCATCGATCTGTCGCGGCACCGACCGCGGAGCTTCGACGATCTCGAGGACGACTACTTCGATCTGGTGATCTCGCTGTCGCCCGAGGCGCAGCACCGGGCGGTCGAGCTGACCCGGACCAGCTCCTGCGAGATCGAGTTCTGGCCGACCATGGACCCGAGCCTGACCACGGGCGCGCGCGAGCAGCGCCTGGATGCCTATCGGGCCCTGCGCGACGATCTGCTGCTGCGTCTGCGGGCGCGGTTTCCGCCCGGCGGCGCGCCGATCATGGTCTGAGCTGTGGGATTGCGTCGCGCGCTCCCCCTTGACCTCGCCGCCGGCCACCGTCATCTACAGGGTGGCTTGACCCGGACGGGGTTCAACAAGGAGGTTGGATGGCCAAAGAAGATCTGATCGAGTTCGGCGGCACTGTGACCGAAGTCCTGCCCAATGCGATGTTTCGCGTCAAGCTTGAAAACGAACACGAAATTCTCGCCCATACCTCGGGCCGCATGCGCAAGAATTGGATCCGCGTCTTGACCGGCGACCGGGTCACGGTCGAGATGACGCCCTACGATCTGAGCCGCGGCCGGATCACCTATCGCTTCAAGTAGCGGGTGGCCGCCAACCCGCCGCTGATCCTCGCCTCGTCCTCGCCGCGACGGCTGGCGCTGCTGCGCCAGATCGGCATCGAGCCGAGCGCGACCGAGGCGCCCGGCGTCGACGAGACGCCGCATCCGCGCGAGCTGCCCAGAGCCCATTCGAGCCGTCTTGCCGCGGCCAAGACCGACGCGGTCGCCGGTCGCCAGCCCGACGGCCAGCGCTTCGTGCTGGGTGCCGACACCGTGGTCGCCTGCGGCCGGCGGATCCTGCCGAAGGCGAGCGACGCGGCGCTGGCCGAGCGCTGCCTGAAGCTGCTCTCGGGGCGGCGCCACCGGGTCTATACCGGAGTCGTGGTCCTGGCGCCGGGCGGCCGGCGGGCGGCGCGGGTGGTCATGACCGCGGTCCGCTTCAAGCGCCTGGGCAGCGGGGAGATCGCCGCCTACCTCGCCAGCGGCGAATGGCAGGGCAAGGCCGGCGGCTACGGGATCCAGGGTCGCGCCGAAGGCTTTACGGTCGCGATCAACGGCAGCTGGTCGAACATCGTCGGCCTGCCGCTCGCGGTCACGGTCGATCTGTTGCGCGGCCTCGGCTGGCGGTTTGGGCCATGAGCCTGGAACAATGACCTTGGCGGCATGAGCTGCGAGCTGGTGATCGAGGCGACGCCGTTCGGCATGCGCGCGGGCCTGCTCGCGGACGGCCGCCTGCTCGAGGTCAGCCTGATCGACCTCGATGCCATGCCGATCCGCGGCCAGATCTGGCTCGGCCGGGTGCGCGCGGTCGATCACGACCTCGATGCCGCCTTCGTCGACTGCGGCCTCGGCGAGGACGGCTTTCTCAGCGCGCGCGAGGCGCCGCTCGGGCCCGGGCAGGCGCGCACCGCCCCGATCGGCCAGCGCCTGCGCGAGGGTCAGGCGGTCATCGTCCAGGGCCGCCGCGACCCGCAGGGCGGCAAGGGGCCGCGGCTGACGAGCGACGTGGCGCTGACCGGGCCTTGCCTGATCTACCGGCCGCAGCGGCAGGGTGACGGCCTCTCGCGGCGACCGGCCGCCATGGCGGCGAGCGCCGCCGAGCTCGCCGCCGAGGCCCTGGGGCTGCGCGCGCTCTGGCAGGCGGTCCTGACCGGGGCAGGCGCGGCGCCGGCGCCGGCCCGGCTGCATGGGCCGGCCGATCCGGTGCCATGGCTCCTCGCCGAGCATCTGGGCGCCGATCCGGGGCGCATCCTGGTCGCCGACCCGGCGACGCTGGCGCGCGCCCGCAACTGGCTCGCCGAGTGGCGACCGAGCCGGCTCGAGCGGCTCGAGCATGCGCCGGACGCGTTTGCAGTGAGCGGCGCCGAGGAGCAGCTCTGGGCGGCGCTCGAGCCCGTGGTGCCGCTCGAAGGCGGCGGCGCGCTGATCATCGAGGCGACCGCGGCGCTGACCGCGATCGACGTCGACGGCGGTGGCCGGCGGCCGCTCGAGGTCGACCTCGAGGCGGCGGCCGAGATCGCGCGCCAGCTGCGCCTGCGCCAGCTCGGCGGCACGATCGTGGTCGACTTCGTCGACCTCGCGAGCAAACGCGACCGGGCGCGTCTGTTATCGGCCCTGCGCACCGCACTTGCCGCCGATCCGGTGCCCGTGCAGGCGTTCGCCATGAGTGCTCTGGGGCTGGTCGAGATCAGCCGCCAGCGGGTCGGGCCCTCGCTCGCCGAGCGGCTCGGCCGAACCTGTCCGAGCTGCGAGGGCAGCGGCCGGGTGCCGGGCCTGCGCTCCCAGAGCGAGGCGCTGATGCAAGCGCTGAGGGCGCGCTCACCGGGCCGGCTCGCGGCCGCTCTGGCGCCGGACCTGCACGCCTATCTTAGCGGCAGCGCGGCGTCGGTCTGGGCCGCGTTCGGCCAGCGCCTGGGCTCGCTGCCGGCACTGCGGGTCGATCCCGGGCTCGCGCCGGGCGGCTGGTCGATCGAGGAGGGTAAAGTATGAGCGATGACGATCGCCGGCCGGACGGCGGCCCGGGCACCGGAGCGGCGGAGCCTTCCGCAAAGAAGGGCCCACGCTGCCCGCTCTGCGGCCGCCCGCGCGTGCAGGCGTATCGGCCGTTCTGCTCGGCCCGCTGCCGGGACGTCGATCTCGCGCACTGGTTCGGCGAAGCCTACGCGGTGCCGGCGGTCGAGCCCGGCTACGACGAGGACGACGACCAGGGCTGACGCCACGGCGGCGCGCCGGCCGGGCTTGCCACTTGAATCCGGCTCACGCTGCGGCCACGCTCTCCGGCATGGCCGAGCCGAGCATCCCGCTGCCGCCGTTTGCCGCGCTGCGCGCGTTTCACGCCGCCGCGCTGCACGGGCGGTTCCGCGACGCCGCCAGGAGCCTGGGCGTCACCGAATCGGCGATCAGCCATCAGGTCCGGCGGCTCGAGGACTTCCTGCGCACGGCGCTGTTCGACCGGTCCGGTCCGGGCGTGCGCCTGACCGCGGCCGGCCGGCGTTATCTCGAGCAGATCGACCCGGCGATCCGCCAGATCCAGTCGGCGACCGACGCGATGCTGCGCCCGACCGGGCGCAAGGTCGTGCGCCTGACCCTGCCGCCCTCGCTCGCGGCGAGCTGGCTGATCCCGCAGCTCAGCGCGTTCGAGGGCGAGCACCCGGACGTCGACCTGCAGCTCGTGCCGACCACGCGGGTGATCGATCTGAAGCGCGATCAGGTCGATCTCGCCGTCCGTCACGGCCGGGGCTCCTGGTCCGGGATCGAGGCGACCTTCCTGTTCGACGAGACCGCCTTGCCGGTCTGTGCGCCGGGCTACCTCGTGCCCGCTGCAGGCGAGGATCCGCTCGCGGAGCTGCGGCGCGTCCGGCTGATCGTCAATGCCCGCTTTCCCGACGAATGGGAGGAATGGGCCCGCGCGCGCGGCCTGGCGCCGCCGGCGCTGACCGGCGCGATCGAGCTGGAGGGGATGGAGCAGGCGCTCCAGGTCGCAGAAAGCGGGCATGGCCTGGCGCTCGGCCGGCGGCCGCTGGTCGACGACCGGCTGACGCGGGGCACGCTGATAGCCCCCTTCGGGGCGGGCGACCCGACCGGTGCGGCCTACTATCTCTGCCGGCCGGAGGGCCTGCCGCCGACGGCGGTGAGCCGGCGCCTGGCGCACTGGCTGCGCGCGCTCGCGGCCGCGACGTGAATGATCGTCAAGTCGGCCTGAACCGAACTCGTTGGCGCTGCCCGCCCGCCACACCCACGTGTCCTGGTGATGCCAGGCCGTGCTCGCGTGCCGGCACGCCAACCGAGGAGGCAAAGTCCATGACCCAGGCTGTCCTTGCCACGGCTCGCGCCGCTGCCGACCGACATATGGCCGCCGTCCGGGCGCAGCTGACCTTCATCACGCCATCGGACACCAAGCCCGTGTTCCACAGCTCGGCGGTCACCGGCGGCGCGCCGCGGGTGTTCTTCGAGACCGAGCGCCACGCGGTTGCCATTCACGACCTGCGGCCGCTCGCGGACGCGCTGTCGCTCGACCACGAGGGGTTCGAATTGCGCCGCCATGCGACCGCCGCCCGCGACCTCTACGACGACGAGCAGATCGAGAAGGTCTACTACCCCGAGATCGAGGCGCTGCTGCGTGCCGCGACCGGGGCGAGCCGGGTCGTGATCTTCGATGCCACCCGGCGCTCCGACGGCGGCCCGGGTGCCAAGAACCGGGACGGGCTGCGCGGGCCGGCGACCCGCGTGCACGTCGACTATACCGACAGAAGTGGGCCGCAGCGGGTCAAGGATCTGCTCGGCGAGGCCGAGGCCGCGCGCCTTGCCGCGGCGGGCGCCAGGATCGTCCAGATCAACGTCTGGCGGCCGATCCGCGGTCCCGTCGCGCGCTCGCCCTTAGCCCTGGCGGATGCCTCGAGCATCCGGCCCGAGGACCTGATCGCGACCGATCAGGTCTTCCCCGATCGGGTCGGCGAGATCTATCATCTGGCCTACGACCCGTCCCAGCGCTGGTACTACGCGCCGCGCATGACCCCGGACGAGGTGCTGCTGATCAAGGGCTGGGACAGCCTCGACGACGGCCGCGCCCGCTTCACCCCGCACGGCGCGTTCGAATTGCCGGACACGCCCGAGGACGCGCCGGCCCGCGAGAGCATCGAGGTCCGGACCCTGGTCGTGATCGAAGGCTGAGGATCCGACATGCCCGAGCCGATGTCGAGAATCGCGATCGTGACGGGAGCCTCGCGGGGCATCGGCGCGGCGGTGGCGCTGCGTCTCGCTCACGACGGCTGCGCGGTCGTGGTCAACTATGCCGGCAATGCGGCTCCGGCCGAGGAGGTCGTGGGCCGGATCGAGGCGGCGGGCGGCCGGGCGCTCGCCGCGAGAGCCGACGTCAGCGTCCCGGACGCCGTCCGCGGCCTGTTCGATGCCGCCGAGGCGGCGTTCGGCGGCGTCGACCTTCTCGTGAACAACGCCGGCATCATGACGCTCGCCGGTCTGGCCGACACCGATGACGCCGCCTTCGACCGGCAGATCGCGGTCAACCTGAAGGGCACGTTCAACACACTGCGCGAAGCTGCCAGGCGGCTGCGCGACGGCGGCCGGATCATCAATCTCTCCTCGAGCGTCGTCGGGCTGCTGCAGCCGACCTATGCGGTCTATGCGGCGACCAAGGCCGGCGTCGAGGCGATGACGGCCGTGCTCGCCAAGGAGCTGCGCGGGCGCAACATCACGGTCAACGCGATCGCACCGGGGCCGACCGCGACCGACCTGTTCCTGGACGGCAAGCCGCAGGAGCTGATCGACCGCCTGGCCAAGGCGGCACCGCTGGAGCGCCTGGGCGAGCCCGCGGACATCGCCGCCGCCGTGGCCTTCCTCGCCGGCCCCGACGGCGCCTGGATCAACGGCCAGACCCTGCGCGCCAACGGCGGCATCATCTGACCTGCCGCCGGTCGCGGGTCCGCTGTCCGGAGCGCCCTGCGTTCTGTGGAGACGACGCGCTTCCAGTGAGGGGTCCGCGCCCGCCGTAGGTCGGCCCCCCTTAGCGTCGCCATCGACCAGCACCGCAAATACTGGTGCGGAATGGCGGCGGCTCGCGTAATGCAGGGGGTGCCCCGAGAACGGCGGGCATCCGTCCGCGAGCACCCGGCTCAGCCGAGCCTGCGGCGGCCCTGGTGAAGTCCCGCTCCCGCGCGCGACCAGGACCATGCGAGCATCATTGAGCAAAGAGGACGAACATGGAGATCAAACGGAGCGGTTCGCAGCCTTCCCGTAGGGGACCTGCAGAGTGGTTCACCGGCACGGTCCGCATCGATCCGCTGTTCAGCGCGCCGGCTCCCGCCCGCGCCGCCGGCGCCAGCGTCACCTTCGAGGCCGGCGCGCGGACCGCATGGCACACGCATCCGCTCGGCCAGACGCTGTTCGTCACGGCCGGCTCCGGCCGGGTGCAGCGCGAGGGCGGGCCGGTCGAGGAGATCCGGCCGGGCGACGTGGTCTGGTTCGAACCGGGCGAGAAGCACTGGCACGGGGCCGCGGCCACCACGGGCATGACCCACATCGCCATCCAGGAACAGCTCGACGGCAAGACCGTCGACTGGATGGAAAAGGTCAGCGACGAGCAATACCAGGCCTGATCCGGGTCGACGCGCCGTCAATGATGGCGCATAGCGCGCGCTGGCGCGCAGGATCGCGCCACGGCATAGAAAAGCCGGTGGCTCCCCGGGCCGGACTCGAACCAGCGACCCAGCGGTTAACAGCCGCTTGCTCTACCAACTGAGCTACCGGGGATCGGAGCACCGACCAGGCCATCGCACGCTGGTGCTCTATAGCAGAGGCGCGCGCCGACGAACAAGCGCCAAAGGCCGGCCTCTCGGGCGGCCGCGAGAAACGGCCCGGCAGCTGCCCGGGGCCGTCCCCCGGGCGGGGCGCCCGCAGCCGGCGCGGATGGAGGCCGGGGGCGGAATCGAACCGCCGGTCAGGGATTTGCAGTCCCCAGCATTGCCACTTTGCTACCCGGCCACGGTCGCCTCGGCTGCCGGTCTTCTATCGGGCGGGCGGCGGCCGGTCAACGGCAGTGCATGCGGGGGCGGCGGTGGTCATGCCGATTGTCGCGGCCGCCGGGCGCCGCTATAGTCCAGAACACCCCTGGGTTTATCGGCCCGATCAGCACCAGAATTGCCGCCACCGCCAGCGAGCCCTGCCGATGGACTACTCCCGTGCCCGGCTGAACATGGTCGAGAACCAGCTGCGCCCCCATCAGATCGATGATCCACGCCTGCTCGGCGCAATGCGCGAGGTGCCGCGCGAGCACTTCGTCCCCAAGATCCTGCGCGGCGTCGCCTACGCCGACGAGGACCTGCGGCTGCCGGCGGGCGGCCATCTGATCGAGCCGCTGGTGCTCGCGCGCCTGATTCAGGCGGCGCAGATCAAGCCGCAGGAGGTCGTGTTGCTGCTCGGCTGCACGACCGGCTATGCGGGCGCGATCCTGGCCCGGCTGGCGGCGACGGTGATCCTGGTGCAGCCCGATCAGGCGGCCGCGCAACAGGTCGAGACCCTGCTCGACGAGCAAGGCGTCGACAACGTCGTGGTCACGGTCAGCGCCGATCCGAGCGCCGGTCAACCGAGCCAGGCGCCGTTCGATGTCATCCTGCTGGTCGGTGCGGTCGACGCCGTGCCGCCGGCGCTCCGCGAGCAGATCGGCGAGGGCGGCCGGCTGGTCGCGGTGATCGATGACGATCGGGTCGGCAAGGGCACGGTGTTCACCCGGCTGCACGGGGTCATTGGCAGGCAGGTGCTGTTCGATGCGCGCATCCCCCGGCTGCCGGGTCCCGCGGCCCGCGCGGAGTTCGCGTTTTGAGCGCTGGTCGGCCGCAGGTCGGGGCCGGGCAGCCGAGCACGCCGCTGCCCCTCGAGATCGATCCGGGCGCGCTGGCCGGCTGGCGGGCCGAACCGGACGGCTGTGTCCTGGTCGACGTGCGCGAGTCCTGGGAGCTCGCGATCTGCGGCTTTGCCGAGGCGATCCATCGGCCGCTCGGCGAACTGGTCGGCAGGGAATCGGAGCTGCCGCGGGACCGGCCGCTGGTCGTGGTCTGCCACACCGGCCAGCGCTCGTTGCTGGCGACCCGGCATCTGCGCCGGCTGGGCTGGAGCCGGGCGGTCAATCTGCGCGGCGGCCTCGAGGCCTATGCGCTCGAGGTCGACCCGGGCATGGCGCGCTACTGAGGACGTCGAGAGCCGATGGGTGCAGGGGAGGCTCGGATACTATCGTGTCTGGCGAGAGGGGTGTATAGGGAAGTCATGAGACACTGGCTGTTGATCCCGACGCTGGCGGCCGCCGCATGGCTCGCCGGCACCAGTGGCAGCGGCGCGCAGACCTTGCAGGAGGCGTTGATCGCGGCCTACCTTACCAATCCGGATCTGGAAGCGCAGCGCGCAGCGCTGCGGGCGACCGACGAGCTCGTGCCGCAGGCGCTGAGCGGCTGGCGGCCGACCTTGGCGATCGATGGCGACGTCACCCACGACCAGGCCGATACCTCGGAGGGCGACGCCAGCTTCACGAGCAAATCGAGCTCGCTCACTCTCAGCCAGGAGCTATATAGCGGCGGCGAGACCGTTGCCAGCACCCAGCGTGCCGAACGACTGGTGCGGGTCGAGCGCGCCCGCCTCGAGGCGGTCGAGCAGAACGTGCTGCTCGACGCCGTGACCACCTATACCAACACGCTGGCGGCGCAGGCGGTCCTCGACTTCGCCATCCAGAACGAGAGCCGCCTGCGCCGTCAGCTGCAGGCGACCCGCGACCGCTTCGAGGTCGGCGAGGTGACGCGGACCGACGTCGCCCAGGCCGACGCCCGGCTGTCCGGCGCGACCGCCAACCGAATTCAGGCGGAAGGTGACCTGTCGGCGGCGCGCGCCGACTATCGTCGGGTGATCAACCAGGAGCCTGGCCATCTGGTGGTGCCGCCGCCGCTCAAGCAGCTGCCGGCCAACGAGGCCGAGGCGCATCAGCTCGCCGAGGTCGGCAACCCGAACGTCGGCATCGCTCAGTTCGATCTCGCCGCGGCGCGCTCCGAGGTCGACGTGGCGCGTTCGGCTCTGTTGCCGCGGCTTTCCATTCAGGGAGAATTAACCTATGCCGACGATCCTAACGCGGCCCTGGACTGGCGACGGGACGCCGTGATCGGCGCCAGCGTCCGGGTACCCTTGTATCAAGGCGGCGGCGAGTATGCGCGAGTCCGGCAGACCAAGCAGACGGTGCGGCAGCGTGAGGACGATCTCGAGGGCACCTTTCGCAGCGTCCGCAACGAGGTGACGAGCGCGTGGGAGGCCCTGGTGACGGCAACCAGCCAGATCGAATCGATTGGCGCCCAGGTGCGCGCCAACGAGATTGCCGTCGAGGGCTCGCGGCAGGAAGCGCTGGTCGGCCAGCGCACGACGCTCGACGTGCTCGACCAGGAGAGCGACCTGTTCGAGTCGCAGGTCGACCTGGTGCGGGCGCGGCGCGACCAGGTCAACGCGAGCTATCGGCTGAAGGCCGCGGTCGGCGAGTTGACCGTCGCCGGCATCGGTTTGCCGGTCCAGCCCTACAATGCGGAAGCCTACTATGGCGACGTGCGCAACCGGCTGATCGGGCTCGGCACTGGGACCGGTGGCAATGGCAGCGAGTGATGGCATGGCTTGCAGGTTCCTGGCCAGTGCCTCCGTGGCACATTTCTGGAGGTGAGTGACGTGACGAGCGAGCCGAGAGAACAACACGAGCCATCGATGGAGGAGATCCTCTCCTCGATCCGACGGATCATCGCCGACGAGGAGGCCGAGGATGGCACCTCGGACGATGATGAGCTGGGAGCTGCCGAGGCCCAGGCCGAGGCTTTGAACGAGGACGCCGACGCCCTGGCCCGCGCGGCCGAGGACGAGGAGTCCGACGACGTCCTCGAGCTGACCAAAATGGTCCGCGACAGCGGCGAGGTCGTCGACTTGAGGGCGGAAGGCGCGGCGATGGCCGGATCCGTCGCCGATCCGGAGCGCGAGCCCGAGGTCGCCGCCGACGAGGTCGAGCTGGCCCCGGCCGGTCAGCAGATGGCCGATCAGGAGATAGCCGACCGGGAGCCGGCCGACCAGCAGCCGAGCCCGTTCACCCAGGATAAACCGAAGCAGGAGAAGACCGCCGTGGAGACGAAGTCGGCCGCTACCAGAGCGGAACTGCTGTCCGCGAGCGCGGCGAGTGCCGCATCCGGCGCCTTCGCCAAGCTGTCGGAAGCCTATCAGCGCACGCCCGCGGAGGAGTTGGTCGCCGACGATTCCGGGCGCACGGTCGAGCAGTTCGTCGAGGACATGATCCGGCCGCTGCTCAAGGACTGGCTCGACGAGCATCTGCCCTCGATCGTCGATCGCCTCGTGCAGAAGGAGATCCAGAAGATCGCGCGCCGCGCCGAGCTCATGTAGCCTCGCGCGCGTCGGCGCCTGCCCTGTGGCCCCGGCTCGCGGCCCCGGGTTACCACGATGGGTTGGCGGCGGGGCCGGCGGTGCCGCGCCGGGCAAGTTGCGCGCGCGGCGGCGGGGCGACGCCGGCCGACGGGCCGGATCGAGGCAAAGCCGTCGGATCACGCGCGCCCGGGGCAGCGCCGGCCAGGTCGAAAGACTTGATCGAGGGGGACCTCGGCCGTCGGATTGCGCGCGCCCGGGGGCGGGGTCGGTCGTGGGCCCGAAGCCGGCCGGGTGGCCGTCGGGTCGCGCGCGCCCGGGCGCCGGTCGGTGGTGAGCCTGAAGCTCCAAAGCCAGTCTGCCGCTTGCGGCCTCAAGGATCGGTGGCGGCGGCTGCCGGCGGCAGGCTGGGGTCCATGCCCGCGGCCGCGGCCGCCTGGGGCGGGCAGTGACGCCTAGCTGGTGAACGCCTGGATCCCGGTCTGGGCGCGGCCCAGGATCAGCGCGTGGATGTCGTGGGTCCCCTCGTAGGTGTTGACCGCCTCGAGGTTCATGACGTGACGGATCACGTGGTATTCGTCGGCGATGCCGTTGCCGCCGTGCATGTCGCGGGCGCTCCGCGCGATCTCGAGCGCCTTGCCGCAACTGTTGCGCTTGATCAGCGAGATCATCTCGGGGGTCGCCTGGCCCTGGTCGAGCAGCCGGCCGACCCGGAGCGTCGCCTGCAGCCCGATCGCGATCTCGGTCTGCATGTCGGCGAGCTTCTTCTGGATCAGTTGATTGGCCGCGAGCGGCCGGCCGAACTGCTTGCGGTCGAGCACGTACTGGCGGGCGGCGTGCCAGCAGAACTCGGCGGCGCCGAGCGCCCCGAACGCGATCCCGAAGCGCGCTTTGCCGAGGCAGCTGAACGGTCCCTTGAGGCCGCGCACCCCAGGCAGCACGCGGTTTTCCGCAACGGGCACGTCGGTCATCAGAATCTGGCCGGTCGGCGAGGCGCGGAGCGCGAACTTGCCCTCGATCTTGGGCGTCGCGAGGCCCTCGGCGCCGCGCTCGACCAGGAAGCCCCGGATCACGTCCTCCTCGTCCTTGGCCCAGATCAGGAACAGGTCCGCGATCGGCGCGTTGGTGATCCAGCTCTTGGCGCCACTCAGACGGAAGCCGTCCTTGGTGCGCCGCGCCCGCGTGGTCATCGAGCCCGGGTCCGAACCGTGGTCGGGCTCGGTCAGGCCGAAGCAGCCGACGATCTCACCTCGCGCCAGACGCGGGAGGAAGGTCTGGCGCTGCTCGTCCGAGCCGAAGTCGTCGATCGGCGCCATGACCAGCGACGACTGCACGCTGAACATCGACCGGTAGGCGGAATCGACCCGCTCGATCTCGCGGGCGATCAGGCCGTAGCTCGTGGGGTTGACGCCGGCGCAGCCATAGCCCTGGATGGTCGCGCCGAGCAGGCCGAGCTCGCCCATCTCGGTGATGATCGCCCGCTCGACCAGCTCCTCGCGGTTGGCGCGCCGGATGCGCGGCATCAGCTGCTCCTGGGCGTAGGCGCGGGCGGTCGCCTGGATCAGGCGCTCGTCCTCCGAGAGCTGGTCCTCGAACCGGAACGGATCGTCCCAGACGAATGCCGCTGCGGGTGGCGTTGTGATCTCGGCGCGAAGCGCCTGCGGCGAGGACATCGGCAGCTCCTTGCGAATCCGAACCCGGGAACGCGAGCTTAGAACGAGTTGGCGATCGCCACCAGATTGTGCAGCCGGTGCTCATTCATCGCCCGGACCTTGACCGCGTAGCGCACACCGTCGCGGCTGATCAGCCGCAGCGCCAGATATTGCCGGAACGGCCCCAGCTGCCAATCGCAGTCCATGTGCCAGCTGTCGCCGCCGGCCTGGCTTTGCGGTGCACCGCAGCCGGTCAGCGGCCAGCCCGCGACCGAGTGCACGAGGCCTCGCCAGCTTTCCAGCTGACCGACGAGCGGCGTGTCGGCGACCGGGCTGTCGGGGCTGTGCAGCAGATCGTCGAGGGTCGCATCGAAGCTCGATATGTCGAGGCTGATCTGATCGCGCAGCCACTTCGCCGGATCGTCGACCGGCTGGTCGAGCGGGCGGATGGTGAGCTCGCTGAGGGCTGCGAAGGTGCCCTCGGCCGGCTCGACCCTGAGCTCCCCGCCGGCCTGCCCCGCGCCGCCCTGGAGCGAGCAGGTGACCCGATAGCCGTCGGGCACGAACAGCCGCGTGCAGAGGTCGTCCGCGGCGGCGCCGGCGGGCCCTCCGAGCCCGATCAGGCCCGCGAGCGCCAGGACTGTGCTTGGCCACATCATGATGCCGTCATCCTAGCAACAGCGGGCCGCTGCCGGCAAGCCGGGCAGGGCGGCCCGGCCATACCGTTCTACGCCGCGGCGGCCTGGGAGGTCCCGGCCCGAAGCGTCCCGGCCCGAAGCTTCTCCGAGTGCAGGACCTGGGTCACGGTGATGACCCGGTCAAGGCGGCGCGCGACCTGCTCGGCGCGGCCGGCCGGCAGCCCCGCCACCTGAACGTCGATCACGAGCTGGTCGGCCCCGAGCCGGGTCCCGTGGCAGCGCTCGGGGATGACGCCGAACAGGCTGAACACGCTCAGCACCCGGGGCAGCGTGCCGGCATCGGCGACGGCAAAGACGGAAAAGCAGTCAACCCGTTGCAGGTTCGAGGACATGAGGGCGATCCTTCTCGCAAGCGACGACAGGGCGAACGGCAGCTTCCCGACCCCCGATCGGGGTCGGGCCGCTAATTCGCCTGCCGAGGCGGCAAAGCTGGATCGTGCTCGTCATGATGACGATGATAGAGCGCGGCCGCGCGCCGATCAAGCGCCGGCCGGCGGAATCGCCCCGGGAGGAGCTCACGGACCCGCGGGCGGCGGGCTGCGCAACGGTACGAAGGCGACCGCGAACAAGGTCCGACGACGCGTCCGGCCATCCGGGTCCTTCTCGAGCAGGACCAGCTCCTGGCTGAACGAAGTGCTACCGATCGGGATCACCAGGCGGCCGCCGGGCTTCAGCTGGTCGGCGAGCGCGGGCGGCAACGAGCGCGCGGCCGCGGTCACCAGGATGGCATCGTACGGCGCCCGGGCGGGCCAGCCCGCCGCCCCGTCGCCGACCTGAAACTCGATGTTGCGATAACCCAGCGCCTCGAGCCTGGTCTTGGCCTCGACGGCGAGGGCCGCGATCGCCTCGATGGTCACCACCAGGGCGGCAAGCTCGGCCAGGATCGCGCACTGGTAGCCGGAGCCGGTGCCGACCTCGAGCACGCGGGCGCTCGGGCCCAGCCGCAGCAGATGGGTCATCACGGCCACGATCAGCGGTTGCGAGATCGTCTGATCATGGCCGATCGGCAGCGGCCGGTTGGCGTACGCCTGGCGCTCGAGATCGGGCGGGACGAACCGCTCCCGCGGCACGCGGGCCATCGCTTCGAGCACCTTCGGGTCGAGCTCGGGGCTGCCGTCGCCGATCCCGGACCAGGCGACCTCGCGCGCGATCGTCTCGATCAGCGCCCGGCGCTCGGCCAGCCGGTCGTTCGACGCGGCCGCGGGCGGCGCCGGATCGTGACCCATCGTCAGCCCGGGAGCTCGGCGCCGAACAGCTGCCGCAGGTAGTCGAGCCCCGGTTGCGACACCCGATAGCGCCCCTGATGCTTGAACACGCGCTTGGCGATCAGGTTCTGGCGCACGCACTGCGAGGGATTGCCGACCTTGAACCCCTGCTCGGTCAGGAGCGCGCTGGCCTCGCCGGTGCTGAACGACTTGTCGCCGTTGCGCATGTGAGCGAACCAGCCCGCCACCAGCATCCGGTCGACGTCACTCGCGGCCCGCGGCAGCTGCTGCAGCAGCTCGCCGAAGGTCTCCGCGGCGAGCGGCCGCGATGTCGCCTCGAGGCGCGCGCCGGGGACGGGCGGCGGCGCCGGGTCGAGGCCGGCAGCGGCGAAATCCGCGAGCCAGGCATCGAACCGACCGACGTAGGCGTTGACGAAGGCCTCGCTGCCCTCGACCTCGAATTCGCGTTGAGCAAGATTGATCCGGAGCCTCGCGCGCTGTCCGTTCACCGTGTCTCCCCGGTCGTCGCCAGCCGGCGCAACAGATTGCCAGAGCGCGCAATCTAGCCTTGAGCCGCTCTCACCTGCAAGCTGATCGCGCCGGCGACAAGCGCTCAATCCATCTGCTCGAGCAGGCGCGTGAGCGCGTCCCGGACCGCCGCCGGGATAGGCGCCGGGCGCTCGCTCGCCCGCTCCACGAAGACATGTACGAAATGACCGTCGGCCGCCGCCTGGTCGTCGTCGTTGCGGAAGATGGCGATCGCGTAGCGGACGCTGGAGCGGCCGAGCCTGGTGACCTTGAGGCCGGCCGTGATCCGATCCGGGAAGCGGGCGCCTTGGTGAAACCGGCAGCCGCTCTCGACGCAATAGCCGATGATCTCGCTCCGCCAGGGGTCGAGGCCGCCTTCGCGCATCAGATAGTGGGCGATCGCGGTATCGAAGAAGCTGTAGTAGTTGACGTTGTTGATGTGGCCGTAGACGTCGTTGTCGAGCCAGCGGCTCGGCACCTCGTAGAAGACGGGGTAGTCGGCGCGCACGGGCTTCGGATCTGGGTCCATCGGGATCTCCGGCGACGCGGACGATGGCGGGGGAGGGGGTCAGCTCGCAAAGCGCCCGAGGATCAGGGCCAGCAGCGCGCGCAAGGCGCTCGCCTCACCGCCCTTCGGCCGGCCCGGGCGGTCCTTCTGGTTCCAGGCGAAGATGTCGAGATGCGCCCAGGATCTGGTCTCGGCCACGAACTCCTTGAGGAAGAGCGCGGCCGTGATCGCGCCGGCGAGGCCGCCGGCGGGAGCGTTGTTGAGGTCGGCGATCCCGCTCTCCAGCAGCTCGCGATAGGGCGGATGCAGCGGCAGGCGCCAGAGCGGATCGAAGGCCGCGCCGCCGGCCGCGAGCAGGTCCGACGCCAGCTGGTCGTCGGGCGTGAACAGGACCGGCAGGTCGGGGCCGAGCGCCACCCGGGCAGCGCCGGTGAGGGTTGCGCAGTCGATCATCAGCGCCGGGCCTTCGCGGTCGCCCTCGGCCAGGAGATCGGCCAGCACGAGCCGGCCCTCGGCATCGGTGTTGCCGATCTCGACGGTGAGGCCCTTGCGGGTCTGGAGCACGTCCCCGGGGCGAAAGGCGCTGCCGGAGACGCTGTTCTCGACCGCGCCGATCAGAAGCCTGAGGCGCACCGGTACGTCCAGCGCCATGACGGCGTGGGCGAGCCCGAGCGTGACCGCGGCCCCGCCCATGTCCTTCTTCATCAGGAGCATGTTCTGCGAGGTCTTGAGGTCGAGGCCGCCGGAATCGAAGCACACGCCCTTGCCGACGAGCGTGAGCTTGGGCGCGCTCGCCTCGCCCCAGATCAGCTCGACCAGCCGGGGCGCCCGCGGGCTCGCCCGGCCGACCGCGTGGATCAGGGGAAAATTCTCGGCCAGCAGGGCATCGCCCTCGACGGTCCGGAACTCGGCGCCAAAGCGTGCCGCGAGGGCGCCCGCAGCGTCGGCGAGCTCGGCCGGGCCGAGGTCGGAGGCGGGCGTGTTGATCAGATCGCGCGCGAGCCAGATCGCCTCCACGATCGCTTCGCTGCCCCGGAGCCCGGCGCCGTCCTCGAGCGCCAGGCGGACGGGCTTCGTCTCGCGCTTGCGATAGCGCTCGAAGCGGTAGCTGGCGAGCGCCCACCCGAGCGGCGCCTGACCGGTCGCCGGGCTTGAGCTGCCCCAGTCGAGGCGCCAGTCGCCGGCCGGCAGGCGGCCGCGCAAGGCCGCGAAATCCCAGGGCTCGACCGGCTCGCTCAGGATCAGAGCGGCCGCGAGCCCTCCATCCGGCGACGGCAGGAGGGTCGTCGCGCCAGGCTTGGGCTCGAAGCCGGTCGCCTCCAGCCAGGCTTGCACCGAGGGCGGCTGTCCGGCCAGCCAGGTCGCGTAGTGCGCGGCCGGCAGGACACCGACCGGCCATGCGTCGGCTTCGCCCATAGCGACAAAACAGGGCAGCATGGAGTTCTCCGGCGCTAAGAGGCGATCCGCGCCCGGGCCGCCAGGAGCTTGGCGCACGTCTGCTCCGCCTCGGCGCGACGCGAGCGCTGCTCCTCGACCACTTCGGCCGGCGCCCGCTCGAGGAACTTGGGGTTGGCGAGCTTCTGATCGAAACGCGAGAGCTCGGCCTCGGCCCGGGCGAGCTCCTTCTCCAGGCGCTGGCGCTCCTGCTCGAGATCGATCACGCCGGCGAGCGGCAGCGCGAAGGTCGCCTCGTCGACCACGACCTGCAGCGCGCCGCGCACGATCGGTGCCTGGCTGATGTCGATGCGGGCGAGCCGGGCAAGGCGCATGAGCGGGTCCCGATGCTCCTCGAGGCGGGCGAGCGTGGTCGGGCCGGCGTCGCGGACGAGCAAGGGAAGCTCTGCGGCAGGCGGCACGGCCAGCTCGTTGCGCGCGGCGCGCAGGCTCGTGACCGCGCGGATCAGCCAGTCGAGCTCGGTCTCCGCGTCGGCGTCGATCAGCCCATCGCCGAGCTCCGGCCAGGCGGCCGCGATCAGCGGCCCGCCGGGCGCGCCGTAGCGCCGCTCCCAGAGCTCCTCGGTGACGAACGGCGTGAGCGGGTGGAGGAGATGCAAAAGCCTGGCGAGCACAAAACCGGCGGTGGCCCGGGTCTCCGCCTGGGCTCCGGCATCGCCGCCCGCGAGCAGCGGTTTTGCGAGCTCCAGATACCAGTCGCAGAACTCGCTCCAGGTAAAGTGGTAGAGGGCGTTCGCGGCATCGTTGAAGCGGTAGCCCTCGATCGCCGCCCGGGTCCGTTCGGCCGCCTGGGCGAGCTTGCTCAGGACCCAGCGGTTGACGGCCTGGCGGCAGCTGTCCGGAGCGAAGTCGGGGTCGAGATCGCAGCGATTGAGCTCGCAAAAGCGGGCGGCGTTCCAGAGCTTGGTGCCGAAGTTGCGATAGCCCTCGACCCGGCTCGGGCCGAAGCGGATGTCGCGGCCCTGGCTCGTGCTGGCGAGGATCGCAAAGCGCAGGGCGTCGGCGCCGTACTGGTCGATCAGCTCGAGCGGGTCGATCACGTTGCCCTTGCTCTTGCTCATCTTCTGGCCGCGCTCGTCGCGCACGAGGCCGTGGATGTAGACCTCGCGGAACGGCACGTCGCCCATGAACTTGAGGCCCATCATCATCATCCGCGCGACCCAGAAGAAGATGATGTCGAAGCCGGTCACCAGCACGCTGGTCGGGTAAAATCGGGAAAGCTCGGGCGTGCGCTCGGGCCAGCCCAGGGTCGAGAACGCCCACAGGCCGGACGAGAACCAGGTGTCGAGGACGTCCTCGTCGCGGACCAGCTCGACGTCCCGGCCATAGTGCTGACGCGCTTCGGCATGGGCCAGGCCGTCGTCCATGGCGACGAAGACCTTGCCGTCCGGACCGTACCAGGCGGGAATCTGGTGGCCCCACCAGAGCTGGCGCGAGATGCACCAGGGCTGGATGTTGCGCATCCACTCGAAGTAGGTCGCGGCCCATTGCGGCGGCACGAAGCGGGTGCGCCCGTCCTCGACCGCGCGGATCGCCTCCTGGGCCAGCGTCTTGGCATCGGCGTACCACTGATCGCTCAGCATCGGCTCGACCGGGGTCTCAGAGCGCTGGCTGTAGGGAACGCTGTGCCGGATTTTTTCGACTTTCTCGATCAGGCCCTGGGCTTCGAGGTCCGCGACCACGCGCTCGCGCGCGACGAACCGGTCGAGGCCGCGGTAGGCCTCCGGCACCGCGTCCGTGAGGCGGCCCTCGGTATCGAAAATACTGATCATCTCGAGGCCGTGGCGGCGGCCGACCTCGAAGTCGTTGAAGTCGTGGGCAGGCGTGATCTTGACCGCGCCCGAGCCTTTTTCCGGGTCGGAGTAGGGGTCGGCGATGATCCGCAGGCGGCGAAGGGCGAGCGGCAGGATCGCGTGGCTGCCGATCAGGTCCCGGTAGCGCGGATCGTCAGGATGGACCGCGACCGCGGTGTCGCCGAGCATGGTCTCGGGCCTCGTGGTCGCGACCGTGATGTGGCGGCCGCTCTCGCCCTCGATCGGATAGCGGATGTACCAGAGCTGGCCGTCGACCTCGCTCGCCTCGACCTCGAGGTCGGAGACCGCGGTCTGCAGCCGGCAGTCCCAGTTGACCAGGCGCTGGTCCTTGTAGATCAGGCCGTCCCGGTAGAGATCGACGAACACCTTGCGGACCGCCTGCGAGAGGCCCTCGTCGAGGGTGAAGCGCTCGCGCGACCAGTCGGCCGAGGCCCCCAGTCGATGCAGCTGCTGGCTGATCCTGCCGCCCGACTCCTCTTTCCAGGCCCAGACCCGCTCGACGAACGCCTGGCGGCCGATCTGGCGGCGGCTCAGCCCCTCGCGCTCGAGCTGGCGCTCGATGACCATCTGGGTCGCGATGCCGGCGTGGTCGGTGCCGGGTTGCCAGAGCACCGCCCGGCCGCGCATCCGCCAGAAGCGGATCAGCGTGTCCTGGATCGTGTTGTCGAGGGCGTGGCCCATGTGTAGGCTGCCGGTGACGTTGGGCGGCGGCATTACGATGCAGTAGGGCAGGCGTTCCTGATCGGACGACGGCCAGAAATGGCCGCCCGCCTCCCACGCGGCGTCGTGCCTGGCCTCGACCTCGGCCGGTTGGTAGGTCTTCTCGAGCATCGCCGGCGTGTTCCAAAAAAAGGGCGCTTTGGGCGCAGCTGAAGGGCACGGGCGCGCGCCGGGTTCGGGCTATAGGCGAATTCGAAAGGCCCGGCAAGTTGAGGGCGCGGGTCCGGCTGCCACGGGAGGTTTACAGAGGGTCCGGGTTCCGCCAAGCTTGCCGGTTCCCGGAAAAGCCAGCTTTGTGGAGCCATGGAACCGGCGATCTTCGCCCTCGTGCTCGGGGCGGCGCTGCTGCACGCGAGCTGGAACGCGCTGGTCAAGACCGGCGGCGATCCGTTCCTGCGCCTGGCGGTGGTCAACCTGGTGAGCGGGCTTTGCGCGCTGCCGTTCCTGATCACGGTCGGGCTGCCGGCGACGGCCAGCTGGCCCTTCCTGTTCGCGTCGATCGTGATCCACCACGGCTACTATCTGGCGCTCGCCTACGGCTATCGCCATGGCGACCTGTCGCACGTCTACCCGATCGCGCGCGGCATCGCACCGCCCCTGGTGGCGCTGATCGCCTGGGGTTTCGCGGGCGAGAGCCCGGGCGCGCTCGGCCTGCTCGCGATCTTCGTGATCTCGGCCGGGATCCTGAGCCTGGCTTTCACCGACGACGGCCGCCTGGGCGCGGTCAAGCCGCTCGGCTTCGCGCTCGCGACCGGGGTGACGATCGCCGGCTACACGCTCGCCGACGGGCTTGGCGGGCGGCGCGCGGGCGACGTGCTCGGCTACATCGCCTGGCTGTTCGCGATCGACGCCCTGCCGTTCGCGCTGCTGGTCGCGTACCGCTACCGGGCGCGCCTCGGCGAAGCGCTCGAGCGCGCCTGGCGGCCGGCCGCGGTCGGCGGCGTGCTGGCGGCGGCGGCTTATGGCCTCGTGATCTGGGCGATGACCAAAGCCCCGATGGCGCAGGTCTCGGCGCTGCGCGAGACCAGCGTGATCATGGCGGCGCTGATCGGCACCCGCCTGCTGCGGGAGCCCTTCGGCCGCCGGCGGATCTTCGCCGCGGGGCTGGTCGCGCTCGGTGTGATCCTGCTCCAGGTCGGCCGCGCGACGTGACCGTCCGGCACGCTTCGGCTATGGTCATCGGCGGCAGCAGGGGAGGATCGGATGCCCGCGGTCGAGATCCTGGAAGACATCATCGAGCCGATCGACGCCGAGTAGGAGGCCGACAGCTGACCCTGCCGAAGCGGTTTGCCCGCTTACGGTGACGACCCGGCCGCTCGGGCACTGGCTGCTGCTGCTCGCGCTGGTCGCGATGTGGGGCAGCGCGTTCATGATGACCGGGATCGCGGTCAAGGGCTTCACGCCTGCGACCCTGGTCGCGATCCGGCTGACGTTGGCAGCGATGCTGCTCGCGGGCCTCGTGCTGGCGCGCCGCCAGCGCTTGCCCGCGAGCCCGCGCTTTTGGCTGTTCAGCCTTGCGATCTCGCTTGCCGGCAACTGCGTGCCGTTCTGGCTGATCAGCTTCGGCCAGCAGCGGGTCGACAGCAGCCTTGCCGGCATCCTGATGGGCATCATGCCGATCACGACCATGGTGCTGGCGCATTTCTTCGTGCGCGGCGAGCGCCTGAACCGGATCAAGGCCATAGGCTTTCTGCTCGGCTTTGCCGGGCTGGTCCTGCTGATCGGGCCGCAGGCGCTGCTCGAGCTGCGCGGCGAGGGGACGGAGCTCGCCTATCAGCTGGCGATCGTCGGCGGTGCCGTCTGCTACGCGATCAACGCCATCCTCGCCCGCCACCGGCCGCCCGCCGACGCCCTGGTCGCGGCCGCAGGCGTCATGCTCGCGGGCAGCCTGGTCATGCTGCCGATCGGCGGCCCGGCGGCAGCCGGGCAGCTGGCGAGCGCGCCGGCCGCACCCTTGGCCGCGATGATCGCGCTCAGCCTGATCGCGACCGCGATCGCGACGGTCGTGTTCCTGAAGCTCGTGACGCTCGCCGGCCCGAGCTTCACCTCCTTCATCAACTACCTGATCCCGGTCTGGGCGCTGCTGATGGGCATCCTGTTCATGGACGAGCGGCCGGCGCCGACGGCGCTGCTGGCGCTTGCCCTGATCCTCGCCGGCATCGGCCTCAGTGAGGTCGGCCAGCGGCGGCGGCTGCAAACGACGGCTCGCCAGAGTGCCTGAGCTAGAGCTCGACGAGGAGACCGTCCTCGGCGGTCTCCCAGTCGATGCCGTCGAGACGGTCGAGCATCGCCTGGCTCATGTGGGTCAGCATCAGGCGCTTGGCGTGCAGGTCCTGACGGCGGCTGTTCAGAGTCTCGAAATCGAGATGATAGCGGCCTCTGCGGGCGAAGGCGTAGCACTCGACGATCAGGAGATCGCTGCCTTGCGCGAGCTCGACCAGCTGCTCGGTCCATTCGGTGTCGCCGGAATACGCGAAGCGCCGGCCGCCGCAGGCAAAGCGCAGCGCGAACGCCGCCGAGCCGGAGGGGTGCTCGACCGGATAGGCGGTGACCACGACGCCGCCCAGGGTCTCGGTCCTGCCGGGCGCGAGCTCGACGAACGCGAGCGGGAAGCGCCAGGCGGTCCGGCTGGAGCCCGGGAACAGCGCGTCCTGCGTCGCGATCAGCCGCTCGCGCGTGCCGGCCGGACCGACGATCGTCAGCGGTCGCCGGCGCCGGCTGATGTGCTGCGCCTCGAGCAGCAAGAACGGCAGGCCGCCGAAATGGTCGCCGTGCAGATGGCTGAGGAAGACCCGGTCGATCGACGCCGGATCGACGCCGAACCGGCGCATCGCGACCATCGCGGTGGTCCCGCAGTCGATCAGGAACCGCTCGCGCGCCGCGGTCACGAAAAAGCAGGTCTGGAAGCGGCCGCCGCTGCCGAACGCATCGCCGCAGCCGAGCACCCGGATCGCCACCCTGGCCATCGCCCTCTCGTTTCGTCACACCCGGACGGTCTTTTTCGGTCAGATCCCGGCCCGCAGGCTGTGAACTGGTTCACACCGGGCGCGCCTTCCGGCCGCCCGCTCAGAGGCGGGCAACGCCGCAGCCGGGCGGCAACGATCGAGCCGGGCCGCAGCGGGCCCCGCGCGGCATGTTGCCGCTTCCCGGCAGGCGCCGGGAGGCTGAAGGTCTCTTGCAACCGGGGATAGGAACTTGGTCGGAGTGGCGTGACTCGAACACGCGACCCCCGCCTCCCGAAGACGGTGCTCTACCAGGCTGAGCTACACTCCGACCCGAGGTCGGGCCTCTATATAGCGGCTTGCGACCGGCAGGGCAATGCACGGCAGCGCGGCGGCGCCGGCCTCAATAGGCGCGCTCGATGCAGAAATCGGCGAGATCCAGCAGGGCCTGCCGCGGCTCGGACGGCGGGAAGCCCGCGAGCGCGCGCTGGGCTGCGGCGCTGTACTCGGCGGCGCGCGCCAGACTGTCGGCGAGCGCCCCATGCCGGTTCATGAGCTCGATCGCCTCGGCGAAGTCGCCGTCGCGCTGCTCGACCCGCTCGAGCGTGCGGCGCCAGAAGCGGCGCTCCTGAGCGCTGCCGCGCGCGAACGCCAAAACCACCGGCAGCGTGATCTTGCCGTCGCGGAAATCGTCGCCGAGGCTCTTGCCGAGCACCACCTCGCGGGCGCTGTAGTCGAGCACGTCGTCGGTCAGCTGAAAGGCGATGCCGAGGTTGTCGCCGTAGCTGTGGAGCGCCCGGGCGTCGGCCGCCGGCCGTTCGGCGACCAGCGCCCCGATCTCGGCGGCGGCGGCGAACAGGGTCGCGGTCTTGGCGCTGATCACCTGCAGATAGGTCGCCTCGTCGGTCTCGGCGTCGTTGGCGGTCATCAGCTGCGCGACCTCGCCCTCGGCGATCACCGCGGAGGCATTGGCGAGAAGGTCGAGCACCGCGAGCGAGCCGTCCTCGACCATCACCTGGAACGCGCGCGCGAACAGGAAATCGCCGACCAGCACCGACGGCTTGTTACCCCAGATCGCGTTGGCGGTCGCCAGGCCCCGGCGCAGCTCGCTCTGGTCGACGACGTCGTCGTGCAGCAGGGTGGCGCTGTGGATGAACTCGACCGCCGCCGCCAGGCGGATGTGGCGCTCGCCGCGATAACCGCAGAGCTGGGCCGCGATCAGCGTCAGCATCGGTCGCACGCGCTTGCCGCCGGCCGCGACGAGGTGGCCGGCGAGCTCGGGGATCAGGCGGATCGGGCTGTCGAGCCGGGCCACGATCAGCTGGTTGACGCGGCGCATGTCGGCCTCGACCAGCCTTTGCAGGGGCTCGAGCTTGCTCCGCTCGGGTAGTGCTTGCAGTTGTGGACTGACGGCAGTCAAGCCGGTTCCTCCCGGGGTGGCGCGTCCCGCGCGCCCCGCATCTTTGCTAACAGGGGTCCAGGTGCAATGCAAACCTGGCTCTCCGACGACGCTCAATATAGGATGCCGCCGCCATGCAAGAGCTGTTGCGCACGAACGATCTCGTCCATCTGTCCTGGGCGCAGGCGATTTTGGCCGACGGGGCGATCCCCTATCTGCTGCTCGACGACCACGTCAGCGGGGTCGAGGGCAGCATCGGGGCGATCCCGCGGCGGCTGATGGTCGAGGACGGCCATCTCGAGGCGGCCAGACGCCTGCTCGAGCAGGCGAAGGATGCGCTTGGCCGCCCCTGACGCGTCGCCCCTGGAGCTGACCGAGGACCATCTGCTCGCCGGCCGGGTGCGCCTCCGGCAGCCGGCGCGCGGCTATCGGGTGGCGATCGATCCGGTGCTGCTGGCGGCGGCGGTGCCGGCGACCGGGGGCGAGAGCGTGCTCGATGCCGGCGCCGGTACCGGTGCTGCGAGCCTCTGCCTGGCCACCCGCGCGCCGGCCTGCCGGATCGTCGGGCTCGAGGTCCAGCCGGCGCTCCAGCGGCTGGCGAGCGACAATGTCAGGCACAACGGGCTCGACCGGCGGGTCGAGATCGTCCTGGGCGATCTCGGGAGGCCGCCGCCCGCGGTCACGGCCGCGAGCTTCGACCACGTCATGACGAATCCGCCGCATCTGGCCGCTGCCGCCGCGAGCATCTCCCCGGTTCTGGAGCGGGGGCTCGCCAACGTCGAGCGTGAGCTCGACCTCGCCGGCTGGCTCGCGAGCTGTCTGCGCCGGCTGCGGCCGGGGGGCATGCTGACCCTGATCCACCGCGCCGACCGCCTGGCCGAGGTGCTGGCGGCGGTGGCAGGCCAGCTGGGCCGGCTCGTGGTTTTCCCGCTCTGGCCGCGGCGCGGCGATCGCCCAGCCAAGCGCGTCCTGGTGCAGGGCCAAAAGGGGAGCCGCGGCCCGCTGATCCTGGCGCCGGGTCTGGTCCTGCACGGTGACGACGGCGGCTTCAGCGTCGCCGCGGACGCCGTCCTGCGCGAGGGCAGGGCGCTGATGCTGCGTCCGCGGGCGCCGGGGTCGGCGGATGGCTGAGGGGCGTCTGGCGCGCTGGCGCGCGCGGCTCGGGCTGCCGCCACGGCCGCCAGTGGTGCCGGTGGTGCGCCTGGTCGGCGTGATCGGCGGGCCGTCGCTGCGCGGCAGCGGGCTCAGCCTGAATGGCCTCAACTCGGCCCTCGAGCGGGCCTTCAAGGTCAGGGGCGCCAAGGCGGTGGCGCTGGCGATCAACTCCCCGGGCGGGTCGCCGGTCCAATCGGCGCTGATCGCCGAGCGCATCCGGACGCTCGCGGCCGAAAAGCAGCTGCCGGTGCTGGCGTTCATCGAGGACGTCGGCGCGTCGGGCGGCTACTGGCTGGCGCTCGCGGCCGACGAGATCTTCGCGGATGCGAGCTCGATCGTCGGCAGCATCGGGGTGATCCGCGCGGGCTTCGGCTTCGATGCGGCGATCGCGCGCCTCGGCATCGAGCGCCGCGTGCAGACCGCCGGCGCCAAGAAGGCGCTGCTCGACCCGTTCCGGCCCGAGGACCCCGAGGACGTTCAGCGCCTCCAGGGCATCCTCGAGGAGATCCATGCCGGCTTCAAAGCCCAGGTGCGCGCGCGCCGGGGCGGCCGGCTCGAGGCGGGCGATGCCGAGCTGTTCGAGGGGCAGATCTGGACCGGACCGGGCGCGCTCGCGCTGGGCCTGATCGACGGCCTCGGCACCCTGCACGGCATCCTCAAGGCGCGCTATGGCGACAAGGTGAAGCTGCCGCAGATCAGCGCCGCGAAGTCGTGGTGGCAGCGCCGGCTCGGCATCGGCGGGCGCGGGCTCGACCCGGGCGCCGTCGTCGCCGACGTGCTGGCCGGCCTCGCCGAGCGCTCGCTCTGGGCCCGCTATGGCCTCTGATCCCGCCCCGGCCTTTAAGGGAGCGTTAACCATGACCGGGCCAAATGACCGGCGGATGGTCCATGCGACCGTGGGAATCCATGCCCCGAAATCCGGGCCGCGCCGAGCGGGCCCGGCGGAAAGAGGGCCGGGCCGGATCAGGAATGGAGGGCACGATCAGGAATGGAGGGCGGGGTCGGATGAGGGGTCGTCGCCTATGCGCCGTTCGTTGCGGGCGACGCATCGGCTGCGCGGCGGCTCTCGACTTCCGGCCTGAAGCTGGACATGTTGGAGGCAGGTGGCCGGCGATTGGTGACCCTCCAGAGCGGCATGCGCGCGCTCGGAGGGCGCGCGCGATCGGGCGGGAGGGACGCGCATGTGGGGTCTGTCGCTAAGCAAGCTCGTGTTCACGATCTTCGTCGTGATCGCGGTCTGGAAGGCGTTCGCCTACTTCGGCCGGCTCGGCCACGAACGGCAGCGGGCGGACGCGCTGCGCCGGCGCCCCCCGGGCCGCCCCCCGACCAGTGCCAGCCCCACCATCGATCTGGTCGAGTGTCCGCGTTGCGGCGCCTATGTCGACCCTCAGCAGGGCTGCAACTGCGGTCGCGGGCGGGCGTGAGCGGCCTAGCGCTTCGGAGCGCGCGCGCCGGGGTTGCGGCCTGAGCGCGATTCCTTGACCGCGCGCGGGTCGCTGGCTATTTTCCGCGCGGTCCTCTTCACGAACTGAGCCCCTGTGAGCCGCAGCCAGCCGTCGAGCTTTCAAGATCTGATTCTGGTCCTGCAGCGATTTTGGGCCGGGCAGGGCTGCGTCCTGCTGCAGCCTTACGACATGGAGGTGGGTGCCGGCACCTTTCATCCGGCGACGACGCTCAGAGCCCTCGGTCCCGAGCCCTGGCGGGCGGCCTACGTCCAGCCGACCCGGCGGCCGACCGACGGCCGCTACGGCGAGAACCCGAACCGGCTGCAGCACTACTATCAATTCCAGGTGATCCTCAAGCCTTCGCCGGACGACCTCCAGGACCTCTACCTCAAGAGCCTGGCGACGATCGGCATCGATTGCCTCGCCCATGACATCCGCTTCGTCGAGGACGACTGGGAGAGCCCGACGCTCGGCGCCTGGGGCCTCGGCTGGGAGGTCTGGTGCGATGGCATGGAGGTCACCCAGTTCACCTATTTTCAGCAGGTCGGCGGCTTCGACTGCCAGCCGGTGTCGGGCGAGTTGACCTACGGCCTCGAGCGCCTGGCGATGTACGTCCAGGGCGTCGAAAACGTCTACGACCTCGACTTCAACGGCCGCGGCACCACCTATGGCGAGATCTTCCTCCAGGCCGAGCGCGAGTATTCGGCGTTCAATTTCGAGGCCGCCGACATCGAGCGTCTGTTCCGCCATTTCGCCGATGCCGAGGCCGAATGCCAGAGCCTGCTGGATCGCGCGCCGCCGCTGGCTTTGCCCGCCTACGATCAGTGCCTGAAGGCGAGCCATCTGTTCAACCTTCTGGATGCCCGAGGAGCGATCAGCGTCACCGAGCGCGCCGCCCATATCGGCCGCGTGCGGGCGTTGGCGCGGGCGTGCTGCGAGAGCTGGCTGCGGGCGCGCGGCCACCTGGTCGCCCGGCAGGCGGCCTGAGGCCATGCCGGAGCTGCTCCTGGAGCTGCTGTCGGAGGAGATTCCGGCGCGTCTGCAGCGGCGCGCGGCCGACGATCTCGGGCGCCTGCTCGGGGCCGCGCTCAAGGAGCTCGAGCTGCCGTTCGAGCAGATCGCGAGCTTCGCCACGCCGCGCCGTCTCGCGCTCGTGGTGCGGGGCCTCGCCGCCAAGCAGGCCGACGTCGAGGTCGAAAAGCGCGGGCCCAGGGTCGGCGCCCCCGCCGAGGCGCTGGCGGGCTTCCTCGCCTCGCTCGGGGTTGCCGACTACAAGCTCGAGGAGCAGGACGACAAGAAGGGCCAGGTCCACGTCGTCCGCTACCGGCGCGCCGGCAGGCCGGCCGCCGACGTGCTGGCGCCGGTGCTCGGCGAGATCCTGGCGCGGTTCCCCTGGCCGAAGTCGATGCGCTGGGGCGCCCACACGATCCGCTGGATCCGCCCGCTGCACGGCATCCTTTGCCTTTTGGATGGTGTGGTCGTGCCGGTTCGCTTCGGCCCGCTGACGGCGGCGGCGAGCACGCGCGGACATCGCTTCCTCGCGCCGGCATCGATCGCGGTGCGCGATTTCGAGGACTACCGGCAGCAGCTGACGGGCGCCTATGTCCAGCTCGATGCCGCCGATCGCCAGAAGGAGATCGCGGGCGAGGCGGCGCGTCTGGCGCGCGCCGAGACCCTCCGCCTGCGCAGCGATCCCGGCCTGCTCGCCGAGCTTGCCGGCCTGGTCGAATGGCCGGTCGTGCTGCTCGGCCGGATCGACCAGAGATTCATGGCCTTGCCCCAGGAGGTGCTGGTGACCTCGATGCGCCAGCATCAGAAGTACCTGGCGCTCGAGACGTCCGAGGGCCGCCTGGCGGCCCGCTTCCTGGTGGTCGCCAATGTGCCGTCCGAGGACGGCGGCCGCGCGATCGTGGCCGGCAACGAGCGCGTGCTCCGGGCCCGGCTCTGGGATGCGCAGTTCTTCTGGGACCAGGACCGCAAGCGGCCGCTCGCGACCCGCGTGCCCGAGCTCGATGGCGTCGTGTTCCACGCCAGGCTCGGCTCGCTCGGCGCCAAGGTCGCGCGCCTGGAGAGCCTGGCCGGCTGGCTGGCCCGGCGCGTGCCCGCGACCCGGGTCGAGCACGCGACCCGCGCGGCCCTGCTCTGCAAGGCCGATCTGGTCACCGGCATGGTCGGCGAGTTCCCGGAACTCCAGGGCGTGATGGGCCGCTACTATGCCGAGCACGATCTCGAGCACGTCGATGTCGCCGAAGCGATCGCGAGGCACTACGCCCCCCAGGGGCCGAACGACGCCTGTCCGACGGCGCCGGTCAGCGTCACCGTCGGGCTCGCCGACCGGCTCGACACGCTGGCGGGCTTCTTCGCGGTCGGGGAGAAGCCGACCGGCTCCAAGGACCCCTTCGCGCTCCGCCGGGCGGCGCTGGGCGTGGTCCGGCTGATCCTCGAGAACCGTCTCCGCCTGCCGCTCAGGGCGGCGCTCCGGCAGGCGCTCGCGGGCTACGGCCGGCAGCTGACCGGGATCGACGCCGACGCCGTGACCGCCGAGCTGCTGGAGTTCTTCGCCGATCGCCTGCGCGTCCACCTGAAGGGGGCGGGCGTGCGCCACGACCTGATCAGCGCCGTGTTCGCGGCCGCGGGCGAAGACGATCTGGTCCGGCTGCTCGCCAAGGTCGAGGCGCTGCGCGCCTTCCTCGCCACCGAGGACGGCGCCAACCTGTTGACCGCGCACCGGCGCGCCAGCAACATCGTGCGCATCGAGGAGAAGCGCGACGGCCGCTCCTACGCCGGCCAGCCCGACGGCCAGCGCCTCCAGGCCAAGGAGGAGCAGATGCTGTTCTTCCGCCTGATGACGGTCGGCGGCGACATCGCCGGTGCCCTGGAGCGGGAGGAGTTCACCGACGCCATGGCAGCGCTCGCGCGCCTGCGCCAGCCGGTCGACGCCTTCTTCGACCGGGTCACGGTCAACGTCGGCGACCCCGAGCTGCGCGCCAACCGCCTGTATCTTCTGGACCAGATCCGCTCGGCGCTGGGCGCCGTGGCCGATTTCTCCCTGATCGAGGACAGCCCCATCGATGACAGCGATCGCCGGGTGGCGTGATGAGCCAGTGGGTCTATAGCTTCGGCGCCGGGACCGCGGATGGCGGCGCCGAGATGCGCGACCTGCTCGGCGGCAAGGGCGCCAACCTCGCCGAGATGAGCCGGCTCGGGCTGCCGGTGCCGCCCGGCTTCACGATCACGACCGAGGTCTGCAGCCACTACTACGCCCACGACCGCCGCTATCCCGAGGGCCTGCGCGACCAGGCGGCGGCAGCCCTCGCCCGGCTCGAGACCGAGCTCGAGGCCGGCTTCGGCGATCCGGAGCGGCCGCTGCTGGTCTCGGTCCGCTCCGGCGCGCCGCGTCTCGATGCCGGGCATGATGGACACCGTGCTCAACCTCGGCCTCAACGACCGGACCGTGCGGGGCCTCGCCGCGCCGCCGAGCGACGCGCGCTTCGCCTACGACAGCTATCGCCGCTTCATCCAGATGTACGGCGACGTCGTGCTGGGCGTCGATCACTACCTGCTTCGAGGACCAGCTCGAGGACATCAAGCGGCGAGAGCGGCTACCAGCTCGACACCGAGCTCTGCCGCCGACGACCTGCTGCGCCTGATCGAGGCCTACCAGGCGATCGTCCTGGAGCAGACCGGGGCGCCCTTCCCGCAGGACGTCGCAGGAGCAGCTCTGGGGCGCGATCGGCGCGGTGTTCGGCTCCTGGATGACGCCGCGCGCGGTGACCTACCGCCGGCTGAACGGCATTTCCGAGACCATGGGCACGGCGGTCAACGTCCAGGCGATGGTGTTCGGCAACCGCGGCGACACGAGCGCCACCGGCGTCGCCTTCACCCGCGATCCGTCGACCGGCGCGAAGGGCTACTACGGCGAGTTCCTGGTCAACGCCCAGGGCGAGGACGTGGTCGCCGGGATCCGCACGCCGCAGCCGCTGACCCGGGCGATGCAGCAGGCGACCGGCGCCACCCTGCCGTCCATGGAAGAGGTGATGCCGGCGGCCTACGCCGAGCTCGCGCAGGTGTTCGAGCGCCTCGAGGCGCACTACCGCGACATGCAGGACATCGAGTTCACGGTCCAGGAAGGCCGGCTCTGGATGCTGCAGACCCGGACCGGCAAGCGCACCACCCATGCCGCGCTCAAGATCGCGGTCGACATGGCCGAGGAAGGGCTGATCGGGCGCGACCAGGCGATCTGCCGGATCGAGCCCGCCTCGCTCGACCAGCTGCTGCATCCGATGCTCGACCCCGATGCGCCGCGCGAGGTGATCGCCAAGGGCCTGCCGGCCTCGCCGGGCGCGGTCTCGCGGCAAGATCGTGTTCAGCGCCGACGAGGCCGAGCGCCAGGCGACCAAGGGCGAGGCGGTGATCCTGGTGCGGATCGAGACCTCGCCCGAGGACATCCACGGCATGCACGCGGCCAGGGGCATCCTGACCTCGCGCGGCGGCATGACCAGCCATGCCGCGGTGGTCGCGCGCGGCATGGGCAAGCCCTGCGTCTGCGCGCGCCGCCGATCTCGCGATCGACTATCGCCACCAGCGCCTCACCGTGGCGGGCCGCGAGATCGCGGCCGGCGAGGTGATCACGCTCGACGGCGGCACCGGCACGGTCATGCTGGGCGCGGTGCCGACCGTCGATCCCAAGCTGTCGGGCGACTTCGCGACGCTCATGGGCTGGGCCGACGAGCACCGCCGGCTCAAGGTCCGGGCCAACGCCGAGACCCCGCTCGACGCGCGCACCGCGCGCCGCGTTCGGCGCCGAGGGCATCGGGCTCTGCCGCACCGAGCACATGTTCTTCGACGACCTGCGCCTGGCCGCGATGCGCGAGATGATCCTCGCCGGCGATGCCGACGGCCGGCGCGCGGCGCTCGCCAAGATCCTGCCGATGCAGCGCCAGGACTTCGTCGAGCTGTTCCAGATCATGGCCGGCCTGCCGGTCACGATCCGCCTGCTCGACCCGCCGCTGCACGAGTTCCTGCCCCACGAGCCGGAGGAGATCACGGCGCTCGCCAAGGCGTCCGGGCGTCGATGCCGCGGCTGCTGCGCCGGCGCGCGAACGAGCTCCGCGAGGCCAACCCGATGCTCGGCCTGCGCGGCTGCCGGCTCGGCGTCCTGTTCCCCGAGATCTACGAGATGCAGGCGCGCGCGATCTTCGAGGCGGCGGTCGCGGTCGCCGCCGGCTCGGGCGAGACGGTGGTGCCCGAGATCATGGTGCCGCTGGTCGGCATGGCGCGCGAGCTCGAGCTGGTCAAGGCCGAGATCGACGCGGTCGCCAAGGAGGTCATGGCCGAGAGCGGCACCCGGCTGACCTACCAGGTCGGCACGATGATCGAGGTGCCGCGGGCCGCGCTGCGCGCCGCCGAGATCGCCCGCGCACGCCGAGTTCTTCAGCTTCGGCACCAACGATCTGACCCAGATGACGCTCGGCCTGTCGCGCGACGATTTGGCCAAGTTCATGGAGCAGTACATGCAGCGCGGCATCTTCGCCGCCGACCCGTTCAGCACCCTCGACATCGATGGCGTCGGCGAGCTGATGGAGCTCGCCTGCGAGCGCGGCCGCAGCGGCCGGGCCGACCTCAAGCTCGGGATCTGCGGCGAGCACGGCGGCGATCCGGCGACCATCGCGTTCTGCGAGCGGGTCGGGCTCGACTACGTCTCCTGCTCGCCCTACCGGGTGCCGATCGCCCGCCTGGCGGCGGCGCAGGCCGCCTTGAGCCGCGGGCGCGGGACGGCCGCCGGCGCGTGAGCGCCCTCGTGACGGCAAGGTCCGGGTCGGCGCCGCTGGAGGCGCTGCGCAGCGGCGGCAAGCGCGCGATGGCGGTGGCGCTGGCGCGGCTCGAGGCGGCCGCCGGCGAGCCGCAGACGCTGGCCCTGCTCGATGCCGCCTACGCCGGCACCCGGGCGCATGTGATCGGGCTCACCGGTCCGCCCGGCGTCGGCAAGTCGTGTCTGGTGTCGCGGCTGATCCGGGCCTATCGGGGGCGCGGGCGCACGGTCGGCGTGATTGCCGTCGACCCGTCGTCGCGCAAGAGCGGTGGTGCCTTGCTCGGCGATCGCGCCCGGATCGAGGTCGACCCCGCGGATCAGGGCGTGTTCGTGCGCTCGATGGCGGCGCGCGGGCGGCTCGGCGGTCTGGCGGCGCTGACGCCGGCCGCGGTCGTCCTGATGCGCTCGGTCTACGACCAGGTGCTGGTCGAGACGGTCGGCGTCGGCCAGTCCGAGACCGAGGTCGCGGCGGTCGCCGACACGGTCGTGTTCTGCGTCCAGCCGGCCTCGGGCGACAGCCTCCAGTACATGAAGGCGGGCATCGCCGAGACCCCCGACATCGTGGTGGTGACCAAGGCGGACCTCGGCGCCCTGGCGCTCAAGGCCAGGAACGACGTCGAGGCGGCGTTGCACCTGGGCCTCGCCGGGTCGGAGGGCTGGACGGTGCCGGTCCAGCTGCTGAGCGGCCTGGACGGCCAGGGCATCGACGCCCTGATCGAGACGCTCGCCGGCCACGCCGGCTTCCTCGCGGCCGACGGCCGGCTCGAGCCCCGGCGCGAGGCCCAGGCCGAGGCCTGGCTCGCCGAGGCGTTGCGCGAGGAATTCGGGCGCCATGGCCTGGCGCTCGCCGGCGGCTGGCGCGCTCGGCCTGACGACGCCGCCCGGCCAGTCGCCCTTCCGCCACCTGCGCGAGCTCGCGCGCAAGCTGCGCGCGGAGGTCGGCGGCGGTCGCCTGGCCTGGGAAACGCCTAGCAGTTGACCCAGTCGGGCTTGACCGGCACGACCTCGGTCGCGCCGGCCGAGAGCGGCGTCCCGGTCTGCTCGGCCTCGGCGATCCGATCGAGGCGTAAAAGCGCGAGGCCGCGGCCGTCGATGCTCGAGCGCATCTCGCCCGCCTCCCGCTCGCCGAGGCGGATGATCGTTCCAGGCTCCGGGCGCGGGCCCTCGAACACCACGGGCAGCAGCCGCTTGCGCACCAGGCCGCGATAGTGCATGCGCGCGGTCAGCTCCTGGCCGACGAAGCAGCCCTTGGCGAAGTCGATCCCGTGCAGCTCCTCAAAGCCGCTCTCGAGCAGGGTCGAGCGCTCGATCACGAGATCGCGGCTGCCGTCGGGAACGCCGAGGGCGAGCCGCGTCCGCTCATAGGCGTCGGGCGCAAGCGGAACGAGCCCCTGCGCTGCCAGCGTCCCGCCGATCTCGTCCGGCGGCAGGAGCACGCGGACCCCGAGCTGCTCGAGCCTCGGATCGACGAGCGCGAAGCCGCCGGCCAGCGGCCGGCAGGCGCCCGGCCGGTCGGGCAGCTGCAGGCGTTCGGCAGCGCCCTCGCCGAGCACGGCCGCGACGGCATAGCGCGCACTCGCGTCCTCGAGCTCGACCTTGGCGCGCAGGCGATACATGGCAAGCCGCTGCAGCAGCTGGCCGAGCCGGGCCCGCTCGGCTGTCCAGCAGCAAGGTATCGCCCGCGCGCAGGATGATGAAGTCGAACAGGAACTTGCCCTGCGGCGTGAGCAGAGCGCCGTAACCCGCTTGCCCGGCGGTGATCTGGTTGAGGTCGCTGCTGATCAGGCCCTGGAGGAAGGGCGCAACGTCGGGGCCGCTCAACGCGAGCAGCCCGCGCCCCGGCAGCAGACTGTAGCCGATCGACGACATCGCGAGCGCCCCACCCCCGATCCAGCCCGTTAGAGTTGGTCCTGGCGCTCCGGCTTGCAAGGGCCTTCCGGGCGGACGCCGGCCACGGCGCAGAGCGCGGCCGAGATCCGTCGGGCCACCACCGGCAGCGCGAAACGGGTGCAAACGGTCCGGCGGCCGGCCGCGGCCAGGGCCAGCCGGCGCTCCGGCTGATCCAGGAGCCCCGCGATCGCCGCCGCCAGGGCCCGCGGGTCGCCGCGCGGCACGAGCAGCCCGTCGACGCCGTCGCGAACGATCTCGCGCGGACCGGCGGCATCGGTCGCGATCGTCGCCCGGCCATGCGCCATGGCTTCCAACACCACGATGCCGAACGGCTCCTCGCGGGACGGCACGCAGACGAGGTCGAGCGCCTCGAAGAAGGCGCGCTTGTCGTCGACCCAACCCACGAACTGCACCTTGTCTGTCAGGTGAAGTCTGGCAGACAATGCTTTGAGATGATTGCCGTCGGGACCGCTGCCGCCGATCCGGGCGACGAACCCGTAGCCGCGCGCCGCGAGCAGGGCCAGCGCTTCGAGGAAGTCGGCAAAGCCCTTCTTGGGCACGAAGCGGCCGAGGGCGCCGATCACGGGCAGGCCGCCCGGTCCAAAGGGTCGCGCATCGAGGGCCGGCGGCAGGCGCACGAGGTAGGGCAGGACGGTGATCCGCTCGCCTGGCTGGCCGGCCGCGAGCAGGGCCCGGCGGAGATCCTCGGTCGTCGCGAGCACGTGATCGAGGCCGACCAGGGGTCCCAGGCTGTAGTTCGGGGTGGTGCCGACCTGAGGCAGCCCCGGCAGCCGGCGCCGGGCGCGCCGGGTCAGCGCGCTCGCCCGACGACCGATGCTGAGCACCACCGCCGGCGCGCTCGCGCGCAGCCACCCGCGCAGCCTGCGGGCCGCCAGCGGGTCCCATTCGCTGGCGTTGCGAAGCTCGAACAGGCTGGCCAGCGGCAGACGCTCGAGCGCCGGCCGGATGGCGGCCTGCGGATGGACCACGGCGTGCACCGGATGACGTTCCAGCAGCAGCGCCTCGCAATAGTCGAGCAGCGACTGCTCGAGCCCGCCCAGGCCTCGGGCGAGCATGATGCAGGCCACCGACGGCCGGCCCGGCTCGGTCATCGGTCGCCGCCGAATTGACGACGGCAATCACCGTTGCAACGTTTCGTTGGGATCGCCGATGCTATAACCCTTGGGGTCACTGTCGAACTTTCGAGGTCTGGTGCCAGCGCATGTCCCTTGCCGCCCCGCCACCACCGCCCGGGCTCCAGGCTGCGGCGATCGCTCTGTTTCTCGATGTCGACGGCACGTTGGTGGAGATCGAGCGCGAGCCCGGAGCGGTTCACGTGCCGGAACGATTGTGCCAGATTTTGGGCGATCTCCAACGGGCGACCGGCGGCGCGCTGGCGCTGGTCAGCGGCCGATCGCTGGCCCAGCTCGACCGGCTGTTCGCGCCGCTGCGGCTGAGCGCGGCCGGGCTGCACGGGCTGGAGCGGCGCAATCTGAGGACCGGAGTGGTGCGCGCCAAGCCCGATCCCTCGGTCCTGGAGGCCGCAAGGGCGCGCCTTGCCGCCTTCGCCGAACGCCACGCCGGCGTGCTGCTCGAGGACAAAGGCCTGACGCTGGCGCTCCACTATCGTAACGCGCCGGCGCAAGCAGACGCCGCGCGGGCGATGGCCGAGGCGGCGGTTGCCGCGAGCGATGGCGCGCTGGTCCTGCTCGCGGGCAAGATGGTGCTCGAGCTCAAGCCGCCCGGCTGCGACAAGGGGCTGGCGATCGCCGCCTTCATGGGCGAGGCACCGTTCGCCGGCCGGCGGCCGGTGTTCGCAGGCGACGACGTGACCGACGAGGCCGGCTTCGAGGCGGTCAACCGGCGGGGCGGGGTCACGATCCGGATCGGCGCCGACGCTGCCCCGAGCGCGGCCGGCCATAGCCACGCGGACGTGCGCGCGATGCAGAGTTGGCTCGAGGAGCTGCTCGCCGAACCGGCCGCCTGAGCGGCCACCGCCATGAGCTCGCTCGACCTCGGCATCGTCGGCAACTGCACGATCAGCGCCCTGATCGATCGGGGCGGCACGGTCGTCTGGAGCTGCTTCCCGCGCTTCGACGGCGACCCTTTGTTCTGCAAGCTGCTCGACGACGGCGACGAGCGGGGCTTCTACAGCGTCGAGCTCGACGAGTTGGCCGCGAGCGAGCAGCACTACCTGCCCAACACCGCGGTCCTGGTCACCCGCCTGACCGACCGGAGCGGCGATGGCGTCGAGATCACCGACTTCGCGCCGCGCTTTCTCCAGTTCGGGCGCATTTTCCGCCCGACCACGCTTATGCGGATCGTGCGGCCGTTCGGCGAGACGCCGCGAATCCGGCTTCGCCTGCGGCCGACCTTCCACTACGGCGCCCATCGACCCGAGATCACCCGCGGCAGCAACCATATCCGCTACGTCGGCCCCGAATTCAGCCTCCGGCTCACGACCAACGCGCCCCTCACCTACGTCCTCGACGAGACGCCCTTCATCCTCGAGGACGAGATCGTGCTGATGCTCGGGCCCGACGAATCCCTGCGCGGGCCGGTGCTCGAGACCGGGCGCGAGTTCTTCGAGCAGACCACCGCCTATTGGCGCACGCTGACCATGCGCCTGTCGGTGCCGTTCGAATGGCAGGACGCGGTGATCCGCAGCGCGATCACCCTCAAGCTCTGCAGCTTCGAGGAGACGGGCGCGATCGTCGCCGCGATGACCACCTCGATCCCCGAGATCGACGGTCAGGGGCGCAACTGGGACTACCGCTTCTGCTGGCTGCGGGATGCCTACTTCGTGGTCCGGGCGCTCAACCGGCTGGGCTACATCGAGACGATGGAGGATTTCCTCGCCTACATCAGCAACATCGTCGGCGCCAGCGAGGACGGCCGCCTGCAGCCGGTCTACGGCATCGGCCTCGAGGCGAGGCTGGTCGAGCGGCAGATGGACGGGCTCAAAGGCTACCGCGGCAACCGGCCGGTCCGGATCGGCAACCAGGCCTTCGAGCACGATCAGCACGACGGCTACGGCTCGGTGCTGCTGGCCGCGACCCAGGCGTTCTTCGACCAGCGGCTGCGGCGGCCGGCCGGCGAGCACACCTTCCACCGGCTGGAGACGATCGGCGAGCGGGCGTTCGCCTTGCACGACGTGGCGGACGCCGGCTTGTGGGAGTTTCGCACCACGGCGCGCATCCATACCCACTCGAGCGTGATGTGCTGGGCGGCCTGCGACCGGCTGGCGCGAATTGCCGGCCATTTGCGCCTGCCGGAGCGGGCGACCCACTGGCAGGTACGCGCCGACCAGATCCGCGCGACCGTGCTCAAGGCCGCCTGGAACCCGAAGCTCGGCAGCTTCGCCGCGTCCTTCGGCGGCGACGACATCGACGCGAGCCTGCTGCTGATGCACGAGGTCGGCTTCATCCGCCCCGAGGACCCGCGCTTTGCCGGCACCGTCGCCGCCATCGAGCGCCAGCTCAAGCGCGGCGCGCATCTGTTCCGTTACGTCAGGGCCGATGATTTCGGTCAGCCTGAGAACGCTTTCATCGTTTGCACGTTCTGGTATATCGATGCCCTGATCGCCCAGGGCCGGAGAACCGAGGGGCGCGAGTTGTTCGAGAACATGCTGGCCTGTCGTAACCACCTCGGCCTCCTGTCCGAGGATATCAATCCCGAGAGCAACGAGCTCTGGGGCAATTTCCCGCAGACCTATTCGCTGGTCGGCCTCATCAATTGCGCGATGAAGCTCAGCCGGACCTGGGAGGACGTCGTTTGAGGCAGCGCAGACGGGAGCCGTGAGCCGCCTCGTCGTCGTCTCCAACCGGGTCACGCCGATCTCGGGCAGCAAAGCCGCGACTGCCGGTGGCCTGACCGTGGGCGTGCTGGCGGCCCTGCGCGAGACCGGCGGCATCTGGTTCGGCTGGAGCGGCGAGACCATCGAGACCGGGACCCCCTTGCCCAAGGTCCTGCGCACCGGCAACATCACCTACATCACGATCGATCTGCTGCGGGCGGATTTCGAGCGTTACTACGGCGGCTTCGCCAACCGGACGCTCTGGCCGTTGTTCCACTACCGGCTCGACCTCGCGAGCTTCGATCGCGACTGGTATGTCAGCTATCGTCGGATCAACCAGCTGTTCGCCGAGCTGCTCCACCCCTATCTGCGCGACGATGATCTGATCTGGGTGCACGACTATCAGCTGATCCCGCTCGGTGAGGAATTGCGCCAGCTCGGCATCCGGAGCCGGATCGGCTTCTTTTTGCACATCCCGTTTCCGTCGGCCGAGGTCTACGTGGCGCTGCCCTGGCACGACCGGCTGCTGGAGGCTTTGAGCCAGTACGATCTGGTCGGCCTGCAGACCAGCAATGATCTGCGGAATTTCCACGACTATCTGTATCGCGAAGGCGTCGGCTATGCCCTCGCCGACGGGCTCGTGCGCGCTTTCGGCCGTACCCTGCGCGCCCAGGACTTCCCGATCGGGATCGACGCTCGCGATTTTGCCCGCATGGCCACCTCGAACGAGGCGGTGCGCGCAAGCCAGCGGCTCTCACGCAGCCTGCTTGGCCGCAAGCTCATCATCGGCGTCGACCGGCTCGACTATACCAAGGGGATCACCGAGCGGCTGCGCGCCTACGAGACGCTCTTGCAGAACTACCCGCGCCAGCGCGGCCAGGTCACCCTGGTTCAGATCTCGGCGCCGTCGCGCGAGGAGGTGCCGGAGTATCTCGAGATGCGCCGCCAGGTCGAGGCCGCCGCGGGCCGGATCAACGGCCTGTTCGGCGAGTTCGATTGGATGCCGCTGCGCTACATCAACCGCGGCTTCACGCGCCGGACGCTGTCCGGGTTCTTCCGTTTGTCCCGGATCGGCCTCGTCACGCCGTTGCGCGACGGCATGAACCTGGTCGCCAAGGAATACGTCGCCGCCCAGTCAGAGGAGGATCCGGGCGTCCTCGTGCTCTCCCGCTTCGCGGGTGCTGCCGACGAGCTGGATGGCGCGCTGATCGTCAATCCGTACGACATCGAGGCGGTCGCCGAGGCCCTGCATCGCGGCCTGATCATGCCGCTGGATGAGCGCCAGGACCGCTGGCGCCGGCTGTTCGCACAGATCCAGGAACGCGACGTCGTCCAGTGGCGTCAGAATTTCGTCAACGCGCTGGCGCAGGAGCTCGAGCCAACCGAATGACAGGGCAGCCATCTTGCCCTCAACCCGTCTTCGGCGGCAGCTTGACGGGCGGGGCCTCGAACAGCTCGACCTGGAGCGAGCGCGTGCCGAGAAGGGTCTGGTCCATAGGCCGGCCGGCGGCGCCCTCGACCGGCCGGCCCTCCTGCAGCCGCTGCTGCGCGCGGGCGACCTGCTCGTGCAGGGCGCGCGAATAGGGCAGGGCATAGGCGCGCGGCGGCCCGCCGGGCTCGCCGTCGGCCGCCTGCGGTGAGAGCCAGAGATAGATCGCGCCGTTTGAGCTGCTTAGACGATCGGGCTCGTGCACCAGAGCCGCATACAGCTGGAAGCGCGCGGGCGGCGCGGTTTCGGTCGGCCAGCCGAGCATCGCCTGCAGGGCCGCAAAGCCGCCGAGCAAAAAGCCGAGCGTGACCGCGATCGCCCAGGCCTTCACGGGCCAGCGCCAGGCGCTCCTCAGGTTGAGGCTGAGCAGCAGGACGCCGAGCACCAGATAGGCTGCCGCGAGGCCCAGCACGGCCGTCGTCATGATGCGCCTCCGGCCGTGGGCGAAGCCGGGGCCGGGTCGGCGGCCAGCCGGCGCAGCGGCACCAGCCGTTTGGCCAGCTGGTTCACGTCCAGGACCCGGCCGTCGGCGCCGACCAGAAAGCGCGCCGCGGTCCGTTCGTCGCCTTGCTCGGTCAGCGTCACCGGGCCGGAGAACACCAGCTCGACCTTGGGGTTCAGCTTCTCGATCCTGACCGTCGCCGGCACCGGCTGATGGTCCTCGGCGCGATAGAGGTGGAGGTTCACGACATACTCGCCCGGCACGATGCCGCGGATCGAGACGGTCTCCTGGTTGATCGGGTTGACCACCAGGCGGCCGGCGACCTCGACGACATCGTTGCGCAGGCCGAGATCGTCGCGATCGAGATGCATCAGACCCGCTTCGCGATTGCGAAACCAGACCAGGGCGCCGCTCGGGTCCTGGACGTAGAGGTCGACGTCTTCGGGCCGGCCGTCGGGCCAGCTCAAGGTGATCAGGAACTCGGCCTTGGGATCGATCGCGCCGCTCTTGGCGATCGGGTTGATCAACAGGAACGCCAGCATGAACATCACGACGAAGCCCAAGAGCGCGTTGAACAGCAGGTCGGTGAACGCGACCCCGATCTGGCTATGCCGCCGCATCTGCCCGCCTCCGCTCGATCGCCGGGAGAATGTAGATTTCGGTGAGCTCGGTGGTCCGGCGGATCAGCTCCTGGACCGCCCCATCGAGCAGGAAGCCCTGGACCTTGAGCAGCATGCCGCCGATCAGGCCCGCAAGCGTCGTGTAGAGGGCGACCGCCATGCCGCCGCTCATGGCCGCGAGCGCGGCGCGGATGGCGCCCTGGTCGCCGCCATCGAGGTGGCTCATGGGACTCAGCATGAGGACGAAGCCGATCACGGTGCCGAGCAGCCCCAGCGACAGCAGCAGGTCGGCCACGAACCAGCCGAGCTCGTGACCGCGCCGCAGATCCGCTTCGAAGGACTCGAGCAGCAGACCCTGATCGATCATCGAGCGCGAGCCGCCGATCTTCGCCTTGATCTGCAGGCTTTGGATGTAGCCGGTGACGCAACCGGTTGGGAGAGCCTCGATTTCGCCCGATCGGTCTGCATCCGACCCGGGCTCGCAGGTGATCGCGACGCGCACTTCGGCCACGTGGTTGAGGGCCCGCGACAGCTGCAGCACGTGCCAGCTGCCATGGGCCGCGACCCCGAGGAAGACGAGCGTGATGCCGACCGAGAGGCCGGTCGAATCGCCGGTCCAGACCTGCTGCAAGAGGCTGTAGTGCCAGGCCGCCACGAACGCGACCCCGATCACCGCCCACAGCAGCAGGCCTTTGAGCAACAGCAGATGCTCGCTGTCGACGCGCGCGAGGGCAAGGGTTCGCAGCCGCATGGTGAGCGCTCCAGGCTTGGGATTGGCGACCGGGATTTCTGTTCTTGGCGGCAACCGCCGATGGATTCGGTCATACACCCGGGCGTCGGACCGAGTAAAGGATTATTTTCCTTTCCGACCGGGCTTGCCTTCGCAAAAGGGGCTCGGCGCTCAGAGGCTTTGGCTCAAGAATGATTTGTCATAATATATGTTATCGGACTTTGATATGAGCCCGCAACGATGCGCCGGTTCCGGCTGCCGGCCTCAGTGGGACAGGATCTGGCTCAGGAACAGCCTCGTGCGCTCGGATTCGGGATGGCTGAAGAACTGCTTGGGCGGGCTCTTCTCGACCACCTCGCCCTGATCCATGAACACCATGAGGTCCGCGACCGAGCGGGCGAAGCCCATCTCGTGGGTGACGCAGACCATGGTCATGCCTTCCTCGGCGAGCTCGATCATGACGTCGAGCACTTCCTTGATCATCTCCGGGTCGAGCGCCGAGGTCGGCTCGTCGAACAGCATGATCTTGGGCGTCATGCAGAGTGCGCGCGCGATCGCGACCCGCTGCTGCTGACCGCCAGACAGCTGGCCCGGGTATTTGAGCGCCTGCTCGGGAATGCCGACCCTCTCGAGCAGCTTGGTCGCCATGGCCTCGGCCTCGGCCTTGGGCGTCTTGCGCACCCAGAGCGGCGCCAGCGTCAGGTTCTCGAGCACGGTCAGATGCGGAAAGAGGTTGAAGTGCTGAAAGACCATGCCGACCTCGCGCCGGATCGCGTCGACGTTGCGCACGTCGTTGGTGAGCTCGATGCCGTCGACCACGATGTGGCCGCGCTGGTGCTCCTCGAGCCGGTTGATGCAGCGGATCATGGTCGACTTGCCCGAGCCGGACGGACCGCAGACGACGATCTTCTGGCCTTTGCCGACGTCGAGATTGATGTCCTTGAGGACGTGGAACTGGCCGTACCACTTGTGGACGCCGCGCAGGACGATGCTCGGCGCATCGTCGGTGCCGTCGGTCGCGCCCTGGCTCGCCATGTGTTTCCCGCTCGCCCTAACGTTTGTGTCCGGTGTGCAGCTTGCGTTCGACGTACATGCTGTAGCGCGACATGCTGAAGCAGAAGATCCAGTAGCCGAGTGCCGCGAACACGTAGCCTTCGGTCGCAAAGCCGATCCAGGAGGCATCGGTGAGCGCCGCCTGGACCACGCCCAACAGGTCGAACAGGCCGATGATCAGGACCAGCGTCGTGTCCTTGAACAGGCCGATCAGGGTGTTGACGATGCCCGGGATGACGATCTTGAGGGCCTGCGGCAGGACGATCAGGCCGGTCATCTTCCAATAGCTGAGCCCGAGCGCCTGGGCCGCCTCGTACTGGCCCTTGGGGATCGCCTGCAGGCCGCCGCGCACGACCTCGGCCATGTAGGCGCCCGAGAACAGGGCGACCCCGACCAGGGCGCGCAGCAACTTGTTGAAATTGACGCCTTCGGGCAGGAACAGCGGCAGCATCACCGACGCCATGAACAGGACGGTGATCAGCGGCATGCCGCGCATCACCTCGATGAAGACCGTACAGACGCCGCGCACGATCGGCATCTCCGAGCGCCGGCCGAGCGCCAGAAGGATCCCGAGCGGCAAGGAGGTGACGATGCCGACGCCCGCCACCACGAGGGTCAGGAACAATCCGCCCCAGACCGAGGTCTCGACCGGGTGAAGGCCGAAGGCGCCGCCCCGGAACAGGTAGAAGGCAACCACCGGATAGCCGATCAGCATCGCCGCCGCCCAGGCGAGCTTGTGGCGCCAGCGCCCCACGAACAACGGCGCCACGCCGACGATCAGGATCACGAGGGCGAGGTTGATGCGCCAGCGCTGATCGATCGGGTAGAAGCCGTACATGAACTGGCCGAAGCGCGCCTTGACGAACACCCAGCAGGCGCCGCCGCCGACGCAGTCATCGCGAGTGTCGCCGACGAAGTTGGCATCCAGGATCGCCCAGCGCAGCAGCGGCGGCACGACCTCATAGAGCAGCCAGAGGCAGAGCAGGGTCAAGATCGTGTTGAAGGGCGAGGAGAACAGGTTCTGGCGCAGCCAGGCGAGCGCGCCGATGCTGGTGCTCGGCGGTGCGAGCGCAGGGGCGGCTTTGCCGACCTCGGCCCGGGCCATCGCTCAGCCCTTTGCCGCCATCGTCAGCGCTCCACCAGCGCCATGCGCCTGTTGTACCAGTTCATGAAACCCGAGGTGATCAGGCTCAGGCTCAGATAGACCGCCATCGTGATCGCGATCACCTCGACCGCCTGCCCGGTCTGATTGAGGACGATGCCGGTGAACACGTTGACGAAGTCGGGATAGCCGATCGCGACCGCGAGCGAGGAGTTCTTGGTCAGATTGAGGTACTGGCTGGTGAGCGGCGGGATGATCACGCGCAGCGCCTGCGGGATGATCACGAGGCGTAGCGTCGGCGTGGGTCGGAGGCCGAGCGCGTGCGCCGCCTCGATCTGGCCATGGCTGACCGAGAGGATGCCGGCGCGCACGATCTCGGCGATGAAGGACGCGGTGTAGGTCGAGAGCGCGAGTGCCAGCGCCACCAGCTCCGGCAGCAGGACCAGCCCGCCCTGGAGCTTGAAGCGGCCCATCTCGGGGTGCTCGAAGGTGATCGGCACGCCGGTCGCGAGCAGGGCCAGCAACGGCAGGCCGATCAGCAGGCCAAGGACCACCGCGACCGTGGGGAACGACTGTCCGGTGGCCTCGCGCCGGCGCTTGGCCTGGCGCGCGACCACGATCGCCGCCGCGATGGCCGCCAGCAGGGCGAGCGCGACCCAGCCGAAGCCCGGGCCGAGGATCGGTCTGGGCGTGTAGAAGCCGCGGTTGTTGAGGAAGAACAGGCCCAAAAAGCTCAGGCTGTCGCGCGGCCCCGGCAAAGCCTGGAGGACCGCAAAGTACCAGAACAGGATCTGCAGCAGCAGCGGCACGTTGCGGATGCATTCGATGTAGACGGTCGCCAGGCGCGCCACCAGCCAGTTGGTCGAGAGCCGCGCGAGCCCGATCACGAAACCGAGCAGGGTCGCCAGCGTGATGCCGATGACCGCGACCAGGATCGTATTCAGGAGCCCGACCAGGAACACGCGACTGTTCGGCGACAGGACGCCATAGTCGACCAGGGTCTGGGGGATGGCGAAGCCGGCCGGCTTGTTGAGGAAGCCGAAGCCGGACGCGATGCCCTGCCGCTGCAGATTGATGATGGTGTTGTGGGCGAAGTAGGCGGCCAGGAGCACGACGCCCACGACGGTCAGGATCTGGTAGACGATCGAGCGCACCCGCGGATCGTTCCAGGGGGCAGGCTTGGCGGGCTCGGCGCCCAGGTAATCTCGGTCTACGGCCATGGCGCTCGGCGTCTGGCAGGCGGGCCGGCTCGCTGGTGCCCTCGCCTGCCCGGTTCGCGGCCTTATTGCCGGACCCCCAGCCTCGCCCTTTGGCCAAGCCCGGTCAAGCCCGCGTTTTGCCCGGTCGCACAGGCTCTGGCAAGATCCGCGCCGAACGAGCCCCGCGGGCCCTGGCCGCCTCGAATGGCGAGCAGGAGCGGTGCGCTCGCTCAGAGCACCCGAAACATGACCAGGGCGTCGGTGTAGCCGAGGCGCGGGTGCAAGAACGCGAGCGGCAAGCGCCCGACCGTCTGGAAACCGAGGCTCTGCCAGAGCCCTATGGCACGCTCGTTCGTGCTGACGACGAAATTGAACTGCATGGCCTTGAAGCCGCGCGCTCGGGCCACCTGCAGAGAATGCTCGCACATTCGCCGCGCGACGCCCCGCCCGGTTGCGGCGCTGGCCGTGACGTAGCCGCAGTTCGCCACATGCGCCCCGCCGCCCTGCTGATTGGCGCGCAGATAATAGGTGCCGAGCAGACGCCCCTCGAGCTCGGCGACGAAGCTCTCGCGATCCGGTCCCGTCCAGTAGACGATGGCTTCCGCCTCGCTCATCTCTCGCGGCAACGCGTAGGTCTCGCCGGCGCGGATCGTCGGCTCCAGCACGGACCAGAGTGCCCCGTGGTCGTCCGGCCGTGCAGGCCTGATCAGCATAACGCCGCCGCGAGCTCGACGGGCGATCGTGCTCGTGGACGGGGACCGTCGGCGGCTCGGGTCGGCCCCGAGCCGCCGGTGACCGGCAAGCGTCTCAGCGGATCGGCATGGCGTACTGCAGGCCGCCGTCCTTCCACTGGGCGTTGAGGCCGCGTTCGATCTTGAGCGGCGTGCTCATGCCGACGTTGCGCTCGAACACCTCGCCATAGTTGCCGACCTGCTTGACGATCTGATAGCCCCAGTCGGCGGGGGCGCCGAGATCCTTGCCCATCTCGTCCTCGACGCCGAGCAGGCGGCGGACTTCCGGATTGGTCGAGTTCGCCTTCTGGTCGTCGACGTTGGCCGAGCTGACGCCGAGGTCCTCGGCCTCGACCATCGCGTAGAGCGTCCAGCGCACGACGTCGCCCCACTCGTTGTCGCCGTGGCGGACCGCCGGGCCGAGCGGCTCTTTGGAGATCGTCTCGGGCAGGACGATGTGGTCGGCCGGGCTGGCGAGGCCGGTGCGCTGGGCATAGAGGCCGGACTTGTCGGTCGTGTAGACGTCGCAGCGGCCCTGCTCGTAGGCGGTCCGCGCCTCGTCCGGCCGCTCGAAGTTGACCGGCGAGAACGACATGTTGTTGGCGCGGAAGTAGTCGGCGAGGTTGAGCTCGGTGGTCGTCCCGGTCTGGACGCAGACCGAAGCGCCATCGAGCTCGAGCGCGCTCTTGACGCCCAGCGACTTCGGCACCATGAAGCCCTGGCCGTCATAGTAGGTGACGCCGGTGAAATCGAGGCCGAGCGCGCTATCGCGCGAGAGCGTCCAGGTCGTGTTGCGCGACAGCACGTCGACCTCGCCCGACTGCAGCGCGGTGAACCGTTCCTTGGAGGTCAAGGGGGTGTATTTGACCGCCTTGGCGTCGCCGAACAAGGCGGCGGCGATGGCGCGGCAGACGTCGACGTCGAGGCCCGACCAGTTGCCGGCGTCGTCGGGGTTGGAGAAGCCCGCCAGACCGGTGCTCACCCCGCATTGGACGAAGCCTTTCTTCTTGACCGCATCCAGGGTGGCGCCGGCCTGCACGGTGCCGACAGTAGCGAGCAGTGCCGCGGCGCTGCCGGCGACCAAAGTGGTGGTTAGACGCATGAACGGTCCTCCGTGGTTCGACCTGCCGGTCCGCCTGGGCCTTCGGCCCGAGCGCGGCAGCGCATCTTTCAGCCGGCGCTCAGCCGACCCGTGCGACCGCGCCCAACGACCGGCCATTGGTCCGGGTCTGGCACAAGGAGGGGGGAAAATCCAGCCCCGAGGGCGAGCGCAGGGGAATCGCGATGCACGATGATACCTTGCTGGTCACCGAGGGACGCGACCCGGAGCGCAACCACGGCGTGGTGAACCCGCCGATCTATCGGGCGTCGACCATCCTCTCGCCGACGGTCGCGGCGTTCGAGGCGCCGCGCGCGCTGCGGGGCGTCTACTATGGCCGCGGCGGCACGCCCACCACCTTCGCGCTCGAAGATGCGGTCGCCGCACTCGACGGCGGCCAGGGTGCGATGGTCACGGGCTCGGGCAAGACCGCGATCGCCCAGGCGCTGCTGGCGTTGCTTCAGGCCGGCGATCATCTGCTGATGGTCGACAGCGCCTATGGGCCGACCCGTCAGCTGTGCGACCGGGTGCTGGCCCGGTTCGGTGTCGAGACCACCTACTACGCCCCCTTGATCGGCGCCGGGATCGAGGCGCTGATCCGGCCGAACACGCGGATCATCTATCTGGAATCGCCGGGCTCGCTGACCTTCGAGGTCCAGGACGTGCCGGCGATCGTCGCAGTCGCGAGACGCCGGGACGTGCTCACGGTGATCGACAACACCTGGGCGACGCCCTTGTATTTCAAGCCCTTGCAGCAGGGCGTCGACGTCTGCATCCATGCCGCGACCAAGTATATCGGCGGCCACTCCGATCTCATGATGGGCACGGTCAGCTGCAAGGAGCCCCTCTACGAGCGGCTGCGCGCGGGCATGTACGACCTCGGCAGCTACGTCTCGCCCGACGACTGCTACCAGGCGCTGCGCGGCCTGCGCACGCTGTCGGTCCGGCTCGAGCGCCATCAGGCCAACGCGCTCCGGCTTGCGACCTGGCTGAAGACGCGGCCCGAAGTCGAACGGCTGCTCTACCCGGCGCTGCCCGAGGATCCGGGCCACGCGCTCTGGCGGCGGGATTTCACGGGCGCCTGCGGCCTGTTCGGGATGCTGCTCAAGCCCTGCCCGACCGCCGCCTGGCACGCCCTGATCGACGGCCTCGAGCTGTTCGGGCTCGGCGCGTCCTGGGGCGGCTACGAGAGCCTGATCATGCCGGTCCACCCCGAGCGCTACCGGACCGCCACGACCTGGGACACCCGCTTCCCGAACATCCGGATCCATGCCGGGCTCGAGGACCCGGACGACCTGATCGCCGACCTCGAGGCGGGCTTCGCGCGGCTCAACCAGGGGACTGGAGGCTGACCCAGCGCTCGTCGGCATAGTCGAAGTAGCGACTGATGCGCCGGCCGTCCCAGTGGTATTGCAGGTGCCGGCCCTGGACCGGGATGCCGACCGCCTTGGGCCGGAAGGCGCCGAGGCACTGGCCGCCCGTCCGGCGGACGCTCGGCCAGACGAGGCCGTTGCTGCCCGCCGCCCGCAGTCTGCGGCCGAGCGCCCGGCTGGCCGAGTAATCCTCGGGATCGAGGCACGGCCGCCAGCGCGGATCGCCGCCGCGCAGGTCGTGAAAGCGGGCGTCGACCCGGCCGCTCAGCACGCGCATGTCCTCGGCGTGCGGCGGATCGGCGGTGGCGGCGTAGAACCTGCCGAGGTGATGGACCGTCTCAGCGATCGCCGTCTCGAGCTCGCGGCCGGCGTAGTAGATACCGTAGCTGCCGTCGCTGAAACGCGAGCCCTTGGGGTTCAGATGGGTGAACGAGGCCATGACCCAGCTGGCGCCGGGACCGCTCACCCGCTCGCCGGCCGGTACCAGGCGGATCAGGCCGACCTCGTCGCGCAGGCGCGGGTTGGTCAGGCTCTCGATCGCGGCCAGCGTCTCCCACTCCCCCGGATCGTCGCTCAGGCGCTCGAACAGCTGGATCGGCGGGTAGCGGGACGGCAGGATCCGATGCGCGGCCGGCCAGCGGACCCGCCGCTCCGGCGGCTCCTCGACGGGCTCCGGGGTCACGTCCAGGCGCCGCGGGCGGCATCGAGATGGGCGCGGACGGCGGCGAGATCGGCAACGTCGCCCGCCAGCATGCGCTCGAGCGCGCTCTGGCCGCCGAACGCCGCGTTCGGCCGCATGAGCCAGGCGTCGGCGAGCTTGGGATCCTGGTAGAGGATCTGCAGCGCCTTGTAGATGCCGAGCAGATAGCTGATCCGCTGGAGCGTGTCGTACGGCAGGCTCCTGGCCCTGCCCGCCTTCCAATTGTACAGTGTCGCCCGCGCCGGCCGGCCGAGCAGCACCCGCGCCTGCTCCATGCTGAGGCCCCAGAGCTCGACCAGGCGGAAGAAGGCGCGCAACGCCACGTCGTCACGATCCGCCTCGGCGATCTCGGGCTGTCTCACTACGGATGAATTCGCTGCCATTGTCTATAATTAGACTACACGACCTCGGCGCGTCAAGGGCGCCGCGCGGCGATCAGGAACTCGCGGTTGCCCTTGGGACCGGTGATCGGGCTTTCCGTGGTTCCCAGCACGTGCCACCCCTGCTGCTCGGTCAGCCAACGAGCGATGTCCGTGCAGACCTCTGCGTGCAGGGCCGGATCGCGGACCACACCCCCCTTCCCCACCTGGCCCTTGCCAACCTCGAACTGCGGCTTGATCAGCGCGAGCAGCCAGGCGCCTGCATGCGCCAATTGAAGCGCCGCGGGAAGCACGAGCTTCAGCGAGATGAAGCTCGCGTCGCAGACCACGAGGTCGACCGGCTCGGGGATCAGATCGCGGTTCAGGTAGCGGGCATTGGTCCTTTCCAGGACAACGACTTTCGGGTCGTTCCTAAGGCGCCAGTCGAGCTGGCCATGGCCGACGTCGACCGCGTAGACCCTGACGGCGCCCCGCTGCAGCAGCACGTCGGTGAACCCGCCGGTCGAGGCGCCGACATCGAGCGAGACCATGCCTTTGGGATCAATGCCGAAATGATCCAAGCCGTGGACGAGCTTGATGCCGCCTCTGGAGACGTAGGGCGAGCTTGGGCCGCGCACTTCGAGCGCGATGTCGGGTGCCATGCCCTGCCCCGGCTTCTCCAGCCGCCGCTCGCCCGAAAAGACCTGACCGGCCAGAACCAGGGCCTGCGCCTTGGCCCGGCTCTCGACGAGCCCGCGCTCGACGAGGAGCTGATCGAGACGCTGCTTTTTCTCGGGGCTCACTGCAACTCGTCGAGCAGCGCCTTGGCGTCCTTCAGGTCGGGGGTCTCGAAGCCCTCGACGAACCAGTGATAGACGGGCGCGAGGAGGTCGTGGGCCTGGGCGCGCTTGCCGTGCTCGGCCCAGAAACGGGCGAGACTCGATGCGGCCCGCAGCTCGAACGACTTGGCCTCCTGCCGACGGGCCACCTCGAGCGCCTCGGTGAAGCACGCCTCGACCTGGGCGCGGGATGCTCCCGCCATCGACAGCAGCTCTCCCTCGAGCCAATGCAGCTCGGCCTGCCAGAGGTACTCCTCGGTACGCCGCACTCCATCGTGCGCCTCGCCAAGGAGTTCCAGACCCGTCGTGCAATCGCCGAGCTCGGCATGGATACGAGCGAGGATTCCCAGATAGTGCGAGCGATGGAACGCGGTGCCGAGCGCATCGAGTTCGGTGATGCCCTGGCGAACCAGAAGTGCTCCGGCGTCGGGGCGCCCTTCCCGAGCGGCCACCCATCCGCTGATGACCGTACCGTGACCCCGCCAGTACGGCATGTGATGCTCGGCAGCCAAGACGATCACGGCGTCGGCGTGCTCGCGGGCGGCACCGACGTCGCGAAGGAGTTCGGCGAGTTGCGCGCCGCCGTGGAGGCGGAGGTGGCCGCTGGTATTGGCGTGCTCGAGCTCGGCGGCGCACCGGAACCCCTCGCGCGCCGTGCGTCTCGCCTGGTCCGGGTAGCCTGTCAGCCACAACACCAACGACAGGAAAGACAACCCGGAGGCGCGAGGGTCGGTGACGCAGCGAGCGGCCAGGTCCCGATCCCGTTCGGGGTCGTACAGCTCGCTGATCCTCTCGAACTCCGATCGGGCCTCGCGCAACGCGCCGAGTTGCATCAAGGCCGCACCCATGGCCCGATGGCCCAAGAGCCGGTGCGCCGGATTGCCGCCGCGTTCGGCCAAGGTGCGACACCGCTCCGCCAAGCGCTGCGCGGTCCGCGTCTCGCCCCGCACGACGCGATTGCTGGCCAGACCGAACAGGGCCGGGATGAGACGTTCAGCGCTGCCGAGCCGCTCGCAGAGCGCGCTGGCGCGCTCATAGGCCACAGCCACCTGCGGACCGCTCCAGCCGGAGAGCGCGATCAGCGGCGTGCCTATCGCGAGCTGAAATTCGAGCTCGATACGGTCGCGCTCGGCGGACTCGGGCAGCCCCATGAGGACCTCGAGACCGCGCCGGAGTTGGCCGACCGCCTCGGGGTCCGCCGAGCGCTCGGCCGACCTCTGCCCCGCCTTGAGCCAATAGTCGACGGCGCGCTCCGTCTCGGCGGCTTCCGTCAGGTGATAGGCGAGAAGCGCGGGCTCCGTCTGCGCGGTTTCGGGGAAGCGTTCCTCGAGGGCCTGGGCAATGCGGGCGTGGAGGTGCTGGCGGCGGGACTTGAGCAGGGTGCCGTAGGCCGCGTCCTGGACCAGGGCGTGCTTGAAGCTGTAGGTGGCGTCGGGCGGGGTGCCGCGGCGGAAGATCAGCTCCGCGGCGACCAGCTGGTCGAGGGCGTTGCCCAGCTGGTCCTCGGGTAACGGGGAGATCGCGGCGAGCAGATCGTGCGCGAAATCGCGGCCGATGACCGCGCCGATCTGGGCCACCTCCTTCACCGGGGCGAGCCGATCCAGCCTGGCCATCAGCGAGTTCGTGCAACGTCGTCGGAATAGCGAGCGATGGGAGGGGACCGGTGAGCTCGAAGCGGTCGCCAGCATTGCGGAGCAGGCCGGATTCCAGCACCGTCTTGGTCAGCTCCTCGACGAACAGCGGCACGCCGTCGGTCTTCTGAAGGATCTGCTGCAGAACCTCAGCCGGCAGCGCCTTGCCATCGGTCAACCGCGCCACCATCGCCGCACCCTGGCTGCGGCCGAGGCGGTTGAGGGTCAACGTCGTGATGTGCGCATGGCCGGCCCAGGGCGGCGTGAACTCCGGCCGGAACGTGATCAGGAGCAGGATCGACAGACGTTGCAGGCGATCGATCACCAGCGCGAACAGCTCGTTCGTCGTCGGGTCGATCCAGTGGGCGTCCTCGAAGATCATCACGACCGGCTGCGCACTGGCCAAGCCCTCGAGCTGCGCGAGCAACGCCTCGAAGGTCCTCGCCTTCTGCGTCTGCGGCGTCAGATTGAGCCGCGGGTAGCGTTGCTCGCTCGGGATCGACAGGAGCGCCGCCAGCAACTGCGCGACCTCGGTGACCCGTTCGCTCGCCTCGACGAGCACCGCCTCGAGCTTGTCGAGCCTGACCGGGGCCGGATCGTCCCGGCCGAAGCCGGCAGCGCGCTCCAGCTGCGCGATGATCGGATGCAACGCGCTGTCGGTGTGGTAGGGCGAGCCATAGTAGCGCAGACACGTGTGGGGCCTGCTCGCAAGCCGTTCGAGGAAGGCCTCGGTGATCCGCGACTTGCCAATCCCGGGCTCGCCCGAGAGCAGCACCACCTGGCCCTCGCCACCCTTGGCCAGCGCCCAGCGATCGAGGAGCAGGCCGAGCTCGTGCTCGCGGCCGACGAGCGGCGTGAGGCCGGTCGGATGCATCGCCTCGAAGCGGCTTTCGGCGCTGCCGAGGCCGACCACCTGCCAAGCGGCCAGCGGCCTCGCGAAGCCTTTGAGGCGCAGCGGGCCGAGGTCAGTCAGTTCGAAGAGGGTGCCGACGAGCCGGCGGGTCGCCTGGCTGATCACCACGCTGCCCGGCCCTGCCAGCGCCTGCAGCCGCGCCGCGAGGTTCGGCGTCTCGCCAACCACGGTCTGCTCCTTTGCCGCCCCTTCGCCGATCAGCTCGCCGACCATGACCAGACCGGTCGCGATACCGACCCTGGCCGCGAGCGGCGCGCCCGCGGGCGTCTTCAGCCCCGCCAGACGATCGACGATCGCGAGCCCGGCCCTGACCGCCCGCTCGGCGTCGTCCTCATGCGCCTGCGGCCAGCCGAAGTAGGCGAGCACGCCATCTCCCATGTATTTGGCGATGTGACCCTCGTACCGCTTGACCTCGCCGGCCGCGGTGTTCTGATACGCCCAGATCACCTCGCGCATATCCTCGGGGTCGAGGCTCGCCGACAGCGCTGTCGACCCGACCAGATCGAGGAACATCACGGTCAGCTGCCGCCGCTCGGCATCGCGCGGCCTCTGCTGCGGAGCGCCCGGCGGCGCCGGCTCGGACGCCGTCAGACGATGGCCACACTCGGCGCAGAACTTCGCGCCCAGATCATTGGCATGACCACAGGAGCCGCATCGGCGCTCGAACGCGGCGCCGCATTCGATGCAGAACCGACCCGCGGGAACGGAGGCTCCGCAGCCTGGGCAGTCCATGGAAGCGCACCTCGCCGCCGACGCGGTGCCAAGCCTAACACCAGCTCACAGCCGTTACATCAAGGGATCAGATCGGTGCAGCCGGATCCGTCAGGCAAGCAGGCACCGGAGCCGAGCTCAGGCGCTGGCTTTGGCCGGCTGGACCGATTTTTCGCCAGGGCTGAGGGTGAGGCGGGCGAGCGTCGCGATCTGGGTGGCGTTGAGGCCCGCCTCCTCGTACATGCCAGCAGGCGTGCCGTGGTCGATGAAGTGCGTCGGGGAGGATCATCGAGCGCAGCCGCAGGCGGCCGTGGTCGAGGAGGCCCGCGTCCAGCATGAACTGCTGGACGTGGGCGCCGAAGCCGCCGATCGCACCCTCCTCGACCGTGACTAGCACCTCGTGCTCGGCGGCGAGGCGCTGAATCAGCTCCTGGTCGAGAGGCTTGGCGAAGCGGGCATCCGCAACCGTGGTCGAGAGCCCGCGCGCGGTCAACTCGTCCGCCGCCTTCAGGCATTCCTGGAGGCGGGCGCCGAACGACAGGAGGGCGATCGGGCCGCCGCCCTCGCGCAGGATCCGGCCCTTGCCGATCGGAAGCGGGGTGCCGCGCTCGGGCAGGTCGATGCCGATGCCTTCCCCGCGCGGGTAGCGGACCGCGGACGGCCGGTCGTCGATCCTGGCCATGGTCGCGACCATGTGCATGAGCTCGGCCTCGTCCGCCGCGGCCATGATCACGAAGCCCGGCAGGCAGCCGAGATAGGCGACGTCGAACGCGCCGGCGTGGGTCGGGCCGTCGGCACCGACCAGCCCCGCCCGGTCCATCGCGAAGCGGACCGGCAGGCCCTGGATCGCGACGTCGTGCACCACCTGGTCGTAGGCGCGCTGCAGGAAGGTCGAGTAGATCGCGCAGAACGGCCGGAAGCCCTGGGTCGCGAGCCCGGCCGCGAAGGTCACGCCGTGCTGCTCGGCGATCCCGACGTCGAACGCGCGCTCCGGGAAATGCCTGGCGAACGCATCGACGCCCGTGCCGGACGGCATCGCCGCGGTGATCGCGACGATCTTGTCGTCGGTCTCGGCCTCCTTGATCAGCGCCTTCGCGAACACCGAGGTGTAGGCCGGCGCGTTGCCCTTCTTCTTGAACTGGGCGCCGGTCGCGGTGTCGAACTTGACCACGCCGTGGTACTTGTCGGCCGAGTTCTCGGCCGGCGGGTAGCCCTTGCCCTTCTGGGTGCGGACGTGGATCAGGACCGGCCCGGCGCGTTTGGCGTCGCGCACGTTCTTCAGAACCGGCAGCAGGTGGTCGATGTTGTGGCCGTCGAGCGGGCCGATGTAGTAGAAGCCCAGCTCCTCGAACAGCGTGCCGCCGGTCATCATGCCGCGGGCATACTCCTCGGCCTTCTCGGCCGCTTCGGCCAGCGGTCTCGGGACACGAAGCCCGCGAGCTGCTTCGCGACGTGGCGGAAGGTGAGGTAGGACTGCGAGGAGATCACGCGCGAGAGATAGTCGTGCATGGCGCCGGTCGCGGGCGAGATCGACATGTCGTTATCGTTCAGGATCACGATCAGGCGCGCGTTCATGGATCCGGCGTTGTTCATCGCCTCGTAGGCCATGCCGGCGCTCATCGCGCCATCGCCGATCACCGCCACCACATGGAAGTCTTCACCCGCCAGATCGCGCGCGGTCGCCATGCCGAGCGCCGCCGAGATCGAGGTCGAGCTGTGGGCGGCGCCGAACGCGTCGTAGTGGCTCTCGGCGCGCCTGGTGAAGCCGGACAGGCCGCCCGGCTGGCGCAGCGTGCGGATGCGGGAGCGCCTCCCGGTCAGGATCTTGTGCGGATAGGCCTGGTGGCCGACGTCCCAGACCAGCCGATCGCGCGGCGTGTCGAACACGTAGTGCAGCGCCACCGTCAGCTCGACCACGCCCAAGCCGGCGCCGAGGTGGCCGCCGGTGACCGAGACCGCGTCGATCGTCTCGGCGCGCAGCTCGTCCGCCAGCTGGCGCAGGCTGTCCGGCGCCAGACGGCGCAGATCGCCCGGCTCGTCGATCGTATCGAGCAGCGGGGTCTCAACCATGGGGCTCGATGTCCTCCCGCGGAGCGTCGCTCGATCTCGCCCGTGAGGAGACCGCCGACGGTGGCAATGCGACCCTAGTTGGATCGGCTTATGACAAACTCGAACACCTGGCGCAACACGGGCACCTCGCGCCCCAGCCGGTCGAGCTGCCGATTGGCGCTGGCGCTGAGCTCCGCAAGACGCCGCCTGGCACCCTCGATGCCGAGCAGGCCGACCACGGTCGCCTTGCCGGCCGCCTGGTCGCGCCCGAGATCCTTGCCGGTGAGCGCGGCATCGCCGGTCACATCCAAAAGGTCGTCCTGGATCTGGAACGCGAGGCCGAGATCGGCGGCATAGGCGCGCAGCACCCGGCGCGCCGCCTCGGGCGCGGCACCGAGGATCGCGCCCGCCTCGCAGGCGAACTCGAGCAGCGCGCCGGTCTTGAGGCGCTGCAGCTCGAGGACCTGGCCCATCGTGAGCGCCCGGCCCTCGGCCTCGAGGTCGATCATCTGGCCGCCGCACATGCCGAGCCCGCCGGCGGCCTGGGCCAGCTTTTGGACCAGGCTGCAGCGGACCGCCGGATCCGGGTGGGTCGCGGGCCCCGCCAGAAGCTCGAAGGCCAGGCTCTGGAGCGCGTCGCCCACGAGGATCGCGGTCGCCTCGTCGAACTCGCGGTGGCAGCTCGGCCGTCCCCGCCGGGTCAGGGCGTCGTCCATCGCCGGCAGATCATCGTGGACCAGCGAATAGGCGTGGATCAGCTCGACCGCAGCGCCGACCCGCAACGCCTGCGCCCGCGGCACGTCGAACAGCTCGGCACCGGCCGCGACCAGGAAGGGCCGCAACCGCTTGCCGCCGCCGAGCGCCGCATAGCGCATCGCCGCCTGCAGCCGCGCCTGGCCGCCCGCAGGGCCCGGCAGCTGGCGGTCGAGCTCGACCTCGATCGCCTCGGCGATGCGTCGCCATCTGCTGCGTCAAGGACGCCATGCGCGCGCTCAAGCGGGATCCATGGGCTCGGTACGCGCGCTGCCGTCGGGGCCGAGCGTGATCTTCTCCACGCGGAGCTGCGCCTCCTGGAGCTTGCGCTGGCAATGCTCCTTGAGCGCCGTGCCGCGCTCATAGGCGAGGATCGCGGCTTCCAGGTCGAGCTGGCCGCGCTCGAGGTCCTGGACGATCTTCTCGAGCTCGGCCAGCGCCTGCTCGAAGCTCATGCCCGGGACGTCCGGCGCGTTCGGGCCGGCGCCGCCCGCTTCGGGTGCGGCCTTGGGAGGCACGTGCACGCTGTTCCAGCTCGGGGGTTCTTCGCTCACAAATCCGGCCATCGGGGTCAGGGGCTCACCGATCAAGGCTCGCGCAGCGCGTTCAGATGGGCAAGGCAGCTCTGCGCCAGCGCGTTCAGATCATAGCCGCCTTCGAGCACCGAGACCACCCGGCCCGCGGCATGCCGGTCGGCAAGCGCCATCAACTCGCGGGTCACCCAGGCGAAGTCGGCCTCCTCGAGCTCGAGCATGGCCAAAGGATCGGCCCGATGGGCATCGAAGCCCGCCGAGACCATGATCAGCTCGGGCGCGAAGCGATCGATCGCCGGCAGGATGTCGGCCTCGACCACGCGCCGCCAGTCCTTCGAGCCGGTACCGGCGGGCAGCGGCCGGTTGACGATGTTGCCGACCCCGACCTCGTCGCGCGCCCCGGTGCCCGGATAGAGCGGCCATTGATGGGTCGAGAGATATTGCACGCGCGGCTCGCTCGCGAAGATCGCCTGGGTGCCGTTGCCGTGATGGACGTCGAAATCGAAGATCGAAATTTTCCCGACGCCATGCACCGCGAGCGCCTCGAGAGCGCCGACCGCGATCGTGTTGAACAGGCAAAAGCCCATGGCGCGCTCGGGCTCGGCGTGGTGCCCGGGCGGACGCAGCGCGCAGAACGCGTTGCGCGCCTCGCCTGCGACCACGGCGCCGACCGCGGCGCAGGCGGCGCCTGCCGCCCGCAGCGCCGCCTCGGCCGAGCCCGGCGAGATCGCGGTGTCGGGATCGAGCCGGCGGTAGCCCGAGGCAGGCTCGGCGGCGAGGATCGCGTCGACGTATCGCGGCGTGTGCGCGCGCTCGAGCTGCGCCCGGGTCGCCCGCGGCGCCGCCTCCCGGTCGACGCCGACCAGGGCGCCCCTGCGCTCCTCGCGCTCGATCAGGGCCAGAATCGCCCGGATCCGGGCCGGCAATTCCGGATGGCCCGGCCCCGGGTCGTGCACGGCGGACGACGGATGGCTGTAGAGCAGAGTGGTCATGCGGCGCGCCTCCGGCGCCAGCTCTAACATCCGAACGGTTGCCGCGTTAAGGGCGAATGCGGCCGGCGTCGCCGGCGAAGGCGGCAAGCCGCTTCAGCGCATGGGAGCGGTCGGAATGGTCGAGCCGGGCGCGGCCCAGCGCGCCGCGTAAGAGCTCGATGGTCTGGTCGTAGGTTGCGCGGTCGACGGGGAAGGGCGTGCCGTCCTTGCCGCCGTGAGCGAAGGCAAAGCGCGCCGGGTCGCGGGTGCTAGCGCGAGCACCGTGGATCAGCTCGGCGACGAGGGTGAGCGCGCGCAGGCTCTTGGGTCCGAGCCCCGGCAATGCCGAGCAGGCCCTCGAAGTCCGCGGGCGGCCGCTCGTAGGTCCTGAGTAGGGTCTGATGCAGCCGTCTCGGGTCGACGTCCGCGCTCGCCAGCAGCGGATGGCGCATGGGCATCCGGAGCAGCGGCAGGCGCTCGAGCTCGGCCAGGATGCCGGCTGGCGGATGCGCGGCGATCTCGGTCGTGGCGAGGCGCGCGGCGGCGCTCTCCGCGGCGACCAGGTTCAGGGTCGGGGCGCGCCGGTCGGCGCAGACCGCGGCGTGCGGCTCCTCGACGAAGCTCGTGACCCGGTCGCCGAGCCAGTGATAGCGCCGGGCCGTCCGGGTCGCATCCGACATGCCCTGCTGGACCACGCACCAGCTGCCGTGGCCGGTGAACAGGAAGCAGTGGTGATAGAGCTGGTGGCCGTCCTGGACGGCGGTGTTGTCGACCTTGGCCGACAGCCGGCTCGCGCGCACCAGCGCCGCCGGGTCGGTTCCCAGCCGCTCGCAGGCGCGCTCGATCTCGGCCGGCGTCTTACGTGACGCCGCACCCTTGCCGCCGGCGACGAACAGGCCGAAGTCGTGCTCGAGCCCCCGGACCGCCTCCTTGACCGCACCGCAGGTCGTTGTGGTGACGCCGCTGGAGTGCCAGTCGAAGCCGAGCACGCAGCCGAAGGCCTGGAACCAGAACGGGTCGGAGAGCCGCGCCAGCACGTCGTTCGGGCCATAGTCGGCGACCACGTGGCCCAGGATCTCGCGCGCGAGCCTGACCATGCGGCCGAACAGCCAGGCGGGCGCCCGACCGTTGTGCAGCGGCAGATCCGCGAGCCCGA